>CAJTFX010000140.1 GCA_910575555.1 Lachnospiraceae bacterium | reverse complement strand
AATCGTGCAGGGTCGCAGGACTTGATCAGATTGGGCAACCGTATCCGTGACCGGAGGAACGAGATCAGCATGTCACAGGAGAAGGTTGCGGAACAGGCGGGGATCAGCGCCAACACGGTCAGCCGCATTGAGGGCGGCCAGTCTGCGATGTCCATAGAGATATTTATCAAGATGGTGCAGATACTCGGCGTGGATGCGAACGAGCTTCTCGGCGTAAGCAGCCAGACGAAAGAAGATGGGCAGTGCCGGAAGATGTTCTGCCGCATCCGGCATTTAAAGCAGAGTGAGCAGACGGTGGTCTT
>CAJTFX010000139.1 GCA_910575555.1 Lachnospiraceae bacterium | reverse complement strand
TAGAGCATAAAATAAATAATTAGTGGTTAAAGCCCGATAATATCATTCTGAGAAAACTCATCCATTTTATACTTCCAATGATATATAACGGGCTCTGCATTTATTTCATCAAAATATTTGTAGATCCGTTCAATAAGCTCTTCTTTAGATTTTACCCGGATGCCTTTCAGCATTTGTTTTGTCATTTTGCTAAAAAAGCTTTCTATCATATTCAGCCATGACCCGTGTTTTGGCGTGAATACAAATTCAAACCTCCCATCACGTATCGTCTCAAGGAATCGGCGTGTCTCTTTGGACTTGTGG
>CAJTFX010000138.1 GCA_910575555.1 Lachnospiraceae bacterium | reverse complement strand
TCGTGCAGTCAGAGTTTTATGATAGCCAGAGGCAGGAGATCGTGGAGGACACCTTCCATAAGGCGGTTTTAAAAGCCGGAAAGTTTGACTGCGCCTATCTGGACAACGGGGTGCAGTACACGGCGGGGCATCTGGGGCGGGCATGCGCGAAGCTTGGGATAAGGATTGTCCATGCAAAGCCAGGCGCGTGCCAGTCAAAAGGCAAAATAGAAAAATTCCACCAGAAAGTGGACCAGTTCACAGCAGAGATACGTGTGGCGCATGTGCATTCCGTGGAAGAACTGAACCGCAGGTGGAGGTTTTTTT
>CAJTFX010000137.1 GCA_910575555.1 Lachnospiraceae bacterium | reverse complement strand
GATAACAGACAACCTTGACAACTGAACAGTGGAATAACCTTGAAAGATTCAAACGAGTTTCCGCTTGAACGAGCGGAGAAGTCAGCCGAAAGCAATGGAGGCTGGCGGAAGATTCAAGAGAACAGGCATTGAAAGATGCAACCTAAAAACAGTAAGCCAGACAAACCGGACTTAAGGGAATCCATTCGTAAGGATGGAGAGGTTAAGGAAGGACTGGCCGGAAAGAACTTTTTATGAGAGTTTGATCCTGGCTCAGGATGAACGCTGGCGGCGTGCCTAACACATGCAAGTCGAACGAAGCGTGCGGATGGAATTTCTTC
>CAJTFX010000136.1 GCA_910575555.1 Lachnospiraceae bacterium | reverse complement strand
CTAGCCGGCATCTATATTGGTAGATGCTTTGAATTGCTTGAGCCGTGTGAGGGGAAACTCTCATGCACGGTTCTTAGAGGGGAAGGCGGTAGTAATACCGCTGACCTACTCGACAAGCCCTCCTGCATTGAACAGCGTGAGGGGCGTGGCGTAAGGCAGGGCAACGAGAATGACGAGGTGGCAATCTACCGCTATGTCACAAAAGGGACATTTGACGCATATTCATGGGTGCGACGTGAAGTCGCTTAATTCAATTGTTTGGCGGACTATCCGACCAAACCAGCCATTCCGTTGGCTGAAGCCGTCACCATTGGCTATGTCAGTA
>CAJTFX010000135.1 GCA_910575555.1 Lachnospiraceae bacterium | reverse complement strand
CCTTATGAGGGTCGCTTTTCCGGCTATCAGAGGGTCGGTTTTCCGGCTGTATGGCTGTCATATGGTCGGAAAACTGTACCACTGGCATTTGCGGTATTTTTATATAAAGGCGGTTCGGTGCGGAGAAGCCCCGGCGTTCCCTCACCAGAAGCCCGGCAGCGTCCAGCTCGTTCAGTGCGCTTTTTATGGCGGTGCTGCCTTTATCCAGCATTTCCGTTATCTCCGAAACGGGATAGACAATGTACGTCCTGCCCTCGCTGTCCTGCCAGCCGTTCTTCTGTGAGAGGGTGGAACGGTCAAGAAGCAGCCCATAGAGCAGCCTTGC
>CAJTFX010000134.1 GCA_910575555.1 Lachnospiraceae bacterium | reverse complement strand
AATGCCATTACTGACATAGCCAATGGTGACGGCTTCAGCCAACGGAATGGCTGGTTTGGTCGGATAGTCCGCCAAACAATTGAATTAAGCGACTTCACGTCGCACCCATGAATAAGCGTCGAATGTCCCTTTTGTGACATAGCGGTAGATTGCCACCTCGTCATTCTCATTGCCCTGCCTTACGCCACGCCCTTCCCGCTGTTCAATGCTTGAGGGCTTGTCGAGTAGGTCAGCGGTATTACTACCGCCTTCCCCTCTAAGAACCGTGCATGAGAGTTTCCCCTCACACGGCTCAAGCAATTCAAAGCATCTACCAATATAGATGCCGGCTA
>CAJTFX010000133.1 GCA_910575555.1 Lachnospiraceae bacterium | reverse complement strand
ATAGGCTGCGGCGAACCGCATGGTATTTTACCTACTGCTTTCTCACAACAGATTTTCAAAAAAGCCACGGCCGGATTTAGAAGCGCCCGGCCTTATGGGCGCACGTATACATGATAGCCACAAGGAAATTAAAGGTATCATCCGTATCGGAGATAATGATGAACATTGCCGTTCGCTGGTCCCCGATCATATCCAGCTCCATTTCGTCGTAAGAAGTCAGTTCCCGCAGTTCTGCGAATAGCGATAGGTAATCCTTTGATGTTATCTCCGGATTTTCCCCCGCCCTAAACCGGGCATGAACCTTTCAGCTCACCCGGCTTGCCATCAGGAACAGAATTTAT
>CAJTFX010000132.1 GCA_910575555.1 Lachnospiraceae bacterium | reverse complement strand
TTAGTAGATGGAGAGCCGGATACGCCGAGAGGTGTCCGTCCGGTTCGGGAGGGGGAAGGTTGAAACCTACCGGAGTAATCCGGCAAGGCGCAACCAACCTACCTCATGCAGATTTTTCAGGAGCTTTACTATCAGGCGGACTTCAACTGCGGCGGGCGGCTGCCAATACACGTTACCTTTATGCTTGACGAATTTGCGAACGTCGCACTGCCGGATGACTACTGTTCCCTCCTGTCAACCATGCGGTCAAGGGAGATTTCCAGTATCATCATTATCCAGAATTTCGCCCAGTTAAAGGCGCTTTTCAAGGACACATGGGAAACCATTCCGGGCAACTGCGACACGTT
>CAJTFX010000131.1 GCA_910575555.1 Lachnospiraceae bacterium | reverse complement strand
GGAGGACGAAGTCTATAAAATATCTGCGGGCATCCCGCGGATGATAAACCGGGTATGTGAAAAGGCGCTGATGTATGCCTGCCAGCAGCAGAAGAGGCTTTTGGATGAACATATGGTACGTTTTGTGGCGGACCATGAAATGCTGGGAGGTGCGGGATGACGGTCTGGCCGGAGGGACGCATGGAGTTTGTGTGTACCGTGCCGGCAGAAGACAGAGGGCGTGAGCAAAGATGGCTGGGGGAAGTTATGGTAAGAAGCCACAGTATGTGTATGGCAGAGCTTCTTATTTATGGAAGGGAAAGCTGCATCAACGCAGTGATCGGCAAATATATGAGCGGCCAGTATATCTGTATTCCGG
>CAJTFX010000130.1 GCA_910575555.1 Lachnospiraceae bacterium | reverse complement strand
GCAACATCCTCCGCCGTGTTCAGCTTTCTGCCCACTGTTTGGGACAGCTTTTCGATATATCCGGCAAACCCCGGTTTCTCAATATTAACCGCCTGATCCGGACGGAAGGCGGGGAGGACTTTGATTTCCATTTCCGGGTCCGCCTGAATCCTGTCATGATATTCCAGACTGTCTATGGGATCGTCTGTGGTGCAGATGGCCTGCACATGGAATTTCCGCATCAGGGAACGGGCGGTATATCCCTTTAAGATTTCGTTGCAGCGATCGTAAATATCGTCTGCATGCTCCGGCGTCAGGGGCTCTGTGATACCAAATCCCCGCTGAAGCTCCAAATGGCTCCAGTGATAAATGGGGTTTCC
>CAJTFX010000129.1 GCA_910575555.1 Lachnospiraceae bacterium | reverse complement strand
GGCGCTTCTCGTGCGCTAGATTTTCCTCTTTGTGGTCTGCCCGGTCTAAGCACTCGTAGACCTCGACGCTGACCTCCACGGACAGGGCTTGTCCGTTTATTTTGATCGAAACGGGGGCGGCGGGGAACGGCAGCGGGGCCGAACATCGGGCCAACTTGGCCCGAACCTGACCGGCTGGAAAAAGGAATTGTCCGGCCCTCCTGTGCCGAATTTTATTATCTTTTCATAAACTAGCGGCCCGACAAAAACAGAGGCGCGGAATCTCTGCAAATATCCCCGGCAATCGGCTGCAATCGCAGACGAACCACGACGGAATAGCTCTGGTCTTGTCGCATAAAAAGAGGGCGCAAGTGATTGGTTT
>CAJTFX010000128.1 GCA_910575555.1 Lachnospiraceae bacterium | reverse complement strand
GCGTCGCCACTATATAGAGAGCATCCCACTGGACTCTGCTGGAAAGGAGCTAAAGGGGAGCAAGGGGGCCGAGGCGCGTGAATGGCGCAGCCAGCTCTTTAAAATCGAAAAGAAGATTCAGAGCCTAGACCCGCAGGAGCGGCTGGAGAAACGCAAAGAACTAAGCCAGCCGATACTTGAGGCTTTTTGGTCATGGGTAGAAGAAACCAGCGAAAAATACACTGCCAACGAATCCTTGAAAAAGGCGCCGCAATACAGTCGGAACCAGAAAAAATATCTGAATACCTTCATGGAGGATGGAAGGCTTCCGATTTCGAACAATGAGTGCGAAGCCTGTATACGTCCATTTGCAACCGGCCGTAAATCCTGGCTGTTTGCGGAC
>CAJTFX010000127.1 GCA_910575555.1 Lachnospiraceae bacterium | reverse complement strand
GGCCAAATCCCTTTTATTCGCGCAGGCCCTCCGTAATTTCTCCATTTCCGCCGCTGAATACGGCTTTTTGACCTCTTTCCGGTATTTTATCTGCTTGATGGCGGCGCAGGGGTTCCGGCCTATCAACCCCTCTGCAGACAGCCAGCTAAAAAAGCTGGAATAGCATCTCCGCATCCCGTCCAGCGTCCGATTCCCCAGCTTCTTTCCGGAGTTCTCCCGGCGGTATGATAGATAAAACCGGATATCATATGTACTGACTTCATACAATGGTTTCCCTAAAAATCGTATCAGTTTTTTGTTTTCCTCTGCGTATCTGAGTAACGTTGATTCCGCAATCCCTTCAATTCTTTTCGTGGCCAGAAACTTCTTCAGCATTCTGTCCGCGCTGTCATCTGCCAACGCCAC
>CAJTFX010000126.1 GCA_910575555.1 Lachnospiraceae bacterium | reverse complement strand
TGTGGCGTTGGCAGATGACAGCGCGGACAGAATGCTGAAGAAGTTTCTGGCCACGAAAAGAATTGAAGGGATTGCGGAATCAACGTTACTCAGATACGCAGAGGAAAACAAAAAACTGATACGTTTTTTAGCAAAGCCCTTGTATGAAGTCAGCACTTATGACATAAGGTTTTATCTATCATACCGCCGGGAGAATTCCGGAAAGAAGCTGGGGAACCGGACATTGGATGGGATGCGGAGATGCTATTCCAGCTTTTTTAGCTGGCTGTCTGCAGAGGGGCTGATAGGCCGGAACCCCTGCGCCGCCATCAAGCAGATAAAATACCGGAAAGAGGTCAAAAAGCCGTATTCAGCGGCGGAAATGGAGAAATTACGGAGGGCCTGCGCGAATAAAAGGGATTTGGCC
>CAJTFX010000125.1 GCA_910575555.1 Lachnospiraceae bacterium | reverse complement strand
AAACCAATCACTTGCGCCCTCTTTTTATGCGACAAGACCAGAGCTATTCCGTCGTGGTTCGTCTGCGATTGCAGCCGATTGCCGGGGATATTTGCAGAGATTCCGCCTCTGTTTTTGTCGGGCCGCTAGTTTATGAAAAGATAATAAAATTCGGCACAGGAGGGCCGGACAATTCCTTTTTCCAGCCGGTCAGGTTCGGGCCAAGTTGGCCCGATGTTCGGCCCCGCTGCCGTTCCCCGCCGCCCCCGTTTCGATTCGCACAAACCCAAATCGAAACGGAGGATAGGCAGATGGAAGTCACCATCAAAATAAACGGACAAGCCCTGTCCGTGGAGGTCAGCGTCGAGGTCTACGAGTGCTTAGACCGGGCAGACCACAAAGAGGAAAATCTAGCGCACGAGAAGCGCC
>CAJTFX010000124.1 GCA_910575555.1 Lachnospiraceae bacterium | reverse complement strand
AAACTCACGGTCAGGTCTGCGGTCCGAACCCCGGCATGCACGCATCCCGGTTTGGGCTCTTCCCCTTTCGCTCGCCGCTACTCAGGGAATCGATGTTTCTTTCTCTTCCTCCGGCTACTTAGATGTTTCAGTTCACCGGGTTCCCTTCCATACGTTATGTATTGGCGTATGGATCTATGAGGTCTTCTCATAGGGGTTTCCCCATTCAGAAATCTGCGGATCATAAGGTATTTGCCCTTCCCCGCAGCTTATCGCAGCTTATCGCGTCTTTCGTCGGCCCTCTGTGCCAAGGCATCCACCCTGCGCCCTTTCTTGCTTGACCTAGCATGGCTTTCGCCATTCCCTTCCGCCTGATTCCGCATAGCGTTGCGGCCGGCTTCCGGATTTATTCTGTCATTGCTGATACGAC
>CAJTFX010000123.1 GCA_910575555.1 Lachnospiraceae bacterium | reverse complement strand
ATTTGCGAAAGGAACTGCAGGGATGGTACCGTGTCAAGGACCGGTTTGTCGAGAATGAATATGGGAACCGGTTTTATCTGGATACTTACGGCTCCAAATGGCTGGCATTTACTCCTGAGACTGAAGCATAAAAGAATCCGACGCCCTGCATCCATTGTATACAAGGCGTCGGATTTTGATTATTCATGCTTTCTGAACGGGCTGCCAAATATTCAGTTTTTATGTTCAGAAGTACAATAAGGAGAAAATAATTGTCAAATTTCCGCTACATTCCCCCTTTCCATAATTTTTCAAATCAGCGCTTCCAAATACTGGCAATATATCCCATCCAGCAAATATCCTATTCTTTTAATATTTTTACTGAACTAATGGATATTATGCCGCCATAAGCAACAATAACAACAGGCAAGCCTTCATTGATA
>CAJTFX010000122.1 GCA_910575555.1 Lachnospiraceae bacterium | reverse complement strand
ATAAATTCTGTTCCTGATGGCAAGCCGGGTGAGCTGAAAGGTTCATGCCCGGTTTAGGGCGGGGGAAAATCCGGAGATAACATCAAAGGATTACCTATCGCTATTCAAGGAGCTGCGTGACCTGACAAGCTATGACGAGTTGGGACTGGATATGATTGGGGATGAAAAGACAGCGCTGTTTGTCATTATCTCCGATACCGATGACACGTTCAATTTTATTGTGTCTATCATGTATACGCAGCTTTTCAACCTGCTCTGTGACAGGGCGGACGATGTGTATCATGGCAGGCTGCCCGTCCATGTGCGCTGCTTGCTCGATGAGTTTGCCGTGCGCTCGTAAGCGGAACTCATTTGTTCCGCGCGGGCTTGTTTGTAATCTATCTTTAGCAAGATAGTAGGTTCAATGTGAGGGCTTCATTTGAAGCCTAATTCCT
>CAJTFX010000121.1 GCA_910575555.1 Lachnospiraceae bacterium | reverse complement strand
AATCGAGTAGGAGGAATTTCTCTTAAATGAGAAATTCCGACCTCTCACACCACCGCACGTACCGTTCGGTATACGGCGGTTCAATCAACTTAACAAGTAACACACCTTTCGGTATAGTAGTCTAACATTGAAACTAATCCAAATCGGGTTAGTTTCTCTTTTGTTACCGCTATGTTCATAGCCCCTCTTTGGCATATGTAGGCAATCCTTGCCCCTGTGTATGCCGTAGACCACGCATATTTGCGGCTTATCCCCAGTTTTATCAGGCTCTTCGCTCTGTTCTGTGGCGTTTTCCAATGCTTCCAAATACACATACGAAGTCTGTATCGGATGTTTTCGTCAAGACGTCTGCTCAGCCTTTTCATGCTTCCGATTTTGAAATAGTTTACCCATCCCCGGATAAGCCGGTTCAACTTTTGCACTTTATATGCGTTGCTTACTCCCCAGCT
>CAJTFX010000120.1 GCA_910575555.1 Lachnospiraceae bacterium | reverse complement strand
CCAGAGCCTTGTAATAGGTACTCCTTGGGAATTTCAGGGCACTGCAAAGCTGGGATACAGAGTAGTTGGTTAAGTGATTCTGGATAAATGCAACAATTTCGGCTATTGTTCTTTTGCGAATATGGCGGTCGCTTTTTTTAATATTTCATTCTCGATCTTAAGGCGCTGGATTTCTTTTTGGAGAGCTTTATACTCCTTGAGGGTAACCGTTTCCTCATCTGATACCTTGATAGGGGAAAGCTGCTTAACCCAACCACTAATCGTACTCCGATTTACGCCATATTCACGTTCCAGTTGTGGATACGAGGTTCCTCCGGCATGATACAGCTCCACGATCTGCTGTTTAAATTCCGGAGTGTAAGATTTTTGATTTTTCGCCATGCCTTTCATCTCCTTTGTTCTTTCATTTGATAGTATAGGTTGTTCAACTTTTCCTGTCCACACTTATATACTAACACCA
>CAJTFX010000119.1 GCA_910575555.1 Lachnospiraceae bacterium | reverse complement strand
TATGAAAAAGTGTCGGCCATGAATGGCGCTTACTATGACTTACGGGGCGACATACGCACCACCGAGCGCCGACTAGCCACCCTTACGGAACGGCTGGAAATGTGGGCGCAGTATGAGCAACACAAGGGAACCCGCCGCCAACTCGACGGCCTAAAGCCCGGCAAGCGGGAAAAGTTTGCGGAGCGACACGGCGCGGAGCTTGCCCTATATGAGAGCGTCGCCCGTTTCTTTAACGGCCTAAAGACCACCGGCGAGGCCGTGACGCCCAAACAGTGGCGGGCCGAGGCCGACACCCTTACCGTTAAAAAGGACGTGCTATATCAGGAAATGCGGGCCATGCGCGAGGAAGTCAAAGCCGTGGAACAGCTACGCAAGGCCGCCGGGCAGCTTTCTAAAACCGAACAATCCAGACGAAAGGAACTTGACCGATGAAAGAAACGATTTTGAATATCACCATCACCATGACTATCCGGCTGCCCTTGCCGCCAACCCCGCCC
>CAJTFX010000118.1 GCA_910575555.1 Lachnospiraceae bacterium | reverse complement strand
TATGAAAAAGTGTCGGCCATGAATGGCGCTTACTATGACTTACGGGGCGACATACGCACCACCGAGCGCCGACTAGCCACCCTTACGGAACGGCTGGAAATGTGGGTGCAGTACGAGCAGCACAAGGGAACCCGCCGCCAGCTTGACGGCATGAAGCCCGGCAAGCGTGAAAAGTTTGCGGAGCGCCACGGCGCGGAGCTTACCCTATACGAGAGCGCCGCCCGTTTCCTAGACGGCCTAAAGGCCACCGGCGAGGCCGTCACGCCCAAACAGTGGCGGGCCGAGGCCGACACTCTCACCGCGAAAAAGGACGTGCTATATCAGGAAATGCGGGCCATGCGCGAGGAAGTCAAGGCCGTGGAGCAGCTACGCAAGGCCGCCGAACAGCTTGCTAAAACCGAACAATCCAGACGAAAGGAACTTGACCGATGAAAGAAACGATTTTGAATATCACCATCACCATGACTATCCGGCTGCCCTTGCCGCCAACCCCGCCC
>CAJTFX010000117.1 GCA_910575555.1 Lachnospiraceae bacterium | reverse complement strand
AAAAGAACATACCCCATCAAGAAATGTAAAAATGGATTATCATTGTAAAGAGGTTGTGATTCACCGTCCACAAAGAAGAAGGGAGAAGCATTTACGGGAAAAGCTGGCGCTGACAGCAATCTATGTGCATGAATCCGGGAAAAAGGGGATGGAATGGTTTCTGCTGACAACAGTAAAGGTGAAAAATGAAAAAGAGATAGAAAAGCTGATACAGTGTTATGCACATAGATGGAAAATAGAGCGGTTTCATTTTATATTAAAGAGTGGGTGTAAAATAGAAAAGAATCAGGCAAGGGAATATGAAAGATTAAGTTATTTGACATTGTTATATTCAGTCATTGCAATGCAGATATTAAATTTGACCTATCTAGGGAAAATATGTCCAGAAATATCAAGTGAGATTGTATTTGATGAAGAGGAATGGAAAGTATTATACTGCTGTGCAAGGAAAATCAAAGAAGTTCCTGAAACGTATCCGCTCAAAGAAGCGATTTATGATTTGG
>CAJTFX010000116.1 GCA_910575555.1 Lachnospiraceae bacterium | reverse complement strand
ATGGAGCAGAGTGACACCATAGACCGATTGCAGGAAAAAGCGACTGATTTAGGACGTTTGGAGCGTCATTTAGGCAGAGAGCAGGTGCAGTTGATAGTAGAACGGTCAAAGGCAATAGAACAGGCAGAACAGGCAATTAAACGTCCGAAATGTGCCTTTGAATTGAGCCGATAGGAAAGGGGGATTGATAGGTATGACCGATATGGAAAAGAAAGTTATGATACGGCTGTGTGCTAAAATCGTAGCAGATACAGACCTTTACGAAACAGATAAGGAAGTGCAAAATCTGATAGACTGGGTGTGCCTGTCGGAGCAGATAAAGGAGAACAACAATACAATCCGCAATCTGACCGGGGAATATAAAAAGATAGAGCCGGATTGCCGGGAGGGAGTGCGGGCGCAGTTGGAGCGCATGAAAGAACTCTGTAAAGAGCGGAACAATCTTTATGAAAAACAGAACGACTTGAAAGGGCAGAAACAGCAGATAGAGAGGGCATTGGAGAGATAAAAAATGTGGGACATGGCGA
>CAJTFX010000115.1 GCA_910575555.1 Lachnospiraceae bacterium | reverse complement strand
CAGCTTAGATCCCTGGAAATTTCCTGCTCTCCTGATTTTGCGCATAACAAAAACTCCGGCATTTATCCGGAGCGCAAAACAGCCAATATTTATTTTATTTTTTTACGTTGCATACTTGCTATACGCATTTTTTACATTTTTTTGCGATATATAGCAGTACACCTGTGTTGTCTTTAAGTCGGCATGGCCTAAAATAACGGCCACGTCCTGGATGTTCATGCCCCTGTCCAATAAATTTGTCGCAAGCGTCCTGCGGTACCGGTGCGGATGCACGTTTATCACCCCCGCTTTCTTCCCAAGCCTCTTCAAGAGCACTTCTATTCCATTTTTCCCCAGCCGCTCCGTCCCCTTTCCGGTAAATAACGCTTCATTCCCATCCTCCCTGGAAGCAAGATACTCCCCAAGATTCATGGCCGCCACTTCTGACAGGTACACAGTCCTTTCCTTATTTCCTTTCCCCAGGACTGTGCACTCCATGTTCTCAAAATCAATGTCATCTATGTTAAGCCTTGCCACTTCCGACACCCTGCAGCCAGTACAATATAAAAAATCCAACA
>CAJTFX010000114.1 GCA_910575555.1 Lachnospiraceae bacterium | reverse complement strand
GCAAGGAGGGAGCTGCCGAAGGCGGGTTCGATGACTGGGGTGAAGTCGTAACAAGGTAGCCGTATCGGAAGGTGCGGCTGGATCACCTCCTTTCTAAGGAAATTGAGTAGAGATTATTCCGCTGTTGAGTTGTCAAATTTCCAGTGGCGATGCGCTTAAGGGACACACCCGTACCCATCCCGAACACGATGGTTAAGGCTTAAGCGGCCGATGGTACTGTATTGGAGACGATATGGGAGAGCAGGTGGCTGCTGGATTAATATGGGGGCGTAGCTCAGTTGGGAGAGCACCTGCCTTGCAAGCAGGGGGTCAAGAGTTCGAATCTCTCCGTCTCCATTCAGGCATGGAAATGTCTGCGGAAGGCCCAAAGGTAAGACAAGGGCCAGACATGTACCTTGAAAAATCCATACAGAGAAAGACAAGACATCAAATAACCGAAAAATGCGCATGAATTATCATGTAAAATGTCGTATCAGCAATGACAGAATAAATCCGGAAGCCGGCCGCAACGCTATGCGGAATCAGGCGGAAGGGAATGGCGAAAGCCATGCTAGGTCAAGCAAGAAAGGGCG
>CAJTFX010000113.1 GCA_910575555.1 Lachnospiraceae bacterium | reverse complement strand
CAGCTCTGACGCTTAAATTAATATTTGCTCTCTTAGGGCAGCTTGGATTCAATCTTATAGACTAAACTGTCAATACGTTCCTATTTTGAACCATAAAATCCCTGTGCCCTGCTTTTTTCTTTTTTACTTTTCACCTGTCTCTCCACCGCCTCCTTTCCCTGCCTGCTTTTATATAAACCGTATCTGTATCTTCTTCTTTATTTCTTCCCTGTATTCTTTCAGCGGCGTCTCTTTCATGGCTTCCAGCATTCTCCTGTGTTTCTGCTCCAAACTCTGTTTTACTTTTTTCCATATCCGTTCCCATGCGTCCATGAACTGCCCAATCATGTGCCCGATCTGTATCAGGTAATAATGGCATTTCAATGCCTGATAGTTTTTGCTGAATGGATGTTCCAAACAGTAGCCATGCTTTTTCTGCGCGTTGAAACCCTCATTTTCTATCTTCCACCTCATTCTTCCACGCTCCGCCAGACCTTCCACGTTTTTGGCCGTGGCAGGCAGGTCCGTAAGGAACCAGAATTCTTTCCGGATTGTCCGGGCTTCCCCTTTTTTCTTCCCTTTTACGCAGACATGTTCCATGCTTTCCCCATATTCTATCAGGTTTACTTTATATCCGTTATAATCAATATCCGTC
>CAJTFX010000112.1 GCA_910575555.1 Lachnospiraceae bacterium | reverse complement strand
GTGATGAAATAGGAGAGGTGATTCCATTTCACAGCAACTTGGCCCTGGAAGAAAAAACCATATGAAAAATTAGAAAAAATGTTGTCCTTTACTTGACACACTCATGAGCGGAAGCCCCATTATACAGAATGGAAAAGTCATCGGGGCAGTTACCCATGTGTTTGTCCAGGACGCTTCCAAGGGGTATGGAATTTTTATTGAAAATATGCTTGGACGATGAGCCGTGCAAGAATAAAAACACAGGCAATTTGGAAGTTTGCTTCTGAAATTGCCTGTGTTTTTATTTTTATAGGGCGAAAGCCGGACAATGGGTAATCACGAGGTGCTTATCCGACATTGCCCAGTGTAAGAAAGAGGTAGAACGCATTTACTATTGCTGATCCTAAATGGTAAAAATATTTTTAAATGTATATCTTGTGTTGTAAAACAAGAAAGAGATTGATACAATGAAATTAATAAAATAAGTAGGTTGTATATTTAAAAGAAGAAAAAAATGGATTTATTTCATGAGATAAAAGAGTTTTTGGACGTAATAAAGATAGGTAATTGCGAAACAAGTTCAAAATCTTGATTCCAATAGGGCAAAGGCCCGGTTGAGCTAGACTTACAGGAGGTGGATGTGGATAACAAGGATTTTAAGACAT
>CAJTFX010000111.1 GCA_910575555.1 Lachnospiraceae bacterium | reverse complement strand
TTGGAAGGGAGAAGAAAATTAAGGGAAACTGTGTTTGCAATCTTTCAGTGGATATGGTATGATTCTGGGCAAGAGCAACCGTGTTGCAAGGTGGACAAGCCTCCCTCACTTGAGAAAGAGGGGAGGTGGTGCAGATGGATACATACCAGATTTTGAGCCTGTTATTTTTAGGCGGTAACTTTCTAATTGCACTGCTTGCCTATATAGATAGGACAAACAAGCGAAAATAAATAAGCCTACCTTGTTTCTTGGCCGATTCAGGTAGGCTTATTGCCAACTGGGAGGCTAACCACTTTGTGGGCGGCTGCTCTTTTCCATGCCTTTAATATAGCATATATGTGGATTGGTTGCAAGGAAATTTTTAAGTGTGATATGCTTGTGCTGGAGGTGATGGCATGGATTTAAGAGAACAGATTATACAGAAAATCATGCAGGCCCTTGATGGCCGAACGGATGCGGGAACAGCGGACATTGTTCAGGATATCTTGATAATTGAACTGAATAACTACGAGATCCAGGAACGGTGCACAGATGTGGCGTTGGCAGATGACAGCGCGGACAGAATGCTGAAGAAGTTTCTGGCCACGAAAAGAATTGAAGGGATTGCGGAATCAACGTTACTCAGATACGCAGAGGAAAACAAAAAACTGATACG
>CAJTFX010000110.1 GCA_910575555.1 Lachnospiraceae bacterium | reverse complement strand
CCTCCTCTCTTTTATGGGTGTGCGAAAAAATAGTTTGGTTGTTAATTCTATTATCTCGCATCTCCCCATAAAATGGGAGGTTTTTTTACGAAAAATTTTTAAGCGTCAGTGCTGCCATAGGTATAGGTCTATTGGATTTGTATAGAATTGGAAAGTTTTTGTCAGTTGCTGTATAAGAGTACTCAAGGGGAAAATAAGACGCTGATATAATGTTTGGTGTATATCAAATTTTCAGAAAGGAACTAATAGATAACATATGTTAAAAACTGGTGGACTGGTATTGTTCTACAATCGACGAATGTATTCATTAGATGTCCGCTCCCCTTCTAGATTTGCTGATTTATTTGGAAAGGTATAACACTTTGGATAGGATTTTTCATGTTTTTAACCGGAATAGTGATAATCTATTGCCGGATAATAACTAGAGCTTGGATCAACATTGGATAGATTCTGCAGCATGGCCTGCCATCCTTAGGCAGTTTGTCAGTTTCTTGATTGTGTGGCTTATTTGAGGCATCCAAAGAGTTTTCGGTGAAGTACCGTCAATTTCAGAATGAGTATGGAATCTGGGGCTTCCAGCTTTTTGATACAGCCTTCCATCGTGGTTGTTACGGTTGTCAGCAATCTATTGCTGATAAAGTATAGTGCATGTTCCGTTTATGGTGTGGATATCCCATGGCGGTATTT
>CAJTFX010000109.1 GCA_910575555.1 Lachnospiraceae bacterium | reverse complement strand
GGCATCCACCCTGCGCCCTTTCTTGCTTGACCTAGCATGGCTTTCGCCATTCCCTTCCGCCTGATTCCGCATAGCGTTGCGGCCGGCTTCCGGATTTATTCTGTCATTGCTGATACGACTTTTTACATGATAATTCATGCGCATTTTTCGGTTATTTGATGTCTTGTCTTTCTCTGTATGGATTTTTCAAGGTACATGTCTGGCCCTTGTCTTACCTTTGGGCCTTCCGCAGACATTTCCATGCCTGAATGGAGACGGAGAGATTCGAACTCTTGACCCCCTGCTTGCAAGGCAGGTGCTCTCCCAACTGAGCTACGCCCCCATTGGACAAACTATTAAATTATCCCTTATCTGCTTTTGGCAGAACAAATGGGCTTAAGTGGACTCGAACCACCGACCTCACGCTTATCAGGCGTGCGCTCTAACCGGCTGAGCTATAAGCCCATTTTTAATCCAGCAGCCACCTGCTCTCCCATATCGTCTCCAATACAGTACCATCGGCCGCTTAAGCCTTAACCATCGTGTTCGGGATGGGTACGGGTGTGTCCCTTAAGCGCATCGCCACCGGAAGCTTGACAACTCAACAGCGGAATAATCTCTACTCAATTTCCTTAGAAAGGAGGTGATCCAGCCGCACCTTCCGATACGGCTACCTTGTTACGACTTCACCCCAGTCATCGAACCCGCCTTCGGCAGCTCCCTCCTTGCGGTTGGGCCACTGACTTCGGGCGTTTCCAAC
>CAJTFX010000108.1 GCA_910575555.1 Lachnospiraceae bacterium | reverse complement strand
TGAAGTGCTATAATAAAGTTGTAACGGGAGTGGCTAATGAGATATAATCAATAACACAAGAAAAGAGGTACTCATTATGTCACAAAACTACACTCCTGAATTTAAAAAGAAGATTGTCCGCCTTCATGTGGAAGAAGGACGAACCTACAAAAGTATCACCGCTGAGTATGGTGTATCCAAAGCCAGCATCTCCAAGTGGTGTAGCGAATTCAGCAAAGAATGCCAAACAGATCCTCAAGCCAAAGAAGATTATGACTCTATGAAGGAGAACCTCCGGTTAAAACGGGAGAATGAAGAATTACGCAAGGAGATTGCATTCTTAAAAAAAGCGGCGGCATTCTTTGCAAAGGAAATCGGTTAGAGGCTTACCGGTTCATCGACCAACACCATGAAGAATTCGGCATCCGCTGGCTGCTCCGGCGGTTGGAGATATGCCCAAATGCCTATTATAACTACCGGAAACACCGGAAGGCGGATTATTATGCCCAAAAGGCAGAAGCCAAAAAGCAGATTGAAGAGATCTACCACAGCCACAATGGAGTAGACGGATACCGCAGCATGACAGCCTATCTGGAACGCAGAGGGTATAGTTACAGTCAAACAACAGTCCATAAATATATGAATACGGAAATGGGCTTGCATTCTATCGTCCGCCCTAAGAAGCCGGGGGTAAAATCCGGGAAACCGCATAAAGTATTTGAGAACAAACTGGATCAGGACTTCCATGCAGATAAGCCGAACCAGAAATGGTGCACAGATTTCACATACCTGTTCCTAAAGAACGGGGATGTCCGGTACAATTGCGCTATCATAGACCTTCATGACCGAAGCGTAGTGGCCAGTATAACGGACAGGCACATCACCAGTGACCTGGCTGAACGC
>CAJTFX010000107.1 GCA_910575555.1 Lachnospiraceae bacterium | reverse complement strand
TAAACACCGATATCCAGGGTTACAAGGATTATGTGTCGTACGTAAGGGGGATTGGTGGCAATTCGCAAGGATGGCACCGAATAGCAAGGAACCAGGGAAAATACAAAGGTGATTCATGCGTTATCAGTGTAAAACGCATTTGGAATCATAGTACCCCCGAATATCAAAAAATACAATTTTTGAGGGCGGGAAGAACACAAAAATTTGTCAGCCTGATAGCTTTTTCTGGGACGCATGTATGGACAAAAATTCGTGAAGCATACTATGAAACAGAAGATTGCTCATACTTAGAGATTTATCAAAGCGTAGTTGCTGCTAACTGGTGGTTAATTACTATAGAGGATGCCGTTGGATCATATGAGGGGGCAAATTGGAAAGCCATCCCCCCAGAATTAACTCAAGAGACAGTCAGTGGAATGGAAGTTCTTGCATCCTTGGATCTTCCAGCTAATAATCCTGTTAAATACTAATCGCTGGCAAGTTTCCGCCCAACATAAAAATGTAAACCCAAGTAGGAACTTGAGTTTTATTTCTTATAAAAATAGCTTCTTCATTTTCCAGTATTGTACAAGTCACACTTTCTGAACTTTGTATAGTGGCAACGTGAATTCTTGCGCTTCCAGTTCCATAACCTTGTACAAAAAATGTGCCAATAGCATCACTTTGATAACCATTAGCGGAAACAATTGCACTGAAACCACTAGAAAATGTTAACTTTCTGCCGGAATTTGCCCCAATGTTAAAAGCCGTATATCTGTCGCCAAGCGTCTGGATATCGGTGTTTAGCAAATTGTCCCCAAAAGCAGCTTAGATCCCTGGAAATTTCCTGCTCTCCTGATTTTGCGCATAACAAAAACTCCGGCATTTATCCGGAGCGCAAAACAGCCAATATTTATTTTATTTTTTTACG
>CAJTFX010000106.1 GCA_910575555.1 Lachnospiraceae bacterium | reverse complement strand
ATAGGTAATTGCGAAACAAGTTCAAAATCTTGATTCCAATAGGGCAAAGGCCCGGTTGAGCTAGACTTACAGGAGGTGGATGTGGATAACAAGGATTTTAAGACATGAAAACAAAGCAGATAAGGATATCTGCCCGTGAAATGGTATGCGGTATGTAAGGTTATACAATCAGAGGTTTTAAACTGCGGATATATTGATGCCTGTGCAGTTTATCAGCGACCATTACAGTAATGAGCTGGGTAATTCCGGCGAGAAGCAGGTCAGCATGAAGCGTTTTTTCATTCTGCGTTTTACGCCCGGCAACACAGAAGCTGTCCTTGAAATGGTTGATTGATTTCTCAACATTTACCCTGATCTTATAGGTGGAATCCCATTTATCTGTGCCGCGGACGGTGCCAGGATAGGCACGAAGATTCTGTTCCGGATAAATGTAGATCATTCTTCCACAGGAAGAAGTGGTGCATGGATGATCACAGTGGCATATGCGTTTCGATTTCTTTGTGGCGCTGTCCCATTTCCATTTCATTTTTGGGCATACAAACTTCATGGTTGGCAGCCCGCAGCGGAGATGGGATTTGCTTCCTTCCCGTCTCATTGGAAGGGATGGGTCTTTCGGACAGCAGGGGACGCCGTCCTTATTCCGNGGGCAGTCGGATTCCGGAAGGGAGATTCTGCCATTGAGGGGAATGTAAGCCTGCTCAAAGGAAGCTTCCTGTAACAGGTATTTGTAGATTTCAATGGAATCAAATGCGGCGTCTCCCAGAAAAGTTTTCGGATTGATAAGCGGATGCTTGCGAAAGAAATCCTTGAAAGTGGGAATCAATGCCTTGGAATCGGCAAGACTCTTATCTTCATCCGGGGAATCAGATTTTTTTCCAACAATGATGTCAGGATGAGCCTCAAGAAAGTCCTTGTTATAAGAGGAAATATCCCGGACAATGCCGAGTCCGTTGGTAATAATACCGAATTTATAAGCATAACAGAAATGCCCGTTAATGTACATCTGCTGAATGGCTGGATTGGCTGC
>CAJTFX010000105.1 GCA_910575555.1 Lachnospiraceae bacterium | reverse complement strand
CCTCCGGCATGATACAGATCCACGATCTGCTGTTTAAATTCCGGAGTGTAAGATTTTTGATTTTTCGCCATGCCTTTCATCTCCTTTGCTCTTTCATTTGATAGTATAGGTTGTTCAACTTTTCCTGTCCACACTTATATACTAACACCAAGCTTCTGTGTTGCCGGGCGTAAAACGCAGAATGAAAAAACGCTTCATGCTGACCTGCTTCTCGCCGGGATTACCCAGCTTATTACTGTAATGGTGGCTGATAAACTGCACAGGCATCAATATATCCGCAGTTTAAAACCTCTGATTGCATAACCTTACATACCGCATACCATTTCATGGGCAGATATCCTTATCTGCTTTGTTTTCATGTCTTTAAATCCTTGTTATCCACATCCACCTCCTGTAAGTCCGGCTCAACCGGGCCTTTGCCCTATTGGAATCAAGATTTTGAACTTGTTTCGCAATTGCCTATTCCTGATCTCTCTGGCGCTTTTTCTGCCACTGTTCCAGCAGCTTGATGATGGTTTCCTGCATCCGGGCAGGGGTGTAGCTTTTGGGGAAATACTTGCGGAGCGTGTCAGAAGAAAAACTCACTTTGTCTAAATCGCTTTTCTTTTCCTCGCCCATAATCGCCCGCATCACATCTATGGATAAATGCCCCTCCTGACTGAATTTTTTGAGCCGCTGGGCCTGGGAAAGAGAGGGGGTAGCCTGTTCGCTGTCCATAGCGTCCAAAAGCTGTGTCTGTTCTTCTTTTTTAAGAAAGGACAGTTCATAGGCCGGGTTCAGGGCAATTTTCTTTTCGTCCACCATATTCAACAGTTCGGGAATCAGTTCAGTCAGGCGGATATAGCGGAAAATCTGGTTTTTGCTTTGCTCAACCTGTTCGGCTAACATCTCGCTGGATTTCCTGCCTGCGGACTTGTTCCCAACTTGGGAACAATTTTCTTTGGAGGGCCGACCTGCTTGCCGTTTCATAGCTTCTAATTTCATCTTGTAGGCAAAGGCCCTTTCGCTGGGGAGCAGGCTTTCCCGTTGTAAATTGCTGTCAACCATGATAATCGTGGCGGCGTCATCGTCCAAATCCCGGACAATCACCGGCATGGTTTCTTTCTCTGCCAGTTCACTGGCCCGATGCCGCCTGTGTCCGGCTACCAGCTCATAGTCGGCTAAGTCGGGGCGATTACTCGCCCTTTCTCGCCTGAGAACCGTACGTGAGCGTTTCCACTCATACGGCTCAAGCATTTCATCACTCTTTCGAGCGGCTC
>CAJTFX010000104.1 GCA_910575555.1 Lachnospiraceae bacterium | reverse complement strand
AATTTAACAGAGTAAGGATTCGTTGGGGCGCCGTATGAGCAGGAAACTCTCACGTACGGTGCTAAGTGGGGGAAAAGGTGGAGACAACATCAAAGCCTTACCTATCACAATAAATCCCGCTTTCCACCGAAAGACAGATGGCGATGATTGAAAGGCAGATAACGGAAGTTGAAATGGCAATCGAAGCGCTCAAAGCGGAAAACGGCGAGCGATACTCCATTAAACAGATGGAAAAAACAAAGAAATCACTGTCCGCAAGGTTGAGCCGGTTAAATGATTCCAGCCGGAAGGACAATGTTGTGACCTTTGAACAGTTGGGCGTGGATCGGCTGTTTGTGGACGAGAGCCATAATTATAAGAACCTCTTTTTATACACAAAAATGCGGAACGTGGCGGGCATCGCACAGACGGAAGCGCAGAAATCCTCGGATATGTTTGCAAAGTGCCAGTACATGGACGAACTGACCGGAGGGAAGGGCATCACATTTGCGACGGGTACGCCAATCTCAAATAGCATGACGGAATTATACACCAATATGCGTTATCTCCAGTACAACACCTTACAGCGATTGGGGTTAGGGCATTTTGACAGTTGGGCGGCATCATTCGGGGAAACTCAGACAGCCATAGAACTTGCGCCGGAGGGTACTGGATACCGGGCAAAGACGAGATTTGCGAAGTTTTTCAATCTTCCAGAGCTGATTGCGTTATTTAAGGAGAGTGCCGACATTCAGACGCCGGATATGTTAAAGCTGCCTGTGCCGGAAGCGGATTATGAAAATATCGTGTTAAAGCCGAGCGAATACCAGCAGGACATGGTTCAGTCACTTGCGGACAGGGCGGAGGCAGTCAGGGACAGGAAAGTGCAGCCGAACATCGACAATATGCTCAAAATCACCAATGACGGAAGAAAGTTAGCATTAGACCAGCGGCTCATCAATGATATGCTTCCCGATGAAGAAAACTCCAAAGCCACAACCTGTGTGGAGAAGGCGTTTGAGATTTGGGAGCAGACCAAAGAGCAGAAATCGGCGCAGCTAATCTTCTGCGATTTATCCACACCGAAGGGAGATGGGACATTCAACGTATATGAGGACATCAGGGATAAACTCATGGCGAAAGGAGTGCCGGAGAATGAGATAGCATTTATCCATAACGCCAATACGGAAACAAGGAAAGCGGAGCTGTTCGCAAAAGTAAGAAGCGGGCAGGTTCGTTTTTTGTTAGGCTCAACCGCAAAAATGGGAGCCGGAACGAACGTGCAGGACAGGTTGATTGCGTTACACCACCTCGATGTGCCCTGGGTGCGACTTGAAGTCGCATAGATAATTGTTTAACAACGAAATATTGATTAAACCCGCTATTCCGTTAGCGGTAGCCTAGTGCCACCTGCATCAGAAGCAATGA
>CAJTFX010000103.1 GCA_910575555.1 Lachnospiraceae bacterium | reverse complement strand
GTGGCACTAGGCTACCGCTAACGGAATAGCGGGTTTAATCAATATTTCGTTGTTAAACAATTATCTATGCGACTTCAAGTCGCACCCACGGGCAGTCCACATGGTGCATTGCCGTGATGTGTGCCTGCACGTTTACACCCGTCCCGCACTGGTCCGTCGAGCCGATGAGTATCTTTTTCTTTCCGCTGCGCATTTCCCTGAAAAGCGCCTCCCGCTGTGCGTCGGTCTTTGCGTCGTGTATGAAGGCGATTTCCTCCGCCGGGATACCCTGTTTTACCAGTTCGGTTTTCAGGTAATTGTAAATGTCAAACTGTCCGCCGTTCTTTATCCGCTCCGCCCAGTCTGGCGTCCATACCGCTTTTGGTGTGCCAATGTCCGAAAAAACAAGCTGGCAGCCGATTTTACCGTCCTTATTCCCGGCAAAATATTCGGCTGCCACGTTCGCTGCTACCTTATTCAGTTTTCCGTCCGGATTATTCGGCGCATCCGGTTCCAGAAGCCTTGCGTCCGTCCCTAAGAGCCTTGCCTCCCCTGTGATTTTTAAGAAATTGTCCACTCTTGGATCAACGCCGCCCGCATGGATTTTCTCCGCACGTTTCGCAAAATCCTCCATGACCTGCTTTACATACCAGTCCGGCTCGCTCTCCACAATAATCGGCTTGCCGCTCCTCAATGCCGGGACGGGGAGGTTTAACATGTCAGGCGTCTGCACGTCGGCAACCTCACGGAACGATGTCATAAGCTCCGGTACGTTTGTGAACTTGTTGAAACGGCTCTTGAAGCGGAAACCGCTGCCCTCCACAGTTAGCTCCAGTGCAGTTGTCACTTCCCCAAAGTTCGCCGCCCATGAATCGAAATGGTAGATTCCCATCCGTTCCAGCGTCTTTTTCTGTAAATAGAGTTGCATCACATAAAGCTCGCACATGGTATTGCTGACTGGGGTTCCGGTTGCGAATACGATGCCCCTGCCGTCGCCCATTTCATCAAGGTACTGGCATTTCAGGTACATGTCCATCGCCTTCTTGGAGCCTGTGCTGGATATGCCCGACACGTTGTTGATTTTGGAAAAGATCGACAAATTTTTAAAATGGTGCGCCTCGTCCACCATGACGGAATCAATGCCCAGTTCCTCAAAGGTAATCAGGTCGTCTTTGCGGCTTTCCTCTGTCAGCGATTTTAACTGTTCGTCCAGTTTTTTCTTCTGTGCCTCCATCTGCTTAACCGTCCACTGCTCCCCGTTCTCCGACTTGATTTCTTCAATCGCAAAGGAAATTTCCTGTATCTGGTCCTGCAGCATACGCTCTTTCCGTTCCTTTGAGATCGGTATCTATTGTGATAGGTAAGGCTTTGATGTTGTCTCCACCTTTTCCCCCACTTAGCACCGTACGTGAGAGTTTCCTGCTCATACGGCGCCCCAACGAATCCTTACTCTGT
>CAJTFX010000102.1 GCA_910575555.1 Lachnospiraceae bacterium | reverse complement strand
TAAGGATTCGTTGGGGCGCCGTATGAGCAGGAAACTCTCACGTACGGTGCTAAGTGGGGGAAAAGGTGGAGACAACATCAAAGCCTTACCTATCACAATAAATCCCCATCAGTGAGGAACGCCAGAGGGAACAGCTCATGCGTCAGCTTGACGACATTGAGCGTGGCATTGACGACGTGCAGGCATCCCACGGGGAGCAGTTCACGGTCAAGCAGCTCATGAAAACGAGGAAAGCAATTAAGGCAAAACTTGATAAATTGAATGACACCAAGCGGAAAGACAGCGTGATAAACTTTGAGGAACTGGGCATAGACAGGCTCTTTATAGACGAGAGCCATTTTTACAAGAACCTTTACCTTTACACCAAGATGCGGAACGTGGGCGGCATCGCCCAGACCGAAGCACAGAAGTCAAGCGATTTGTTTATGAAATGCCGCTATCTGGACGAAATCACGGGCAACCGTGGCGTAATTTTCGCAACGGGAACGCCCATAAGTAACTCGATGGTCGAGATGTATTCCGTGCAGAGGTATTTGCAGTATGACACCCTTGCAAAGAACGGATTACAGCATTTTGACAGTTGGGCGTCCACGTTTGGCGAAACGGTCACGGCTCTGGAACTTTCCCCAGAGGGGACAAACTACCGAGCCAAGACGAGGTTTGCGAAATTTTATAACCTGCCAGAGCTGATGCAGATGTTCCGTGAGGTTGCGGACATCCAGACCGCCGATATGCTGAAACTCCCCGTGCCAAAGGTCAATTACCACAATATCAAGACCAAGCCGAGCGAAATCCAGACGGAAATGGTGGCGGGGCTTGCCAAGAGAGCCGAGAAAGTAAGGGCTAGGCTTGTAAAGCCACAATCTGATAATATGCTCAAAATCACGAATGACGGGAGAAAACTGGCACTCGACCAGAGATTGATTGACCCGATGCTGCCAGACGACCCAGAGAGCAAAGTCAACGCCTGCGTGGACAATATTTACCGCATCTGGGAGGAACACGCCGACACAAAAGCGGCACAGCTCGCCTTTTGTGATTTATCGACGCCCACCAATAAAAAGATAATAGAAACGCAGGAAGCCAGAGAAAATGTTTATGAAATGATTCCCGACCAGTTTGATAATGTCTATGATGATATGAGGAAGAAACTCATACAGCGTGGCATCCCTGCAGAGCAGGTGCGTTTCATCCACGAAGCGACCACCGATGCACAGAAAAAAGAACTGTTTGCAAAGGTAAGGAGCGGCGAGGTGCGTGTGCTGTTCGGCTCTACCCCGAAGATGGGTGCAGGTACAAACGTGCAGGACAGGCTAATTGCCATCCATAATTTAGATTGCCCGTGGGTGCGACTTGAAGTCGCATAGATAATTGTTTAACAACGAAATATTGATTAAACCCGCTATTCCGTTAGCGGTAGCCTAGTGCCACCTGCATCAGAAGCAATGAC
>CAJTFX010000101.1 GCA_910575555.1 Lachnospiraceae bacterium | reverse complement strand
GTTGGTTTGGCGATTGACATTATACCATAAAAAGGGAGGTCAATGCTCTTTTATTTGCAAACTCCCATAAAATCAAGGTTTGAGTAACAAAAAATCAGGTAGGATTTGACACTACCGTTTCTGGCTTAGAGGAGAATATAATGGAAAAGAAAATATTAGAGTGGGAGCCATATTTTTTTATGGTTTTTGGTTTGTTTCATTTACATAGAATATGGGGACTGATAGATAGAAATTCTTATGCCGACTTTTGGATTGACGTATTGGAAAGCAAGGGATTATTCTATTTTATGTTAATGGGCATACTGGCTATACTCTGCATTTTAGGAATGATTACATTTGTGCGAAACCGATATAACAACTACTGGTGGAGATGGATATACTTATTTGGCGGCATTTATGTGCTGTTTGATTTATTTGCGATTGCGACGGGATTAAAATTGTGGAACAAACTTTTGATGTGGATGTTTGATGTGAATTCGATGTATTGGAATTTTGTATGGTTGTTCTTTATATTGCTCGGTAGTTTTGCTTTTTGTTTGGGGCTTAAATTGCTGATACAAAGAAATAGAACAATTTCGAGCGACGGGGAGGAATAAAAGAAAAATGGTCTGCAAAATAAGAAAATGGAAATTATCAGATGCAAAAGATTTGGCAATGGCTCTCTCCAATAGAAAGATACAAGATAATCTTCGGGACGGATTGCCCTATCCCTATACAGAGCAGGACGGAATGGATTTTATTTCTTCCATGATTTCCGCAGATGAAAATGAAACTTTCGCTTTTGCTATTACATTAGACGACAGGGCGGTGGGTAGCATTGGCGTTTTTCGTCAAGAAAATATCCATAGACAGACTGCCGAGTTGGGATATTATATTGCCGAAAAATATTGGGGTAAAGGTGTAATGACTGAAGCAGTAACACAAATTTGTGAATATGTTTTTGAAAAGAGCGATATTATCCGTATTTATGCAGAGCCATTTGCATACAATGTAGCGTCTTGCAGAGTGCTTGAAAAAGCGGGATTCCAGTATGAGGGTACATTGAGAAGCAATGCTGTAAAAAATGGAAAAGTTATCGACATGAAGATGTATTCTTTACTGAAAACGGAAATATAATTTCACGTATATAGTGTAGAGGTGGTAGCGAAAAAGTGTTCTTCCTTATTGATTATATATACATGGTGCTAGCACCATGTGTTAAGGGCAGATAAGGAGAAAAACGGTGTTGTGTTACGCAATAGACGTTTTGAAAGCCTTATTTTGCAAGAACTTTCAAACATAAAATGGACTTAGGAGATATTTTGTACTTTTATCATCAAAAACGGCTTTTACTGCGTAACATTTCAAAAATAGGTTGCCAAATTGCCGGGATTTGCTATAATAAATGCGTGGCAACATTTTGGCAACAGAAAATCAGCAAGCCATAATAAATGATGTAATTGATGTAAAAACAGGCGTGTATTTGCATGAAACTTAAATAAAAACGGTTAATAACAACAAAGAATACGCCGAGTTCGAATAAACAAAGATGCTTAGAAAATCTAGTGTTTATGCGGGGT
>CAJTFX010000100.1 GCA_910575555.1 Lachnospiraceae bacterium | reverse complement strand
TAGTGTCTGCTCATTAACTAAAAATACTGATAAACAGTAGATTTTAGTAGAGTTTTGTGTTAAAATAAATGCAGATGTAAATTAACGTTCCGGCAAAAAACTTTGCATTTTGGAGGCCCAAAGCTTATGTATATTCCTGAAAAACGTAAAAACCGTCAAATTACACTGTTTGACTTCAACCAGTCATGTGGTATGGAGCTCGATCCTAATAATGAGTGGATCAGGCTGGCCCATGCCATTCCATGGAGCAGAATGGAAACAAAATATGCGGCAATGTTCCCCTCCAAAACAGGCCATCCGGCGACTCCTTTTAGAATGGCCCTTGGTGTTTTGATTATTCAGAAACGCAAGAAACTTTCTGACAGGGGTGTCATAAAAGAGATTCAGGAAAACCCATACCTGCAGTACTTTCTTGGAATGGAGAAATTCAGCCATGAAGCACCAATAAAGCCTTCTGTGATTGTCAGTTTCCGCAAGCGTCTGACTGCTGGATACCTGATGGAAGTAAACGAGTACATCCTTGAAACCAGCGGTGTTACCAAAGAGCATGAACCCAAGAACGAAAGTAAAAATGCAAAGGCTGCCAATACACGCTCAGATGACATTGAAAATCTTGGGACAGAGATTCTTGATGCCACCTGCTCTCCATCCAACATAAGATATCCACAGGATTTTTCTCTTCTCAATGAAGCGCGTGAAAAACTTGAGGATATGATTGACTATTTTCATAAGAACTGTCATCCATGGGCTAAGCCCCGCACTTACCGAAGGGTGGCAAGAAAAGAATACCTTGCGCTTGCAAAATCCAAAAAACGGACAGAAAAGAAAATACGCGCAACAATCAGGAAGCAGCTTGGCTATGTCAGGCGTGATTTGGAGTACCTTGGAGATTATATGGAGGCAGGCTATGCACTGCCTTCAAAGTACACAGATTACTATCTTACGATCCAAAAACTCTATGAACAGCAGAAACACATGTATGAGAATAAAACCCATAGTGTGGAGGATCGTATTGTCAGCATCAGCCTGCCTTACCTGCCACCGATTGTCAGAGGAAAGGCCAAGTCACCAGTGGAATTTGGCGTAAAATATGATGTCAGCATAGATGAAAAGGGACATGCAAGACTGGAAAAGCTGTCCTTTGACGCATACAATGAAAATACCATCCTAGTAGATGCCATGAACCGTTATAAAGAGCGAACAGGGCATTATCCAAAACGTGTTCTGGTGGATCAGATCTACAGAACACGCAGCAACCGTAATTTCTGCAAAGACCATAACATTACAATGTCTGGCCCAAAACTTGGCCGTCCTTCAAAAGATAAGAAAAACACCAAAGAGGAATACCAGGATAACACTGACAGAATAGAGGTTGAAAGATTTTTCAGCGCCGAAAAACGCTGCAATGGAGCAGGTCTTATCATGACAAAACTTGAGGAGACCACACTGTCCTCCATTGCAATGTCAGTACTGGTAACGAATCTCTTTGCTGTAGATCTTACTGGTATTTTTTTGCTCTATTTTTCAGACAACCTATCAAGCGAAAAAGCAGAGCATTATATCATTATAGATGATGTTGTTTAAGCTCATTGGAACATACTTCAGCTAAAGCTGTCTTATCAAGCTGAAAAAAGTTGCTTAATGAGC
>CAJTFX010000099.1 GCA_910575555.1 Lachnospiraceae bacterium | reverse complement strand
GCGGGCAGAGCCCGCTAATGGGTCAAGGGACGAGTCCCTTGTGGGGTTTGGGGCAACGCCCCAAGGTCTTAAAACCACTAATATCTGCAATTTTCAAGGTTCTTTCGAGCCTTTTCTTTTAACTCGGTTTTTTCATAGATTATTTGACACTACCACGTTATGAATAGTTTTTATTATAATATGTAACTCTTCCGTTTTTGCATACCTGCCAACAAATCTTACACAATCACCTGGCATGAAGTAAAGCACTCATTCGTCACGGACAACCCCCAACAGCACAAACCTCGCATTATCAAACTCATAGCTACAGGTTGAAAGCGTCACAATCCTGTCTGTGACTGCCGGCGTGATTTCACTTTTAAAACAGGAGCGTTCTTTTACCTCTTCCAGCCATTCCCCAAACTCCACGTCAGATCCCAGCGCAATTTCCCACGCATTCTCCTGAACATTTGCCACATAACCGGCAAAAATCTCCACCCGGACATTCTGTTCCGGCATCATCAGTAAAACAACCGGGTGCCCCTCATAAAATCCCTGCTTTTTATACTCCGTCAATCCAGAAAACATGGTACCATTTTTCATGTGGTGCCCATAGATAATGCTGTGCCGGTCTGACAAATCCGGCGAGTTCCGGCTGTCCAGGAAGATACATCCCGAACCATTCCATTTACCGTTAAATAAACGCTTCAGATAATACTGGTTGTCCGTCCCCTGCACCACCGGATAGTTAATTTCTGTATCCTCAATATAAATCCATGCCACAATATCCGGATTGATTTCACTAAGTGCATCAAAATCTACGGCCGGCCAGCGGAGGTCAGGTTCCCTCTCTCCAGACTGACTTCCATTTTGTTCCTCATCTCCGCTGTCTTCTGGGGCCTCATCCACCCAGACATACTGCTCTATCTCAGTATAGGAGGATTCCCCTTCACCATATTCCTTCAGCTGCCGATAAATCTGGAAGGCGCCTAACATAAAAATCCCTGTAAAAATTAAAATGAGTATTGTATATAATCTTTTCCTTTTCATAATTCTTCACAGCCGGTTGGCTTTCTCTTTCATCTCCTTTGCTGTAGGGTTACTGTAAATTAAAGTTGTCTGGACATTGCTATGTCCTGCCTGGTTCGCTATCTCATGGATGGAATATCCACTCTCCAGTGCATGTGAGCAAAAATAGTGCCGCAGCGTTTTCGGCGTGATACGATCCGAATACTGGTTGAATATCTGATTGATCCTGGAAGGAGAGAGTTTCCCACTCTGCCTGCTGACAAAGAGATATGGGCTTTCTGACCTGCGCTCCTTTAAGTATTCCCGGATTGCATGGACAATTTTGTCATTGATATAGACCTGCCTCTGCTTATCCCCCTTCCCTACAACACGGATCTCTTTCGATACCAGGTCAACCTGCTCCAATAATAAACCGACACACTCCGTTCTCCGAAGCCCCGAATAAGCATACAGGGTGACAATGGCATAATCCCGTTTGCTCCCACTCTCCAAAAGCCTCTGTCGGAACGCATCCACATCCCGTTTTTCAACGGTACAGGGACTCGCATACTGCAGCTGCACTTTTATAAAATCTGTTTTCAGGATTACAGTCTCAGTCTGGGTTCCTTCGGCTGTCAGGAACTCGTTCAGGCACCGCAGCGCAGATAAATGGTTATTTACGGATTTCAGGG
>CAJTFX010000098.1 GCA_910575555.1 Lachnospiraceae bacterium | reverse complement strand
CCCCCTAGCCCCCATTCATGGGGGAATTAGGGGTTCCTTTTTGTGTCGTTTTCCTTCATAATAATCTCATGAGCATACTACAGGATATTTTTAGAGACCATTATGAAGAAATGATTTATATATTACATCCACGTCAGTCTGTTATTGACAACGTAGATAAAATGAGCAACTGTGGGGATCCCTCTTTCGGCGGCGCCATGTACGGCTGTCCCCACTGCGGCAAGCTGAAATTTGCCCCTTTCCGCTGTCACAGCCGCTTCTGCCCTACCTGTGGTAATCTCTACGCCATGCAACGCACTACTTCTATGTCCTTTAAGCTCGTAAATGTCATCCACCGCCATTGCGTCTTCACGATTGATGAGCAGCTCCGGGAGTTTTTTCTGGGTGACCGTTCCCTCCTTGACTGCCTCTTCCATGCCGTGAACAGTGTTGTTTCCCGTATGTTTTTTAAGCAGAATAAGACCATGAACTTCACTCCCGGTTTCATCATGGTCCTTCACACCTTTGGCAGAGATTTGAAATGGAACCCTCATATCCACTGCCTGATTTCTGAAGGCGGCTACAGCGATAACGGTTTCTGGCGCAATATCAATTACTTCAACTATACCTACCTCCGCACTGCTTTCCGCACTGCCCTGCTGGGTGAAATGGAATCCAGAATCGGCCCTTCTTTTAAAAAGGTAAAATCCCGCTGTTACCGTGAACACAAAAACGGTTTCTATATCTATGCAAAACCGAATAAATGTGACCCCAACACTGCCATAAAATATATCGGGCGCTATCTGGGGCGCCCCGTTATTGCCACGTCCCGGATTGACAACTATGATGGCGACTTTGTTACCTTCCATTACAACCGCCACGAAGATGACTCCTATATGGAAGAAACCCTTCCTGTTATGGAGTTCATAGAGCGTCTTATCCGCCATATCCCGGAAAAGCATTTCAAAATGATCCGTTACGGCGGCATTTATGCCCGCCACCGGGAGATTGATAAAAAGCTCCATAGAGCCATTTCCCGTGAAAAGCACCACATTCTTAGAAGCTTTAACCAGTGGCGCACTGCCATACTCTCTGCTTTTGGTTATGACCCATTAAAATGCGAATGCGGCCGGGCCATGCTGTTTTTAGAACTTTATTTTAACCATAAGCGTGTTTCTCTGGAAGAATTGTACGACAAAGCCATGTCCCGTTCTCGTGGAAGAAGGTCGTCCGCATGACTTCCTTAAATCCCATTCCTGTGCTATACTCCTTTCAAAGGAGGCTGTACTTATGAACCCAAACACAGAGAAACTACGCAAAAAATATATGGATAATCCACCCGAAGGCATGTCATCCGAGGACATTCGCTGCATGAGCGAGGATGACCTTCTAGATATGGATTATTTCTTAAATGAAGATGACTTATTTGATGACGAGGCTGGAGTAGAAGGTTTTTATATCTTCTAAACCGTGTCGTCTTGCTGTTATTCCCATGCAAGAGTTTATCAAATATACGTTCGATAAACTCTTGTTCTTTTCCTTCTCATCAAAAATCGCAATTTCCTATAAAGTAAAAAAGTGTCTTCGACACTTCACCCCCCCTAGCCCCCATTCATGGGGGAATTAGGGGTTCCTTTTTGTGTCGTTTTCCTTCATAATAATCTCATGAGCATACTACAGGATATTTTTAGAGACCATTATGAAGAAATGATTTATATATTACATCCACGTCAGTCTGTTATTGACAACGTAGATAAAATGATCAACTGTGGTGATCCCTCTTTCGGCGGCGCCATGTACGGCTGTCCCCACTGCGGCAAGCTGAAATTTGTCCCTTTCCGCTGTCACAGCCGCTTCTGCCCTACCTGTGGTAATCTCTACGCCATG
>CAJTFX010000097.1 GCA_910575555.1 Lachnospiraceae bacterium | reverse complement strand
CATATACCTTCAAAAATCCATACAGCCAGACAATCCATCCACCTTCTTCTTCCTGGTCAAGCCCTCGACCGATTAGTGACAGTCAGCTCCATCCATCTCTGCACTTCCACCTCTGCCCTATCCACCTCGTACTCTCCAAGGGGTCTTACTCTTTCGATGGGACATCTCATCTTGAGGGGGGCTTCACGCTTAGATGCCTTCAGCGTTTATCCCGTCCGGGCTTGGCTACCCTGCCGTGGCATTGGCATGCCAACAGGTCCACCAGCGGCCCGTCCATCCCGGTCCTCTCGTACTAGGGACAGCTCCTCTCAAATATCCTCCGCCCGCGCCGGATAGGGACCGAACTGTCTCACGACGTTCTGAACCCAGCTCGCGTACCGCTTTAATGGGCGAACAGCCCAACCCTTGGGACCTGCTGCAGCCCCAGGATGCGATGAGCCGACATCGAGGTGCCAAACCACTCCGTCGATGTGAACTCTTGGGAGTGATAAGCCTGTTATCCCCAGGGTAGCTTTTATCCGTTGAGCGATGGCAATCCCACTTTATGCCACCGGATCACTAAGCCCCACTTTCGTGCCTGCCCCACCCGTCGGTGTCGCAGTCAGGCTCCCTTCTGCCTTTGCGCTCTTCAGATGGTTTCCGACCATCCTGAGGGAACCTTTGGGCGCCTCCGATACCCTTTCGGAGGCGACCGCCCCAGTCAAACTCCCCGCCTGGCATTGTCCCACCGCCGGTTCACGGCGGCTGGTTAGGAAGCCAGCGCTGCAGGGGTGGTATCCCAACGGCGGCTCCGGACTGGCTGGCGCCAATCCATCTTAGCCTCCCACCTATCCTGTACATGCAGCGCCGACCCCCAGCGCCAAACTGGAGTAAAGCTCCATGGGGTCTTTCCGTCCTGGCGCGGGTAGCCAGCATCTTCACTGGCACTTCAATTTCACCGGGTGCATTGTTGAGACAGCGCTCAAATCATTACGCCTTTCGTGCGGGTCGGAACTTACCCGACAAGGAATTTCGCTACCTTAGGACCGTTATAGTTACGGCCGCCGTTTACTGGGGCTTCAATTCAAAGCTTCGCNACCTCTCCTCTTAACCTTCCAGCACCGGGCAGGCGTCAGCCCATATACCTCACCTTGCGGTTTTGCATAGACCTGTGTTTTTGCTAAACAGTTGCTTGAGCCTTTTCTCTGCGGCCTGCTTGCGCAGGCGCCCCTTCTCCCGAAGTTACGGGGCCATTTTGCCGAGTTCCTTAACAATGCTTCTCCCGTCGGCCTTAGGATTCTCTCCTCATCCACCTGTGTCGGTTTACGGTACGGGTGCAGTATGAGCAATAGCGGCTTTTCTCGGCACGCGCTCCCCATCCTTCGCTACTTCTGTTTCGCTCCGCATAACGGCCTTGGGTTGACGGATGGACTTCCCACTCCGTCCCCTCTTCCGCTTGCGCCGGGCTTTCCGTTCCCGGCTGATGGTTCCCGCATGCGTCCCCGCAGTTCTGTCATCCTGCAGTACAGGAATGTCAACCTGTTGTCCATCGGCTACGCCTCTCGGCCTCGCCTTAGGNCCCGACTTCCCCAGGGCAGATCAGCTTTACCCTGGAAACCTTGGATATTCGGCCGGAAGGATTCCCACCTTCCTCTCGCTACTCATTCCGGCATTCTCTCTTCCCGTCCGTCCACAGCCCCTTCCGGTGCTGCTTCTTCCGGGCGGCAATGCTCCTCTACCGATGCGTAAACGCATCCCGCGGCTTCGGCGGTGTGTTTCAGCCCCGGACATTTTCGGCGCGGGAGCTCTCGACCAGTGAGCTGTTACGCACTCTTTGAATGCATGGCTGCTTCTGAGCCAACGTCCTGGTTGTCTTTGAACTCCCACATCCTTTTCCACTTAACACACACTTTGGGGCCTTAGCCGGCGGTCTGGGCTCTTTCCCTTTCGACTGCCCAACTTATCTCGTGCAGTCTGACTCCCATGAACC
>CAJTFX010000096.1 GCA_910575555.1 Lachnospiraceae bacterium | reverse complement strand
GAGATGGATGGAGCTGACTGTCACTAATCGGTCGAGGGCTTGACCAGGAAGAAGAAGGTGGATGGATTGTCTGGCTGTATGGATTTTTGAAGGTATATGAAAATATCATATAATCCTCGATAGCTCAATGGTAGAGCACACGGCTGTTAACCGTGGGGTTGTTGGTTCGAGCCCAACTCGGGGAGCTTGAAAAGTCCTGTAAACATCAGCGTTTGCAGGATTTTTTGTTATCAATCATTTCATTTAAAAATAAAAAAAGAAAGGTTCCATGCGCAATGCGATTGTGAACCGAAAACAAATACTTATCAATACATATCTACGGGATGCACAGAAATTGTTCGTGCTATCCGTCAAGACCTCATACATATCTGTATGGGGTTTTTGTTTTTCCCACATAACATATTATAAGATTGATATTTTCAGTTGATTATAGAAAATATTTTTTCTGTTACATAGCCGATTGATTTTCAAAACGAGAATCAGTCGTTTTTTTTATTGCCCAAAACCCATACATAGTCATTCTGTCTTATGCGGAGTGGCTATTAAATTTTTCAGGAAAGGAGGTAAACCGTGATGTCTAAATGTAAGGTAATCGCCCGTGCAAACCAGAAAGGCGGGACGGGCAAGACCACGACTGCCGTAAACTTAGGGATAGGGCTTGCAAACGAGGGAAAGAGGGTGCTGCTTGTGGACGCCGATCCGCAGGGGGATTTGACAACCTCTTTGGGTTGGGCAGACCAGGACAATCTTTCTGTCACGCTGGCAACGCAGATGGAAAAGATTATCCGTGACGAACCGATGGAAGTGGGCGAAGGGATTTTACACCATGACGAGGGTGTAGACCTGATTCCGGCGAATATCGAGCTGTCAGGTATGGAAATCATGCTTGTAAACGCCATGAGCAGGGAGTTCACCATGAAATCTTATCTTAGCGGGTTGAAAAAGGATTATGACTATATCCTGATTGACTGTATGCCGAGTTTGGGTATGCTCACCATCAATGCGCTTGCGGCGGCGGACAGCGTGATTGTCCCGGTGCAGGCGCATTATCTGCCCTTAAAGGGAATGACACAGCTTATGAAAACCATAGGAAAGGTACAGCGGCAGATTAACCCCGGACTAAAGGTAGATGGCGTGTTATTGACGCTGGCAGATATGCGGACAAACCTTGCCCGTGCCACAGCCGACAATCTAAGGCAGAATTATGGGAGGGTAATCAAAGTGTACCAGACGGTCATCCCTGTTGCGGTAAAAGCGGCGGAAACCAGCGCCGCAGGGCAGAGCATTTACAGCTATGACAAGAACGGTGCGGCGGCAAAGGCGTATGGAGCATTTACGAGGGAGGTGATACGCAGTGGCGAAAGAGATAAAAATGCCGCTTCCCTCAGCCGCTGACCTGTTCAGCACGCAGGAGGAACGGGACAACGAAAGCCGGGAATCCGTCAGGGAAATCCCATTAGAGGAAATCAGCGATTTTCCCAACCACCCGTTTAAGGTGAAGATGGATGAAAGCATGGCGGATATGGCGGAGAGCGTAAAGCAGTATGGCGTTCTGGTGCCTGCCCTTGTCAGGGAAAAGCCGGAGGGCGGTTATGAAATGATAGCCGGACACAGGCGTAAAATGGCGAGTGAGCTTGCAGAAAAAAGGGAGATACCGTGCATTGTCCGTAACTTGACAGATGATGAAGCCATTATAATTATGGTAGATTCAAACCTGCAAAGAGAGCAGATATTACCGTCAGAAAAAGCGTTTGCCTACAAGCTGAAACTGGACGCAATGAAAAGGCAGGGAATGAGAACAGATTTAACTTCGGACCCAGTGGGGCCGAAGTTACGTTCAAATCAGGAATTGGCTCAAAAGTCTATGGATAGTGTTACGCAAATTAAAAGATATATCCGTTTAACCGAGCTAATCACACCAATACTGGATATGGTTGACAGCGGTAAAATCGCCATACGTCCAGCGGTAGAGTTGTCTTACCTGCCGAAAGAGCAACAGACAATCCTGCTTGACACCATGCAGTTAGAGGACTGCACACCGAGCCATGCGCAGGCGATTAAAATGCGTAAATTTGCAGACGAGGGGAGGCTGAATGAGGACGTCATCTGGTGTTAGTATATAAGTGTGGACAGGAAAAGTTGAACAACCTATACTATCAAATGAAAGAGCAAAGGAGATGAAAGGCATGGCGAAAAATCAAAAATCTTACACTCCGGAATTTAAACAGCAGATCGTGGATCTGTATCATGCCGGAGG
>CAJTFX010000095.1 GCA_910575555.1 Lachnospiraceae bacterium | reverse complement strand
GTGTGACAAGAAGTCGCATAATAAATTGCTGGTCGTCAGCTACCCTATCCATTTGGGGTAATCCTACCACAATCTGCGTGAATGGCAACGTTCAGGTGGGAAGCTTGTGGGACAATATGGGAAACCTGACAGCCTAAGTCGGGCGTACTGTTAGGATAAGAGTGCTATGACGAATGTAATGTGAACCATTGTAAGAGTCGTTACAGGGAATAAGTGAAATAAGGCTGATACACTTACACCAAAAGGTGCGGAGGTGGTTGCGGTGACTTTCGCGACGCCGTAACAAATGGACGTGATTCCTCCCGGCTCAAAGATGGCGTCTAAGGCATTCATAATTATTTATTATGCGGAACTTGGTAAGCCCTATGTGTTCCTTATTTAAGGTATCGACCCCGCAAGGGGAAGAAATGACGCAGAGGGTAAAGGAATGGGATAAAAAGCGAATGGCTCTGCTGTAATGGCGGAGTATAGGGGTTCAAGATTTGCCCTGACCTGAAAGGGTGCAGACTTATCCCACGGTATTTCATGACAAGGAATGGAGGTAAACCTATGAACGGTAATAATTCAACGACGGAAACGCCAGTTTCTGAGAGATTATCGGACAGCAAACAGCTTTCTATGCAGTGGAAAACTATTGACTGGAAGAAAGCGGAGCAGGAAATTAATAGGCTGCAAGTCAGGATTGTCAAGGCAACTCAGGAAAAGAAATGGAACACAGTGAAGCGGCTTCAGTATTTATTGACGCATTCGTTCTATGCAAAAGCGCTCGCCGTAAGGCGGGTGACCACGAACAAAGGAAAGAAAACCGCAGGAGTAGACGGAGAAATCTGGTCAACGCCTGCAATGAAGATGAGGGCTGTCCTATCATTGACAGACAAAAACTACAAAGCAAAACCGTTAAGACGTGTCTATATCGAGAAGAAAGATAAGAAAAAGAAACGTCCGTTAGGAATTCCAACTATGTATGACAGAGCAATGCAGGCGTTATACTCTTTAGCATTAGAGCCAGTGGCAGAAACAACCGCCGACACGAAATCATTTGGTTTCAGGAAAGGACGGTGCTGTCAGGACGCTTGCGAATATATCTTTACGGCACTATCACGCAAGGTATCGCCCGAATGGGTATTAGAAGGCGACATTAAAGGCTGTTTTGACAACATCAGTCACGAATGGCTGGTCGAGAATATCCTTATGGATAAATCTGTTCTGAAACAATTCCTCAAAGCAGGATTTATTTTCAAGGGAGAACTGTTCCCGACAGAGGACGGCACTCCGCAGGGCGGCGTTATATCGCCGATTCTTGCAAATATGGCATTGGACGGTATGCAGAAAGTGTTATCGGACAGATTCCACACCAACAGGCTTGGAAAGGTGGACTTGAGGTTCAAAAACGCCCATAAGGTCAATCTGGTGCGTTATGCTGATGATTTCGTCGTCACAGCGGCAACAGAAGAAATCGCCTTAGAAGCAAAAGAGCTGATAAAGGATTTCCTGAAAACAAGAGGTTTGGAATTATCTGATGAGAAAACGGTAGTCACCCACATCAATGACGGATTCGATATGTTAGGCTGGACATTCCGAAAGTTTAAAGGAAAGCTGATTGTGAAGCCGTCAAAGAAATCCATACAGGCAATCGTGAGGAATTTATCTGATACGATATTGAAACGTGGAAAAGCATGGAATCAGGATGTGCTGATTATGAAACTGAATCAACAAATCCGAGGATGGACGAATTACCACCAGTCCGTAGTGGCAAGCGAAGCATTTGCACATCTGGACTATATCCTCTACGAATTATTGTGGAGATGGGCGAAAAGACGGCATCCGAAGAAAGGGCAATGGTGGATTTCCACGAGGTATTGGCACCGCAGGGAAAACCGAAACTGGGTGTTCGCTACGGACACAAAGGAGCTGATACGGGTAGACCATACACCGATTGTCCGACACACAAAAGTAAGGGAAGCAGCCAACCCATTCCTTGATACGGAATATTTCAAACAACGCAAGTTCAATCAGGGAATGAAGAAACTGACAGGACGCTTCAAGCTAATCTGGAAGAATCAAGACGGCTGTTGCTATCACTGTGGAATGACACTGGATATTTTGGACGAGAGGGAGATTTTCTTCAAAGTGCCGAAGTCCTGTGGCGGAAAAGAGGAAGTGGCAAATATGGCGTATGTTCACGCTGACTGCCAAAGAATCTATCTTGAGAGCCGCTCGAAAGAGTGATGAAATGCTTGAGCCGTATGAGTGGAAACGCTCACGTACGGTTCTCAGGCGAGAAAGGGCGAGTAATCGCCCCGACTTAGCCGACTA
>CAJTFX010000094.1:1155-2380 GCA_910575555.1 Lachnospiraceae bacterium | reverse complement strand
TAAACACCGATAAAGAATCCAGCACCTGGAAAACATCTACCGAATCCTTCAAAGGATGCACCGGGACAGGGCTTACTTATGGCCTGGAAGGGTTTCTTGACGAAAAAGTAACACCTGAGGCTACCACAGATAAAATAGAAATGATATTAAAAAATGTGATAGCTGCTAATGGTGGCAGCGGATATTGTGCAATATTTATGGTGCACTGGGAAGGTCGCTTCGGTGGTATTGCATTTGGGTATGATTTTCAAAAAATCGCTCATTTTCGCCGGAATGGTAACACTTATTACATTCGATTTCTTTAAACTAGATTGTAGGCCGGAAGATCCAGGGATGCAAGAAGTTTCATATTATCTATATTTTCCTGGGTTAATTCCGGTGGGATGGCTTTCCAATTGCCAGTTCCGTATACGCAAATTGCATCCTCAATAGAACATAGAAAAGCATTTGTGTTTGTATCTCTATCCTGATAAAGCTCTATATATTCATTGTTAGTTGCTTCATCCCAAATTGCTCTTATTTTTGTAAAAATATGAGTATGGGAAACAGCTATCAAACTTTTAAATGCATGTATGTTATATACGCTTACAAATTGTATTTTCTGGTATTCTGGGCCTGGCGCAAAATAGCCACGCTTAATACTTATCACACATGAGTTATATCCATTGCCCCCTGCTTTGGCTATACGATACCATCCTTGTTTAGCAATACCGCCTCTGGCAGAAGAGATATATTCCGGCACGATTTCGGTGTTTAGTGGAGGAAAACCATAAAATTCACTATTTTTGCCTAATCAAAAGCACTCAAAAATAATCTTTGAGTGTTTTTCTTATGCAAAAAAATGAAATATGCCATAGGAAGGAGGGAACTGACGCATATTTCAAAGCTGTTTGCAGAAAACAATTTTATCAAACGCAGAAAGAAGGGAAAGAGATGAAAAATGATGTGACAGCGGTAAAAGCTGCAGTGACAGGAGTGTTCAGCGTATTGTCGTCTGTATTCGGCATCCTGACAATTCCAATCCTGCTGATGGTGACCTGTAATGTGATTGACTATACCACAGGCCTTTTTGCAGCTAAATATCGTAATGAAAACGTAAATTCCTACAAAGGCTTGCGGGGGATTACAAAGAAAGTGTGCATGTGGCTTCTGGTGGTGGTTGGGTTTGTGATAGACCAGCTTCTGTCATATGCGGCGGAGGTTATGGGGATTGCAAATCCATTTA
>CAJTFX010000094.1:0-1134 GCA_910575555.1 Lachnospiraceae bacterium | reverse complement strand
TGTTCAGCGTATTAACGTCCGTATTCGGCATCCTGACAATTCCAATCCTGCTGATGGTGACCTGTAATGTGATTGACTATACCACAGGCCTTTTTGCAGCTAAATATCGTAATGAAAACGTAAATTCTTACAAAGGCTTGCGGGGAATTACAAAAAAAGTGTGCATGTGGCTTCTGGTGGTGGTTGGGTTTGTGATAGACCAGCTTCTGTCATATGCAGCGGAGGTTATGGGGATTGCAAATCCATTTACGTACCTTGTGGCCTGTATCGTAGCGTTATGGATTATCTGCAATGAGATTATCAGTATATTGGAAAACATAGCTGACATAGGGGTGGAAATGCCTGGATTCTTAATGCCGTTGGTAAAAAATATTAAAAGCCAGGTAGAGTCCGCTGCAGGAGAAGATAATCCGGAAGATGAAGAAAGAGAGGAAATCTTATGAGCAATATTGTAATTGTAATTAATAGAGAATTTATTTCAAAAAACAATACATATGCCGGCCGGAATGTTCCGGTCTATATCTGCGTCCATGAGACGGATAATAAATCAAAAGGGGCTGGGGCCAGAAGGCATGCCGAAGCGCAGTTCCTGGGGCATTTAGGCACATCTGTGCAGTATTATGCAGGCTCAGACGGCATTTACCAGGCTGCGGAACACACAGACGGCACATATTCCATTGGAACAGAGTATGGCGGAAACCATGCAATTCATGACGCAAACAACCGGAATACTATCAATATTGAAATCTGCGTAAATGAGGATGGAGATTACACGAAGGCCCGCCAGAACGCAATTGAACTGGTGAAACATCTCATGCAGGTTACTGGGATACCTGCAGAGCGGGTAATCCGGCATTTTGACGCAAAGGGAAAATACTGTCCAAGGAAGATGATGGACAACCCGGAATTGTGGGAGGATTTCAAAAGGCAGGTTGCGGGGAAATCCGCGCCTGCGGTTACACAGCCTGAAAATAAAAATCCTGCCCAGCCGGAAGAAAATAAGGAAAAGGAAGTCTGGTACCGCGTTGGAACTGGCTGGAAGAACGGCATCTGCCAGAACCAGACAGGGGCGTATCATAATAAAAAGTTTGCCATTGCAGACTGCAGGCCTGGCCAGAAAGTTTTTGACGAAAA
>CAJTFX010000093.1 GCA_910575555.1 Lachnospiraceae bacterium | reverse complement strand
GGCGTGTATTTGCATGAAACTTAAATAAAAACGGTTAATAACAACAAAGAATACGCCGAGTTCGAATAAACAAAGATGCTTAGAAAATCTAGTGTTTATGCGGGGTTGCGGCATTTAAAAAGGTCTTTTGATAACAAATTGATAACAGTCGTTTGCGTTCGATTATTCTTACTGTCAAGTGGTTTGTTGGTGGGAGAATGATTTGCAAGAGGTTTGGACTGCTGGCATAAATCCATATTAGAAACGCCATTAGCTGTGGGTAGGAACTCATGGCTAAGGGCGTTTTTTTGTCGCTTACGAATAAAATTCGCTGTTTACGATTTCAATTTGAAAGAGGCTGTAATGGGGAGCATCTGCCGAAGAAAAGTGTTTTGTTAATACAGGACATTCCTCTAACATCCTTTGCTTGATGGTTGGGTCAACACATTCGGTTGCTATGCCGCTTACCCTTACCCAGTCCCGTGTACCGTTTTTCAGTGCGACTATCTGAATTTTGTTATGTTTGGCAAGCTGTTTATACACTGATTTTGTGTCTGAGGTAGAAATGTATAGGTTGTTATTGTATTCCATAATTGCGCCAAACGGTCTGCCTGCTGGAAAATCATTATTAAAGGTTAATACGAAAAATGTACCACATTCTTTTATGAAGTTGTATGTTTGGCTCATTTGCATACCTCCATGTATTAATCTTTTAACTGGTCTTTGAACGCTTCGACTAAGGCATTGCTCAATTCCTTAGAGGGGATTTCCGCCCAATGCTGCGTGGTGTCAAACTTCGGATAATTGTACCGCCACTGGTCGTAATCTTCCCTGCTGATTTCCTCATCAGAGAGCTTGTCTGCTTGTTCTTTCCAAGCAGAGAGCATTTTCAGCAGTTCGGCGGCATCCTTATTTTTGTTTTTGTTGACTTTTAAGCAGATTTCACCGTCTGATTCACTGACGGTAAGACCGTAAATGTCCTCTAGGGTAAATAAGGTGTGCATAAGCCCGATGTAGCTGTCAATGTCGGGTATGTCCAGTGCTTGCGGTGCAACGTCCAAAGCCTGTGCCAGTGCAGCAGTAAGCTCTGCTTTTGGCTTACGAGAGCCTGTTTCGTACTGTGCCAGACGCACGTCTGCGCTCCGTTCGGGAAAACCGACAAGCATACCGAGGTATTTCTGTGTCATGCCCCGCATGATGCGGAAAAAATGTATTCTTTCGCCAATCGCCATAATGTTTCACTCCTTGTTCGTATGTTTATAAGGAGTATAGCATATATGCTTAGAAAAAGTCAAGAATAAGCGAAACAAAAAAGTTTAATATTTTCTTACAAACCTATTGACAGTAGCAAAAATGTTTAGTATCATGAATTAAGCAAAAACGCTTAGAAAGAGAAAGGAGAGGTTGTATGGACAACAAATTTATCCGTGTGGATGAGGTGGCGCAGGAGCTTTCCGTATCAAAGCCTTATGCCTATAAACTCATCAAGAAATTAAATGACGAGCTGAAGGAGCAGGGGTTTATCACGATTGCAGGGAGAGTAAACCGCCAGTATTTTCAAGAAAGGTTTTACGGGGCAGGAGAAAAACAGGGAAAGGAGATGGATTAAATGCCAGTATTTAAGAACGAGGGTAACGGCACATGGTATGTGATGGCTCGGTATGTGAACTGGAAAGGGGAGCGGAAACAGAAGTGCAAGCGTGGGTTTGTCACAAAGCGTGAAGCGCAGGAGTGGGAGCGGAAGTTCCAGTTACAAAATTCTGCTGACCTTGACATGGACTTTGAAGCCTTTACGGAACTTTATGCGAATGATATCAAGAACCGACTGAAAGAAAACACTTGGCTGACAAAGGAGCATATCATTCGGACGAAGATTCTTCCGTACTTTGGTAAGATGAAGATTAGCGGGATTGGCACAAAGGAAATCATCGCATGACAGAATGAGCTGCTTGCCTACCGTGATGAAAAACGTAATCCCTATTCTCAGACGTATCTGAAAACCGTCCATAACCAGCTTTCCGCTATCTTCAACCATGCAGTACGGTATTATGACCTCCGCTCCAATCCTGCGGCAAAGGCGGGGAATATGGGGAGTGAGGAACACAAGGAAATGCTGTTCTGGACAAAAGAGGAATATAAGAGGTTTGCGGATGAAATGATGGACAAGCCAGTTTCCTTTTACGCCTTTGAAATGCTCTATTGGTGCGGAATCCGAGAGGGTGAATTATTAGCTTTGACCGCTGCTGATTTCAATTTTGATAAGGAAACAGTCACGATTAACAAATCCTATCAGCGTCTGCATGGGGAGGACGTGATTACCTCTCCGAAAACAAAAAAGAGCAACCGTACAATCAAAATGCCGAAGTTTCTATGCGAGGAAATGCAGGAATATATCGGTATGTTGTACGGTTTAAAGAAGAAAGACCGCATTTTCACA
>CAJTFX010000092.1:1216-2452 GCA_910575555.1 Lachnospiraceae bacterium | reverse complement strand
GGGATGATAGGCTGCGGCGAACCGCATGGTATTTTACCTACTGCTTTCTCACAACAGATTTTCAAAAAAGCCACGGCCGGATTTAGAAGCGCCCGGCCTTATGGGCGCACGTGTAAAGCATTCCGATGATAAAGTTGTAGGACTTGTCGGAATCCGGTATGACGCAGAACAGCGCCGTTTTTGTCTCCCCGTCCCCGTTCACGCCAATGCCAAGTTCCGCAAGGTCCAGGTCGTCCCTTGACAAAAGCCTTAACACCTGCTTGTTTTCAAGAAAGGCAAGCCGGGAGTTTGCGCTGATGATGATGGAACGGACGGTATCGCCCGCACCACGCATACACTTGTTGTACTGTTTCACCGCAGGGTGCGCCGAGCCGAGCTTTGATGTTTCCTCAAGGAATTTCATGCGCACGTCCAGTCTGGAAGGCTTGTTCTGTTCCGTCACTTCCGCCTCACCCAGAAGCTGCAAGACTGTCTCAAAGTTCCTCCTTGCAGGCAGTTCTTCCAGCCACACATAATAGAAAATTGCCTGTAGGAACAGCCCTTCCGCCTTTTCCCAAAAGGGATCAGAGGGAGTTGCGCCCTTTGGCGTGGTATTGCTGATAAGGTTCGTGATCAGCTTTACCACGTCCGTCTCCTCACGGATATAGGAAAAAGGATTGTAGCAGTCCGATTTTTCCATTTCCAGCAGGTTTATGACCTTTACACTGTATCCGTTGTTTCTTAACATCTCCCCGCAGCTTCTGAGGATTTCCCCTTTGGGATCGGTACAGATAAAGGAACAGTTATGCGGCATCTGCATCAGGTTCGGCTTTACCTCATAAAAGGTCTTTCCTGCACCGGAACCGCCGCATATCAGAATGTTCCCGTTGAGTTTCAGCCGCCGGAAGTCCAGCGACATCTTCACGTTCTGGCTCAGAATACGGTTGAAATTCACGTCCTTGTCCGCCAGTATCTTATTTGCCATCTGCGGCGATTCAAACCTTGCCGTTCCAAACTCTTTCCCCGGCATGAAATTCCGCTGGCTCGTGATATACATTAAAAGGGCGGTAGCATAGACAATTAAGGCTATCACTACCGCTTTTAAGGTTGTTTCATTATAATAATTTGCAAATGGTTCGGCGCACACCCGGCCCACGGACTCCAGAAAGGCGTTCATTTCCATTCCCGGCTCCCATGCGCCGTTTAGCAGATACCCCGCATAGGCACAAAGCACTGCCCCCAGTACGACAAACCACA
>CAJTFX010000092.1:0-1104 GCA_910575555.1 Lachnospiraceae bacterium | reverse complement strand
GGATACTTTTTTCTTGTTCTGCACCATAGGCGGCTACCTCTTTTTCGGCGCAGGCGCTTTTTTCGGTGCGGGCTTTTTCTTCCGCATATTCTCCTGCTCCTTTGCCTTCCGCTCCATGTCCGCATACCGTTTCCGCACCTCTGCGCTTACCCTGTCATAATGCCCTTCGTACAGGTCTTTCCCCTTCATGGTTGCGACCACACGGTTGTCCGCCGAATAAATCTTGTAATCCTTGTTACGGTCAAGGAAAGTCAGGATTGTCTTGCCCTCATGGATTTCCATTGCCTTATCCTTATTGATCCAGACATACCGGGCGTTTTCACCCCATGTTCCCGGTATCCTTGTCTTTACGGCATGGTCATTTTCCTCCGTTACCAGCTTCTTTGTAATGGTAATGTCCGTAAGGTCAGGATTCTTTGCGGCGGCTACTGCCTGCATACGCTGCGCAAGCTCACGGTATCCTTTCATGCGGCTTAAAAACATTTCCTTATCCATAAGGACTCTGTGCTGCCCGCCTTCCCCTTTGGAAAGGACGCCGATCCGCTCAAGCTCCCCCACTACCTTTTCCGCCTGCTCATTTTCAAGGCTGAAGTTTTCCTTTACTTCCTCCACACTGATGCTCTTTTTCTCCATCGCATAGCTGCCGACTTTCTCAATTAGCCCGTCAAGCGCTTCCCCCGCCCTTGCCGCTTCCTCAGTGTGGAGGTTTTCGTTTCCCTTTTTCTGCCCTTTCAGAAAAGAAAGCACTTTGTCCATTTCCTTTTCGTCCCCGTTTTTCAGGTAATCATCAAACGTGGCAATCCTGCCGGATTTCAGTTTCTGTATCATCATGTTTACCCGTGGGACTGCCTCCGTGTGGAAAATGATCTCGCTCATGCCGTCCTTCTTGTTGATGTCGGGCAGGACGGAATATAAAAGCCCGTATTTTTTCGCCATCTTCTGGACTTTCTTCATGTCCTCCGTCGGGAACTGGAACACCTGCAAATCCCCGCCTTTCATAAGGAGCCTGCGCATGTCCGTCTTTCCCAGTGTTTTTTCATGGTCCATGACCGCAATCAGAAAATCCAGTGCTTTTTTCATTCCCCCAATTGTGCCGCCGCAGAC
>CAJTFX010000091.1 GCA_910575555.1 Lachnospiraceae bacterium | reverse complement strand
CCTCCGGCATGATACAGATCCACGATCTGCTGTTTAAATTCCGGAGTGTAAGATTTTTGATTTTTCGCCATGCCTTTCATCTCCTTTGCTCTTTCATTTGATAGTATAGGTTGTTCAACTTTTCCTGTCCACACTTATATACTAACACCAGCTGGCTTCCATCCGGCATACGGATAAAACAGAATAATTGTTCCAAATGCCCCATATCCGTTTTCCCATGCAGGTAATTCGCAATGGTTGTCAGAAAGCCGTCCTGTTCATAGTAAATCCATTCTTCCTCCGTCTGCCCTTCCTCTTTCACGACGGTAACTGCAAAATCCGGCAGATAGCCGCCCTCTTCCCTGTCATAATTGCAATAGACACCTTCATGCAGGTTCAGCCCCAGTTCGGGGATATGCACCTGCCATCCGCTGATGACGATCTGGTAATCCTCATCACTTTCCATGATGTCGTCCGGCACTTCTGCAAGCTGTTCCATCTCCGCAAGGATTTCTTCCACTTCCCCCAGTCTGTATGCCTTTTCCATGCAATACCTCCTCCCTGGTTCCTTTTACTTCGCAAGGTTCCTGTTCCAACTGCTCCAGTGTGCATTGCCCGTCAAGCCATTCATGCACCGTATCAATGAAGTTTTCTTCTGCATCATACAGGTATTCCTTATCTGTCCTGTCATAAATGACAGTCAGCATATTTTGCGGTACAAGCCGCCCCTCTTGCATGTGGCAGAAAAACCCTTCATGCACGTTGATCTCATAGCGTGGCAGGTAAACATGGATACCGCTTGTCAGCAGTATGCCGCCGTCCATTTCCATCTGCCTGTCCGGTTCCGTTGGCTCGGCTTCACATTCCCGCAGAATATCCTCCACCATGCCAAACTGGTACTTCCTGCTGCTTTCTTCCATGCTATTCGCCCTCCTTGTAGATACAGTGGTAAATAAGCCGCATTGTCCCGCTGTTCTCACAGGTCAGCAGGGTAAGCTCTGTTTCTATACCCTGTGCTTTCACGGAATTGTCATATGGTCCCACGACTTCCCATGAAACGACTTCATACAGATACACGTTTCCTTCTTTATCCATGACCTTTACCGTGTCTCCCGCTGAAAGCCTGTTGAGGTACTTGAAATAAGTGCCGTACCTGCTGCCCCTGTGTCCGGCAAGCACACAGTTTCCCTTGCTGCCGATTGCCGCCGTGTCGGGGATATGCCCGATCCCATAGGCAAGCTGTTTACTGTCCGCCCCTTCCACAACGGGATATTTCAGTTCTAAGGCTTCTATCTCGATCAGACCGATCACATCCCCGGACGAAAGCAGGGCTGCATCCTCTTCACTAATGGGGGCTTTGGTATCCGCCGCCTCCGTTTCCCTTTCTTCTTCTTTTTTTCCATCCTCCTTATGCTCCTGTTCCACGTTTTGTTCAAACTGCTCTATCAGTTCATTTGTCTTATGGTTCCCGTAGAAATGATAGAAAAGGGGGACTGACATAGCCGCCAGTCCCGCCGTAATAAATATTGCTGCCAATATTTTACGCATCATCTTCCCTCCTTCCCGGACGGAAAGCTGTGGTAGGTTCCCGGCTCCGCTACCTTTGCATTGTCCTGTGCTTCGCAAAGGTCCACATCTTCGGTCTTTCCGTTCTCCAAGTCTAACTGCACGTTCAGTTCATTTAACCGTGCCACTTTCTCATTCAGTTCCTCTTCCTGCGTAAAGGGCTTTTCGTATTCCTGCTTTGACTGCTCCATGTCACGCTGGTACTGCTCGATACGCTTTTCCAGTTCTGATACCCCGACAGATATGCCGTGGCAGAGGTTTTCCAGCTTTACCATGTTTCCCACGGGGCTTGCGGAAAGTTCTACCTTGTAGTCGGTCTTTCCCCGCAGCACCATGTTGTTTACACCGATGAAATTCTTTTCCACCAGAAGTTCAAACCCCTTGAAACTTCCGATATGGGTGGTTTCCCCGGTCTTGCACTGGCTGACCGCCTGCAGCATGAATGTCCCGCCCTCCGTGCGCTCCGTGAATTTTGTGCCTTTTCCGGCTACGTCCACGGTAATCGCAAAATCCGGCTCCGCAATGATCGCCGCCTCTGCCGTCTTTGTGTCCTCAAGCACACAGGCTAATTTCTCTGTTGCCGCCGCAATCAGCTTCGGGTAACGGATCATGAAGTTGTCCTGCAGGGAATACCTCTGGCTGTCATAACTGCTTTTCAGCATTTTCAGCCGCTGCACGTCGTTTTCAAGCTGCATTTTTTCCTTTATCAGCGGATTGCCCGTTGCCACGGCTTTTATCTCCGCATAGGAAAGGGTTGCCTCGTCAATGTCCTCACAGGTTCTTGACACAGCCTTGCTTGTCATGACCTGCGAGATGAAGCGCTGCTTGTTTTCCACCAGCGAGTCGGGTAGGTCAGCGGTATTACTACCGCCTTCCCCCCTAAGAACCGTACGTGAGAGTTTCCCCTCATACGGCTCAAGCACTTATAAACCCTGT
>CAJTFX010000090.1 GCA_910575555.1 Lachnospiraceae bacterium | reverse complement strand
GTGCGCTCGTAAGCGGAACTCATTTGTTCCGCGCGGGCTTGTTTGTAATCTATCTTTAGCAAGATAGTAGGTTCAATGTGAGGGCTTCATTTGAAGCCTAATTCCTATCATCAATCGACTTATCCGAGAGGGAAACCCGACGGGGAGTATAGCATGTCGGTAACGGTGCTATTCAGCCAGTTATCAGGCTGTGAACGGGCATCAAGATGAAATGTCATGTATGAGGTTAAACAGCTACACTGCTTAAATGACAGCCAGAGGGGCTTTATCATCAGCACTGACGGAAGATAGCTATTATACGTCAGGCAGTGCAGGGTGTACGCAGAGTTTGCGAACTGCGTCTACACATCACATTCCGCACTGACCAGCCGCAATAAGCGGAAAACGGCGAACGTCATAGCCGACAGCATGACACGCTTGTACAGACAAGCCTAAACGAGGATAGCCTAAACAGGAACGCTTACCATTTTAAGCTATGGCATACAGTGCCTGAATATCCTGCATGGCTACGGAGTCTCCATAGTAGTCCGAGGCGGTAATACCGTTCACATGGCGAAGGGAGACAGCTATACGGCTGAAATAATTTAGGAAAGGTGTGTGAGACACTATGAGAAGTCCAAAGATTATTTTGGAGAATCTACAGAAACACTCGAAAGAGGAAAACTACAAGTACGAGAGACTGTACAGGAATCTTTATAATGGGGATTTTTATTTGCAGGCTCTCCAAAACATCTACGCCAACAAAGGTGCAATGACACCCGGCATAGATGGGCTGACACTCGACGGTTATGGTAAAGAAAGAGTGGAGCGAATCATCCATGCGGTGAAAGACCACAGTTATCAGCCGAACCCTGTCCGCAGACAGTATATCAAAAAGAAAAACGGGAAAATGAGACCGCTTGGGATATCGTCGTCAGACGACAAACTGGTGGAGGAAGTTATTAAGATGATTCTTGAAAGTATTTATGACCCGACATTCTCCAACTATTCCCACGGTTTCAGACCCGGCAGGAGCTGCCATACGGCGCTCTTACAGTTACAGCAGAACTTTACGGGTGTGAAATGGTTTGTGGAGGGCGATATAAAGTCGTACTTTGATACGATAGACCACCACAGCCTTGTAAATATCCTGCGCAGGCGGATTAGAGATGAAGCCTTTATTGAGCTGATTTGGAAATTCCTCAAAGCAGGGTATATGGAGAACTGGGAATACAACGCCACTTTCAGCGGTATAGCCCAAGGTTCTGGCATCAGCCCAATCCTTGCAAATATCTACCTTAATGAGTTTGACAGATTCATGGAGGACTACAAAAAGGGATTCGATAAAGGCACGGGCAGAAAAAGGAACAATGAGTACTCCAGAAAGCAGTCATACCGCCAAAGGTGCAAAGCCAAAATCCGAAATGAATGGGACAGCTACTCTGATACAGAAAAGCAGGAAGCAGTGCGCCGACTGGCAGAGTTAAAGAGGGCGTTCCAGAAAATCCCTATGGGCGACCCGATGGACACAGGCTATAAGCGGATTCAATATGTACGGTATGCCGATGATTTTCTTATTGGCGTAATCGGAAGCAAAGAGGACGCTGAAAGGATAAAGTCCGATATTGGGAGGTTCTTTGAGGAAACGCTGAAACTGGAATTGTCTGCGGAAAAGACGCTCATCACGAACAGTGACGACAAAGCGAGGTTTCTCGGCTATGACGTTACGGTATGCAACGACAGTGCGCTGAAAAAAGCCAAAGGAAAAGGGACAGTCAAAGCCTACACCGGCAAAATCAAGCTGTACCTGCCAAAAGAGAAATGGGTGGGGAAACTGTTAGGATACGGTGTGCTGAAAATCGTGTCAAGGGCAGGGGAAAAAGAAGTCTGGAAGCCGTTACAGCGGAACGACTATATTTTTCTGCCAGTGCATGAAATGGTACGGAAGTACAATGCGCAGATTCGGGGGATTTACAATTACTACCGACTTGCGAGTAATGTTTCCGTATTAAATAAGTTCCATTATGTCATGGAATACAGCCTATACAAGACCGTTGCGGCAAAATACCGTATCACGATGACAAAAGCAAAGCTCAAATATACCAAAAACAAAGAGTTTAAAGTGCCGTACAAAACACAGAAGGGTACAAAACATGCAGTCCTCTACAATGAGGGATTCCGCAGGGTGAAGTATGCCCTTGGGAGTTATGCAGACATCATACCCGAATATGAGCAGATGAACAAGCCGAAAGAACTGTTTTTCAGATATAAGGCGAATGTCTGCGAAATGTGCGGCGCATATGTGCCAGCGGTTAAAGTGTATCAAGTAAAGAGTATGAGCGACCTTGATGTTAATACAGAATGGGGAGCGATTATGAACAAGAAGAAAAGAAAAACGCTTGTAGTATGTGGAGACTGCTATGACAGAATCCATAAATAATTGTAGAGGATGTATAGTGGGGAGCCGTATACATCGAGAGGTGTACGTGCGGTTCTAGGGCGAGGGTTCGGAAACCTGCTGTCGTGAGACAGTAAGGCGCCGGATTCTTAGCCTACAA
>CAJTFX010000089.1 GCA_910575555.1 Lachnospiraceae bacterium | reverse complement strand
GAGAGTACGACTTGTTGCTAGACAAAGGCAGTGCGTAGGTACTGCGTACAAAACTAGCGTGGATTATATTTATCCATAACTGTTATTGCGATAGGTGGAATGAGGGGGTAACGCCTTGAAACGCCTGCTCAAAGAAACGCCATGCAAAAGGGGCGATAATGCCCCCGCTGTATGAAGTGCGTTAAGATGTCCAGTGTCCGCCCTAACAAGTAATGTTGAGGAAAACCGAACCAGAGGTGGTCGAGCGGTATAGGGCTAGAGTCTATAAAATACCTATGGTTAGGATGTTATTGAATTAGCTGACGAAGTGGGGAATGTACGAATCTAAAATTGGACTGCGTAGAAATGCGTAGAGGGACACGTAAGTGTGGCAACTGTGGTAGAGTAAAAATTTTCGATATGAAATACCATATAGTGTTACAGGCATTATCAAGGTTGCAGGTTCATACTCACGACCTAAGGGTATATATGGAAAGATAGCGGTAACGGAACAAGGAAAGCCTGGAAGATGGAGAAATTATCTTCTGTGAAATCTTAGTAAGGAAAGGCAGAGGCTATAACTTACTTTAATTCAGGTGAAAGTGGTGGCACCAAGCTATGAAGTTTCTGTAATGGAAATGGAGCGATAGCCACCAGACGGAAAATTACAATGGAAAGAGAGGTAGATTTGTTCAAGGTTCGGGTATGACTAAGAGATGCTGAAATTCCGAAAGGGAGGTTAGCAGACTTGGACACGAAAGCCAAAAAGAGAAAACAGCTAAGAAATAATGAGTATTACGATATGCAGGAGGTCTTTGACCAACTGTATGCAAACGCAGGGAACAATGCAAAATTCACACATTTAATGCAAATCGTAATGAGTGCGGAAAATATTAAACTTGCATATAGGAACATCAAGAAAAACAAGGGTTCAAATACCAGAGGGACTGACGGTAAGACAATAGGGGATTATGAAAGTATGAATGAGGAAGAAATGATTGCTTACTTTCAATTCAAAATGATGAATTATAATCCGAAAAGCGTCAGACGGGTAGAGATACCAAAACCGAATGGGAAAATGAGACCTCTGGGTATTCCGTGCATGGAAGACAGAATCATACAGCAGTGCCTAAAGCAAGTGCTTGAACCGATATGCGAAGCAAAGTTTTATAAGCATAGCTATGGGTTCAGACCAAACCGTTCCACAAGGCACGCAGTAGCAAGATATTCTTATCTTGTAAACATCATGCGGCTGTACTATGTGGTTGATGTTGATATAAAAGGATTTTTCGATAATGTAAACCACGCAAAGCTAATGAAGCAGTTGTGGGCAATCGGCATAAGGGATAAATGCGTCCTGAGTGTCATCAGCAAAATACTGAAATCAGAAATAGAGGGTATCGGAATTGCGGAAAAAGGTGTCCCACAGGGCGGAGTTATCAGTCCGCTGCTTGCAAATGTTGTACTGAATGAACTGGACTGGTGGGTTGCAGGACAATGGGAGAATCTTCCAACGAAGCACGAATATAAAGGCACAAACCACAAGTATACAGCTATCAGAAAGACAGCACTGAAAGAAATGCACATCGTACGTTATGCTGATGATTTTAAGATATTTTGCAGTAACCCAAAAACAGCGGAAAAAGTGCTGACGGCGACAAAAATGTGGCTGAAAGAAAGATTGGGCTTGGAAGTGAGTGAGGAAAAGACAAAGATAACTTACTTAAAGAAAAACTCAAGCGAATTTCTCGGAATTAAATTTAAAGCTGTGCCAAAAGGCAGGAAATATATAGCCAGAAGCCACCTGACAGACCAAAATATCAATAAAGTTGCTGAAAACATCAAGAAACAGATAAAAGCGATTCAACACCATACTGTGAAGAATGAAGTAGTGAAGCTCAACTCAATCATCTTAGGAGTGCATAACTATTATTCAATGGCTACCATGTGTAACATTGACTTTCACAGGGTATATTTCTTAGTCAAACCGACCATGAACAGACTGAAAAAGAATTACACAAGGGGACACCCTACCAATGCGATTTATTTAAAATTATATGGGAATTACACAACCAACATTTACAACATTGCAGGAATAGATGTATTTCCGCTGTACGGTGTAGTGCTGAAAAAGACGTTAAGTTTTAAACAGGAAATCTGCAACTACACGAAAGAGGGAAGAAACCTAATCCATAGTAAATTGAATGACAGTCTGCAAGTGCTGATTGAATATTTACTGGAAAATCGTGATGAGGCTGAAACAGTCAAATTTAATGATAACCGTATCTCAAAGTTAGCAGGGCAGAATGGGAAAAGCTTTATATCAGGTATGAAACTGGAAATCGGGAACATGGTTTGTTGTAGAAAACAGCCAAAGAACAAAGGCGGTACAGACGACTATGATAATCTTGTGTGGATTACCGTAACAGAAAAGGAGCTGATTACCAAAGTGGAAATTTCTGAAAAAGATTTAGTAGGTGTGGAACTGGACGACAAGGCTAAGAAAAAGCTAAATTCTTTGAGGTTATTAGTGGAAAATCTACCAATTTAACAGAGTAAGGATTCGTTGGGGCGCCGTATGAGCAGGAAACTCTCACGTACGGTGCTAAGTGGGGGAAAAGGTGGAGACAACATCAAAGCCTTACCTATCACAATA
>CAJTFX010000088.1 GCA_910575555.1 Lachnospiraceae bacterium | reverse complement strand
GAGCAATAGCGATAGGTAATCTTTTGATGTTATCTCCGGATTTTCCCCCGCTCTAAACCGGACGTGAACCCTTTCGATTCATCCGGCTTGCCATCAAGGTCTTAGATTGCGTTACATTTCAGACAACTCTCAACTTTTGCAAGGCTTCTAAATTTCTCCAGCTTCTTCAACTGTTTGGCATCAAGGTTCAATTTTTCAAGGTATTTCCTGATTGTTTCCGGGTTTGTTGCGTGTATCAGGCGGTGGACATCTTCACTGACGATAGCCAGATTCTTGTATTCGTCCGTTCCTCCAAGATATTTCGGTAACTTATGGTGGCAGTGGATTTCATTTCTTTCAAGTTTCCTGCCTGTTACCGCACATTTTCCATATTGGGCGCAGTAAAGCGATATGCGGTTATCATTGTAAGCCGCTGTCCGGTATGGGATTGGGTTACGCATGAGATAGTGCATAATGCCTGTATCTATGCTTTTCCCCAGCATTTTGTGGACTGCCTCACGTCCTTCGGGCGTGTAGCTGTTCGTTATGCACCGCTTCATCATGGGATTCCTGTGTTTCACATACCCAATCGGTGCAAGCGCATATCCCCGGACAAACTTTAGCTGTTCGCTATCGCCGTAACGCTCCTTGATATAATCAGGAATTACATATCCAAGTTTTCGCTTTCTTACCTGTTTTACAGTTTTCAGACGCTTTTTCAACCTTGCGTTCAGGCTCTTATGGACTGAAAAGGCCAGTGTATGGAAGTCATGGCAGATAAAAGTTGCCATGCTGTAATAATTGTGGACACCTATAACGTAGGAATTAAAACGGGCTACCGCCGCATGTTCCGCACGTTTTCCGTGTCCGGGAAATCCAATGTCGTGTATCAGCCTTTTCATATCTGATTTGATTTTACCAAGTGATTTCTCCCTGATATGGCTCTCCACTACATATTTGGGGCTGTGTTCACTGCCGTGGTTTGTCGCCTTAATACGCAAACCGAGAAACTCCGAATACGTCTCTTTGAGGTTTACGATTTTGGATTTTTCAGGGCTTATAGAAAGCCCCAGCCGGCCCTTTAGCCAGCCCTCCACCGCATAAAACAGTTTCTGTGCCTGCTGGTAACTTTTCGCAAACAGCTTAAAATCATCAGCATACCGTACACAGGTAACTTCTTTCAGCCGTGTGTAGTCCCGGAGCATTTTATATTTATTTCCTTTATTTTCCGTCCCGTTATAATTCGTCCCGGTGGCATACTTCTTCCGGGTGGGGAAGTCCTCCCACTGGCTGGCTATCCACCAGTCCAGCTCATTCAGCACGATATTTGACAGGAGCGGCGAAATGATGCCGCCCTGCGGCGTGCCTTTCTCCGGGAAGCCTATCCCCGCAACCTCCGCTTTCAGCATTGCCGATATGATACTCAGCAGCTTTTTGTCACGGATCCCCATTGCCCACATCTGCCTTAACAGCTTGCCGTGGTTTACATTATCGAAAAATCCTTTGATGTCGATATCCACAACATAATAATAATGCGATAGCTGTATGTTCTTATAAACCAGCGCCACAGCGTGTTCCTGGCTTCTGTTTGGGCGGAACCCATAACTGTGGTCATGGAACTTTGCTTCGCAGATTGGTTCAAGAACCTGTAACACGCATTGCTGTATCAGGCGGTCGAGTATAGTGGGTATCCCAAGCGGACGCTTTTTCGTTGGGTCACTGCCTTTTGGGATTTCTACACGCAGGACGCTTTGCGGCTTATACCAGCCCAGCTTTTTCTGGACCAGCGCAACCAGCTTTTCATCAGGGAGATTCTCTAAATCCTTGATTGTCCTTCCGTCCGTGCCAGCGGTCTTGCTCCCGTGGTTTGCCTTGATGTTGCGGTATGCCAGCCTTATATTCTCCGGCAGGGTAATAACCTCTACGAGATGTTTGAATACCCGTCCTTTCTGGCTGTCGGCATACAGCTTGTCCTGGATTCCCTGGAAGTCGTAATACTCCGCATGGCGCAGCTTTGATTTCTTCTTTGCCTTGTCTTTTGTTGCCATAGTCGGCCTTCTTTCCTTAGTGGATTTGGCCTTTCTTAGTCCTACCCGAACCTATGGGGTCTGTCTGTAACATAATCATTTCTTGCAATCTTACCCTGACTACAGCCCTTCCCTCCACCGCTTACTTTTTTCACGGCTTCACAGGTAACATGGCTGCTGTTTCCTCCCCGGTTAAGGAAAGTTATACCGCACCCCCGGTAAGTGGTGACACGGCTTTCCCTTCCAGCGCTTCCCTGCCCGCAATGGCTCCACGCCGGGGAATTTCCACGTTCCGATATTCCTATTCTTAATTTCAACCGCACTTAGGTTTCCCTTTAAGCCTGTGTGCTGGATGGTGCCTGTAACACCATAGGGTGGTTCCTATTCACCAATCGTACTTTACCCCACACACGCCGCACTTGCGGCAGCGGCCTTTCTGACCGCTCGAATTTTAGACTTGTACATTCAGGATTTTGTCAGCATTAAGCATACTCGCCATATGCGGTTATGAACCCCCGGCCTATCACCCACGGCCACCTCTGGCTCGTCTTTGCCCTACCGTCTTTTACCTCGTGTAAGGCGGGTGTGTCCAGCCGACTTCAGCGTGCTGTGTCAGTCGCAGGGATTGCGCCCCGTTTCCTCCAACGCAGTATCAGGGGGAGCGTTTCAGGGCGTTACCCCTTCATTCCACTCCTCGGAGTATCAGTTAGAAAGGCTATACCTTTCCGTCACTTTTACCTCTTTGCAGGATTTTTCCCACGCAGAGTTTATATGCGACAACGTGTCGCTACAC
>CAJTFX010000087.1 GCA_910575555.1 Lachnospiraceae bacterium | reverse complement strand
GCCGCAAAACCTCGTCAATGGCTTCCGGCTCGCCGCTGGTCGCCCGGACAATCGTTTCATACGGCACAAGTTTAGGATTCCTCACGGAAAAGCACCTCCATTTCTTCATGTAACATTTGCAAGGCACTGTGTATATGATGCCACGCCGTACTCCGGCAGCGTCCGTACAGTTCCCCAATTTCCTGTTGTGTATAACGCCCAAAAAAGTATAGGTAGATGATTTCCCTCTTTTTCTCCGGCAGAGAGGACAGGGCTTCGGCAAGCTCTCCGTTTGTAAGGATAACCCTCTGACCGCATATCATAACCGGGTATTGCTTGTAGGGGTCTGTAAAATATTTATCTGACGTACTGAACGGGTAAAACTTTTCTTCGGTGAGGTATTCAAAAGATATTTCCCTTTGCCGCCGTTTATCCCTGTCACGCCATGCGTTGAGTGCCGCAAAGCGTATGACGGTCTTGCAAAAGCCGTTGAACGTATACATGATATGTTCCTTGTATGCTTCTGTGCAAGGCATAGATGATTCCCCCTTTCTCCCACATAGGGCGGTGCATGGTTTACGGTTGTTTGTTTATAATTCAAAGTAACGACAACTCTATGCGCAGGTCTTAACTCGTTTTGCTACTTTAATTATCTTCTCCCGGTATCACATTTTACCATTCACAAAAAACAATTTCAGCATTTTCGTAAATAGGACATATATCTTTCAAGATATTCCTTTTGACAGTTTGTATTTTTTTATAATCAATATTATTGGTAATATAAATGCAAACTTTTATGTGCATACCAATTTTATATATGTCACATTTTTGCAATGTCATAATACCGCTAAGATTCTTTTCCACAAATTGGAAAACTGTTCTTTTTAGTTCCTGATTCGTTGTCAACCCTCCTGACAATTCGCGGAAAGAAGATATGAAAACACTTATCGGTTCTTTTATTGCTGGCAAGACTATAATTGTCGTAATGAAAAAATCTCCAGTATAATGAAGGAAACCCAAACTTCCGTTAATATCTATCAGTTTTATCAAGAACGCAGACAGTGCTACGCCCAAAGATAATATGCCGTCGATAAAATTTCCTTTCGATTCTGTTGCTAAAAGTGTACTGGAATCATTAGTTTTACGGCTCTGACTTCTGTTAAAAAAAGACAGCCCAAAACATATGATACACATAAGTATCTCATAAGGAATTACAGGTTCAATCATCAAAGGGGTTCCAACGCCATATGCAAAATACCCCCATGCTGCTTTTGCAGTACGAGCAACAGAAGAAAACAGTAGCACCAATGTTAATAAAGTTCTAAAGATAGAATATAATGGCTCTAAAAAATAAAGACCGTCCGGGTAATTCTTTGTCTTTTTATTACTAATTTTTGAAATTTCCAATGCTGCCAAACAAGAGCAAGAAGCAATCATTGAAAAGGAACAGTCTAAAAACAGAGCTTGAATATTTGTTATCGAAAAAATCCAAAACCCACCTATTGCCATTATTAAGTTTACAATGCAGCTTACTATTAGTGATTTGCGTTCAATTTGTTTTTGTGTCATGGTTACCTCCATTGCCTTGGAATTTTATAGTATTCAGATTGACATATCCGTACAACAAGCAGTATACTATAACATGTGTCGTTTTTCTATCTTCAATTTTATCTATAATTGTTGCCTAAACGACACTGCCGCTCGAAACTGTTGTTTAAAGGAGAAAACTATGAATAAACATGATAGGCGGGTCAAAAAGACAATAAAAGCATTACAGTCTGCTCTTGCTGACGCAATGCTTGATAAGGAACTTCAAAAAATTACAGTACAGGAATTAGTCAACAAGGCAGACATACATAGAGCTACTTTTTATTCGCACTACCATGATGTGTATGACTTATATGAGCAAATGGAACATGACGCTATATCTGAGTTCACTAAATTTATTAACGATAATCCAGCAGGTCATTACGAAAATATTTATAATTCCATTATTGATTATATTTATGAAAATCCTGCCCTAAGCCGTTTGCTTTTTTTCGGAAAGGGAATTGACCACAAATTTCAAGAGCATATGTATGACATCATCGAAGAAAAATATCTTGAAATATGGATGCAAGAAGAAAATATATCTTCCGTTTCAGAAGAAATGCTCTATATGGCGACATATCATATTCAAGGCTGCCTCTCAATAATCTCACTTTGGATTAAGAATAATTTTTCTACCCCAAAGGAAAAAATAATCCAGCTTATTTATTCTATTGACGCAAGTTGGAATATGCCATAAAAGAAATAATCTGTGTGGAGATAAAGAGGGATTCCGTAGTAGTCGGCACTGTGGGAATGTGCATAACTTGCTGTCTTATGGAGTTGTGGGAAAGTCTGTTTGCAGAATGTGGGAAAGCTGTGCTTTAGCTTTTCCATGTTCTGTGAACGGACTTTTCCATGACGGAATAGTAAGTTATACACATTTCCACGGTGCTTGTCTTTTGGTCTTTGGTTCGGAATAGTGTGGTGCTGGCGGTCTATCTCTTGTTTTCGGTTGTTTGCTTCTTTACCGTACATGAGCATTTGCACCCGGATTATCATTCCCATATCCTTCGAGCAAATTGATGACGCCCCATACGCCCACGCCTGCGCCGATTGCTGTTACGACTGTCTTTAATCCTGTTACCGCTGTTGTAAAAAATGCCATGTTTTCCTCTTTCTTTCTCAAAAATTATTTTGTCTGGTTTCTGAAAGAGTTTTTCGTGTTAAAATGCCCTGCCTTATGGTAAGATAAAGACAGGGCAATCCTTTAGGAAGAACCCTGCGGGCATCCGGCATATTCAGTTTGGCGATTGGCTATGCCGGACGCTTTGTTTTGTCCTTTCCCAAGTACATTCAAAACTCCGTTTCCGTAACTTTTGGACTTTTTGTCCAGAAGTCCTGTTGCTGGTTTACAAGTTTCCTATTCAGTTTTTTCCATATTCAGTTGTCATGCTTCAATCACGCCCGCATCCTCCACCTCATCAATGGTGTCATTGTCCCTGACTCTTGCTTTACACAGGTTTTTCACATATTTTTCGATGTCTAAGGCGTTCTTGTCATCAAAATCGGACAGAAGCCGGTACTGCTTGTGCTTTGTGATGTCAAACTTATTGGAGAAGAATGGTCTAACCCCTCTAAGCTGCATGATACATTTTCCACCATCCATAACCGAAATCTCATCCATCGACATCAATTCTTTTCCGGTCTTTTGATAATTTAAACCGTAAGACTGCGACGTACCCCTTGTGTCAGAGGTATTGTAAAGGTCTATCGTTTCCTTACCTAAAATTTCCGCCATCTCTTTTAAGGTGGTCTTTTCCTTCCCTCCGAGGAATAAGGTGGTATCACAATTCCCTTCAATGGTGTCGGCATTGTCCTTATAAATCGCTTTAAGCTGCGACTTTGACTGCAAGATAATGGAAGCTGATATTTCCCGGCTTCGGATTGTGGCAATCAGCTTCTCAAATTTTGGTATTTGCCCGATATTGTAGGCTAAGAATCCGGCGCCTTACTGTCTCACGACAGCAGGTTTCCGAACCCTCGCCCTAGAACCGCACGTACACCTCTCGATGTATACGGCTCCCCACTAT
>CAJTFX010000086.1 GCA_910575555.1 Lachnospiraceae bacterium | reverse complement strand
TAAAAACATGGAGCATCTGCTAAAGCTGCTGCATAAGGAGTGGGAGCGTTCCGGCAGGACAAAGGCGGAGGTTTCCATAGACATTACGGATAAAAAGGAAGTAGGGGTAAAACTGGCGGCGGAGATTCAGGAAAGACAGAAGCAGCTTGAAACGGTGGGAATGGATTTTAAGGAGTGCATGGAGCTTTCAAAGGAGAATTTTGTCCTCCTGCGCCTTGCAAGGAAGATAAAGAAAGCGGGAGACAGGGCAGGACGGCGGGAAAATGCCGTTTCCTTTGCCGTGGAGATGGATAAGGAAGAATACAAACTTTTCTCCACGCTGATTAAGGTACAGGAGGTATAGGGCGTATTGGGGAAGAAGTACAACATCATTTATGCTGATCCCCCGTGGCAGTACAAGGTATATTCCAAAAAGGGAGAAGGCAGGAGCGCAGAAAACCATTACCATACAATGAACATTGAGGATATAAAGTCATTGCCTGTGGAAAGCATAGCCGATGATGACTGTATCCTTTTTTTGTGGATCACGTTCCCCTGCCTGCTGGAAGGAATATCTGTCATGGAGTCATGGGGATTTACCTATAAGACCTGTGGGTTCAACTGGGTAAAAAGGAATAAGAAAGCGGACACATTCTTTATGGGGCTTGGCTTCTGGACACGCTCCAATTCGGAAATCTGTATTCTTGGAACAAAAGGCAGGCCAAAGAGGGTATCAAAAGCCGTTCCGCAGGTGTGCGATGCAAGGATCATGGAACACAGCAAAAAGCCGGACGAGATACGTGAGCGGATCGTGGAGCTGTGCGGGGACCTGCCACGGATAGAACTGTTCGCAAGGCAGAAGTACGAAGGATGGGACTGTCTTGGGGACGAGATAGACGGAAAGGATATCAGAAAATCAATTTTGGAGGTATAAAGCATATGATGTTTGATGATATAAAAACAGATAAAGGGGGCTGGCTATGAGTGCAGATACGAAAACATCAAAGCTGTATGATGCCGCCATAGACGAAGTAACCGCAAACGGACAGGCATGGAAAAGCATATGCAGGCTCACGGGGCAGCTCTACCGCTATGAGTTTGACAATATCCTCATGGTTTACAAGCAAAGACCGAGGGCGACGCTGATTGCGGATTTCGACACATGGAAAAAGGTAGGGCGTTATGTAAGGCGTGGCAGCAAAGGCATCGCAATCTTCCCGTCAAGGGCGTTAAAGCCGGATATGCGGTATGTTTTCGACATATCCGATACCGGGGGCAGGGAAAGCCGCCTGACATGGGAATTTGGCAGGGGCACCATGAAAGCCTATGCCGCATGGTTAAGGGAAAAAGAGGGTGCTGCCCTGACAGAAGGGAAAGAATCTGATAAATCTTTCCTGAAAGACTTTACAGAAAAGAGAATCGGAGTCATAATGGACTCAGAATTTGGTGGACGCATCACCGAGTTCGCAAATCTGGCTGGAAACAAGCAGATAACAGAAAATGGCAGAGCGCAAGAGATTACGGCAGTGGAAGCGTTAAAAAGAAGCGTCATGTATGCGGTATTTACAAGATGCGGCTTTGACCTTCCCGCTGAAAAACAGGATTTCTCCTTTATTACCGCATTTACAACAGAGGAGGAAGTCTACCGTTTAGGATCTCTGCTCAGCGATATATCCTGTGAAGTGCTGAGAGGCATTGCAAATGATTTAAAGCAGATGGAAGAAAGGAGTATTGCAAATGGCAGAGATAACATTGACGTATCACGAGGAAGCGGACGGGATGCTGTACCCGGACCTCACGGCGCCGGAGGAAACGGTGAGCATGACGAACTTAGGGAAGTTCGCAGTGAGGGCGATGGGGTACCTGAAGGAGAACCACAACAGCAGATACCGGACGTTACAGAGGTTCGGGAAACTGGCGGAGAAGATGCAGGAAGTGGAGGACGAGGCGAACCGGATGATGGACGAGCTGGAGGGCAGCTTTCTCAAGAACAACTCGCCGAAGGACAGAAACTCGACAATGGAAATGTGGCAGCTACGGCAGCAGGCGAGGATGCAGGCAGAGGAAATCGTGATGAACGAGGTAGTGATGAAGTTCCATTAGGGGAAAGCGGACGGCAGACAGCAGACAGTGAACAGCAGAATACCAGAAAAGCAGAACTTGACCGGGAAATTGAGCGGGAATTAAATGAGATCAATTCTTTAGGGAGTTCTGACACACAGAAAGGAAGCTATGAACAGGCTTCCTTTTTTATGTACACGGACGCAGAGGGAAAAGATGCAGCAGGGCTGCCTGCGTCCGGCACGGCGGGCAGGGAAGAAGGACAGTTCCCTGCCCGATTTGCGGCAAACGGGGATGTAGAGGTTCCCAAAGAGTATTCCTACCAGAAGCCGGAGCAGGCGCTTACCGTGCCGCATGAATATGTGAAACAGGTGCTTATGAGGGGCGGCGTGTTTTCGGGCAGTAAAAAGCGCATTTATGCAATGTTCCAGGATGTATCCGATCCGGGGGAGCGTGTAAAGGCAATCCGTAAGGAATACGGGCAGGGCGGCGCAGGCTGGCCTGTGGAGGGGGACGGACTGCACGGATATGACACATTTTCTTCAAAAGGACTCCGTTTCCAGTGGCGTGAGGGCGGGACTGAAAAAGAAAGCTATATGAACTGGAAGGCAGTCGAGCGTGAACTGAGTGCGCTGATCATGACTGGGGAATATTATACCTCGCCCAAACCATTCAATCCTGACAAAGTATCGGCGGCAGTATGGCAGGAGCCTATGGACGTGTTCTTCCAGAACAGTTTCTGGAATCCGGTCCCCAACATGCTGATTTATGAGGTGTTCACAAAAGACCTGCCCATGAGCGACAAAGCGCAGTTCATTGAAAGGATATTCTGTAAAAACCCTTATGCATTCGGCATATCAAATAATTTTGAAAATGACTATGGCAGATGCAACATTGAACAGACAGACGAGGGCATATCCATTGAGTATTTTGACGGGGAAGGCACGAAATGGAAAACGGAGCTTGACTGGTGGGACTGTGCGGCTTATGTGGAAAGCATGATAGCGGACGGCGCATACCTGACACAGACGCCTTATTCGAAAATTGACGGTGTAATCGAGGAACACCCTGTATCATGGATCAGGATTTTAAAGGAAGATACGGACAAATATCTTTCTGAGGATGCAGGGCAGCGCCAGCAGAACCGGCTTGAAAACCTCCATGAAGTCCTTGCGCTGAAAGGCATACAGGAGCAGATGGAACTTGCATGGGACGACGCCCATGATGGAGTCATTGCCAGCGACGGGGAGACTGTGTGGCATGGCAGGCAGTTTTATGACTACCTGTTCCATGAGGTGCTTGTGCTTGACAACTTCCACCGGGACGGCAGCATCCCGTATGACGTGCAGCAGCAGTTTGAACATGACAGGTTTACAAGCCATAACCCGGACAAGACGGAATTTATTTACCGGAAAACCTTTAGCACGGCGGAGCTGACCGAAGAAGAATGGGAAAAGCGGGAAGAAAGCCTGTGGCTGGAACCGCTAAAGGGATATTTCAATGAGGAAATCCAGTATATTTCCGTAAAGACGCTGATCTATGACATTTTTACCACAAATTTAAACATGGAAAGCAAGGCGGG
>CAJTFX010000085.1 GCA_910575555.1 Lachnospiraceae bacterium | reverse complement strand
TGGAACCGCTAAAGGGATATTTCAATGAGGAAATCCAGTATATTTCCGTAAAGACGCTGATCTATGACATTTTTACCACAAATTTAAACATGGAAAGCAAGGCGGGCTTCCTTGCAAGCGTGTACGGGGAACAGCGGGAAGGCTTTTTCATGTCGGAGTACACGGACAATTCCTATGGCAAGTGCAAAATCAGCAGGGACAGGGACGGCATTGAAATCTCCTATCCACGGGCAGACGGCACAAAAGGGGAAAAGCGTGTGGATTACCGCTACTGCGCCGACCTGATCCTTCACATGATTGAGGAAAATGATTACCTGTCGGAAGGAATCTTTGAGCGCTTCAGGGAAGCGCCGGGGGCATTTGCCGCAATGCCGTGGTTCATGGAAATCTACCATGAATACAAGGAACGTATGCTGCAGGAGCCGGACTTTGCGGCAGTCAGTATTGACGGGCAGGAGGAAGAACGGCAGGAAGGGCAGGAGCCGGAGACAGCAGCGGAAGAAATACCAGAAACACGGCAGACTGCGGAGAACGGACAGGAAGAAATACCGGAAACATGGCAGGCGGTGGAAAACGGGCAGGAAGAAATACCCAAAGCATGGCAGACGGCAGAAAGCGGGCAGGAAGAAACAGCAGGGACACAGCAGGAAGGGACAGCGGAGATACAGCAGGGACAGGGAGATACGCAGGAAACGACAGAACGTGTGGAGGGGGAAATATTAAACCCTGACGGGAGTGTGGCAAAGCCCTCTGCGGGCAGTCTGTTCCCCGAAGTACTGCGGCAGGTGGAGACAATGGACGAGGACCTGCGTGATGCGCTGGAAATCTATCTGATAAAATGCTCCGCAATCGTGCCATACCAGCCGTTTTTACAGATGGTAGCAGAAAGCAGCCTGCCAAAAGAGGATAAGCTGCATTTCTTAAACCGCACCATAAACCATATGGAAGATAAGGATCAGACAAAGGCATACCACAACAACGCTTACGGTCTTGTGGAGTATATCCAGAACAGGGATGCTTTTATGGTGGACTTAAAGAGCCGGGACGGGGAGCGGAAGAGATTTTCCGCAACCTATGAACAGCTTTATTCCATTATGGAATACCTGGTCTGGGCGAAAACTTTTGTCATACAGCGGAGAATAAATGAATATGCAGCGGATTATGCCAGAACACCTTATGAAAAGAAATCTGCCTTAGAAAAGCAGTTTGAGGATAAACTGACTAATCTGCGGAACAGGCAGCGGAAAGGGAACTTCCACTTTGAGGACGCTGAACTGCCAAAGGGCGGGCAGAAAACAAGATACCAGTGGAACGTGGAGGCAATCCGGCTGTTGAAGCAGATCGAATATGAGGACAGGACAGCCACACCGGAAGAACAGAAGGTGCTTGCAAGGTATGTAGGATGGGGCGGCATAGCGCAGGCTTTTGACGAAAGGAATAATGACTGGCAGAAAGAATATGCGGAACTAAAAGAACTTCTTTCCACTTTTGAATATGAGGACGCAAGGGAAACCGTCAACACGGCATTTTACACGACCCCCGTCATCACGCAGGCAGTCTACCATGCACTGGAAAAATTCGGTTTTCGGAAAGGCACTATTTTAGAGCCGGCGCTCGGCGTCGGTCATTTTTTCGGGACATTACCGGAAACCATGCAGGACAGCAGGCTCTACGGCGTGGAAAAGGACGACATCAGCGGGCGGATCGCAAAGCTGCTGTATCCAAAAGCACAGATAAAGGTAAGGGGGTTTGAGGAAACGCAGTACCCCGACAACTTTTTCGATGTTGCGGTGGGCAACGTGCCGTTCGGGGATTACAAGCTCTATGATGCGAAGTACGCAAAGCACAATTTCCGCATCCATGATTACTTTTTCGCAAAGGCGCTGGATAAGGTCAGACCGGGCGGCATTGTGGCGTTCATCACAAGCAAGGGGACGCTTGACAAGGCGAACCCTGCGGTAAGGAAATACCTTGCGGAACGGGCGGAGCTGCTCGGCGCAATCCGTCTCCCCAATACCGCCTTTAAGGACAGTGCGGGAACCGATGTCACAAGCGACATCATCTTCCTGCAAAAGAGGGAGCGCAAGATCGTGACGGAGCCGGACTGGGTGCATCTTGGCAGGACGGAGGACGGCATTGCGGTCAATTCCTATTTTGCCCAACACCCGGAAATGATGCTTGGAACAATGGAGTACGATACACGCATGTTCGGCAACGGCAGCAAATACACAAGCTGCATCAACCATGACGAGAACTTTGACCTGAAATCCGCACTGGAAACAGCAGTGGGGCAGCTTTCCGGCAGGATTACCGATGTTGCGGAGCTTGCGGCGGAAGAGGAAAACACGGAGGACATCATCGAGGCTGATCCCGATGTGAAAAATTACACCTATACCTTTGTGGACGGCAAACTCTATTACAGGGAAAATTCCGTCATGTACCGCAAGGAAATGTCGGCAACGGCGGAGGAACGCATACGGCAGATGGACGAGATCAGAACTATTACAAGGCAGCTTATCTTTATCCAGACAGAAGGGTGCAGCAGTGAGGAACTGTCTGCACAGCAGAAATTACTGGGTGACAGGTACGATGTCTATGTGAAAAAATACGGGCCGCTGACCGGGCGGGGCAACGGGCAGGCATTCCGTGACGATGCGGATTATCCGCTTTTATGTTCCCTTGAAGTCGTGGACGAGGACGGGAGGGTGGAAAAGGCGGATATGTTCTATAAGCAGACAATCAGGGCAAAAACCCATGTGGAACGTGTGGAAACGGCAGTGGAGGCGCTGAATGTGTCCGTCAATGAGTTCGGAACCGTCAATATCCCGTTCATGTTAAGTATTTATGAACCTGACACCAGCAAGGAGATAGAAAGCCTGCCGGAAGGCAGCACACTCTCGCCGGATGCGGAGGCGGAAGTAGAGAGGGCGGTACTCTTAAAAGACCTTGAGGGGCTTGTGTATCTGGAACCAACGGAATACAACCCCGACAACCTGAACATGGGATGGAAAACAGCGGACGAATATCTGTCCGGCAACGTGCGTGACAAGTTAAGGATTGCGGAAGTGTACCGGAAAGAGAACCCGGAGTTATTCAGCGCCAATGTGGAAGCACTGAAAAAAGTGCAGCCGGAATGCCTTGATGCATCTGAAATCGACGTGCGTATCGGAACCACATGGATTGAGCCGGAGGATTACGAGCAGTTTATCTATGAGCTTTTAAAAACGCCTCCCAGGGCAAGGGCTTTACGGACGAAGTGGAGCAGTACGGGAATACAGGTAAAACTCAACACCTACAACATGAACTGGTTCATTGACGGGAAACGGCATGACAGCCATTCCATTGCTGCAACGGAGACTTACGGAACAAAGCGTATAGATGCCTATTCCATTTTTGAGGAAACCTTAAACTTGCGCACGGTTACAGTCCGTGACAGGATAGACGACGGGGGCGGCAAGTACCACTATGAGGTAAACAAGAGGGAAACCATGCTTGCAAGGGAAAAGCAGAACCAGATGAAGGAGGCGTTCAAAAGCTGGATATTCAAGGATCAGGAACGGCGGCAGAAATATGTGGATTATTACAATGAGACATTCAACAATATCCGTCTGAGGGAATATGACGGCTCACACTTGACATTTCCCGGCATGAACCCGGAAATAAAGCTGCGTGACCACCAGAAAAACGCAGTCGCAAGGGTGCTTCTCGGCGGGAACACGCTGCTTGCGCATTGTGTAGGAGCCGGGAAAACATTTACCATGATGGCGGCATGTATGGAACAGCGGCGGCTTGGACTTGCCAGCAAAAATGTCATCGTCGTGCCGAAGTCCATCGTGGGGCAGACGGCAGGGGAGTTCATGCGGCTGTACCCGTCTGCCAATATCCTTGTGGCAACGGAGCGTGATTTTGAGAAAAGCAGGAGGAAGCAGTTCGTGTCTCGCATCGCAACCGGGGACTATGACTGCATCATCATGTCGCATTCGCAGTTTGAGAGTACGACTTGTTGCTAGACAAAGGCAGTGCGTAGGTACTGCGTACAAAACTAGCGTGGATTATATTTATCCATAACTGTTATTGCGATAGGTGGAATGAGGG
>CAJTFX010000084.1 GCA_910575555.1 Lachnospiraceae bacterium | reverse complement strand
TCACGGCGGACACCCTTGCTGTTCAGCTATGTGCTTCCTTGTTGCCTAGGCGCACTCGGGACTTTCACCCGTTAGAGCCCGCCCATGGCGGGCAAACAAAAATACCGCCTACCTCATACAAGATAGGCGGTACACAAATCCATGTTCTGCTTCTGGCAGGCTCTTAATAGTCCTGCCTTCCGGATATCACACAGTTTTTCGCCGTTTCCTTACCTTACATGAGCGCATTTTAACCAGACTCTGCTCTTTTTCTCTACTGAACAGTGTCTCATAATGTTCGCTATGCAGATAATATGCGAAAGCATTCGCTGCGAAATTAACTGTTGCCATGATTCTTTCCTTTCTGGACTCATCCGGTCCGCTTTGTTCTAACTGTAATCACTATAACACTAAATTTCGGATTTGTCATTATACCAGTAATATAATTTGTGGGTAAACCACGATAATTCCCTTGTAAGAAATAATATCTTCCTTTTGTGTCTTACACATATTTCGCAAAATAAATGTTTTAATGTGCCTGTATTTTCCACAATGCCATTGGATGACTCGTGATCCGCCTGATGACCTGTTCATCATCATAAAGCAGTTCCGGACAATATTCTTTATCCCTGAATTTTCTCAAAAAATCCTGTTCATCCGCTGTAAGGACCATTAATTCTGACAAAAATTCCTTTACACGGTTCTTTATTTTTTCCAACTCTATAAATTCTCCCTTTTGAATGACAGGGAGGAGATCCGTCCTTATTTTTCGGATGCTGATCCGGTCAATCACATTCACATCATATCTTTCCGGAATCTCTTCCTGTGATATGGCCGTATAAAACACCACTGATTTTCTCAGCATTTCGTATTCGTCTTTAGAAAATAGTCCCATATCAATCATATTATATGTATCATAAAGATCCCTCGCGGCTGCCCGGCTGAGTAACGCATTGATCTTTGCCGCAAAAAGTTCAACAGGCGAAAGCACGGTGAGCAAATGCTCCATATGGATTACATCCGATAGAACAGGCCTGTCCTCCAGCTCAAACAAATGGCTCCTCAACGAATAATTTATTTCTACTTTGATATTATCCCTCATCCCTCCCAGATTTATATAAGTAAACACAAAAGAATCCAGGCTATGGCGGCTCCTGCTTTGCGGATTCAGAGTATACCCCTGCGTCTGCATAAATTTTTTCAGATCTTCTGAAATCTTCTGCCTTTGCTCCAGCATCTCGTTGCGGTTTCCATCCGAACAATAATCCAGATCAATGTCAACCGATAGCCTGGGAAGATGAAAGACTGTCAGATTGATGGCTGTTCCCCCTTTCAATGCAAGGCAGTCTTTCATAATGGGATTACTGTTGATATAATCCAGGACTTCACTTAAACGCACTACTTTTTCCAGGGTATCCCGGATAAAATTCTGCCTATTCGCAATTTCTGACAATTCTGCCTTTGTATAATTAAACAAAAGATTCTCCTCCTTCATTTATCAGCTGCATGATATCTTCCGGTATGCATAAATTCCACTCTTTTGAAAATATACTCTTTTCTTCTTTTAGATCGTGATAGAGATAACGCGAACTGTTTCCTATATTTTTTTTACAGTAATCAAAAAATCCATCTGACAATTTCAACTGCGGGTAAAAAGATAAAAGGTATCCTGCTTTCTGCGCCAGGAACTGGTTATGGTACTTTCCTAGATATGTGGTCAGTCTGCCTTCATCCAGTACGGTGATCATCTCCAGGCAACGCAACAGTTCTTCCAATCCCCCGACCTTATCAAAATCCTTTATATTATCGAGCACAGTCCTCTCCAGGTCTGTTACCCGTATCGTTTTTTGTAATGATACCCCAAAATCCCTTTGGGTCTTCATGCAATGATACCACCGCCCGCCAAACTCAAATTCCCGGAACCCCCGTCCTGTGGAAACATATATATCGGAGAAAACCTGGTTTGCAAGCCCATAAAATTCAAAAGCGGAATGATGGGAAATAAAACTGTTTTCTGTTATGGATGAAGCAATCTCAAAAGGAACTGCAACAGCCTCTTTCGTTTCCAGGCTTATCGTGGCATAATAATTACGGCGTACTGACTGCAGTAGCCCTTTTTTCTTTAGAGTGTACAATATGTTCCTGGCCTTGCGTTCATCTCCAAATATTTTTGCAGCATCATCAAATGAAAAACATTTTAACTGCAGCAATTTTTCATAGTATTCAAGCAGCATAATCTCCTCCTTTTCTTTAAGAATACAGCAATAATCGTTCTATTTCAAGACTAACACGCAAAAAATAAAGTATTATTTTTCATAATACTTTATTTCTCTCATTTTTCCCAGATAAACCTGCCGTATTCATTTCCCCAGACCTGCCGGTTCTTTTCGGGAAAGTAAAAATCAGCACACCATCAACCGGGCATTGGCACAGTTCTGCACTTTCCCCGTAAAAACATCCATGCTATATTTGGTACAGTCAAAATTGAGTAACAATATATGAATCCCGAAACATCTACAAACGTTTCCTGTTTGCATTTTGGACAGTAGATGAGAAAATTTTTCAGTTCTGTGTCTTCTCTAATTTACTGTGCGTTTTTTCAGGACATCATGGTATACCCGAAAGGTGTTACTCGTGAATTTTCTAACCGCTCAGAAATTATCCAGAGTTTCGTGGTAATGAAAAGCTCCTCGCGAGGGATACTGCCTATCTTCAAATTTAAATTCATATACATTTCACCGTATAACCCCCAACAGCACAAACCTCGCATTATCAAACTCATAGCTGCAGGTTGAAAGCGTCACAATCCTGTCTGTGACTGCCGGTGTGATTTCACTTTTAAAACAGGAGCGTTCTTTTGCCTCTTCCAGCCATTCCCCAAACTCCACGTCAGATCCCAGCGCAATTTCCCACGCATTCTCCTGAACACTTGCCACATAACCGGCAAAGATTTCCACCCGGACATTCTGTTCCGGCATCATCAGTAAAACAACCGGGTGCCCCTCATAAAATCCCTGCTTTTTATACTCCGTCAATCCAGAAAACATGGTACCGTTTTTCATGTGGTGCCCATAGATAATGCTGTGCCGGTCTGACAAATCCGGCGAGTTCCGGCTGTCCAGGAAGATACATCCCGAACCATTCCATTTACCGTTGAATAAACGCTTCAGATAATACTGGTTGTCCGTCCCCTGCACCACCGGATAGTTAATTTCTGTATCCTCAATATAAATCCAGGCCACAATATCCGGATTGATTTCACTAAGTGCATCAAAATCTACGGCCGGCCAGCGGAGGTCAGGTTCCCTCTCTCCAGACTGACTTCCATTTTGTTCCTCATCTCCGCTGTCTTCTGGGGCCTCATCCACCCAGACATACTGCTCTATCTCAGTATAGGAGGATTCCCCTTCACCATATTCCTTCAGCTGCCGATAAATCTGGAAGGCGCCTAACATAAAAATCCCTGTAAAAATTAAAATGAGTATTGTATATAATCTTTTCTTTTTCATAATTCTTCACAGCCGGTTGGCTTTCTCTTTCATCTCCTTTGCTGTAGGGTTACTGTAAATCAAAGTTGTCTGGACATTGCTATGTCCTGCCTGGTTCGCTATCTCATGGATGGAATATCCACTCTCCAGCGCATGTGAGCAAAAATAGTGCCGCAGCGTTTTCGGCGTGATACGATCCGAATACTGGTTGAATATCTGATTAATCCTGGAAGGAGAGAGTTTCCCACTCTGCCTGCTGACAAAGAGATATGGACTTTCTGACCTGCGCTCCTTTAAGTATTCCCGGATTGCATGGACAATTTTGTCATTGATATAGACCAGCCTCTGCTTATCTCCCTTCCCTACAACACGGATCTCTTTCGATACCAGGTCCACCTGTTCCAATAATAAACCGACACACTCCGTTCTCCGAAGCCCTGAATAAGCATACAGGGTGACAATGGCATAATCCCGTTTGCTCCCACTCTCCAAAAGCCTCTGTCGGAACGCATCCACATCCCGTTTTTCAACGGTACAAGGGCTCGCATACTGCAGCTGCACTTTCATAAAATCTGTTTTCAGGATTACAGTCTCAGTCTGGGTTCCTTCGGCTGTCAGGAACTCGTTCAGGCACCGCAGCGCAGATAAATGGTTATTTACGGATTTCAGGGA
>CAJTFX010000083.1 GCA_910575555.1 Lachnospiraceae bacterium | reverse complement strand
TCATTTTATCTACGTTGTCAATAACAGACTGACGTGGATGTAATATATAAATCATTTCTTCATAATGGTCTCTAAAAATATCCTGTAGTATGCTCATGAGATTATTATGAAGGAAAACGACACAAAAAGGAACCCCTAATTCCCCCATGAATGGGGGCTAGGGGGTTGAAGTGTCGAAGACACTTTTTTAATCACCCACATACAGGCTCCAAGTCTTTTTTCTCCACTGCAACCTCCATCAAGCCACTTTCTATTGAGAGCATCCTTATAATCTGGTCTGCATAAGGGAACAGGCTGTCATAGCACTTCAACTGTTCCTCTTTTGGAAATTTGCCATTCCTAATGCCATCCACATGGAAAATCCCCTCCAAAACCAGTTTAAGGTGAAATTTACTGGAATCTTCCATCCACAAATATTGTTCCAGCACTGCCACTGCCATGTCTTCTCCTGGTTCAAATCTGACAGAAAATTCCATATGGTCTGACAGGCTGACCTCCCCAGACTCTTCCAGTTCATTCAGCAGCTCCAGCCTGCTGATCTTGTAGCCTAATAGTTCTATTTTTCCCATTTTTCTCCTCCTTTTCCCAGTCTAATCCTTGCATTTCATCACTGCCCTGTAAGCATACCATAAGAAACCTCCCTTTAAACCCTGCAAAAACCAGCCCTGCCCTTTAAAAATCCACAAAAAAAGCAGGACAGCATATCTCTGTGAACCCTGCTTTTATCTCAAATCCTTATAAGCTTCTAACTTATACAGTCTAATCTCTTGCCAGTTTCTTAACTTCCTCCACTGATAGCCCAGAACCAATAGCTATGTCCTCAATAGAGAATTTCCCCATTTGTAGGAATCTCTTTGCTGTTTCTATCTTTGTTGCATTTTCAGCCTCATACCTCTCACTCTCCACATATGACCTCAGCACTTCTTCCTGGTCATACAGCTCCATCAACATGCTCAGCACCTCCTGTTCCCTGCTTTCAAGATATTCCTTTAATACATTTTTATCCTTACATATCCTGATAGTTTCCCTGATTGCCTTCCTTGTCCTGCCATAAGCCTTCACCTGCTCATTGCACACTTTTGTGAATACTACATACTGGTTTATTATATCCCCCTCTTTGCCATCATAAATCATTTTCACTTTTAAATCCAGGCAGACCTGCTCCCCACCAAAAAATTCCCCTGCAAATGAAATCTCTTCTGGCCTTGTCTTCCTGTCCCCAGTATAGATGACATAAACCTCTGGCTTTGGCATCCTTAGTTTTTTACTGTTATATATGTTCTGCCTTGTTTCACTGAAATATTCCCTGTAAGTCTGCACAAGGTACATCAATGCCCTGAATATGATATTGGGTGTCCATGTGGACTGGCTTTCTATCAGAATCAATAAAGTTGAGCCTACCCTGAAGCCTATATCATTATAGATGTCATTTACAAGGACATTGCTGACTGTGACATCTTGCAGGTCATCCTCTGTAACATCCCTGTCCTCTGGATGCAAAGCCTGATACAATTGCACCAAATACTTTTTTTCTTTGAATAATGAGGTAAAGACACTATCTTTCAGGGTATGCTTTACTATCCCATCATCATTCTTCTTCTCTTTCTCTCCCAACTCTTCACCTCCTGTATAATTTTGTTCCTCATTACAATATTAACATGAATTGTTTTTATTTTCAATTTCAAAATCTGCCTGCTGCATGGATAAGGCAATGTACTGCTTTTCCAAGATGAATATATAAATTTTACATGGACTGTGGGGCTAAGGAATTGGAGGGATGGGGAAGGAAACCTTGCTTATAATTTCTCCCCCATTCCCATCATTTTCCCAGTGGCTTTTTCAAAGGCTACTTATTGTTGTTATAGAGAGCAATGCATTCATCAATGATGTTTTCCACAATCCTTACCTGCTGTGGGGTCAGCTTGTCCAGCTTTTCAGACAGCAGGAGCTTGTCCTTGTCAATAATATCCCCTGTCAGGAGGTAGTCTGTGCTTACCCCTAATGCAGCAGCCACTTTCATCAGGTTCTCTGGCCTCATCCCCCTCTTTCCTGATTCAGCATAGCTGACAAATTGAGTGGTAAGCTCACTCAGCTCTGCCAGAGCCTCCTGGGTCAGCCCCAGTTTCTTCCTCCTCTCCATAATCCTTTGTCCCATTTCCTTCAGGTACAGTTCCACATTCATCTTTCCTTCCACCTTTCTTCTTATTGTGAAATTCTATCAACATTACACTTGTTTTGTAATGTTGGTCTGTTGACAAATTTCAACTATATGCTATCATTTATGGATACAGCCATTCCAACTGCCCAATGCATTTTTGCCAGAAAAGCAAAAGGCATGGATGGTATATGCTTGGCATATCAAATTACAAAAGGAGGCTGATTTTATGTCAGGCAAAGTAACCCAATTTATGAAAACACAAAAGTACAGGTTTGATTTTGGTGCAGATGGCAAGCTGTACACCACCATCTTCCATGGGAAAATCCCACAGCCAGAATTAAGGGGCATGGTTTCCTCCCTGCAAAACTGCCTGTATGGAAAAACCCCAGATGTGATATTCTCATACCTGAAGCTGCATCACCTGGAATTTTCAGACTTTCACAGCATGGAATCCACATTGGGGAAGGACAGGGCAATGGGGTGGGCAGTTTATCTCCTCTACTCTGACACTTATGGAAAAATGGAGGAAATCCTTGGGGATGCTGATTTCCATTATGCTGTGGTGGACTGCCAAGAAAGCTCCCCTGAAGGATACTGTGAAGGCTGTTACTATGCATTAAGCAGGCTGCCACTTGGGGATGGGGAGTTCCAGCATAATTTTATTGGGCAGGCTTTTTTCTCTGACAAGAATGGCAGTGTGGAGGGCAGCTATTTTTCCATCAGGAAAGCTATTGGAAATGTCCTTTACACCATTGACAGCTCAGAGGGAAAACCTGTCCTCCCAACTTTTGGATGTGTTGACATGGCTGCCCTGTTAGCAGAAATTGAAACTATCAATTCAAAAGAGGATGCCATGAAAACAGCCATCAGGTAGCAATGGGCAGCAGGCAAGCCAAAATATAAGATATTGATACAGGCTCTGGTGGGCATCACCCATCAGGGCTTTTTCAACCCAAAAATAATATGCCTGTCACCAGCTCCCATCCCTGCTGCACAGCAATTTTCTAAGTGGGGGAACATGCATTTTCCATCCTTCCAGACAAGGAAGGAAAGGGAAAAAAAGCAAAGAAAAGGAAGGGGTTTTCCTTCCCCTTCCCATCATTTTTCCATATCCCTGCTTTTATCAGTTATTTCCCCATATCCTCCCCTCTCATTGATCTATCCCTTTAACCATATCCAGGAAAACCAACATCCCCACAGTGTCTTTCACCCCTGCCAGATAGGATAAATCTGCATACCTATGGTCTGTGGCCCTTATATCAGAAACATACTGTTTCATGGTTTTCTCCTGCCTTTCTGTAAGGCCCATGTCCAGGCATTTTTCCTCTGCCTTATCCTCCTCCCTGCTGCATTTCTGATATATTTCATCATCCCAGATAAGGGCATCCCTGCTTCTGTCAATAAAATTTCCCAAGCCTTTTTTCAGCAAATCATCTATCAGTCTGTCCAAGCCTTCCTCCCCCTTTTCTCCATCTTTTCAAATATTTTTCTGTCCCTGCATTAAAGATTACAGCCAGCCAATCCTTGTGAATGGGAAGGTTATCAGCCTTGCCTTTGCCTTGAAGTTTGCAGCAAGCACATACTTTTTCCTCCAGAACCTGCTGTCATTTGAGTTATTCCTGTTGTCCCCCAGGAAGAAATAATGCCCTTCTGGAACCTTGTAAACCCCATCCCCCCTTCTGTTCTGGGGACCCTTGGTGAAGGAATTATCCAGTTCAACACCATCAGCATATACTTTGCCATTTTTTATTTCTATGGTTTCCCCTGGCAGCCCTACCACCCTTTTTACATAAAGCATCCCTGGCTCATCAGGTGGGGTGAAGATTAAAATATCATACCTCCCAACCTCCCCCACCCCAATTCCAAACCTAGTGCATGCCAGGTTGTCCCCAGGCTCAATAGTCCCTGCCATGCTCTCAGTTGGCACTTCACTGAACATAAAAAAGTGGTTGTAGGCAGTGGACACTATAATCAGGACCCCTATATAGATACCCCACCCCTTCATCTTCCTTGTCATCTTCTTCTCTTTCAAATCTGCTTCCTCCTCTCCCTTTCTTTTTCCATATCTTACCACTAGCCATCCCTGGAAGGCTTTTGCAGAGACCATTTGGGTGTCCCTTCTATTAATATAGGGAGGGTTCCCCATGGGGCAGTTGAAATTTCCATATCCCCTCCCTTCCATATTTAATAGGTAGTGTCAAATCCTACCTGATTTTTTGTTACTCAAACCTTGATTTTATGGGAGTTTGCAAATAAAAGAGCATTGACCTCCCTTTTTATGGTATAATGTCAATCGCCAAACCAA
>CAJTFX010000082.1 GCA_910575555.1 Lachnospiraceae bacterium | reverse complement strand
TGGGTGCGACTTGAAGTCGCATAGATAATTGTTTAACAACGAAATATTGATTAAACCCGCTATTCCGTTAGCGGTAGCCTAGTGCCACCTGCATCAGAAGCAATGACGGTGTTGGGAAGCTGGCATGACAAAGTAGCCCTCCACGCAAGTGGTAAAGCCGAAGCCGTGAGGCAGAAGCGAATCTGCGAGCATCAATGCGGTTAGGGAGCAAGGCTTGGGTAGTATGGCTAACATATGTGAACTGTCATTTAAACATCGTAACGTCCAACGAGCCAAAGATGCTGACAGGCTCCAGCCCAAAATGGGAAGCGGCCAGATAATCCTCTCCATGGTAGGATTACACGGATAAAAGCGCCGCCGGTGGATGAGACAGAGCCTAACCTACTCGTTGTTATCTATGTGGAACAAGGTAAGCCTGTATCTCTCCTGTTTACGCAGGAAAGTTTTCCGTAAGGAAAACCGACAGGGGTGCAGGTATGGGATTGTAGAAAAAGCGAATGCCATTCCGTAATGGAGTGGATAGGGGTTCAAGATTTGCCCTGACCCGAAAGGGTGCAGACTTCTACGTTAGGTAATTCTTTACAAGAAACTTATAGAACTTTTGAAAGGAGCAAAGCAAATGAACGTTAATCAAGCAACGTGTGCGGCTGCTGACCATGATTTTGCATGGAAATCCATTGACTGGAAGAAATGTGAAGCGCAGGTTAAAAAGCTACAAGAACGTATTGTAAAGGCTAGGAAAGAAGGCAGACACGGCAAAGTGCAGTCTTTGCAGTGGACGCTGACACATTCTTTTGCGGCAAAAGCTATCGCTGTAAAAAGAGTGACAACTAACGAAGGTAAGAAAACACCAGGGGTAGACGGAGTTTTATGGTCTACCGACAAAGCAAAGTATGAAGCCGTTCTGGATTTAAAGAGGAACGGTTACAAACCACAGCCATTACGCAGAGTATTTATTAAGAAAGCAAATGGAAAGTTACGTCCGTTAGGAATACCAACAATGAAAGACAGGGCAATGCAGGCATTGTATCTGCTGGCTCTTGAGCCATTGGCAGAAATGACGGCAGACCCTCATTCCTATGGGTTTAGAAAAGAAAGGTGCTGTCAGGATGCCATTCAGCAGTGCCACACAGTCCTGTCACATGGATATTCGCCGCAATGGGTTTTAGAAGGCGATATTAAGGGGTGTTTCGACCATATCAGTCACGAATGGCTGCTTGCAAATATCCCAACTGATAAAAGGGTATTGAAGAAATGGTTGAAATGCGGAGTTATCTTCAAAGGGGAATTATATAGAACCGAAGAAGGCACGATGCAGGGTGGAATTATTTCACCAACACTTGCAAACATGACATTAGACGGTATCCAGCCGATTCTTGCACAGAAATATAAGCGTATCTTCCGTAAAGGGAAGCATTATTCTCCTATGGTGAACCTTGTACGCTATGCGGATGATTTTATCATCACAAGTGCAGAAAAGGAGGTCTTGGAAAGGGAAATTAAACCTATGTTGGTTGAATTTCTTGCTGAAAGAGGATTGGAGCTGTCAGAAGAAAAAACGGTCATCACACACATTGACGACGGTTTTGATTTTCTTGGCTTTAACATCAGAAAGTTTAAAGGCGTTCTGCTGACACAGCCGTCCAAGAAGTGTGTAAAGAAGTTTTTAGACGGAATCCGTTATACGGTTGACAGCAATAAATCCTGTCGGCAGGAAACATTGATAAGGCTCTTAAATCCAAAGATTACAGGCTGGGCGAATTATTACAGATGCGGAGCGTCATCAAAGACGTTCCAGAGAGTAGATGACCAGATATTCCGCAAACTATGGCAGTGGGCGAAAAGGCGGCACCCGAAAAAGGGAAAACGCTGGATTGCAAACAAATACTTCCATTTCTACAAAACAAGACGGTGGAGATTCCTTGTGGAAACAGAAAAGAATGGGAGAAAAGATATTTTTCCATTGAAACTTGCTTTTGAGACTAAAATCCTACGGCATAAGAAAATCAAGAGTGAAGCAAACCCGTTTGATGCAGAGTGGAAGGAGTATTTTGAGGAGAGAATGACATATAAAATGCTGTTGTCTCTGAAAGGAAGAAAATCTTTGCTTTATATGTGGAACAAGCAGGAAAGAAAGTGTCCGCTATGCGGTCAGCCAATCACTGCTGAAACACAATGGAATGTACGGGAACAGAAAGAAAATGGGCAGATTGTCCGTTATCTCGTGCATGACAAATGCTATAAACAAAATCGTTAGTTGACTAGCCGGCATCTATATTGGTAGATGCTTTGAATTGCTTGAGCCGTGTGAGGGGAAACTCTCATGCACGGTTCTTAGAGGGGAAGGCGGTAGTAATACCGCTGACCTACTCGACAAGCCCTCAAGCATTGAACAGCGGGAAGGGCGTGGCGTAAGGCAGGGCAATGAGAATGACGAGGTGGCAATCTACCGCTATGTCACAAAAGGGACATTCGACGCTTATTCATGGGTGCGACGTGAAGTCGCTTAATTCAATTGTTTGGCGGACTATCCGACCAAACCAGCCATTCCGTTGGCTGAAGCCGTCACCATTGGCTATGTCAGTAATGGCATTGTTCAAAAGCTGGTGATAAAAGTAACCCTATTTAGAGGTTTAAACCGTGAGGTTAAAACCGAAACTGCTAGCTACAAAGCGGTTAGGGTGCAGGCTTTGATAGTATGGTTAAAATATGTGAACCGCTGATAAACTTCGTTAAGGCGAAACAAGCCAAAGTAGCTGACAGGCTTGAACCAAAAGGTGTGCAGTTGGTTACCCCTCTCCAGCGATGGGGGTACACGGACATAAGACTGCCGGAGAAGAGGCGGAACCTAACCTATCATGTTAATTAAGTGGAACACGGTAAGCCCGTATTTCTGCCCATTGGGCAGGCAGACCGTAAGGGAAGCTGTTGGGAATGCGGGTATGGGATTGCGGAAAAAGCGAATGCCACTTTGTAATGAAGTGGACAGGGGTTCAAAATTTGCCCCACCCGAAAGGGGAGCAGACTTCCGCATGGTGCTTAATTACGAGAGAATTTATAGGATTTTTGAAAGGAGTAAAGCAAATGGACATGAAAATGTGTGCGACTTCTGACGTCGCAAAGGAATGGGACAAGATTGATTGGAACAAAGCCAATGCGTACGTTAAAAAACTACAAATGCGTATCGTAAAGGCTCATCAGGAGGGTAAACATGGCAGGGTAAAATCCTTGCAGTGGTTACTCACACACTCTTTTTACGCCAGAGCTTTAGCTGTAAAAAGGGTAACAGAAAATCGAGGAAAAAGGACAGCAGGGGTAGATGGAGTACTATGGTCTACACCTAAGTCCAAATACGAAGCAATTCTTGACTTAAAACGCAAGAACTACAAACCACAACCATTAAAAAGGGTATATATACCTAAGAAAAATGGGAAAAAGAGACCTCTAAGTATTCCTACTATGAAAGACAGGGCAATGCAGACATTATATAAATTTGCATTAGAGCCGATTGCGGAAGTTACAGCAGACCCTAATTCCTATGGTTTTAGGATTGGCAGATGTACGCAGGACGCAATAGAGCAGTGCTTTACAAGTCTGAATAAGGCGAAATCGCCAAAATGGGTGCTTGAGGGAGACATCAAGGGATGTTTTGACAACATTAGTCACGAATGGATTTTAAATAATATTCCATTAGATAAGGAAATCCTGCGTAAATGGCTGAAATGCGGATATATCGAAACTGGAAAACTGTTTCCTACGAAACAGGGTAGTCCGCAAGGTTCGGCTATCTCGCCAGTTATCTGTAACATGGTGCTTGACGGATTGGAAGCAAAACTGAAAGCGAAATACCATAAAACGAAGATAAAGGGGAAAGCGTATTTTCCAAAAGTAAATTTTATCAGATATGCAGATGATTTTATTATCACTGGCGAAACAAAGGAACTTCTTGAAAATGGCGTACTGCCGATTGTGGAGGAATTTATGGCAGAAAGAGGATTGGAGCTGTCTAAGGAAAAGACGGTAATCACACACATCACAGATGGCTTTGATTTTCTCGGTTGTAACATCAGATGGTATAAGGATAAGTTATTAACCAAGCCGTCTAAAAAGAATTACAAAGCAATCGTGGATAAAGTCCGTTCAATCATTAAAAGTAATGCAACATGCCGACAGGAAGATTTAATCAGACAGTTAAATCCCGTAATTCGTGGTTGGGTTAATTATCAGAAATACAATGTATCACATGAAGCGTTTGCAAGATTTGACTTCGATGTATGGAGAAGCCTTTGGAGATGGTGCTATCGCAGACATCCGAAAAAGGGTAAAAAGTGGATTGCCAAGAGATATTTCAGACAGATAGGTACAAGAAGCTGGACTTTTTGTGTCACAACGGAAGATGGTTTTGCATTAAAACTGATTTATGCGACAGATACTCATATCACGAGATTTCTGAAAATAAAGTCGGAAGCAACGCCGTTTAACAGCAGATGGGAAGAATATTTCGAGGAAAGAGACACGAAGCGAATGATGCGTGAGATAAAGGGAAGAAAGAAGATAAATGCACTGTATAAAATGCAGAATGGAATATGCCCTCACTGTAACGAACGCATTACGATTGAAAGAGGTTTCCGAATACACACGACATTAGGCAAAGACTACAAGGAAAGACATTATTTACTTCATGCCGATTGTCACAGAAAGATACACTACTCGATTGAAAATGATGAGCTGGCTCTGTTAGAACAACAGGGTTTATAAGTGCTTGAGCCGTATGAGGGGAAACTCTCACGTACGGTTCTTAGGGGGGAAGGCGGTAGTAATACCGCTGACCTACCCGAC
>CAJTFX010000081.1 GCA_910575555.1 Lachnospiraceae bacterium | reverse complement strand
TATAGTGGGGAGCCGTATACATCGAGAGGTGTACGTGCGGTTCTAGGGCGAGGGTTCGGAAACCTGCTGTCGTGAGACAGTAAGGCGCCGGATTCTTAGCCTACAACGTCAGTTTGCCTGATGACTTTGACAAGATACTGTCGGTTATGAGGTCAAGGGGCGTATCCGTTTCGATTATCCTGCAAAATCTGGCACAGCTCAAGGCACTGTTTGAGAAACAGTGGGAAAGCATTGTCGGCAATGCCGATGAGTTCCTCTATCTCGGCGGCAATGAGCAGAGTACCCATAAGTTTGTGTCAGAGCTTTTAGGCAAGGCGACCATCGACACGAACACCTACGGGAAAAGCTCTGGACGGAGCGGCAACTATTCCACCAACTACCAGATTTCGGGGCGTGAGCTTTTAACCCCAGACGAAGTGCGTATGCTTGACAACCGCTACGCACTTCTTTTTGTGCGTGGGGAACGCCCTGTCATGGATTTAAAGTATGACATTTTAAAACACCCGAATGTGAAACTGACTGCTGACGGAGGGAAGCCGCCATATATCCACGGCGAGCCGACACAGGCGGTCGCAACCCTTGTGTTTGACGGGGATATTCCAGAGGACGCCGTAAGCGTGGAAGCCGTCAGCACTTCCTACGAGCTTCTGTCCGATGAGGACTTGGAAGAAATATTCAATTTATAAGGAGGATTTACCCTATGAAACTTTTTAAGAAGAACGAGAAGAAAGCAACCCAGAAATTGCCGATGGGCAGAAAAGCAAGAAAAGCGTTTGCCGTGTATGCCGCCCTTGTATTCTGTATGGTTTTCGGCACGACTACCGCCTTTGCCGCCAATGACCCGATTGCCGTGGTCAACAACCTGTCAAACTTTATCTTCGGTCTGATTAAGGCTGTCGGGATGATTATGCTCGGCTTCGGCATCGTGCAGGTGGGCTTGTCGCTGAAATCCCACGACCCGTCCCAGAGGGCGAACGGTTTTCTGACCCTTGCAGGCGGCGTGGTGATTACCTTTGCAAAAGAGATTTTGACACTCATCACAGGCTAATGCAAAATAGACTGAAATTAGCAGACTGACACAAGACAGGGATAACGGGGCAGATCCGCCCTGCGGAACTTGCCCCGTTATCCAATTTTGAGAACGGAGGTGGTCGAATGTCAGATAACTGGGTAGTCCAGAACTTGGAGAATGCCCTTAACACTTGGAATGAGAAGTTAGCCGAGATATGGCAGCTCATCACCCAGTCCCCAGAGAATTTTAAAGGCGGTGCGATATGGAAAGTCATTGTTGACATCCACGGAGCATTGCAGGCAATCGGGCTTGCCCTGCTCGTGCTGTTCTTTGTCGTGGGCGTGATGCGTACCTGCGGCGACTTCGCACAGGTCAAGAAGCCCGAACACGCTTTGAAGCTGTTTATCCGCTTCGCACTTGCCAAAGGTGCGGTGACTTACGGCTTGGAGCTGATGATGGCTTTGTTCCAGATAGTGCAGGGTGTGATTTCTACGATTATGAAAGCCGCAGGATTTGGCACGGCACAAAAGACGGTATTACCGCAGGAGATAGTGACAGCCGTGGAGGACTGCGGCTTTTTTGAGAGCATCCCCCTATGGGCGGTTACGCTTATCGGCGGTCTATTCATCACGGTGCTGTCGTTCATTATGATAATGTCGGTGTACGGCAGGTTTTTCAAACTGTACCTTTATACCGCAATCGCTCCCGTGCCGTTATCTTCATTTGCAGGAGAGCCAAGCCAGAATGTGGGCAGGAGCTTTATCAAGAGCTATTGTGCCGTGTGCCTTGAGGGTGCAATCATTGTGCTTGCCTGCATCATCTTTTCGGTGTTTGCGGCTTCCCCGCCAGTAGTCAATCCCGATGCGGCTGCGGTCACGATGGTGTGGGGCTATATCGGGGAGCTTGTGTTCAATATGCTCGTCCTTGTCGGTGCGGTCAAGATGGCAGACCGTGTTGTTAGGGAAATGATGGGACTTTAAAGACAACGAAATCAAGCAGACTTATCGCAGAAAATGTAAAAGTTGAAAAAATCACTTGACATTTAATTGTTAGATGATTATGATGTAACGATTTAGATTTTAAAATCTAAATGGCAGGCTTGGGGATGAAAGGAGATTTTATGTTTGATTATGTAAAAGATAAGGAATTTCTAAGCCGTGCCCGAAATTTGTGCGGTGAGATAATGCAGGATTTTTGTCACTACTTGAAAGAGGACTATGATATTGGAGCTATATTCTATCTTGTAGGGAGTGGTGCAAAGAATTTTATCGTGCAAAACGCTTCGTTGCCGATAGATTTGGATTACAACCTTGAAATTGTAAGATGTGATGATTTTGAGGATTGCAGAAATCTAAAAGAATGTGCAAGGAAATCCTTTAATAAGGCGTTAAATGAACACGGTTGGAGGAATTGCGAGGATTCAACATCTTCTCTGACCACGGAAAAAAGGCATTTTGCCAAAGGAAATCCTACCAAGTTTTCGATGGATGTTTGCATTGTTTGTAGAGATACAGAAGAAATTTTTTACAGACTTATTCACAAAAAAACAGGGTTGACCTATTATGACCAATACTATTGGAATGAAGCCCCTCATTCTGCGGAAATACAGAAAAAGGCTAAGTATATCAAGAAAAGGGGAAAATGGCAGCTTGTCAGGACACAGTATCTGGATATTAAAAACAGATACCTGCGGCAAAACGACCACGACCATCCCTCATTCATATGCTATATCGAAGCTGTAAACAATGTTTATAACGCAAGAATGAGTTGATAGTAAACTGAATAAATTTGAAGAATCGTCATTTTTTCAAGGATGGCGATTTTTTTGTGCCAAAAAGGAGGTGTTTATGGATTGGAAGTAAAGATAAATAAGGAAATCCGCAATTACACGGAGAGTATGTTTTTCGGGCTGTCTATGCGGCAGTTCCTTTTTTCTGTCCTTGCCTGCGGCGTGGCGGTGGGCTTGTTTTTCCTGCTCCGTGGCAGGTTCGGGATGGAAACCGTAAGCTGGATGTGCGTTCTGGGTGCTTCGCCCTTTGCGGTGATGGGATTTGTAAGGTACAACGGCATGACCGCAGAGCAGTTTGTATGGGCATGGATAAAATCGGAGTTCATTATGCCGAAGAAGCTCCTGTTTGTGCCAGAGAATCTATATTACGAAGCGGTGAAGAATGCCATTGAAGCCCATGAAAAGGGAACGCCCGTCGTGCAGAAAAAGCGGAAGAAGCGGAAATGCAGGGCGAAAAGAAGCAGAAAAACGGGGGAAACAGAAAAGGCAGGAAAGAAGAATAAAAAAGTAAGGAAGCGTAAGGAGGTAGACCATGATTAAGACGCTCAGGAATCTGTTCAAGCAGGATAAGGAGAAATTTGCCGTGCCGAAATCGGTGCAGGCGGTCATCCCGTTAAAGACCATGTGGGAGGACGGCATTTTTCTTGTGGGCAGGAACAAATACGCAAAGACATTCAAGTTTGAAGATATTAACTATGCCGTGGCGAGCCGTGAGGACAAGGAAGCCATGTTCCTTGAATACTCGGAGCTTTTAAATGCCCTCGACAGCGGGGCGACCACGAAAATCACTATCAATAACCGCAGGCTCAACAAGGCGGATTTTGAGCAGACCATCCTTATCCCGATGGAGGGGGACGAATTGGATAAATACCGTAAAGAGTATAACAAGATGCTGCTTGATAAGGCGACGGGGGCTAATTCTATCGTGCAGGATAAGTATGTGACAATCTCCATCTGCAAGAAGAACATCGAGGAAGCGAGGAATTATTTTGCCCGTGTGGGTGCTGACCTTATCGGGCATTTCAACCGCTTAGGCTCGAAATGTACGGAACTGGACACCAATGATAAGCTGCGTATCTTCCATGACTTCTACCGCACGGGCGAGGAAACGGCGTTTTCCTTTGACATGGCACAAACCATGCGGAAAGGTCATGACTTCAAGGATTATATCTGCCCCGACTCCTTTGAGTTTGAAAAAGACTATTTCCGTATCGGCAACCGTTACGGGCGTGTGATTTTCCTGCGTGAGTACGCCGCTTATATCAAGGACAGTATGGTGGCGGAGCTTTGCGAATTAAACCGCAACATGATGCTTTCTGTTGATGTCGTCCCTGTCCCTACGGATGAAGCCGTGAGGGAGGTAGAGAACCGTCTTTTAGGTGTGGAAACCAACATCACGAACTGGCAGAGGAAGCAAAACCAGAATAATAACTTTTCCGCTGTCATCCCCTACGATTTGGAGCAGCAGCGAAAGGAAAGCAAGGAGTTCCTTGACGATTTGACGACCCGTGACCAGAGGATGATGTTTGCCGTGCTTACGATGGTGCATACCGCAGACACCAAAGAGCAGCTTGACAACGACACGGAAGCTCTGCTTACGACAGCGAGAAAGCATCTCTGCCAGTTTGCCGTACTGAAGTATCAGCAGATGGACGGTCTGAACACCGCCCTGCCGTTCGGCGTGAGGAAGATAGATGCCCTGCGTACCCTCACTACGGAGAGCCTTGCGGTGTTTATCCCGTTCCGTGTGCAGGAAATCTACCATAAGGACGGCGTGTATTACGGGCAGAACGTCATCAGTAAAAATATGATTATTGCAAACCGCCGCCATCTTTTGAACGGCAATTCCTTTATCCTCGGCGTGTCTGGTGCAGGCAAGTCGTTCACGGCGAAAGAGGAAATGACGAACATCATTCTGACCGACCCTAACGCAGATGTCTTAGTAATAGACCCCGAACGTGAGGTGTGACAAGAAGTCGCATAATAAATTGCTGGTCGTCAGCTACCCTATCCATTTGGGGTAATCCTACCACAATCTGCGTGAATGGCAACGTTCAGGTGGGAAGCTT
>CAJTFX010000080.1 GCA_910575555.1 Lachnospiraceae bacterium | reverse complement strand
ATAAAATCTGTTTTCAGGATTACAGTCTCAGTCTGGGTTCCTTCGGCTGTCAGGAACTCGTTCAGGCACCGCAGCGCAGATAAATGGTTATTTACGGATTTCAGGGAATAGCCTTTCAGGTTCCGCATATAGGAAATATACTCCAGCACATTTGCCCGGTACAACTGCGGCGGCGCATTCCCAAAACCGAATTCACACCACTCAATATACTGGCGGATATTCCGGATATATGTTGCCATTGTGTTTTGGGACTTTCCAAGCTTCTGCATATACAAAGCAAATCTGTCTGTCATCTTCCCACGCTCCTTCCTCATACATTTCATTACACGGGAAATGGGCCGTTTTTACAACGCAAACTGCCAACCGCCTTCCATCTTTTGATTATGTCTAACTCATTTCATCTGTATCATCTGCTGATTATGTTTAACTGGATATGTAAAACAACCGGATTACCAGCTATTAGTTAAACACAATTAGCATTATGTTTAAGCTATACTGTAGATTTTCTTTAAAAAACTTCTATGTTACTTATGGACTACTATTCCTCTTGCCATGAAAATACTGTATAATAGAACACACAGAAATGAATACTGATAAAACTCGGTAGGAAATAATTTAAATATTAGCAGGAGGCTCAATAAATGTATGGAAGAATGGAAAACTGCAAATGTATAGTTTGCAGTTCAGATGCCAGCAAGCAGTCAGATTATGACGATTTAGTTGTATTTTATGTATGTCCTGTATGTGGAAGATACGAAATCCATTTTGATTTATCCTCAGATGAAATTGATTTTGACTTGAATCAGTTGGGTTCTTATTTTATCTATAATGGCTTTAAATATGGGATAAGCGAACGCCGATATTATTCCAATAGAGATAAGGAATGGTGTGATGAATGGAGTAACAAATGTAAAGAAGGCGATATTACACATGGGCATCCCGTCTTTTTATCAAAAGAAAACGTTGAAAACTGGTACCCTAAAATATTTTCAGAAAAAATTGACAGAATTTTGTTATTTTTAAATAAGGAAATAAAACATATTGGTGAAGATGTTACCTTATCAAAGGAAGAACTGTACAGCGCCTTTTTTGTTGATAGATTTGATTACAGCACAGGAAAGCGGGAAGAACGAGATACGGACATACAATTAAAACAGGCAAACTATATGTTAGACTACTTAGCCGACCGAAATTACATACGCAGTAACATAGGAGGCAATTGGTGGAGCGATAACAATACAACCATAATGTCTCTATTGCCAGAAGGTTATGCAAGAATCGACGAGTTACAAAAGAGTACAGCGAATGGTAAAAACGTATTAGTGGCCATGAAATTTGGAGAAGATACAAAACCGCTCCGGGAAGCCATTCGAACAGGCATCTGCAATGCTGGATATATTGCAATTTTTATAGATGAAGTGCAACATAATGATTTTATTACGCCCGAATTATTAAAACACATAAAAAACAGTAAATTTGTAGTTGTGGATCTTACACATCAAAATAACGGGGCTTATTTTGAAGAAGGCTATGCAATGGGGCTTGGTAAACCTGTGATTCAGCTCTGTAGGACTGGTGTGAATTTGCATTTTGATGTCGCACAGAAAAATACGATTATGTGGGATACCGAATCTGATATTCCACAGCGTCTTAAAAACCGGATTATAGCCACAATCGACTGAGCGACAAAACTTTACTTCATATAACCGGCAGATTTAGAAAACGCAACCATAAAACGAAATACCTGCATCTTGATGATAACATACCAAAGCAACAAACCATTTAAACAGGTTTGTTGCTTTGGTATTCTTACCCCATACTATTTCTTTCATGGCTCATATTTCCCGTAATCTTCTTGATATTATTCCGCAAACTGAATATAATATATTATAAGAGCTGTCTCGTGAACCCTATCATCAAAAATCTGTTATGGTAAAAACAAGAAAGGAACCGGAAAATGAAATTTTTGACAACAACTGAAACCGGTAAAAAGTGGAACCTGTCTGCCCGCCGCGTTGGAGTCCTTTGCAGTGAAGGGCGGATTCCTGATGTGCAGAAAACCGGAAACACCTGGCTCATCCCGGAGAATGCAGAAAAACCCGCCGATGCACGCATTAGGAGTGGCAAATATATAAAATCCAAGATTGAAACGGAGGAACAGGCAGAATGATTGATATGGCTTCTATTTTAAATTCAAAAGAACATGTTAACATGGAAGTAAAGGCAGCAGGCAAAGGAATTCCAAACAGCATCTGGGAAACCTATTCGTCCTTTGCCAATACATTTGGCGGCACAATCATCCTTGGTATAGAGGAGAATAAAACAACAAAAGAATTTATCCCCAGAGGCATTCAGTATCCGCAGCAAATGCTCTCAGATATCTGGAACGCACTGAACAACCGGCAGAAAGTCAACACAAACGTTCTTCTTGATCATCATGTTTACCATACTGGTTATAAAGGAATGACATTTATCGTAATTGAAGTGCCCCGTGCCGACCGCCGGGACAAACCTGTTTATGTTGGGCAGGATATGTTCAAAGGGACTTTCCGCAGGAACCATGAAGGAGACTACCACTGCTCTGCAGAAGAGGTAAAATCCATGCTCCGCGACCAGGCAGATACCACTCAAGATGCCCTTGTGCTTGAAAATCTGCTGATTGGCGACCTGAACCAGGAATCTGTCCACCGATACCGGATTCTTTTTAACAACTTGAAACCTGACCACATTTGGTCAAAGCTGGGCGATGAGGAATTCCTCCTGAAAATCGGCGCCGCAAGGAAAAGCCAGAATGACGGCAGAATCCATCCCACCCTCGGCGGCCTGATTTTTTTCGGAGATTTTATCACTATCACCGATGAGCTTCCGAACTATTTTCTTGATTACAGGGAGCGCCTTTCAGGTGATACACGCTGGTCTGACCGTGTAAGCTCCGGTGATGGCACCTGGAGCGGCAATATCTTCGACTTTTATTACAAAGTAATAGACCGCCTGACTGCAGATGTAAAAAAACCGTTCAAACTGGATTCCAATTTACTGCGGATAGATGATACGCCTATCCATAAATCCCTGAGGGAATGTCTCGCAAATGCCCTGATCCACGCCGATTTTTATGGCCGACGCGGCATTGTGATTGACAAAGAATTCCGTAAAATCACGATTGCCAACCCAGGCACATTCCGTATCAGCATTGACGAAGCTATCGCAGGCGGTATCAGCGATGCGCGGAACGGGAGGATTTTTAATATGTTTGCCCTTATTAATGTGGGTGAACGTTCTGGAACAGGTATTTGCGATGTATACCATGTCTGGGACGAGAATGGGTTTAAGAAACCTTCTTTCGTTGAAACGGTTGACCCTGACCGTGTTGTCCTGACTCTACAGATAGAAACTGATGGCAATCCTGATGGTAATGATGGCTATCTTGATGGTAATGATGGCTATCTCACACAGAATGAAATGCTTGTATTACAGGTTATAACCCAAAACCCAGGCCTGTCTGCCGCCAAGATCGGGTCTCAAATCGGTATCTCAAAACCATCTGTGGAACGGGTTCTCCGATCCTTAAAGGATAAAGGGCGAATCCGCAGAGAAGGCTCTACTCGCGGCAAATGGATTATATTAAAGTAAAGGATGTTGAAAATGCCAAAGCAATTCAAAACAGCAAGACAAATCAATAAACTAAAGGTAATTGAGGCTGCCGAAAAACTTGGCGTTTCCCAGCCAACGCTCAGCGCCTGGGAGGGGGAGAGGAAATCTCCCTCCATAGACAGCCTTGAAAATATGGCCGATCTTTACGGGGTCAGCGCCGATTTCCTGCTTGGCCGCTGTGAATCCCATATCCAGGATTCCAGTCAGCCCATTTCCCTGCAGTCATTGCCAGCGTTTCATGGCAGGCCGGTATGGTCTGCCACATATGGATGGCTGCTGGTGAATGCTGCCGACAGGGTTCTGACATTTCCTGACGGCCATACCCTGCCTTTTATGGACATAGTCGGTGAATTATTTATCTCTGCCCTTCCCTTTTCTGAAGCAGAACCGCCGAACAGGCAGCCTCTGTCCCGGTCTGAGGTTAACAGGCAAAAGGAAATCTGGCTGGAACCAATTTCTCCAGACTCGGATTTGCGAAAGGAACTGCAGGGATGGTACCGTGTCAAGGACCGGTTTGTCGAGAATGAATATGGGAACCGGTTTTATCTGGATACTTACGGCTCCAAATGGCTGGCATTTACTCCTGAGACTGAAGCATAAAAGAATCCGACGCCCTGCATCCATTGTATACAAGGCGTCGGATTTTGATTATTCATGCTTTCTGAACGGGCTGCCAAATATTCAGTTTTTATGTTCAGAAGTACAATAAGGAGAAAATAATTGTCAAATTTCCGCTACATTCCCCCTTTCCATAATTTTTCAAATCAGCGCTTCCAAATACTGGNAATATATCCCATCCAGCAAATATCCTATTCTTTTAATATTTTTACTGAACTAATGGATATTATGCCGCCATAAGCAACAATAACAACAGGCAAGCCTTCATTGATATGTAGATCCAAATTGTTCATGACAATATTGGTTGCAAAATTCCTTCCATAAAAAAGGAAAAACCTTTCAGATACTATTTACTTCTTCCAGTTCTCCTAGAATAAGTATAGTTAAAACAGCTGTTTTTTCTGCCACAAGAGCTCCCATATATTCCGGCTATTGTCTGCGTTCGTTACATGGCACATTTTAAAGTATTAATGTTGAAGAATTGTCAATGAAATGTTGGAGAATTATTAAAACATATATTTTAGAAAAAGACCTGACAAAATGGCACTTTTCAATAAGATTATCTATTTTTGATGGATTTCTTCTTCTGCCAGAAAGCTTGATGCTGATGTCCGCACATCATCTGCTCCACTTAATACCAACTGAATAATAAGTGTCTATGGCAATTCAGCACAATCTGGAAAGGCTTCATAATGACCATAAATACCGCCATGGGATATCCACACCATAAACGGAACATGCACTATACTTTATCAGCAATAGATTGCTGACAACCGTAACAACCACGATGGAAGGCTGTATCAAAA
>CAJTFX010000079.1 GCA_910575555.1 Lachnospiraceae bacterium | reverse complement strand
TGGAACCGCTAAAGGGATATTTCAATGAGGAAATCCAGTATATTTCCGTAAAGACGCTGATCTATGACATTTTTACCACAAATTTAAACATGGAAAGCAAGGCGGGGTTCCTTGCAAGCGTGTACGGGGAGCAGCGGGAAGGCTTCTTCATGTCGGAGTACACGGACAATGCCTATGGCAAGTGCAAAATCAGCAGGGATAAGGACGGCATTGAAATCTCCTATCCACGGGCAGACGGAACAAAAGGGGAAAAGCGTGTGGATTACCGCTACTGCGCTGACCTGATCCTGCACATGATAGAGGAAAATGATTACCTGACGGAAGGAATCTTTGAGCGTTTCAGGGAAGCGCCGGGGGCATTTGCCGCAATGCCGTGGTTCATGGAAATCTACCATGAATACAAGGAACGTATGCTGCAGGAGCCGGACTTTGCGGCGGTCAGCATTGACGGGCAGGAAGAAGCGGCAGAAACACGGCAGGAACAGGAAGAAACAGCAGAAATACAGCAGGGGCAGGAAGATATACAGGAAACAGCAGAGCGTGTGGAGGGGGAAGTCCTTAATCCTGACAGGAGCGTGGCAAAGCCCGCTGCGGGCAGTCTGTTCCCGGAAGCTCTGCGGCAGGTGGAGACAATGGACGGGGACCTGCGTGATGCGCTGGAAATCTATCTGACAAAATGCTCCGCAATCGTGCCATACCAGCCGTTTTTACGGATGGTAGCAGAAAGCAGCCTGCCAAAAGAGGATAAGCTGCATTTCTTAAACCGCACCATAAACCATATGGAAGATAAGGATCAGACAAAGGCATACCACAACAACGCTTACGGTCTTGTGGAGTATATCCAGAACAGGGATACCTTTATGGTGGACTTAAAGAGCCGGGACGGGGAGCGGAAGAGATTTTCCGCAACCTATGAACAGCTTTATTCCATTATGGAATACCTGATCGGGGCGAAAACTTTTGTCATACAGCGGAGAATAAATGAATATGCAGCGGATTATGCCAGAACGCCTTATGAAAAGAAATCCGCCTTAGAAAAGCAGTTTGAGGATAAACTGACTAATCTGCGGAACAGGCAGCGGAAAGGGAACTTCCACTTTGAGGAGGCTGAACTGCCAAAGGGCGGACCGAAAACAAGATACCAGTGGAACGTGGAGGCAATCCGGCTGTTGAAGCAGATTGAACATGAGGGCAGGACAGCCACACCGGAAGAACAGAAGGCGCTTGCAAGGTATGTGGGATGGGGCGGTATCGCACAGGCTTTTGACGAAAGGAATAATGACTGGCAGAAGGAATATGCGGAACTGAAAGAGCTTCTTTCCACGTCGGAATATGAGGACGCAAGGGAGACAGTCAACACGGCATTTTACACTTCCCCCGTCATCACGCAGGCAGTTTATAACGCACTGGATAAATTCGGTTTCCGTAAAGGGACTATTTTAGAGCCGGCGCTCGGCGTCGGTCATTTTTTCGGGACATTACCGGAAACCATGCAGGACAGCAGGCTTTACGGCGTGGAAAAGGATGACATCAGCGGGCGGATCGCAAAGCTGTTATACCCAAAAGCACAGATAAAGGTAAGGGGGTTTGAGGAAACGCAGTACCCCGACAACTTTTTCGATGTTGCGGTGGGCAACGTGCCGTTTGGCGATTACAAGCTCTATGACGCAAAGTACGCAAAGCACAACTTCCGTATCCATGATTATTTTTTTGCGAAAGCGCTGGATAAGGTCAGACCGGGAGGCATTGTGGCGTTCATCACAAGCAAGGGAACGCTTGACAAGGCGAACCCTGCGGTAAGGAAGTACCTTGCGGAACGGGCGGAGCTGCTCGGTGCAATCCGCCTTCCCAATACAGCTTTTAAGGACAGTGCGGGAACCGATGTCACAAGCGACATCATATTCCTGCAAAAGAGGGAGCGAAAGATCGTGACGGAGCCGGACTGGGTGCATCTTGGCAGGACGGAGGACGGCATTGCGGTCAATTCCTATTTTGTGGAACACCCGGAAATGATGCTCGGCACAATGGAGTACGATACACGCATGTTCGGCAATGGCAGCAAATACACAAGCTGCATCAACCATGACGAAAACTTTGACCTTAAATCCGCACTGGAAACAGCAGTAGGGCAGCTTTCCGGCAGGATAACCGATGTGGCGGAGCTTGCGGCGGAAGAGGAAAACACGGAGGACATCATAGAGGCAGATCCCGACGTGAAGAATTACACTTATACCTTTGTGGACGGAAAACTCTATTACCGTGAAAACTCCGTCATGTACCGCAAGGAATTATCGGCAACGGCGGAAGAACGCATACGGGGCATGGACGAGATCCGCACGGTCACAAGACAGCTTATCTTCATACAGACGGAAGGGTGCAGCAGTGAGGAACTGGCGGCACAGCAGAAACTTCTTAATGAAAAGTACGATGCCTATGTGAAAAAATACGGACCGCTGACCGGAAGGGGCAATGGGCAGGCATTCCGTGACGATGCGGACTATCCGCTTTTATGTTCCCTTGAGGTCGTGGATGAGGACGGAAAGGTGGAAAAAGCGGATATGTTCTACAAACAGACGATCCGTGCGAAGAATCAGGTGGAGCGTGTGGAAACGGCGGTGGAGGCGCTGAATGTATCCGTCAATGAGTTCGGGACGGTCAATATCCCGTTCATGTTAAGCATTTATGAGCCTGACATCAGCAAAGAGATGGAAAGTCTGCCGGAAGGCAGCACGCTCTCGCCGGATGCGGAGGCGGAAGTAAGGCGGGCGGTACTCTTAAAAGACCTTGAGGGGCTTGTGTATCTGGAACCAACGGAATACAACCCCGACAACCTGAACATGGGATGGAAAACGGCGGATGAATACCTGTCCGGCAACGTGCGTGACAAGTTAAGGATTGCGGAAGTGTACCAGAAAGAGAACCCGGAGTTATTCGGTATCAATGCGGAAGCGCTGAAAAATGTGCAGCCGGAACGCCTTGATGCGTCTGAAATCGACGTGCGTATCGGAACCACATGGATCGAGCCGCAGGATTATGAGGAGTTCATCTATGAGCTTTTGAAAACGCCGCCCAGGGCAAGGGCTTTACGGACAAAGTACAGCAGTACGGGAATACAGGTAAAACTCAACAACTACAACATGAACTGGTTCATTGAGGGGAAACGGCACGACAATCATTCCATTGCCGCAACGGAGACTTACGGCACGAAGCGGATTGACGCCTATTCCATTTTTGAGGAAACCTTAAACCTGCGCACGGTTACAGTCCGTGACAGGATAGATGACGGGGGCGGAAAGTACCACTATGAGGTAAACAAGAAGGAAACCATGCTTGCAAGGGAAAAGCAGAACCAGATGAAGGAGGCGTTCAAGAGCTGGATATTCAAGGATCAGGAGCGTCGGCAGAAATATGTGGATTATTACAATGAAACGTTCAACAATATCCGCCTGCGGGAATATGACGGCTCACACCTGACATTCCCCGGCATGAACCCGGAAATCAAACTGCGTGACCACCAGAAAAACGCAATCGCAAGAGTCCTTCTCGGAGGCAACACCTTATTGGCGCACTGTGTGGGAGCAGGAAAAACATTTACCATGATGGCGGCATGTATGGAACAGCGGCGGCTCGGTCTTGCAAATAAGAATGTCATTGTGGTGCCGAAGTCCATTGTGGGGCAGACGGCAGGGGAGTTCATGCGGCTGTACCCGTCCGCAAATATCCTTGTGGCAACGGAGCGTGACTTTGAAAAGAGCAGGAGGAAGCAGTTCGTTTCCCGCATAGCAACCGGGGACTATGACTGCATCATCATGTCGCACTCGCAGTTTGAGAAGATACCAATCTCAAAGGAACGGAAAGAGCGTATGCTGCAGGCGCAGATTCAGGAAATCTCTTATGCGATTGATGAAATCAAGTCGGAAAAGGGGGAGCAGTGGACCATCAAGCAGATGGAGGCACAGAAGAAAAAGCTGGACGAACAGCTAAAGGAACTGACAGAGGAAAGCCGCAAGGATGACCTGATCACGTTTGAGGAACTGGGCATTGATTCCGTCATGGTGGACGAGGCGCATCATTTTAAGAACCTGTCGATTTTCTCCAAAATCAACAATGTATCGGGCATATCCAGCACCGGCTCCAAAAAGGCAATGGACATGTATCTGAAATGTCAGTACCTTGATGAGATCAATGACGGCAGGGGCATTGTGTTCGCAACCGGGACTCCCGTAAGCAATACCATGTGCGAACTGTATGTCATGCAGCTATATCTGCAGAAGAGAACGCTGGAGCGGATGGGTATTTACCATTTTGATTCATGGGCGGCGAATTTCGGTGAAGTGACAACCGCACTGGAACTGACCGTGGAGGGCAGCGGGTTCCGCTTTAAGAGCCGTTTCAACAAGTTTACGAATGTGCCGGAGCTTATGACATCATTCCGTGAGGTGGCGGACGTGCAGACTGCGGATATGCTGAACCTCCCGGTTCCCGCACTGAGGGAAGGCAAGCCGATCATCGTGGAGAGCGAACCGGACTGGTATGTGAAGCAGGTCATGGAAGAATTTGCGAAACGTGCGGAAAGGATTCACGGGGGCGGCGTTGATCCGAAAGAGGACAATTTCTTAAAGATAACAGGGGAGGCAAGGCTCCTGGGGACGGACGCAAGGCTTCTGGAACTGGATGCGCCGAATAACCCTGACGGGAAACTGAATAAGGTAGCAGCGAACGTGGCAGCCGAATATTTTGCCGGAAACAGGGACGGTAAAATCGGCTGCCAGCTTATTTTCTCGGACATCGGCACACCGAAAACGGCATGGACGCCGGACTGGGCGGAGCGCATAAAAAACGGCGGGCAGTTTGACATTTACAACTACCTGAAAACCGAACTGGTAAAACAGGGCATCCCGGCAGACGAAATCTCCTTCATACACGACGCAAAGACCGATGCACAGCGGGAGGCGCTCTTTAAGGATATGAGGAGCGGCAAAAAGAAGATACTGATCGGTTCCACGGACCAGTGCGGGACGGGCGTAAACGTGCAGGCGCACATCACGGCAATGCACCATGTGGACTGCCCGTGGGTGCGACTTGAAGTCGCATAGATAATTGTTTAACAACGAAATATTGATTAAACCCGCTATTCCGTTAGCGGTAGCCTAGTGCCACCTGCATCAGAAGCAATGACGGTGT
>CAJTFX010000078.1 GCA_910575555.1 Lachnospiraceae bacterium | reverse complement strand
GCCGCAAAACCTCGTCAATGGCTTCCGGCTCGCCGCTGGTCGCCCGGACAATCGTTTCATACGGCACAAGTTTAGGATTCCTCACGGAAAAGCACCTCCATTTCTTTATGCAGCATTTGCAAGGCACTGTGTATGTGATGCCACGCCGTACTCCGGCAGCGTCCGTACATTTCCCCGATTTCCTGTTGTGTATAATCTCCGAAAAAGTAAAGGAAAATAATTTCCCGCTTTCTTTCCGGCAGAGATAACAGGGCGGCGGCAAGTTCCCCATTGGTGAGGATAACTGTCTGACCGCATATCGTAATGGGATATTCTTCATAGGGTGCTTCAAAATATTCGTCTGTCGTGCCTAAAGGGTAAAACTTTTCTTCTGTGAGGTATTCAAGGGATATTTCTTTTTGCCGCCGTCTGCTCCTATCACGCCATGCGTTGAGTGCCGCAAAGCGTATGACGGTCTTGCAAAAGCCATTGAACGTATACATGATATGTTCCTTGTATGCTTCTGTGCAAGGCATAGATGATTCCCCCTTTCTCCCACATAGGGCGGTGCATGGTTTACGGTTGCTTGTTTATAATTCAAAGTAACAACAACTCTATGCGCAGGTCTTAACTCGTTTCGCTACTTTAATTATCTTCTCCCGGTATCACATTTTACCATTCACAAAAAACAATTTCAGCATTTTCGTAAATAGGACATATATCTTTCAAGATATTCCTTTTGACAGTTTGTATTTTTTTATAATCAATATTATTGGTAATATAAATGCAAACTTTTATGTGCATACCAATTTTATATATGTCACATTTTTGCAATGTCATAATACCGCTAAGATTCTTTTCTACAAATTGGAAAACTGTTCTTTTTAGTTCCTGATTCGTTGTCAACCCTCCTGACAATTCGCGGAAAGAAGATATGAAAACACTTATCGGTTCTTTTATTGCAGGCAAGACTATAATTGTCGTAATGAAAAAATCTCCAGTATAATGAAGGAAACCCAAACTTCCGTTAATATCTATCAGTTTTATCAAGAACGCAGACAGTGCTACGCCCAAAGATAATATGCCGTCGATAAAATTTCCTTTCGATTCTGTTGCTAAAAGTGTACTGGAATCATTAGTTTTACGGCTCTGGCTTCTGTTAAAAAAAGACAGCCCAAAACATATGATACACATAAGTATCTCATAAGGAATTACAGGTTCAATCATCAAAGGGGTTCCAACGCCATATGCAAAATACCCCCATGCTGCTTTTGCAGTACGAGCAACAGAAGAAAACAGCAGCACCAATGTTAATAAAGTTCTAAAAATAGAATATAATGGCTCTAAAAAATAAAGACCGTCCGGGTAATTCTTTGTCTTTTTATTACTAATTTTTGAAATTTCCAATGCTGCCAAACAAGAGCAGGAAGCAATCATTGAAAAGGAACAGTCTAAAAACAGAGCTTGAATATTTGTTATCGAAAAAATCCAAAACCCACCTATTGCCATTATTAAGTTTACAATGCAGCTTACTATCAGCGATTTGCGTTCAATTTGTTTTTGTGTCATGGTTACCTCCATTGCCTTGGAATTTTATAGTATTCAGATTGACATATCCGTACAACGAGCAGTATACTATAACGTGTGTCGTTTTTCTATCTTCAATTTTATCTATAATTGTTGCCTAAACGACACTGCTGCTCGAAACTGTTGTTTAAAGGAGAAAACTATGAATAAACATGACAGGCGGGTCAAAAAGACAATAAAAGCATTACAGTCTGCTCTTGCTGACGCAATGCTTGATAAGGAACTTCAAAAAATTACAGTACAGGAATTAGTCAACAAGGCAGACATACATAGAGCTACTTTTTATTCGCACTACCATGATGTGTATGACTTATATGAGCAAATGGAACATGACGCCATATCTGAGTTCACTAAATTCATTAACAATAATCCAGCAGGTCATTACGAAAATATTTATAATTCTATTATTAATTATATTTATGAAAATCCTGCCCTAAGCCGCCTGCTTTTTTTCGGAAAGGGAATTGACCACAAATTTCAAGAGCATATGTATGACATCATCGAAGAAAAATATCTTGAAATATGGATGCAAGAAGAAAATATATCTTCCGTTTCAGAAGAAATGCTCTATATGGCGACATATCATATTCAAGGCTGCCTCTCAATAATCTCACTTTGGATTAAGAATAATTTTTCTACCCCAAAGGAAAAAATAATCCAGCTTGTTCATTTTATTGACGCAAGATGGAATATGTCATAAAAGAAATAATTTGTGTGGAGATAAAGAGGGATTCCGTAGTAGTCGGCACTGTGCGTAATGTGCATAACTTGCTGTCTTATGGAGTTGTGGGAAAGTCTGTTTGCAGAATGTGGGAAAGCTGCACTTTAGCTTTTCCATGTTCTGTGAACGGACTTTTCCATGACGGAATAGCAAGTTATACACATTTCCACGGTGCTTATCTTTTGGTCTTTAGCTTCTTTGGTTCGGAATAGTGTGGTGCTGGCGGTCTATCTCTTGTTTTCGGTTGCTTACTTCTTTACCGTACATGAGCATTGGCTCCTGGGTTATCATTGCCGTAACCTTCCAGGAGGTTGATCACGCCCCACACTGCAAGTCCAGCCCCGATAGCTACGACCAATGTCTTTAAAATACTGATTGCCGATGTAAAAAATGCCATAAATTGTCCTGAAACCCAAACCGGAAATAAACGGGATAACCCGTTTTGCACAAACAAAAAACCGCCAGTATCTACTGACGGTCCGCCCCTTCCAGTTTGGCTTATCCTTTCTTTTTTATTTTGTATTATTTTTATTGTGCAATGGGCTGTTTTCTGCCCACCACAGGCTCTGCCCGGACAGGCGGCAGAAGATGCCCTCTCATTATGGTAAGCGCCATTCTCTCCCCTTCCTTACTTTGCGACACGGTGTCGCAAACTTTTTTGCTGCCTTGTTCTCTAAACCTGCTTTGCATAAAGCCTGCTTTGCGACATCGTGTCGCAAACTTTTCCTGTTCCCTTATAAAACAAAAACCGCCTTTTCAATACAAAAGCGGCAATACAGACAATCTCCATATTTAATTTTGGGCAGTATTCCCCAACCCGGAGCTTCCTCTTAGAACTCAACCACTATCTTTTCCGGAAATCTCTCAATAATCTCCCCTACCGCCTTCTGTACCTGCGGATGGTTTCCAAGCTCCGGTAAAAGACGTACCATTCCTATATCAATTTCATCCCCAGATAAGATGTCGGCCTGTACGTCCTCCCATCTTTCTGTCCCCTTTACATGGAGACTGATGCCGATGGCAGGGATGCCATGCATACGCTCCGGCGGGATTCCTTGGTAAATAGAAACCGCTTCTTCCAATGTCCGTATCCCCTCATGGTATTCACCCATGCTATGGAACTCCCTGCATTCCGCTACTGTATACGAAATGGCTACATTGTTTCCCTGCCCCGCTTTCAACTTTTTCTTTGCCATATCCCCTCCCGAAACCTATATTTTTAACTGTCACAGTCACTGTTTTATACTGCCAGATACTTCCCTGTTTCTGCAGTCATGTATTGCCCAAGGTATTTCTCCCGGTGCGGCATTATAATATGTAGGTTCCCATGCACATTGATCCATTCAATGACAAACCAGAAGCCAAGCCCCCTTTCATCCGGCTTCCAAATACCATTTATATCAAAATTTCCCCCACGCATCATATAATCTATGATTGCCGGATTAGAAAACTGCTCCGCGATCTCCCAGTGGTTAGGCGATTTTTCCCTGTGGCATCCAAACCCGCAATAGACACATCCTGTCCTGCTGCATCCGGTTGTGGTATATATTGGCTTCCCTTTATCAAATATCCCCAGGTCTAAGGAATCGTGTTCCCCTTTCCCGTCCCCCGCATATTCTGTCTTCACTTCCCCATACACTCCTGCGATCGGGATCTGGTAATGGTGGATATATTCCAAAACATCCTGCTCCACCCAAAAGGACATCGGGTTGCTGATCGGGTTTTTCATATGGAACCCATTGCAGCCATTCTTTAGCCAGTTGGAAGCCCTCAATCGGCTTTCGCTTGCCATCTGCGCCGTCATGGGCATTTTCCCTGTCCGTTTTGCGTAATTGTGCATTGGCGCTTTTTTCATCACGGAACAGCAGCGGTCGGAAATCTCAAACGGGGCTTCCAGGAAAAATTTATACCGCTCCTTATTATACATTTTGGAATATTCCGATGTTTCCACGCCTTTTTCTTTATGCGGGTATTTTCCATGCAGGATCAAATACCGCACGGGCGCTTTTATCTCTGCGCTTGGGATTTCCCCACGGATCAAGCTCTGGTAAAACATGTTTTCCTTGTTGTCCCTGTAATCTATCCCTACCAGATCTGCCATATAGCTATGGTTAGGGATCGTTGTGCAGCGGCCTATCCCCCTTTCCCGCTCTATCAGCTTCCGCACATATCTCCTTGCACCATACACACACCCAGCCACCTCTTTGCCTATGAACGGATAACCATACTTTTCAATGACCTGCCGGAAATTCATCTTTGGTCTTAGTATTTCAACATTTTCCTGCCGCCTCACAAATCCCCGGATTTCCGGGTACTCCAGCCCTGTGTCCACATACGCCGCTGATATGTCCGGGTAGAGTTTCCTTGCCAGGTTCAAAAGCACTGTGCTGTCCTTGCCGCCGCTGAAGCTGACATATACGCCATCTTCCCCATAACATTCCACCCACTAGCGGATCCGGTATTCCGTCATCCTGATCTTTGCCGATAAAGGAAGCGACTGCATCTGATGCAGGTCTCCTATCGTATGCCTGTTCATATGCCTCCTTTCCTACAGGCAGAAAAGCTTTGTTTCCCCCTGCTTAAACTCTATGTCCCTCAACTTTACGACACCGTGTCGCAAACTTGCCATGCTTAAAAAATTTCTTCTTCCTGAAATCCGCTTTGCGACATCGTGTCGCAAAGTTCCAGCATGATGCAGCAAAAAGAATATCTGCCCGGTCTATGCCCTCTGCCGTTCCCCGTCCGCTGGTTCCGGTGTTTCCACTGCAATTTCCTCATTTCCATCTACTTCATATAAATCAAATTCCTCCTTCATCCTAATCTTTAACTGATGTTTCATATATGCCTCCACATCGAAAGCATTTTTCTTGTCATAATCTGATAACTGCTTATACCGTTTATGCCTGGTAATATCAAACTTGTCACTTAGGAACGGGCGCACCCCGCGAAGCTGCAGGATACACTTATTCCCATCCATAACTGCAAGTTCATCTCTGCTCATCAATTCTTTTCCGGTTTTTTGATAATTTAATCCATAAGAACGGCTCTGCCCACGGGTATCTGACGTATTGTAAAGGTCTATCGTCTCCTTCCCTAAATTTTCAGAAATCTCTTTTAATGTAGATCCCTCCTTGCCTCCAAGGAACAGCATCGTGTCACAATTGCCCAGGATTGTCTAGGCTGCATCTTTATAGATGGTTTTCAACTGGCTCTGCGACTGTAAAATAATAGATGCTGATATTTCCCGGCTCCGTATCGTTGCGATCAGCTTGTCAAACTTCGGAATCTGCCCGATATTGCTGAACTCATCCAGCAGCAGCCTTACATGGTAAGGAAGCCTGCCCCCATGCACGTCATCCGCCCGGTCACACAGGAGGTTGAATAATTGGATGAGGTAGGTTGGTTGCGCCTTGCCGGATTACTCCGGTAGGTTTCAACCTTCCCCCTCCCGAACCGGACGGACACCTCTCGGCGTATCCGGCTCTCCATCTACTA
>CAJTFX010000077.1 GCA_910575555.1 Lachnospiraceae bacterium | reverse complement strand
TGGTGTTAGTATATAAGTGTGGACAGGAAAAGTTGAACAACCTATACTATCAAATGAAAGAGCAAAGGAGATGAAAGGCATGGCGAAAAATCAAAAATCTTACACTCCGGAATTTAAACAGCAGATCGTGGATCTGTATCATGCCGGAGGAACCTCGTATCCACAACTGGAACGTGAATATGGCGTAAATCGGAGTACGATTAGCGGTTGGGTAAAGCAGCTTTCCCCTATCAAGGTATCAGATGAGGAAACGGTTACCCTCAAGGAGTATAAGGCTCTCCAAAAAGAAATCCAGCGCCTTAAGATCGAGAATGAAATACTAAAAAAAGCGACCGCCATATTCGCAAAAGAACAATAGCCGAAATTGTTGCATTTATCCAGAATCACTTAACCAACTACTCTGTATCCCAGCTTTGCAGTGCCCTGAAATTCCCAAGGAGTACCTATTACAAGGCTCTGGTTTGTGTACCTTCAAATAAGCGGATGGAGTATGAGGAATTCGGCAGGAAAGTGAAACAGGCCTTTGAGGATTCCAAACGCAGATATGGGGCTGTTAAANTATGCCGTGTACTCAATGCCGCCGGGACACCCTGCAGCATCAAGCGGGTCCAGAGGCATATGGCAGAGCAGGGACTGCGTTCTGTGGTAGTAAAGAAGTACAACCACCATGCCAATCATGGCAGTATCCCAGATGATAAAGTGAATATCTTGAAGCGTGATTTTGAAACGGAAACCATCAACCAAAAATGGTGCACAGATATTACCTACATCCATGTACAGAAAGAAGGATGGACTTATCTGGCATCTGTCATGGATCTGTGCAGCCGTAAAATCATCGGCTATGCCTATGGCACATCTATGACAGCGGAGCTGGCAGTGAAAGCGGTAGAGAATGCCTGCCTGAACGTCAGGGATACAAAAGGAATCATTTTGCATAGTGACCTTGGAAGCCAGTATACGAGTAAAACGTTTGAAGANTGCCTGAGCAGGAAAGAAATCCTGCATTCCTTTAGCCGTAAGGGAAATCCATACGATAATGCCTGCATGGAATCTTTCCATTCTATACTGAAAAAGGAAGAAATATATCTTCATACTTATCAGGATTCAAAGGAAGCCCGCAGAGCAATCTTTGAATACATAGAAGGCTGGTATAACCGTAAGCGGATACATAGTTCTATTGGTTATTTGACACCACAGCAAAAGGAGGATGAGGAACTAAAAAAAGCAGCATAATCTTTCGACTTTTTTTGTCCAAAGTATTGACATAGGTCCAGGTATCGCTGATAAAAGAGCGGGCAAGCTGTAATTGTTCCTCCCGGTTCAGTTCTACCGGAAGGGGAATCTCTATCTCACGGGCAAGCTGTGCGTCACTGGTCTTTTCAACCATTTCCACGCTGTTCCAGAGGGTGTTTCGGTCTTGAAATTCCGGTGGGGCATGGGGTGGCAATATGATTTCAGAGTGGACTACGCCACGTTTCCGGGTGTAATCATGGGTAAGCCCGTCCCATTCGTTGGTCATTTTCGTTCCGCTCCGGTAAGCGGCAGCGCCCACGGCAGACTTGGCCTTACTGCGCTTGATAATCTGGACGGGCATATGAAATATGGCTATGGCGGTTCGCCTCCTTTCGGGTGGGATATATCTAGGCGTTTGCGAAACGCCAGAACCCGCATAAATACGGGATTCTCTTTGTTACAAAATAAAACAACTCCTCACTGGTCTGTGGTATAATTGAAATCTCCAGTAACAATTATCCATATCCACCAGTAAAGGAGTCGTATCTATATGATAACACATAAACAGCTCTCTTTGGCAGATATTTTTACCGATTGCCAAAATACATTTGATAACGATAAATATGAGTTTCTTTCCATACTCGATGAAACCATCAACCTTGATGAAATTGTTCCGGTGTCTTTTGTTTCTCATTTTCATGCTGCCACCGGCAGACCCCGCAGGCATCTTCTTTACCCAATGCTGAAGGCTCTGTTACTACAGCTTATCTTCTCAATCCCAACAACATCCCTGCTGATCGTATTCCTGAAATACTCTCAGGAACTGCGGGACTTCTGCGGGTTTGACGTTGTCCCGGACGCCTCTAAATTCACCCGGTTCAAACAAGATTTTTTATCGGACTTACAATCCATGTTCGATCATCTTGTTGACTTGACCGAACCAATCTGCCATTGTATTGATACACAGAAAGCTTCCATGCTTCTCTTTGACACCTCTGGCATTGAGGCATGGGTTACAGAAAACAATCCCAAATATGCCAACCGTATCATCAAACAACTGAAAGCCTTCAAAAAAGCAAAAGGGATAGTCGATTCCTTTGACCCTTATAAAGCCGCCTACGGCTCCATGCCTTCCCATGCTGCCGCCAATCCAGCCATTCAGCAGATGTACATTAACGGGCATTTCTGTTATGCTTATAAATTCGGTATTATTACCAACGGACTCGGCATTGTCCGGGATATTTCCTTTTATAACAAGGACTTTCTTGAGGCTCATCCTGACATCATTGTTGGGAAAAAATCTGATTCCCCGGATGAAGATAAGAGTCTTGCCGATTCCAAGGCATTGATTCCCACTTTAAAGGATTTCTTTCGCAAGCATCCGCTTATCAATCCGAAAACTTTTCTGGGAGACGCCGTATTTGATTCCATTGAAATCTACAAATACCTGTTACAGGAAGCTTCCTTTGAGCAGGCTTACATTCCCATAAACGGCAGAATCTCCCTTCCGAAATGCGACTGCCCGCGGAATAAGGACGGCGTCCCCTGCTGTCCGAAAGACCCATCCCTTCCAATGAGACGGGAAGGAAGCAAATCCCATCTCCGCTGCGGGCTGCCAACCATGAAGTTTGTATGCCCAAAAATGAAATGGGAATATGATAAAACAACCGGTAAAAGCAAACGTGTCTGCCACTGTGAAAATCCCTGTACGGAATCCCCCTGCGGCAGGATGTTTTATATTTATCCCGAGAAAAACCTGCGCGCCTATCCTGGTACACTCCGTGGTACGGCCGAATGGGATTCCACCTATAAGATCAGGGTAAATGTTGAGAAATCAATCAACCATTTCAAGGACAGCTTCTGTGTTGCCGGGCGTAAAACGCAGAATGAAAAAACGCTTCATGCAGACCTGCTTCTCGCCGGGATTACCCAGCTTATTACTGTAATGGTGGCTGATAAACTGCACAGGCATCAATATATCCGCAGTTTAAAACCTCTGATTGCATAACCTTACATACTGCATACCATTTCACGGGCAGATATCCTTATCTGCTTTGTTTTCATGTCTTAAAATCCTTGTTATCCACATCCACCTCCTGTAAGTCCGGCTCAACCGGGCCTTTGCCCTATTGGAATCAAGATTTTGAACTTGTTTCGCAATTGCCTATTGGTATGGATTGGATGGGATGGGAATGGATTTTTACAGATAACCGTTTTCCCGTTTTATTCCTGCTTGTCGGCAAGTATCATTTTCAAAATCTTGTCGCGGAATGTTTCTGTGCCGCTGTGGTTGAAAAACAACTCCGCAACAATGGTCTGCCCGTTCCTCTGCGTTGTGATGATACCGTCCGGCTTTCGGGGCGGGGTGGGGGTTTTGTTCTTTTCTGTCAATAGTTCGCTCCTTTCTTTGGGCGTGAAAAAGGGATTTCCCGTAATTGGAAAATCCCTCTTAGCTGTTGGCTGTTTGGTTTTACTGTGCGGTTGCGGCGGCTTGCGCCTTTTTTCTCGCTCCGTATTCCCGCGCTTTGATACGGTCATACTCCTGTTGCTTTTCAATATTTTTAGCGCGGTAGGCTCTGGAATATTCCCGGTGGTAGGCGCGGCTCTTTTCCTTTTTCGCTTCTTCGATTTCCTCCCGCATTTTTTTGATTTCCTGCTCTGTCGGCTCTGCAAGCTGTGTCAGTTCGTTTTCAAATTTGCCGATATGGTTGAAGTATATCCCGATATGCTGAATGGCGTATCTCGCCCGTTTCTGGTCGCGCTCATGCACTTCGATTTTGCTGATAAACTCGTTTAGAATGGCGGGGGTGAGTTCGGCAAAGTCGGCATACCGTTCTGTCAGTTTCACAAACCTCTGCGCCCGCCCTCCCGCGTTCTCAAAAGCGGATAGCTGTTCTTTGATTTCTGCAAGTTCCTCTTTCAAGGTATAATATTCTTCCGAATACTTCCGCGACATCTGCTCATAACGGTCTTGTTCAATCGCGCCCAGTGCGTTGTCCTCATACAGCTTTTCCAGAACCTTTTCAATCTGTTCAAGCCGCATTGTGATTTGCGGTACGCGCTTCTGCTGTTTCTTCGTCCGGTCGGTCTGCTGTACGTCAAGGCTCTTTTTCACTAAGGCTTCAAAATCCGCCCTGTTGCTGATGGAGTATTCCGCGATTTTTTTCAGCACTTCCTGGGCGGTCTGCATGAGTAAATCCGCGTCCATGATGTGCGGGGAATGACACTTGGGGTTTCTGGCTTTCCCCTTGTGGTATTCACTGCAATAGGCGATATGCCGCTTGCCGCCGTTCCTGTAATCTATCCGTATGTGCATTTTTGCGCCGCAGCCCTTACAGAAAAGCAAGCCCGACAAAGGGTGGATTTCCCCGTCCCCGTTTGGTCGCTTGACGGGGGCGTTTTCCAGAATCCGCTGTACGTTTTCAAAATCGGTGCGGTCGATAACCGGCGCATGGACATTTTCGGTAATCTGCCACTGGCTTTTGTCTACATAGTGGTTTCGTTTGTCGCGGAAATGCTTTGTGGTCTTGAAGTTGACTACATCTCCGCAATACTCCTGCCTTGTGAGGATACGGGTCAGGGTCGCCTTATTCCATTTGTAGCGGTTTTCTTCGTTCAGCGTCCTGCTTTTTGCCGTTCCCCGCCCACGATCTTTCATGTAGAATGTGGGTGTTGGGATTTGCTCATTTTTCAGATATACGGCGATTTGGTTTCGGTTTTTCCCGTCCAGAAACAGGCGAAAAATAAGGCGGACAACTTCGGCGGCTTCTCCGTCAATCAACCAAAAATCCTTGTTGTCGGGGTCTTTGACATAACCATAGGGGGCTTCGGTTGCGATTGGCTTGCCACTCATGCCTTTGGTCTTAATGCCCGTTTTCACTTTCTTGCTGATGTCCTTTGCGTACCACTCTGACATGATATTGATGAACGGCGCAAACTCCAATGTGTCGGGCTTTTCGCTGTCTATTCCGTTGTTTACCGCGATAAAGCGCACGTTGTTCCGTCTGAAAATCTCCATAGCGTTTCCCACTTGAAGATAGTCGCGCCCCCAACGGGTCATATCTTTCATAATGCACACGCCGACTTTGCCGTTTTCCACGTCCTCTATCATGCGGGAGTAGGCAGAACGGTCAAAAAATCTGCCGCTTTCGTCATCATCAATGTAGTGCCGGATATTGGTTAATTTTAACTGTCTGGCATAGCTTTCCAGAAATTTCTTCTGGTTCTGTATGCTGTTGCTCTCGCCGCCGTCCCTGTTCTCGTCCCCCACGGATAGGCGGGAGTAAAGGGCTGTGATTTTGCTGTAATCATTCATGTGCATATCCTCCTGCGTCAATATAGGTGTTGCTTACAGTTAAAATTATGCACTCCACCTTGCAGAGCCATATTCAACGCCCTTGCGGTACTTCTTGGCGTTCTTGCCTTTTAGGTAGACGGCAAGCCGCATAATAACCGCCCCGGCAACGCCGATAAGAAAATCCTGCCCGTTAAGGCTTGGCAATGGATTTTCAAAAGCGGCTGTCACGCCCTCCATGATGTGTAACAGCTTCCCGGAGAGGTCAGCCCCCGGAGAGAGCCGGAACGCTTCGCCAATCTTCATAAAGAGCCATACAAAGAGCAGGTACGGCGCATTGAGGATAAGCAGCTTTTTGATGTTCGGTTTCATCTGTCACGCCCCCTGTCCTTGTTTGGTAGTGTCAAATCCTACCTGATTTTTTGTTACTCAAACCTTGATTTTATGGGAGTTTGCAAATAAAAGAGCATTGACCTCCCTTTTTATGGTATAATGTCAATCG
>CAJTFX010000076.1 GCA_910575555.1 Lachnospiraceae bacterium | reverse complement strand
CTATCAAGCGAAAAAGCAGAGCATTATATCATTATAGATGATGTTGTTTAAGCTCATTGGAACATACTTCAGCTAAAGCTGTCTTATCAAGCTGAAAAAAGTTGCTTAATGAGCGGACACTAACTATCAGATACTTATTTTATATTATACCAGGTATCAAAACACTGAGCGTTTGTTATAGGATTCAGGAAATCTTATGCTGTTTACTCTGCGTAAGACGATTCGGTTTTTCCCAGTGTCAAAATATTTAATATCTGCTGCGGGATTAGAGCGTGTTTGAAAAATGCTCTAGCCCAGCAGATGCACCATAATAATCCCTGCTGCGAATGGAACTGGAAACAGGTTCAATGACCGTTCTCCCAATACCAGTAAAAGCAGGAAGGAAAGAAAATACCAGATGCCGCAGCTCAGTGTACTTAATGTGATAAATGTGATAGCTTCCATCGGAATTCCCCGGTGCATCCATCCCCTGCACAGATATGCCAACCATTGAATTCCAAGGGTCATCCCCAGCACTGCTCCGGCAGGAAGCGCCTTGGCCAGAAGATATCTTTTCCTGTCTACTGGAAAATATTTAATTTTCTGGTACACCGGCCGCCAGTGTTCTCCTTCTCTTCTGGTGAAGCGCGCCATGGTAAAGAACATACATCCCATGACAACTGCGGCCGCCAGATCTGCCATATACACCGGCTCTTCATAATCTCCGCCCAAAGCCAGAATGAAATAAATGCTGTTTCCCAAAAACAGAAGCATACCTCGGGTGCCCATGGTTCCTTCCCCGGTAAACCTCTGATTGATATTTAAAAAGGGGGAACGCACAAAACCTCCCAGGCCATTTGGATGATCAAACTGTATAATTTTTTTCCACATATTGCCTCCTCTTTGATAAGTCAATCTTTTGCCTTGTTCCTTTTAGTAAGTCAATGTCTTATCATATAATACATCCACTTTGATAAGTCAACTTCTTCCTGCACCGTGTTTTCCATTATGTTCTGCAGATTTGGTGAAAGATTTTCCAGATCTGCCAGGGCCTCAAAGCCCACTCTGCTGACCTGAATTCCCACAATTCCAGGCTCTCTGCTCAGTTTCAGCTGATTCCCGGTCTCAGGGGCGCCTTTCAGCAGGCAGTAGCGGGATTTCAGGGATTCTATGAAATCGGAATAAATAAGTTCTCCCTGCTCTAACAGCGCCACGCCATCTGCAATCTGTTCCAAATCTGTGGTAAGGTGGGAAGAGAACAAGACCCCGATTTGTTCCTCCTCTACCGCTTCCTGCAAAAGCTCCAGAAACTCTTTTCGAAATACAGGGTCCAGATTCCCGGTGGGTTCGTCTAAAAGAAGCGTTTTCGGGTGATGGGACAAGGCAAAGGCAAACTGAAATTTCATCCGTTCCCCTTTCGACAGCATACCTGGCCAAGCTGATTTTTTCAGCTGGAATACAGAAAGCCATTTCCGAAAAGAATCTTGGCTGAAATCAGGATAAAAGCTGCCGAAAGCCATTCCATTTTCCCACAAGCTTCTGGTTTCAAAAAACATCGGTTCATCCATCATCAGACCAATCTGCGCTCTGGCAGGAATTGGCTCGCGATCCATGTCATATCCTGCAATCCATATTTTTCCGCCGCTTTTTTTTGTATGGCCCGACAATAATTTCATCACCGTTGTCTTTCCTGCGCCGTTTCTGCCAATCAGCCCGAAAATGCTCCCTGCCGGCACCTCCAGGGATATGCCATGCAGCCGAAAATTGCGGTATCTCCTGGAAAGCCCTTCTGCTTTTATGCAGCTTTCCCCTGTTTTTTCTTCTTTCCTGTTTACTCCATTCCGCCAGGAAGAAAATCCTTCTGTTTTTATGCCGTTTTTATCTGTTAATTCCTCTTTCCTGTCTAATCCAACCTGATATTTTTCCATCGTCCTTTCCTCCCGCCATCTTCTTAATCCCGCAAAACTGTAACATCCGCTGTTCTTTTCAGCGGCACCTCGTTCATATCCTTCAGAGATACCTGCCTACAGCTCTTCAAACAGCACCTCGATATAATCCTGCATATCTTCTTTTGACAACCCCGCCATCTTCCACTCTGCTGCCAGTTTTCCCAGTTCTTCTTCCAACATCTGCATCTTTTTTTCTTTCAGCATGTTGGTATTCTGCCTGGAAACGTAGAATCCTTTGCCCTTTACGGAATAGATCAGTCCTTCTTTTTCCAGTTCCTCGTATGCCCGTTTTGTGGTAATTACGCTGATCTGCAAATCCTTTGCCAGAGAACGTATGGAAGGCAGCATTTCCCCTTCCTGAATCTCTTTGGCTATCACCGCATCCTTAATCTGCCGGATGATCTGCTCATAGATCGCAAGATTACTGGTATTTGAAATTAAAATTTTCATCTGCGCCCTCTTTCTAACCCTGTTCTTTTATATTTCATCATAGTACACGTCTGCACAGCCGAATTTCCAGTAGAGATATCCCACGGTAAATATATTTATGCCATAATCTATCACCGCAATGATCCAGTCCAAAATGCTCCAGAAACCTTCAAACACAAGAAAATTCAAAAAGCAGCATACCAGTACCAGAATAATAACGACATTTGACAACTGATAAATCTTTTTTCCAGTCTGCGGACTTTCTTTCACCGGTTTAATTGCCGCAATGGTATAAATACTCATGGCTCCGCTGAAGGGAATGGCTTTTAAAAAAAGATTTTTCCAAAACAAAGGAGCCTTCAGATTCATGCAGGCAAGAAACAAAGTCATCACCCCCAGAATCATCAGAAATATCCACATCATCCGCCGTATCTGCATAGCCGCAAATTCTTTTCTGGTGACAGGAAGCAGATACAAAAGCTTGTTATTTTCCAAAGTCACCAACATTGCAAATCCCATTGCCACCCACATCAGAGCGGCTGCCAGGACGAAAGGCTCCGGTTCTTCTCTGCCCCTGACCTCATTCAGCCCCCAGATAATTCCTGCCAGAACCAAAACAAACCCCATTCTTCCCCTGGCCGTATAGAGTGAAGCCCGTATCTCTACCAACATTTCCTGCCCGGTACTCAGGAATTTTGCCGGAGAAAAATTCTTCCACCCTGCGCACCGCCCGGCCTCGTTTCGTCTGTTGTTTTCTATATTACTTACACTGTCTATTCTATTTTCTCTCATTTACAAAGTCCTCTCCTTTTGCTGCCGGAGTACTATCAACACATCTCTGTTTTATGAAGTGTTTTTTCCACAAAGTTTCAAAATTTTCCATCCAGATACTCCATTAACTGGGCCAGCGCAGGCCGGGACTGGCTGACCTCCGCAGGCAATTCCCCGCCTTCTGTCCGGCACAGCCCTTCTTCGTAATATTCCATCCTCCGCCTGCCAATCAGATGTTTCTTCAGACAGTCCAACTGCTCTTTGCTTCCTCTTACAATCCGGTACTGTTCCTCTATCTCCGGCATGGTGAGGGAAAATACCTGCCGCCCCTGAGACACCATGGTAACTGCGTCTGCATATTGTTCCAGTTCTTCTGTCAAATGGGTGGCGAATAAAATACTGCAGGAATCATCCAGAATATCGTAAAGCATATTCATCCATTCTCTCCGAAACACCGGGTCCAGTCCTGCCTCCGGCTCATCCATCAGAATCAGCCTGGGATGATGGGCCAGGGCAAATGCAAGCTGAAACTTCATATAATTCCCCTTGGACATTTTTCTGACATTCTGCCGGATATCCACTTCAAATTTCCGGCAGTAAGACAAAAAAGCTTCCTGGGAATAATTCTCATAGTATTTCCCATATACCTTTGCCGCATATTTTGCAGAAAGATCCAACCGGAAATACTCATCGTCAAAGATCATGCCCATCTTCTGCCGGCAGCGTCCCGGCTCCTGCTTCATACTGATTCCTTCTATCCGGACATCTCCCTGACTGATACGGGAAAGCCCGCAGAGCATGTGAAACAGCGTTGTCTTGCCTGCTCCGTTTCTGCCTATAACTCCCATAAAAGTTCCAGGCTCCAGTGTTAGATTTACTTCCCGCAGCCAAAACGTGTCGCCCCGTTCCGCTCCCCCATGTTCTATCTGCAGCAACGGCTGCAGGCTATTGAATTCCGTTTCTTTCCGTCCCATCTGTGCTCACCTGCCCTTTCCGGAATTTTTCATATCCCTGTATATATTCCGATTCTTCTTCACTATCCCCATCTGTGCTCACCTGTCCCTTCCATAATTTCTTTTTAACGCACAATAGACCTGTGTATATACTGTATATATTAATATATGCAGTATATACACAGGTCTGTCAAGTGTTTTTCAATCGAGTAGGAGGAATTTCTCTTAAATGAGAAATTCCGACCTCTCACACCACCGCACGTACCGTTCGGTATACGGCGGTTCAATCAACTTAACAAGTAACACACCTTTCGGTATAGTAGTCTAACATTGAAACTAATCCAAATCGGGTTAGTTTCTCTTTTGTTACCGCTATGTTCATAGCCCCTCTTTGGCATATGTAGGCAATCCTTGCCCCTGTGTATGCCGTAGACCACGCATATTTGCGGCTTATCCCCAGTTTTATCAGGCTCTTCGCTCTGTTCTGTGGCGTTTTCCAATGCTTCCAAATACACATACGAAGTCTGTATCGGATGTTTTCGTCAAGACGTCTGCTCAGCCTTTTCATGCTTCCGATTTTGAAATAGTTTACCCATCCCCGGATAAGCCGGTTCAACTTTTGCACTTTATATGCGTTGCTTACTCCCCAGCTCCTGCGTGTGAGCTTTCTCATTGCCGCCTTGAACTTCTCTACTGATTTGGCGTGTGGTCTGGCTTTGTATGCTTTGGCAAATGAGTCATAGTAAAATCCAAATCCCAGATATTTTATTCCCTTCGGCTTGTCAACCCTGCTCTTTTCAGCATTAACAGTCAGTCCCAGCTTTTCCTCTATAAACCGAGTAATGCTTTTCATAACCCTGTTTGCCGCCTGTCTACTTCCTAACATGATGATCAGGTCATCCGCATACCGTACAAAGTCCAATCCCCTTTGCTCCATTTCCTTGTCCAGTTCATTTAGCATGATGTTTGCCAACAGTGGGGATATGTTTCCTCCTTGCGGTGTACCAACAACCGTATCTTCATACTCGTCGTCAACCATCACTCCACTGACAAGAAACTTTCTTACTACTGAAACGACAGCTCCGTCCTTTATTGTACGTCCAAAGATTGTCATCAGCCTGTCATGGTCTACTGTGTCAAAGAACTTCGCAAGGTCAATGTCCACTATCCAGTTATGCCCGTCATTCATCATTTCTAATGCTTTCAGGACTGCCTGCTGTGCACACCGGTTCGGGCGGAATCCGTAACTATGCTCATGAAACTGCTCCTCAAATATCGGAGTAAGTACCTGTGACACCGCTTGTTGTATAAACCGGTCTGCCACTGTTGGCACTCCCAGCTTTCTGACTCCGCCTCCTTCTTTGGGTATCTCCACCCGCCTGACCGGCTGCGGCTTATACTTTCTTGTCCGCAACTGTTCCCTGATGTTTTCGCCGTTTTCCGAAAGGTATGCGCCAAGTTCTTCAACAGTCATACCGTCTATTCCTGCCGCTCCTTTGTTTCTTACGACTTGCAGATATGCCGCATTGAGATTATCTCTGCTTAGTATCTGCTCCATAAGCGATTGTTTTGTATCGCTCTGACTACCTGCATCCATGCGTTGTTTCCTTTCTGCCCCTTTTGCCTTTGCCGCCTTTGACGTTATCGACAGGCGTTGCTCCGGCTACGAAGTGGATCATACTTCAACTGATTGATTGTTCAGCCCTTCGCTCCGCTCCCATTACAGGAACTTCCTCACTACTATGGCTTCTGCTGACTTCTCACAGTTCGTTGTTACTCGGCTAATGGAACCGCTGTGAGACCTCCCCGCTTAAGGTGCTGGCTCTTTCCCCTCATCTATCCGCCGCATTTACTCGTACTTCCAGCAACTTTTGGACTTCATCTTATTTTGCAGACTTATCCGTATTTCCGAGCCTTATATGCGATTTCTGTCCGTCGGACCAAGGGTTTGCCTACAGCTTCCTTCAGATTCCACCTCACGGCGGACACCCTTGCTGTTCAGCTATGTGCTTCCTTGTTGCCTAGGCGCACTCGGGACTTTCACCCGTTAGAGCCCGCCCATGGCGGGCAAACAAAAATA
>CAJTFX010000075.1 GCA_910575555.1 Lachnospiraceae bacterium | reverse complement strand
AGTGTAAGATTTTTGATTTTTCGCCATGCCTTTCATCTCCTTTGTTCTTTCATTTGATAGTATAGGTTGTTCAACTTTTCCTGTCCACACTTATATACTAACACCAACCTTTGTTGCCGCCGGTATGTGTGCGGATTTCTCTATCCACGATAAAAAAGACGGCAATCCCCACTTCCATGTCATGCTCACTATCAGGCCTCTAAAGGAGGACGGACAGTGGGGAGCGAAATGCCGGAAGGTCTACGAATTGGACGAAAACGGCCAGAGAATCCCCAACGGCAAAGGCGGCTGGAAGAACCACCGGGAGGACACTACCGACTGGAACGACAAAGGAAATGTAGAGAAGTGGAGGGCTGCCTGGGCAGCTTACGCCAACAGAGCGTTGGAGGCGGCGGGCAGGCCGGAACGGATTGACCATCGTTCCTACGAGCGTCAGGGCATTGACAAGATACCTTCTATCCATCTGGGCGTTGCCGCAAGCCAGATGGAGCGGAAAGGCATTGCCACGGAGAAGGGAAACATCAACCGCCAGATTGCCGCCGACAATAAGCTGCTGAAGGAAATCAAGTCACGGATTACCCGGCTCTACAAATGGACAAAGGAGCAGGCGGGGAAACCGGAAGGAAAAGACAGTATCATGGCGCAGCTTTATGAGGTGCAGATATCAGAGGGAAAACCCGGCTCCCGGTATGGGAAGATAAGGAACCTGAAAGAAAGCGCCGCCTTGTTCAATTTCCTGAACGGCAACAACATCACTTCCATGGAGCAACTTTATGAAAAAGTGGCCGCCATGAACAAAGAATATTATGCCCTGCGTGGGAAGATTGTCACCGCCGAGCGGCGTATCAAAGTGCTGGACGAACATCTCTCCATGTGGGAGAAATACGAGAGGAACAAAAGGAGCAACTAAATGACAGAGAACCGACGATTTTATTACCTCAAGTTGAAAGAGAATTTTTATAACAGCGAAACCATGGTCATCCTGGAGAGTATGCAGGACGGCCTTCTGTACTCCAATCTCCTGCTCAAGATGTATTTAATGTCGCTGAAAAGCAGCGGCGTACTCCTGCTGAATAACTGCCTGCCCCATACCGTGCAGACCATAGCCACCTTTACCTGGCATCAGGTAGGCACGGTGGAGCGGGCTTTGAAGATATTCCAGGAGTTTGGCCTTGTGGAGATACTGACGGACGGGGCCTATTACATGAGCGACATCCAGCTGCTGATCGGCCAGTCGTCCAGCGAGGGGGAGCGGAAGAAAAAGGAGCGCATGAGGCTGAAACGCCAGAACCTGCTCCCGTCCGGGGAAACGGACATTTGTCCGTCCAATGGCCGGGTGGACAAATGTCCGCCTATATTAGAGTATAGAGATAAAGAGATTAGAGTATAGAGTATAGAGAATAGAGAGGGAGATATGGCACACGCCTATGGGAGATACCGGAATGTATTTCTATCTTCCGCAGAACTGGCAGAACTCCAAACAGAACTTCCCTCTCTTTGGGAACAGTACATTGAGCGGCTGTCCGAGTACATGGAATCCAGAGGAAAAGGATATAAAAACCATGCCGCCACAATCCGGCGCTGGGCGAACGCCGACAAAAAGAAAGAGGAACCGCCTGCCCGGAACCGGGATTACAGCGTAAAGGAAGGAGAAACCATATGATAGAGATTACCGCAGAAGTCCGGGCGGCCATTGACCGGGCCGCCGGGGATATGGAGCTTGCCGGGGACGAATACATAGAACTGGCTGATGGGCTTATCCACTGTAAGAAATGCCGTGGCAGCCGCCAGACTGTTGTGCCCAGGTTCGGAGGCTCCGGCTATTTCATGCCTCGCTGCCTCTGCCCCTGCCAGCAGAAGGCGCAGGAGGAACGGAAAGCCATGGAGGAACAGTGGGAACGCATGGAGCGTATCAAACGCCGGAAGGCACAGGGGCTTCAAGACTGATACCTTTATGATTACACTTTCTCCAACGATAACGGCCAGAATCCTATCATGGAGAAAGCGCACGCTTATGTGAAGCATTGGAAGGAGGCATATCGGGACAATACCGGCCTTCTGCTCTTTGGTGACGTGGGAACCGGGAAATCCTTTTTTGCTGGCTGTATCGCCAATGCTCTGCTTGACCGTGACGTGCCGGTGTTGATGACAAATTTCCCGTCTATTCTGAATCGTCTGACCGGCGTGTTTGCCGAGGACAGGGCAGCCTTTATCGCCAGCCTGGACGATTACAGCCTGCTTGTCATTGACGATTTAGGCGTGGAGCGCAGTACCGAGTATGCCATGGAGCAGATGTTCACCGTTATTGACAGCCGGTATCGGAGTAAGAAGCCGCTGATTGTCACAACAAACCTGAAACTGGAAGAAATCAAGAACCCGCCAGACCTTGCTCACGCAAGGATTTATGACCGCATACTGGAACGGTGTGCGCCGGTTCTCTTTTCTAGAAAGAATTTCCGGGAGGAAGGAGCCATGGCGACCAAAGCGGCGGCGAAAGAGATTGTGAGTAAGGGATAACAAAACCTGATTGTATGAAAAGGAGCATTTATGAGTAACAAGAAAATCACAGAGGACACTACCACCACAGCGCCGGCTAAGGACGCTCCTGCACTGGTGAAGAAGATTGGCCGGACAACCTACATTGTGAGGGTTCATTTCAGCAAGACCAGCAAGGAAACCATGAGCGACAAAATCAAGCGTATGCTGAAAAATGAGATACAGCAGATGTAAAAAGCGATAACGGAAACAGGCCGGGATTCAGAAATGCGCTGGCTCCCGGCTTGTAAAATCAGGAGGATTATGGTAGTATGAAGATACAAAAACGAAAGGGAAAGCAGGTGGGAAGATTGACAGTGACGGAACAGATAGACCAGAAACATCAGGAAGATTTACAGAGGCTAAGAGGCTTTCGCCTGCTTGATGATGATTTCCTCACAAAGTGTTTTGAGGGAGATACGGCAAGCATAGAACTGGTATTGCGGATTGTACTGGAAAAATCGGATTTAAAGGTGCTGGACGTCCGCACCCAGGTATTTGTGGAGAACCTGCTGAACCGTTCAGTGAGGTTGGATATTCTGGCTACAGACAGCACAGGGGCAAAACTGAACGTGGAGGTACAGCGCTCCGACAAAGGAGCCGGGAGAAAAAGAGCCAGATACAACAGCAGCATGATGGACGCAAACCTTTTGAAGAAAGGCGAGGACTTCGACAAGCTGCCGGAAACGTGGGTAATCTTTATCACAGAGAATGACGTGATGGGAAAAGGGCTGCCGCTCTATCCGATTGAGCGGTGCTTTTTAGGAACCGGGGAAAGATTTGAGGACGGTTCGCACATACTGTATGTAAATGGCGCTTACCGTGGAGATACGCCAATCGGGAAGTTAATGCATGACTTCTCCTGTACGGACGCAAAAGATATGTACTACGGAATCCTGGCAAGCAGGGTGAAATTTTTCAAGGAAAGCAAGGAGGGAATCGAGATTATGTGTAAGGCCATGGAAGATATGAGAAACGAATCCTTACAGGAAGGCATCCGTGAAGGCATGAAAGCTACGGCACGCCGTATGCTGGCAGCTGGCAAATATGCGTTGGAGGAAATCGTTAATATTTCAGGACTTTCTCTTGAAGAAGTAAAACAACTGAAAGCTGATAGAAGTGCATAGACAAAACTGTTGGCTGGGAATCTAAAGACAGGTTCCCAGTCTATAATTTTTACGATTATACAAGACACTATTTATAAAATCACCACTTTACAACTATTATAAATAGTGCTCCTTTTGCTGAACAAGGTATTTTAAGGCTTTCATAAGGGCAGATGATTTTATTATACTTTCGCTCTTTTTCACGAAAGTGGCAAAAAATACCTCCTGCCTGATCCTCTCGCTGAGCACAAACCTGAAATCCTGTACGCTTTTCCTACGGTACTTTGAAAATGCTTCATCCTGATATGGCAGCAGTTTCATCGCACAATAAGCTATGTTGATCAGATTCACCAGCATTTCAATCCCTTTCCGGCTGCGCACCATATAGCTGCATAGTGACCAGAAGGTTTTCTGTTCGTAATAGCTGACTTCTATCTTCCATCTGAATGAGTACAGGAACAAGGGGATGTAATCCATCCATGCACTCCCCGTCTGGTTCAGGGGAGTCTTTTCCTGCCATGCACAAAAAATCTGCAGCTGTGTGGGGAAAACCGTACTGAAGAACAGGCGCCTGGAACCGCCTTCCTTCTCTGTAGCTGTCACATAGGCAAAAACTTCCCTTGTGCCGAAAATATTTGTAAGGACACGGCGCATCCCAATATAATAACCGCCTATTTTTTCATCCGAAAGTGTAAAATCTTTTTCCGCCGAAAGACGTTTCCCATGTTTTGCAGGCCTGCCCCTTTTTCCGGTCCGCTGCGGGGCAAGGTCATAAAGGACAGAGTCATACCTTGCATTTCCGATTAGGCCAAGGTTTGGGTATTCATCCACGACAGAAACCAGATCCCCTTTTGTATACCAGCTGTCGCATAGGATAATGACATTCGCCTTTTCCTGTAATTCAGGCATGGCCTGACGTACCATGGAAGCAGCCAGCTTTAATTTTGACTCTTCTTTCTGCCACATACGGTAGGAAAGCGGAAACGCCTGGTAAACAATCTTGCCTTTATCCCACATTGGCACACAGAGCATGACACTTACAAAGCAGCGCCCATTCAGGTAGCCGCTGCCGTTGTGCGCGGAATGGTCAAAGAGTTTTGAGACATCCTCAAATTTCTTTCCATATTTGGGAACAATGGTGTCATCAATGCATAAAAAAACGGGCTGCGTCTCTAAGGATTTCGGGATTAGTTTCAATGCCATAGATGCTGTTGCATTCATAAACCTGGAATAATCCACTTTAGCATAGGAGCAGGCATAGTAAAAGGCATTCAGGGATTTATCTGTTAGCTTTGACAGGAAATGTCTGAAAAGGAAACGGATGGAATCCGCTGACTCCAGTGTCAGTATGGACAGCACAAGCAGGACTAATGTCTCGGCTGTAGGAATGGAACAAGTCTCAAAATAAATGTAAAAATAATGATAAAGTCTACCAATTATAGTTTTTTCGTTGTATAATAAGTCTGTCGTACAGGATCACTTTCTTTTGTATTTTTTGTTTGCAAACTTATTATACATCAGAAAGTCCTGTATGACATTTTTTTATGGAAAAGTTGTAAAGTGGTGGATACATATAGAAATAATGTTTCTCGAAAACGTACTGAACTTTCAAAGTTGTCTAATGATCGGGCAAAAGAAAGTGAAAAGAAAGCAAAGCAAAAACAAAAAATTGTGTCTGCAATGAATTCTTTGAAACACACATCGTCACAATCGACAATACGATCCAAAAACTCTGAAATCGAACGTGCTGAAAAGGAAATTGCATCTATTGAAAAAAAATTGCTGAATTGGATACAAAAATAACCAAAAAAGACAAAGAAATTGCCGATGAAGAAAAAAAGGTGCGCAATGAAGAAGATAAAATAAGAAAGAAACAGGAGCAAGAAGATAAAAAACGGCAAAAGGAAAATGAAAAGGCATTACAAAAAATTAACCAAGCTGTTTCTATTCAACACCAACAGCAAATAGATATGAAAAGAGATATTGAGATGTTAAAAGCTGTTCCTGAAAAAATTACAGTGCTGTTTTTTGCAACCAATCCAAAAGGAACTACACAGCTTCGATTAGATCAGGAAGCTCGGTCGATTCAAGAAATGATTCGTAAATCAGAGCATCGGGATTTTATATCTTTTGAAACCAGATGGGCTGTTCGTCCTTTGGATATTTTGCAGGCGATTAATGAAGTAAATCCAGATGTTGTCCACTTTAGTGGCAGCACTGACGCTTAAAAATTTTTCGTAAAAAAACCTCCCATTTTATGGGGAGATGCGAGATAATAGAATTAACAACCAAACTATTTTTTCGCACATCCATAAAAGAGAGGAGGTTTTACTATGAAGCAAGAATAAAAATCACAAGGAAAGAGGCCAGGGAACACCTGGAACAGTTTAAGCTTGCCTGTGAATTAGCCAGGCTGGTCCGGCACTGTTTTCCAGACCTTGTGCCGCTGCTGAGACAGATTCCTGATCCGAGAAACCAGAGTTATATTACATACCCCGGCGTAATCCTTCTTATGACCCG
>CAJTFX010000074.1 GCA_910575555.1 Lachnospiraceae bacterium | reverse complement strand
GGTGTGTTACTTGTTAAGTTGATTGAACCGCCGTATACCGAACGGTACGTGCGGTGGTGTGAGAGGTCGGAATTTCTCATTTAAGAGAAATTCCTCCTACTCGATTCCTGAAAGCGGTCAGCCGTTGCTATCCCAAATTGTGCTTCTATATATTTAACCGCCGGAGTAATACTTACCTAAAGCGTACTGAAAAAGTGATTCTGGAAACACATGCACACATCATCATTCATGGGAAGAATTTTAAAATGTTTTCCGGATTTTCTCCACATCCAGCATCCCAAGGTCCCCCGCCAGTTCTGTCAATTCTGCCTCCAGACAAAACAAATCTACTGCTGTAGCAAAAAAATCCAGTATCACATTTATGGCAACTGCAATCACAATGGCCTGGGCAGGGATTTCAAGCTGTAAAAGCAGAATCGTATAGCAGGCAAGAGCACCTCCGGGAATGGGCGGGGTAGCCACAGCCAGTACAACCGCAATGATCAGCGCTGTAATCAGCCATACCGGAGATATTTTCACACCATAAATCTCCGCCATGCAAATTCCCATTACAAAATATAAAATAGAAAATCCCGGCATGAATACCACCTGGCCAAGAGGAACACCGATATTTACAATTTTTTTATCAATCCCCAGCTTTTCTGCGCACACTTTCCTGTTCTCCAAAAATGCGGCGGCAGAAGAAGCTGTTGTCAGACCGATCAGAAAAACTGGAAAAACTTTTTTCAGAAAGACTGCCATAGAAACTTTTTTACGAATGCATACAAGACCTGTATAAACCGCCATAAGAAAAACATCCCCAAGCAGCATAACCGGCAGCGCTTTATATGCCTTCAGCAGTACAGAAAAGTTTTTACCAAGAATCATATTGAACAGGCTGCCAAAAATGAAAACGGGGACAAAAGCGCTGATATTTTCCATGATTAGTAATACAATGACATTTGCCTGTTCTAAAAATAGCGAAACAATCCCAACCTTGTTCCCCAGAATCAGCATTGCCATACCTGCAAGGACTGCAAGAAAAATAATCTGTAAAGGATTTCCCTCCAAAAACGGAGTGAAAAAATTGTCCGGTACAATTCCAAGAACCATTTCCAGAAGCTCCGAAAGCTGAAAGGAACTGCTGCCGCTGCCTGCAAGAGGAAAGAAAGGAAGGATGGCAACGCCAAATACTGTGGTAAAAATCAGCGTCATCCATAAAAATCTATAGATCATCCGCTTTCCGACTTTTCCCAGCGTTGCAATATCCCCGATATTATAAATACCGCCTGCCACCGACAAAAAGATCAAGGGACCAGAAACAGCGCTCAACAACCCCATAAATGTGTCAAAAACAGGCGTAATCATTTCCTCTGAAAGAAAATTAACCGTTTTTTCCGGCAGAAAAATGCTTACCATACCGCAAAAAAGAGCCAGCGCCACTGCTGCCAGCAGTGATGCTGCAGGAGATAATTTTTTCTTTTTTAATGTAAAGGTAAGGTAATTCACTCCGTTTTTGAACTGCCATGTGGGAATTTCCCCCATACCTGAAAGGATGCCTTTCAGAATAACGCTTTCTTCGCCGCCGTTTGTATGAACCACATCGTTTCTTTCTCCCGGAATAGAAAAACTGGCATACAGACGGTTTATCCGCTTTCTGCACTGAAATTGAAAAGTCCCATTTGTGCCAAAAGCTTCCTGATAGTTCAGCAGTATCTCTTCCACAGTCAGTCGTGTGCGGAGAATGTCTCTTTTTTCCCCATTGGCGCGTTCACAAAACGTCTCGACTTCATGGCACGCCATATCTATATCATGATTTGTCAGAGTGTAATCCTGCATTTTAAACTCCTAAAAGATTAAATCCGTTCATGTTTTTCTTCTCTTAGTTTTCTCACATCCAGCATATCAAGATCGGCGGCCAGTTCCACAAGTTCCGCCTGCAGACAGAACAAATTCACCGCTGTCGTAATAAATTCCAGTATTACATTGAGGGCAATCGTGACCGTTACAGCCTCCATGGGAATCTTAAGCTGGACAAACAAAATCGTATAACAGGTCAGCGCACCGCCGGGAATAGGAGGCGCCGCCACCGCAAGCACAATAGCAATGAGACCGGCTGTAGCCAGCCACGCCGGAGAAACCGTCACGCCATAGATTTCAGCCATACAAAATCCCACCGCCAGAAACATAACGGAAACCCCTGGCATAAAAATAACCTGCCCCAAAGGAATACCAAAATTAACAATCCTTTTGTCAATCCCAAGGTCTTTTTCACAGCACTCCATATTCACCCCAAATGCGGCAGAAGAAGATGCCGTGGTTAATGCAATCAGAAACGTGGGCATCATCTTTTTCAGCAATACCCAAAGCTGCACCTTCCTCCTTGTGCATACTAACACAAGATACACTGCCAGAAGAATGGCGTCTCCCATAAGCATTACCAGAACCACCTTATATGCAGGAAGAAACACCGAAAAGCTGTTACCCAGTATCATACTTAAAATACTGCCAAACACAAACACGGGAACAAATGAACTGACTGTCTCCATAATAAGCTGTATAATATAATTGGACTGTTCCACAAAGGCCGCGGCAATCGTAGCAATGTTTCCCAGAATCAGCATTGCGATTCCGATTATAACTGCCACAAAAATAATCTGCATAGGATTCCCTTCTGTAAAGGGCGTAAAAAAGTTGCCTGGTACAATATCCAGAACCATTTGAAACAATTCAGAAAAATCAAACTTCCCACCGTCTCCGGTTTTAAGAGAAAAAAACGGCATGGCAAATGCACATACGGGCAGTGTCAGAAGAATCGTCATCAGCATAAAGCGTCCAATCATCCTCTTTCCGATTCTGCCCATAGCCGCCATATCCCCAATGCCGTATATTCCCCATACAATTGAAAGAAACACCATAGGGCCTGCAATGGCTGATAAAAGTCCCATAAAGCGGTTAAATACCGGGCTGATAATCTCATTTGCAAGAAAAGTCCTGATATTCTCTGGCAGGAAACTACACACACCGCCGCACAAAAAAGCCAGTATTACGGACAGCGCCAGTGAAGCCATCTGAGAACGTTTCTTCTTTTTGGGAGTAAATAAAATAAGATTCTCTCCATTTTTGTACTGCCACGCAGGTGCAACTCCCATATTAGCAAGCAGTCCCTGCAGTACCTGGCTCTGTTCTTCCTCTCCTGTATCAAAGGGATCAAACCTTTCCCCTGGCAGAAAAAGTTCCAGACGGATACGATTAAGACGTTTGATATATTTTTGTGCAAATACTGCCTCCATACCGAAAGCCTCCTGGTACTTTAACAGCGTTTCCTCCACTGCAAGCCGGATTTGGATAATATTTCTGGCATCAACGCCCCATTCTCCAAGCGTCTTTTCTGCAAGACTGCTTGTCTGCGCAATGTTTTCATTAGTTAAATTCATCTTTTCCATAATTTTTTCTCTTATTTTTTTAATCTATAACTAAGTTGAGCTGCTCTATATATTTATAGCAGATAAGAATTTTGCTTTGGTGGGTATGGGATAATTTGTATTTTTTTTGGTATGATTTGCTATAAATCCTTGTGAGGAAAAAGAGTATATTCATGATTTATTTCCGCTTTCAAAGGCGTCCGTTTCTTCCCAAGACAAATCATTTCTTTCGTTACATTTCAAACTGTCTTTCGTTACATTTTGTAAACATATCCCATTTTTTTGCCGATAGATTAAATAGAGATATTACAGGCTTGGAGTGAGAAATTTGGATATAGCAGTTGTTGATGATGAAAAAGTAATCCGGGAACAGCTCCGTGAAATGATAGAAAACCAGAAGCCGGACTGTAATGCGGCTTGCTTTTCGTCCGGGGAAGAACTGCTTGCCGCGGCAAAGCCCTTTGACATTATTTTCCTTGACATACAAATGGACGGCATGAATGGCATTGAAGCGGCAAAGGAAGTAAGGGAAACGAACACAGACACCGTCTTAATATTCATTACGGGTATAAAGGAATATGTGTTTGAAGCTCTTGATATATACGCGTTTCATTATTTACTGAAGCCTGTCACCAAACAGAAATTTACGGAAGTTTTTGAAGAGGCGTTAAAGGAAGCCGGACTGCGGCACATGCGCCGGAACAGGCAGCTTTTTATCAATACAAGAAACAGGGGAATTACCATAGACGCAGACAAAATTCTGTATATCGAAAGTGTATCAAGAAAAGTGAAAATTCATACCATGCAGGAGATCGTTGAAGCCTATGCCGCGCTTGGCGAACTGGAAAGGCAGCTTGGCGGGTCATTTTACCGCTGCCACCGGGGATATCTTGTGAATATGGCGCATATCAGGGAATACAAAAGCGACTGCATAACGCTTACAGGCGGCGATACCGTTTATTTGACAAAGAAAAAATACGGCGAATTTGTCAATACGTATATGTGGTACTTGCAGAACGGAGGGGCTTTCAGTGTATAGTCTGATAGATTTGATTTTTACGGTTTTTACAGTAGTTTCCGTTCTGCTTCAAGGGTACTGCCTGCAATATTTTTTAGGAAGTTTTTTGGAGAGCAGGACAAAAAGCCGTTTTCATGGGCTTTATGTTATGGCTGTTTACGGGCTGTCACGGCTATGTATCTATTGGCTTCCCCCAACAGGATATGAAAGTGTAAAGACGGTTTGGAAAACGGCGCTGTCACTTTGTATGCTGCTTGTTACAGCAATGTGTTTTTATAAGGCGTTTCATGGGGTTACGCTCTTTCTTGCGGCTGCTTTCCGTGCAGTCGCTGATATCAGCGCATTCCTGGTGCTGATTCTGCTTGATAAGCCAGTGAATAAACTGCTTATGGTATGGAACTTGTGTCTGGAGAAAGGGATTATCACTTCTGAAAAAACTTTTGAAACAGTAATAAACGTCAGTGTAATCGGGAATCAGATTTTTCGGGAAGCAGCGCTTATTCTGATGCTGTACCTGTCACTGAAAGGGATTGTACGCAATTATCGGGAAAAGGATTATGCGCTCCAGAGGACAGAATTGTTATCTATCCTTACTACGGCTGTGGTGAGCCTGCTGTTCTGTGCGCTGCTCCGTACGATCCTGTTTACGGTAGAAGAAAATGGCGTGGAAATGGTGTATGATAAATACCCGCTGTTACTGGTCATCCTCCCCGCAATCCTGCTTTTGTCGCTGCTGTCTATCTTATACGGAGTAAAGCTGTTTCAGGATACGGTTTATCTGAACAGGGAACGGAGCAGCAGAATCGTACTGGAAAAACAGATAGGAAGTATGCAGGAGCATATTGCGGAAATGGAGCGTGTCTATTCCGGCATACGGAGCATGAAACACGATATGAAGAATACGGTTTCCGTTGTCCTGCAGCTGGCCGCTGAAGGTAGTGTCAAATAATCTATGAAAAAACCGAGTTAAAAGAAAAGGCTCGAAAGAACCTTGAAAATTGCAGATATTAGTGGTTTTAAGACCTTGGGGCGTTGCCCCAAACCCCACAAGGGACTCGTCCCTTGACCCATTAGCGGGCTCTGCCCGCACCCGTCCTCGCCAGATGGCAGGAAAAGGGCGCAGTCGCCCCCTTTTCTGCTGGACAGGATTATCCGTGAGCCTTTTGTCAATAGACTTTCGCGGCATATCCTCACAGGCGGCGCGGCCGCCTGCTGCGGTATTCCACGGTTCTATTGACAACAGCTCCGCTCCGTCTGTGCAGGACCGTTTTTCTGCATATTCAGGATGGTCTGCTGCCCAAGGAAGATGAGCATCTGCCATTTGCCAGGCATGTTGTCAGCGCCCTGCAGCATCTCCACTTCGTTGAGGACGTTGTATTTATTGTGTTTATGAGGGCGCAGGAAGTTATAGTAAGCGACCCAGAGCGCCAGATCATAGTTGGCACCGTCGATGCTGTCAAAGCCGTTTGTATGGCGGTAAGAGGCTTTATAAGTCCGGTTCAGGCGTTCGATCATCTGCTTGAATGGCCGGTATTCGGTAGAAACAGCATCGTCGTTGGTAAGTCCAATGACCTGGGTGATTTTAAATGTAAAGTCTCTGCCCAGCTTTTTTACGAACTCCATTGCGGCAAGAGGATACGCACTGTATCCGTCCGCAATGAACTTGAAGTTCTCCGGCAGTTTTGTAAGGTTCCGGAATGCCATACGCATTGCGAGGATACAGGGGCCTACGCCGCGGTTATCAGACACCTGATAGCCGATGATGGAGCGTGTGGCAGCGTTCATAATGAGCCAGACGTAGTTTTTGATGCCACGGATTTTGATGTATGTCT
>CAJTFX010000073.1 GCA_910575555.1 Lachnospiraceae bacterium | reverse complement strand
GTGAAAAGTAAAAAAGAAAAAAGCAGGGCACAGGGATTTTATGGTTCAAAATAGGAACGTATTGACAGTTTAGTCTATAAGATTGAATCCAAGCTGCCCTAAGAGAGCAAATATTAATTTAAGCGTCAGAGCTGACTTTAGTGGACATGGGGTTGACACAGGAGAACTTGTGCTAGAAAATACAGATGGTTCAGCAAAAATTGTTACTAAAGAAGCGATAACACAAACAATTATGTCATCTTCTGATAAAATACATTTGCTATTTTTTAATGCCTGCTTTTCTTATGATCAGGCACATGAAATAATTCAATATGTGGATGCTGCAATAGGTATGACAACTTCAGTAAGTGACGAAGCTGCATGTACGTTCGCAGCTCAGTTTTATTCATCGTTGGGATTTGGATTGTCTGTAAAAAAGGCTTTTGAACAAGCAAAAGGGGTCATGATGCTTGAATCACCAACAGAAGCAAATACACCTATGTTATACATAAAAGATGGCATAGATGCTGATATGTTATTTATTGTAAAACCAGCTGCTTTAGATATGTAGTATAATATAAAATAAGTATCTGATAGTTAAAATGTGTGTTATAATAGTCTTGTTAAAAAAACGCATTTAAGGAGGATAAAGACCATGTCAAAACGCCCATATACAATTAAGCTTTCAGATACAGACAGAGAATATCTTCAAAAAATTTCACGGTCCAGAACCAGCCAGGCCCGAACTGTTGACCGTTCACGCATACTCCTGCAGAAGGAAAAAGGCCGCACGGATAAAGCCATCTCAGAAGGACTTGGCGTCAGCATTAATACTGTACGGCTTTGTATCAGCAAATATTTTGAGGGTGGAGTTAAAGAGGCATTGTCTGATGCACCCCGCAGTGGGCATCCGGTTGAAATTACGGATGCCGCCAAAGCATGGATCATCAATATCGCCTGCCAGCGTCCGGCGGACCTGGGCTGCGCCCAGGAACTGTGGACGCTTAAAAGCCTCCATCAATATATACAGGGCCATGCCGCACAGGCAGGGTTCCAGCGACTGGAAACTATTACAAAGGCAAGAGTGGGGCAAATCCTGAAAGCATCTGAAATCAAGCCTTTTAAGATCAAATATTACTGTGAAAAAAGAGACCCGCTGTTTGAATCAAAAATGCGGGACATCCTGCTTGTTTACAAGCAAGTGGAGCTCCAGTTTGATGAAAATGGTGAAGTCATTGTGCCGGATGACTATAAACTCACAATCACTGTCTCCTATGACGAAAAGCCGGGAATCCAGGCCATTGCAAATACTTCGGATGACCTGCGCCCGAAAAAAGGGAACGGGGAGGTTTCCCGTGATTATGAATATAAAAGACTGGGGACCGTATCGCTGCTTGCAGGAATAGACCTGCTTACCGGGGAGGCCATACCGCTGGTGAGCAGCACCCATAAAAGCTCTGATTTTATAGAGTTCCTGAAGATACTGGACAAAAAATACCCGTCACAGGACACCATCCGCATCATACTGGATAACCACTCTGTCCACAAGTCCAAAGAGACACGCCGATTCCTTGAGACGATACGTGATGGGAGGTTTGAATTTGTATTCACGCCAAAACACGGGTCATGGCTGAATATGATAGAAAGCTTTTTTAGCAAAATGACAAAACAAATGCTGAAAGGCATCCGGGTAAAATCTAAAGAAGAGCTTATTGAACGGATCTACAAATATTTTGATGAAATAAATGCAGAGCCCGTTATATATCATTGGAAGTATAAAATGGATGAGTTTTCTCAGAATGATATTATCGGGCTTTAACCACTAATTATTTATTTTATGCTCTAGTAGTCACTATATAAAATTAGAGAGGATACTTTTCTCTTTGTTGAGAAAAGGTATCCTCTAATTTTGATTTTATAAATATTCCAATAGAAAAGGTAATAGCTCCTTTTTATTCGGAAAAGTATTTCTCACAAAAGTCTTTTGCAGTCACGATTTGAATGTTTTCAAACTGCTCTATTACGAGGAGGTCTTTATCTCCACTGACAATATATAAAGCATGAGAATCTTTTGCGCATTCCAGGAATTTGTTATCGTCAGGATCACGGCATATTTCGACATGAGTAACAGGTTCGATAATTTCCATAGTTTTAATTAGCGGGCTTAAAATTGTTCTATTAATATGCCCTTGTTTTCTATCAATCATTTCCTGCACAATTTCTTCATATTCGTTAATAATTTCTGTCGTAGCGCAGGCTGTTATCTTCTGACAAACAACAGCACGAAGAATTTCTCTCGGAAATCCGCCAAAAAACACACCAGAAATCAAAACATTTGTATCTATCACAATTCTCATACTCGTTTCTTCTTTCTAACTGATTTGATTATATCATTAACATCATTTTCATTATACCCAACAGACTTTGCCCATTTTTGTGCCTCGTCGAGTGAGGCTTCAAATTCTTCAGCAGAAGGAAGCTTTAAAGTTTTGAGCATGATAACATCCCCTGAAGTATATGCAACCAGTTTATCACCAGTATCAATCGACAAGAGTTTTCGGATGCTGACTGGCAATGAAATCTGTCCTTTGGAAGAAACTGTCAATATTTGTGTGTTCATTTGCTTACGCCCCTTTCCAGTAAGAATTTCTTACTTATATTATGCCATAATGTAAAAATATATGCAAGAAAAATTAAATTCATCACTTGACAATGTGGCAAAGAGCTTATGACACAAGACGAGCTTTCCGTCATGGACGGCGGCAAATGTATCTTGCAGGTAAGGGGCGCACGCCCCTTTTTCAGTGACAAGTTCGACATTACCAAGCACCCAAGCTATAAATTCCTTTCCGATTTTGACAAGAAGAATGTATTTGACATTGAGAAGTATCTAAAACGCCGCCCGGCAGCTATCAAGCCGGAAGAACCGTTCGACCTCTACGAGATTGACGGGGCAGATTTGCAGGAGGACACAGACCATGAAAAAACGTAACGCTGAAACAAAAGAAAAACAGCTTGAAAGATTTCTGATGAATGTTGCGGAAACCGCAGAGAACCGCATTTATACAACGGAGTATAATATAAAATAAGTATCTGATAGTTAAAATGTGTGTTATAATAGTCTTGTTAAAAAAACGCATTTAAGGAGGATAAAGACCATGTCAAAACGCCCATATACAATTAAGCTTTCAGATACAGACAGAGAATATCTTCAAAAAATTTCACGGTCCAGAACCAGCCAGGCCCGAACTGTTGACCGTTCACGCATACTCCTGCAGAAGGAAAAAGGCCGCACGGATAAAGACATCTCAGAAGGACTTGGCGTCAGCATTAATACTGTACGGCTTTGTATCAGCAAATATTTTGAGGGTGGAGTTAAAGAGGCATTGTCTGATGCACCCCGCAGTGGGCATCCGGTTGAAATTACGGATGCCGCCAAAGCATGGATCATCAATATCGCCTGCCAGCGTCCGGCGGACCTGGGCTGCGCCCAGGAACTGTGGACGCTTAAAAGCCTCCATCAATATATACAGGGCCATGCCGCACAGGCAGGGTTCCAGCGACTGGAAACTATTACAAAGGCGAGAGTGGGGCAAATCCTGAAAGCATCTGAAATCAAGCCTTTTAAGATCAAATATTACTGTGAAAAAAGAGACCCGCTGTTTGAATCAAAAATGCGGGACATCCTGCTTGTTTACAAGCAAGTGGAGCTCCAGTTTGATGAAAATGGTGAAGTCATTGTGCCGGATGACTATAAACTCACAATCACTGTCTCCTATGACGAAAAGCCGGGAATCCAGGCCATTGCAAATACTTCGGATGACCTGCGCCCGAAAAAAGGGAACGGGGAGGTTTCCCGTGATTATGAATATAAAAGACTGGGGACCGTATCGCTGCTTGCAGGAATAGACCTGCTTACCGGGGAGGCCATACCGCTGGTGAGCAGCACCCATAAAAGCTCTGATTTTATAGAGTTCCTGAAGATACTGGACAAAAAATACCCGTCACAGGACACCATCCGCATCATACTGGATAACCACTCTGCCCACAAGTCCAAAGAGACACGCCGATTCCTTGAGACGATACGTGATGGGAGGTTTGAATTTGTATTCACGCCAAAACACGGGTCATGGCTGAATATGATAGAAAGCTTTTTTAGCAAAATGACAAAACAAATGCTGAAAGGCATCCGGGTAAAATCTAAAGAAGAGCTTATTGAACGGATCTACAAATATTTTGATGAAATAAATGCAGAGCCCGTTATATATCATTGGAAGTATAAAATGGATGAGTTTTCTCAGAATGATATTATCGGGCTTTAACCACTAATTATTTATTTTATGCTCTACTAGAAATAAAGCAGCAACAACGCCGGGTACTTCAAGACGGGAAAGAAGTCAACCTTACCCGTCTTGAATACAGCACCCTTGTGTTCCTTGCTTCCAATCCCGGCATTGTTCTCTCACGGTCACAGATATTTGAAGCCGTCTGGAACATGGATAGCGATAGCTGCCATTCAAGCATTGGAAATGTGATTTGCAACCTGCGGAAAAAGATAGAGCCGGACAGCAAAAACCCGACCTACATAAAAACCGTGTTAGGTGTCGGCTATAAATTCAGCGGATAAACGCCGGGGAATGATGATAAAAAGACTGTCATTCCCCGGTGTCTTTATATTTTTGTTAAAAATACAAAAAACATATTGACATTTATCTATATGTGCATATAATAACACATAGACAAATATCAATGAGAGGTGATTAAATGGAAATAGACGAAAAGAAAGTAGCAACTATTTTTAAGGCTTTTTGTGATGAAAACCGTATTCGTATCTTGCAGCAATTACTTACTGGTGAAAAATGCGCCTGCGTGCTATTGGATAATCTGCAAATTACACAGCCAACCCTTTCACACCACATGAAAATATTGTGTGACGCTGATATTGTAATCAGTAGAAAAGAAGGAAAATGGACGCATTACTCCATATCCAAAAGCGGTGGAGAATATGCCGCAGAGTGTCTTAAAACTCTGACGAATACATCTCTTTCAGACAATAGATAACCGTGTTTGAAAAGCAACATACACTTTTTACACGGTTTATCTAAACAGAAACAAATAGATACATTTCAATCTATCAATTTAAGGAGGAATTTTATGGAAGTATTAAAAACAGGGTGGAATTTCTTTCAAAATGAAATTCTTGGTATGCAATGGTTAAATAGCTTAATTGGTAATTTTCTCAATGCCTGCGGTTTAGACACGAAAGAAAAGATAGGGGGCAGCGTTCAGTTTTTCCTATATGACACCATTAAAATCATGGTGCTTTTAGGCGTTTTAATTTTGCTAATATCGTATATTCAGAGTTATTTTCCACCAGAAAGAACAAAGAAAATTCTTGGAAGATTTCACGGTATCGGCGCAAATATCATAGCTGCATTACTTGGCACGGTAACACCGTTCTGCTCCTGTTCATCAATCCCGCTATTTATCGGGTTTACAAGTGCGGGTCTGCCATTAGGTGTAACTTTTTCCTTTTTGATTTCTTCCCCTATGGTTGACCTTGGCTCACTTGTACTGCTAATGAGCATATTCGGCTGGAAAGTTGCTGTAACTTATGTTGTACTTGGACTTATTATTGCGGTTGCAGGCGGTACTATGATTGAGAAACTACACCTTGAAAATTATGTGGAAGAATTTATACGAAATGGAAAATCTATTGATATTGAACAAGAAGAACTACATTTTAAAGACCGTATGAAATTCGCATGGGAACAAGTTGTGTCTACGGCAAAAAAAGTTGCCCCTTATGTTTTAATTGGTGTTGCTATCGGTGCATTTATCCATAACTGGATACCAGAGGACTTCATCGTGCGTGTTCTTGGAACGGGCAATCCGCTAGGTGTAATTATCGCAACAATCGCAGGCGTTCCCATGTATGCTGATATATTCGGTACTATTCCGATTGCCGAAGCTCTGTTGGCAAAGGGCGCACAACTAGGCGTAGTATTATCTTTTATGATGGGGGTTACTACGTTATCCCTGCCGTCAATGATTATGTTGCGAAAAGCTGTCAAGCCTACACTGCTTACTATATTTATTGCAATCTGTACGATTGGCATTATCCTTGTTGGCTATTTCTTCAATGCAATTCAGTTTTTGCTTGTATAAATGATTGTATGAAGAAACCAAAATAAATTAGGTAGTGTCAAATAATCTATGAAAAAACCGAGTTAAAAGAAAAGGCTCGAAAGAACCTTGAAAATTGCAGATATTAGTGGTTTTAAGACCTTGGGGCGTTGCCCCAAATCCCACAAGGGACTCGTCCCTTGACCCATTAGCGGGCTCTGCCCGCACCCGTCCCCGCCTGATGGCAGGAAAAGGGCGCAGTCGCCCCTTTTCTGCTGGACAGGATTATCCGTGAGCCTTATGTCAATAGACTTTCGCGGCATATCCTCGCAGTCGGCACGGCCGCCTGCTGTGGTATT
>CAJTFX010000072.1 GCA_910575555.1 Lachnospiraceae bacterium | reverse complement strand
TATCAATGAAGGCTTGCCTGTTGTTATTGTTGCTTATGGCGGCATAATATCCATTAGTTCAGTAAAAATATTAAAAGAATAGGATATTTGCTGGATGGGATATATTTCCAGTATTTGGAAGCGCTGATTTGAAAAATTATGGAAAGGGGGAATGTAGCGGAAATTTGACAATTATTTTCTCCTTATTGTACTTCTGAACATAAAAACTGAATATTTGGCAGCCCGTTCAGAAAGCATGAATAATCAAAATCCGACGCCTTGTATACAATGGATGCAGGGCGTCGGATTCTTTTATGCTTCAGTCTCAGGAGTAAATGCCAGCCATTTGGAGCCGTAAGTATCCAAATAAAACCGGTTCCCATACTCGTTCTCGACAAACCGGTCCTTGACACGGTACCATCCCTGTAGCTCTTTTCGTAAATCCGAGTCTGGGGAAATCGGTTCCAGCCAGATTTCCTTTTGCCTGTTAACCTCAGACCGGGACAGAGGCTGCCCGTTCGGCGGTTCTGCTTCAGAAAAGGGAGGGGCAGAGATAAATAATTCACCGACTATGTCCATAAAAGGCAGGGTATGGCCGTCAGGAAAGGTCAGAAGCCTGTCGGCAGCATTCACCAGCAGCCATCCATATGTGGCAGACCATACCGGCCTGCCATGAAACGCTGGCAATGACTGCAGGGAGATGGGCAGACTGGAATCCTGTATATGGGATTCGCAGCGGCCAAGCAGGAAATCGGAGCTGACCCCGTAAAGGTCGGCCATATTTTCAAGCTCTAATTAGACTTTTACTGCATTTACAAGTTTCATTACATCATCCGGCGGATTCATGGCATACAAAAGCCCATAAGGAGAACTGTATTCCCATTTCACCGGGATGCTGACAAGTGCCGGGTGAACATCCTGCCAACATTCCAGTAATAGCAGAACATTCCCAGTTTCGATACAGCGGTTAAATACAGCCATATCATAAAACTGTGTGGTATCTTCAATCCGAATGTCTGGATGATTCTTTCGCAGGTCACTTCGTATTATATCATTCATTTCCGAATCGCCTTCTTTTACCATCATCAAGGTTTCTCCATATAAATCTGAAAGCTCCATATATTTTTTTGATGCCAGTGGGTGTTCGCGGGAAACGGCGCACATTTTTCTGTATCGTCCCAGCGGCAGCATATTACATCGGTTGAGCCATTGTTTGGAATCGCAGACTCCCAGCAGAAAATCAAATTTTTTCCCTAATTGTTCAATTTCGGAGAGGATACCTTCATGGTTATCTTCAAAAGGAACTAAATGCAGTTTGTAATCGGGAAACTGACTGCTGACTTTGTACCATAAGTCCATAAACGCTTTCGCCGGGTACAGTAAGGAGGTTCCAACGCGGAATGTTTTGTCATGTACATTTGCCGCCTGTTTCGCGTTTTCAATGGAGCGTTTTGAGAAGTCAAACAGAAATTTTGCATCCCTATAAATCACTTCTCCTGCCGGTGTCAGGCGAACCCCCTGACTTGTTCTTTCTATCAGCTTTAGGCCCAGATGGGATTCTAAAGAATTGATTTGTTTCATAACCGCAGTCGGAGTTACAAACAATTTATCTGCTGCTTTTGTGAAACTGCCGGAGTCTATGGCAGATACAAAAGCCGTTAAATTATGATTGAACATGGAATCAACCTCCTGCATCGCATTTACTTTTAGTAGATACGATGATAACAAATCGGAGATTCTCTGTCAAGACTTTCAAGGCTATAATGAGAGCAGAAACAAGGAAAGGAGTTTGATATATGGCAGCAATCATTGTATATTTCTCACGCAAAGGCGAGAACTATGTGAGCGGTACAATTAAAAAGCTGGCTGTTGGCAACACGGAAGTTGTGGCGAATATCCTTCAGAAACTGACAGGGGCGGAAACTTTTAAGATGCAGCCTGTGCAGGAATATTCAAAGGACTACAACGAATGTATCGCGCAGGCTCAGGCTGACCAGCGGCGTAACGCAAGACCGGAGCTGAAAGCCTATCCGGAAAGTTTAGACGCATACGATACGGTATATTTGGGCTATCCCAACTATTGGGGAACTATGCCGATGGCCGTATTTACATTTTTGGAGCATTTTGATTTTAACGGAAAGACTATTTTCCCATTTTGTACCCATGAGGGCAGCGGGATGGGGAGCAGCGAATCGGATATTAAGCGGTTATGCGAGGCGGCAGAGGTAAAGAAAGGTTTGGCGCTTCGCGGTGGAAGCATCCAGTATTCAGAGCCGGAAATTAAAAAATGGCTGAAAGAAAAATAGTAAAGGAGATTCGTTATGACAAACAAAGATAATTACATTTTTGAACTGAGCGATCAGGTTGTGAGGAAAACAGTTTCTTACAAAAACCGTTATGGCATTACCATTGCTGCTGATCTGTATACGGCAAAGGATATGAACATGGAGGAAAAGCACACGGCTGTTATCATTGGCCCTCCTTATGGCGGTGTGAAAGAACAAGGCCCCGGCATTTATGCACAGGAACTGGCAAAGCGCGGATTTGTGGCGCTGGCATTTGATCCGTCTTTCAACGGATACAGCGGCGGTATGCCAAGACGTATTTCTTCGCCGGACTTCTTCGTGGAAGATTTCAGTGCTGCCGTAGACTTCGTGGGTACACGTCCGTTTGTTGACAGAGAAAAAATCGGCGCCATCGGCATTTGCGGCAGCGGCGGATTTGCTTTGAGTGCGGCACAGGTGGATGTGCGCATTAAGGCGGTTGCTACGGTAAGTATGTATGATATTTCCCGCAATATGTCTCAGGGCTTTGGCGATTCCATGACAAGAGAGGCTTGGGATGCAACATTAGCGGCTCTTGCAGAGGCGAGATATTCCGACTTTGAAGGCAATGAGCCGATGCTGGCCGGACGGGGAGCGCCGATTGGCTTTGATGAAAATACTGATCCGATTGGCAGAGAATTTGGAGAGTTTTATGCAACACCGAGAGGCTATCATCCAAATTCCACAACGCAGTTTACCCTTACAAGCTGTATGTCGTTTATGAATTTCCCTCTGCTCTCCCAAATTGACCGGATTTCGCCACGACCGATTTTGTTTGTGATCGGCGAGAACGCACATTCCCGGTATTTCAGCGAGGATGCTTATGCGCAGGCGGCAGAGCCGAAGGAACTTCTTGTAATCCCGGACACAAACCATGTAGACCTGTATGATAAGCTGGATAAGATTCCTTTTGACAAACTGGAAACTTTCTTCCGTACCAATATGTAATCAAGGAGGATTTGTAAATGAACAGACCATATATTTTTTGCCATATGATGACCTCACTTGATGGGAAAATTATGGGTTCCTATATGGGAACACCGGAAGGAAGTGCAGCCGGAGATGTGTTTTATAACCTTTCTTTTGGCAAAGAACCATATTATAAACATCAGGGCTGGCTTTCCGGGCGAGTGACAACGGACGATAACTTTACCTTTTATGAGAAGCCGGACGTGGATGAAAATGTCCCGACTGTACCGGAAGGCGACTTTGTCGCAAAGAAAGCGGATATGTACTATGTTTCTGTTGATCCTTCCGGCAAACTGGGATGGAAAAGCGACACACTGACCTATATTGATACAACGGCTCATGTGATTGAAATACTCACGCAGAAGGCCGGAAATGCTTATAAAGCGTTCCTGCGGAAGTTAGGGATTTCCTATATCATTGCGGGAACCGATTCGTTGGATTATGAGACGGCAATGAGCAAGCTGAAAACGCTGTTCGGGATCGAAACGCTCATGCTCGGCGGTGGCGGTGTCCTGAACTGGTCTTTCATTCAGGCAGGAATGTGTGATGAGGTCAGTGTTGTGATTGCTTCTACGGCAGATGGTTCCTCTGATACGCCTGCCCTTTTTGCAACAAGAGGGGGACTGGCGGCAGATAAGCCGATAGGATTTGAACTGCAAAGTGCCCAGGTAAAGGAGGGCGGCAGTGTATGGCTGCGCTATCTTGTAAAAAGCACTGCCGTACTGAAATGACACAGGAAAGCTGCAAAGGACGATTATTTACAAACCGTGAACTATGGCGCTTGATGTGCCCTTTGGTTATCGAACTTCTTCTTACACTGTTGGTAGGCATGATCGATTCCATCATGGTATCTTCTGTGGGAGAGGCCGCCGTATCGGGGGTCTCTCTTGTAGATACTGTGATGCAGCTTTTGATTTATCTGTTTGCGGCATTAGGAACCGGTGGCGCTGTTGTTGCAGGACAGTATCTTGGCAGTGGAAATCAAAAAGATGCCTGCAAAAGTTCAGAGCAGCTTATTGGCTTTTCCGCAGTGTTCTCATTGGCTGTTATGGTAGTTTTAATCATCTTGAAAGACATCATATTGAATCGCTTATTTGGGGAGATCACTCCCGAAGTGAGAAAATATGCAGACACTTACTTGACGATTACCGCTTTCTCGATTCCTGCCATTGCAGTGTATGAAGCTGGTGCAGCGACTTTTCGCGCTATGAGTAATTCCAAAATAACGATGTGGATCTCCCTGATGATGAACGTGATCAACGTAACGGGTAACGCCATCTTCATTTATGGCGCTGGCATGGCAACGGGAGGCGCGGCTGTTTCTACACTTCTTTCCAGAGTTGCCGCTGCTGTGGTTGTTACCATCTTGTTGTTTAATGAGCAGCAGGAGCTGCATATCAGAAAGACACTAAAGATTCAGCTTGACCGAAAATTTATTGGAAAAATTTTGTATATCGGTATTCCGAATGGAGTGGAAAACGTGATGTTTCAGCTTGGAAAAATTCTCGTCTTAGGATTGGTTTCTGCTTTTGGAACAGGTGCAATCGCAGCAAATGCCATTGCTACAAATCTGTCGGCCATTCAGGTAATTCCGGGCTCCGCTATTGCGCTGGGAATTACTACGGTAATTTCACGCTGCATAGGCAAGGGAGACTATGAACAGGCGAAGTATTATAACAGGCTGCTGATAAAAGCTACCTATGTGGCTCTCTTGGTAATTGACCTGTCAATTTATTTTGCTTTGCCGCTGATCCTGCCCGTTTACAATTTATCGCAGGAAACTGCCAGCTTGACGACACAAATGCTTTTGATTCATACACTGGCGGCTGTCTGTATCTGGCCGCTGACTTTCGATTTGCCGGCATCTATGCGGGCGGCAGGTGATGTGAAGTTTGCAATGATTGTTTCCATCGCTTCTATGTGGGTTTTCCGAATTGGGGCGGCATATTTGTTAGCAAATGGCCTCCGTATGGGAGCTGTCGGAGTATGGGCGGCAATGGCTGTTGACTGGCTATTCCGGGCGGTTGTGTTTAGCCTGCGGTGGCTCGGAGGGAAATGGAAACTGAAAAGAATAATCTAAAGGAGATGGGATGAACGTGTATTTTGAAAATGTAAAAAAGAATTTTGGCTTTGGCTGTATGCGTCTCCCCATGAAAGATGGAGAGATTGACCGGGATGAAATGTGTCGGATGGTAGATACCTTTCTGGAAAATGGATTCAACTATTTTGATACGGCACACGGTTACTTGGGCGGCAAAAGCGAGACAGCCCTGCGGGAGTGCCTTGTAAAACGCCATCCACGGAACGCTTATGTTTTGACGAATAAGCTCTCTACGCATTTTTTCAACAAGCAGGAGCAGATCAGACCGTTATTTGAAGGTCAGCTTGCGGCCTGCGGCGTGGACTATTTCGACTTCTATCTCATGCACGCTCAAAGTGCCGAGATTTATACAAAATTCAAAGGATGCAAGGCGTATGAAACGGCGCTGGAATTGAAGCAGGAAGGAAAAATCAAACATTTTGGAATCTCGTTTCACGACAAGGCGGCGGTGCTTAAGCAGATTTTGACCGAATATCCACAGATTGAAGTAGTACAGATTCAGTTTAACTATGTGGACTATGAGGATGCTTCGGTGGAAAGCCGCAGATGCTATGAGGTCTGCCGGAAGTTTGATAAGCCTGTGATCGTTATGGAGCCGGTAAAAGGCGGCAGTTTAGTAAACCTGCCGGAACAGGCACAGAAAATCTTGGATGCGCTTCATGGCGGCAGCAACGCCAGTTATGCGATCCGATTTGCCGCTGGATTTGAGGGTATTATGATGGTGCTGTCCGGCATGGGAAATATGGAAATGATGCAGGACAATATCGGTTACATGAAGAATTTTGTTCCTCTTTCTGATAAAGAGCAGGAGGCTGTCATAAAAGTACGGGAGATTTTCCGCGCACAGGGATTGATTCCCTGCACTGCCTGTCGGTACTGTACGGATGGATGTCCGAAACAGATTGCGATTCCTGACCTGTTTGCCTGTCTTAATGCAAAGAAACAGTTTCAGAACTGGAACACCGATTATTACTACAACAATGTACATACCAAAGAAGGCAGCAGGGCATCCGATTGTATCAAGTGCGGCAAGTGTGAGCAAACTTGCCCGCAGCACCTGCCGATCCGGGAGCTTCTTACCGAGGTGGCAGAGGAATTTGATAAATAAAGGTAGTGTCAAATAATCTATGAAAAAACCGAGTTAAAAGAAAAGGCTCGAAAGAACCTTGAAAATTGCAGATATTAGTGGTTTTAAGACCTTGGGGCGTTGCCCCAAACCCCACAAGGGACTCGTCCCTTGACCCATTAGCGGGCTCTGCCCGC
>CAJTFX010000071.1 GCA_910575555.1 Lachnospiraceae bacterium | reverse complement strand
CCTCACGGCGGACACCCTTGCTGTTCAGCTATGTGCTTCCTTGTTGCCTAGGCGCACTCGGGACTTTCACCCGTTAGAGCCCGCCCATGGCGGGCAAACAAAAATAGACCTCGATATTTTACAATATCAAGGTCTGAAAATTCTTATCAATAGATGCCAACTTCTTTTCCAAACTTATACATATATTGCGCAACTGTTTGTATTGCGTGCTGCACAGACTGCCTTGCTGCACTCTCATACGTACTTTCATTCTGAGCACTTCCTGCAAGACTCTTTGCATGTTTTGCCGCTGAATACATTAAATCGCCTGTAGAAGTATTTAGTGCAGTTGCGTAAACAGACTCGCTAAATGAATTTCCTGCTATTGTATAAGATTTTCGATTTTTATCAACATATTTTTCAAAAGCAGAATGGTTGCTGTTTACTGCCGTCAGGTTCGATGCATGGTGTGGTTCATTTAAGTCTGACACATAATGTGTTCCTTTTCCTAAATTTGACATAGCCAATTGTACATCTCCTGCACGATACGCATTTACTGCTGCCTGAAAATATGACTCTGCTCTTGTCCTAGCTGTCGGGGATGTTTGCCCCAGCCAGTTTTTTCCAGAATCAGGATCATAAAAGTGTCCGGCAAAAGTTCCTACATCCGTTTCATTTCCGAGTTTATCCGGCCAGTCAGTTGCTTCCATAAGAATAGATGAATTCAATTCGCCATTAAATACACTATTTCCCTGATCATTACTCAGAATTTTAAGTGTATTTGCAACTATATACTGATGTGTGTGATCTACTCCACCCGACGAAAATCTTTCATCTGAATTTGCGCCATGCTCAATCGAAACCCCTTCTCCATAGAGGTCATCAGAGCCATTTGCAATCTCCTGCACTTTCGTTGGAAGTTTCGGCTGTTCCGCTGCCATAACTGATATAGTTCCCAATAAAATCCCCGCCAATACCATGGTAATAAATAGTTTCATTTTTTTTCGCATATCTATACCTCCTTTTTTCTATAATATACTCTAGGCGTTTGCGAAACGCCAGAACCCGCATAAATACGGGATTCTCTTTGTTACAAAATAAAACAACTCCTCACTGGTCTGTGGTATAATTGAAATCTCCAGTAACAATTATCCATATCCACCAGTAAAGGAGTCGTATCTATATGATAACACATAAACAGCTCTCTTTGGCAGATATTTTTACCGATTGCCAAAATAAATTTGATAACGATAAATATGAGTTTCTTTCCATACTCGATGAAACCATCAACCTTGATGAAATTGTTCCGGTGTCTTTTGTTTCTCATTTTCATGCTGCCACCGGCAGACCCCGCAGGCATCTTCTTTACCCAATGCTTGCATGGGTTACAGAAAACAATCCCAAATATGCCAACCGTATCATCAAACAACTGAAAGCCTTCAAAAAAGCAAAAGGGATGGTCGATTCCTTTGACCCTTATAAAGCCGCCTACGGCTCCATGCCTTCCCATGCTGCAGCCAATCCAGCCATTCAGCAGATGTACATTAACGGGCATTTCTGTTATGCTTATAAATTCGGTATTATTACCAACGGACTCGGCATTGTCCGGGATATTTCCTTTTATAACAAGGACTTTCTTGAGGCTCATCCTGACATCATTGTTGGAAAAAAATCTGATTCCCCGGATGAAGATAAGAGTCTTGCCGATTCCAAGGCATTGATTCCCACTTTCAAGGATTTCTTTCGCAAGCATCCGCTTATCAATCCGAAAACTTTTCTGGGAGACGCCGCATTTGATTCCATTGAAATCTACAAATACCTGTTACAGGAAGCTTCCTTTGAGCAGGCTTACATTCCCATAAACGGCAGAATCTCCCTTCCGAAATCCGACTGCCCGCGGAATAAGGACGGCGTCCCCTGCTGTCCGAAAGACCCATCCCTTCCAATGAGACGGGAAGGAAGCAAATCCCATCTCCGCTGCGGACTGCCAACCATGAAGTTTGTATGCCCAAAAATGAAATGGAAATGGGACAGCGCCACAAAGAAATCGAAACGCATATGCCACTGTGATCATCCATGCACCACTTCTTCCTGTGGAAGAATGATCTACATTTATCCGGAACAGAATCTTCGTGCCTATCCTGGCACCGTCCGCGGCACAGATAAATGGGATTCCACCTATAAGATCAGGGTAAATATTGAGAAATCAATCAACCATTTCAAGGACAGCTTCTGTGTTGCCGGGCGTAAAACGCAGAATGAAAAAACGCTTCATGCTGACCTGCTTCTCGCCGGGATTACCCAGCTTATTACTGTAATGGTGGCTGATAAACTGCACAGGCATCAATATATCCGCAGTTTAAAACCTCTGATTGCATAACCTTACATACCGCATACCATTTCATGGGCAGATATCCTTATCTGCTTTGTTTTCATGTCTTAAAATCCTTGTTATCCACATCCACCTCCTGTAAGTCCGGCTCAACCGGGCCTTTGCCCTATTGGAATCAAGATTTTGAACTTGTTTCGCAATTGCCTAATAATATACTCTTGGAATCTCTAAGCCTTATTTTATGCGGTTTTCCAGGCTCCTTTTTTATAAATTCCCACACTTTTTTTCAAAAAGCTATTGACAAACCGCCTAAAAAATGCGGCGCTTCGCGCCCTTGATTATAAAAGCAATTCGTTCTGGCCCCGGCCGGTACAAACTTCTTGATTGGGGGCGATTTATTGAGACCTTATAATCCCGGCGGTCATTCCGCCTATCAGCAACGTATCCTAGCACAACTACATAAATACTATCCAGATGCTGTATCTTCTCTGTCTGCTTCCACTTGGAAAATCATGGAGAAGTTCTGGAATCCTTGACCTCTCTAATATGGACTCCCTTATGGCTGACCGTTATTCCGGCTTCGGTCCTGTCCAAGGCTTCCCTCGGACATGCTCCGCTTTATCCTGCTCTCTGTGGAGTTTAAGGTCACTTCCTATACAAAGTGGGCGGCTGACCTGAAAGAGAATCATCTCCATGCCATCTTTTCCTGTCAGCGACACCCCGGGTGTCGGCACTTTCTATGATTTCCAAAGCCGTCTCTGGATGTCTGATAAGGACAACCTTTCCGACCCTGTCCACCCGCCCAAGGAAAAGCCCGATAAGAAAGGGGAAAAGGCCCCGCCAGTGGAGAAGGTCACCGTCAAGGTGCTGGAGCAGTTCAAGCTACATCCCCCAATAGACATGTCCCCCTGTGAACGGCTTTATGACTTTTTTAAGGAGCTTTTCCTTGACCGTTCTGTACAAGACGGGCTGGTCGACCTACGCAGCCTCTCCCTTGCAGGGGACGGCACTCCCCCGTCTACACTGCTGCCAGGGAACGGAAGAAGCGTACCTGCCACTGCCTCAACTACGGCATCCGGGACTGCAGCTGTGACTGTGCCTACAGCCGGCCCGACTGCAACATTGGATGGGATTCCCACAGGGAATGCTGGTATTTCGGCCATGGCCTATATATGCTCACTGCCTCGGATTCGGAAAGCGACTTCCCTGTATTCCCTTTTCTGGGGCCCGCTTCCAGGCACGATTCCATCGGCTTCTTTTATAGCTGGTTCTCCATGAAGCAGTTCCTTCCTAAGGCTAAAGTCATAAAGCTGCTCCTGGATTCTGCCCATGATGCCATACCTGTTTATGAATACTGCCGCAAGCATGACATTATCCCCTTCATTGACCTCAATGCCAGCAAGAGACGCCCACCCGTATACAAGGACGACTTCACCATAGACGACGACGTCCCCATAGGCCGGGAGTGACATGCCATGCGCAGGGATGGGACCGTTCCCGCAAAGGGAAGACGAAGTTCAAATGCCCCAAAACCAGCTTTACCGGAGGCACTGTCACCTGTACCTGTGGAACCCCCTGTTCAACTACAAAATATTGGAGGACTGTCCATTTTGTCTTGAAGGACAATCCAAGACTCTTCAACGCCCCGCCGCGCAGCAGCAAAGAGTGGAAGCTGGAATACAATGCAAGGACTTCTGCGGATCGCTGTAACAAACGCGAGAAAGTGGACTATAAATTTGGAAAACGGCAGATACCGTTCCTCTAAGATGTGGTACTGCCGCCTGTTCGCCATCATGATGTGCCAACATCTTGATGCATGGGATTTGCCAAAGACGTCCCGACTAAAAGATGCTCTTTAGGTAAACCGCTTAACTGAATAAGCAATACCATTATAAACCATGTCCAGTGCAGGGTCTAGTAGACTGCGCACTTTTTTCTCAAAATTCATTCCCATTGTTCTATTCTGGACAATATTTACTTTTCAATGTTCAGCCGACCGGTGGGCTTTGGCCGATAGGCTCATGATTCCGAGAGCCTATTATATCTTACCTCCTAGTAAAAAGAAAGTAATAAAAGCTGCTTAATTTGCCCTTTTTTCTCCCTATTTGGAAATCGGGTAGGAGGTAGATAATAATTTTATCTACCGACCTCCCACACCACCGTACATACGGTTCCGTATACAGCGGTTCCTTAGTTTTCACATACTTTCAGATAAAACTCTGTGAATGTTAAATATCCAAGTTCACGGCGTTTCTTGTTGTTAAATGCGGTCTGCAATACGACATAACCTTCGCAATACCAGTTTCCATTTCGCATATTGGCACATATCCATGCCTTTTCTTTTTCCACACCTAACTTCCTTAATTCTTTGAATTTCGTCTTGACTTTCTTCCATTGTTTCCAGTAGATGGTTCTTATCTTATGTCTTAGCCATTCATCGGTTTCCTTTAAAAGTCCTTTCATATCTGCAAGTGAGAAATAATTTACCCATCCCCTGACAAACTGCTTCAGTTTCATGGCTCTGCATTCATTTCCCCATCCGTTACTTCTTTTTGCCAGTTCCCTGATTTATCTTTCATCTTTGCCACTGACTTTGGACGTACCCTAAATCTGCATTTCCCTTTATAGCGGTAAAATGCGTATCCAAGGTATTTTACCTTGCTGATATGTGCCACACTTGTTTTCTTTCGGTTCACTTTCAGAAAAAGTTTTCCCTCAATGAACGGAATGATATTTCTCAGGGTTCTCTCTGCACTCTTTCTGCTTTTACAGAATATCATGCAGTAAGTAGACCTGGGGAACCTCCCCCAAGTTTCTTTCAGAACCGCACGTGAACCTCTCAGCTCATACGGCTCCCATCATCCAGCCGCTGGCCGTATTCCAAATTTCCAGTATGCAAACAGATTTCTTCACGCTTTGCTATCTCTCCAAACTAGTGCTCTGCTTTTCGTCTCGCCCTGCGCTTCTTATACTTCCTCCTCACCCATTTCACCAGACATCCATTGATATACCTCAGCACATCATATATTTTTGATTTATAAAAATGCGTGTAGTAATTAATCCATCCCTGTATCTGACGGTTGAACATATTCGCTATATCGTAGATATCTTTGTCCGATTTTAATTGCAGTTTCCATCCTCTTACCTCTTGGCGTATGGCTTTCTTTGCTTTCTCACTGATTGCCGGAAGGAAGTTTGTAAAGAACTTCCCGTACCTGTTCTTTGCATGTCTTGGGCGGAATGCATATCCCAGAAAATCAAAGGAAGTATTCACATGATTTCCTCTCCAGACATCATCTTTGCAGTACACTATCCTTGTCTTCTCCTGATTCAGTTCCAGACCATAACTCTGGAACCTCTGTTCCAACCTTCTTTGCAGATATTTCGCCTGTTTCTGGGAGACGCAATGTGCTACCTCAGCATCAGCTTATCTTGCCCACGGTATCGTCGGAAATTCCTTTACCATGAAATCATCAAACACATAGTGCAGGAACAGGTTAGCCAATACTGGACTTATCACCCCGCCTTGTGGGGTTCCAGATTTCCTTCCCACAATCGTTCCGTCTTCCATTTGGAACGGTGCCGTCAGCCATCTCTGGATATATAGGATGATCCATTTCTCTTTGGTATGTTTCTTTACCATTTCTATGAGATAATCATGTCTGATGTTATCAAACAGTCCCCGGATATCAAACTCCAATACCCAGTCTTTTCTCCAACACCTTGTCCTTGTGGCTTCAAGCGCCTGTATGGCTGACCTGTTCGGGCGATATCCATAGGAATCTTCGTAAAAAATTGGTTCCACGCATGGCTCAAAGTACAGCTTCGCCACCATCTGGGCTATTCTGTCCTCTACTGTTGGAATCCCCAGGATTCTGGTTCCTCTATTTTTCTTTGGTATTGCTACCGCTTTTACAGGTTTAGGAAAATAAGTGCCGGATGACATCCAGTTCTATATTTTGTAGAGGTTGTTATTGAGTTTCCTCTCAAAATCTTCTATAGACTGCTCGTCCACTCCATAAGTTCCCTTGTTTGCTTTCACTCTTTAATAAGCTGCTATCACTATTTTCTTTGAAATACTGTATGGCTTTGCTTCTTGCATAAGTTCCTCCTTCTTTCTAAAGTTGACTTATTCTTAAAGCCGGATAATTCGGATTCTTCGCTCCATTCCCATTACAGGAGCTTCTACGCTACTACAGCCCAATCTGCCCCATGGCTGTATCAATACTCTTATCTTATGGTTCTTCCGCTTGATATACTCCCTTGACATTAACCCGTGGGTTCCCATGTTCCGTACAGTCGCCTGTGTAAAGTTCATGCTGCCTTTATGCCGCCCACCGCCTGGACAATAAACAGGTTTCCTCCAGACTTATCCCTGGTTAACAACCCCCTGGTTTTGATGGAATCTCTAAGCTTTCGACATTTCCGTAAGCGGTTCATATGTTCATTCATCTCCTTCACGCTCACCTGACAGATAATAACTGCCTTTTCCCTAACGCTCATACCATAGCTTTTGACTACAGCACCTTAGGGTGGTTTGGAACCTCCACCTGCATAGCGGTTCCAGCGTGCCCTCCGCCATCATCTGTACAGCATAGCTGTCTTCAAATAGCTACGCTACTTGGACTCGCCTTCGTGGCGCACTGTCATCCGCATACCGCACAAATCTGTGCCCCCTGCGTGCCAGTTCCCTGTCCAGTTCATTCAGCATGATATTACTAAGTAATGGATTTAGCGGTCCACCTTGTGGCATTCCTGTTTCTGTCTCTTCCAATATCCCTTCACTAATAACTCCTGCATTCAGATATTTGTGTATCAGCGATATTACCCGCCCGTCCTTGATGGTTCTTAATATCACTTCTATCAATTTGCTCTGGCATACCGGATCAAAGAATTTCTCTAAATCCATATCTACGACATACACATATCCTTCATTGACATTCTGCTGGCATTGTTTCAGTGCGTTATGCGCACCTCTCTTTGGTCGAAAACCAAAACTGTTGGTGTTAGTATATAAGTGTGGACAGGAAAAGTTGAACAACCTATACTATCAAATGAAAGAGCAAAGGAGATGAAAGGCATGGCGAAAAATCAAAAATCTTACACTCCGGAATTTAAACAGCAGATCGTGGATCTGTATCATGCCGGAGG
>CAJTFX010000070.1 GCA_910575555.1 Lachnospiraceae bacterium | reverse complement strand
TCCACGATCTGCTGTTTAAATTCCGGAGTGTAAGATTTTTGATTTTTCGCCATGCCTTTCATCTCCTTTGTTCTTTCATTTGATAGTATAGGTTGTTCAACTTTTCCTGTCCACACTTATATACTAACACCATTCTGGCTTTATTCGGCATGACCAACGCCGATATTCCCCAGACGTTTCAGGTGCTTGTAGATGTGCTCTCCGGCACCACTTTCGCTTTTCTGCCTGCGATTGTATGCTGGTCTACCTTCCGCGTATTTGGCGGCTCCCCGGTGCTTGGCCTGATTCTGGGGCTGATGCTGGTAAACGGCGCCCTGCCGAATGCCTACTCTGTGGCAGACCCTTCCAGCGGCGTAACGCCCCTTATGCTGTTGGGCTTTATCCCCATAGTAGGATATCAGGGCAGTATTCTGCCTGCCTTTGTGGCCGGAATAATCGGCAGCAAACTGGAAAAGAAACTGCGGAAAACGGTTCCTGCGGTTTTTGACTTTATGATCACGCCTTTTCTGGTACTGTTTGTTATGCTGATTCTTTCCCTGTTGGTCATCGGCCCTCTTTTGCATACACTGGAAAATGTCCTGTTAGTCATTGTAGAATATGCACTGGAACTTCCCTTCGGCATCGGCGGTCTGGTGGTAGGCTTCTTCTGGTCGATTATCACCCTTACAGGCGTCCACCACATATTCAACATGTTGGAAATCAGCCTGTTGGCCAGTACTGGCTTTAATCCCTTCAACGCCATTTTGTGCATGTGCGGTTTCTCCTCAGCTGGCGTATGTCTCGCCATCTCCATAAAGGCCAGGAAGAAAGAAATCCGCGCCATCGGCCCCAGCGCCACCGTATCTGCCTTATTGGGTATCGGTGAACCCGCATTGTTCGGCGTCATCCTGCGTTACGGCATGAAGCCGTTTCTGCTCAGCTGTTCCATCAACGGCATAGCCGGCATGATCGCCATGCTGCTTGGAATGAAAGGCACCGGTAACGGCATAACCACAATTCCAGGACTTTTGCTGTACATATACTCCCCGTCTCAGATGATCCTGTATGTGACACTTGCCATCGCTACATTTGCTGCCGCTTTCTGCCTGTGCTGGTTCTTTGCAGTGCCTCCGGAGGCCATGGAAGCAGACGTCCCCAAGGGAAGCAAAAAGGCTGCTGAACCTGTTGAAGCGCCTGCATCCATCCCATTTCCGGAGACGTTGGGAGCAGTGGCGCAGGGCTCCTTTGTTCCCATGGAAGAAATTCCCGATCCCACATTTTCCGAGGGTATCCTTGGCGTATGCTGCGGCGTCACACCGGAGACAGGAAAAGTCTACTCCCCCATGGATGGCAGAATCAGCCAGTTAGCCGATACCTTACATGCCGTGGGCATTGAGGCTGAAGGCGTGGAGCTGCTCATCCATGTGGGCATTGACACTGTAAAAATGCAGGGCGACGGCTTTAAAAGCCATGTCAGGGAAGGACAGACAGTAAAAAAAGGAGACCTTCTGCTGACAATCGATCTGGAAAAAATCAAGGCTGCCGGCCACCCCTCCACAATTATGGTGGCAGTTACCAATTCAGACGAGCTGGCCTCTGTAGAACCGGTAGCTTCCGGTCAGCTTAAGCCCGGCGATCAGCTGATGCGCCTGAAGGCATAATATTACTCCTTGTACTCTGCAGGCAGCAGTACGATATGCCCGTGATACAAGCCAAAATTCTGAAGGGAAGAGCCATCTTAAAGGATAGCTCTTCCCTTCTTGACAACAGAGGCAATCCGGAATAAAATATTCCTATGTAAAATTACGGATTTATCTGTCATTATATAAAACGCTTATGATTTCATGCAGGAAGAAAGGAAGGATTGCCGTGGTCAGCATGCAGGATATTGCCGATAAGGCGGGAGTCTCAAGAGTTACAGTTTCCAGAGTTCTCTCTAACCATCCCTCTGTCAAGGCAGAGACGCGTCAAAAGGTACTCTACTGGGTCAAAGAGCTGGATTATGAACCTAATCTCATCGCCCAGAGCCTTGCGGGAAACCGAACCAACATCATTGGCCTTCTGGTTCCGGAAATTGCCTACCCTTTTTTCAGTGAAATTATAGAGTCTATCGAAAACCAGGCATTTTTCGAGGGATACAGTGTGATTATCTGCAATACCCACCGCAGCTTGGAGAAAGAGAAAAATATTCTCGCTCAGCTGCGTCAGCGAAAGGTGGACGGCGTAATCGCAGTCCCTGTTTCTTCCAAAAAAAGCCTGCCCGCCTATCAGCGCCTGCAGGTTCCTGCGGTGATGATCACCAAACAGATGGAGGGATTCAGCAGCGTCTATATCTCCCACTATAACGGCGGTCAACAGATTGCCAGGCATTTTCTGAATATGGGTTTTCAGAACATTGGATATATCGGCCCCACCAGGGAGTCCACCTCCGCCCTGAAATACGCAGGTTTTCAGGAGTATTTGTCTGCCAGTCAGATCAAACTCACCGATGTGATCGAATGTCCGGCGCCGGAGAATATGAACGCAAGCCTTGTCTATCAACTGGTAAAACAGTATGCGGCCAACACAGGGCTGCACTGCGAAGCCTACCTAGCCAACGACGACATTAGCGCCTGTGAAGCCATCACTGCTTTTCGTGAGTTAGGTTACGCAATTCCGCAGGATATTGCCATTGCCGGCTTTGATAATTCCCTGTTGGCCAAGGAAATCAGCCCCAAACTCACGGCCCTGGCTCAGCCTTTGGATGAGATTGGAAAAAAATCTGTGGAAATTCTTCTGGATCAGGTAAACAACCATGCAAAACCACGTATCTATGAGCTGGAGTCCCGTGTTATTGCCAGAGAATCCACACTTCGCTTTGTGTCTGCCTTAGAGCGTGTCTGAAACACGCTCTAAGGCAGCGTAACAGCTTTTACTCTACATTATTCCGATGGTTATATTACTCCGGCGGTTAAATTTCACAGTAGATTACGCAGAATAAATCTTCATCTGCAAGGCGGCAGCATTCATGCGCATACCGTTATCATTTCCTTCCAAGATATCTTCGGACTTTACTTTTGTAGACGTCGTACTCTTCCCCGAATGTTTTGGACAAAAACGCTTCTTCCTGCAGGATTTGCAGATGGAGCATTGTCACGGCAAAAACAGAGAACGCCATCAAAATCCAGTTGAAGGCTATCAGCAGCAGACCTGCATAAACGCAGTCAAAGGCTAAAAAAGCAGGATTTCTGCTAATGCTGTAAATCCCACTGGTGATGATTTCTGTTTTATCGTTTTCTGCTATGCCGGCCCGCCAGCTGTCCTTCATGGTTACAACGGATACAGTAAAAAGAATATCTCCTATCAAGCCAAGAACCACGCCGGCAGCAACGAAAGGCTGCGGCAAATATGGAGGAACAAAAAACAGGCTGAAAACTTCTGCAGCCGCCACGGAATAAGTGGCTGCTTTCATAACCAGCTCAATATAGAATATTTTTGTTTTCTGTTTGCCTCTTGCTATTTGGTCTGTCTGTATGCCTTTTCTTTTTTGCAGTATCATCTTACAAAAGTAGACGGTATAAAACACAGCAAGTATCAATACTCCAATGATTTTCATTCTCTTTCCTTTCCAGTAGGAACAGCGTTTTCATTTGAATCTCATGCCCCTCATACACACATTACCTTTACATGGGTTTCAGGTTTTTATTGAGCCGGTCCACCATCCAGGCAAACCGCTTTTCACGTCCGGCTTCTGTCTTTGCGTCAAAATACGCCCGCGTATAAGTTTTCTTTACAGATAAGGACATAGCCTGAAAATTTGTACTGGCAGGCTCATATTCTTTGAGCAATGAAGAAAGCCGGGCAATTTGCTCCTCTGTCACCGCCACAGAGTTTTGGGCGTCCCACTGGCCGTTTTTCCTTGCTTCCTCGATTTTCTTTCTGCCGAAATCAGTCATAAGCCCACGCGCTTCAAGGCTTTCAACCAACGCCTTATTTTTCTCTGACCACTTGCTCTTTTCCCTGCGCATGGAAAAATATTTCTTATATGTTTTATCGTCGATACTTTTCATCTGTCCGTCAATCCAGCCAAAGCAGAGAGCTTCCTCAAGCGCTTCTGCCGCTTTTATGGTTTTCGGCCCTCCGGATTTACCAAATAAAAGCCAGACGCCATCATTTGACAGGCAGTGCTCCGAAAGCCACTTTCTAAATTCCTCTCTGTCTGCAAATTCTATTACATCACTCATAGTTCGCTCCTCCTTTTGTTTTGGCAAACTAACTGCTAACTGCATCTAAGGAGTTCCGGAAAACCGTCACTCCTAAAACTCCGTAAGCAGTGGATTTCACCTCCACACAATACGCCCATGAACCGTTTGCTTAGCCAAAGGGCAATCCGGTAGTTCCTGTATATCGAAATATAGATTGTTCACTGTAGTACTAACACTTACCAATATGAAATAAAAAATTTTATCTTTTATCGTATGGCAATGAAATAAATACGACAATTGATTCCAACCAAAAAAGAATAAGGCGGTGGCTCATAAATATGTCAAGTAGAGAACAACAAATTTCAACAAATTATTTCAATTTGTAATAACTTCCCTTGAACTTCCCCTCTTTTCTCAATACTCCTGTCTCGACCAGTTCCTTTAAGATTTTTAATGCACGGGAATCCTTCACATTCAGCAGACTCTGAACATCTTTATTTGTAATTGCTCCCTTTTCCTCTATATATTGAATAATTTTTTTATAATTGTCATTCAATTTATCCGTACTTTCCATCACTTTATCCGTACTTATCCGTACTTTACCCGTACTTTTACTAATTCTCGTCTTATCCTGAAATCGAAACAAATTGATGCGAAAACTTCCTGCAATTTCCATTAACTCTGGTTCTTCTAATCCAAGTTCTTTGCACCGTCTGATAATTCTCGGTATCCCACTTCCCCAATGTTCCATAATATTCATATAAGTAAATGCATAAACCAGCGCTCGATTCCTGGGTATAGAAATCCCTTCTCTAATATCTTCCACTCTCAAACTCCCAAACAGTATCCCTGGAGAAGTCACTTCCACACGATCATCATAGATTGCTACTTGTACACTAGAGGGATGCAGATAACTGCGATGAACCACGGCATTACAAATCATCTCCCTAATGCAGTCTGTTGGAAGTTCATATACATCTGTTCGATATAATCCATTGATTTCTGAACTCATATGAATATTGCGCAGGACATACTCGTATGCCGCATTCAGCTGTGCCACAATATCCCCATCATATTCTATCCGGTCAATAAATACATCCCTGTCTGTCCCCTTGAATACAGCGCATTGAATTGTTGCTTGAGGAAGCAAATTGCGCGTCATAAGCAAAATGCATTTGTTGGAAAATAGTCATCTCCCCGTTTTACCAAAAAACCCCAGCTTAACAGTCTTTGTTTTGTCAAGCGATGAATCCTCTCTGCCGTTTCCTCAGATCTGCAATGTTCCACAGCATATTGATACATCTTATTACACAGGCAGTTAATCTCATCCTCTGTGACACTTTCTTCAGGTGCCGCATATGTCTGATCAAAACACCGATTAACACCCTCGAACTCCAATTCTTTTAACACAAACGAATCTGCTGGCCGGGTAGTTCCTGATACCCGGATATAAGTACCGTTTTCCTTTCCCTTTGCGGCAAGATAATATGGACGCTGACTGCCTGGCATTATATTTACAACAATTAAAATCTTTTCCTCAACAGAAGCCAGTGTTACAATTGGTGTAATCATCGGCGTACAACTGTCACAGATTGCCGAAGTAATTCCATCCATTATGGAAAAAGCATCTTCCTGATTAATTCCAACAACCTTACATGTACCATCCTCCACCCCAAACACAATTTTTCCTCCGCTGCCGTTTGCAAATGCAACTACAGTTTTCATGTATACTTCACTTTTTTTCGGAACTTCCTGTTTAAACTCAATAAACTCTGATTCGCCGGATATAATATCTTTCAAAGTCATAAAATATCACCTTCTTTCTCTTCTGAGTATGCCACTACATAACATCAAATAATTCATTTTTCCGCAAAGCCGAATCCAATATCCGGCTCTTTTCACTCAATAACGATAAGCCTCTTTCTGCATCTACCTGTTCTTGACAATAGTCTAAAACATCTTCTTTATAATTTGTAAAATCACTAATTATATAAGCAGGAATATTTTCCCTCAATAATTGAATAATAGCATATTTAGCCACTCCTCCCGCTTGCATATTACCCATCACTTTTTTTAGAACAATATACATTTTTGTGTTATCTAATTCTTTGTCAATATCATAATCATCAAAAAATAATCTCTTACTTTCAATTTTATATTTTTCTAAAAACCTCTTTCGGATTTCTTTATATTTTTTCATTTGCATTGCCAATCCATCTGGCAAACGCACTCTATAATTGTTGATCATCAAATCATATAATTGATCATTATAATCCTTAATTTTCAATTTCCTAATAGCATCATTTTTGAGCCCATATGCCAAAACTAATTTTGTAATCAAAGACGAAATATAGTTTGAATAAACTCCTTTCTCTTTACTCAATATTTTTTCAATATCTATACCATCAATAATCTTATCGCACTCTTCTAAAATTTTTTCTGCCATTTCTCTCCCTATTGGCTCTTGCGTATCAGACTCCCGCAATCCTAATTCCTTTATCTTTCTCTCAAATGCTTCTTTAAATTCTTCTTTTTTTATATTGTCCTGAAAATAATCATTTGTTTCTCCATACTTAATTGAAAGAAATTTATAAAAATTTCCTAATACAGAAAAGTAGACATCTACTGCAGCTCTGCTTTTCAGATTACCCGCCTTCACATAATATTCAACACTCTGTAATAATTTATCCTTATTCATCACATTTAAGAAACAGATATAGGTAACATCTAACTCTCTAAGTTCTAATGAGACAAATTCAAAAAATGCATATATTTTACTTTTATATATATTTGTAGTTGCTTCTCCTTTCTCTTTCTTTATTACTAGGCGCTTGCGAAACGCCAGAACCCGCATAAATACGGGATTCTCTTTGTTACAAAATAAAACAACTCCTCACTGGTCTGTGGTATAATTGAAATGTCCAGTAACAATTATCCATATCCACCAGTAAAGGAGTCGTATCTATATGATAACACATAAACAGCTCTCTTTGGCAGATATTTTTACCGATTGCCAAAATACATTTGATAACGATAAATATGAGTTTCTTTCCATACTCGATGAAACCATCAACCTTGATGAAATTGTTCCGGTGTCTTTTGTTTCTCATTTTCATGCTGCCACCGGCAGACCCCGCAGGCATCTTCTTTACCCAATGCTGAAGGCTCTGTTACTACAGCTTATCTTCTCAATCCCAACAACATCCCTGCTGATCGTATTCCTGAAATACTCTCAGGAACTGCGGGACTTCTGCGGGTTTGACGTTGTCCCGGACGCCTCTAAATTCACCCGGTTCAAACAAGATTTTTTATCGGACTTACAATCCATGTTCGATCATCTTGTTGACTTGACCGAACCAATCTGCCATTGTATTGATACACAGAAAGCTTCCATGCTTCTTTTTGACACCTCCGGCATTGAGGCATGGGTTACAGAAAACAATCCCAAATATGCCAACCGTATCATCAAACAACTGAAAGCCTTCAAAAAAGCAAAAGGGATGGTCGATTCCTTTGACCCTTATAAAGCCGCCTACGGCTCCATGCCTTCCCATGCTGCAGCCAATCCAGCCATTCAGCAGATGTACATTAACGGGCATTTCTGTTATGCTTATAAATTCGGTATTATTACCAACGGACTCGGCATTGTCCGGGATATTTCCT
>CAJTFX010000069.1 GCA_910575555.1 Lachnospiraceae bacterium | reverse complement strand
GTCCATATTCACCGGCAAGTATCAATATTTCCTCCTCAGGAGCAGCTTCTTTTAATCTGTTCACTCTGCTCTTTCGTGCCATTTAGACTACCTCCTTTGCTCTTTCCTGAAAAATCTCCTGATATGCAGCGATTTCATTCCGGTAATTAAATTCAATACGGATACGTTTATCTTCATATACATAGATACGGTCCACCAATGTTACAACTACCTCACGGGTCAGCTCGGAAATCCCTTTAAATTTTATGAACTGCATAATCCAATTATTGTCTGCACTGCTGCCGGATGAAATTTCTGCCCGTTGAAGCTGGAGCTTACGGATTGCTTTCTCCGTGTCTTCAATCTGCTTTGAATACTTCATCCGCATTTTGTTATACTCATCCCTGTCAATCAAATCTTCATTCAGCGCTTCATACAGCTTCATACGGAATTCCTTATCCCTGTCCAGATCCTGTTCTTTTTTTACAATCATAACATCAATGCGTCCCTGTCGAATCTGGTCAATATTGTTTAACCCAATATCCTGAACCAGCTGGTTTAATTCTACAACCATCTGTATCTGGTTGGATACAGCATGTAAAACCGTTTCTTCCAGCTTTTTCTGCTCAAAGCTGTGGCTGCTGCAGCCTTTCCCGTCTTTGTAAGTTGCACATACATAATAATAGTGTTTCCGCTTTCCCCTCGTTACGGTTCTGCGCTGCAAAGTGCGCCCGCAGTCTGGGCAAAACAATATTCCGGCCAACGGCAGAAGGGTATCCTTTTTCGGCGGCCTTCTGGTATCACGCTCCATCATCTTCTGCACAGTAGAAAACATGAGTGGATCAATAATTGCCGGATGGTTGTTCTCAACTACCACCCAGTCATCCTCGCTGCGCACCTTCATCTTTTTGATTTTATAATTCGGTGTGCCACGTTTGCCCTGCACAAGCGTGCCAATATAGATCGGGTTTGTTAATATCCTGTTGATTGTAACAACACTCCATTTTGACTGTGAGGAAGCCTGAAAACCGGTCTTATATTTCATGCCAAGGCTCTTTTTATACTCTGATGGCGGCAATATTTGCTCATGATCCAGAAAATCTGCTATTACAGACTGACTGTGCCCTTTGATTTTCATAGAAAAAATGCCCCGCACGACTTCGGCTGCATACTCATCAACGATAAGCTTATGCTTATCATCAGGGGATTTGCAGTACCCATAGCTCGCAAAGGCACCTAAAAACTCTCCATTACCACGCTGAATCCGAAACTGGTTCCGCAGCTTCTTGGATAATTCGCGGCAATAGGACTCATTCATTATATTTTTAATAGGAATGATAATATCATCCCCCGCTGTACTGTGTTCACTGTCAACATCATCGTTAATGGCAATAAAACGTATACCAAAAGACGGGAATATCATTTCAAGATATTTTCCCGTTTCAATATACTCTCTTCCAAGCCTTGATAAATCTTTTACAATCACACAGTTAATGCTTCCGGACTGAACTTTTTCAAGGACAGAACGAAAACCGGGACGATCATAATTCGTTCCGGAATAACCATCATCATATGCTTCATCAATAAGTGTAATATTGGGATGATTCTTAAGATACGCGTGAACCAGTTTGCGCTGGTTCAGAATACTGTCACTGATTTCACCGTCACTATCCCTGCCCCTGTCCTCATTTTTGTCATCTTTAGACAGACGATAGTATGCCATTGCCCTATATTCTTCCAGGTCTGGAACCTGTTTCTTTCTAACTGCCATAACAAACCTCCTAAAATTCTTTCAGGACATTTGTTTCTGGCGGTTATCCCAGATGGCTGACCGGGCCATCTCATTGACCGTATGCTCCTACTTTGAGATACTCGAAAAAATACTGCGTATTTTTCCTCGTTGGAATATCAGCTGCTTTCTTCCATGAAATACTCGAAAAAATACTACATATTTTTCCTCGTTGGAATATCAGTTGCTCCCGCAGCTGATATTCCATATTATGTCTGACTTTTCATACCTTGTCAATAGGATTGCACCAGTTACCGCAAATTCCCAAAATCCTGATCTATGCTGCTCGCATAGGCTACCAACCGTTCCTGTAAACTTACCCCTGTATTTGCGTATCCAATTTCCACTACAACTCCGTCATCCATATAACAATACGGATTTCCAATCTGCTTTATAAAACCTTGAATACGTTCTTCACAGGATTTTGAGGTGTCTATTACAACATCCCGTATATCTTTTAACTGGGAGCGGTCCACTGTTTTTGCAGTTGCATATTCCATAGAAAACTCCTTTCCTTATTATTGTCCCTTCTTTTTGGGACATCAAGGTATACCCGAAGGGTGTTTCCTCTTTTTGTCCTTTTCTTTGGACATCAAGGTATACTCAAAGGGTATTTCCTTGTCCTTTCCTTTGGTCACCACGGGATACCCAAAGGATGCTTCTGTTTCTGTTTTCATTATTACCAATTTAATCCACTCCTATTCACAAGGCAGAATCAGTATCATTTAACGTCCTCCCGGCGCCTGCAGCGAACAGGTCCATAGAAATTTCATCTCCCCGCTTTCATTGTAGCCGGGCCGCGAATTACGGAAGTCTCATTATGCCCCTGACAGATCATAGCGTTATATGGAAGCCATCCATATATCAGTGCTCGTGGTTCTGCTTGCCAGGCAGACGGATAGCCGCTCTTCATCAGGGAATGTACCGGGATGGACTATGTAATTGTCAATGTGCGTTTGGCTGGGGATGCCTTCACTTATAAAAAGCCATTTGATTCCGTACTTCTCGAATCTCACCAAAAAAAATTTAGCGGCTCTGAAAAATCCAGAACCGCCAAGGCCTAAATATCAAATTTTGAAATATTGAGGGCAATATGTATCAGTATGTACTGTTTCAGATCCTCATCTATCTTGCCGTCTATCCGGCAATGCTTGCTGATAAGCGGGTCATATAACTCAAAAATCCTCTCCAATGCTTGATGACTGCCCAGCGTAGCCTCTTCTAATATCTTACCAAATTCTTCGGGGTTCATCTGCCATCACCTTCCTCCATCAGTTCTGTTCGCAGTTTCTTTAATGCGTGATACCTCTGGTCATATACATGCTGCGGGGAACAATTTAATTCCTTTGCAATCTCTTCCGGTTTCCTTTCCTCCACAAACAGCATAGTAAGTATCCGCTGCCGCTTAATTGGAAGATTTGCAAAAGCGTCAGCAAGCCGCTCCTCTTCAAAAGCAAACGCATCCATTGAATCAATCTGTCTTAAATCATCCTCATAAACAGGGAGAATGCGCTCTGGCAGTTCCTCAAGCGAAACTGTATCAAGCTTCGTTTCCGTCTTCCGCAGATATTTGAGCTTAGCTCTGTAAATAACGGTATCCAGCCATTTTGTAAACCTCGCCCTTAATACATCATCGTATTCCTGCTGATGGTCCATCGTGTACCTCCTTTTCGTTGGGGCACGCCACCACAACAGGGAACCAGACATACCATGATGGCATGCCTGGTTCGTGTTCTGTGTTCCTTTACCTGAAATCTACAAGACTTTCCATAAAAGTCTAATTTTGATTTAGGCAAGCAAAAAACGACCATACCGCACTTTCGTGTGGCATAGCCGTTCTTAAGCATGAATAATCAACCGAATAAATCTATCGGTCTTATCCGCATAAATGAGTCATATCTTATCTGTTCCTGTAAGGCTTAAGCATCTGTATTCAATTACTGGCTGAACTTCTCAAGCGAATCAAGATAAGCCATTAAAGCTTCACAGGCCTGAATCCGTCTTGCAACCGGATATTTCTCAATGCGTTCTGCAAGTTCCCGCAGATACACCACTTCCGGATTTGAGTAGGATTCCCCCCGCAGCTGGTCCACCGTTACAGACAGTGAGTTTGCAATCCTCACCACCATATCCAGACTGGGAATGCCGCGGGCATTCTCTATCTGGCCGATGTGGCTGTTGCTGCAATCACATTTACCTGCCAATTCTTCCTGACTGAATCCAAATATCAAACGATACTTCCTTACATTTTTTCCTAAAGTTATGTAGTCCACTGTTCCATCTTCTCCTTATATTTTTATTTTACAGTAGCTTATACTGGAATTGAAGAATCCACCATTCCATCACACGCACTATAAGTGGAATTTATATGGTATTTATGGACTTTTTATATTTATAAAGCGTATGGACCTGCCATAGCTTTAGCAGGTCCACTTATCCTATTACTGAAACAGATCAAGATTGTCAAGCATCTGTGCTATATCGTCTTCCATTGTTTCTGATATTTCATCCTGTGGGATGTCTGCCGGGATTCCGCCTGGCTGCAACCGGGCAATCCGTTCTTCTACAATCTGCCGTATGATCTGTTCCATCCTGTCCTGATTATAACCGGATGTCACTTTCACTTCTATTTTGCAGTTTCCCTTCTGCAATTCCGGATGGGACAAAAGATACTTATTCAGCACGTCCACCATAACGGCGCTTTTTTTGTTGCCCAGGCTTTCCAGAAATTCCCCTACCCGAATCTGTTCCTCTGAATCAGCCCCAAACTGAAGGGTAAAACGATATTTTCCATCTTTTTTCACTATGCATCCCTCCGCCCATTATACGGTAGGACGAAGGGAGAGCTGTTTCCTTGCCAGCATTTCATATCCAATGGCATTCGCATTGGGAGATTCCACGAAATCTGCTTTTGCCACCAGACGTGAAGCCTCAAAAAACGGGCGGAGCAGGATGCTTCCCCCTCCGATAAACACGGCGGGATTTGCACGCAGGTCTACCTGTAGTTCACGAAGGCGGTTTAGAATATCATTTGCATGCTGCTTTGCCGCTTCATAGATTGCCGTTTTAACATCATCCGGCAGAATAACACTGTTTTCCCCACGCAGTACGGCCGTGATATGTTCATCACTAATCAGCATATCATGCAAAGCTCCAACCTTACGGATAATCTCATTATTCATCGTAATAATGCCCGTCTCAAGAGAACGGCAGAACTGAAGATCCGGTTTCCCGTTCTGAAGAAGCAGCACATCTGTCGTATAACCCCCTACGTCAATAATAAAAATACGGAGCGTATGGACTACCAGGCTGCTCTGTGGCACTACGGCAGCATACGCCTGCGGGAATACCATGACACGGTTAATCAGCACTGTATAAGGCTTGTCCTTATATGCAAATTGAATCATTCCACGTTTAAAATAACTGGCAAACTTATCTTTCAGTATACCATAATGTTCGGGAGGAAGCCCAACTGCTAACTGGATCTGTTCCAACGGAGAATAACGCCCGGTCCGCTCCATTTCCTTTGCTATTGCAAATAAAGAGAGGATAAAGTAACGGTCATCACAGGTCTTGTCCCTCATATAGCTCAGCCTCTGCCCGCTCAATGTCCAGAATTTCCCATCATACTCCAATATCTCTTCTGCCATGGGCGGCCTGGCCGTATGCTCGGAAAGGCCGGAAACAAACGAGTCGTTCGGTGTCTTTATGGCATAATTGCCATGATCAATGGATACCAACATAATGAAACCTCCTATATTTCAAATATTTTCTATACTTATGGAAAAAAGCAGTTCTCCATAATCAGATATGCTATATTCCAGGAACCGCTTCGCGAACCCTGTCATTAGATGGACGGCGCATTTGCGCCTTTTATGGAAATCTGCTTTGCAGATTCCCATAAGCTATATAATCATTACACCGTTTAATATACGCATTTACAACTGAAATACGCATTATAAAAAAGAAATGTAAAAAAGAACGAAGCTTAACGCCTCGTCCTCTTGAAATCAATAAAAGTCATATCCTTTCCAAAAACTCTGCCGGCTTTATGGCGGCTACTTTGCTCTCTCTGAAATCCCTGATGTTTCTGGTTATAATATATTCCGCCCTGATGCGGGAAGCGCAGGCGCTCTGAACCGCATCCTCATAATCCTTAAATTTCATGCTGGCTGCTTTTTTCAAATCATCCGCCTTTAGGTCGGCAATCGTAAAAATCAGGGAAATACTGTTCAAAATCTCCTTCGTCCTTTCTGCATCCAATTCCTTTCGCATAATATATATGATATTGGGAATCGACAAGGCAGACACTACACCAGTAATCTTTTTGACCTCACAAAGCTTCCAAACCATAGCAGAATCCTTGTAAAAATCGTCCCGTTTGCACAAAACGTCAAGAATAATGTTTGTATCAATCAGTATTTTCATATTTGCCCATACGCTCCATTCTGATCTGTTTCTCGTCATAATCCCCTTTCAGCACTCCGGTAAGTGAATCCGTGAGGAAAGAAACGCTTCTATCATAGGAAACCAGGCGGGCAACCTCTTTTCCATTCTTTACAACAATAACCTCCCCGCCGGCTTGTGCCATCTGCAAGTATTTTCCAAAATTATTCTGTACTTCTGTTGCTGTTGCTGTCATCATAATGCTTCACCTTCCTTTTATACAAATATCTTCCTATGCCAATATATTGTTTGTTCTTTCTTTTCCCTAATATTATTATATTTATTTTTCCCTAATCAGTCAAGAAATTAGCTAACTTCTATACGTGTTATTTTATCCAAAATTCCTATTCTGATTCATACGCAAATTCTCCATAAAAAAAGAACGAAGCCAACAAAGCCCCGCCCTCTTTTCGTTACTGTGTCTGCCTTTGAAGGCAGCATTCCCAAATGTAGTCATCAAGTCCTTTATAACGCGGATCCCACAGATAAGTTCCAAATGTAAAACCCATATTTCCAAGAAGCTGCAGTAAGCTGTTATACCCGTTCTGCACATGATGATTTGTTGCAAAATCCATATCAAAAGCTGTCTTGATTTCCAACAATCCTTCATTTCTTAAATCCTCAAGCGTCATCTGCAGCTGTGTCAGAGAATTTACGCCTGGTACTGCCAATACTGTCATCCCTGTCAATGCATGAATCACATCCGCTTTCATCGGTCCTTCCGTCAGCAGCATCGTGGACTGTAACGCTCCTGCAAGGTGCGTCCAGCCTTCCGCCCTGCATCCATCCTCCATTTCCGTGCTGGATACCCAGCGGAATTTCCGTCTGCTGACATTATCCCTTCGTATCTGCAAGCCTTGAATCCTTCCTATCCGGTCTCTGACTGGAATCAGAATACCCCTTTTCTCATGGATAAATGTCCACGCTCCACTTTTGTCCCTGTAAAAGCCTGGAACACCAGCAAGGTGCAGGCCATCCGACTGCAGCTGTTTTGCAATCGCTGACATACCTACAACTGGCGTCGTTTTATATTCCAGAAGTTCAACATCCTGTTCCGTCAGTCCGCGGTTCATAAGGTTTTCTTTGTGGTCTGCCGCCAATGACAGCTTATCAAGAAGCGCCGTATAGACGCTGTTCCGCGATTCAATGTCAGCAAGCGGGCATTCTTCTTTCTGCTTTTCCACAATGTTCTTCTTCGGACGGACCATAAGCTCTGGAGGTCCAATCCGTTCGACCAGTTCTTTTCTGACCTTATCCCGCGACGCTCCTGTGTAAAGTGCATATAAATCAAAAATACCTCCGGATATCCCACATCTCGGACAGCGAAACACTTCTTTTTTCAGATTGATATTTAGATGCTTTTCTCTCGGATTTTCGTCACAGCAGGGGCATTGTATGTAATACGAGCTTCTGCCTGCTGTCGGCACAGGCAATCCAAGCAGTGAAACAATATCCCACATGTGAAATATCTCCATACGTCCTCCTTTCCTTAACCTCGGCCGAATGCCCTCGCTTACGCTGGGTTGCTAAGCGCCAGTGGCGCTTGTTTAGCAACGACCGGAACGTAGTGCAGACCAGACTCTGGCCATAGAGGTATCCCTTGCAGGTTTCCGGGGATGGCAGGACGCCATCCCCATATCTGTGATATTATATTAGGCAGTAGCCTGCTGCGCTGCATATTCGCAGATAAACCGCGCTGCCGCGCTGATTTCTTCATCGCCCTTGAATTTTGTGGCAACCCATGTGACTGCCCCAGGATCCAGCGGCAATACCTCACCGAGCGTTTTACCACTGAACTTTGTAATCGGGCAGGGCTTTGCCATAGCCTGCTGTAGCTTTTCCTCCTGCGTCAGCTCCTTGGGAGGCGTAGGCATCGCCGTGTATTCCTCCTCTTTGGGATGAGGCGGCTGCGTCTGGTTCGGTCTGGAGGACTGCGGCGTTTGATTCTCTGCGCCATTTTCTGCCATACCCAGTTCATCGGGCGCATTCTCCTCAAATTCTTCGCCTGCCATGGCAAACTGCAGTCCAAAGCCGGCATTGCGGAGCGCTATCCCGACCGCAGCCGTCTGTGCCCATTCCCTTGGGGACACGGAGGGCTTGTCTGCAAGATAGCCCCTGGATGCCGTTGCTTCCGCAAGATAGGCTTCCGCAGGATCGCTGTACTTGGGGTATACCCTGGCGGTAGCCACAAAGCAATCCTTTGCAGGAGTAACCTGAACCGCTATTTTCCCTTCCGGGTACTTCATCCGAAACCACGCCATCTGAATCATGACAGGGAGACGTTTCCGGGTCTCTCCTGTATTCAAATCCGTATAGTCCACCGCAAACGGAGCCGGGTCAAACCCTGACACCTCATTGATTTTTTCAATCATGGCGTGCATTGCCGCCTTATCATTCGAGTTATTCTGACTCATAACAAAGCCTCCTTATAGATTGATATTATTGTAAGTGTTCCGATACTGCATCCAAACAGGCAGGATCGTATTGATATACTGGCTGATACAGGATTTATACTGCTCCTGCGTACCAGCAGCAAAGCTGGAGATTGGACCTATGTCAATACTTTGGACAAAAAAAGTCGAAAGATTATGCTGCTTTTTTTAGTTCCTCATCCTCCTTTTGCTGTGGTGTCAAATAACCAATAGAACTA
>CAJTFX010000068.1 GCA_910575555.1 Lachnospiraceae bacterium | reverse complement strand
TTAAATTCAGGAGTGTAGTTTTGTGACATAATGAGTACCTCTTTTCTTGTGTTATTGATTATATCTCATTAGCCACTCCCGTTACAACTTTATTATAGCACTTCAAACGCTAAAAAAGTACAGCGGTATATCTGGCTTTCCCGGCTGTCTGATGAACTCCTTGCGTTGGTGGACGGTAAAAAGCTCGGTTTCTCACAGGGCGTTGACATTTCCTTTCTGGCGGAGGAAGCGCAGCAGTGGGTACAGGCAGTCATAGAGGAACAAGGCTGTAACGTCAGCATGGCGCAGTCAGCAAAAATCAAGGAATATGGCAAGACCGGGGAACTTACCCTTGCAATGGTGCGCCTGATACTGACAGAAGAAAAGCCAAAGGAACGGAAGGTAATACTGAAAGCGGACAAAATCAGCGAATATTTTGGGGAGGACTGCAGCAGTGAGGAAATAGAGGGCATCATCATTCAGCTATTGGATGAATGGAAGAAAAGACAATAGGAAGGAGGTCTGGCAGATTGGATGGCGGTTTGAAATTTGATTATTATTACGGTGCGGAAGCGGAGCAGTTTTCCTTTTACAGAGTGCCGAGGCTTTTGATAAAAGACAGGCGTTTCAAAGGCTTATCCAGTGATGCGAAACTCCTTTACGGTCTGATGCTTGACAGGATGTCATTATCCATGAAAAACGGATGGTTTGATGATGAGAACAGGGCGTATATCCATTATACGGTGGAGAATATCATGGAAGATTTGGGGTGTGCCAGAGCCACCTGTGCAAAGGTGCTTGCGGAACTTGACAGCAAGAAGGGGATTGGTCTGATTGAGAAGAAAAGGCAGGGTTTGGGAAAGCCGGACATCATCTATGTCAAGAATTTTGTCCTTACAGAGCCGCCGGCAGGTGAGAAAAACACAGCAGGAGAACCCGCCGACACCGATGTTTCCACAGAAGTTCAAAAACTGAACTTCAAGAAGTATAAAAATCAGGATTCCAGAAGTTCAGAAATTGAACTTCTGGAAGTTCAAAAACCAGACTTCAAGAGTTTCAAAAATCAGACTTCCGGAAGTTCAGAAAACGAACCTCTGGAAGTTCAAAAATCGAACCCTAATTATAACAATACTAATTATACTGATCTGAGTTATACCAATCCTATCAATCAATCAGATAGTGAAGCAGAAAAACAGGAACCGGGCAAGCCGGATAATGGTATGATTGATGTGATGGATGAAGCCAGCGCCTACATGGAAATCATTAAGAAAAATATTGAGTATGAGCATCACATGAAATATGGCGATTGGAGTGAAAAAGGTCTGTATGAGGAACTGTATGAAGTGATATGCGAGATTGTATGCGTAAAGCGCAGGACGGTTAAGGTGAATGGGGAGGATTACCCTTATGAGCTTGTAAAGTCTAAGTTTTTAAAGCTGGACAGTTCCCATTTGGAGTATGTCATCGGGTGTATGAAGGAAACTACAACAAAGATAACCAATATCAGGGCGTACATGGTGACCGCCCTCTACAATGCCCCCAATACTGTTGCTACCCATTTTGCTTGACCTATAATTACGCTGGTTGCCTGTCACAGAATTAACCGATATAATGACATGAGAACAGAGAAAGGAAAAGGTTTCAGGACACTAATCTTTTGCACAGAGCTGTGTCTGAAACCATCATAAAAACATGGTCATTATATCAAAATATGAAGTAGAATACAAGGAAGCTGAAGATATTTTTAATTAACAGTAAAGAAGAAGGTATCTGTCCTTGCTGTGGGAGCCCTCTTAAATACAGGGACAGCAGGAAACGGGTGCACGGGATTGCGGGAGGAGGGAAGGAATGGCACCTGATCCGGCGGCTGAAATGTAGTAATGATAAATGCGGGAGGCTCCATAACGAACTGCCGGACTGCCTCTGCCCTTATAAGCATTATGATGCAGGCCTGATCGAGGATGTGGCGGACGGCGCGGTCAGCGAAGCCGATACGGAAACGGAGGACTATCCCTGTGAAGGAACCATGAAACATTGGAGATGGTGGAGCCGCATGAATGAAAAAAACATGGAGGGGCAGATCAGGGAGGCGGCGCACCGTTTCCTGGATCTGGATGGAAAGTTCCTGAAATCCGGGGCTTCTTTACTGGGAGGGTTAAGGGAACGGATAAGCCCCGGCTGGCTTAAGGCGGCGGTCAGGGCCATATATAACAGCGGAGGGCGGATAGAGCCGTATCCAGCCGGGGCATGAGCCTGCGCCTGCTTTTGTTCGCTGTCATTTTTATTCCGGTGTATGCTGTCTCATGGAAGGAGGGCCATACAGATGGAGAAAAAAGAAGTAAAAAAATGGCAGGATGAGGAGGCGCTCAGAAGATACCGGATGATAGCGCCGCTTCTGGACCCGGACATGGATGAAGGGAAAAGGCGGCAGCTGCGGGAGGAAGCCGCGGAGAAGAACGGCATATCCAAAAGGACGCTGTACCGTTATGAAAAAAGTTACCGTGAGGAAGGGTTCGGAGGGCTGCGTCCAGCCAGCCGGACGAAAAAGAGACGGCAGAGGCTCCCGGAAAACTTTGAAGGGATCATGGAGCAGGCAGTGCAGTTAAAGCGGGAGGTCCCGAAACGGAGCGTGCGGCAGATCATAAAGGCGCTGGAACTGGAAGGTTTTGCGGAGCCGGGCGTGCTGAAACCGTCCACGATGCGGAGACATCTTTATGATGCAGGCTTTGGGAGGAAACAGATGAAGCGGTACGCAGAGAAACGGACGGTATCATCCAGACGTTTCTGCAGGCCGCACCGGATGGAGCTTTTACAGGGGGACATCAAGCACGGCCCAGAGCTGCGGACAACGGACGGGGAACTGGTAAAGACCTATTTATCCTCCCTGATCGATGACCATTCCAGGTACGTCGTGCAGTCAGAGTTTTATGATAGCCAGAGGCAGGAGATCGTGGAGGACACCTTCCATAAGGCGGTTTTAAAAGCCGGAAAGTTTGACTGCGCCTATCTGGACAACGGGGTGCAGTACACGGCGGGGCATCTGGGGCGGGCATGCGCGAAGCTTGGGATAAGGATTGTCCATGCAAAGCCAGGCGCGTGCCAGTCAAAAGGCAAAATAGAAAAATTCCACCAGAAAGTGGACCAGTTCACAGCAGAGATACGTGTGGCGCATGTGCATTCCGTGGAAGAACTGAACCGCAGGTGGAGGTTTTTTTGGAGCAGGAATGCCAGAAGGAGGCACATGCAGGGATCAAGGAGTATTATGAATCCTATGGCGCGTCTGTGCCTTCCTGCGGGATCACGCCGGAGCGGGAATGGATGAGGGACGAAAGGGGGCTTGTTTTTCTGGATGTTTCCGTAGTGGCGGAAGCGTTCCTGCACCGGGAGACGCGCAGGATAGATGAGGCGAGGTGCTTTTCCCTGGGCGGGAACAGGTATGAAGCAAGCGCGGCACTGGCAAACCTGGAGGCGGAAATAGCTTATGACCCCATGGACATGGAAACCGTTACGGTACGCTGCCGGGGGGCGTCCCCGATCCAGGCGCACCGGATGGAGATTGGGGCATTTGCATCCAAAGCGCCGCCCGTGCCTTTGGGGATGACGGGAAACATCCCGGAAACGTCAAGGCTTTTGGACGCACTGGAAAAGAAATATAAGGAAGACCACGGGCAGATGGCGCGGGCGCTTTCTTTCGGAGAGTGCGGGAAGGAGGAGGGGAGCCATGTATGAGGCTTTTTTTGAAATGGAGCATACACCGTTTGCAAGGGACATTCCGGTGGAGAGGCTGTATACATCGCCCCAGATAGAGGACGCCCTTGGAAGGCTTGTTTATGTGGTTGACCACCAGATGTTTGCCGTGGTGACGGCAAATCCCGGATGCGGTAAGTCCACGATGGTGAGGATGCTTGACGGCAGGCTTGGAAAGGAAAAATACCTGCTGTTATACCTGTCGGATTCGAAGCTGACGCCGAGATGGCTGTATGCGGGACTTTTAGGGCAGCTGGGGCTGGAGGCGCATTATTTCAGCGGGGATTCCAAACGTCTGCTGCAGAAGGAGATCCGTGCAGTCAGCGCGGAGCAGAAAAAGAAAGTCGTGTGCGTGCTGGACGAGGCGCACCTGTTAGGGAAGGACATGCTGGAAGAGCTGCGGTTCCTGCTGAATTACCAGTTTGATTCCACAAGCCCGATGTCGCTGGCGCTTGTGGGGCAGACGGAACTGTGGGAGCAGAAACTGAAGCTGCAGGCATATGAGGCCATAAGGCAGCGGATAGACATGAACATTGTCCTGGGGAGGCTGGACCGTGCGGAGACAGGGAAATACATCGCAGCCCATATGGCATATGCAGGGGCAGGGAAAGAAATCTTCACCAGCGGGGAGGAGGACGAAGTCTATAAAATATCTGCGGGCATCCCGCGGATGATAAACCGGGTATGTGAAAAGGCGCTGATGTATGCCTGCCAGCAGCAGAAGAGGCTTTTGGATGAACATATGGTACGTTTTGTGGCGGACCATGAAATGCTGGGAGGTGCGGGATGACGGTCTGGCCGGAGGGACGCATGGAGTTTGTGTGTACCGTGCCGGCAGAAGACAGAGGGCGTGAGCAAAGATGGCTGGGGGAAGTTATGGTAAGAAGCCACAGTATGTGTATGGCAGAGCTTCTTATTTATGGAAGGGAAAGCTGCATCAACGCAGTGATCGGCAAATATATGAGCGGCCAGTATATCTGTATTCCGGGCATTGATACAGGATGCCCGTTGAGCAGGCTGTCAGATATATTCTGGAACAGGGAGAGGCTGTCAGCGCATATGAATGAGACAGATGCGGTAACCGTTGCGCATGCCCTGAGTGCATGATCAGGGTATACAGGGAGGGACTGGCTTTAAAGGGAGACAGGACAACTGTACGCAAAAAAAAATGTTTGTCGAAGTGTGCGGGAAACGGAAATAATTTCATAAGGGAACAGGAAAAACAGGCCGTCGGGAATGATCCGGGCGGCCTTCCTGCGTGGATTGTGTATGTTTCGGGTACAATTTCATGTAAGGATATAATCTTCGGCGCCTGGAATTGTCAGACAGTTTCAGGCAGCGGCTTGGGAAACGCTGTCTGGAGAGCTGCCATAAATATGGAAAGGAACAGTTGTATATGCAATTGGAGGCGTGACAGGAAAATGAGTAAATCTGCGACGGTAGGTGAGGCTGAATATGTGACAGCTCATGAAGTTATTAACAGAATTATGATGGTGAGATTTGAGGAAAATGAATATTTCCTGATAGCAATGTTCCAGAAGGAAAGCAGGCAGGCAACCATTGAGGAGATGCATAACGTAATCCCCTACATAGGCAGGGATGAGGAAATGCTTGCCCTCATAAACAGCACACTGGAAAAGCTGTGGTGCCTTACAGAGGAAGCATTTTTAGAATTGGATCTGGAACTGTATAAAGAGGAACCGATGGAGGATGAATGATGGAGGCAAACCAATTTGCGGTGTACCAGCTAAAAAATATCCCGGAAAACAGGCAGATACGGTTCCGGCCTTACAGCACACTGCAGGAGAAGGGGATACAGATACAGTATAAGGATTATGAGCAGGTGTATCTGGCACGGATGCAGCCGGAAGACGGGCCGGGACAGATCCGCAGGCGTTTTAACAAGAAACTGCCACGGACATTTCATGGACATTCAATCAGTGTCAGTGATGTGCTTGTGCTGAATAAGGGCGGCGTTGTGGCCGCCTATTATGTTGAGAAAGAAGGGTTTACCGCCATAACCGGGTTTATCCGGCCAGGTTCTTCCGCTGCGCCTGTGTCTTTCGGTACTTCTGGTTTCCACATCGAGGGGAAAGAAGGGAGCTGGCACGCTTTTGACAGCATAATCGTAGACGGCAGGGAGTTCTTCCTGATGAAGCATGAAGCCTATGGGAAAGATACGGAATGGCTTGTGGTGGATGAAGCCGGGCGGCTGGCTGCCGAGGGTGTCTATCACGGGTTTGACCAATCCGTGCAGCAGCAGATTAAGGATTATCTTAACCCGCCGAAGCCTGCAAAAGAAACAGTGCGGCATGAAATCACATTGCCCTCTGGGAAGGCTTCTGCACCCTCCGTGGCAGATGCGGCAGAAGGCGGCGACAGGGAAAAGCCGCCCCTTGAGAATTGGCAGAAATATATGGAAAACGGGGGGTATGTCCGCAGCGTTGAGAGTGGGGAAGAAGAAAACCACAGCTTTATTGATGGGAATAAAAATAACGGCAAAAAGAAGCATGGCAGGGAATCTGTCCTGAAAAAACTGCGGCAGAAACAGGCGGAGATTGCGAAACGGAACGGAAAGCCTGCACAGCAGATGGAAATGCCGGAACAGATGGAGCGCAGACGGAAATAAGGGAAAAGGGAAGTATCTGGCAGGGATTGCCGGATGCTTCTTTTTTATGTCTTGAACATTATGGAGTTTCTCTGTATAATAAAGCCATAACAGACAGGGCGAAACCTCCCTGTCAGACTGCCAGGCGCAAGCCGGAACCGGGGTGATATTATGCAGGGTGGAATAATACAGGAAGAGCCAAAAGAGAAAGCAGTGGAAAAAAGGATTCCTTTGCCAAATATACGGTGAAAGACAGCGTATTCACGACGATCTTTCGGGATAAAAAATACCTGATACAGCTATACCGTGCGCTCCATCCGGAGGATACGGAGGCTACGGAAGATGCGCTTACGGATATAACGATAAGGAACGTGCTTACCAACGGGATCTATAATGACCTGGGTTTCCGGGTTGGGGACAAAATTTTATTCCTGGTCGAGCAGCAGTCGAGCTGGACGATGAATATCATTATACGTGCGCTGATGTATTTGGCGCAGGTTTACCATGATTATTTTGAAGAGCAGGACGCAGATTTATATGGAAGCAAGAAAGTCCATGTGCCGGAGCCGGAGATATATATGATCTATACAGGGGAGCGTGTCAGCAGGCCGGAAACGATTTCATTTTCCAAAGAATTTTTCAAGGGAAAAGAATGTTCCATTGAAGTAAAGGTAAAAGTAATCTATGACGGCAAAGGAAATGACATCATCAGCCAGTATGTTGCTTTTACAAAGGTATATAACGAACAGGTAAAGCGGTATGGGAGAAGCCGGGAGGCTGTCACGGAAACCATCCGCATCTGCAAAGACAGGAATCTGCTCCGTGAATTTCTGGAGAGCAGGGAAAAGGAGGTTGTATCTATCATGATGACTTTGTTTGATGAAGAAAGGATTATGCGTACTCATATCGTAAGTGAGAAGAAAGAAACAGCAAGAAAAGCAGCAGAAAACATGTTAAAGACTGGAAAAATGTCAGCAGAGGAAATCGCCGGGTATTTTACGGAGCTTTCTGTGGAAGATGTCCGGGAAATTGAAAAAGGACTGCTTCAAACGATATGATAATTACCTTTTTGCAGATACAATAGAGGAAAAATAATAGAATCCCCGGTTGTGAATGAATACAGCCGGGGGTATTTACATGGAGGGCAAAGTGAAAGAATCAGAACTGATAGGGAAAGTACATTCTGCTGTTTACTATCAGTGCCGGCATCGGGGCTATGCTGCCCCGGCAGACGTACTGGTTGACATAGGGGTGCTGCCCCATAGGCGCGAACTTAATGAAAATCTATACAAAAAGTGAATATTCAGGATGAAACAGGTAAAGGTTACCGATCAGCATACAGCGGAATCCCTGACGCATTTTTCGATGAAAAACGGGGACCTTGTCATGGCGGATGCCGGATATGGGACAGCACAAAATTTTATTTACGCACAAGAGCAGGGTGCGGATGTAATCCTGCGCATCACGCCAAAAAACTTCTGCCTGTATAATACACAAGGAGAAAAAATTTCCCTGACAGCCCTTCTGAAAGAAGCGGAAGAAAAGCATATGGAGTGGATAGATGTGTTCGGTTTTTGCAGATATAAGGGCAAAACCGTCTCTGTACGGGTAATCGCTCACAGGCTCCCAGACGGACAGGCAGCAAAAGCAAGGAAACGCAAAACCCGGAAAGCTTCCAAAAACCAGCACCGGCTCCAAACAGAAACGCTGCTCGGCGCCGGATGGATCACGCTTGTTACATCCCTTGGTGCAGAATACTGCGGCGAAGAAATCCTGCGCCTTTACAGGAGCCGCTGGCAGGCGGAGCTATTGTTTAAGCGTTTCAAGCAAAATTTCTCCATCCATACTATAAAAGCAGGCAGCAGCGCTTATGCTGAAACAGAAACCCTGCTATGGCTTATCATATGGACGATAGCGGAACGCCAGTCCTTCCAGGCGGAATGCTTCCTTGCGGAAAAACAGGAATGTTCTTATTCCGTATACGAAGAATGTAAACTATCGTTCATACAGATAAGGGATACGCTGCGTTTATCGTGGAGTCTTTTTGTAGACCTGACGGATAAAAAATATACCCGCTATTTATCAAAAAAACAACGATGGAGGATAAACCAAAATGATGAGTTCCATTCAGCAGTTTTGCCAGGACTGCTTAGTTAAGTTCGTACCTATGGGGCGAAGCCCCGCACTTACCGAAAGGTGGCAAGAAAAGAATACCTTGCGCTTGCAAAATCCAAAAAACGGACAGAAAAGAAAATACGCGCAACAATCAGGAAGCAGCTTGGCTATGTCAGGCGTGATTTGGAGTACCTTGGAGATTATATGGAGGCAGGCTATGCACTGCCTTCAAAGTACACAGATTACTATCTTACGATCCAAAAACTCTATGAACAGCAGAAACACATGTATGAGAATAAAACCCATAGTGTGGAGGATCGTATTGTCAGCATCAGCCAGCCTTACCTGCGACCGATTGTCAGAGGAAAGGCCAAGTCACCAGTGGAATTTGGCGTAAAATATGATGTCAGCATAGATGAAAAGGGACATGCAAGACTGGAAAAGCTGTCCTTTGAC
>CAJTFX010000067.1 GCA_910575555.1 Lachnospiraceae bacterium | reverse complement strand
TGTTTCATACCTAAATAGTAGAAACGGCAAACGGCGGGCGGCGGCGTGATGTTTCCGGCTGCTTTCCGGGCCTATTCGGTTGTATCATTCGCGGTCAAGTCTGCGCTTGTCCGCTTGCTTCTTGAAATTGAAATGGATTTCCACGGTCTGGCGAACGGTGCTGCCGTCCTTGTCCTCGTGGATAACGATTTTTTGGATAAGCCGGTTGAGCGTCACCGCGTCCAATTCCTGCACGTCCGCATAGTCCTTGATGATTTCCAGCCAGCGGGTGTTGTCCTCCTGCTCCCGTGCCTGCTCGTCAAGGCGCTGCCGGTTCAGCGTGACGCGGTTTTTAAGTACGGCCTGTTCGCCTTGGCTGCGTTCCAGAATCCGGTTGAAATTGTCCTCGGTTATCCGGCCCTCCGCCATATCCTCATATACCCGGCCTATGACACGTTCCAGCGTGGCGATACGTTCCTCGTCCTCCGCCACGCTTTGCAGGATTGCGGCGCGCTCGGATTCTTCCTCGGCCCGGCAGCTTTCTTTGAGCTGGTCGGCTGCGTCCTGCTCGTCCGCAAGGGCGGCTCTGGCACATTCCCGTATCTGTTCCAGAACGATACTGTAAAGCGCGTCATAGCTGATACGGTGCTGGGAACAATGGGCCACGCCGTACTTGTTGTACTTGGAGCAGGTGAAGATTTTTTCCTTGCTTTTGGCGTTGGCGGTGCGGATATTAAGGGCGCTGCCGCATTGTCCGCATTTGACAAGCCCGGCAAACAAGCTGAAATTGCCCCATGCGTCCGGCCTTTTCCTGTCCTTGATTTTCTGCTGCACAATGTCATAGGTTTCCCGGTCAATCAGCGGCTCGTGCATACCCTCGACGGCAATCCAGTCCTCCCGCTTTTTATCGGACAGCCAGCCCACCTTGAAGCGGTAAACCACCTTTTGAGAAGCTATCACGCCAATATAGACGGGGTTGGAAAGAATCTCCTTGATGGTGGTAAAGTCCCAGATAAACCGCCCATGCTCCGGGTCGGCAATTTCAAACTTACTGCGCTTGTCCCGCAAGCCCTTTTTCCGATTCCACCAGACGGGGGCGGGGATTTCCTCGTCCTCCAGCCTGCGCCGGATATAGTTGGGGCCGTGTCCGTTGCGGGCGTAGTCGTAGATTTTTCGCACAATCCACGCGGTTTCCTCGTCGGGCAGAAGATGGTTTTTGTCCTCCGGGTCTTTCCGGTAGCCGAACGGGGCCAGACAGCCGGTAAACTTGCCGGATTTCGCTTTCGTCAAGTAGGACGAATGTACTTTCTTGCTCACGTCCCGGCTATACATTTCGTTCAGGATATTGCGGAACGGGGTTATGTCGTTCTCAATGTCTGTGTCTACCGCGTCATTGAGGGCGATATACCGTACATGGTTGCGCGGGAAAAATTCCTCCAATAGCTGGCCGGTCTGCAAATAGTTCCGGCCCAAACGGGAGAGGTCTTTCGTCAAGATAACGTCAAACCTGCCGCCCTCCACGCCTGCAAGCAGGCGTTTCAGGCCCGGACGCTCCATGTTCAGCCCGGTATATCCGTCGTCCTCAAACGTCGCGGCCACACGCCAGCCCTGTTCCTCGCAGTAACGGTGTAAAAGTTCTTTCTGGTTTTGAATACTTGCGCTTGTTCCGTCTTGGTCGTCGTCCTTGGAAAGACGGCAGTAAACGGCGGCTCTCACCTCCAAAGGGTAGTGTTCAGCATACACGGTGTTAGGGTTCATTTATGTCCTCCATTCCGCTGTGTATGCCGCGTTTAGGAGTATCTTCATTATACTCCATCGGTTTAGAATTGTCAATTATAGATTGCGATTTAACAATCTCCTGTTTTTGCAGAATCAGGTCAATAAACGCCTGCCGGTCGCTCTGCTTTCCGGCAAAAACGGCGCTCACTGTGATAACGGGGTCTTTCGGTTTTGCCATAGGCGGCTCCTTTCAGTCGTTGAGAAGCCGGGAGGCTTCGTCCTTGTTGGCGGCGGCGTTGCCCTTGCGGTAATTCGGCCCGTTGAAGCATATCGGGGTGCAGCGTTCCAGAACGCGGTCATAGATTCGGGCGTGTGCTAAATCCTTGGGGGCTTGCAGCTCGGCAAGCGGTAGATTTGTCGTGATGATGAACGGCAGGCGGCTTAAATATCGGCTGTCAACGACGTTGTAAACCTGTTCCAGCGCGTATTCTGAATTGCGCTCTATCCCTAAATCGTCGATGATTAACAGGCTGAAATGGTGAAAGCTGGCAAGATACTTGTTTCTGTCCTCGCTGAACATTCCTGATAGGCTGTTGAGTATCTTTGAGAAGTTTGTCATAAGCACGGGGACGGCATGCTCGGTGAGTACGTGGGCGATACAGGCGGCGGCAAAGGTCTTTCCAGTGCCAACGCCTCCCCAAAGCAAAAGCCCCTGTCCGCGTTCTTTCATGGCGGCCCAATGTTCCACATAGCGCCGGGCGTACTTCATAGCCGGATTCTGGCCGTCGTCCCCGGCGAAGGTATAGGCCAATAGCGCCCGGTCTTGTAGGGCCGTTGCTTTCAGCCTGCGGATTCGGTCAAGGCGTTCCTGCTCCCGGCGGGCTGCCTCCGCTGCCTCCCGGCGCTCCTGTTCGCATTGGCAGAGGCAGGGCATTAGCCGCTCCCTCTCGAAAAGCGTCACGCGGCATTGTTTGGCCGTGTGGCACTTGCCGCAAAATAACAGGCCGGTTGCCGGGTCGGTGTAGTCCTCCGGCGCTGGCGTTGCTGCCGCCGCGATACCGTCCATCATTCTTTCCAGCTCGTCCCTCATAAGCTCTCGCCCTCCTTGTAGGTGTAGTCGGGCAGGCCGCCGCCCTTGGTTCCGCTGGCGGCCTTTTGGCTGTCCTCGCTGGCCCAGCGCCGGATTGTGGCGGCATGGCTCTTGTACTTCCTGCCGGTGGATTCCATGTAAGCGGACAGCTTTTCGACGTACTTCTCCCAGACGGTGGGAAACTCCGCTTGTAGGTCGGCAAGCTCGGCCTCTGTCAAAAGCACATTCTGGTATCTGCCATAGGTGCGGGCGGGCTGTCCCTTTTTTAACTCTCTCTCTATCTCTTTCTCTATCTCTAACTCTATCTCTATCTCTGGTGGACGAACGTCGGACAAATGTCCGCCATTTGTCCGCGACGGTAAAAGCGCCCGGTTTTTCTGCCTCGCGGCCCGCTTGCGCTCCCCCTCGGTGGAGGACTGGCCGATTAGCAGCTCAATGTTGCTCATGTAGTACGCGCCGCCGTCCAGCAGCTCCACAAGGCCCAGCTTCAAGAAGATTTGCAGGGCGCGTTCCACGGTTCCGATTTGCTGGCGGGTGATGGTGGCTATCATCTGCGCCGTATAGGGGATATTCTCGTCAAGCTGAAGCCTGCCGCCGTGCTTCAGCGATTTCAGATACAGCTTCAGCAGAATGTTGGAGTAGAGAACGCCGTCCTGCATACTTTCCAGCAGGACGATGGAATCCTCGTCAAAATAGCTCTCTTTCAGTTTCAGGTAGTAGTATTTCCGATTGTCGGACATGGGGTGTCCCTCCTTTGGGTTCTGATGGGGTCTGTATGCCTTTAGAAGCCGTTTTCCGGGGGCAAAGGTAAAATGTATCACGCCCCCTTTGACAAGCGCCCGGAAAGCCGCTGTTTACGGGCCTTTTTCAATGCCTAAAGCGTGACATTTCAACCGTTGTTTCCGCTTGCGCTGGGCGGCCCCTATCCGCTTCATGCGTCCGGCGCACTCCGGGCAATACTTGGCCCGGTTGGAAGCGGGCCGGAACATGGCCCCGCAGACGGCGCAGCGTTTGGCCTCGGCACGGTAAAGCAGGGCCGTTTCAAGCTCTCTATCCAGCGGCAGGACGGCGGCCCGAAACCAACGACACAACAGGGAGTAGGAAATGCTTTGGACGCAGATACATTCCTCGCCGTCGTCCAGCGCAAGGCAGTTCCCGCCGTCATAGTTGCAGCAATTATGCACGAGCCGCCGCGCCCGGCGATACTGGCGGTAGTCCATGATGGGGATTGCTTCACGCTGCCTGTTCATCGGCGGGCCGCTCCTGTTCCTCCGGCCGCATAGCCGCCGCTGCTGGCGCGGGCGGGGTTGGCGGCAAGGGCAGCCGGATAGTCATGGTGATGGTGATATTCAAAATCGTTTCTTTCATCGGTCAAGTTCCTTTCGTCTGGATTGTTCGGTTTTAGAAAGCTGCCCGGCGGCCTTGCGTAGCTGTTCCACGGCTTTGACTTCCTCGCGCATGGCCCGCATTTCCTGATATAGCACGTCCTTTTTAACGGTAAGGGTGTCGGCCTCGGCCCGCCACTGTTTGGGCGTCACGGCCTCGCCGGTGGTCTTTAGGCCGTTAAAGAAACGGGCGACGCTCTCATATAGGGCAAGCTCCGCGCCGTGTCGCTCCGCAAACTTTTCCCGCTTGCCGGGCTTTAGGCCGTCGAGTTGGCGGCGGGTTCCCTTGTGTTGCTCATACTGCGCCCACATTTCCAGCCGTTCCGTAAGGGTGGCTAGTCGGCGCTCGGTGGTGCGTATGTCGCCCCGTAAGTCATAGTAAGCGCCATTCATGGCCGACACTTTTTCATAGAGCTGTTGCATGGAGATAATGCCGTTCTGTTGTAGGAAATTGAATAGGGCGGCGCTTTCTTTGAGGGCTTTCACTTTGCCGTACCGGGTCGCCGGTTGGCTCATTTCCTGCCGGGCCTGCCATAGCTGCGCCATGACGCTTTCCTTGCCCTGCGGCCCCTCGGCCTTTTCTTTCGTCCAGTTGTAGAGGCGCGTTATACGGGCTTTAATCTCTTTCAAGAGTTTGTTGTCGGCGGCGATCTGCCGGTTGACGCTGCCCTTGTCGGTGGCAATCCCGCGCCGCTCCATACGGGTAGCGGCTACTCCCATGTGAACGGTGGGTAACTGCTCCACGCCCTGCCGCTTGTAGCTGCGGTGGTCGATTCGTTCCGGCCTGCCCGTCTGCTCTAAAGCTCGGTTGGCGTACTCGGCCCATGCCGCCCGCCACTGTTCGGCCTTGTCCTTTTCGTTCCAGTCGGTGGTGTCGGCGCGGTGGTTCTTCCAGCCGCCTTTGCCGTCCGGGATTCGCTGGCCCCGTGGGTCTAGGTCGTATTCCTTGCGGCACTTCGCGCCCCATTCGCTGGATTGCTCTAACGGTCGCATGGTGAGCATGATGTGGGCGTGTGGGTTGCCGTCACCCTTGTCGTGGAGCGCAAAGTCGGCGCACATTCCAGCGGCGACAAAGTTATCCCGAACGTAGGCCCGAACAAGGGCAAGCTGGGCCTCCCGGTCAAGCTCGGCGGGCAGGGCGATTTCAATTTCCCGTGCAAGCTGCGCCTTGCCGGATTTTTCGATTTCCTCCACGCTGTTCCAGAGGGTGGAACGGTCATGAAACGCCGGGGGTGCGTGGGTCGGTAGCAGGATTTCCGAATGGATAACACCGCCCTTGCGGGTATAGTCGTGGGTCTGGCCGTCCCACTCGTTGGTTAGCTTCTGGCCGCTTCGGTAGGCGGCTGCGGCGACGGCTGAACGGCCCTCGCTGCGCTTGATAATCTTGATGGTACAGTGATAGATGGCTATGGTCGCCCGCCTCCTTTCGGGTGGGGGATAATCAGGCCGCATGGGACGGAATAGCCGCAACGCGGGTGTTCCGTCCCGTGTGGCTCACTGGGGGTTTGGGGCGAGTAGCGCCCCATCGCGGCCAAAGGCCGCAACGCCCCCGGCAGGGCGCACACACCGGCAACGGTGCATAAGTGCGCCCTTGTCCCAAGGGAGCTATCCCGCGTCCCCGGTTTTCGCTGATTTTGCGGCGACTTCTCCGGCTCCCGGCAGACGGGAGAGGACAAGCAGGAACGCCCCCACTTCCTCGCCGGTCATGGCGGCCACGGCGGGAAAGACGCTTTCCAGAATGGCCCCGCGCTCAATGAGGCGGTGCGTCCGGGNCTTGCGCTCGGCGTTGGCTTTCTTGTTGAGTAGAATCTTTTGGCGGTTTTGGAGCTGGTGCAGCTCCGTTTCAATCTTTCGTTTTTCTTCCAGCAGGTTCATAGTCCCTCCCTCGTCCACTTCCTTTTTTTGAAATACTTTTGCAGCTTCTTCACGGCCCGGCGCACGGAATCGCTGGCCTGCGTTGGGCTGATTCCCTCGGCCTCGGCAATCTCCCGGTATTTCATTTCCAGCATATAGCGCATATGCAGGCGGCGGGCCTGCGTGGGGGTAAGCTGGCCGATGGCCTCCCACAAATGCTCCAACAATAGCTCTTGCGCCGCCTCGTCCTCGGCCTGTATCATGTAGTCCTCCGGGGACGGCTGTGCCCAGCCGATAGCGTCATTCTCAATACCGTCCTCGCAATCAAGGGAGAAATATGCCTTGTGATACCATATCTTGCTGGTGCGGTTGTTTTCCTCCCGGCGTAGATGGAGCAGGGCGTCCGCTATCTCGTCCGGCACTTCCACGAAAACGTCCGTCTTGACAAGGGGATAGTAGTAGCGTTTCAGATTGATTACTGTCATGGGCTGACCTCCTAAAATGGCAAGAGGGGCAGGCGGTGAAGCCTGTCCCTCTCGGTGATGGGGCGAATGTCCCTCACTTGGTTAGCCCGAAAATCGCGTTTCGTTAGGGTGGTCTTTGAAAAGTTTTTGATATTTTTTTCTGACTGCCGCAATGCTCTCATAGACAGATACTTTCGAGCAGCCGTCCAGCCGGGCAATCTGTTCATAGGTCAAACCGTCCAGCGCATAGAGCAGGAACCGCCGCCGCTGTGCCTCGGTGCAGCTCTCCAACACGGAAAGCAGCTCGTCCCGCGTTTCCTTGCGGCAGACATATTCCTCCGGTGTTTCCTGATGGGGCGGGCGGCCCTCGGTGGCAACTATGTACTCGTCAAACTCCCGTATGTCCCAATGGCGGCGCTTCTCGTGCGCTAGATTTTCCTCTTTGTGGTCTGCCCGGTCTAAGCACTCGTAGACCTCGACGCTGACCTCCACGGACAGGGCTTGTCCGTTTATTTTGATNGCGGAATCTCTGCAAATATCCCCGGCAATCGGCTGCAATCGCAGACGAACCACGACGGAATAGCTCTGGTCTTGTCGCATAAAAAGAGGGCGCAAGTGATTGGTTTTTCACTTGCGCCCTGTTGGACGTTTCCACTATTCTGTTGTGGTTTGTCCCCCAATTAGGGGGTGGGGCAAAAGGGATATTTGCTCATGGCGGCCCTCCACTGGCCGCAAAAAAGCGGCCTTGATTTCTCAAAGCCGCCTAAAAATCCCATAGAACTCTGCTGCTGTACGACGACTTTTTTTATTAGCCGTCGTGCGGCAGGTTACTATTACTTATATTTCATTCTAGCAACACTAATCATTTTAATCTTAGTTGGGAAAAGTTGTAGTAATCTGTTTTTCAAACCGGGAATAATTATCTCCTTATTTTTCATTAAACCCGAAAAGGCAATTTGAGCAACCTTTTCAGCGGTCATAGAATTTGTGGGAGTAACCGTTCCCTCTCGAACGAAAAAGTTTGTCCTAGTTGCTCCGGGGCAAAGTGTTGAAATTTGGACACCTTTTGATTTTGCCTCATATCTTATAGCTCTGGAATAGCTCAATACAAACGCTTTACTTGCAAAATAGGTTGAAGTATATGGACCGGGTTGAAATGCACCTGTCGAAGCAACATTTAGTATTTTCCCTTGACCGCATTTATACATCTCCGCGATAAACAATTTAGTTAATATTACAAGATTCAACGTGTTAATTATTATCATCTGTTCGTCTTGCTTCAAGTCGATTTCATTTGTTGCGCCAACAAGCCCAAAACCTGCATTGTTCACTAGAACTGTAACAGGTACTTGTTCTTTTGTTACTTTCTGATAAACCTCATATGCTGCCCCAATTTGAGTTAAATCCTGTTCAATAACATAGATAGGTGTAGAATAATGTCCTTGCAGTTTTTTCTTGACATTATCTAAATGATCTTGACTTGATGATACTAGGATTAGGCCATATTCGTTTTTGGCAAATAACTTTGCCAACTCATATCCAATTCCGCTTGTCGCTCCGGTAATTAAAGCGAATTTCATAAAAATTCCTCCTTTTGAGAATATTATAGCTCTGCAAAAGGAGGTTGTAATTCACATGGGTTAATTTATATCTGGTTTTTTAGTTTTTTTCTAATTCTACTCATAGAACCTGCTTTTATGCCAATAAACGACGCAATAAATTTCAACGGTATTCTACGTTGGAGATTAGGATACTCTTTACAAAAACTTATGTATCTTTCATCAGCAGAAAGGAGCAGTAAGTATTTGGCTCTGCTTTCCAATTTCCCCAATTCCTCTAAGTAGAGATTTTGAACATATTGCTCCACTTGTTTATCCATAGAAATAATTTTTCTTATCACCGTATATGGTAACTTTATACACTTACATTCTTCAATACATTCTACATAAAATGACGAACAAGAATTGGTTCTAAAACATTCTGAACCAAAAAAACCGTTTTCAAAACTAAAACACTTTGTAGCCTCTTTTCCTTGGTCATCTATGTAATAGCCTCTAACAATTCCATAAATTATAAAATAGAATGATGACACTTCATCACCCATTTGTATCGGATGGTAGCCCTTTTCATATGTAACAACGGAGGCTTTATTATCTATCACAACACTAATATCTTTATCCAGTCTAATCTTCAAACAATTTTTTAGATATTCACTTGGCTGTATAATCATAACGGCCCTCCATTATATTTTCCTTGTTACGGCTCATCATCTGGGATAAGTGCAATTACATCGGCAATGTCACAATTCAGAGTTTCACAGATTTTAACCAGTGTAGCCATAGAGATATGTTCACCCTTGCCCATGTTGGCGATATGGTTTGTAGTCAAATGCGCTTGCAGGCGTAAATCTCGCTTGCTCATATTCTTGTCTATCAGTGTTTTCCATAGCGGCTTATAACTGATTTTCATAGTGGTTCCTCACCTTTCCGGCCAGAATATCCGTAAATCCGGCCCTGCCTCCTGTCATTACAGACATTATACCGCCTTAATTGACAAAACACAATGTTAGCTTGCAATCATACTCCTTAAACTGCGGCATACACAACTGTTTTATTTGTGTTTTCTTGTACCTCTATTTTGGTATCAAGTG
>CAJTFX010000066.1 GCA_910575555.1 Lachnospiraceae bacterium | reverse complement strand
GCGGGCAGAGCCCGCTAATGGGTCAAGGGACGAGTCCCTTGTGGGGTTTGGGGCAACGCCCCAAGGTCTTAAAACCACTAATATCTGCAATTTTCAAGGTTCTTTCGAGCCTTTTCTTTTAACTCGGTTTTTTCATAGATTATTTGACACTACCCCAGAAACCATATTCTTAAAATAGTTTTTTAATTCTGCTTTGCAAGTATCTTCAAGCTGCTTCATTTCAATCCCACGAATAGCGGCTTCTAAATGATAAAGAATAACAACACAAGTACCCGGATATTTCTCTTTTAGTCGAAAAACCGCTTGCTTACTCCCTATCTCCGTCAATTCTTCTGCTGAATGAATACCGACTGAATGGAGTTTCTTTTCCATTGTTTTACCTAGTCCCAAAGTCGTAACTTCCGCCATAATTTCTCCTTTTTGTTCGTTTCTGCTAATTGGTAAATACCCACTGTAGATTTGATTATATCACTTCCATGCTCTACTTTCCATAAAAATATAAGGCGCAGCAACCGCCACGCCCCACATTTCTTATCGTTCCAATGACTTCTCAATTTTCCATTTCTGCCCTTTCAAGTCATTTTGCTTCTCATACAAGCTATTCCGTTCTTTACAAAGTGCTTTCATACGCTCCAACTGCGCCCTCACTCCCTCCCGGCAATCCGGCTCTATCTTCTTATATTCCCCAGTCAGACTGCGGATTTCGTTGTTATTCGTCTTTATCTGCTCCGACACACATATCCAGTCAATCAAATTACGGACTTCCATATCGGTATCATACAATTCTGTTTCCGTCAGAATCTTTGCACACAGCCGCACCATGACTTTCTTCTCCATATCCGTCATATCTTATCAATCCCCTTTCCTATCGGCTCATATCAAAGGCACGTTTTGGGCGTTTAGTTGCCCTTTCTGCCTGTTCTAATGCCTTTGCCCGTTCTACTATCGACTGCACTTGTTCCATGCCTAAATGACGCTCCAAACGCCCCAAATCAGACGCTTTTTCCTGCAATCGGTCTATGGTGTCACTCTGCTCCATAACCTTATCTGTCAGGCGGCTAATCTGCCTTTGCTGTCCGTCCACCTTAGCGGTCAGCTTCTTTCCCTGCTCCGCAAGCTGTACGCATTTAATAGTCAGACTTTTTACCACCTCTTTCAGTTTTTCCACAAGCGGAAATGCCTTTTTATCCCGGTACGCTTTCGCACTCATCAATGCTCCCGGCTCCGGCAACTGCCATTTCACATCTTCATCATAGGCGTGTATATTCCGCTCCATGACTCCCTTAGACTGCACCATCTTGTTAATTTCCTGCTGTAACTTTTTCTGCTGTTTCTCCAGTTTTTCATTTTCGGATAACAGATTTTCCTTATCCTCTGTCAGTGTTTCCGTCTGCTCTTTCAGCAGATGATTTGTTGCGGAAAGTTCCGATACTTCCTGCCGGATTGCTTCGCTCTCTTTCCGCATCTGTTCTGTTTCCTGCTCCGCCGCTATCTGCTGATGAAGAATAGAAAATAATTCTTCTTTACTGCCGGAAATCGTCTGTTCCAGTTCCGCAACCTCTTTCTGCCGCTCCTGCTTTTCAAAATCGAGTACCGACAAATGCTTGTTATGTGTGCCTAACTGTTTCCACTGTACGCCATAACGCCCCATGACTTTTGAAAGTTCCTGTTTCTCCGATTCTATCCACTGATTCCATTCCGTCATTCCCCTTGTGCCGCCTTTAAAACCCTGTTCCGACAATGCGCCCTTTAACGATACTCTTGTATCAAGCCCACGCTTACTGTTACGGATAAAAGGGACAAAATCAATGTGGATATGCGGCGTCTGCTCGTCCATGTGCAAATGGCTTGAAAATACATATAGGTTCGGATTTCTTTTCTGAAACTGCTCCATAAACTCACATAAAATATCTTTCGCCAACTGCCCCTCGTTGCTCTGCACGTTCATATCGTCCTTATTGCCGATTTGAAAGATTACCTCATAGAATAATTTCTCCTGCTTTCCCCGGCGTATCTTCTCATAATAATCGTCTATCTTTCGGTCACTCCGTTTCTGCTTTGCGTTGTAGCGTTCCAGTGCTTCATCAAAAAGAGTGTGATAGACTTGTTTTATGTCCGAGTGGCAAAATTCCACATTATCCCGGCTTCGCTCTTTATCTACGTTCTTTGCACTAAAGGCTCTCGTATTGTGGTTGACTGAACCTTTCCCCATCATGCCGCTAATCGTTCTTTCCAATAGGCATATCCTCCACATTCTCTATTTTTTACTGCGCCGACAGGCGCAAAGCGAGGTTTCCTCGCTTCGGCTTTGTTACTTTCCCGAAAGTAACGCAAAAGCACTTTCGACAGGCTACGCTCTATCAAAAGTGCCTTTGCGCCCTGCCGGGGGCTTTCCGTCCTTACGGACGGTAAGCGGCTGTTCGCCGCTTCAATGCTCCCCATGCGTCGGTTTGCGTCGATAGCGTCGATATTTTCTATACCGCCCCACTATCAAAAATACCGTCGCAACCGACGCATATCGTCGCACTTTACGCTTTCGGTTCTAGCCGTTTCAGAATAATTTTTCTCTCATGCCCCCGCTTATTGTCATAGAAAATGCCATAGTCATTAAGCAACTGGCTGTTCACTACATTTAATTTTCGGGAAAGCACATTCGCCGATAACTGCATATCCGGCAGCTCCCCCAAAAGTTCCGTAGCTGTTCCCTCCCACTCCTGCCTGTCCTCTGTCAGCAATCCGTTAATCGCTTCAAGAAGTGGGTTCGGCGGCTGTTTCCAAAGTTCCGTTTCCGCTTTCTGGAATTTCCAAATACACTGTTCCCGGTCAAACTCTATGGTCAGTTCCTGATCCGGCTGGTCACGTCCCACAATGTCCATGACCGCCGTATTGTCAGTGCGCTTTTTCTTGTGCATGATAAACGCCCCGTCTGCCGCACCAAGAAGTCCGTTTGTGCCGGAAATCATATCGAAGCTGTCCTCGGATTCCAACTTGCGGGTATGATGAACCACCAACAGGCAGACACCGTATTTATCACTAAATGTTTTCAGCTTTGTCACAATCTCATAGTCACTGGAATAACTGTACCTGTCCCCGCCGACCTCGCGCACTTTTTGGAGTGTGTCAATGATAATCAGTCTTGCGTCCTTATGCTCTTTTAGAAAGCCCTCTAATTCTCCGTCCAATCCCTCATTCAATGTCTTTGCCTGCGTTGCAAAAAATAAATTGTCTGCACACTCCACACCAAACATGACGGACAGCCGCCGCTGAAGCCTTGCATAATCATCTTCCAGTGCAAGGTATAACACCGTTCCTTTTCGGACTGGATAATTCCACAGCGGAAGCCCCATAGCCACATGATAGGCAAGCTGTCCCATAAAGAATGATTTCCCTACTTTCGGCGCACCCACAAAGAGATAAGTGCCGCAATACAGAAAACCGTCTACAACAGGCGTTCTCGGAGGATAAACCGTATCATATAATTCTGTCATGGAAACCGTTTGAAGCCCGCCGCCCCGCCCGGATTTCTCCGGGCAATTTGTGGCTTGCAGATTGATTTGTTTGTTTTCATTTGCTATAATTTCAGTGTGTTTTTTTACTTTCGGCTGTTCCCCATCTGCGCCAACAGATGATACGGGAGCAGTCGTTTTTCTTTTTTCTGTCATTCATCTTCTCCTTTCAGACCGTCTAATGTGATTGCGATTATCTGTAACGTGTAGAGCAATTCGTCATTATCCGGGCTTATGCTTTCCATACGTTTCAATTCCTCATAGATTGCCGCCATCTGATTTTTCAGTGCTTTATATACCCTCGGATTGCCCTGCACCACAACGTCCCGGCACAAGAGCCGTCTTGTGATGTAGTCCTGCTTTGTCAGCCCCGACAATGCCACCAAATCATTCAACAGCTTTGCTTCTTCGTCCGATACCCGGAACGCCACCGTATGATTGCGCCATCTTCCCTTGTAATCAAGTGTTCTCTCCATTTGTACCCTCCTTTGTCATTCGCTCCACTTCCAGTTTTTCTGCCATTTCCGTCTGTACCGTAGGGAATAAATGGGCGTATCGGTAAGTGATTTTCTCCGCTTCATGCCCCATACGTTCCCCAATCGCCAGTACTGAAAATCCCATGTTGATTAACAGTGAAACCGCACTATGGCGAATATCGTGGACACGGATTTTCTTAACGCCCGCCTGTTTCGCCCCTCTCTCCATCTCGTGATTGAGATAAGATTTTGTAACCGTAAATAAACGCTCGTCCGGCTTAATGTCATAAAGCATTTTGATGTACTCCTGCATTTCCTCACATAGAAACGGCGGCATTTTGATTGTGCGGTTGCTCTTTTTCGTCTTAGGGCTTGTGATAATATCACGCCCTTTGGAACGGTGGAAAGTCTTGCTGATTGTGACTGTCTGCTTCTCAAAATCAATATCAGCAGGCGTGAGCGCAAGCAGTTCGCCGGAACGCATACCGCACCAATAGAGCATTTCAAACGCATAGTAGGAACGGGGCTTATCCATCATGGCTTCGGAGAATTTCAGATATTCCTCTTTCGTCCAAAAGTCCATTTCCTTGACTGCTTCGCTCCCAATCGTCCCCGCCCGCCTTGCCGGATTGTAGGGAAGATTATAAAAGTTTACCGCATGGTTGAATATCGCCGTAAGTTGTGCGTGGATTGTCCTCAAATAATCTGCGGAATAGGGCTTTCCTTTCTCGTCCCGGTACGCCATCAACTCATTCTGCCACGCTATCACGTCCTTTGCTTCAATCTCTGCGATTTTGCGGTTCTCAAAGTACGGTAAAATCTTTGTCCGTATCACATGGCTTTTGGACTCCCAAGTGCTTTCCTTGACACGCTGTTTCTTGTCGGCTTCATACACTTCAAAGAAACTGCCGAAAGTCATATCCAGTTTTGCACCCTGTTTGAGCATGGCTTCATGCTCCCACGCCTGCGCTTCCCGTTTGGTTGCAAATCCCCTCTTTTGTGTCTGTTTCCTCTCCCCTTTCCAGTTGGTAAATCGGTAGATAACCCGCCACGTCCCCGTAGCATTGTCCTTGTATACAGCCATTCCATCAACTCCTTTCTATTCGCTGTAACATACCTTTTTATGAAAAAATGTAGCGTTCACACGTCCTGCCACAGTCAGATAGCCCTGCTTCTGCATTTCTGCATTTAATTCCCTTACAATCTGATAGGCTTTCGACTTTGACACACGCAGTTCCGCTGCCACTTCCTCCACTGTCATAAAAGATTTTTCCGTCATTCAGATACCCTCTCCTTTCGTTTTTAACTGTTTTTGTTTAAGTTCTGCATATAGAATACTAAATAAATTCCGTTAAGTCAAGTGGTTTTCAAGAAAATCTTAACTTTTTTTATTTAAGTTATTCTTGCTATTTCTATTGCACCATGTTATACTAGGTTCAACAAATTTGTTTAAGTAAAGCACAGCCTGCTCAAACTGGCATGACTTTACAGCGCAACTACACTTCACAATAACGGAGGTTTTATTATGGCAATCGGCAAACGTATCCGCTTTTTCCGCAACCGAAAAGGCATGACACAGAAACAGTTAGGCGAAATCCTCGGTTTTCTCGGAAAGACCTCTGATGTCCGCATGGCACAGTATGAAACCGAAGCACGGACACCGAAGCACGACCTTGTAAAAGAAATGGCGGGTATCTTTGATATAAGCACCCACGCCCTCACCGTACCGGATATTGATACCTATATAGGGCTTATGCACACGCTCTTTGCGTTGGAAGATATGTACGGGCTGAAAATCGGGGAGATTGACGGGGAAATCTGCCTGCGCCTTGATAAGTCCGAATATTCCACCTATTCATCCATGTTTGATATGTTCCACGCATGGCAGGAGCAAGCCGCCAAACTGGAACGGGGCGAGATTACCAAAGAGGAATACGACCAGTGGCGGTACAAGTACCCGGAACTGGACACCTCAAAGCATTGGGCGAAAGTCCCCTCACAGGCGGTCAGTGATTATATGCTTAATGGATGCGCAAGCGCATCCATAGAAGAATTTCAGAAAATCGAGAAAGAAGAAAAGAAAACATCTAAAAAGAAAAAGCAGAAATAAGCATAAAAAAGACCTTGCCGATATTCAGTTTTCATATCTGAAAATCAGCAAGGTTTTCTTATGCCAATGATGTAATTATTTAGTGCGTGATGTTGAAAATGTTGCCAAATCGTTGCCAGTACCTAAACAAATTCGTTTGCATCCCGCATAAACACTAGCTTCTTAAAGCCCATTTCATCACTCGAACTCAATTTCATAATGGCATTTCAAAGAACTTACATTGACCGAGAAAAACATTTTCACCCTCATTTTATTATCTCCTACTTTCTCTATTTTTAGTTTCCTTTACTTATAACATCACGAGAACATCACTGCAAAATTCTACAATACTATTTTTTATTCCACCATTATAAAGAATGAAAAATAATATCCTAGTCATTTATATCCCTCATTATATAGCTTATTGTATTTCTTTTCAATAAAATTTATTTGTCAAACAAAAAGACGCTCATTTTAAGAACGTCCTTTTGTTTGACAAATAAGTGTTGCAGCACTATTTGTTCATAGATGAATTCAAGGAGCCATTTCTGGTATGTATAACCTTCGGATTTTCATCCGGAACCCGCACAATCAATTCATTCAATTCACATCCGAGTGCTTCGCAAATAAGATCCAAATGCTCCAAACTTACTCTTTCTGTAAACTCATGGTACAACTCATTAATTGTATTTGGCCGGATACCAGTAGCCCTTGCCAGATCTGCCTGGCTCCATCTGCATTCACCTAACTTTGTAGATAATAAAATTCTTATCACACGCTGCCGCTCCTTCCGCTTATAAAATAGCACCATACGATAAAACTGTGTGGCATAAGTTATTTTATAGCGATATTAGATATATCCTATCAGCACTATCATATTATTAAAAATTTTTTCGGACATCTTTGCAGCATAGAAAATATTTAAACGGTCATTGCTTGATTTAATGCTTCCCATGGGTACTGTTAAAGTTAGTACAATACAGAATACCCCGGAAAGCATACTGCCCTCCGGGTTCTTTTACTTCAATATAATATTCACCTTTCAGCCGTTCTGGCCGCCTTTTAAAATCTATTTGCTTTATATATTTTTATTTGCTATAATCTTTGTGAATCGGACGGCTTGTGTATCTGCCGCCCTTTTCGGTTCCGAGGCTGATTTATTCAGCCCCTTTCTTTTGCTTCAGCTCCGGAAACTCGATTCCCAGAATGTCTGCTAATGCTTTGAGGGCTTCGTACTCTGTACTTCCCTTTTCGGCTTCACGGTTCAAAAAGCGTTGCATTTCTTCATTCGTCATATCGCCCATCTGTTCTCCTTTCTCCCTTTCGGGTTATTGTCCTTGTTCCCTCGGACAATTATAATATATCACATTATAATGTGCATGTCTATAGATACTTTCAAAAATATTTGATTTTTTCTTCGTCTGTTATATATATACTAACAATATCCGATATTTGGCATTTTAATAGACAACATATAGTATTTAGAGTTTCCAGTGTTATATTTCCCCCATTTTTAATTTTTGTGAGTGTTCCCTGAGGTAATATGTTATCTTTTCTTATTTTATAACTGGTATATCCTCTACTTGCCAATTTCTGCATTATATCATTTCCATCATACTTATACATCTTATAACCTCCTTTAGATTTATTATACTTTATATTCACAAAAAATCAACATGAAAATCTCTTAAAAAAATTCCATTTTTGTTGTTGACATACACATTATAATGTGATATTATAGTTACAGAAACAAGATACATGACGGAAAATATACTAAACTTATCAAAGCAACGGAGGGATTAAAAGTGAAATACAATTTATCGGAAATCATGAAAAAAGCCTGGGAAATAAAAAAAAGAAAAATCAGAAAATATTTTTGGCGAATGCCTTAAAATGGCATGGGCAGAAGCAAAAAATCAGGTTGCAAAAGCAGAAGGGGAACTTTTAAAAGAATATAATGTAAAACTAGTAAAAGAAATTGAAGGCATAAAAGATATGTTATTTTTTATGTCAAACGGTAATACTCTCGTGGTTGAAAACACAAAGAGAGTATATGCTGGCCGTGATTTAAATAACATCAAAGTAATTATAGCTATAGATTGTAAGGGCAAAAAGTACATGGTTTGTGCTGACGGAATAAAGAGAATGGCTTTTGGCAGAAAGTAAAACCAGTATAAAATGAAATAGCGGAACAAAATAACTATACTCCTCACCCGTCGAGGATGCGTCGGGAGAAAGGCGGACAGATATGATATATGACGTTTTGGTGTCAATTATAAACTCACCTTCAAAAATCCGAAAGTGGGGATACCTGGTAAATTCGGATTCCAAAGAAATTGCAAAGGAAACAGCTTTGCAATATGCAAGAACAAAAGCGGATAAGCCTTACAGCAGATATAAGAAATGCTCTTTTGAGGTCAAGAAAGAAGATATTGTTGCAAAGCCAGATTGGTAGATTTCATCCTGTCCCTGCCGGGTAATGCAGGGAGAAAGAAGGGAACTATGAACAAAATAAAACATACATGGAATATTGTACATGATTGTGACGGGGAAAATGGGGAACCCACTTGCTGGTCAAAAGAAATCCTCCATCCCAACTATGGCCGCTTTGTATGGATTGCAGAAAATACAGACGGCGGTTTTGATGTAATCGTTGACATAGGTACATTGATAACCTGCAAATCTTTAGCAAGCGCAAAAAGATGGGTTGCAATGAATATATCCAGTGTGCGGTAGGGCCTGCCCTTCCACACACTGAATTAAATTTATGATTCCTTTTTACCGGTTTATAAATCGGCTTTTTATCCCTGTCAGGATATTCTAAATCATTCCCAGTAAAGATTTCCATGCCTTTTTGCCGGCAGTGACTTCACCGTCAGGACTCTTATAATTTAAAACTTCTTTCTGGTAAGCGTTCACTGCTTCTTCCATGCCTAACCCAAAACATGGCGGTTCGCCTTTGTCAGCTTCGATTTCCCCGGAATAATATCCCAGGGCTTTGAGCCTGCGTTCTAACGGCGTAACAACTGCATGATATTTATGGCTGCTTCTGGAAACTGTCACCGTATTTCCAATCGTTTCATCACCGGCCACCCCATCTGGGTTAGAGCCTGTAGCCTTTTGGACATCGATGACAAACTGTTTCTGCGTATATCCTGCTGCAGACGCCCCCGGTTCCTGGACTGCTGCATTTTCTCCGGAATAAATGGCCTTTCCCTTTTCGTCAAAAACTTTCTGGCCAGGCCTGCAGTCTGCAATGGCAAACTTTTTATTATGATACGCCCCTGTCTGGTTCTGGCAGATGCCGTTCTTCCAGCCAGTTC
>CAJTFX010000065.1 GCA_910575555.1 Lachnospiraceae bacterium | reverse complement strand
GCGGGCAGAGCCCGCTAATGGGTCAAGGGACGAGTCCCTTGTGGGGTTTGGGGCAACGCCCCAAGGTCTTAAAACCACTAATATCTGCAATTTTCAAGGTTCTTTCGAGCCTTTTCTTTTAACTCGGTTTTTTCATAGATTATTTGACACTACCTTTCAATGGGCAGCTTGTCCGTATTCGGGTTCATCAAAGGTTTTCAGCCCATCGCAGGGTACAGTTATGGTGCGAAAAAGTTTGACCGTCTGCGTGAAGCAATCAAGACTTCCATCCTATGGTCTACGGCTTTCTGTGTGATTTTTGGCGTGATACTGGCTTTGTCCCCTACGGCTATCGTTTCGAGGTTCACAAAGGGCGATGTCGAGATGATTCACATCGGGGCAACGTCTTTAAGGGCAAACGGCATTTCTATTATGCTCTTTGGATTTTATACAGTGTATTCTTCCTTGTTCCTTGCTCTGGGAAAAGGCAGAGAGGGCTTTATCCTCGGAGCTTGCAGGCAGGGGATTTGTTTTATCCCCGTTATCCTGCTTCTTCCGATTGTCTGGGGGCTAAATGGGATATTGTATGCCCAACCGATTGCCGATGTGCTTTCCGCAGTCATAACGGTATTCATGGCGATACCGCTCCACAAAAAGCTGAATGAGATGCAGAGAAAAACTGCTGAAATAAGCACGAAAGACAACGACTAAATTTTTATCTTTCTGACAAATAGAGCCGATGAGCTGTGAGGTTTCCCACAAGTTCATCGGCTCTGCATCTGTGTGTCTGGATCTTTTATAAGTGTAACTGTATTTTGTCTTACATTTATTAAACTTTCATTTTTACACTTAGGACAATATAATGGAAAATTTTTCAATTCTGTATCTTTTCTCATTTTTAATCTTGTTTTATTATGGCAGATAGGACAATACAACCAATTCGCCTTTTCCATAAAATACCTCTCATTTCCTTAAAAAGTAATCCCACATTCCAAAGCTATTGTCATATACTTATCACTAAAACTCAAACCATAATCTGTTAAATCCCTTATTTCCCATTTATCAGAATCTAGGTTGTCCGCCCCATAAAAGAACTGAATAATCGGTATATTTCTAAATTTTGCAACAGCTAAAGATGCTGAACATTCCATTTCAACCGCAATACACCCCTGTTTTTTGCGTTCTTCAATAACTTCTGGTGTTTCTCTGTAAATCGCATCCGTTGTCCAGACTTTTCCTACCACATAGGGAATCCCATGCTGCCTCAAACACTGTACTGCTATATTGGTTGAAGAATCCTCTGCACTTATTTCTTCACTACCCGAACAGTAATGATAACTTGTTCCCTCATCCCGAACGGCTGATGATGGGACAATTATTTTGCCATCTGCAACGGATTGATTTAATATACCACAACACCCGAACAGTATAACTTTCCTTGCTCCTAAAGCTATAATTTCTTCTAAGCCAGCTACACAAGCGGGTGCTCCTACCCTAGAAAGAAACAGCCCCATCTTTTTATCTGCATATTTTATTTCATATACAGGTATTGTTCCATTAGCAGAATACAAATTTGCAATTACTTTCGTCGTATTGTTTTCCACATAATCTTTTATAATGCTTTCTGAAAATGTAGTGATGCATACATCTGGAAAATCAGAAATCTTTTCTATGACATCACAAGGATTCAGAAAAGCGTTTTTATTCTCATAAAAATGATTAAAAATTGTTGCCATCGCAATCACTCCTTACTAAAATTTTTTTGATTTCTTTTATGATTCTGGATGGAATTTCTTTATCAACAGGCATCAGCTTACTATACATCCTTACCCCTTGATAGGAAAATACAATCAAATCAAAAACAGCGGCAATATCTACCTCCTTAAACTCCTGCCCATCTATTCCATATTGCATCAGCTTTTTCCATGTATTTGCAGATACTAAATATTGCTCATATAATATATTCTTTTGACACGCAATATCATGGATACTAAAATACTCATATATCGCCACACTTAATGATGATTGGCTATCAACCATTTCATTTTCATATTTGTATAAAATATCATCTAATATCATTACAGCCGATTGATTTTGTTTTATTTTTAAATCAATTTCATTATCTTGCTGACCTGTCATATCATCAATAATTTCTTGGAAAATTTGGCGTGTACTTTCGTAATGACAATATAAGCCACCTCGGCTTAGTTTTGTGACCTCACAAATATCTTTCATTGTTACTTGTTTAAATCCCTTTTCGGCAAATAAAGAACATGCACATTTTTTTATATGTTTCCTCGTTTCCTGTCCTCTTTTATTCATATTCACCCCAACTTTCCGACACTTGTGTCTGCAAATATTATACGACACTTATGTCGGAAAGTCAAGATGATATTACTTTATCTATATTCATTAAAACAGAGCCGATGTATTGTGATTTCTATACCTCACAAATTCATCGGCTCTGCGTCTTTGCGTCTGGCTCTCTGATAACGGACATATTCATTTGTTGGACATTTATAAGAGTTTCCTGCCTACATTTCGGACAATATAAAGGGAATTTTTCAAGTATTGTATCTTCACGCAATTTTAACCTCGTCTTGTTTCCACATACTGGACATAATAACCATTTTTCCTGCTTCATGCTGATACCTCCTGTTGTTCTTTTTCCATATTCCTAAAAAAGCCCCTTGCAGACAGTCCGACAGCACATACAATTACGCCAGTTGGAATGAAACATAAATAAATCGCATCGCTAAAACTGTCAAACAGAAAACCGTACACCATTTGTCCTATGGGCTGAACACACAATGTAATTGTTGATGTGTAAGCCATTACTTTTCCGATTAAATGATTAGGCGTTCTTTGCTGTATAAGCGAAACCGCAAAAATCGAAAAAATACTGATTACAATCTGCATACCACAAAGCGAAACAATGGTGACAGAATATTTTATAATGGGGCTGACTGGGCAAAGAAAAGCAATCCCGACAGGAATTATAAAAACACCCATAGAAGCAAGCAGGATAGATAACCTATGTATCTTCAATTTTCCTGTAAGAAGCCCTGCAGCAACACTTCCTAAAATTGTAGCAACTGCCAATACACTCTCCGCCGCCCCATAATACTGTGCATTCAAACCGAGGACAGTACGCACAATATAAGGCAGACCGACTATGGTGATACCCATCACAAAAAATCTTGAAAATGCGGTCAAAAGCAACATCTTTGATATGCTTGTCTGTTCTTTTGCTATGTACTGCATACTCGATAAGAAATCCTGCTTCACAACTGACAGCACACCGCCTGTTCCCTCTGAACGCTGATAATTCAGTTTTATGAAACATTCAAATAAGGCTGTGATAAAGAAACAGACGACACTTGCATACATGACAGGCTTTAAGCCTAGCATCGCATACAGCACACCGCCTAATATCGGAGCAACTAAATAGGACAAAGAAGCCACTTGATTAACAACAGCATTTCCTTTCATAATATTTTCGCCTTGTAACATCGTCGGAATACACGCCTGAACCGTTGGTGTTTCAAACGCACCCAGAACAGAAAGTATGATAAGCAGCGTACTGATTACGGCAAGTGCATTACTTTCAGATAAAAATAATGCAGCACACAAAACGGATATGCCCGTTAATGCGTCTAATGCCACCATAATATTCCGCCTGTTCGCCCTGTCTGCAAGAATGCCGCCCAAAGGTGACAAAATAATGGTCGGGATTGTTGCGGCAGACAAAATCCCTGCAAATATGGCGGCGGAACCAGTCACTTCCAGTACATACATGGACAAGGCAAGTTTCAATATAAAATTGCCAAATAAAGAGGTTAGCTGCCCCAAAATAAGAAGCATAAAGTTCTTAGTGAATAATTTTTGTGTCATGGCTCATTTCCTCCCTTTTCCTTGATTTTGCCTGCATTTTCTGGCATAGAGGTATGCCCGCAGGGTGTTTCTGAAATATCATTGATAAATTTTTCTGTGAATGATACGATTTCATCATCAAAAAGCGGCAGTCCCATATGGTTTAATACTTTCATTACGAATTGGTATTTATGATGCAGTTCCTCCTCTGTTGCAGGAAATACCGACGGCATGAGCCAGAAATTAATAAGCGGCAAAAGCTCGGAAAGCTCTTTTGCATATTCTGTCTTGATAGAGCCGTCTTTTTGCCCCTCCTCCAACAATTCCAACCATAACGGAGTCAAGACACGTCTGTTTTCTTCTATTGCTGCGGCTAAAATATGCGGGTCTTTTAGAATAGGGATTGCCTGCATATTCAAATGATTACGCTCTGTGTCGGACTGATTCAACACAAGCAATGACTTGATTTTCTGTAAGCCATTTAGTTCTTTCCGTTCCTTGATTGCATCAAAAGGATTATTCTCAAAAAACATCTGATTACCTAATGTGTGCATAACCTCTTCTTTGCTTTGAAAACAACGGTAGAACATTCCTTTTGCCCCTCCCACCATTTCCATAATATCGGAAATAGAAGTTTCCTCATATCCTTTAGAAATAAACAGTTCCTGTGCAGCATTTAATATTTCCTTTCTCCACTCATCTTGAGTTTTCTTTACAGGTCTAGCCAATTTTCAATGCACCTCCTTTGTAATAGTTATTGACTTACAGTCAATAACTATTCTACTACTATCCACAAGTTTTTGCAATAGCGAAAAAAATACAATTCACCATTTCTCTTACCAAAATTCCACGTCATAAATCATCCGCGGAACTCTGGGATAATATTGTCATACCATGATTCAAACTCTTACAGATAATCCATCTTCTGATTTATATCGCAGATTCTCATATATAGCATTTGTAGTTCCTGTTTATAGAGATTCTATCTCGTTTAATGAGAACTTCTATCTCTGTAAAATGGAACATATTAAACTTTAGAACAGGCGGTGGACATATGGAAATGGAAAAAAACAAGAAAAACAGATACGGATTCGACTTCACTCCGATAGGGCTTGACATCAAAACTTTTCGTGAAGCCCAGAAGATAACACGGGAAAAATTAGCGGAAACACTTGATATTTCGCCACGGCATCTCCAAGCAATCGAACTGGAAGGGAAACACCCAAGCCTCGGACTTTTGGCATATATCGCAACCATATTCGATATGCCTATCGACCCGTACATATTTCCAGAGAAAGCTGATGCCAAAAGTGCCGTGCGGAAACGCTTGGATGTACTTCTGGATAAATTGAGCGACAGGGATTTGTCCATTCTCGAAGCAACCGCAGCCGCCTTATGTAAGGCAAAAGAGCAGCCAGAGGATTAACCTCTGGTTTCCTTTTGCCCTGCCCTACTAATAATTCGGACATCCGTAACCGTATATTGAACCGCTCCCCACGGGATAGCTCTGTTGTCTGCAAGCATCCCCAGAGTTGCCCTCCACGGTGTAGACCGTGCCATTCTCGCATTTCTCCACGATTCCAACATGGTCTATTGAGCCGTCATTTCCCCAATCAAAGAAAATAAGGTCGCCTGCCTGCGGCTCATAGTTTTTATCCTGCCATTGCCCCCTGCCTTTGAACCAATCCACGCCGTCCGAGCAGAGGGAGAATTTCGGCACAATTCCGCTCTCCAGATAGCCGCACTGGTCGGCACACCACGATGCGAAGCAGGCACACCATTCCACACGCCCGTTAAAGCCGTACCAACTCCAATAAGGCTGCCCTCCCTCATTGCCGAGCTGTGTCAAAGCGACCTCTACAATGGCTTGATTGCCGCCGCTTGTAAATGCCCGCCCGTATGGGTAGTAGCGTAATGCATGGGCGGGGTACTGTGTGTCGCCGTACTTCTCCCAACCGAGCCGCTGTGCCTGTATTGCGGAAAACTCCACCGCATTTGCATAGGAATAGCCGCCGTAGTTGGTCTTTGCCCATGAGATATAGCCGTTGCCAAAGTTATAGCCCTGCAAGGCGAGCTTGATACGCTCCATGTCAATCGGGCTTTCCACTTCGGCTGATGTGAGTGCGGCTTTTAATTCCTGCACGCCGCACTCTATGGAATATTCGGGGTCTTTGATGCCGTTTGGCTCATGAGGGTATTTCTTGTTGAAGCTCCCCTCCGCCGCCTGCATCGGGTCGCGGCCTTTTCCCCCAGATTCCTGCATCATCACCGCTTTGATAAGCTCCACATATTCGGGAATGCCATACTGCTTCGCATACTTCTGTATCAGCGGCGTGTAGGCTTCCACCTCTGCACTAACAGGGGTATAGGAAGTGCTTTCGCTACCGCCGCCGAACAGGGAAACGGCACACCCAAGCAGGACAACGATAAGGATTATCACAATGGCAACCCAACCGCCTGCGATAAGGGCAGAAATTAACGCCTTAGTCCCTGCGATAATCGCCTTGACCGCTGCAATGGTGGCTTTGACCGTCGCTTTTGTTGCTTCGGCTGTTGCCTTTGCCGTAGCTTTCGCCGTCTGTGCTGTTTTCTGGGCGGCTTTGGCAGATGCTTTTGCCGTTTTCTGTGCCGCCTTTGCGGTCTGCTCTGTGGTCTTAATCGCTGTCTTGGATGTCGCCCCTGCGGTTTTCACGCCTTTTTCTGTTGCCTTGACCGTCCCTTTGGCTGTGGTTTTGATGGTTCTCTCTGCATTTCTGGCTGTGGTCTTGATGGTCTTTTTACCTTGTCCCTGCCGAATGGCATCATGGTATCCCCGCAGAGGGCTTCCCTGCCGCCTTGTCTTTATCAACTGGCTTGCCCCTGTCTGGGTCTGGGGCATTTCGTCCTGCTTGGGAACATCGGGGACAGGAGAACGGCTCGCTGCCCCGTTTCGGATCAGCGAGCCGTTTTGTTCTGCAACAGCCTGTGCTTTTTTCTGCTCTGCAGCTTTCACCGCACGCTTGGTCTTAAATTCAGCGATTTTATCCTTTGCCCTGCCGATATTCTCCTTTGTGGTCTGTACGTTTTTCTGCCCTTGTTTATTAAATTGGTGGATGCCCTCATCCTTGATACGCCCCGAAGCATGGGAAACCTTGTCAGAAGCATATTCCGTAGGGGAATTTTCCTCTGCGTAATTTCCCTGCTCCGCCTTATCCTTTGTCTTAGCATAGGCGGATTTCATGCGTTCCCCCGCAATGGCGGCTTTGTCAAGGGTCTTTATCGTGCCTTTGACCGCATCTCTGGTCTTTATACCAGCCATAAACATCGTCCTCCTTTCCCAGAGGATTTACGGTCATATCAGTTTGCCTTTTTTGCCACGACTACGAGCCTGCCGTTTTGTGCGGAGTATTCGCAGGTGGAGAGGGTAATGAGCTTATCGCCGTATTCAGCGGTCACGCCCGTATCATACAAAGCAAGCTCCTTACACTTCCCGACATAAGCATCAAACTCTTTTTTATTTTCCGCATGGACAAAATCATAATAGCGGTAGCCCTGTGAGCTGTACGCAACCGTCTTGAATACGGCAATAATTTCATACTCCGCCTGCTCTGTGAGAGTATCAAATTGAATCGTCTTATGCTTCTCATAAAAACTCTTGGATTTGTAATCTTCCAATGCACCAAACATCTTGCCGCCTTTGATGTGGTGTCCGTAAATAATCAGATTGTCGCTTGTGAGAATGTCGCAGTCCTCTTGGATATACGGCACACCTAAATCGCTATGCTCTTTTTCAAAGCTGTGCTTCAGATAAAAATTCGGGTTATTCCTGCTCTGCATGACAGGATAGTTGATGGTTGTTCCGTCAATGGAAATCCAACCAACCATATCCTCATTTTGCAAATACAGCTCTTTGTATTTCGCAAGAATATCCTCGCCCTCGCTGATGGGCGTATCTTTCTCTTTTGGCGCTTCTTCCTCTGGCTCGGCGTTCTCCACGACCTCTGCAATCTCCGCAAAGGCTTCGGTCTGCTTGTCTATCTGCTGGTAATGGCTGTAAATCTTAAAGCCGCAAAAAACCGCCGCTCCTAAAAAGGCGACAGCGGCGGCGATACAGAGAATGGTTTTATAGTTTTTTACATTCATAGTCATTTCCTTTCCTTATTTCTGCCCTTTTTCTTGGGCATTTTCTTAACTTTGTTTCTACCGTGTATGCTCCGTCTGTTTCTTAGGGGCAGGCAAATCCCTGCAATATTCGGGATACCGTGCCTTGATGCCCTCCATGAAATACGGGGCGAACTCGCAGCAAAACAATTCTTCTGGTGTAAAGAGTTTCTCTCGCCCTTCCTCGGCGTAACCGTTCCAGAGGTTAAAGGCAAGGTGGCAGACCTTGACCGTGCCGCTTGTCTGCCATCCTGCGTGCATCCCCTCTGGCTTGATGCAGTCCGTCTTAAAGTCAAACATTGCGTTGATGTTCTGCCTTGTTTCCCCCGCAATCCCCATCACATAGAAAAACGCCCTGTGGTAACAGTCGTTTACCCTGCATTTCATCATGTTCTCCAAAAAGAAATCACGGTTAGCTGCATTGCGAAACCTTATCTCTGACACAAAAAATCCCCCTTTCTTAGACCTCACCAAATTTGGTCGTCATCAGCTTGTAAAGCTCCGTATTCCGTGGGAACTTGTTGACGAACGGCACAAGGGAGCTGCCCACTTTCAAAAGCCCCTGCCCCGCACCGACATTCGTGATATAGCTCATCTGCAAATCGGAGATGTTAAGGAGCTTCGCAAGCTCGATACGGTCTGTCGATGCCTGGTTCAGCATGATGATAAATTCAGAGTTGGCAAGCATCGTCCTCGCCGTATGGCTCTGCAACAGGTCGTCCACGTTCTGCGTGATTCCAGTACAGTACGCCCCGTACTTACGCACACGCTTCCAGAGGGTAAAGAGGAAGTTGGCACTGTACTCATGCTGAAACAGCAGATAGATTTCGTCAATGAAAATAAACGTGTTCCTGCCTTTCGCCCTGTTCATCGTGATACGGTTTAGGATGCTGTCAAGCACCACAAGCATACCGATAGGCTGTAACTGCTTACCCAAATCCAAAATATCGTAGCAGATAAGGCGGCTGTGGGTGTCCACGTTGGTATGCTTGGCAAAGGTATTGAGTGAGCCGTCCGTGAAAAGCTCAATCGCAAGGGCGATTTCCTGTGCTTCTGGCTCATCCTGCTTTAACAGTTCCTCACGGAAATCCTGCAAAGTCGGCGGCGTCCCCATATAGTTGCCCTGCTGGTAGTAACGGTACACACTCGCCGTACAGCGGTCAATAATGGATTTCTGCTTTGCCCCAAGGCTTGCTCCGCCGATAAGCTGCTCACATAAAGACAAAATGAACTCTGATTTCAAGATGACAGGATTTGCACCGTCACCATAATCAGAGTTCATATCCATAGCGTTGATGTGGTTTTCGCTTGTAGCAGAAATGTGAATCACTTCGCCCTGCATGGCTTTCACAAGCGGGGAGTAGTCGGCTAAGTCGGGGCGATTACTCGCCCTTTCTCGCCTGAGAACCGTACGTGAGCGTTTCCACTCATACGGCTCAAGCATTTCATCACTCTTTCGAGCGGCTC
>CAJTFX010000064.1:11084-11541 GCA_910575555.1 Lachnospiraceae bacterium | reverse complement strand
TTCACATACCTGTTCCTAAAGAACGGGGATGTCCGGTACAATTGCGCTATCATAGACCTTCATGACCGAAGCGTAGTGGCCAGTATAACGGACAGGCACATCACCAGTGACCTGGCTGAACGCACTCTGCAGAAGGCATTGGATTCCCAACATCTGGCAAAGGGCGGCCTGATCTTGCACAGCGACCAGGGGAGCCAGTATACATCGAAGGCTTTTACAGAGTTCTGTGAATCCGTCCATGTAACTCAGAGCATGAGCAAAGCCGGATATCCATACGACAATGCACCAATGGAGAGGTACTTCAACACTCTAAAGAACGAATGCACCAACCTCTATGAATTTCGAACGGAGGATGAGCTGTACCGGGTCGTGGAAGAATTCGCTTATGTCACCTACAACCATGTACGTCCGCACAGCTATAACGGCTACCGTACGCCATATCAGGCACGGACAGCAG
>CAJTFX010000064.1:0-10941 GCA_910575555.1 Lachnospiraceae bacterium | reverse complement strand
GCTTCCTGATTGGATTGCCTGATTACCCACAATCGGGAATGTCAGGTTTTGTCAATGGCATGGCTGCGAAGCGGTGCGTAGCACTATTGGCAAAACCTGACAGCTCCGATAGACCCCAGGCAACAATCCAATAAATTTTTAGCCACAAATGTTACAAAAAAGCTTGACCACTACAGTTAAATATGATGCACAGACAGGAAACCTACTCTGGTTCCAAGTAAATGTGGTGTATAAGCAGGCAATTATCTTGAGGCTTTTTATCATGTAAATGTGATGCATGAAAGAATAAATAATCTTAATTTTTACCATCAGCTAAAGGTGATGTAAAAAATGGCTGTTGTATTATCTTTTACCATCAGCTAAATGTGATGCAGAATTCCAGGGGTTATCATTAACCCAGGCATCAGCTAAAGATGATGTAAAGTGTAAAGCATTGTGTGTTTCTGCCATCAGCTAAATGTGATGCATATATATAAGTAAATTCAGTTTCCAGATTAGCCTGCTGCATCCAGTCCCTTATTGATCTCTGCAAAAATATCCCACAGTTTCAATCTGCTATCATATACCTGTAAATAAAAACAGGTTCAGGATAAAGGAGGAATGCAACTTGGAAAGAAATTTAGAGAATTATTTAACAGCACAGGAAAAGAAAAAGGTGGATGAGATCATATCCAGGGCAATGAAGAGAAGGGAGGAGAATGGATGGAAAGAAGATCAGCAGCCATTTGAGTTTGTGGTAATCAACTGCCAATGCCAGGAAGCACAGGAGGAACAGGAGGTACAGGATGAAAAAGATAATATTAATCAAATGCTTGGAAGGATGTGTAAATGCATCAGGGCCTGTGGGCACTGCCCCAGAGAGGATGAGGCCCTGCCCTTTTAGGGATATGCAGGATGAGTATGACCCAGAGGAGGACAAGAAGGAGATAGAGCTTAAGATTTCTTACCAGAAAGGCAAGATAGATTCCCTCATCCAGTTACTGAAGGATGGAGCCATCACACTGGATGGTGTCTATCCAGATATAGACAGGGCAATAGAGGAGTTGAATGAGTTGTACAAATACAAAGAAAATTTGATGTTTGGGCTGGAAGGAATTTAGGGAGGAGGTGATGGCTGGAAAAGAATGGGATGTTTCCCAGGGGTGCATAGCACTTCTGGGGAGCAGGTACATAATGTTGGGGAGACAGGAAAATGTTCCTCCATTTCCTTCCAGAAATGCAAAATCCCATATTTATAGTAGGAATTTAAAATAAGGAAGGGGTTTGCTTATGGAAGAGAAAGGCATTAGGGTTTGCCAGATGCTGGAGGAAATGCTGGAAAACCAGGAAATATCCCAGGAAGAGGAAGGTAAGGTAAGAAAATTATTTGAAGAGAGGGAGAACAGGAGGGCTGAGGTAAGGATTGCCTATGACTTACTGAATTTACTCCAGAAAGAAGTCAGAAATGAGGCTGCCCCAGTCAGGATGCCAGGAAACCAATATGGGGCAGATTTATGTAATGGTTTTGGAACTTCCTTGTATCAGGCAAGGCTCCAGGCTAGGATTACCCAGCAGCAGTTGGAAGATGTGACAGGGATAAACCAGGCTGACATCAGCAGGATTGAGAGGGGAATTTCCAACCCATCCCTGGCCACTATCCAAAGGCTGGCTGATGGTCTGGGCATGAGCCTGAGCATTGATTTTATATAAGGGATGGCAAGGCACTGCTTAAAATGCAGTGCCTTGTATTATGGGCAGGACTTCATGGGGCAATGCCATTTTCAGCTTCATACCTATGGGCCAGTTTGTAAAATGAATTTGGCTTCAGCCCCAGGGACTTCATGGCAGCAGTGGCAGAAATCTCCTTTGATTTCCACTTCTGGTAGTATTCCCCAAAATGCTCTGGGAACTGGATGGGGGGGGCCTGCCTATGCATTTTCCAGTTTTCTTGCTGATCCTCTTCCCTGTCTTTTCATCAATGGGCATGGCTACAATGCCTTCAGCTTGTCTGGCAAGGATGGTGGCTCTTTCATTTTCAGAAATTGAGGACAAAACTTCAATGAGGATGTTATTAATCATATCCAGAATCCATTCCTGCCCTGTCCCTTCCTCTATATTAATCATTGTGGATGGGATATCTAAAATCTTAACCCTTACCCCAATCTCAGAGAAATACTGGAGTTCTTTCTTTGCCTCATCCTTGTTTCTGGAGAACCTGTCCAAAGACTTGATATACAATGTGTCCCCTTTCACCAGTTTCCCAATCCCAACTTTCAATGACTGGTATCCAGCCCTGTTGAAGTCCTTGCCACTTGCCTTGTCAGCCACTATCATCTCCTCAGGGACAAACTGCCTCAGTGCCACAATCTGCCTGTCCAGGTTCTGCTCTCTGGAGCTTACCCTGGCATATCCTACTGTTTTTCCTATTTTTCTTCCTCCTCCCTTTCTAAAACTTTCCTGCATATGGGAAATATTTACAAACATTTGCAAACCCTGCACATGGTATTTTACAAACACTTTTCCCATGGCATTTGGGTTATTTGTAAAAGTTTACTTTTACAAAGAGTATAGCAGTGGGATGGGGAGTGGGGATTTAGCAGAAATGGATGCCCCCTTGCTGGAAGATAGCTTTGAAATATATTTTTTCAGATAACCCATATTTATTGTGTAATGAAAATGAAGAAGGGGAGGGAAGGCATGGGGTTTGAAATTTAATTGGGGAAAGCATCCATATTTAACATGTACAAGATAAAGAAAGGGAGGGAAACCATAGGGCTTAAAATTTAATTAGGGAAAACATCCATATTTAATGTGTACAAAATAAAAAAGAGGAGGGAAGACAGAGGCAGCAGTAAATGGGGACACCCTGGAATGTAGGTTCTGGGAAAAGAGAGAGGGGTGGGAAGAAAGAAAAATCATTCTTACAGTTAATTGATGACAACTATTGAGTCCAGTATTTATATTTCCTCTAATGACATAAAGTATTCAGTTTCCGGAGAAATCTCCATGTATTATAAATCAGCCATGGCAGTCTTTGAAGATTGCTGTGGCTGTTTTTTGTGAAATTTCTTTTTTGGAAAAGACCATTTTGTATATGAAAACAATTTTTCAGAAGAGGAGGACATACATAGAATGTGCAGATATGGAGATATTTTTTGGGCAGACCTTGAAGGGGAGGCTGGAAGCAGTATGCAGGCAGGTGGAAGGCCTGTGCTGGTTATTTCAAATAATAAAGCTAATGAGTATTCACCAGTAATTACTATTATCCCTATTACAAGTAAGATGTGTAAGGCAGAACTCCCAACCCATGTTTTGATTAAGGAATGTGGGCTGAAAAAGCCAAGCATAGTACTGGCAGAGCAGATCACTTCAATCAATAAGGACAGGCTTGAGAGGAAGATTGGGAGCATCCAGCATACTGCCTATGTTGGGCTGGTGAAAAAAGCAATAGGGATTCAACTGTGCTTATAAAAAGGGCACATTTTATAGGAAAAGCCTTGGCAGGTGCCCTGCCAGGGCTTTTTCCATGGATTGGCATTGGATGGCACTGAAAATGTATGGTAATTCCATTATGGGCCAGGGGTGGGGCATGATGCTTTCTTTTTCACAAAGGCTGTCTGCTGATAGCCATGGCTTTTCCCTGAATGCAAAAAGGAACCTGCCCATGGCAGATTCCATTTTCTTCTGTGTCATTTTTTACTGGGCCACCAGCCCCTCCAGCCATGCTTTTTCCTGCATTGGCAGTTCATCTAAAACAGCAACCTGGAAATCAAACATGTACTGGAAGCCATAAATCCCCTGCCCCAGTTCCCAGACAGGAATCTCAGCTTCTGCTAACTGCTGCATCAGTTCCCTGGGCCTGTCCCTTGCATTTCCTGTAGTGCTGCTGGTGTCTGCCCTGCATAGGCAGGCATAGCCATTGAGCAGGAATACCACATCAATATTTAAGTCCCCATTGTTGGGGCCATATACAATGAGGTTGTATTTTTTTAAAAAGCCACCAACCCTGTTCCTGATTTCCAGGCCAGTGGGCTTCCTGAAAGCAATTGTCTTTACAGCCCTATGTGCATATCCCTTGGCAGGGTTTGCCCCCATCCAGCAGCTTGATAAATCTAACCCAATATTTTCTGTAGTGCAGCATGACAGTTTCCTGTTTCCTTTTCCCATTCTTATACTTCCTTTCTCTGTCCTCCAATGGTTTTTTTACATTTACATTATTAAATATGGTAGGGAGGGGATATGGAAATTTTAACTGCCCCATGGGGAACCTCCCTATATTAATAGAAGGGACACCCAAATGGTTTAATGGTCTCTGCAAAAATCTTCCAGGGATGGTTAGTGGTAGGATGGAGGGGAGGAAAAAGAAAGGAGGAAGCAGATTTGAAAGAGAAGAAGATGGCAAGGAAGATGAAGGGGTGGGGGATCTATATAGGGGCCCTGATTATAGTGTCCACTGCCTGCAACCACTTTTTTATGTTCAGTGAAGTGCCAACTGAGAGCATGGCAGGGACCATTGAGCCTGGGGACAGCCTGGCATGCACTAGGTTTGGAATTGGGGAGGGGGAGGTTGGGAGGTATGATATTTTAATCTTCACCCCACCTGATGAGCCAGGGATGCTTTATGTAAAAAGGGTGGTAGGGCTGCCAGGGGAAATCATAGAAATAAAAAATGGCAAAGTGTATGCAGATGGTGCTGAGCTGGATAATTCCTTCACCAAGGCTCCCCAGAACAGGAGGGGGGATGGGGTTTACAAGGTCCCTGAAGGGCATTATTTCTTCCTTGGGGACAACAGGAACAATTCAAATGACAGCAGGTTCTGGAAACAAAAGTATGTGCCTACTGCAAACATCAAAGCAAAAGCAAAGTTTATATGCTTTCCATTTACAAGGCTCACTTGGCTGTGATGCCAATGCAGGAACAGAAGGATTGATGAAAAGATGGAGAAAAGGGGGAGGAAGGCTTGGACAGACTGATAGATGACTTATTGAAAAAAGGCTTGGGAAACTTTATTGACAGAAGCAGGGATGCCCTTATATGGGATGATGAAATATATCAGAAATGCAGCAGGGAAGAGGATAAGTCAGGGGAAAAATGCCTGGACATGGGCCTTACAAAAAGGCAGGAGAAAACCATGAAACAATATGTTTCTGATATAAGGGCCACAGACCATAGGTATGCAGATTTATCCTATCTGGCAGGGGTGAAAGACACTGTGGGGATGTTGGTTTCATTGGATATGATTAAAGGTGTGGAGCTGGGAGAGGGGGAGGATATTGGGAAATAACTGATAAAAACAGGGATATGGAAAAATGATGGGAAGGGGAAGGAAAACCCCTTCCTTTTCTTTTACTTATTTCTTTTTCCTGCCCTGCTAGAAAGAAATGTCTGGTTCCAATATATAGATGGATGGAAAATGCATGTTCCCCCACTTAGGAAACTGCTGTGCAGCAGGGAGGGGGCAGGTGACAGGCATATTATTTTTGGGTTGAAAAAGCCCTGATGGGTGATGCCCACCAGAGCCTGTATTAATATCTTATGTTCAATATCTCATGTTTGGGATTGCCTGATGCCCACCAGAGCCTGTATTAATATCTTATGTTCAATATCTCATGTTTGGGATTGCCTGATGCCCAGTGCTATTTAATGGCTGTTTTGATGGCATCCTCTTTTGAATTGATAGTTTCAATTTCTGCTAACAGGGCAGCCATGTCCACACACCCAAAGGTTGGGAGGACAGGCTTGCCCTCTGAGCTGTCAATGGTATAGAGGACATTCCCAATGGCTTTCCTGATGGCAAAATAGCCACATTCCTCACAGGTTTCCCAATGGCAGAGATAGGTCTGTGCAATGGCATTGTGCTGGGGTTCCCCATTGTCCCATGCTGTCCTTGTGGCTGCAAGATAACATCCTTCACTGTATGCCTGGGTATTTTCCTGGCAGTCCACCACAGCATAATGGAAATCAGCATCCCCAAGTCTTTCCTCCATTTTTCCATAAGTGTCAGAGTGGAGGAGATAGGCTGCCCACCCCATGGCTTTCTCCTTCCCCAATGTGGATTCCATGCTGTGAAAGTCTGAAAATTCCAGGTGGTGCAGCTTCAGGTATGAGAATATCACATCTGGGGTTTTTCCATACAGGCAGTTTTGCAGGGAGGAAACTATGCCCCTTAATTCTGGCTGTGGGATTTTCCCATGGAAGATGGTGGTGTACAGCTTGCCATCTGCACCAAAATCAAACCTGTACTTCTGTGTTTTCATAAATTGGGTTACTTTGCCTGACATAAAATCAGCCTCCTTTTGTAATTTGATATGCCAAGCATATACCATCCATGCCTTTGGCTTTTCTGGCAAAAATGCATTGGGCAGTTGGAATGGCTGTACCCATAAATGATAGCATATAGTTGAAATTTGTCAACAGACCAACATTACTAAACAAGTGTAATGTTGATAGAATTTCACAATAAGAAGAAAGGTGGAAGGAAAGATGAATGTGGAACTGTACCTCAAAGAAATGGGACAAAGGATCATGGAGAGGAGGAAGAAACTGGGGCTGACCCAGGAGGCTCTGGCTGAACTGAGTGAATTAACCACTCAGTTTGTGTCATATGCTGAATCAGGAAAGAGGGGGATGAGGCCAGAGAACCTGATGAAAGTGGCTGCTGCATTGGGAGTAAGCACAGACTATCTCCTGACAGGGGATATCATTGACAAGGATAAACTGTTGCTCTCAGAGAAACTGGACAAGCTGACTCCCCAACAGGTTAGAATTGTGGAGAATGTGATTGATGAATGCATTGCCCTCTTCAGTAAAGATAAGTAGGCTCTGGGAAAAACTGCTGGGAAAATGATGGGAATGGGGGAGAAATTATAAGCAAGGTTTTCTTCCCCATCCCTCCAATTCCTTAGCCCCACAGCCCATGTAAAATTTATATATTCATCTTGGGAAAGCAGTACATTGACTTATCCATGCAGCAAGCAGATTTTGAAATTGAAAATAAAAACAATTCATGTTAATATTATAAATAAGGAAGAAAGTTATGCAGGAGGTGAAGAGTTGGGAGAGAAAGAGGAGAAGATGGGAGAGGAAGTAGTAAAATATACTGTCAAAGACAGCCTGTTTACCAATTTGTTTAGGAAGAAAAAATATTTGATACAACTATACAGGGCACTCCATCCAGAGGATACAGAAGCCACAGAAGAAGATTTACATGATGTCACAGTCAGTAATGTACTTGTGAATGACATATACAATGATGTGGGGTTCAGGATTGGCTCAACTTTGCTCATATTGATTGAAAGCCAGTCCACATGGACTGTGAATATTATTTTCAGGGCATTGATGTATCTGGTGCAGACATACAGGGAATATTTTAAAGAGACAAAGCAGGATATATATAAAAGCAAGAAATTGGAAATGCCTGTCCCAGAATTATATGTTATATACACTGGTACAAGGAAAGACAGGCCAAAAGAAATTTCTTTGTCAAAGGAATTTTTTGGTGGCAAGGATATTTGCCTGGATGTCAAAGTGAAAATGATATATGATGGTAAAGAGGGGGATATCATCAGCCAATATGTTAAATTTACCAAAGTGTGCAATGAGCAGGTAGCACTCTATGGCAGGACCAGGAAGGCAATCAAAGAGACCATCAGGATATGTAAGGATAAAAATGTATTAAAAGAATATTTGGAAAGCAGGGAACAGGAGGTGCTGGACATGTTGATGGAGCTGTATGATCAGGAAGAAGTGATGAGGTCATATTTGGAAAGTGAGAGGTATGAGGCAGCACAAGAGGCTGAAAATACAACAAAGATACAGATGGCAAGGGAAATGATACATGGGAATGAGCCATTGGAGAAGATTATCAGGTATTCAGGGTTGTCCAGAGAGGCTGTATTGGAAATCCAGAAGGAAGAGTTGCAGATGGCAACATAATTTTTGGCAGGTTCCATTGTCTATATTGTAAGGGTTCTTAATAGAAGTGTCAGAAAAGCAGGGTTCACAGAGATATGCTGTCCTGCTTTTTTTGTGGATTTTTAAAGGGCAGGGCTGGTTTTTGCAGGGTTTATAAGGCACTTTCTTATGGTATGCTAGCAGGGCAGCAATGAAAAGCAAGGGTTAGACTGGGAAAAGCAATGAAAAGCAAGGATTAGACTGGGAAAAGGAGGAGGAAGATGGGAAAAGTAGAATTGTTAGGCTACAAGATAAGCAGGCTGGAGCTGCTGAATGGACTGGAAGATTCTGGGGAGGTCAGTCTGTCAGACCATATGGAATTTTCTGTCAGTTTTGAACCAGGAGAAGACATGGCAGTGGCAGTGCTGGAACAATATTTGGGGATGGAAGATTCCAGTAAATTTCACCTTAAACTGGTTTTGGAGGGAATTTTCCATGTGGATGGTATTAAAAATGGCAAATTTCCCAAAAAGGAACAGTTGAAGTGCTATGACAGCCTGTTCCCTTATGCAGACCAGATTATAAGGATGCTCTCAATAGAAAGTGGCTTGATGGAGGTTGCAGTGGAGAAAAAAGACCTGGAGCCTGTATGTGGGTGATAAAAAATTGGGAGGCTTCCAGCCAGACACAGACAGTTAAGGGGACATTGGGATAGGGGGAGGACAGGGATAAGGGGCAAAAGCCTGCTGCATTTTTATAGGTACAAAATATAAGGGAAAGAGAAAAACAGGATTCACAGGGGTGTGTCCTGTTTTTTTGTGGTTTTTTAAAGGGCAAGGGCTGGCTTTCTATGGAATTTTCTCTAAATTTTACAGAAATCCCCCTGTGCTATGCTGAAAAAGGAAAAGGAAAGCAAAGCAGGGGAAGGAGGAATCTGTGGAGAAGTATTATTTTGAGGAAGAATGGAAGGAGGCTGTCTTATTAACCAAAGAAAACAAGTCAACAGTTTTGGTTCTGAATGGGGAGGAGGTGGAAATTTACTGCCCTGAAACTGTCAGGGGGAATGTCAGTGAGTGTGGGACACCATGCCTTGTTTCAGAGGGGAAAAGCCCAGATGGTGGGGGATATTCAGTGATGGCTTTCTCCCTGGATAGCATAGTGACAGAAAATAAGGGCTGGATTTGTTTGCAGCCCATAGTTTTTGAGCAGGCAGTTGGATTTTTCCTTGCCAACCACCACATGGAAGAACTGGCTGGTGGATGTATAGCCAGCAGGAAAATAGAAAGCAGGGAGGGGGCAGGGCCAGATTTCATATTAGGGGATGCCTGGATTGAACTCAATGTGCCAGATGCCATCCTGAATGCAGCAGGGGATGGCTGGTTACAGGTAAAGTCCCTGATGCTGACTGATGGGAAGGCTGTAAGGTATAGGGATATGGTTTCAAGGATGGAGAATGAAAATAAGAAATTTATTCTCCTGACAGTGTTCCAGCATGGGCTGAATGACAGGATGAAGGGTTTCCTGTGCAGGGAACTGAGCAGGCTCTTTGGGGCAGATATGCTGGAAACCACTGAGTTCTGGGTTGCAGACCTGAAACTGGAGCCAGATGGGATCACTTTGGTTTCATGCCAGAATGTTACAGGGATGGTGCTGCTGGAATGATTTGGCATATGGGCATACAGCCTGCCATAAGCATGATGCCTGGGAAGGGAGTGGAAGATGCCATGCATCCCTGCCCTTCCTTCCCAGCCTTTCTGGGAGACATCCCTGGGTAAAAGGCTGATGTATGCCAGGACAGGATGCAATCTTTGCAAAAAAATCATGGGGAAGAAACACTGTAAAATGGATATTGGCAGGAAAAATAATGCAGCCCCTGCAAAAAAGCCCCTAAAAAAGAACAGGGTAGAATAGGGGAGGGCAGAGGGGCATGCATTCCCTGCCAAGCAGGAAATTAAAACAATTAAGTTATGGAGCCCAAGAAAGGAGGAATTTATTATGGCTGGATATTATGGATGTAGGATGAGCAACAATGCACTCCAGGCATACAGGGATGGGGAGATGCCAATATCAAAATGGGACAAGGCAACAATTATGGTGGAGATTAAGAGGGAAGCCTCAGTGGGGAACCTGCCACTGCAATGCAGCATGGATAACCTTGGGAAGCTCCCAGAGAAGGCATTAAAGGAACTCTGCCTGAAATGTTCATCCTGGCACCACACAGGCATGTATTATAGGAAAACTAATTTCTATGTACTGGATGCTGACAGGATTGGGGGACTGACAGACCAGAAGCTGGATGAAATAGCATATGAGTATGGACAGGAGCAGCAAAGGATGCAGGCACAGGGACAGAGGGAGGAAAAGTGGAAATGTGCTTTCCTGAAATGGTCTGGGAAAAGGAACCAATGGAAAGCAGAAAGGATTGAAGAAACAGGGACTGTAAAAGGCCAGTGGTTCATAAGGGCTGATGGGACAAGGAAGAAGACCACTGCCAAAGGCTTTGAATTCATTGAGAAGATAGAGGATAAGGCTGCTGTGCCTGCCAAGGGGATGGAAGACACTCCCAGGTGCAGGGGGAAGGAGGGCTAATATGATAAAAAGATGGTATCTACATAATAACTTCAGCCAAAGTGAAATATTTATCATTGACACTGCCATGATGGGTGAAGGGCTGGAAATCTTAAGGGAAACTGAAAAGGCAATAAACTTCAGGGCATACAGTGACTGGGGCAGGCTGACATTCTGGTGCCCCAAGAGCTGCCTGATGGAAAATGAGACAGAGCAGGAGAGGGAATGGAGGGAAGAAAGGGAAGCAAGGTTTGAAAAAGGGCTGAAATATAATGAATCCCTTGTGAAGTTTGCAAAGGAAAAAGGGATCAAGGGGATTAGGACAGGGCTGAGGACTGCCACATTAATCAGGAAGATTACAGAGGCTGGGTATGAAGTCCCAGAAAGGGAATAAGTGAAGTGCTATAATAAAGTTGTAACGGGAGTGGCTAATGAGATATAATCAATAACACAAGAAAAGAGGTACTCATTATGTCACAAAACTACACTCCTGAATTTAA
>CAJTFX010000063.1 GCA_910575555.1 Lachnospiraceae bacterium | reverse complement strand
ATCAAATGTATTTTGGCAATCGGTAAAAATATCTGCCAAAGAGAGCTGTTTATGTGTTATCATATAGATACGACTCCTTTACTGGTGGATATGGATAATTGTTACTGGACATTTCAATTATACCACAGACCAGTGAGGAGTTGTTTTATTTTGTAACAAAGAGAATCCCGTATTTATGCGGGTTCTGGCGTTTCGCAAGCGCCTAAAACAGTTAAATATTGAAAGGAGAGGGTATCTGAATGACAGAGAAATCATTTATGACGGTGGAGGAAGTGGCAGCGGAATTGCGTGTGTCAAAGTCAAAAGCCTATCAGATTGTAAGGGAACTGAACGTAGAAATGCAGAAACAGGGCTATCTGACGGTGGCAGGACGTGTGAACGCTACATTTTTTCATAAAAAGGTATGTTACAGCGAATAGAAGGGAGATGGTGAAATGGCTGTATACAAGGACAATGCTACGGGGACGTAGCGGGTTATCTACCGCTTTACCAACTGGAAAGGGGAGAGGAAACAGACACAAAAAAGGGGATTTGCAACCAAAAGGGAAGCGCAGGCGTGGGAGCATGAAGCCATGTTAAAGCAGGGCGCAAAACTGGATATGACGTTCGGCAGTTTCTTTGAAGTGTACGAAGCCGACAAGAAGCAGCGCGTCAAGGAAAGTACTTGGGAGTCCAAAAGTCATGTGATACAGACAAAGATTTTACCATACTTTGAAAACCGCAAAATCGCAGAGATTGAAGCAAAGGACGTGATTGCGTGGCAGAATGAGTTGATGGCATACCGGGACGAAAAAGGAAAGCCCTATTCCGCAGATTATTTGAGGACAATCCACGCACAACTTACGGCGATATTCAACCATGCGGTAAACTTTTATAATCTGCCCTACAATCCGGCAAGGCGGGCGGGGACGATTGGGAGCGAAGCCGTTAAGGAAATGGACTTTTGGACGAAAGAGGAATATCTGAAATTCTCCGAAGCCATGATGGATAAGCCACGTTCCTATTATGCGTTTGAAATGCTCTATTGGTGCGGTATGCGTTCCGGCGAACTGCTTGCGCTCACGCCTGCTGATATTGATTTTGAGAAGCAGACAGTTACAATCAGCAAGACTTTCCACCGTTCTAAAGGGCGTGATATTATCACAAGCCCTAAGACGAAAAAGAGCAACCGCACAATCAAAATGCCGCCGTTTCTCTGTGAGGAAATGCAGGAGTACATCAAAATGCTTTATGACATCAAGCCGGACGAACGTTTATTTACGGTCACAAAATCCTACCTCAATCACGAAATGGAGCGAGGGGCGAAGCAGGCGGGTGTTAAGAAAATCCGTGTCCACGATATTCGCCATAGTGCGGTTTCGCTGTTAATCAACATGGGATTTTCGGTACTGGCGATTGGGGAGCGCATGGGGCATGAAGCAGAGAAAATCACTTACCGTTACGCCCACCTGTTCCCTACGGTGCAGACGGAAATGGCGGAGAAATTGGAAATGGAGAGAATGACAAAGGAGGACTAAGAACATGGAAAAATCACTTGATTACAAGGGAAGATGGCGCAATCATACGGTGGCGTTCCGGGTATCTGATGAAGAAGCAAAGTTGTTGAATGATTTGGTGGCATTGTCGGGACTGACAAAGCAGGATTACATCACAAGGCGGCTCTTATGCCGGGACGTTGTGGTGCAGGGCAATCCGAGGGTGTATAAAGCATTGAAAAATCAGATGACGGCAATCCATGAGGAATTGAAACGTATGGAAAGCATAAGCCCGGATAATGACGAACTGCTCTACACGTTACAGGTAATCGCAATCACATTAGACGGATTGAAAGGGGAAGATGAATGACAGAAAAAAAGAAATCGACTGCTCCTGTATCATCTGTTGGCGCAGATGGGGAACAGCCGAAAACAAAAAATCACACTGAAATTATAGCAAATGAAATAGCACAAATCAATCTGCAAGCCACAAATTGCCCGGAGAAATCCGGGCAGGGCGGCGGGCTTCAAACGGTTTCCATGACAGAACTGTATGATACGGTTTACCAGCCGAGAACGCCTGTTGTGGACGGCTTCCTGTATGGCGGCACTTATCTCTTTGTGGGTGCGCCGAAAGTGGGGAAATCGTTCTTCATGGGACAGCTTGCCTACCATGTGGCTATGGGGATTCCGCTGTGGAATTATCCCGTCCGAAAAGGGACGGTATTATACCTTGCACTGGAAGATGATTATGCAAGGCTTCAGCGGCGGCTGTCCGTTATGTTTGGCGTGGAGTGTGCGGACAATTTATTTTTTGCAACGCAGGCAAAGACATTGAACGAGGGACTGGACGGGGAGTTAGAGGGCTTCATCAAAGAGCATAAGGACGCAAGGCTGATTATCATTGACACGCTCCAAAAAGTGCGTGAAGTCGGCGGGGACAGGTACAGTTATTCCAGCGACTATGAGATTGTAACAAAGCTGAAATCATTCAGTGATAAATATGGTGTCTGCCTGTTGGTGGTTCATCACACCCGTAAGTTGGAGTCCGAGGACAGTTTTGATATGATTTCCGGCACAAACGGACTTCTCGGTGCGGCAGACGGGGCGTTTATCATGCACAAGAAAAAGCGTACGGAGAATACGGCGGTCATGGACATTGTGGGTCGTGACCAGCCCGATCAAGAATTAACAATCGAATTTGACCGGGAACAATGTATTTGGAAATTTCAGAAAGCGGAAACGGAATTGTGGAAACAGCCGCCTAATCCATTACTTGAAGCAATCAACGAATTTCTGACAGAGGAGATGCAGGAGTGGGAGGGGACTGCAACGGAACTTCTGAAACAGTTGCCGGATATGCAGTTGTCGGCGAATGTGCTTTCTCGGAAATTAAATGTAGTCAACAGCCAGTTGCTTAATGAGTATGGCATTTTCTACGACAATAAGCGGGGGCATGAGAGAAAAATCATTCTGAAACGGCTAGAGCAAAAATCGTAAAGTGCGACGATATGCGTCGGTTGCGACGGTATTTTTGATAGCGGGGCGGTATAGAAAATATCGACGCTATCGACGCAAACCGACGCATGGGGGAGCAGTAAAGCGGCGAAAAGCCGTCCACCGTCCGCAGGACGGAAAGCCCCCGGCAGGGCGCAAAGGCACTTTTGATAGAGCGTAGCCTGTCGAAAGTGCTTTTGCGTTTACTTTCGGGAAAGTAACAAAGCCGAAGCGAAGAAACTTCGCTTTGCGCCTTAGTCGGCGCAGTAAAATCAGTATATAGAATGTGGAGGGTATGCTTATTGGAAAGAACAATTAGCGGCATGATGGGGAAAGGTTCAGTCAATCACAATACGAGAGCATTTAGCGCAAAGAATGTAGATAAGGAACGAAGCCGGGATAACGTGGAATTTTGCCACTCGGATATAAAAGAGGTCTATCACAATCTTTTTGATGAAGCACTGGAACGCTACAACGCAAAGCAGAAACGGAGTGACCGAAAGATTGACGATTATTATGAGAAGATACGCCGGGGAAAGCAGGAGAAATTATTTTATGAAGTTATCTTCCAAATCGGCAACAAGGACGATATGAACGTGCAGAGTAATGAGGGACAGTTGGCAAAAGACATTTTATGCGAATTTATGGAGCAGTTTCAGAAAAGAAATCCGAACCTGTTTGTATTCTCTAGTCATTTGCATATGGACGAGCAGACACCCCATATTCACATTGATTTTGTTCCCTTTATCCGTAACAGCAAGCGTGGACTTGATACGAGAGTTTCCCTCAAAGGAGCGTTAGCAGAGCAGGGCTTCAAAGGTGGCACAAGGGGAATGACGGAATGGAATGAATGGATTGAAGCGGAGAAGCAGGAACTTTCTAAAGTCATGGGGCGGCATGGCGTACAGTGGAAACAGTTAGGCACACATAATAAGCATTTGTCCGTACTCGATTTTGAGAAGCAGGAGCGACAGAAAGAGGTTGCGGAACTGGAACAGACAATCTCCGGCAGTAAAAAGGAATTATCCAATATTCTTCATCAGCAGATTGCGGCAGGACAGGAAACGGAGCAGATACGGAAAGAGGGAGAAGCAATCCGGCAGGAAGTATCAGAACTTTCCGCTACAAATCATTTTCTGAAAGAACAGACTGTAATATTGACAGAGGATAAGGAAAAACTGCTATCCGAAAATGAAAAGTTGGAGAAACAGCAGAAAAAGTTACAGCAGGAACTTAACAAAATGGTGCAATCAAAAGAAGTCATGGAGCGCAATATCCACGCCTATGATGAAGATGTGAAATGGCAGTTGCCGGAGCCGGGGGCATTGATGAGCGCAAAGGCATATCGGGATAAAAAGGCTTTACCGCTTGTTGAGAAATTAAAAGAGGTGGTAAAAAATCTGACTATCAAATGCGTACAGCTTGCAGAGCAAAGCAAGAAGCTGACCGCCAAAGTGGACGGGCAACAGAAGCAGATTAGTCGTTTGACGGATAAGGTCATGGAGCAGAGCGACACCATAGACCGATTGCAGGAGAAAGCGTCTGATTTGGGGCGTTTGGAGCGTCAATTAGGCAGAGAGCAGGTGCAGTTGATAGTAGAACGGTCAAAGGCGTTAGAACAGGCGGAGAGGGCAAATAAACACTCCAAACGTGCCTGTGAAATGAGCCGATAGGAAAGGGGATTGATAGGATATGACGGATATGGAAAAGAAAGTTATGGTGCGGCTGTGTACTAAAATCGTGGCGGAAACAGACCTCTATGAAACGGATAAGGAAGTGCAAAATCTGATAGACTGGGTGTGTTTATCAGAGCAGATAAAAGAAAACAATAATACAATCCGTAATCTAACCGGGGAATATAAGAAGATAGAGCCGGATTGCCGGGAGGGAGTGAGGGCGCAATTGGAGCGAATGAAAGAACTTTGCAAAGAGCGTAATAGCCTTTATGAAAAACAGAACGATTTGAAAGGGCAGAAACAGCAGATAGAGAGGGCATTGGAGAGATAAAAAGTGCCGGGGATTGACAGTATTAGAAAGTCATTACCCGGCGTTTTTTATGTCAAATTTGTAGCCGACACCTAACACGGTTTTAATATAAGTCGGATTTTTGCTGTCCGGCTCTATCTTTTTCCGTAGATTGCAAATCACGGTAGAAATGCTAGATTGGCAGCTATCGCTGTCCATGTTCCAAACAGCTTCAAAAATTTGTGCCCTTGTGAGGACAATGCCGGGATTGGAAGCAAGGAGTACAAGGGTACTGTATTCAAGACGGGTAAGATTTATTTCTTCCCCGTTTTGAAGTACTCGGCGTTGGTGCTGCCTTATTTCCAGTCCCGGAAATGACAGAATGGAAACAGGAGCAATTTGCATAGGTTCAATCTGTATATAATCAGCGATAGCCGATATAATTTTGTCGGTTACTGTTTCTTCTTGTTCATTAAGTGTTAGCACTAAAATTTTTCCAATAGGTCATTACCTTCTTCTCAATAATTGTTCATCATAATCATTGTCAGCTTGTTTGTAATGTCAAGAGGTATTATCTTTGAGCAGAAAATGAGAAATTTGTTATACAATCCCGGAATGATTAAGCGTTTTCCTCTTACTATTTTAGGATAAGCTATTTTAACAACTTGTTCGGGTTTCATAACGGCAACTTTAAAAAGTAAGGTTTGTTCTATATTTGCTTTTCGTGCAAATTCGGTTTCCGTTGCTCCGGGACAAAGCAAAGTGATTTTTATTCCTGTATGTCTGTATTCTCCATAAAGGGCATTTGAAAAAGACATAATATATGCTTTTGTTGCGGAATAAACTGCGTCAGAGGGAGAGGGAATGAAAGAACCTGTTGAACCGACATTCAGTATGTGCCCGTAATTATTCTTTTCCATAGTTGCCAAAATACGTTTTGTAAGTTGCGTAACAAAACGTATGTGCAAGTCAATCATTTTTATTTCCTTGCTAATATCTGTTTTGGTAAATAAGCCACACTCATTGAAGCCCGCATTATTGATTAGGAAATCAACAGGTATATTCCAGTTGTATATTTGCTTCATAATCAAATCTACGGCATCTTCTTTTGACAAATCATATGCAATAAAATTTACAGTTGCGTGATACTGATTTTGTAAATATAATTGCTGCTGTTCAAGTTTTTGCCTATCTCGTGATACAAGTATGATATTATTTCCCATGCTTGCAAATTTTTCGGCAAACGCTTTTCCAATCCCGCTTGTTGACCCTGTAATTAAAACATTTTCCATTCCTTTTCCCTACCTGTGTTTTAAATTCTCCTATAATTGCTTAGTATGTGTCTGCATATACTCTGCCTTTACCTTGTCAATGGTTTTTCCGCCAATGCCAAAGTTTTTGTCGGGCACTTCCTTTATGGTTGCTACAAAAAATTCTTGTGGTATTTTCATAATGTCAGATGATATTTCTGTTAACCGTTTAATCAGTTCCTCCTTTTGCGTATCAGATAAAACACCGCTTTCTATTGTGATATAAGGCATTTTCCATTTCCTCCTATTTTTTCTCTTTAATTTTCTCCATGATTAAATAACTTCCATTCTTCGCTATAGGACATATTTTTAAAGGAAGAACCCTCTAAAAGTTTTTTATAGAATGACAACTTTTTTTGTGTCAATTCAAATGCATTCTGTAAATCAGTCATTTGCTTTTTAATATCCTCCATGTGATTTTGTACCATTGCAAAACGCTGTTCAAGGGTTTCACCGCCCAGTAATAACAGTGCAACATATTCTTTAATGGAATGAATGGGGATATTTGCCATACGCATACACTGTATCATTTTAATCCATTCAATGTCCTCATCTGTATATTGTCTGTATTTTTGGCTGTTTCTAGCTATTTGGGGCAGTAATTTTTCCTTTTCGTAATATCTCAAAGTTGCTGTTGATAATCCTGTCATTTGGGCTGTTTCCTTTGCTGAATACATATTAATCTGCCTTTCTTCTTAATCATAAACTATGAAGTGCGCTTTAAGTCAACAAGAAAATTATATCATAACAGAAAAAAGATATTAAGAATTGGTGGTCGTTTATATTATTTTTCTATTTTTAATGTTATGCTTTTTCCATTTGGCTATAACTCCTTGATATTCATTTCCTTTTTTCGTGACAAAGGGGAGAATGCCGAATCGGAATATTATAAAATGTTTCATTTTTTGATATAAATATGTTTTCTGCCTATAGATATCTTTATAAAATTTATCTGCTGCCTTATTTACAATATTATGAATTTTGGGGTTGCTAAATGGATTACTGGAAAATGGTGTCTTAATAGCAAGTGATTTAGAAATAGTTGCTCCAGAATAACAAAATAGCTTATTTAATATTTTAGCAGTATCTTTTCCTCCGTAATTCTCATATGTTGAAACGCTGATTGCATATTTTCCGAATAGTAATTGTTCTATTACAAAATGTCCACGGTCTATTATAACTTTCATTTGCCCGGAAATATTGCTTGCATATGTGGGAGAGCCTATTATAATGCCGTCTGCTGTTTCAATATTTTCTGATAATTTTTCAATGTCATCATTAAAAATGCATTTTCCATTTTTGTAGCATTTACAGCAACCAATACAATATTTCAAATTCAAGTCTGCAACATTATAAAATTGAATTTCTACATTAGGGTAAGTTTCTAATTTTTGATACATTTCACGCAGTATCAATACCGTTACGCCGTTTTTTCTGTGACTTCCGTTTATAATTATAATTTTCATGTTCGTTTTCCCCTTTCAATTTTTATTATAGTGGTATATAATACTTTTTGAAAAGTACGAACTTTTTTGTGTGATACTATCAAAAAGGAGAGAATGTGTGAAAAAAGAACCTTGTTATCTTCAAGATTTTGGCTATGAAAGATTTGAAACGATTGTGGGAATGATTGGCGGAAAGTGGAAATTAAGAATCATATATATGCTGGCGTTTCACGAAGTATTGAGATATGGGGAATTGAAACGTTTGCTTGCGCCAATCACGCATAAAATGTTGACAAGTCAATTAAAAGAGTTGGAAAAAGATGGGCTTATTGTTCGTAAGGAATATCCACAAGTTCCTCCAAAGGTCGAATACTTTATGTCCGAAATGGGAAAAGGGTTAAGACCTGTGGTAAGGGCAATGTATGAATGGATTGAAAAGTATGGTATTGAATAAATAGGTATGAATGCGAGTAAGGGCTGTATTGCCTTAATGATTATTTGGACATGGTGCTAGCGCCATGTAAAGAACGTAAATAGGGGGATATTTTTGAATCGGAAGATTTAGATGATTATGTAATTGTTTTAGAAATAATACATTTATCAGGTAGAAATATACTGGAGGGATTTATATGAGTAAAATTAATATTATTCAAAACGCAATTAAAGAATTGGAAGGTGGAAGTTTCCAAAAATTATTTGATGCATATTTATATAAAAAGTATAAATTTACAAATATACAAACCTTAGGGGTGCAAGATGGAACGAATAAGACTACTAAGGGAACGCCGGATTCATTTGTGGTTGAAGATGATGGAAAGTATATTTTAATTATGTATGGTACAGTAGGAACAGAAGCTTTTGGAAAAATGAAAAAAGACATTTTGTCTTGCTTTAATAAAGATAAACTAGAAATAGATGAAAATAAAATAAAAAAGATAATATGCGCATACTCTTCTACCAATATTCATGTGGAACAACAGGAAGAGTTAAAAAGTATGATATCAGGAATTGATATTGAAATGATAGGATTAAGCACTATTTCTCATGACTTACTTGTAAACTTTCCGTTTTTAGCAGCAGAATATTTACATATTCAAGTTGATACACATCAAATATTTTCAAGGGATGAATTTATTAAAGTATATGATAAAAATGGAATGAATGCTCCGCTTGATATGGATTTACATTATAGAGAGCAAGAAAATGAGCAATTATATTCGGCACTTTGTTCTTCAAAAATCACATTAGTAACGGGGGCGTCAGGAGTAGGAAAAACTAGACTTGTTCTAGAAGTATGCAAGCAATTTGAAATTGAAGGTTGGAATATTTTATGTGTGAAAAATAACGGGGAATTGCTTTATAATGATATACAATATTATACAACTAATGAAAGAAAATATATTTTATTTATTGATGATGCTAATCAAACAACCAGTTTAGAATACGTACTTAATTATGTGACTTCCATATCTAATAATACTATTAAAATAGTAATGACAGTACGAGATTATGCAAAACATAGGGTGGAAAGTATTGTTCGTCAGTATATAATTCCACAAGAAATAATCATTAAAGTTTTAAAGGATGAAGAGATTAAAGAGATTTTAAAAGAAAATCTTGGAATCATTAATGAAGATTATTTGGAAAGAATAACACAGATTGCAAAGGGGAATATTAGATTAGCAATTTTGGCGGGTAAAATATCCATTGACAGTGGTTATTTGGCGATAAGGAATGCCACAGATATATTTGCTCAATATTATGGGAAAATAATAGAAACTACAGACTTGACGGAAGATGCCATAAATGCTTTGTTTGTTGTATCTCTTTTAGTCACAATTCGATATAAAAAAAGTATTATAGCACAAAAAATATTAGAATTAATGGATATAAATTCTGAACATTTTATAATTTTGTGCCACGATTTGAATGACAGAGAATTGATTGATTTGTATCAAGATGAGGTGGCGAAAGTTAGCGATCAGAGTCTTGGAAATTATATATTAGAATATATTTTGATTGAAAAAAAGACAATTTCTATTTTTCATTTGTTGCAGATAGGTTTTCCTGAATTTAAAAATAAAATAGTATATGCATTAAATACACTGATTAAATTGTTTTATTCGGAGGACATGAAGAACTATATAGAGGAACAGGTTAATATTAGTTGGAATAAGGCAGACGAGAGCCAGCAAGCAGAATATTTAAAATGTTTTCATGCCTTGAATGAAGAAAAATCATTATCTGTTTTAAAGCAAAAAATAGATAGTACAAAATGTATCGAGATGGACATATCACAGTTCGATATTGATAGCAAAAAAAATTATAATAATATCGAATGTGAGGAAATTGCCATTTTAAGCAGTTTTAAGTATTCTGAATATTTTGAGGATGCTATGGAATTATTGCTGCTTTATTATAAAAAGAGACCTGATTTAATAATGGATTTTTATTTTGCTTTTTCTGATAGAATGTCATTTGATGTAAATTCGTATAAATTAGACTATGATAAAGAATTAAAGATGGTAGATTGTCTGTGGAGACATGCAAATGAGGGTAAAGAAACCAATGTTACCGTATTATTGTTGCATGTTTTTAAAGAACTTTTAAAATGCAGTTTTCACAGGACAGAGGCTACTGACAATAGTAGATCTTTTACAATGTATAATTTTCAGGTGCTATATACTGACGGAATTAAAAAGCTACGTAATTATATTTGGAGAGGATTTTCTAAGTTATATTCCAATTATAATTATGTAGAGCAGCTTAACGAAATTATTTCGTCATGTTATGTAAGTGGACTAGAGCAGGAAGAAGCAAAGCAGATTCAACAGTATGATTTGCAATGTATAAAGGAAATGTTTTTAGATAAATGGGGGGATTTGACATTTGAACAATGTAAAATATTGAGAGAGTTAGAAAAACATTGTGAATGGGTGGAATTAGATAATAGAGATTTATTTGATAGATATACTGAAAATAAGGATTTTATGATATATAATACACTGGTTAAAGAGCATATAAAAGGTAAAACATGGGAAGAAGACGAAGCGGAGAGAAAAAGCCAGATTAAAGAAATGATAAAAAACTATAAAATAGAAGATTATGCACATTTATTTAAAATATGTAGAATGTGTGAAGAAAATAAAGATAAGGAAGATTGGTCATTGAAATCAGGGATAGATATTATTTTTACGATTTTAGAGCCTGAGCCAGAAATATATTTAGATGTTGTAACGAGTTATCTTCAATATCAAGCTCCTTATGGTGATAATGCAGATAGGATTGTAAGTAAACTATTGATAAATTTTAGAATTGAGCAAACAAAAAAAAATTATAGGGGAAAAGGACTTTCCATATAAGCACAATTGGGAAAGTGCTATTTGGGAAATTGCACCGAAAGAAATGCTCAATAGGGAATTGACAAAAGAGTTTTTAAATTATATGAAGCAAGAGGCTTCTTTGGATATGCCAGACTTTCCCTCTATATTATGTTTAGAGAAATATAGGGAATATGATGCAAAAATTGTAAAAAAAGTATCAGAAATTATTATAGATTCTCCACCCCAAAATAGTTTTTATGTAGCAAAATTCTTTAATTATGCTTATCAAGAAACAACAATTCAAATAATATTGGATTTGTTTTTGGATGAATGGGAGTTGTTAGCAAACTTATATCTTCTTGCTATAGGAGAGCATTTTGATTATAACGGAACGCTTTTAATAGAACTTGTTAAAAGACACAATTCCTTTTGGAAACAAATTACACAGAAACTTCATGGTAATATGCACAGAACATCGTATGAACATAAAGTATTTGAAAATATTTGGGAGATGGATGATTATAAGGAATTAATTCAAATTGCATATGATAATATGTTGGGCGATTACTTTGGGTTTATGGTAGAACATGAGGGGGCTGCAATTTTTGCTAATAGCCAAGAAACTTCAGGATTTATAAAGAAGCGTAAAAAGGAATGGATAAAAGAGTATATTGGAAAAAATATTGGAAATAGCAATAATCTAAGAATGATTTTTGACGTAATTGCAACATTTTTTGTATCAGATAAAATAGAGTTTTTGAAGGAGTTGATGAATTATACAAAAGATATTGAAATATTTAAGTCTATACCTTTGTTTGCAAGTTCTTCGTCTTGGAGTGGTAGTGAAGTGCCTCTTATTGAAAAGAAGATTGATTTTTTAAGTAATTTAATAACATCTCTTAAAGGGACGGATTTTATTGAACATAGGGCATATCTTAAAGAAAGAAAAAATTCATATGAGAGCTATAAACAGGATATTCTGATAAAGGAATATTTAGAAAATGGTGATATAGCATAAAGTTATTTTATACAAAAAGATTGAATTTTGAGAAGCAAATGCTATAATTGATATGTGGCAACATTTTGGCAACAGAAAATCAGCAAGCCATAATAAATGATGTAATTGAAGTAAAAATTGGCGTGTATTTGCATGAAACTTAAATAAAAACGGTTAATAACAACAAAGAATACGCCGAGTTCGAATAAACAAAGATGCTTAGAAAATCTAGTGTTTATGCGGGGT
>CAJTFX010000062.1:8294-12430 GCA_910575555.1 Lachnospiraceae bacterium | reverse complement strand
AAGAAATGGAGGTGCTTTTCCGTGAGGAATCCTAAACTTGTGCCGTATGAAACGATTGTCCGGGCGACCAGCGGCGAGCCGGAAGCCATTGACGAGGTTTTGCGGCATTACAGCAAGCGAATCCGGCTTGCTTCCCTTGAAAACGGACACGTCAACAAGGACACCGAGGACAATATCAAACGGCGGCTTATCGCTGCCCTGTTCCAGTTCCGCTTTGACGGACAGCCTACCTAACAGGAGGTGAGATTTGTCGCAAAAATAGTCATGCTTATATTTAACGACACAGAAGAAAAAGCGGTTGAGAAAGCCATAGCCGCCCTTGCCGATATGATACCGCTGGAAGCCATGCAGCCGCCCCACTCCCCCGCACTTACTTTTCCGGGATTGGAAATAAAATTGCACCAACGCCGGGTATTAAAAAACGGCACGGACATTCCCCTCACCCGTTTAGAGTACGGCGCACTCTGCTACCTTGCCGCCAGTCCGGGGAGGGTATTCACAAAGGCGCAAATCTTTGAAGCCGTGTGGAGCATGGAAAGTGAAAGCTGCCAGTCAAACGTGGCGAATGTGATATGCAATCTGCGGAAAAAGATAGAGCCGGACAGCGGCAAGCCCATTTACATAAAGACCGTTTTAGGCGTGGGCTACAAGTTCGCTTCCGGGGAATGATAACAGAATAACCGCCGCCCATCAGCGGCAGCCAAAGACAGGAAATCAAGAAAAGGTTTCCTGTTTTTTTGCGCCCAAAACCAAGCCGGGTTTTGCACCGTAATAAAATAATTCAACTACTTTCTGAAAACATTGCCTAAATTTCCTTTTTTCCCGTAGTAGGTAATAAGGGGAAAAATAATTGCCGGAAAGTTTGGCGTTTTTTGAAACTGTCCGTATATCACTACAAAACGGAACTGATTTCAAGCCAAAAAAGGCTTCCAGTTTTCCTTTTTTGTCAAATGCTGTTGTGAAAACACGAAAAGAAATTCCGGGGAACTTTGCCAGATTTGCCTTGCCGTGCGTAGTAAGTAATAGAGGGAGAAATACCGCCGCATAGTTGGCAGAATCCACGCCGGACAAGCCGGGGGTATCAGCAAAAGCCCACACAGAGGAATCCGTCACTTTCTTAGAGCAAGATTCTACCACAGTACCAAATTTCGCCTATCGGCTCATTTTGTCCTATGGGAATCTTGTTGGGGTTGCCACCCCAAGCCCGCCTTTTTGCGGCTTGCGCCGCTTGAAAAAATCCACCCACGAAAGGAGGTTCACAGCCATGAAAAGATATAACACACCCCACCGCCACCGGGTAATCAAAACACGCTTGACCGAGGAAGAATATGCAGAGTTTTCCGAGCGTGTCACCCTCTGCAAAATGAGCCAAGCCGAGTTTATCCGGCAAGCCCTTATCAAGTCAAGCATACGCCCCGTCATTACCGTTTCCCCGGTCAATGATGAATTACTCTCTGCCGTTGGAAAACTCACAGCCGAGTATGGAAAGATAGGCGGCAACTTGAACCAGATCGCCCGCTGTCTGAACGAGTACGGCGCACCCTATAACGCACTCTCCCAAGAGGTACGAGCCGCCACAGCAGAGCTTGCCGCCTTGAAGTTTGAAGTCTTGCAGAAAGTAGGTGAAGCCGTTGGCAACATTCAAACATATCAGCTCTAAAAATGCCGATTATGGGGCGGCTGAACAGTACCTAACTTTTGAGCATGACGAGTTTACCATGAAGCCCACGCTTGATAAAAATGGGCGGCTTGTTATCCGTGACGATTACCGCATTTCCTCTCTGAATTGTGGTGATGAAGATTTTGCAATCGCCTGTATGCGCTCCAATCTGAAATACGGCAAGAACCAGAAGCGGGAGGACGTAAAGAGCCACCACTATATCATCAGCTTTGACCCCCGTGACGTACCCGACAACGGCTTGACCGTAGACCGGGCGCAAGCGTTGGGCGAGCAGTTTTGTAAAGAGCATTTCCCCGGACACCAAGCGTTGGTATGCACCCACCCAGACGGGCATAACCACAGCGGAAATATCCATGTACATATCGTAATCAATTCCCTACGGATTGAGGAAGTACCCTTGCTGCCCTACATGGAAAGACCAGCCGACACAAGGGAGGGCTGCAAGCACCGCTGTACGGACGCAGCTATGGAGTATTTCAAAGCGGAAGTCATGGAGATGTGCCACCGGGAAAACCTCTATCAGATTGAATTGCTGAACGGGAGCAAGAACCGCATTACCGAGCGTGAGTATTGGGCGAAACGGAAAGGACAAGCCGCACTGGATAAAGAGAACGCTTCCCAAGCCGCCACAGGAGAGCCGCCCAAACAGACCAAGTTTGAAACCGACAAGGAGAAGCTACGGCGCACAATCCGAGCCGCCCTGTCCTCTGCCGTTTCCTTTGAGGATTTTTCCGGGAAGCTGCTGCAACAGGGAGTGACCGTCAAGGAGAGCCGGGGGAGATTATCGTATCTCACGCCGGACAGGACGAAGCCCATCACCGCCCGGAAACTGGGTGATGATTTTGACCGTGCCGCCGTACTGGAAGCACTCACCATAAACGCACAGAACGCCGCCAGAGCCGCCGAAACGCCCCTACCCCAACAGGAATACCCCCGCAGCATAAAAGACCGCTTACAGCGCAACAAAGCCGTTGTAAACGCCCCGAAACAGGACAGCGTACAGCGCATGGTAGACATAGCCGCCAAGAAAGCCGAGGGCAAGGGGAAAGGCTACGAGAAATGGGCGACCTTGCACAATCTGAAGCAAATGGCGGCGACCATGAGCATTTACGAGGAATCCGGCTTTTCTTCCCCGGAAGAACTGGAAGCCGCCCTTGCCGCCGCCAGTGCCGGGCTGCATGAAGTAACCGGGAAACTGAAAGCCGTAGAAAGCACTTTGCGGGAGAAAAAAGACCTGCAAAAACAGCTATTAGCCTACATCAAGACCAAGCCAGCCCGTGACGGATTGCGGGCGCAGAAAACAGAGAAAGCCCGGAGAGCCTACCGGGAACAGCACGAAAGCGAGTTTATCATTTCCGAATCTGCCGCCCGGTATTTCAAGGCACAGGGAATCTCCAAACTGCCAGCGTCCAAAACATTACAGACCGAGATTGAGCAGCTTACAAGGGAGAAAAACAGCCTTTACAACGAGTACCGGGAGAAGAAAGAGAACGTCCGGGAATTGCAGACTGTGAAAAGCAATCTTGACAAAATATTGCGCCGTGAGCCGGAACGGGGAAAGGGGCGGGAAAATGAACGGTAAACGCCCCTACATGGACTACCCACAGTACAGAGCCGCCCGCCGTCTTGTGCATGAGTGCTGTAACTACGATAACGGCAACTGCATTGTGCTGGATAACGGCGAGCCTTGTGTATGCGTCCAGAGTATCAGCTATTCGCTTATCTGCCGCTGGTTCATTACCGCCGTTCTGCCGCTGGACGGGAAACTGGAAGCCGCCCTACTCCACCGGGCAGACAGGAAACGCTGTACCGAGTGCGGCGGGTATTTTCTCCCCAAGTCAAACCGTGGGAAATACTGCCCGGATTGCGCCGCAAGAGTGCGCCGCCGGAAAGAAGCCGACAGACAGCGGAAAAGATACCACCTTTCTACGCATTTAGGCTATGAAAGAAGCCCGTAAATCAAGGCTTTTTTGACCGCCCTCAACGGGTAGCCGATACATTTATCCTTTACCCCCGAAAATGCCGTTTTAACTGCGTAACAGGAAGCCACAGACAGGAGGTGAGAACCATAACCGATTACATCACAGCCGACACCATATTGCCCCGTTTTCTGCCCTATCCCTATTTTCTGCTGAAAATGGACTTGTCGCATACCGCAAGGCTGCTCTATGGGCTGCTTCTTGACCGTTCCACCCTCTCACAGAAGAACGGCTGGCAGGACAGCGAGGGCAGGACGTACATTGTCTATCCCGTTTCGGAGATAACGGAAATGCTGGATAAAGGCAGCACCGCCATAAAAAGCGCACTGAACGAGCTGGACGCTGCCGGGCTTCTGGTGAGGGAACGCCGGGGCTTCTCCGCACCGAACCGCCTTTATATAAAAATACCGCAAATGCCAGTGGTACAGTTTTCCGACCATATGACAGCCATACAGCCGGAAAACCGACCCTCTGAT
>CAJTFX010000062.1:0-7963 GCA_910575555.1 Lachnospiraceae bacterium | reverse complement strand
GAGAACCAACGAAAAGGAGTGAGTGGGGAGCAGCCCGCACCTTTTGGCAGATATAAAAACCTTTTCCTCTCCGAATCCGAGTATGCGGAGCTGAAAGGGGAATACCCGGACAGGCTGGAACGGTTCATTGAGGAATTGAGCGAATACATAGCCGCCTACGGGAAAGTGTACGCCAACCATGCCGCCGCTGTCCGTATGTGGGCAAAACGTGACAGGAAAGGCACAGGAAAGAAAGGAATCCCCGATTATTCCTACAAGGAGGGCGAGAGCCTTTGACCGCATAGACACAACGCCCCGTAAACAGGGCGTAAAAGACCATGAACAAGGAGGACGATTTTATGAGTGATTACGATAACGCCATTTTCCGGCTTGCCACGGCACAGGAAACAGAGCCGGAGGACTACACGGGCGAGGACGGGCTTTTATATTGCGGGAGCTGCCGCCAGCCCAAAGAAGCCTACTTCCCGGAGGGCAAGACCTTTTTCGGACGTGACCGACACCCCAAAGAATGTGACTGCCAGAGAAAACGCCGGGAAACGCTGGAAGCCGCAGACAGGGAATACAAGCACCGGGAGGAAGTGGAACGGCTGAAACGAATAGGCTTCACCGACCCGGCTATGCAGGAATGGACGTTTGAAAACGACAACGGGAAATGCCCCCAAATGCACAAAGCCCATGCCTATGTAGAGTGTTGGGAAGAAATGAAAGCCGGGAATATCGGCTATCTGTTATGGGGCATGGTAGGCACAGGCAAAAGCTATTTCGCCGGGTGTATCGCCAACGCCCTCATGGAGAAAGAGGTTTCCGTGTGCATGACAAACTTTGCCCTTATCCTCAATGACCTTGCCGCCAGCTACAAGGACAGGAACGAATACATAGCCCGCCTTTGCAGCTTCCCTCTGCTTATCCTTGACGATTTCGGCATGGAGCGTGGCACGGAATACGGGCTTGAACAGGTTTACAACGTGATTGACAGCAGATACCGAAGCGGCAAGCCCTTAATCGTGACAACAAACTTGACGTTGGAGGAATTGCAGAACCCAGAGGACACCGCCCATGCCCGGATATATGACCGCCTTACGGAAATGTGTACCCCCGTCCGCATTACCGGGGAGAATTTCAGAAAAGCCAAAGCACGGGAGAAAATGGAACGCCTTAAAAAGCTGCTGAACGGAAAGGAGATTTGCCTATGACCGACACGCCCAAGAAAAGCACCGCCACTACCGCCCGCCGCCCGGATTGCGTGACCGAGGTACGCCGGGGGAACACCGTCCTTGTGGTTTCCGGCTATTTCAAACAGGACACTACCGCCACCGCCGCCGACAAGATGATGAAAGTGCTGGAAGCCGAAAGCGCAGCCGGACACAAGCCGATTTGCAGCGCATGACAACCCGCAGATAAAAACCGTCATTTTGACGGGCGGTAAAGAAGCAAAAAAGACTGTACAGACAGCCGCCCCATGTGGTATGATAGATTTACGGAATAGTGGGGCTGGCTGTCGGAAACGGAGGACATTATGCCAAGACAGACCACCCAAAAACTCATTACCGCCCTTTATCCGAGATTGTCGCACGAGGACACGCTTCAAGGCGAATCCAACTCCATAAGCAACCAGAAGCGAATCCTTGAAGCCTACGCAAAACAGAACGGCTTTTCCAACCTCAAATGGTACACGGACGACGGATTCTCCGGGGCAAATTTCCAAAGACCCGGCTTCCAGTCCATGCTTGCCGACATTGAAGCGGGGCTTGTGGGAACGGTTATCGTAAAAGATATGTCACGGCTAGGGCGGAACTACTTACAAGTGGGAATGTACACGGAAATGATTTTCCCACAGAACGGCGTCCGTTTCATTGCCATCAATGACGGCGTTGACAGCGCACAGGGCGACAACGATTTTGCCCCCTTGCGTAACATTTTTAACGAATGGCTGGTGAGAGATACGAGCAAAAAAATCAGAGCTGTGAAGCGGTCAAAAGGAATGAGTGGGAAGCCCGTCACAAGCAAGCCCGTGTACGGCTACCTCATGGACGAGGACGAAAATTTCATCATTGACGAAGAAGCCGCCCCCGTGGTGAAGCAGATATACAGCCTTTGCCTTGCCGGGAACGGTCCGACCAAGATAGCCCGTATGCTTGCGGAACAGCAAATCCCCACGCCGGGAACGCTGGAATACCGCCGGACGGGAAGCACCCGCCGTTACCACCCCGGCTATGAGTGCAGGTGGGCGACAAACACCGTGGCGCATATCCTTGAAAACCGGGAATACACGGGCTGCCTTGTGAACTTCAAGACCGAGAAAGTGTCCTACAAGGTGAAGCAGAGCAAAGAGAACCCCGTGGAAAAACAGGCAATCTTTGAGAACCACCACGAAGCAATCATTGACCGGGAAACATGGGAGCGTGTGCAGGAGCTACGCAAGCAGCGCAAACGCCCCAACCGCTATGATGAAGTGGGCTTGTTCTCCGGCATACTCTTTTGTGCGGACTGCGGCAGCGTCATGTACCAGCAGAGATACCAGACGGACAAACGGCGGCAGGACTGCTACATATGCGGCAGCTACAAGAAGCGAACCCGTGACTGTACGGCGCACTTTATCCGCACCGACCTCTTGACCGAGGGAGTGACCGAGAACCTACGGAAAGTCACCAGCTACGCCGCCAAGCATGAAGCCCGGTTTATGAAGCTGTTGACCGAGCAGACCGAGGACGGGAGCAAACGCCGGAACGCCGCCAAGAAGAAAGAGCTGGAAGCGGCAGAAAAACGGATTGCGGAACTCTCCGCCATCTTCAAGCGGCTGTATGAGGACAGCGTGACCGGGCGCATATCGGACGAGCGTTTCACGGAGCTTTCGGCAGACTACGAAGCCGAGCAAAAGGAGCTGAAAGAGAAAGCCGCCGCTTTGCAGAGCGAACTTTCTAAAACGCTGGAAGCCACGGCAAACGCTGAAAAGTTTATGAAAGTGGTACGCAAGTACACCAGCTTTGAGGAACTCACCCCTACCCTGTTGCGGGAGTTTGTGGAGAAAATCGTAATCCACGAATCGGAAGCCCTTGACGGGAAACGCCGGGGGAAGCTCCGCAGACAGGAAATCGAAATCTATTACTCTTTTGTCGGCAAGGTAGAATTGCCCGACTAAAGCCCGACCCGTCCGGCAGTCAGCCGGACAGGGAACGGCAAAATTTTTTACACTTCTTTTACTTCTTTATCTCACATGAGCAAAATCGCAGGGAATCAAGCAACTTATGGCCGGAGGTGGGGTTGTACTCATCGGCACACAGCTGATCCCTCTTCTTGGAAACCTGTTCAGCTAATAAGGGAAAGGGGATTCATTCATGTTCGATGGCATTTTTGAGGCAATCGAGGAGTGGATGAGGGATCTTCTGACCGGGATGGTAACGTCCAACCTGGCGGAAATGTTCACGGATGTCAATGAGAAAACCGGGGAGATTGCCGCACAGGTTGGGCAGACGCCGCAGGGATGGAACGGGAGTATTTTCAGCCTGATACAGAACCTTTCAAATTCGGTGATTGTGCCGATTGCAGGCATGATCATCACGTTTGTCCTCTGTTATGAGCTGATCTCCATGCTGACGGAGAAAAACAGTATGCATGAGATAGATACCTGGATGTTCTTCAAGTATTTCTTCAAGATGTGGGTGGCTGTGTATCTGGTCAGCAATACCTTTACCATAGCGATGGCGGTCTTTGACGTAGGTCAGCATGTGGTGAGCGCCGCAGGCGGCGTCATTAACGCACAGACTGCCATCAACATAGATACCATGATAGAAGAAATGGAAACGGCGATGGAATCTATGGAGATTGGGGAGCTTGCGGTGCTGGCTTTGGAAACCATGCTGGTCAGCCTGTGCATGAAGATCATGTCCGTGCTTATCACGGTGCTTCTGTACGGGCGCATGATAGAGATCTACCTTTACACTTCGGTTGCGCCGATCCCCTTTGCAACCTTCTCCAACCGGGAATGGGGGCAGGTGGGGAACAACTATTTCCGTGGGCTTCTGGCGCTTGGGTTCCAGGGGTTCTTTATGATGGTGTGCATCGGCATTTATGCGGTGCTGGTGTCTACCATACAGATTTCAGACAACATGCACTCGGCGCTGTTCGGGGTGGCGGCATATACCGTGATCCTATGCTTCAGCCTGATGAAAACAAGCGGCTTGAGCAAGGCAGTGTTCAATGCACATTAGACAGCAGGAAGGAGGATTTTTTGAAGATTGGACTGATAGACGTGGATTCCCATAACTGGCCGAATCTGTGCCTGATGAAATTATCGGCGTACCATAAGGCAAAAGGGGATTCCGTGGAATGGTGGAAGCCGGAAAGCCGGTATAACGTGGTTTATAAAAGCCGGGTATTTACAGACACATATTCTAAAGATATTATTTCAGTCAGGAATACCGGGAAGCTGGTCATGGGCGGTACAGGATATGGCCTGAAAGAAAACCTGCCGGATGCCGTCGAGCATAGTTATCCGGATTACAGTTTATATCCGCAGTTTCCCGATACAGCGTATGGCTTTTTAAGCCGTGGATGCCCCCGGAACTGTGGATTTTGCATTGTCAGCGGCAAGGAAGGGAGAAGGAGTATTGAGGTTGCCGATTTGTCTGAATTTTGGAATGGGCAGAAAGAGATAAAGCTGATGGATGCGAACCTTCTGGCCTGCCCGGAACATGAAAAGCTGATACAGCAGCTTGCAGAAAGCCGTGCCTGGGTGGACTTTTCACAAGGGCTGGACATCCGCCTGATAAACTCAGACAATGTTTCCCTATTGAATAAAGTCCGCACAAAAATGGTGCATTTTGCCTGGGATGACCCGGACGAAGATCTGACGGGATATTTCCAGAGATTTTTGGAACTGACAGCAGTAAAGGATAAAAGGAAGCGGCAGGTCTATGTGCTTACGAATTATGGGAGCAGACATGAGCAGGATTTATACCGTGTGGAAACTTTGCGTGACATGGGATTCTCCCCATATGTGATGGTCTATGACCGCCCAAATGCGCCGAAGATCACCCGGCAGCTTCAGCGCTGGGTGAACAACAAGCGGATATTTTATGCAGTAAAGGATTTTGCGGACTATGCCGCAGGCAGGAAGGAGGCTGTTTAGATGGCATTTGTCAGTGTGCCGAAAGATTTGACAAAGATTAAAAATAAGGTGGTTTTGAACCTTACAAAGAGGCAGCTTGTCTGCCTTGTGATTGCGGCGGCTGTGGGGCTGCCTTTTTATTTCCTCACAAAAAAGTATATTGGGACAAGCAATGCGGCAACAGGTATGGTGCTTCTGATGCTCCCGGCATTTTTATTCGCCATGTATGAGAAGGACGGGATGCCGCTTGAAAAGGTTCTTTTGAATATCATCAATGTGAAGCTGAAAAAACCGGCAGTCCGGAGGTATGAAACAAAAAATATCTACGAGATGGAGGAAAGAAAAATAGAGATAAAACAGAAGAAAGGGGGAGGGACGCATGGGAAGAAAACGAGAAAATAGACAGCCGGTCCGGGTGACGGGCAAAGAGGATGCAATCAACCTGGATGACTGGCTGGACGGGCCGGAGGATGATCATATAGATTTTGAGGACAATCCCGCTTATTCCGGAACGGGCGGCAGCACGGGAATCAACAGAAAGCTCACCCGCCGTGAGAAAAAGGCGATGGAGAAAGCGGCAAAAGAGGCAGAGAAGCTAAGGAAGATCCAGGAGGAAGCAGACCGGAAGGCCGCATTGAAAGCCGCCCGTGAAGCAGAGAAAGCGGCAAAGAAGGAGGCGGCAAGGCAGAAAGCCGAGAAAAAGAAAGCCGCTTCTAAGAAAAAGCCACATCCGGCATCGGCGGCACAAAAATCCGGCACAGGAAATGTGGCAGTACAGAAAGGCAGGGATACGGCAAAGAAGAAAAAAGCGAAGGAGAAACAGATTTCCGCGCAGCAGTCCATACCCTACCGGGAGATGGCGAAGGACGGGATCTGCCGGGTGCAGGATAAATATTATTCCAAGACCATCCGGTTCTATGACATCAATTACCAGTTGGCGCAGAATGAGGACAAGAACGCTATTTTTGAGAACTGGTGCGATTTCCTCAACTATTTTGACAGCACGATCCATTTCCAGTTGTCCTTTGTGAACCATCACAGCAACATGAAAGAGTTTGAATCCATCATCCAGATCAGGCCGCAGAACGACGATTTTGACGATGTGCGGATGGAGTACGCACAGATGCTGAAAAACCAGCTTGCGAAAGGCAACAACGGGCTTGTCCGCACAAAATATATTACATTCGGCATTGAAGCCGACAATATCCGGGAAGCAAAGCCGAAGCTGGAACGGATTGAAGCGGATATTCTGAACAATTTCAAGGTGCTTGGCGTGTCGGCCTACCCCTTAAATGGGGAGGAACGTCTGCAGGTGCTGTATGAAACCTTTAACCCGGAGGAAAAAACGCCGTTTAAATTTTCTTATGACAACGTGCTGCGTACCGGGATGGGGACGAAGGATTTCATTGCGCCCACCAGTTTTGTGTTTAAGAACGGGAAGGATTTTCAGGTGGGCGATACCCTTGGGGCGGCATCCTACTTACAGATACTTGCCCCGGAGCTGACGGACAAGATGCTTGCGGAATTTCTGGATATGGACAGGAACCTGATGGTAAACCTCCATATCCAGTCCTTAGACCAGATGAAAGCGATCAAGCTGGTGAAAAGCAAGGTGACAGATATTAACCGGATGAAGATCGAGGAACAGAAGAAGGCAGTACGTTCCGGGTACGATATGGACATCATCCCCTCTGACCTCAATACCTATGGCGGGGAGGCGAAGCGGCTGTTAGAAGATCTGCAGTCCAGGAATGAAAGGATGTTCCTTGTGACCATGCTGTTCTTGAATACGGCAAAGACAAAGCAGGAATTAGACAATGCCGTATTCCAGACGGCGGGCATTGCACAGAAATATAACTGCTCCCTGCGCCGCCTGGATTATATGCAGGAGCAGGGGCTGATGAGCAGCATCCCGTTGGGACTGAACCTGATTCCCATTAAACGTGCGCTGACTACCACATCCACGGCAATCTTTGTTCCGTTTACCACACAGGAATTGTTTATGGCAGGGGAATCTTTGTATTATGGTTTGAACGCACTTTCCAACAACATGATCATGGTAGACCGGAAGAAGCTGAAAAACCCCAATGGACTGATACTCGGTACGCCCGGTTCCGGTAAATCCTTTTCAGCGAAACGTGAGATTACCAATGCTTTCTTTGCCACACAGGATGACATCATTATTGGAGATCCGGAGGGAGAGTATTATCCCCTTGTCCATGCCTTGGGCGGGCAGGTGATCCATATCTCTGCCACGAGCCGGGACTATATTAATCCGATGGACATTAACATGGACTATTCCGATGATGATAACCCGTTAGGCGTAAAGAGTGATTTTATCTTATCTTTGTGCGAGCTGATCATGGGGGCAAGGAACGGCATTGAAGCGGAGGAAAAGTCGGTGATTGACCGCTGCCTGCCAATCGTGTACCAGAAATATTTTGAACATCCGGTGCCGGAGAATATGCCGGTACTTGGGGATTTATACCAGTGCCTCCGGGAACAGAAGGAAGTGCAGGCACAGCGGATTGCAACAGCGCTTGAAATCTATGTGAACGGTTCCCTGAAAGTATTCAACCACCGTACCAATGTGGAACTGGAGAACCGGATCATCTGCTTTGACATCAAAGATTTGGGGAAACAGTTGAAAAAGCTTGGGATGCTGATCGTCCAGGACCAGGTTTGGAACCGTGTCACCGTCAACCGTGCTGCACGGAAATCCACCAGATACTATGTTGACGAATTCCATCGTGTAGCGACACGTTGTCGCATATAAACTCTGCGTGGGAAAAATCCTGCAAAGAGGTAAAAGTGACGGAAAGGTATAGCCTTTCTAACTGATACTCCGAGGAGTGG
>CAJTFX010000061.1 GCA_910575555.1 Lachnospiraceae bacterium | reverse complement strand
TGCGGTCAAGGGAGATTTCCAGTATCATCATTATCCAGAATTTCGCCCAGTTAAAGGCGCTTTTCAAGGACACATGGGAAACCATTCCGGGCAACTGCGACACGTTTATCTATCTTGGCGGCAATGAGCAGAGTACGCACAAGTATGTTTCGGAACTGCTCGGAAAAGGCACGATTGACAAGAAATCAAGCGGCGAAACAAAGGGCAGGCAGGGGAGTTCCTCACGCAATTACGATGTGCTTGGCAGGGAGCTTTTCACACCGGACGAAGTGCGGAAGCTGGACAACAAGAAGTGCATTATCTTTATCCGTGGCTTTGATCCGATCATGGACAGCAAGTTCATACCTTTCGGGCATCCGGCATTTGACCAGACCGCTGACGGGAAAGGGAAGCCGTATGTCCATGTCCCAAACAGCGGAGGGGGCGGACAGGCGCTGCCGTTCCAACTGCTGACACCGAAGGCTCTTTCCTATTATGAGGAGCTGAAAAAGAAAGGCGAAAATGTCTATATTGATAAAATCGACTACAAGGACTTTGAACTTCTCACGGATGCCGGCATGAAGAAACGCTTTATCAGCATGGAGGAACAGGAGCAGAAGGAGCGGCTGGACAGGGAACAGGACAATGAACTCCTGTATGCACAGGAGGACGTGCCGGAACCGGAGACAGCCGGAACGAAACCGAAGCAGGCGGCAAAAGAGACTGTGCCGGAACCGGAGGCGGCAGGGCGCAGGATTGAGGGAGAGGATACCATCATGAACCGTATGGCGCAGTGGAAGTATTCCAAAGAGCAGAAAGACGAGCTGCATAAGATGATTGCGCTCGGTATGCCCACAAAGACCATACTGGCGGTATTCTACCCGGAAACGGACGTCATAAAGATGCGTGAGATCAGAAAGACATTCCAGACTGTGCGGCATTCAGAAAATTAGGGGCAGTCCCCAATGGAAAGGCGGTGGTTAAGGCAGCAGCGCATCGGGGAAAGCCCGACCTAACAGTATTCCGGGGGAAAGCCCCGTCTTGATAGAGCATTCAGCAACAATTAAAAACCAAAATGAAAAGGAGATTATTTTTATGCGTAGAACAGAGATTATTTCAGAGACAATGGGAACAGGGACAGCAGCGGCAGAGGCAAAGACCGTTAAGGGCAGGCTGTCAGGAGCTAAAAAGGCAGTGGCGGCGTTCTGCGGTGCGGCATATTTCGCAATGAGCGCAGCGCCTATGACAGTGCTTGCGGCAGGCGGCGGAACGGGCGCAATCACACAGCCCCTCGACAACTTAAAGACGCTCGTGATTGCGGTCATTGGCGCAGTGGGCGTCATTATCCTTGCAAAGAACGTCATGGAGTTTGCACAGGCATACCAGCAGCAGGATTCCTCGACCATGAACTCGGCGTTAAAGGGTATCGTAGCCGGGGTTATGATGGCGGGCATTTCCACTGTCCTTACTTTTCTCGGCTTCTAAGAAAAAACAGCAGCAGGGGGAGGGCGGTGCGCTGCCCTTTCCCGGAAAGGAGAGAGGTGAGAATTAAGTGGATATTTTCAAGTTAGGGGAAAAGATACTGGATCTTCTGGAAATGGTGTTCGGTTTCTGGAACAACCAGGTAAGCCTTGTATTTGCCCTGTTGGGGCAGTCCCCGGTAAACTTTAAAGGCGGCGGACCGTGGGGGCTGGTGGAGAGCGTGCAGCCGATTTTCGTGGCAGTGGGTTCCTCCCTTGTGGTGCTGTTCTTCGTCATAGGGTTCTGTGCGGAGAGCGTGGACGTGCGGGAGGAAATGCGGTTTGAAGTGATCCTGCGTATGCTGATACGGCTTGGCTTATCGGAATGGCTCGTGGCAAACAACGTAACCATAATGAAAGCGTTCTTCAATACAATCGGGAACCTTGTGAACGCACTGTCGGCGGGCGGCTACACGACGCTTACCATTGACAGCGCACAGGCGCAGGTGATAAAGGATTTGGGCTTTGGCGAGGGGCTTATTATGCTGATACTGGCTGCGCTTTTAAGCGTCATCGTCATTATCTGCGGCTTTTTTATGATATACACGGTATATTTCCGTTTTTTGAAGATCATGGTCATCGTGCCAATCGGCTCCATTGCCTTTTCAACGCTGGCAGGCAACCGGAACGTGGCGAATACGGCAAGCACCTACGCCAAATATTTCTTATCCGTGGTGTTTGAGGCGGTCACGATGGCGCTGGCAATCATGCTGTGCAATGCGTTCATCAGTGCGGGGCTCCCGGCTTTTACGGGCAGCTACTCGGACTGGGCAAAGACGCTCATTTACCTGTGTGAGATGACATTTACGATTGCCCTTACCGTGGGGAGCGTGAAAGGGGCGCAGTCGCTTACCAGCAAGGCATTAGGATTATAAGGAGGTCAGTATGGAAATAAGACCATTGACACAGGCGGAACAGAAATACGCTTACAGGCAGAGTATGCAGATCAGCGGGCAGACAGGGAGCATAGGAATTTTGCAGGGCGGATATGGGGCGGACAATGAATTTCATTCCGTTTTCCATGAAATAAGCAGTCGGCTGAAAACAGAGGAATTTGAGGCAGATTTACAGGAAGCCCTCTGTTCCGGTGAATACAGTGTTTTGGAAAATCTGGATGCCATGCGTGAATTTACGCTGCAGCATCCCCAAAAAGGTTTTCCGGGGACGGAGTACGGTTTCCGTGTGGAAACAGAAAAGTTCGCATACCTTGTACACTGCAATCCTGAAAAAGACAGTGACAATGTTGAAATCCACTGTTATGTGAAAGAATGGCTGGACCACCATATCAGTGAAGCAGAAAAGGGTATCCGGTTCATCAACAGCAAGTATAATGAGCTGTTCCGCATTGAAGATGGGGAGAAAATCAAAATCAGGTATTCGGACGGCGGTGAACAGGAGCGTGTCTGCCGTTATATTGACGAATACCATACGGAAGTCGGCAATAACCTGTACCACATCTGCCAGTTTGCAGAGATCATGGAGCGGAACGGCTCGGAATATGCACCAGTGGAACCGGAAACAGTGCAGACAGAGGAAAAAGAACAGGGGCAGGAAGAAAAAACGGAGGGGACACTGGAACTCAAAACCCAGTTTGGGACTACGGAGAATGTAACGCTGACCGTCAACACCTATGTGGATAACAACAGCCTTTATGTAGGAATGACAACAGAGGAGGACGGGTTCCCGGAGCCTTACGGCGATGTGACGGTAAACCTGCTTTCTTCCGTACCGCCCTACTGTGCCTTTGTGGATACGAACAACATGCCGGAGCTTGAGGACTTCCTTGTGAAAAACGGGATTGCGGAGTTTACGGGAATGACGCAGAGGAGCGGCTATTGCAGTTATCCCCTTTATCTGTTCAGTGCGGAAAAGATGCGTGGACTCTGCCCTGATGGAATGGCAGCATATGAGCAGGCAAACGGATTTGACAGGAAGCCGGAGAAAAAAGAAAAGAGCAGGTAGGAACAGACAGGAGGTATAAAGATGGTAATTGAAATCAACAAGGATATAGACCGTTACAAGGAATCCGTTGTCATGGGGCTGACGGCAAAGCAGCTTATTTTCTCCGTGGCGTCGGTTGCGGCAGGCGGCGGAATCGTGCTGTTACTGTACCGCTATATCGGTCTTACTCCCAGTGTATATGTGGCAATCCCGGTTGCCGCTCCGATAGCGCTCGGAGGGTTCTATTCGTTCAACGGGATGGGGTTTTATGAGTATATGGGAAGAAAGATGCGTATGCTCTTTGCCAACCGCCCGCTTGCCTATGCGTCCACCGAAGGGGAGGAAACAATCCGTGAGATACGCATGGAGGAGGAAGCTGTGAAAAAGGCAGATAAAAAGAAGGGCAGAAAGAAAGACAGCGGGAAAAAGAAAACAAGCAAAAAAAATAAGAAAGGCAGGAAAAGAAAATGATGAAGAAGAAAGCAGTGAAAGTAGCATCAGGGATCGTTGCAGTAGTAGTGGGAGCCGTTATCGGCACAGCCATTTACAGGGCAAAGCATTAAGGAACGCATAAAAAAGGAAAGGAGGCAGGCATATGAAAAAGAGAACAGGGAAAATCGTGGCTGTTGTTGCAGTCATCGCAGCCGCAGCAGGCGTGATCGTGTACAGAATCAGACATTAGGAAAAACACAAAGCAACTATAAGTGGAATAACTGACCTTTATTGGTCGGGAAGTTCCGGTATCATGCAGCCGGGATTTCCCGGCTGCAATGCCTTTTATGGCATAGAAAAGGAGGTCAGATTTGGGCTTATTTGCAGACGGGTTTAAGGAGCTGAAAAAAGCAAGCGAACCGCTTTACAAGGCACCGAAATCCATACAACAGACGATTGAGATCATGAAGGTGGCAGAGAACGGCATTTTTGAAGTGGCAAGGAACCGCTTCTCAAAGTGTTACCGTTTTCAGGACATCAATTACACCACTACCAACGAAACGGAGCAGATTGACATCTTTGAGCGTTACTGCAGGTTTTTAAATTCGCTGGACGTGAATTTCAAGATCACAATCAACAATAAAAACAAGGACATGGAGCAGGTCAGGGACTATGTGTTCTTACAGAAGAAGAATGACGGCTATAATGGGTTCCGAAAGATCTACAACGACATCATGGAACAGAAGATCCATGAGGGCAGGCAGGGGATTGAGCAGGAACGCTATCTTACCATTACCATTGAACGCAAGAACTTTGAGGAGGCAAAGGCGCAGTTTGCAACCATTGAAGCGTCGGTGCATAAGGCGTTCGGGGAGCTTGGCGCTGAGATTGTGCCGCTTTCCGGCAATGAGCGTATCAAGGTGCTGTATGACTATTACCATTTGGGGGATGAGAACAGCTTTGACTTTGACATCAGGGAGGCGAAAAAGGTCGGTGCGGACTTCCGCAATGACCTGTGCAACGGCATGATGCAGTTTTACCCGGACTATTTCAAGGACGAAAAGAAATTCTGCCGGGCGCTGTTCATCAAGAAATACCCGTCCAGCCTTTCAGACCGTTTCCTGAACGAGATCACAAGCCTTCCGGTACATTCCATTACAAGCATTGATGTTGTCCCTATCCCAAAGGACATGACAACAAAGATTTTACAGAAAAAGTACCTCGGCATTGAGTCGGACATCATCAAGCAGCAGCGTGTGAGGAACAAGAACAACGATTTTTCATCGGAAATCTCATACAACAAGCGGATTGAGAAAAAAGAGATTGAGGAAATCATGGACGATGTAAGGGAAAATGACCAGTGCCTTTATTATGTGTCCGTGACGGTTATCCTTATGGCGGACACGAAAGAGGAGCTTGACAGCATGACGGAGACGGTGGAAACCATAGGCAAGCGCAACTCCGTCACGATAGAGGAACACTATCTGAAGCAGAGGGAGTCACTCAATACCGCACTGCCGATTGGCGTAAGGCAGGTGGAAACCATGCGCACCATGCTGACACAGAGCCTTGCGGTGCTGATGCCTTTCAACGTGCAGGAACTGAACGACAAACAGGGCTGCTATTACGGTATCAATCAGGTGTCAAAGAATATCAATATCGGGAACCGCAAAAAGCTGATTAACGGCAACGGTTTTGTGTTCGGTGTTCCCGGTTCGGGCAAGTCGTTCTTCTGTAAAATGGAAATGGGCAACGTGTTCCTCTCTGGCAATGATGAAATTATCGTCATTGATCCGATGAATGAATACTTTGACATTGCAGAGACTTACGGCGGTACGGTGGTAAATATGTCAACCTACACGGATAACTATGTCAATCCGCTTGACATGGACGTATGGAGTCTTGACTTAAACGACAGTAAGGGCATGATAAGGGAAAAAGGCGAATTTATGCTCGGGCTGTGTGAACAGTGTATGGGGGAAAGCCTTAATTCAAGGCAGAAGTCCATTATTGACCGCTGTGTGCGCAAGCTCTACATTGAGATTGCAAGGAACAGGGAGAAATATGTGCCGATCATGTCCGATTTTTATGAGATACTGATGAACCAGCCGGAGGACGAGGCAAGGGATATAGCACTGTCACTGGAACTGTTTGTCAACGGTTCGCTGAATATATTCAACCACCAGACAAATGTGGATGTGGATAACCGCTTTACGGTGTACGGAATCCGTGATTTGGGTACGGAACTTTCGCCTATCACCATGCTTGTAATGATGGAAAGCATACAGAACCGCATCATTGCAAACGGCAAGAGGGGCATTGCGACATGGCTCTATATTGACGAGTTCCACGTCCTGTTAAATTCGGAGTATTCCGCAAAGTATTTACAGCAGCTTTGGAAGAAAGTGAGGAAACAGGGCGGCTTGTGTACCGGGATCACGCAGAACATCGTTGACCTGCTGCAAAACTATACGGCGACAACCATGCTTGCCAACTCGGAGTTTGTGGCGCTCTTAAAGCAGGCGAACACGGACAGTTCACGCATGGCGGAGGTCATCGGCGTGTCGGAGGCGCAGCTGCGTTTCGTAACAAACACGTCAAGCGGCATGGGGCTTATGAAGTGCGGAAATGTGGTAATCCCTTTTGACAATACCATTGAGAAAGGGACGGATCTCTATAATTTATACAACACAAATATCCACGAAATAATCCAGATGCAGAAAATGGCGGAAAAAAGCAGGAAAGCGGTTGACAATGCGGCGGGGGCATGATAGATTGTAGGTAATGAAAAGCTTCAGTGCTTTTGCGGCGACAGAGAGGAGCTACCCGTCCCGGCTTTGCGGGCAATACAAATACAAAGGTCGTCTCTGCCTATGGAGTATCATAGGCCTGCTCCCAGAATTGCAATTCAAAAAAAGAAATGTAATGCCTGAGCCTAACCGCTCAGGCAATTTCTTTATACGTTGGGAGGAAACATGAAGGACACAAGGCTTTTGCAGATTTTCCAAAATGTAAAGGACACGATCTGCAAATATGATTATTATATCCACACTTCCAAAAAGATTATCCATCTGTCAAACACGGAAGATAAGATACCGCATCTGATGGGACTCCAGTATGCAGGCAGACCAAAGCAGTACACGGGTGATTTTGGGGCATATGCGGTAAAAAAGGGAAGGATCACGATGCAGTCGCTGGAAAAGCTGGTGCAGAAGTATTATAGGACCGAGGAAAAGCAGCGCAGAATTTTGGAAGTCATTCACTTGAAACTGGATAACCTGTCTTTCCTGCCGGAGATGTTTGCATCTTACTCAAAATTGTATTTATATGATTTAGGCAAACGTGAGGATTCCGATTTTGACAGCGATTATCTTATGGTGCATGAAATGGAGGACAGGACTCTCCACCTGGGGATTATAAAAAAGGACAGGCAGGAAAAAAATCTGTGCCAGTGTAATTCCTTTATGACAACGTATAAGAAGGATAAAAACAGCGATTCATTTTACCGTGGTTTGGAGCATTTTTATGAAATCAACAGAATTGTCCGTGAGGACAAGATGACAAAGAGGGCAGAGACAATCTACTTAAGCAGCATGGCAGAGTGCAGGGAACGAACGGGGATTGAAAAAATGCTGCAGGCAGGCGGTATCGGGGCAGATGAAAAACTGGTTACGGAAATTGTAAAAGTAAACCTCAAATTTGGCATATACCACACAATGGATATGTTAAATGACGGGGCAGGGCTGCTTGCGAAATGCGTGGATAAGAGGGAAAAAGCCCTTGTAGCGGATTTCCTTGCACTATGGGAGGAAAGAAGAAATGGCATATAAGCAGGAGCAGTGGGATGAGGCAAAGAAAAAATGCCGTATCGGGGATGAAGAAATCCGCATGGCAAAAGAAATGGGTCTGAACCCGAAAAGCCTTATAAAAAATATTCCAAACAAAAACGAGATGTGGAAAGCCCCTGTAAAGGACTGGATACACGATATGTACGATAAAAGACGGAGAAAATCCCGCCAGAAGGCAAAACGGAAGGCGGCGGGGCAGAATAAGGACAGCAGTCACAGCATCTAAGCCAAAAACGGTTTAGGTGCTATTTTTTTGTTCTAAAACAGGAGGTGCAGATTGAACATTATAAAAGTGGATGATAAGCCGGACAGGTTCGGGTGTCCTGTGTTTTTTCGGAGGGAAGGTGATAAACATGGATACTGGTGCGTCTGTAAGGAGTAATGTCATTATCAATAAGGACTGTCTTGCAGCATTAAAAGATATGCCGGATAAAAGCGTTGACTGCTGCATCACATCGCCGCCCTATTACGGGCTTCGTGATTATGGAACGGAAGGGCAGATAGGCAGGGAGGCAGCGCCGGAACAGTATGTGGAAAGGCTGATGGAGGTTTTTGCGCAGCTTTACAGGGTGCTTTCAGACAGCGGAACCTTCTGGCTGAATATTTCAGACTCGTACTGCGGCACAGGAAGCAAGGGGGCGTGTCTTGCTCCCAAAAATCCCAAAGGGAGAAACGGACAGAAAGTTTCCCTTACACAGAATGTCAAAGGGTGCAAAAACAAAGATATGATAGGCATTCCGTGGATGGTGGCATTTGCTTTGAGGGACTCAGGGTGGTATTTACGAAGTGACATTATCTGGCAGAAGGGAAACGCAATGCCGGAGAATGTGAAGGACAGACCTACACGGAGTTATGAACATGTTTTCCTGTTTTCCAAATCCAACAGGTATTACTATGATGCATCTGCGATTGCAGAGCCGATTGCACCGTCCACGGCAGCAAGATATATGGGAGGGCGCAGCGACAGCGGCAAGTATTCGGCTGCAGTGCCGGGACAGGGGAATGGAAAGGTGCAGGGAATCAACAGACCGAGAAAACAGGGTGAGATAAAAAAAGATGATATTTCCCAGTACAGGAACAGCAGGGATGTGTGGCTGATCAACACGGTTGCCTACAGGGGAGCGCATTTTGCGGCTTTTCCCCCAAAGCTGGCACTAAAATGTATCCTTGCGGGATGCCCGGAGAATGGAATAGTGATTGATCCCTTTTTTGGCAGCGGCACGACAGGGATGGTTGCAGCAGAAAACGGACGGCGTTATATCGGCATTGAGCTGAATCCTGAATACTGCATACTTGCGGCAGAACGGATTGGGGGTGTGCAGATTGAACATTAAAAAAGTAGATGACAAGCCTATGGTGATCCACACAAAGGAAAAGCCCAAACTGAAAGTAAAGGGAGCGCCGGAAACAAAAATCAAGGGCAGGAATGTCCTTACCGTACAGCATGGACCGAAGATTGCCGGAAGTGCGTCAGGGAAAAACGTGGCGGCAGACGGAAAGATAAAGTTAAAAAGGAGTTCCGTCCATGTTGCGGATAAGAGGAAAACAGTGCAGACAAAAACGGCTGCTGACGGCATGGAGTACAGGGGCAGAGATGGCGGTGGAACAACACAAGGCAGAAACGGCGGCGGGACAGCACAAGGCAGAAGCAGCGGCAAAACCGCACAGGACAGATATGCGGGCAGCACAACGCAGGGCAGACAGGGGAAGGAACAGGAAGTGCGGCAGTCCGTGAACAAAGAAAACCGTATGTACGCCCAGTACCGTACAGCGAAAGCGGAAAAAGAGGCGGCAATCAAAAAGAAGCCCGCCCTTCCGTCCGGTACTGCTTCAGTGGCGGCTGGGACTGCATTAGATGAAATGGATGGCGGCAGTGAAGTCCATGATGCGTACATGACGGCTTACACGCTGGCGAAGCCTGCCACAAATGCCGTGGATGCGGGCAGGAACCTTTACCGTTCAAAAGCGGCAAAAGCAAAACAGGATAAACTCAGGAAAAAACAGTCCAGAAGCCGTATCAAGGAAAAGGCGGTTAAGGAGAGTGCGGTCAAGACAGCAAGGAAAACCGCACAGACGGCGGCAAAGGAAACTGCAAAGGAAACAGGGAAGAAAGCGGCAAAAGAAACATCAAAGGCGGCGGCAAAGACGGCAGCAGCCACGGCAGGAACAGGGGCAGGCGGCGTACTTGTCGGGATTGCAGCAGGAGAAGCCGCCGGGATCGCAATGGATAAGCGGGACGTGAAAAATTCCACAAGAAACCGCATGATAAAGCTGTTTGTGGCAAAGCTGCGGCAGGAAGATAACCAGGACAATATCGGCAAGGCGTTAAAGGACATCGTGCTGATGCGCTTTTCCATGATGGCAAAGTACATCGTGCGGTATGTGGGGCTGTTCCTGCTTGCGCTGTTTGCGGTAGTGGCGCTCATTGCGCTCCCGGTCATTGCCATCATAGCGGTTATCTATAATTCGCCGTTTGCGGTATTCTTCCCGTCCATATCGTCGGGGGAGACAATACAGGAAGTCCTGTCGGCGTATGTGTCGGAATTTAACGATGAGGTCAATGCGGAACTGAATAACCATGCCGGATATGACACAAGCGAAAAAATCTATGTAAATTATGAGGGTTCCGGCACACCAGACAATTTCTGCGACATTCTCATGGTCTACATGGTAAAGCATGGGGACGGCGACACGGCAACGGACATGACGGATAAGGCAAAGCAGAACTTAAAAGCCGTCTTTGACGATATGTGCAGCTACACCATTACCAGCAGGACGGACACGGAGACGGATGAAGAAGGCAACACGACAACCACGACGGTCAAAGAGGTAGGCGTGGAACTGAAAACGTGTTATGACATGGTTTCCGTCTATGGGTTCAATGCGGAAGAACAGGAGATGCTTGCCGAACTGATGAAGCCGGAATACCTTGCAATGCTCGGCTACACTGGCGGGGGCGGAGATCCGGGGGAAACAATCTCGCCCGAACAGTATCAGGCAATCGTGGATGCCATTTCAGATGAAAACGGAAGGAAGGTCGTGGCGTTTGCACTGTCAAAGGTAGGATACCCGTACAGTCAGGCATACCGTGACAGCGGGGATTATTATGACTGCAGCTCACTCGCCTACTATGCATGGCGCAGTGCGGGGGTAAGCATCATGTATGAAGGCTCCAATACGGCGGCAAGCGAGGGAAAATACTGCTATGACAACAACCTGCTTGTGAATTATGACGAGATGCAGCCGGGGGACCTGATATTTTACAGTTATGAAAGGAACGGTCGCTTTATGAACATTTCGCATGTGGCGATTTATGCAGGCAACGGAAAGGTGGTAGAGGCGGCAAATACACGGCTTGGCGTGGTATACAGACCAGTGCAGGGGCGTTCTTCCATTGTGTTCATAGGCAGACCACGATAGGCGGTGCGTATGGGAAAGAAGAAAGAAAAAGAAAACCTTGCGGAAGAACTTGCAAAATCTTTTGAGCGGTGGGAATACCTGAAAGAGCATGGCGGCAGCGATCCGTCCTATGCGGACGGCACGAACATGAACCTTGTACGGAACCACATCATGTATTATAAAAACAGGATGGTGGAAGAGTACGGCAGGGATTATGAAAAATACCCGGAAATCTTTTACCGGGAAGTGCCGCCGGAAGTAAATGAGAACTATATGGCGAGGGCGGGGGAGATAAAGGACGGTGCGGCGCAGGCACTGGAATATTATATTTCCGATCCGAACTTCTTCTATCTCCTTGCAAACAAGGATATGCTGACAGAGAAAGAGGCAAAGCAGATATGCCTTCATAGCGTGCTTGGGTATGCGTCCGGGCTTGCAGGGGCAATCAGAGACGGGGATCTGATCACAATGCGCCGTCATGCGGGCAGACCGGAGGGGTATCTGGAGTCCTTTGCCCGGTGTGCGACACAGATGATGAAACTGATAGACGAAAAGAAAAAAGAGCCGGAGCAGGTGCAGGGGAACGGACAGCTTTCTTTGTTCCAGTTTGGCATGGAGATGGGGCAGCGCCGATAAACGGGCTGCCTTTTTTGTGGAGAAAAGGAGGGCGGAATGAAATTAGGAGATATGGTTATGGTGGTGGAAAACCACAAAGGGACGGAAACCAATTTTTTACTGAACTTGACGGATTATATGGAGGCAGCATTAAAACTGTGGGGAGAACATGCGGAGGACATGGCAGGCGTGGTAAGCACACTGTATGAGACAAAAGCGGGAAAGAAGGACTGGAGCGATCTCTATTTTGCAGCAAACAAAAGCATACATGCATCATTCTGTACGGGAGAGGCGCAATTAAGGGGATTCCTTGCCGGAAATTTTAACGACGGCGAATGGTCATTTGATGCGGAACGCTGCTCTAAGGAGTGCCTTGACGTCCTGCGGATATACAACCTGAAGCCGGACGGACAGCCCCAGTTCCCGTATCTGCATTATGAGCGTGTGGAGCATATTTTCCATGCCGGGGAGGCGCTGCATAACATGAACGGGAATGACTACCGTGTGCTTGCAGCATTAAGCCCTGACGATCTGCTTGTAATGAGCCTGACTGACAGCCAGCTCATAGTCGGCAGGGGCGTAAAGCTGTACGAGAGATACCCCAAAGGGGAACGTCCCGATGATGAAAGCGTGGTTACGGGCATAGAGTGGGATCACGGCGTTTATCTTGGGCAGGACATTACAAGGATTGACTTTGACATTCTGAAACAGGAGTACGGGGAGCCGGACAGGGTGGAGAATGTTTCAGACATGCGGGACATGGTACGGAGAAATTTCTGGATGCAGAAGAACGTGGAGCAGAAGGAGGGACTGCCTGACAGGGTAAGAAATGCCGCAAGGGACTGTCTGGAAAATACTTTTGGGACAAGCGAGCCGGAGGTGTTCGACAAGATGCTCGACAAGGGAGTGTATGACGGAATGTGCCATGCAAGGGAAGAACAGAAACAAATATCGGGAAAATCACGATGAAAAGGGGGAAAACCATATGGAAAGAATGACAGGAAAAGAGACGGTTAAAAACATGGAGCATCTGCTAAAGCTGCTGCATAAGGAGTGGGAGCGTTCCGGCAGGACAAAGGCGGAGGTTTCCATAGACATTACGGATAAAAAGGAAGTAGGG
>CAJTFX010000060.1 GCA_910575555.1 Lachnospiraceae bacterium | reverse complement strand
ATGTCTTAAAATCCTTGTTATCCACATCCACCTCCTGTAAGTCTAGCTCAACCGGGCCTTTGCCCTATTGGAATCAAGATTTTGAACTTGTTTCGCAATTACCTATTTAACTGTTTTTGTTTAAGTATTGTATATAGAACACTAAATAAATTCCGTTAAGTCAAGTGGTTTTCAAGAAAATCTTAACTTTTTTATTTAAGTTATTCTTGCTATTCCTATTGCACCATGTTATACTAACTTCAACAGATTTGTTAAAGTGCAGTCATGCAAGGCTGTACCACTATCACTATAACGGAGGTTTTATTATGGCAATCGGCAAACATATCCGCTTTTTCCGCAACCGAAAAGGCATGACACAGAAACAGCTAGGCGAAGTCCTCGGTTTTCTCGGAAAGACCTCTGATGTCCGCATGGCACAGTATGAAACCGAAGCGAGGACGCCAAAGCACGACCTTGTAAAAGAAATGGCGAATATCTTTGATGTAAGCACCCACGCCCTCACCGTGCCGGATATTGATACCTATATCGGGCTTATGCACACACTCTTTGCGTTGGAAGATATGTACGGGCTGAAAATCGGGAAAATTGACGGGGAAATCTGCCTGCGCCTTGACAAGTCCGACTATTCCACCTATTCGTCCATGTTCGATATGTTCCACGCATGGCAGGAGCAAGCCGCCAAGTTGGAACAGGGCGAAATAAGCAGAGAAGAATACGACCAGTGGCGGTACAAGTACCCGGAACTGGACACCTCAAAGCATTGGGCGAAAGTCCCCTCACAGGCGGTCAGTGATATGCTTATGGAAGAATTTCAGAAAATCGAAAAAGAAGAAAAGAAAACAGCTAAAAAGAAAAAGCAGAAATAAGCATAAAAAGACCTTGCCGATATTCAGTTTCCATATCTGAAAATCAGCAAGGTTTTCTTATGCCATGATGTAATTATTTAGTGCGTGATGTTGAAAATGTTGCCAAATCGTTGCCAACACTTAAACAAATTTGCTTCAAACCCGCATAAACACTAGCTTCCCAAATCCCATTTCATCACTCGAACTCCCTATAACCATAACATAATTATTAAATATTCGATTACTTTTTAAGGGTTTTAATCGTCATAATATCTATATTTTATGTCTTATTTACAGTTTCAGAGCAAACAGGTATCATACGGGTATCACAGATTTTCTCCTTGGTTGCCATATCTACATGGTGCTAGCACCATGTAATTAACGCCCCTAAAGAACAACTATTTGCTCTGCTTCAACTTTTCTAATATGGCTATCACATTCGGCTGCGTTGGCATAAATTTTACACCACGCTTCAGCATACCCATAACCTTTTTTGCTTTCTGTTCAATCTCTTTAGCAGTATGCTCACTTGTCAGCATCAAATGATTTCCGGCTATGGTATATTCTCGCTCTATGTACTCATCTGTTATTGGAAACATATCCTGTATCAAAAACACACTTTGCCTGCTATCATCCAATTTCACAATATGGATAATATCACAGGGCTTTCCTGCTTTCTCTTTCTTCTCTACAATTCGCTTATATTTATCAATCTGGCTGGACAAGGGTATCATCCAATAAATTCCTCTGCTTGTATCTTCAAAGCAATAATAGTGTGGTCTATTTCCTGCCTTGTTGCCTTTGAGATATGGATCAGACATATCCTCAAAAAACTTGTCTTTTATAATATAAAACCCTGTTTTCTTCATTCGTTCCAACCCCACTACGGAAAAAGTCCCCCACCTTGCGGCGAAGGACTACACTTTCGACCCAACCATTTATATACCGCATATTGGTCAGCGGTAAACTTTCAACCCGACCATTTATATACCACATATCGGTCAGTGGTAAACTTTCCTTGTGCTTCTATTCTAGCAAGCGTAAGGAGGAAAGTCAATAGAGCTTTCCAGTAAAATTCTATGCAAATACTTGCTAATTATTCTAATTCCGTTATTCGAACTCCTCGGCGGATAGCTTGAACTGGCTGTTTTTCCCTTATTTTTCAAGCATTTATTATCCGTATTATTTAAAAATTGCTCTCGTTTTTGTGCCAGTCCGAATTTTTAGAGCCAAAATAGAGCCAGTCAGAGCCGCCACTTTCTCCTTGTCTGCCTTTATCTACATGGTGCTAGCACCATGTAACAATAATCACTAAAGAAAAAACGGGCTTACATTCTCGACTACTAAATATATGGCGTATCAAAAGCCGCAAACAGTTTACACTGTTATGTTCCATTTTTACGCTGATAGTCCTTATTCTATCCTTCTATGTTCCGTGATTTATTCTATATTATAAAATCAAAATTTTCAATGTCTTGCTATTGACTTTTAACGGAATGAGTAGTATACTGTCTGTCAGAAAGGAGGGGAAAATACATGGAGGATAATCTTTCATGCAGTATTCTTCTGAAGCAGCTACATGATGTACAGGAAAAAAATATCAATAACACGTTACGGAATTTAGATTTAACCTTTTCACAAATCAATGTTTTACGAGCTTTGGTTCATTCAGCCGATAAGCAGATGTCCTTAAAAGAGCTAGAAAAAATACTTCATGTTGCACAATCGACAACTGCACGGATTGTCACTAAAATGGAAAGCAAAGGGCTGATAGACAGTTTCAGTGATGTGTCTGACAAACGCATAAAATATATCCGTTTAACGCAATATGGAGAGCAGTATAGCAGCAATGCGAAGCAAAAACTTGAAGAAGAAGAAACACGTTTACTGTCATCACTTACCGAAACGGAAAAAATGGTCTTTGTCAGCCTGCTTCAAAAAATAACCAGTAACTTATCATAAATACTCGTTTCCATGAACGAGTATTTCATTTACCAAATATTATAGCAAGCTATCAATGTCTTGCTTTTTATTTTAAGGAGGTAACTATGAAAGAACAGAACAAATTAGAAGTTTATAACTCTATGCCTGTATCACAGGCTGTTGTGAGAAATGCTATTCCAGCTATGGCGGCAATGCTTATGACACTGATTTACAATTTAGCTGATACATTTTTTATCGGTCAGACGCATAATGCTTTTCAGCTTGCCGCCGTATCGCTTGCAAGCCCCGTCTTTCTAATATTCATGTCTGTCGGCATGATATTTGGTATCGGCGGAACATCTGCTATTTCAAGGGCTATGGGAGAGGGACGGAAAGACCATGCAAAAAAAGTATCTTCTTTCTGTATGTGGTCATGTGTCGTTGTAGGAATTATTATGTCCTGCCTGTCGTTGCTCTTTATGGATAACATTCTTGCGTTAGTGGGGGCAAGTGCCGATACATGGGACTTCGCAAAAGATTATCTGACGATTGTTTCCTTTGGCGGTGTGTTTGTGCTGATTTCAAATTGTTTTTCAAATATTCTGCGTGCAGAGGGACAGGCAACAAAAGCTATGTTCGGTCAGATTATCGGAAATCTGCTGAATGTTATTTTAGACCCTATTATGATTTTAGGATTTGGTTGGGATATTAAGGGTGCTGCGATTGCGACCTTGATTGGTAATTTCGCTGCTGCTCTATACTACGTTTTATACTTTATGAAAGGTAAATCATCACTTAGTATTCACATAAAAGATTTTAGTTATAAAGATAAAATATGCAGCAGCGTCCTTTCTATTGGTATTCCCGCTTCTCTTGCTTCTCTTTTAATGAGCGTTTCTCACATTATTTTAAACGGGACAATGGCAGGATATGGAGATATGGCAGTTGCAGGAGCTGGCGTTGCTATGAAAGTCACGATGATTTCTGGAATGCTTACGATTGGTATAGGACAGGGCGTACAGCCATTGCTAGGTTTTTGTGTTGGCGCAAAAAAATGGGAACGCTATAATAAACTCATAAAATTTTCACTCTTTTTCGCCTTTGCGGTCAGCTTTGTAATGACTGTTTTATGTTATCTGTTTACAAATCAGATTGTAAGTGCTTTTATAACTGATGTAAGCGCATTTGATTATGCCGTAAGTTTTTCAAGGATTTTGCTCACAACCAGTATCTTTTTTGGAATATTCTATGTGCTGACAAATGCAATACAGGCAATGGGAGCCGTCATTCCTGCTCTGATTATCAATCTGAGCAGACAGGGAATTATTTATATACCTGCACTGTATATTTTAAACATATTCTCAAACGCAAGCGTTCTTATGTTTGCACAGCCTATTGCAGATATTCTTTCGATTGTTCTTGCCGCTGTTTTGTATATCAACGCATATAAAAAACTAAGCAGACAAAAAATCTGATTATTAAATGGATAATGATATTATAGTGCTTTTATCATTTATAGAGAAACAGTGTATTGTATTCAAAAAAATGGAGAGAAAGAAAATGATTATAACAATCAGCAGAGAATTTGGCAGTGGAGGACGTGAATTAGGGAAAAGGCTTTCAGACGCTTTCAGTATTCCCTACTATGACAAAGAAATTATCGCTTTAATTGCAAAGGAAAACGGGTTTGATGAAAATTATGTAGCCCATATATCGGAAAGGAAAATACAAGCGGCATATCCTTTAACGATAGGACACCAATTCGCAACAACAGTAAACCATGTAACGGAACAGACGGTCAAGATTGCGGTTGAGCAACACAAAATAATTGAGCAGTTCGCAGCACAAGGAAGCTGCATTATTGTTGGCAGATGTGCAGATGTAATCTTAGAAAAATATTCTCCGTTCAACATCTTTGTATATGCAGACAAGGAAGCCAAACTTAGGCGCTGTAAAGAATATGCGTCTGCCGATGAAAAGCTAAGCAGCACAGAACTTGTGCGGAAAATGCGTGAGATAGATAAAAACAGGGCGGCGTACAGAAACTTTTTAACTGATACAAAATGGGGCGAAAAGGAAAACTATCATTTATGTGTCAACACAACAGGTATTGAAATAAAACGGATTGCTCCAAATATAGCAGCATATATTGACGAATGGTTTAAGAAGGCACAAACATAAGCAGTCAATCGCACAATTCAAGAAATAAAGAACTTTAGGAGATGTCGGCATGGGAAAATTACTGTTGCTGACACTTAACGGACAGGAAGAAAAAGCGATTGACAACATCGTTTCGGCATTAGCCGACTGCATACAGCTTGAAACCATACAGACTGTACCTAGCCCCGTGTTATCGTTTCCGGGACTGGAAATAATGCAGTTCCAACGCCGGGTAATTCAAGACGGGAAAGAAGTCAGCCTTACCCGTCTTGAATACAGTACCCTTATATTCCTTGCTTCCAATCCCGGCATTGTCCTCACACGGTCACAGATATTTGAAGCCGTCTGGAACATGGATAGCGATAGCTGCCATTCGAGTGTTGGAAATGTGATTTGCAATCTACGAAAAAAGATAGAGCCGGACAGCAAGAACCCAACCTACATAAAAACCGTGTTAGGTGTCGGCTATAAATTTGACATGAGAAACGCCGGGGAATGACTTTCTATCACTGTCAATCCCCGGCACTTTTTATCTCTCCAATGCCCTCTCTATCTGCTGTTTCTGCCCTTTCAAATCGTTCTGTTTCTCATACAGACTATTGCGCTCTTTGCAGAGTTCTTTCATGCGCTCCAACTGCGCCCGCACTCCCTCCCGGCAATCCGGCTCTATCTTTTTATATTCCCCGGTCAGATTGCGGATTGTATTGTTGTTCTCCTTTATCTGCTCCGACAGGCACACCCAGTCTATCAGATTTTGCACTTCCTTATCTGTTTCGTAAAGGTCTGTATCTGCTACGATTTTAGCACACAGCCGTATCATAACTTTCTTTTCCATATCGGTCATACCTATCAATCCCCCTTTCCTATCGGCTCAATTCAAAGGCACATTTCGGACGTTTAATTGCCTGTTCTGCCTGTTCTATTGCCTTTGACCGTTCTACTATCAACTGCACCTGCTCTCTGCCTAAATGACGCTCCAAACGTCCTAAATCAGTCGCTTTTTCCTGCAATCGGTCTATGGTGTCACTCTGCTCCATGACCTTATCCGTCAAGCGGCTAATCTGTTTCTGTTGTCCGTCCACTTTGGCGGTCAGCTTCTTGCTTTGTTCTGCAAGCTGTACGCATTTGATAGTCAGATTTTTTACCACTTCTTTCAATTTCTCCACAAGCGGTAAAGCCTTTTTATCACGATAAGCCTTTGCGCTCATCAATGCCCCCGGCTCTGCCAACTGCCATTTTACATCTTCATCATAGGCGTGAATGTTGCGCTCCATATCCTCTTTTGACTGTACCATTTTGTTGATTTCCTGCTGTAACTTTTTCTGCTGTTTCTCCAACTTTTCATTTTCGGATAACAGTTTTTCTTTATCTCCTGCCAGTAGTTCCGTCTGTTCTTTGAGCAGATAATTGGTAGCGGAAAGTTCTGATACTTCCTGCCGGATTGCTTCGCCCTCTTTCCGTATCTGTTCCGTTTCCTGTCCTGCTGTTATCTGCTGATGAAGAATAGAGGATAATTCCTCTTTACTGCCGGAAATCGTCTGCTCCAGTTCGGCAACTTCTTTTGCACGCTCCTTTTTCTCAAAATCCAAAACGGATAAATGTTTCTCATGTGTTCCCTTTTTCTCCCACTCAATACCATGTTGCAACATAATCTCCGCAAGCCGTTCCTTTTCCGCCGCTACCCACTGGTTACGCTCTGTTTCGCTCCTTGTACCGCCTTTAAAGCCAAGTTCTGCCAGTGCCTTTTTTAATGATACCCTTGTATCAAGTCCCCGCTTGCTTCCAGTCGTATAGGGTATAAAATCTATATGCAGATGTGGCGTTGCTTCGTCCATGTGGAGATAAGCAGAGAACACTCTCAATGTAGGATTGCGCTGTTGGAAGTCCTGTATATATTTATTAAGTATCTTTGCCGCAAGCTGTCCTTCCTCTGTCTTTGCTCCCATATCGTCTTTATTCCCGATTTGTAAAATAATCTCATGGAATGGCTTTTCCTGTTTGCCGGAACAGATTTTCTCATAGTAATCATCAATTATGCGGTCATTTCTTGTCTGCTTCTCATTGTACCGGGCAAGTGCTTCATCAAATAATTCGTGGTATACGTCTTTGATATTTTCGTTGCAATATTCCACATTCAGACAACTCCGTTCCGGGTCAGTGTTCTTTGCATGGAATTTTCTGCTGTTGTGGTTGACAGAGCCTTTCCCTGTCATAACGCTGATTGTCCGCTTCAATAAATTTCCCTTTCTCCCTATCGGGTAATGAGCGCCGGACACGGCGCATAGCCTTTGTTACTTTCTGCGAAAGTAAACGCAAAAGCACTTTTGTCAGCTACGCCAACAAAAATGCAACCCGCAAGCGGGTTTTGCGCCTTGCCGGGGGCTTTTCCGTCCTTCGGACGGTGGGCGGCTTTTCGCCGCCTTGATACCGCCGCTTTTCAGCTTTCCCCCAACAGCGCAACATTGCAATGTCTATAATTTTTACAACCTTGCAATCTTCAAGAGCGCAATTCCAAGACTGCAAAATTCTAATACCCTGCATTGTTGCGCTGTTGCCTTGCCTGTCCGTTACTGTCTGATTTTATCCAGTTCCCAATACCATGTATTATTTATCCGCTTCGCCCGAACATCTAACTCTTTCTTTGCATTTTCCAGTGTCCGCTTTGATATGCCCTGCTCATCCGCAAGACTGAAAATCTCATTGCTCTGCATGGCGTTGTTTGTTTCTGCCAGTTCCCGGAGTAACCGCTTCGCCTGCTCCAATTTATTTGCTTTCGGAGCAATACCGCCTAACACTTCATCAGCCGTAATCTCATAATCTCCAAGCCATTGAAAACCGTTCTCTGACAGCGCAAACGCTTTTGGGTGTCCGAACGCCGCAAGGTTGTTTTTAATCTGCACCACAGCCCTTATATTTTCTTCTCCCTCTATCCTGCCAACTAAGAGAACGCTTCTTGCGACTGCAAAAAAATCAATCGAACCCATTCCCCGATATGCTGCCTTATTTCCCGCCGCCTTGTTCATGTGACCGACAAGGACAATCGCACACTGGTATTTTTCTGCCAGTGCTGCTAATTTCTTTGTCATATCCCTTGCTTCGTTTGCTCTGTTCATATCCATGCCACCGCCCAAATAGGCTTGTATCGGGTCTAAAATCAGCAACTTTGCACCTGTCTTTATAACAGCTTCTTCCAGCCGTATATCTATCATAGATAGGGATTTTATCCTTTCGTCAATGACAGAGATTTTCTCACAGTCTGCCCCTGCCTGTTCTAACCGGGGCTTTACTGTATCAGCAAGACCGTCCTCCGCACTCTGATAGATTACATTCAAAGGCTCTGTAAAATTCATTCCTCCGTCTAAATTTTCTCCCTTAGACAGCTTCGCTGCTATGTTCAGTATAAATGTTGTCTTTCCATCGCCCGGGTCGCCTTGAATGATTGTCAACTTGCCATAGGGGATAAATGGAAACCACAGCCAAGAAACTTCCTGCGACTGTATCTCCGACAATTTAATCAACTGTAATTCGATTTTTGTTTCTTCCATAATGCCCTCCATTTCTGAAAAATCGTTGCCACTGGAAGAAACCTCTGCTATACTGATATTGTGAGGTTGATAACAGAGGTTTTCCAGTTATCACAGCCCTAACAGTTGCCGCTGTCGGGGCTTTTTTCTTCTCCGTTGGTATTTCCCTGCCACAGATATTTTGCTCCGTCCAACACCCACAGGATAGCTTTCAGCATATCAAGACAGTCATTCCGCATATCTTCCAATCCCTCCGGCGTTAAATCAATCTCTGTCTTTTCAAACTGTTCTGTCACTTCCCGGATATTTGTCTGCATTATCTTTAGTTCCTCTACCAACTGATAAACCAGTTCTTTTTTACCGACCACGTACACCCGGTTATAAATGCAGGAACGGACAAAATAATCTTTCTTAGAAAGTCCGCTTGCTAAAATCTTCGCTTCGATTTCTTCCCTCTCTCTGGGGGAAATGCGAAAGCTGATTGTCGGGTATTTATGCACTCCGCTCATTCTTCTTCCTCCCTGCTGTTCTCAATCTCCAATTTATCCGCAAGTTCCCCCTGCTTATTGGGATATAAATGTGAATAAGTATTTAATGTTGTTTCGATTTTCTCATGCCCCAACCGTTCCGCAATCGCTAATGGCGTAAATCCCATTTCCACAAGTAACGAAGCGTGACTATGACGAATATCGTGCAAACGTATTCTTTTTACCCCGGAAGCCTTGATACCTCTGATAATTTCATGCTCCATATAGGATTTTGTAAAACGGAACATTCTTTCGTCTGCCATAATTCCGTACAAATGTGAAATATACTCCTTTAATTCTTCTGTCAGAAATGGCGGTATCGTTATGATACGCTTGCTCTTTGGCGTTTTGGGCGGTGTGATAATGTCCCTGCCCTCTATCCGCTGATAAGATTTATTTACGGAAATGGTACGCTTCTCTAAATCAATATCATTATAGGTTATAGCAAGTAATTCCCCAATCCTCATGCCCGTCCAGTAAAGGAGAAGAAACGCCATTTTTGTTTCCGGCTTGTTCTCCACAGTCACAAGAAACTGCTTAAATTCCTGTTTTGTCCAAAACTCCTTTTCCCCGGCGTGGCTCTTTCCGATACTCCCGGCTTTCCGGCAGGGATTGTCTTTCAAGTCATAGTACCGAACCGCATAATTAAAGATAGCCGATAACTGATTATTGACCGTTTTCAGATACGTTTCTGAATATCCCTTTTTCATCAGCGCATTTTGCCACGCCCGAATGTCGGAAGCCTTAATCTCATTCATGTTCTTTTTCTTGAAATACGGAATGATTTTCAAATCAATAATGAATTTCTTTGTCCGCATGGTATTTTCACGCAGACGGTGTTCCATATCCTCATAATAGATTTGCACGAAGTTTTCAAAATTGATGTCTAAATTCCTCTGCTGCTGTTGCAGAAAGTCACGCTCCCATTGCTCCGCTTCCGCTTTTGTCTTAAATCCCCGCTTGTTTTTCTTGTGGCTTACGCCCTGCCAGTCCTTATAATAGAACTGGCAACGCCACATCTTTCCGTCCCTTGTCGCTGACATAAAATCTCTCCTTTCCTACATGGCTACGGTCAGACCGTAAAATTTTTCTTCAAAGTATTTTGTCGGGACTTTGCCGCAGATTGTCCGATAGCCCTTAGCTTTCAGTTCCTCATTCAGCCCCCGGATAATCTTATAGGCATAGCCCGTTGATACGCCAAGCATTTCAGCCGCTTCCTCTGCCGTTACATACATTTTCTTTCCATTCTCCATTCAATGTCCTCCTGTTTTTTAGTTAGGCACTTTTGTCCCTTTCCTATATTGGAATTATACAGGCTCATTTGTCCCTTGTCAATATATTTTTTAATATTTATTTGCTTATTCTCAATGGATATGATAGAATACAAATGTCCCTATTATTTTCATTATCAATATTAAAGGAGTTGTCCTATGACAGTAGGAGAAAAAATCAAGACATTCCGAAATATTCGGGGAATTTCACAGAATACGTTAGGAGAACTGGCAGGAATTGACGGAACTACTATTCGCAAATATGAATTGGGGAGCAGAAACCCAAAACCCGACCAACTTTTAAAAATCGCTAATGCTTTGGGTGTGAGTATCAATGTTTTCACAGACTTTGATATAGAAACTGCTTCTGATGTGCTTACATTGCTTTTTAAAATGGACGAGCAGATAGATATGGAGATTGACGGAGAAAAAGACAGTGAGGGCAACCTCATTCCCGGCACGATATATATTCGTTTTAAAAACCCGGAAATCAACAACCGACTTGCCAAGTTTGCAAAAGCTAAGAAATTGCAGGAAAATTTGATTGCTTCCAAAGACGCATTTCCAAGCGAAGCCGCTTTTCAGCATGAACTGGAACAAATGAATGAAACTTGTGAACAAATTAAACAGCATTTAGTTGATACGAACAGAATTGTGAAAAAAGGTACTACTGGAATAGCAGTTAAAATATATCCCGAAAATTAGCAAATAGAAAAAGCAGGTATCATGATACCCGCCCGAAATCCAGTATTCATCAAATAATTAGAGCCATTTTAGAGCCAAACAGCATAAAACACTCCCGGAAATGCCCATTTTATCAGCATTTCCGGGATTTTATCCTGTCATGGAAGAAGCTCTTTATCCTCTTGGCAGATTTTAGCCTATCCTCCCTCTCCTTCTTCTCCTCTCTTCTTCCTCCCTCTCTTTTTCCCAAAATAATATCACAAAATTCTCTCCCTTCTCTCCCCACATCACCCCCATATCTCCTCCTTCTCTCTCCTCTTTCCTCTCTCTTCTTCTCTCTCCAAAAACAGAAACACCCCCAGGAACCCCAGCCTTTCCAATAGACTGGAAGAAAGAAAAAAAGAAAAAGAAGAATAGCTTCCTTGCCTTGAGCATGAGATTTTTAAGGCAGGCTTAGGGGAATGGAAGGAAAGGAAAAAGGAAGAAAGAAAGGAAGAAAAGAATCCTCTTTTCCAGCCCCAGAATGGTTACTTTCCTCTCTCCAGGGAAAAGAAAGAAATCCCCCAGAACCCCAGTGTTTCCAAGGGATAAGGAGGAAGAAAGAAAGGGAAAAGGAAGAAGAAAGGGATGTTTAGGGATAAGATTTTTAAGAGGGATTCAGGGGAAAAAGGATGGAAGAAAGGAAGGGAAAAGAAAGGAAAGAATGCTCTTTTTCAGTCTTTCAGGGGGGGCTTTTCTCTCTCCAGAAAAAGAAAGAAATCCAGTGGTTTCAAGGGAAGAAGAAGGGAAAGAAGAAAGAGAAAAAAGATGAGGTGCTTGGATTAGAAGATAGGATATTTAGGGGCAGGTTAGAGGAATGGTAGGAAGGAAGAAAAGAAAGAAGAAGACCTTGCAAGATGGGTGTCTTACAAGGTCCTCTGTTTACTCTTTTATTTTGTTTTTTGTTGCCCTGTTAGGATAAATTATAATCTGCCAGCAGGATATGGAGCTTCTGCTGTGACATAGTATTTTTTAGGCATCCTCCCCTTCCTGATATGGATGGAATCCTCTAATCTTTTTGGATTTTATACAGCAGATCTTGGAAATTCTGTGCATTTTCTTCAAACTGGGGCAGGAATCCCTCCCCAGTGTCATAATGCAGGTAAAGAACTACAAAGGCTGCTGTCCATACCAATTCCATTACTTGGGGCCTGAATTTCTTTTCCATCTTCCTGAAAATTATGCTTGTCTCCATGATAACCTTCTGCCATTTGATAAAAAATTTATCCTCAATGGGAATCCCACAATGCCCCAGCCACTCCCTCACAGTATGGGATTCTGCATTGTCACCACATCCAGGGTTGCTGAAAATATACTGGACATCTTCCACAGAAATATCCTTGATGTTCCCTTCTGCATCCCCAACCTGCAAGAATCTCCCTATGGGGAACAGGGCACATACAGATGGCTTGGATTTATGGACCATGCATTTCCTGTCTTTCAGCAGGGGGCATCTTTTCACATGCCCCTTGGGTTTGACCCTCACAATGGGAACCCTTGAGTCTTCCCCTGCATAAACCTCACAATACTTTTTTACCAACTTTTCTGGGGACATGCCCAGTTCCCTGGACATATTGTAGACATCCCTGGGGTTCAACAAAATGTCTTCCCTGTTTATGCAGCATTTTCCACAGCATGTACAATGGAATTTGAATGTCCCATCAATGCCAATCTCCCTGCCCCCAAGACTGGAAATGATGTTTTTTAATGTTTCATCCATCTTCTTCTCCTCCTTTCCTTCTCCATTGTACCTTCCTTTTCCCCTTTCAATTTCTTGCAAAAATGGATGCCTTCCCTTCTCTTTTCTGATGCCATGTCTGTTTTAAGATGGGACAGGAAAAAGGGCATTCAGCCCTTTTGCCCATGCCCATTCTGCCATGGTGCTTTGTAGTGGTCAAGCTTTTTTGTAACATTTGTGGCTAAAAATTTATTGGATTGTTGCCTGGGGTCTATCGGAGCTGTCAGGTTTTGCCAATAGTGCTACGCACCGCTTCGCAGCCATGCCATTGACAAAACCTGACATTCCCGATTGTGGGTAATCAGGCAATCCAATCAGGAAGC
>CAJTFX010000059.1 GCA_910575555.1 Lachnospiraceae bacterium | reverse complement strand
GAATTAGGCTTCAAATGAAGCCCTCACATTGAACCTACTATCTTGCTAAAGATAGATTACAAACAAGCCCGCGCGGAACAAATGAGTTCCGCTTACGAGCGCACCGCAAATTCATCCATAATGAACTGGCAGTGGACGGGCAGGCTCCCGCCGTACTTATGGTCGGCAAGATAAAATAGCTGTTGGAATAGCTGCGTGTATAAAAGCGACACAAGGAAATTAAAACTGGTGTCGTTGTCTGGTATCAATGCAAATAAAGCAACTTTCTTCTCGCCCAAAGACGGCAAATCAAGCTCGTCCGTGGCGGTCAGAGATGCAAGGCTTTCCAGATTGAACTTCTCAAGCCTTGCGGCAAGGGTTATCTGGATACTCTTTAGTGTTTTAGCTGAACCAGAATGATAATCTCTGTAATACTTTAGTGCGATATGCTCTGGGTTCACCATTTCCAGACGGTCAAACAATTCATCGAGAGGACTTATATAACTGTCATCGTCCTCCCTTACCTCCCCTGCACGAAGCAGCTCCATCACCATCGGGAAATTCTGTTCCTCTGGCGGGGCTTCGTATTTCAGATAGAACACAAGGGATAAAAGCAGCATACTCGCCGCTGTATCCCAGAACGGGTCTTGCGACTGTGAACCTTTCGGCGTTGTCGCCTTAAATAAATTCGTTACCAACCTCTGCACATCGTTATCGTTCCTTAAATATACAAAAGGGTTGTAACAATGGCTTCGGTGCATATTGATTAAATCAAGCACCCGCACCTCATAGCCTTTCTTCTCAAGCAGCCCTCCCGTGTCACGGACAATCTCGCCTTTCGGGTCTAAGATTACCATTGACGTGTTGCATTGCATCACATTCGGCTTACAAAAAAATCTTGTCTTTCCTGCACCAGAGCCGCCCACCACAAGGATATTTAAGTTCCTGCGGTGTTTCTTCCCGTCAAGCCCAATGCGGACGCTCTGGGTCAGCAGCTTGTTTTCTGATGCGTTCTTATCACGGTACTTTTTACTCAAAGCACCTGCGTTGCCCCATTTAGCAGAGCCGTGTTCCTCCCCCTTGCGGTAGTTCCTGCGTGTGGAGAAATAAACGCTGATTCCCATGCCGTAGGCAAGCAGAAAAATAAGGACAGTCCTTACGCTGTCCCCACACACCGTTATGGAAAACGGATTCTCGACTGCCACGGATAAGTTGCCGATTATCTCCACGATGCCGCCGCTGACATAAGGGGCTGTCAGCAGGGCAATCCACACAACAGGGATAATGCCGCATAAAGAGAGGATTACGCCCGCCTTATAATCATCACCGTTCTTCATGGCACTTGCACGGGGCGACTTTTACTTTCTTGGTCGGGGCGTATGCCACCCTGCTTATCAGCTCGTCAACAGGCTCGGTGGGGCGTTCCTCCTGTATCTGCTGTGTCCGCAGGGTATTGAGGGCATTGAGGACAATATTTTTATCATATTTATCCAATGCCAGATGGTATCGTTCTTCCTTCATAGGCTGCACCTCCGATTAGCGTTCCTGCTCTTTGGATTTGGGCGGCTTGTTCTTCTCAAGGCTCTTATACATATCCGACTGGATTTCTCCGAGGACGTCACGCATCGAGCCAAGCTCGCCCTTGAACGCCTGCGTTTCCATGCCCTCAAATTCTTTCGGGAGCTTGTCAAAGTTAAATCCCTTTGTGTCCACGCCGTAACGGGAGCTTACCATATAGGCAACGCAGAACGATTTGAAATCCGAAGCGTCACGGCTCTCCTTATGCTTACAGTCAAAGACCGCTGCCGACACTTCCTTTGCCATGCTGACAAAAAGCTGTTCCTCGTTCAGCCCCGTCTTGATGAAGATGGTCTGCTGTGAGCTGTCATAGAACGCAGGCAGCTCAAGGTCATCGACTGGCACAAAGGAAACGGGGCTTGCGTCAATCATTGCCGACACAAGCTCCCGCATGGTTTTCTGCTCCTGCGGCTGCTGCCTGTCCTTTGCCGAGGTCTGGGAAACATCATAAACTATCTTAGCGTTATAGCCGACCGCCTTTGAGCCATCGTCACGCTGGTACTCTTTCCCTGGCTCAAGAATAGTCACTTTCTGTGCGTCCTTATCCACATAGACACGGCTCTGTTTCCAACTGCCGTAATCTTTCAACTGCGTTGCTTCGGGCATCTGTGCCGACACCAGAATTGCATTGTTGACGGAATAGCGGTCAAAATGCCCTTGCACGTCAAGGTACTGGCGGAAGCTGTCGCCGTTTGCCATCATTTCAGAGCAGGTATTGTCAATCAGCTCATAGGCTTCTTTCCGCTGCTCCTGCTTCTGGGCAGCCCATTCTTCTTTATTAAAGGCTCTGCTGCCGCCGCTGAATACATCATAAATGCTCATGCTTATCTTGCTCCTTTCGATTTTGGTTTCCGTTTCCGCTTCTGGGGCTGTTTATGCTCCGTCTTTCCTGCGGTCGGTTTCTTCGCCCTGTCGGAAGATTTCTCTTTTGCAGGGGAAACATCCGCTTCCTGCTCTTTGCGGCTCTCCTTTATCTTCCGCAGTTCTTCCCTGACTGACGGTTTTTCCGCCTTAGTCATAGTAGCCCCCTCTGCGGACTTCCTTTGCTGCTTTAAGGTAGGCTCGGACAGAGGGGATTTTTCTGTCTTTGCCAATGAGGGGTTTGGGGCATTTTCCTCTTTCTTTATTGGCTTGCCCATCAAAGCGTCCATGAGCCTGTCTTTCTCCTCCTTATCCTGCACGCCGATGTCTGGCTGTCCGTTCTCTGTCCCTGCATCTTTTTCCCCTGTGGTCTTGGCATCTTTTGGCTTGCTCTTTTCTCCTTTCGTTTTGCCCTTTGCCCCTTTCGATTTCTCCGCTTCGGTCACGATAGAAGCGGTATCTACGGAAGCAAGATTGAAACGCTCCACGATGCGGCTGATTTTCGATGCGTCCTCCGCACGGGCAATCACGTCCACCTCCGCATTGGGGTCTTTGTTCCTACGGTCTGCAAGGACGCAGTAGAGTACGCCGTATTTCTTTGCCTCCTGCGTGAACTTCTTTAAGTCGCCGCTTTTAACGGTAAAGACTTTCAGCTCTTTTCCAGAGCGGAGCATATTTGTGAGCCTTGCCTTTCCTTTGGTTTTCTGTTCCTCTTTCAAAATAGAATAAAGCAGGATGGCGATATTCTTCGCACCCGCCCCCGTGATTTTGGCTGCGACCTCAAATCCCTCCAAGCTCATCCTCACGATTTGCTCTGCCGCTTCGCCGCCTGTGTTCATGCTTCATCAGCTCCTTTCCTTTCTGTTCTTTTTCGTCTGCCCGTATGACATTTAATTTTTCTTTGAGGGTGTCGCTTCGGGCTTCGATTCCCCCGCACAATCTGACCTCCTTTCGCAAGGTTTTCATCCGCTCCGTGATTTCCGACAGCCGAGCCTTGACCGCTTCTTTTTCTTCCCCGACTGATTTTCGGGATTGGGAGTAAAGCCCCTTACGCTGCTCGGTCAGCTCCTGCATCTCGGATTCCAGAGAGCCTTTATAGGACAAAAGCTGCTCTGCTGTGTCGATGTGGTTGCGGCAGAGCAGCCTTGTTTCGTCTGTGATGGCGTCCATCTTCATCAAGTCGTCCTTTAGGAGATAATGCAGCCGTGCATAATTCTGTTTCTTCCCTTTTGGCAGGATGCCGAGCCTGTAACAGTAGTGGAGATACAGCCCACGCAGTCCGCCGATTTTCTTGGCATCCTTTAATGTGCCTTTTACCTTTATCACTCTGACCTGTGGCTGTTCTTTGGAAAAGCTCTGGAACTTTACCGCATAGGAGTTTTCCCGTATGCGTTCCGTTATCCTCTCATTAGTGTAATCCTCTCCGAGCTTATAGAGCCGCTTTGGTCTTTCCCAACCTTTGCCGATAATCGTCCAGTATTTTCGATTTGGGTCAAAGTTGATGCGGTATCCCATCTCCGCTAACTGGCGGTCAAAGTCTTTCAGCGTGAACGATTTTGAAATGGCTTCATCCACCGCCTGCCGTGCCACGGTATCCCTTGTGGGCAGACCGTTCTTCTCGGCTTGGTATAAAGCGTAGGGCTTTTTCCTGCCGCTTGGGTGTTCAATGACCGATAAGGAATATTCACGGCACAATTCATCTGAACGCTTACGGAGCAGCCGCAGGTTCTTCTTGTTATCGTGATAATGCTTGCCGTCAATATAAGAAATGGAATTGACGACAAAATGGTTGTGCAGACAATCCGTATTCAGATGGGTCGCCACAATCACTTGGAATCGGTCGCCCCACATCTTCTCCGCCAGCTTCACGCCCACCTCATGTGCCTGCTCTGGCGTGACCTCGCCTGCCTTAAAGCTCTGGAAGCCGTGGTAGCAGACAATCTCGCTCTCATCGTTCCACTGATGCTTAGCTATCATCATCTCGTCCCTTGCCGTGGCAGGGTCGCAGTTTACGCCCGTGACAAAGAACTGCTGCTCGGTCTTGTCGCCGTTGGTGGCGTACTTCATCACATCGCCCATCGCCTGCAAGTCCGCATCCGTATATTTGGGGTTGGCGGTCTTTTCTGGATTCTCAGCGTAGTCGATAGGGTGGTCGAGCCTGCCCTTTACATCCCAGATTTCGCAGACCGCCATCAGCCAGACATCTTCCTTGGAACAAGGTAGCACCTGCTTACGTCCAGACGGAAGTCCCGCCACCGCTTCGCTTCGTCATAGAGCATCGGTGTGTCTACAAAATTTAAGGCGTTCGCCTTTGCCGCAAGCTGGTTGATGCGGTTGCCGATTGCTGACAGCTCCCGCATGATTTTATAGAACTCTGGGTCTGGCTTTTCGCATAAGCGGTAACCCATGACCATCGACTGGAGCAGGGCTTGTCTGGAATGCCCCGACCTCTCCGCAAGGGAGCAGAGGTATTCAGCTTCTTCCTCGGTCAGTCGGAACAGTATCTGCACATTCCGTTTCCGCATCTGCATCCCCCTTTCCCTCGGACAGCCTGTGAATCTGCAACACACACATAGCCGCCACGCCGAACATCCCACCGAGCGTTGTGCCGAGGATAAAATATATGAAATCACTCATCCTTAAAAATCTCCTTTCTTTCTGCCTGCCGTCCTCTGGCGGCGGTCTTTTCCACGGGGTATTAGGGGGCATCCCCTAACAAGCGAATTTTGTTTCCATCGGCAGATGGATAACCAAATTCAGTGCTTGGTAAGACGTGTCTTTAATCCCCACCCTCGTGACAGCATCCTTTACATACCGTTCTGAAGCACGGACACTCCGAACAGCAGCCGTCCTCAAAATCCTCTCCCTCGGATTCGCTTTCTTCCCCTGCGTCCTCCATAGGGTCGTTAATCTCGGCTTCTCCGCAGACAAAATCCCCTTGGGAAAACTTCACAAGGTCGGTGTCAAACAGGACAGTCTTTAACTTCTCCGCCGCCTGTTCGGGGCTGTCGGCATGGATGGAAACGGTCTTTGCATAGTGGGCAACAAGGGTCACTTCATAGTTTTTCAATCGGTCTTTCCTCCCTTTTGGTCTTAAATTTAATGATAGTTACGTTGTTCCTAACAGAAAAATCTTCACGCAGTCAGCGGGCATCCCTCCTTTCACGGCTCGGTTTCTGCCTTGCAATCCCCAGATAAGACATTAAAAAATCGTTGAAGTCCTTTCCGATAGGCGGCGGTTCATCAACGATTCGGTAGTCTTTCTGCAATAATTCTTTCAAGGCGACGGTACATAGCCGACCTGCCCTGTCCTTGTCCAGATGCAGAAAGATGGTCTTGATTTGTGGGTTTGCTTTCAAAAAAGTTGTGAGGGCAATGGGGATTTTGCTTTCTTTCAGCTCTTTCTTCGGCTGATATACGCCCGACAGGGATAGAAGATTCTCTGCCTTATAATCCTTTCCCTCGCATTTTAAATAGGTGGCATAGGATAATAAATCAATAGCGGCTTCAAATAAATGCACGGCGTCGGTCGGCTCTTTTGCCAGAAGCCGAAACGAATACCGCTTGTCGCTGCCCGATGCGTCCCGCTTGAAACTCCCCATCGTGCCACGGCAGGCGGCGTACTTTGGCGTCCCATTCTCATCTTTCCCGATAAAAACAGCGTTGTGGTAGTCGGCACTTTCAAATATAATCCCCTCTGCAATGCACTCTTGGATAATCTGATAGTCAATGCCACGCCCAAAAAGATACTCCGCCACTCTGTCACTATTTTTGTTCTTCGGCGGCAGGAGCAGCACCTTTGGCTCGTCTTTCTTCACGGCAGGGGGCGGCGGTTTCCAGTCCGCCATCGTCTGCCCCGTGAGGATTTCCACGGCTTCCACAAATCCGTACTCCTTGACTTTCATCAGATAGTCAAGTGCGGAATAGCCGCCGAAGCCCCTCGACCACCAGTACCATTTGCCGTTGGAAATCTTCAAGCTGTCATGCTCGGCGGTACAGTAGACGTTCGTCGTGCCTTTGACTTTGACAAGGTTGCTCGGCTCGTAGGCTCTAAGATAAGACAACAAATCTATCTGCCTTGCCTGCTCAAGCACATCTGGGTCAATCTGCACATAAGGTTTAGATGCTCTCATTCAAATAAAAATCACCTCCAGAAATAGATTTAGCCGAGGGGTTTTCGTTAATGAAAACCTCTCGGCTATGTAAAATATTATAAAGTTTTGTTTTCAATATTCTCGGAAACTAATATTAAGCAAATCGACAGCAGCTTTACGCAAACACTTCAATGAGCTTTTTGTTTATTTCATTATAGTCAAATCTACTTCCATCATATAATGCACATTCTGAATCACTTCGAGAAATAAATACTACTTGTATGGACTTTTTTGTGTCAAATGAGTTAAAATAATCCTCAACTATTTTACACATCTTTGTAGCTTGACTTTTTTGAGCTGGCGTTTTAGCACCATGATACTTATAATCTAATTCACTAATTTTCATTTCATCAAACGTAGCACAGGTAATAAATGAAAATTCTTTACTGATAATATAACCATATTTTGCAAATTTGCGATATATAGTATAGTCACTTCTTAATCTTGACAAAAGCTCATCTTCCGTCAACGAGTGTCCACCATAGTATGTTGATGTAGCAAAATCTGGATTTATTAAGTCTTGACTGTCTATCTTTCTATGCTTATCCATTTATTCTCCTCTATCTCTTTTTATAATCATTGACTACATCCAAAATTGTTTCGTACCGATATTCACTTTCAAATCCTTTATTATATTCTCCATAATAATGCTCATGCTTTTTGGCATCAGAATTAGACCGAAGAAAATCAATGTCCTGATTTATATTATTCATAGTTTCATCCATTAGCACTGAAATTTCTTTGAGTTCTTCATCGCTATACTTTGCAATAATACGTCCTACTTCAAATTCCATATGCGGCGAAACTACTTCCTTTTTATACAAAAATCCTAATCCAACAGTATGATATGGTCTTTTTGTGTAAACGACATATGAATAATATTTATCTTCCGATTTATTGATTAAATTGAACGAGTCACCTCCTATATCTATTTCTTCGAGCCAATCAATGTCAGACACCAAATGTCGTCCAATTTTAACCTGTCTGCCCAGTACAGTTGATAGGTCTTGTAAGATAATCTGCTGTTTTAATTCTGTAAGCAAATTATTAAGAACATCCAATCGCTCACTAAATAACTTACATTTACTCCTAAACTCTTTACTCATTACACCCTCCTGTTTTATTAAGATTTTTGTAATCAATTTTCAACGAATCATGAAGGGTTATCACAGCCTATAATGAAAATAGGAGGGGGCTGGCTCCACTACTGTTTTAGCTTCCTGTCTTGATTTATAATAGTTTTAGGCAGGATTAAGTTTGGACGCACCTTGGAGGATCTGCACCCCGTTTTTCAACGTAAATGTTTTGCCCTTGAGCGCAGCATATTGTCGCGCCTTTTATGGTTAGCACGAGTAGCAAAGTCCGTATCACCTCGGGCAAATCTCCTGCCAATTCGATTGCAAAGGAGATGCTCTGTATGAAAGACCTTCTGGAAATTTCCTGTGGGCTGGATGTCCACAAAGATAAAATTGTTGCCTGTATCCTGACTGGTCCTTTGGGTAAGCCGACAAACTCTGAAATCCGGGAGTTTACCACATTAATCCCCGATATGATTGCTTTACGGGACTGGATCGTTTCTCAAAACTGCCATCATGTCGCTATGGAAAGCACAGGTATTTACTGGATGCCTATTTACGAAATATTGGAAGAAGCATTTGGCGGTGATATTACCTTGCTGGTTGTAAACGCACGCCATATGAAGAATGTCCCTGGCAAGAAAACAGACATGCGGGATTCTGAATGGATTTCCACCCTGCTACGTGCCGGGCTTTTGAATGGCAGTTTTATTCCCGAAAAAAGAATCCGGGAGTTCCGTGACTTAAACCGTTACCGTAAAAGTGTCATCCGTGATATCACATCCCAGAAAAACAGAGTTGAGAAGTTCCTGCAAAGCTCTGGCTTTCGCCTTTCCTCTTTTATTTCTGATATTTTTGGCGCTTCCGGCAGGAACATCATCCGGCATCTCACTGAGCATGGACAGATTGACCGATCTGCTTTGGATTCCTGCTTAAAAACAAAGACAAGAAACCGTATAGATGAAATCCTCATGTCCGTAAATGGAACCCTGTCAGAACATCAAAAAGCCTTCCTGAAGATTCTTATGGACCATTATGACTCCTTAAAAGAACATCTTGCTGAAATCGAAAAGAGTCTTGAGGCGGACATGGCCCCATTTTCTTTGCAGGTGGAGCAGTTAAGCAGCATTTATGGAATCAGCACAACGGCTTCCTGCGCAATCATTGCTGAAATCGGCATTGATATGAAACCGTTCAAAACCGCGGAGCATATCTGTTCATGGGCAGGCCTGTGCCCCGGCAATAATGAAAGCGCCGGGAAACGGAAAAGCACATCTGTCACGAAAGGCAATCCTTACATAAAAAGTATGCTTTGTGAAATTGCCTGGGTAATCGCCGGAAAACGCAATACCTATCTGTCCGCCTGGTATTGGAGAATCAAACAGAAGAAAGGGGCTAAAAAAGCTATTATTGCCCTTGCAAGAAAACTTCTTGTAATTATTTACACCATGCTAAAGCAAGGCACTCTTTTCGATGAATCCTGTTTTGAAGCCAGACGTAAAAGCTGCGAACAAAAACAGCTTTCCCGATACATACGTGAATTAGAGAAGCATGGCTATCATGTGGAAGCGCAAGCCTGATTTTTTGTAATACCAATATTTCACTGACGGCAGCCATTTTTATGACTGCTTTATCGTGATGCTTCCATGATTGTTGAAAACATTTGTTGTCAAGGTTCAGTTCTTGGCTACGAGTTTTATTTTCGTAGCAAGTTGCTTACTAATATGTAAAATATTATTTTGACTCTTTTTCTTTTGAATCATTCCTTTCTTTACCTGTCTTAATATAAGATTTCTCATCCACATTTTCTGCTAATCCAGCTAAATTCATCTGTATTTCGCTTCTAATAATTTCTCGTAACATATCGTCTTGTGCTTCTGCGGTACTAAATTTCCCAAGTAAATTTACACTTGATAAAAAACGCTCATCCTCATGCAAAGCCTTATGATAATGGTTAAGTTGTGATAAAGAATTTCGATATACCACTAATGCTGTACCTGCAATCAATTCAGTTATGACACCGCCAACAGCAGGAATAATTGACATTTGAAAACTTAGTCTAAATGCAATGGGCAATATAATTGATGCTATCATTAAAACAAATCCAGAAATACACATAGATACTGCTAAAACAAACGATGCTTTTGCTTGTTTTTGACTCCAAGTGTAAAATTCTTTAATGTCTTCAAGATTAATCAACATACGTCCCAAAGCATCTATTTCATTTTTCTTATCTTCATTTTCTGAATGTTCATGTTCCCCTTTTTTTGTTTCTTCTGGAACTATCGCTTGCTTTAATCTTATTGAATATGATGCAATTTCCTCCTTATCATCCTCCTGCCATCGTCTTTTCATAATGGATAAATAGCTTGTAAGAAGTGTACCAACTGACATCATAACGGTTATCAAAACTAATGATAAACTTATTATATTTTCCGTATCAAAATATCCAAAATTAGAAAATGGATGTCTTACGAACAAGACCACAAATAATACTGCAAGCATCTCAATTGCTAATGTTATAATTATCATTGAGGATGTCCGACTACGATTTTCCTTTGTATTCTTATGTGCATAATTCTTTTTATGTTCCAAGACTTTTTGAATATTCAATTTTGCTTTTTTTACATCTTCCTCAGATTTTGAATCACATTTAACATACATCATTCCCTCTATTGAAGTAGGTACAATAGCACCATCTAAAATGATTGGAAGCAATATTGGTTTTCTGGTTTTCTTCCCCCAAAACAATGCAAATTCTAATTCCATATAAAGCATAGTATTACCAATAAACTTCTTGTCAACTATTGCTAAAACGACATCAGAATCTTTAATTTTACTCATGGTAGACTCATCTATATTAGCTATTATCCCCTCTTCTATTGAATGTGAAATAACTCTAACATTTTGAACATCTTCAAGAAGTTCCTCTGCAAAGGGGATGTTCTCTTGAGTTGATATAATATATACTCTCATGTTTTCATTCCTTTCACATAATTTCGACAATTTTATTATAACACATACTTAAATATACTTCCAATATTTTATAAAAAGACGGCATCAGCTCCACGCCGACGCCGCCTTTCCCTCGGTCAGTCCGTTATAAAATCCCTGCCTTTTTCAGATACCCCACACTGTCATAACAGCCACGGAAGTAGACTGACTGCATCTCCATATCCGTAAGTTTGTTCCTAAGCTCCATCACTTTAATCAGTGCGGCACATTCTTCCTCGGTCAGTTCCGCCGCTGTTTCCGTGTCAAATACGTCTAAGACTTTCGGATATTTCTCATACACTCCCTCAATCTCGGCTCGCACGGCACGGTATTCCTCGTTTTCTCTGGACAGCTTTGCGATGACAGAGCCGAGATATTCATTAAAAACATTGTCATGAACATCTACAAAAGTTTCAAATCTGAACGCATCAGACATTCTTCCTCACCTCCGATTTTTTCTAAGCATCCTTTATTATACTGCCCAAAATAAAGCAATACAAATGTGCAAACTGGATTTACCGCTCCCTGTCCTCACTTTTTTTCTCTGCCGGCTCATCGCTCTGCTCTGGCTCATCGTCAATCACAGCATTGTCCTTTTCATTCAGATTCAGTTCGATATTGAGGGCGTTGAGCCTTTCCGTCTTTTCTTTCAGCTCATTTTCAAAGGCAAACGGCTTCTTTACTTCCTCTTTTGCAGTTTCAAGCTGTGCAATGGTTTCCTCCTTTCTGGTCTTGGCGGCTTCCAGTCTGGCAGGGAATTTGGCAATCTCATTCTCAATTCTGGTCAGATTGCCGAGGGCATCCACACCTAACTCTACCTTGTGTTTCCTCATTCCGCAGAGGTTTAGACAGTAGTGGGCATTAACGGTATCATAATAAATCTCCATCTGAAAGCCCCGGTAGCTGCCGATTGCTATCGGCTGTGACAGCGGATTTTCCTTGCAGATGGCAAGGAGCATCTCACCCGCGTCTGCTTTTTCTTTATAGGTCACGCCTTTTAAAGTCATCGGGCGGGTAGGTCAGCGGTATTACTACCGCTTTCCCCCCTAAGAACCGTGCATGAAAGTTTCCCCTCACACGGCTCAAGCACTTATAAGCCCTGCATTACCAGAGCCGGTTCATCAACATTTTTCGAGTAATGGATAAATCTATGGCAGGCTGCGTGTAATAAAAACTTTCTCTCTTTGAAGTCTTCCCCTATAACTGTATGGATTCTGAAACCTTTTTCTACCGTTATCGCTTTCTTGCAGTATGGGCAGATTCCGCCCTGCGTTTTGTACAAAGCGTTCAGTTTCTTCCTGCCGCCTATCTCACGGGACATTCTTTCGGTATCCCTGTCCTCAAAATATTCTGCGTAACTGGCGTCGAATGGCGTCGCTTCTGACTTTGTTTTCAGCCACCTTACGATTTTTGTGTCAGTGGCATAAATCAGGTTGAGTTCAAACGAATCGCTCGTTTTCACGCTGAATGTCCAGATTCTTGTCCCGACCTGTCTGAAATATCTTCTCGCTATCCATTTGTGGCTCTTTCGGGGATGTCTCCGTTTACACCACCGCCATAAGCATCTCCATACGTCAAAATCGAATCTCTCAAACGCATCCGTGGATACATTGTATTTGTGGAAATTTACCCACCCTCGGATAACTGGGTTCAGTTTTCGGATTAAATCCTCCTGCTTCATGGATGGGTTCTGCTTTATGATTCCCCTTACTTTACTGATTATGGCTTTATAGTTCTTTTTGGATGGTTTGGTCAGAAGCTTGTCTTTGTACCACCGTATATTTGTCCCAAGAAAATCAAACCCGTCTTCGATATGGGTTATGACTGTCTTTTCCTCTGACAGTTCCAGCCCTCTTTCTGACAGGAAATCCCGTATGATGGGGAGCACTCCGTTTTCCAGAAGTTCCCTGCTCTCGCCAGTGACGATGAAGTCATCCGCATAACGGATAAAATTGACTTTCGGGAAATATGATTTTCCATTGCTTTTCGTTTTGTGGTATTTCTCTTTTATCTTGGCTTCCAGTCCATCCAGCACCATGTTGCAGATAGTCGGTGAAATCGCTGAACCCTGCGGGCTTCCCAAATCTGTCGGGAACAGCTTCCCTGTTTCGATATAGCCGCTTTTTAACCATTTCCGCAGGATATCCTTATCCATTGGGATGTTGTTTAAAATCCACCCATGGCTGATGTTGTCAAAACAGCCTTTTATATCTCCTTCCAGCACCCACTTCGGGGATTTCCCCTTGTTCAGACAGGTGAAGCATTGCTCAATAGCGTCCTGCACACACCTTTTTGCCCTAAATCCATAGGAATTCGGGTCAGCGGTGGTTTCTGCAATCGGCTCTATCGCAAATTTATATAACGTCTGCATTGCCCTGTCATTCATGCATGGTATGCTTAGGGGGCGTGGCTTTCCATTCTTTTTCGGGATATACACCCTTTTTAATGGCAATGGTTTGTAGCCCCTGCGTTTCAGTCCGAGAATTGCTTCATATTTCATTTTTGGGGTAGACCATAATACTTTGTCTACACCTGCCGTCTTTTTGCCTTTATTACCCGTCACCCTCCTTACGGCTAATGCACGCCCGTAAAAAGAGTGTGTGAGCAGCCACTGCAAGGATTTTACCTTGCCTGTCCTGCCCTGCTGATGAGCCTTTACGATACGCATTTGCAGTTTTTTAACGTATGCCTCTGCCTTGTTCCAGTCTATGCCGTCCCATGCTTTGGCTGCGTCAGAAGTCGCACACGTTTTACCGTTCATTTGCCTTACTCCTTTCAAAAATCCTATAAATTCTCTCGTAATTAAGCACCCTGCGGAATTCTGCCCCCTTTCGGGCGGGGCAAATCTTGAACCCCTGTCCGTCCCCATTACAGGGTCGGCGTTCGCTTCTTCCGCAATCCTTTTTCCGCATTTCCATCGGCTTTCCTTACGGTCGGCTTGCCCGTCTGGGCGAAAATACGGAGTTGGCACGTTCCGCTTAACCAACAATTGATTGATAGTTTAGGTCCCACCTCTCCTCCGGCAGTCATTACGCCCGTGTATCCCCACTATACAAAAGGATAACCGACTGCACACCTTTTGGTTCAAGCCTGTCAGCTACTTTGGCTTGTTCGCCTTAACGAAGTTTATCAGTGGTTCAGTTAATTAACCATGCTATCAGTAAGCCTGCACCCTAACCGCCTTGTAGCTGGCAGTTTCATCTCCACCTCACGGTTTTGATTCCAAGTAGGGTTACTTTTATGCCCGCTTCCGAACAGTGCCATTACTGGCAGAGCCGGGGACAACGGCTTCATCCAACGGAATGGATGGTTTGGTCTGTAATGTTACATCCAAACAGTTAAATTAAGCGACTTCGTGTCGCACGTAGAGGTACGCATCAAAGGTCTGTTCCGTCACATAGCGGTAGACTTCAACCTCTGGGAACATATTGCCCTGACGTTCCAGACGACCTTGGCGTTGTTCCAAGCACGACGGCTTGTCGAGTAGGTCAGCGGTATTACTACCGCCTTCCCCTCTAAGAACCGTGCATGAGAGTTTCCCCTCACACGGCTCAAGCAATTCAAAGCATCTACCAATAT
>CAJTFX010000058.1 GCA_910575555.1 Lachnospiraceae bacterium | reverse complement strand
GTGAAAAGTAAAAAAGAAAAAAGCAGGGCACAGGGATTTTATGGTTCAAAATAGGAACGTATTGACAGTTTAGTCTATAAGATTGAATCCAAGCTGCCCTAAGAGAGCAAATATTAATTTAAGCGTCAGAGCTGTACATAAATACGACAGGATTGCATTTTTGGATACCCCGGGGTATTCCAAACCAGATTCCGAGAAATATTCGGCGAAAACGGATGAGCAGATTGCAAGAGGACAGTTAAATGCCAGCAATTACATTCTCTGGTTTGTGCAGGCGGATGCTGGGACAATTACAGAGGAAGACATAAAGTTTATTAAGACTCTCCGGGAAGATACGCCAAAGCTGGTGATTGTGAATAAGGCAGACAAGAAGAACCTGAAGGACTTAAAAGAAATTATTTCCAAGATAAAAGCCAGCCTGGATATCAAAGGGGTGCGGTATGTGGATGTGTTTGCTTTTACCAGCAGGATAAATCAGGTGGAGAATGAAGAACTCTGCTCGTTTATAGAGGCGGATACGGAAAAGATTAAAAAGCAGATAGAGTCCTGGAATCGGCAGGTGTATGAATCAAATTTTGCAAGGAATTTTAAGATTCTGTTTGTCCGGTGCAGGGAATTCTATGAGGATGAAATCGACGAGGAAAGCCGGAAGCTGGTAAGGCTCAATACTTCCATCACAAAGCTGTCGATAGAGGACGTTGACTCAGAAATCCTGGAGCCCCTGCAGTCTATGGTGCGTGATGCACAAAAAACGGTCAATGAATTAAAGGACATCAGAGAGAAACTGAAGGAATTGCAGGATGAATTTTTTACAGAGATAAAGTTCATTTCAGATGTGGTGGGGATTGCCATGCCGGAGCCGTCAGAAATAGATTTGCTGCAGGATAATGTGCAAAATCCCATGGAACTGATTGCGGAATATAAGAAAGAGAAAAACATTCAGACGGACCCTTCCATTGGGGATATGCTGCAGAGTGTATTTGAAGGAATTGAACCGGTAATCAATAAGCGGCCAGGAGGCAGTGAATATAGGGATGAACTGCTGGATGTTATTCTTGCTGCCTGTAATGTGGAGACAGAGGAGATCCATATTCATGATTGTGTAAAAAATACAGAAGAGTATGCAGAGCTTTGTAAGTTGGAACATGAATCTGTTAAGATTGGTAATATCTTTGGGCGGACAGAAGAATACGCAGGAATTGTAAAATTACAGTAGGAGAACAAAAAAGATGGGAAAGATAGAGGAAAATATTTTAGAAATCCGTAATCATTTTATGGAATTGCAAAATGAAAAATACACGATCCACAATGGCAGGCTTTCGGACAAGGAGGAATATCTGAAATCCCTGTATGTTCAGATGCTGTCTACCGTTGTGCAGTATGAGAATGATGTCACAGAAATGCAGTTATTATTTCTACAACGGATTGTGAAAGGGCTGTGCTGTGAACTGCAGACAGAGGATTATATGAGGAAGGCGCTGGATATTTCTATGGTGGAAGTCAAGGAATTTGCAGATGCTTACCAGTCAGAGGAAGGAAGATATTATTTCGCGTTGAATGGCATGATTCTGTCGGCCCTTGGTGAGAGGAATGACAGCAATTATGAATATTTGGCAGAACTGATCCAGATGCTTGGGATTCACATTACAGAACTGAGGTATCTTTCGAAAGTGGCGGAGACGGTGCTGATGCAAAGCTCTGAAATTTTTGATGAAGCCAAAAAAATGATGACGGAGGAACTGGGCTTTTTAGATCTTACAGATTATATCAGGAATTTCTATGCAGGGGCTGTAGTTGACAGTAAGAGCGAAGTGGTTTATTCTGCGCCGGAGAAGCAGGTGGTTCATAGCCTGGAGACAGAGGGTATGGAGTTTTACCAGCGGAAAGTGGTTTTTGTTGGTATCGAAGTTAATGTGGCTGGTAAATGGCAGTTTCATAGCTGCGAAGAAGTAAGGTTTGAGAACTGTACCATAAATGGGAATGGAGGATATTTATATCTGCAGGGAGTGGGCAGTTTTCAAATGGAGGGATGTAAGGTGCGTAAGTTTGCCAATTCCTTTGCGCATTTGGAATCTGTTGGAAATGTATTGGTTGTGTCCAGTGCATTCAATGAATGTGGCCGAACAGAGAACGAAGTTACTACAGTAGGTGGAGGAGTGTTTTGTTATGAGGGAAAAGGGGAATCTGTGGTTTTTGATGGGAATTATATACAGAATGTCTATATAAGAAATATTGCTAAAGGGGGAGATGCAACTGGAGCCTTTTTTGGTTTAAAAAGCAGGTGTATAGGTATGTGCTTAGAGAAGATTGAGGTAAAGAATAATATATTCACAGGGGGCGAATGTATAAGTGGGGAAGATGTATGGTATAGAGTCAGTGAATGCCTAATATATTCTCGAGACATACAAAAAGTGTCTGAAAAAAACAATACCGTAAAAGGCGGAATTACAACCATCATTGGAAAGGGATGAAACAGAATATAAAACAGTATGAAAATCGGTATCGTGATGTTGTAGTTTTTATATTTAGAAAATGGGAGAAAGGAACTAAACTATGAACTTAACAGACCTTCAGAAGGAGCTTCGTTCCATGGAAGAACATATCTCTGAACTTCAGAAGGCGATAGAAGAGATGAAGCCCAAAACAAAGGAAGAAGCGAAAAAAGATTTTGCCACAATTACAAGACTAGCATTGAAATATCCTATAAAGGACACAGGTGTATCCAAAGTTACCTCTGTGCTCCAAAAAGAATACATGCAGGCTCTTTCCTGGCTGTTGATGTCTTCAGAAGGTAAGATAAAGGATCGCTTATTATATTTATGCAGAATAGCATCAGGATGTGGGATGGAGCTGCATGCGGAAGAACTGTATCAGGCGGGCTTGGAATTCCAGCCAGAGGATATGGAAAAAATCTGCATGGATCTTCAGAAACTGAGATATGCATTCCTGGCAGATGCGCTGGTGATTGCCAATATTTCTGGGGAAGCGTCGGGAAAAGAGATTTTATTGATTGCGGACATTGCCAGGGTATTTGGTTGCGAAAAAGAGGAGATAGAAATAACCGGGCTGGTTGCAAAAGGAATATTAACCGAAGATTGGGATGTTTTGGAGAAAGCGCCCGCTCCCAAGAAAGACAGATGGACAATAAAAGAAAATTTTAAGGGATTAATTCCAGAAGAATGGATAATCTCCCACCGCAGAGAATGTGGGAGATTATGTGTGAAGAAATATGAAAAATCTAGAGAGGATAAGATTGCAGCATTTGCAGCAAACATGCTTGTTGCAAGCGGATTCGAGGCAATGAATGGGATTCGAGCTCAGGCTGATAGGTCTGAACCTTTGTGTTTTATCAAAAGCCGCCTTCAGGCGGGGGAATTGGTAAAAAGTGGAGATGTGCTTGTTACATATGAGAAAGAGATGTCTGAGAAAGAGATGTTGATTGAAAAAGGATTCTTCCGGTTGCTAAACGAATCTCAAGAAAAACTTGCGAAACAGGAAGAAAACATATACGCTCCCTGCGACGGAATGGTTTTCTTCCTGGAAGACAGCGAAAAAGATGCAGAAACCAACAATGAGATGAAATATATTACAGTTTATGTAGTATCATATTTTGATGATTACCAGAAGTTATCAAGATGGTATCGGAAAAATAGGATGAGGAAGGAGAAACAGTAATGGCATTATTTACAGCAGATAACCCCCAGTTTGAGGATTTTACAGCCAATATAGGCGGAATGATTGCAGAACTTGCAGAGGTTGCCAGGGAGGAGGATATCAGGAGACTGGAAAAATTTGCCGCGGATTTTAAGTTAAAGACGGAGGATTTCTACCGTGAGAACCGCAAGCTGAACATAGGCGTGGTAGGTCAGGTGAAAGCAGGAAAATCGTCCTTCCTAAACACATTGCTCTTTGAGGGCAAAGAGATTCTGCCAAAAGCCTCCACCCCTAAAACTGCCACATTAACTAAAATGGAATATTCCAAGGACAACATTATTCAGGTTGAGTATTATTCCCCGGAAGAATGGGAAGTGTTAGAAGAAAATGCGGTGGTGGATCTGGATGACGAAATCTATACTTCCGCCCGGGAAATTGTTGATATGGTACAAAGGAACGGAGTGGATCCCCATCCATATCTGGAAAAAGGCATGGAAAAAATTGAATTTGGGACAAATGAGGATTTGATTTCCCATCTCAATGAATACGTGGGCGAAGACGGAAAATATACGCCTATTGTAAAAGCAGTGACCCTTTTCCTGAATAAAGAAGAATTTCAGGGGCTTTCCATTGTGGATACACCGGGACTGAATGACCCAATCGCTTCCCGGACCATCCGTACCAAGGAATTTATGGAGATTTGCGATGTGGTATTCTTTTTGAGCCAGTCTGGGAGTTTTTTGGACAAAAGTGACTGGACTTTGTTATCTAGCCAGCTTCCCCAGAAAGGGGTAAAGCGGCTTGTTTTGATTGCAAGCAAATATGACAGCGGAATTCGTGATGTTTTACGAGTTCAGGAAGAAGACGATATTTTCGGCGAGGATGAAAATACAGCCGATAATATTCCAAAGGCCTGTAAGCTCATTCGGCGGAAATTAAAAAAACGCGCAAAAAGCAAAGTTCAGGAATTTGTGAAAGATTTGGAAGCAAGGGGCAGCTCTTCGGAATTGATAGAAGTGATAAAGCAATGTGCAGACCCTTTAATGGTTTCCTCCCTTGCTTATAATATGTCAGGCAAACAGCAGCAGGATTACAGTCCGGAAGAAAAAAATATCTACTCCGCCCTGAAAATGTTTTCCGAGGATATGGAAGCTGATTTGAAATTATTGGGCAATTTTGATGAGGTAAAGCATCTGTTTTCCGAGGTAGTGGAGGAAAAAGAAAAAATCCTGGAAAGTAAGTCCAGAAGCTTTATCCCAAATGCCACAGAGGAAGCAGGGAACCTGCTTACCTCTTTCCAGGAGAAGGCGCAGAAGAGGATTCAGGCATTGGAAAAAAATGACAGGGAACAGCTTTTAGAGCAGAAGAAATCTATGGAAGGGCAGATGGGAAACATTCGGGCAGACATATCCAACGTTTTCGGGGAATTTAACGCCAGGCTGGAATCGGAAAAGGCAGAAGGAATCCGGGAACTGCGAGGGGCAGGGAAGGACTATCTGGAGATCAAGGAGCGGACAGGGACAACTACCCATACTGGTTATTACACTACGGGGCATTTGTGGTGGAAGAAAACCCATTCTTACCAGTATGAGGAACATTATTCCTACTGCATTGCTGCAGATGCCATAGAGAATCTGAGAAAATATGGGATTGACGCAACCAATCAGGTAGAAGAGGTATTTACCCAAGCGTTGCAGTTAAAAGAGGTGAAGCGGAAGATATTGAATGTGGTAGTTAATAATTTTGACCTTGGAAGTGAAACATATGATTCTTCCTTGTTTCGGATCATGGTGGAAGAAACAGTAAGCGCCATAGAATTTCCAGTGTTCCAGATAGATATATCAGATGCAATGGATAAAATTACAGGGAAATTTACTGGGGAGATTACTTCCGCAGAACAGAAAACAGAGTTGGCTGTTGCCCTTCAGCGGGCAGTTTCACGGATTTATGACCAGCTGTGCGAAAAATTATCCCTTACTGTCAGGGAGTTTAAAGAATCTATGGCAGCGATTCAAGAAAAAATAGAAGATTCGCTTCTTAAAAATATTATAGAAGAATTTGATGCTCTGGCACTGCAGTGCCAGAATAAGGAAACGGAGATTGCTGGATATCAGGAATATGTTTCCAGGCTGGAAAATTGCAGGAAAAGATTACATTAGAGGAAAAAACTATGCCGAATGAAATTGAGAAAAACACAAAAAAGTTAAGTAATGAGCTGGATGCTTCCTTAAACCATGCCATGACAATCATTACAAAGGATTATCTGGGAATGTTGGAATCTTATGAGATTATGGATCCCACAGAAGAAGATAAGGATACCAGAATTTCTGAATGCGGAAAATTTTATAAATTGTCTCGGCTTGTTTTGAACAAAGAAGAAAATTTTCTGGACAAGCTGACTACCATTGTAAATGTGGCATCTTCTATTGAATGCAGCCTGGCGACGGTGGTACATAGCGATGGATGTCGCATAGATTATTATCTGGGTATTATATCCAAACGGGCGCGTACAGAAACCGACCGGAAAAGGCGAGAGGCAAATGCAGCCGCTTTTCGTGGCGCTTTGGCAGGGAACCTGACAGGTTCTGATTTGGAAGAGCTGCCAAGCAGTGAGGTGGAAAATCTTCAGAGTACCATATTGACAGGAAAAAGGAACTGCTATTCGTCTGTTTCAGGTATTGTTGCGCTGCGGGACGAAAAAAATAAGAGCATCACAGGCTACGTGCAGGGAATTGAGAATCTGGTGGATTCACTGAAGGGGCAGGAATATACGGTTGTTATGCTGGCGGATCCAATAGATACTGCAGAGCTGCAGGTGATCCGGAAGGGATATGAACTGCTGTACACCCAATTGTCCGCATTTGCCCATCATGCGGTGACATTTAATGAAAGCGATACGGTATCCTTGTCCAAGGCAAGGTCAGAGGGCATATCCAAGGGAATCTCTACAGGCATTTCCATGACCCAGAGCAGGTCCCGGTCGAAGGGCAGATCTTTTGGGATGAGTGCAGGAATAGGGCTTGGAGTTCCGTTTGTGGTGAATGCAAATTTTGGGCTGAATGCTGGAGTTAACAGCGGAACCTCTGATACCATGGGAAAGTCGGATACTAGGAGCAGGAGCTTACAGCAGAGTAAGTCCGTGACGGATACTGTTTCCACATCCAAGGTAGCAGGGAAGAGCATACAGTTCAGCTATGTAAATCGAAGTGTAAAATCTTTGTTGGATAAAATAGACAAACATTTGGAGCGGCTGGATGAATGTGAAAGTTTTGGGGCCTTTGACTGTGCAGCTTATGTGATTGCAAAAGACAGGGAAACGGTTCTGACAGTTGCCAGCAACTATAATGCCCTGATGCGAGGAAAAAATTCCAGCGTGCAGGCATCCCATATCAATTCCTGGTATAAGGAAGAAGAAACAAAGGTTTTGGGGCAGTACATAGGGTCTCTGGTGCATCCTCGCTTTTTATTGAGGAAAAGACAAGGGGAATACCAAGAAGAAAAAATTATTGTCACTCCGGCATCCATTGTCAGTGGTGATGAGCTTGCCATACAAATCGGGCTGCCGAAAAAATCTATTTTAGGCGTTACAGTCATTCCAATGACGCCATTTGGGAGAAACATAGCAGAAAGCGGTCAAGAACGGCTGTTTCTGGGCGATCTTTATCATATGGGTCATGAAGAAGGCGGGTATGGAAAAGAGCAGAAAGTATGTTTGGATATTGAAAGTTTGTCTATGCATACCTTTATCACTGGTTCTACCGGTTCCGGGAAATCGACGACGATTTATTCTATGTTGGACAAATTGATGGTACGTTCGGTAAAGGGACGGAAAGAAAAAATAAAATTTATGGTAATTGAGCCTGCAAAAGGAGAATATAAAAATCGGTTTGGAGGATACCCCAATGTAAAGGTTTATGGGACGAATGATAAGAAAATGCCTCTGTTACGGATAAACCCATTTAGTTTTCCGAAGGATATTCATGTTCTAGAGCATATTGACCGCTTGATTGAAATATTCAATGTTTGCTGGCCCATGTATGCGGCAATGCCTGCTGTGCTGAAAGATGCCATTGAACGGGCGTATATCCTGTCAGGATGGAATTTGGCGACTTCAGAATGCAGCTATGTGAAGGAAATGCCTCTGTATCCTTCTTTTATTGATGTGCAACAGCAAATTAATGTTGTTATGGAGGAGTCCGCTTATTCTTCTGATACGGGAGGAGATTATAAGGGAGCATTGTGCACCAGACTGAAATCACTGACCAATGGATTGTACCGGCAAATTTTTACCAGTGATGAGTTGTGTGTGGAGGAATTGTTTGAGAGCAATGTCATTATAGATTTAAGCAGAACAGGTTCCAGTGAAACCAAAGCTCTGATTATGGGATTACTGGTGATGAAACTGCAGGAATACCGCATGTCAAATACAGGCAAAGGAAATGAACCTCTAAAGCATGTGACTGTGTTGGAGGAAGCCCATAATATACTGAAAAGAACATCAACGGAGCAATTTGGAGAAAGTGCGAACCTGCTTGGAAAATCTGTGGAAATGCTGGCAAATTCCATTGCAGAGATGCGGACCTTTGGAGAAGGATTTGTGATTGCGGATCAGGCTCCGGGCCTGATGGATTTGTCTGTCATTCGGAATACCAACACAAAAATTATACTACGTCTGCCGGATTTGCAGGATCGGGAACTGGTTGGAAGGGCTGCAGGACTGAATGAGGACCAGATATTGGAATTATCTAGGATAAAGACATTTGTTGCAGCAGTGTACCAAAATGACTGGCTGGAGCCTGTGCTCTGTAAAATTGATACAAATTTCAGGGAAGTTCCAGAATTTCATTATGAAAAGAGAAAAGCAGACAATAGAGAGAAATACAGGATTTTGGAATATGTGCTGCTGCCCATTGACAAAAGAAAAAAATTAGATGGCAAGTATGTTGCCAGCCTGATTAATGAAGTACAAAAACTACAGATACCGGCTGAGGTAAAAATTGCATTTCTAGAATATGCCAAAACAGCGGATGATACTGTAATTGAAAGGTTACGAGAAAAAATAGTGTACCATATTTTCGATTCAGAAGAGGCATTTTGCTTTGCAAAGGGGAAAGAGGAGAATATTGCATTCTGGCAGAACTGCCTGCTGGAACGACTGGAACCTGATATCACAATTTTGCCTGAATATGCCCAAAATCAGATTCTTGCACTTCTTGCAAAAGAAAAGGCACAGTTTGACGGGAAGAAAGAATCGGTTTCTTTCTTTGAAAGATTGATGGACTATATAGAGGAGGGAAAAAGGCATGGCATTATTAGATAATATGAAGGACCTAACGGAAATATCGGAAAAGAAAGGAAAGATAGAGCCAGGGTTCAGTGAAGATGCGTTGGAAACTTATAGAAAACTGTTTGAGGAAGGGGATTTTTTTGAAATTTTAAGGGAAGAGAATACAGAAGGCAGAGGGTCTGATATCCCTGAATTAGAGGAAGCTTCCGAATCAGACAGAATATCTCAACCGGAGTATATTCCTGAATCAGAAGAATTGCCCAGAATGGATGTAAGGGGATGCCCCATTGATGGAAACGGAGGAAACTGGGAAGGGGAAAGAGGAAATTCCACATGGGTTCCGGATAGGAATGACATTCCCAAAAATCCGCTGACAAATCCAGACAAACTCACATGGGGGGAACTTCTGGATAAATATGGGATAGATGGAATACCCTTTAAGGATGGCGAGGCAGATTTTTCAGAAGTGTCAAAGGGGGAAGTTGAAATTGATGACTTTACAGATGATAGAGCTGCAAATTTTGACCAGGCAGATGAAAAATTGGCAGAGCAGAGAGGCTGTACCCCAGAAGAGGTTGCAAAGTGGAGAGAAGAGCATAAGTATACCTGGCATGAATGTAAGGATTGCAAGACAATGCAGAAGGTTCCAACAGAAATTCATGGAAATGTCCCTCACTCTGGCGGTGTGTCAGAATACAGTATGCGGAAAGCAGAAGAATAAAGGGAGCAGTTTGGCTTAGAACTTTTGCATTGGAAAAAGCCCAAAATTGAACGATTACGAATAAAGAAAGGAAAGATGTAAAATGGAAATTATCTGTAAAGACAGGGTATTTGGGGAAATGACATATAAACATAGGTGGTATAAGCAGCAGTCTGTGACAATGTTTGGAAAATCCTGGAATATAAAAGTTGTTGCCAAGGCATATTCAGGAAAGCGTATTACAGAAGAACAGAGAAGAGCATACAGAATCTTTTCCGAAAAAGAAGAAGAAGTGTTAAAGCGAGTGGGAGAAAAATTGAAATCTTATGTGAATGATAGTTTAGAAGGAGGACTCGTTGGTGGGGATGAGATAAAAAAGGTAGAACAGGTTTGTGAACTTGAACAGATGATAACACCCACATCATTACTGTTTAAACAGGATGGAACGGCAATCCTATTATTTGACTGTGTATGGGATGTGGAAAATGGAGTAGCGGTAAAATTGTTTCCAGAAATGATTGTTGGACCACAGGATATATTTTTATAAGATATATTATATTGGTGAAACTACAGATTCAGGAGGTTGTTGCACTAAGTCAGATGATGAAATGATAGACCTGATGGGATTTGTAAATATTATTATTACGCATATTACAAATGGGAATGAAAACGAGGAAAGGCTGGTGAATATTATGGGAGGAACTGTAATTGAAACAGAATCGGAGAAACTGATACAGCGTGGAGTAAAACAAGGAATACGGCAGGGAATGCAGCAGGGCAAAGTGCAGACTATTATTGAACTGGGCAAGGAGGATGGGCTTGAAGATACAGCCATTTTAGCCAGACTACAGAATAAGGCGGGAGTGACCCTGGAACAGGCCATGTCCTATCTGCGTAAATACGGGGAACAATCGTAAAGGATGGAAAGAAATAATGGTAATTTTTATTTACAGCAGGAAATCCAAATGGACCGGCCGGGGAGAAAGCGTGGAAAATCAGCTTGCCATGTGCCGGGATTACATACAGTATAACATTGAAGGCGCCGGGGAAGCCGAAATCGTAACATACGAAGATGAAGGCTACTCCGGCAAAAATACCAACCGTCCCCAATTTCAGAAAATGATGCAGGAAATCAAAAAAGGAAACTGCAATTATCTGGTGTGCTATAAATTGGATCGGCTGGGCCGCAACATTGCAGACCTGGCCAATCTGGTGGAAACCCTGAACAAGCTGGATGTTTCTTTTATCAGTATTAAGGAACGGTTTGACACTTCCACTCCCATTGGAAAAGCCATGCTTTATTTTGCAGGAGTTCTCGCCCAGATGGAGCGGGAGCAGATTGCAGAGCGGGTGCGGGACAATATGGTAATGCTTGCAAGAAAGGGCAGGTGGCTGGGAGGAAATACGCCCCTTGGGTTTTCGGCAGAAGCGGAAGAGAAAGTATCTGTCAACGGAAAAAACAAAAAATCTTTCCGTCTGACGGTAGATGAACAGGAAATGCAGACCGTCCGGTTTATTTTTCAGGAATATCTTAAAAATCAGTCCTTAATGGGAATTGTCAAATATTTTCTGAGCCGCGGCATACAGACAAAGCGGGGCAATGAATATACCACAACTGCTATCCGGGACATTCTGACAAATCCCGTATACTGTACAGCAGACAGGGAAGCTTATGATTATTTCTGGAATCTGGGCTGCCAGGTATGTATGGAACAGGAAGAGGCAGATGGAACATACGGACTGATTGCCTATGCGAAAACTTCTTCCACCCAGTATAAGAATAAAAATAATTCACCGGAAAAATGGATTGTAGCGAAAGGAAGGCATCCAGGAATTATATCCGGGCAGGACTTTTCCAAAATCCAGAATCTTCTGGCAAAAAACAGTTCCAGGGGAGAAGGATGGCACAAGCCTCAGAATCCCGTAGCTTTGCTTTCAGGAATTTTGCATTGTTCCTGCGGACACCTGATGCGCCCGAAATATTATTCAGCCAAACAGGTAACAGAAACAGGGGAACGGAAATTTTCCTATCTCTGCCCGTATAAAGACATGACCCACGGGGAGAAATGCTCCGTACCAAATGTGCAGGGAAATACACTGGATGAACTGGTGTGCAGGGAAGTGCTGCGGTATACAGAGGAAAATTCCGACATCCATCGTATGCTTAAGGAAGCTATGGAAAGAATGGATGACACAAAAGAAGAGACAGTCACTGGGGCAGACCTGTTGGAGCAGGAAATACAGAAACGGAAAAAAGAAATACAGAACCTTATTTCTGTCCTGGCAAAATCCGGCGGTGAGGAAGATTTTATTCAGCAGATAGAAAAGGAAATCCGAAAGCTGAATGAAGAATGTACATCCTTGGAAAGAGAACGCGCAGAATCAGGGGAAGAGGGGAAAAATATTCAGGGGGACAGACAGCAGATGGAGGTTCTCTTAGAACAGCTTTCCGGCTTCCGCAGACTTTTTGATACCTTAACCGTACCGGAAAAGCGGGAATATCTGCGGATGATTCTGGATAAAGTTGTCTGGGACGGAGAAGAAGCCCATATTTTTATCTATGGCAGCCATTGATGAAGCAAGAATCAGCAGATATCAGTGGCTGCCGCGTAATTTGTTTCCCCTGCAGAACCATCCCATTGCCGCACCCGCTAGGCCCCACAACCGCCAGGAAATCCCCTTTATGAACCGTAAAATTTATATTGGATAAAGCAGGCGTTTCGCCCTGCATGGTATGATAGGAATAACCCACATGGCTGATTTCCATTAATTTTTCCATAAAGTTCTCCTTATTAGTACTTATTGATATTGTATGATTCGGAGATGGAAAGGGTGCTTTTTACAGAATCAGTCCCAGGGGTGGAGTAATATATGAATATTTAAATGAACTGGCTTATACGGCCAGGCCGGGTTCTAACGGACTTATTTTCTTTCCGTATCTTTTAGGAGAACGGGCGCCGCTCTGGAATGATTATGCTAAGGGAATGTTCATCGGATTACGTATGGATATGGAACGGAATGAGCTGACCCGATCGGTGTTTGAGGGAACGTCATTTGCCCTGAAGCATGTGATGGAAACCGTAAAGAAGGAGGGGGCAAAAGCGGAAATCTTAAGAATCTGCGGAGGCGGCGCAAAGAGCAGAGTATGGAATCAGATTAAGGCGGCAGTGCTGGATATGCCGGTGCATGTGCTCAGCCCGGAATCCGGCGACGTGCCCGTTGGCGACGCCATGATTGCAGGGCATAAAGCAGGCGTATTTGAGAATTTGGCAGAGACAGCTGCAAAAATCATCAAAGTTCAGGAGATTATAGAACCGAATCCGGAGTGGGTGAAGCAGTATCAGGAGCTTTACCCTTATTATGTAAATATGTACCGGCATCTGGATACGGATTTGAAAGAGGTGCAATTTTGGTTCGGATCAAGCATTCTGTATTTTTCCTAAATCATTAGGAAATAAGGGAATTGAGAGGAAGCAAAGCTGAGGATTATAGTTTAACCGCCGGAGTAATAAAAATCAGAATAAAGTCTGCCGGATACTGTTTTTTGTTGTATAATGTATTTGGCATATGGGTGACTTTCCTGTGCAGGACAATACTGCGTCAGAAAACCCTGTGCAGGAAAGGAGATCCGATGAAATACCAGTGTTTAATCATAGATGATGAAAAAATGCTTGCGGACAGCACGGCAGAATATTTTAATTTATTTGGAGTAAAAACAACAGCTGTTTACAGTGCAAAAGAAACCCGCTGTTTTCTGCAGGAGCATACGGCGGAGCTTCTGCTGTTGGATATCAATCTGGGGGATGAAAGCGGATTTGCGCTTTGCAGGGAGCTGCGGGAGCAGACAGATATCCCGATTCTTTTTATATCTGCAAGAACAAGCGACGACGACAAAATCGCCGCCTTGAATATCGGCGGTGATGATTATATTCAAAAGCCCTGTTCCCTGGGAGTTTTACTGGCCAAGGTTCAGGCAGTTTTAAAGCGTTACGGGGGAGGAAGAGAGGAGAATTACTCAGATCACAGGCTGAATTTTGACGCTTTGGGGCAGAGCCTTCTGGTAAACGGAAACAAGGTGAAAGTAACGATGATGGAATTCCGGCTTTTGGCATATCTGATTCAAAACCGTGACAGAGTGGTGTCCAAGCAGGAGCTTTTTGAACAGGTCTGGGCAGATAAATTCACCGGAGATGGAACGCTGAATGTTCACATCCGAAGAATCCGCGAAGCCATTGAGGTGAATCCGAATCAGCCGGAATACATTGTCACTTACTGGGGGAAGGGCTACCGGTTTGAGGGAGGCGGCAGATGAAAAAGCGCAGGTTTATTTTTGTAATTCTGCTGACTTTTTTGCTGGAAGCGGCAGTTGTGTTTAAGTTTATGGGAGGAAATGCAGAAGCGTCCCAGGATGTGGTGGCTGTCAATAAAATTGTGAAAACAGTGGAACAAAACTGGGAGCGTCTTGCAGCGTCTCCGGAATATGCAGAAAGCCATTCAGACCCGGAGAGAGCCCGAAATAGTCAGGCGTCCTCCGGGTCATTGGACTATACAGTGATTGACCGCCGGGGGAAAGTGTTATACAAAACCAGAGAACATTTAAGCGAAACCATAAGCCAGGCGGTTTCACACAGAGACACCATACTGGAGGTGGAAAAGTCCGGGGCAGCAGTGGGAAAAGTTATCATCTATAATTCACGGACCGCGGATGCTGCGGCAGGAAAACGCCGTGCCGCCCTGGGTCTTATGTTTCTTCTGCTGATTCAGTCTCTGTGCCTTGCAGGCTTTGCGGCAGGTCTTTATGGAACACTGGTAAAACCCTTCCGCAAATTGGAAGGCTTTGCAGAACGGATTGCCGGAGGGAATCTGGATATTCCTCTGGAAATGGACAGGCAGAATTTGTTCGGCGCATTTACGGAAAGTTTTGATCTGATGCGCGCAGAATTAAAAAAAGCCAGGCTGGCCGAAGCAGAGGCAAATGCCGGGAAAAAGGAACTGGTGGCCAAATTGTCCCATGATATCAAAACGCCGGTGGCAAGCATAAAAGCTGCGTCCGAAGTGGGATTTGCTCTTGCAGAAAGTGAGAGGATGCGGGAAAACTACAGGCAGATTATTCAAAAGGCCGATCAGATTAACAGTCTGGTTACGAACCTGTTTACCGCAACGCTTAAGGAGCTTAAGGAGCTTACCGTAACCTCTGAGGATATGGAAAGCAGCGAGATTAAGCGTCTGCTGGAGAATGCGGACTATCTTCACCGGGCTTTGATTCCTGCCATTCCGCCCTGCCTGGTTTTGGCAGACAGGCTCAGGCTGCAGCAGGTCTTTGACAATATTTTTGCAAATTCCTATAAATATTCAGACACAGCCATTTGGGTGCGGGCGGAGAAAGTCGGCGGCCTGCTGATCGTAGAACTGGAGGATAACGGCGGCGGTCTGCCTGCGGAAGAAATTTTCTTTATCAAAGAGAAATTCCGACGGGGAAGCAATGCAAAAGCGGTGGAAGGAGCGGGGCTTGGACTGTTTATTTCCGATTGCTTTATGGAGGCCATGAATGGGACTCTGACAGTGGAAAACGGAGAGAGGGGGCTTAAGGTGAGGGTGTCTGTGCCGCTGAGCGGTGGAATTTGCAGTGAGAACTAATATAAAAAATTTGTAACGTTTATATATGGAAAAATAACCATTGAAAAGAATATAATAAGCAAGTTAAAAAGAGCGGAACTTTCCACCGCTCTTTTCTTACTTTATAGGAAATTGCGATTTTTGATGAGAAGGAAAAGAACAAGAGTTTATCGAACGTATATTTGATAAACTCTTGCATGGGAATAACAGCAAGACGACACGG
>CAJTFX010000057.1 GCA_910575555.1 Lachnospiraceae bacterium | reverse complement strand
GCTTCCTGATTGGATTGCCTGATTACCCACAATCGGGAATGTCAGGTTTTGTCAATGGCATGGCTGCGAAGCGGTGCGTAGCACTATTGGCAAAACCTGACAGCTCCGATAGACCCCAGGCAACAATCCAATAAATTTTTAGCCACAAATGTTACAAAAAAGCTTGACCACTACATCTGGTCCAGGGTGGCATACAGGCTGTCCTCGGAAATAACCAGCGCCGATACCTCGTCAAACACGTTCTTCAGTTCATTCAGCATGACGGCGCTGGATGCGGTATCGTAAAACAGGTAGTCTCCCTGCCTGCTCCCACATTCCGCCGCCATAGGCGACATAAAGTTGTCTGCCACTGCCTCGTGGACGGCAAATTTCAGGCTCTCTTTATCCTGGGTCATGTAAATGCCGTTCCGCACATGAAGCCTGTCATCCACCTGTCCGGCAGGGGTCTCCTCCGGCGGCGCGCACTCCCCGAAATAGTCCGTCAGGGACAGCTTTCCATCCCTCCTGATCTCCTCCATCTGCTTCATCACGACAGACTCCATCCGCCTGCACAGCGCCATACGCCGCTGCAGCACCTCATATACGGGGATGTCCTTTTTGTCCTCGTCAAAACACAGCCAGTCCCCGTCCTCCCGCCCCATAGCGGCGGCTTTCTCCGAAAGGGTATCCTTCACGGCATTTTTCCGTACCATGACACCCTCCCGCTCAATGCCCTGCCCGTCCACGGCCACGATCATGTAGACGTTCAGCGTGATCTCCACGCAGGTATTGATGGTTCCCCAGATGGATTCCCCCTGTGGTGGCTGGTGCATAGCATCACTCTCCTTTCTTTTAGCTTAATCTGCTATCACTTAGCTGTTAAGTGACTGTATAATAGTTACAAAGAATACCATAAAATATATCTGATGACAAGTAAGTGGAGGATATATTTTATGGCTACAAACAAACGGGTATTTACCCTCAGACTGGAAGATGAGGTTTTTGACAAGATCGGGGCGCTTTCCACCGCACAGCACCGCTCCATGACGAACTATATCGAATATGTCCTGTTAAAACATATCAGAGAAGTGGAGCAGGCAGAAGGCGAGATCCGGCCGCCCGTCCCCAAAGACCATGACTGACAGCCCTTCCGCTCCGGCGGCGGGCTGTTTTCTCGTCCCGTTCTTCCATAATACAATAATATATCTGTAATTTCAACCATTTTATTTGTATTATCTTTTGTTTGGCTATCACCCATAATATGAATCAGTAGGCAGAGCCTACTGATTCAACGACAGACCGAAGGTCTGGAGTCTGATTTTGAAAGATTTCCAATACAGCAAGCCTGTTGATTTAACGACAGACCGGCAGGTTTCCAATACTGCAAATCTCTACAGACAAGAAAGGGTGACAGCCATGATCGATATTCCAAACCGTTTCCGAAAGCTGCGGACCGACAAAGGGTTCAGCGTATACCGTCTTTCCAAAGAATCCGATGTGTCCGAAAATTATATCCACAAGATTGAGCGGGGTGAAAACCAGCCCTCCGTCTACATCCTGGAGAAACTGCTCTCCTGCCTCGGTGCCACGCTCCCTGAATTTCTGAATGAGGATACCGAAGTGATGTACCCATCCGATTTTGAGCGGGAACTTCTGGAAAATGTCCGTGTCCTGCCGGAAGAAAAAGCACAGGCTCTGCTCCAGATGGCAAGACTCTTAAAAAGCTGACCGTTCTGCCATGACAGTCTGCCCTTACCCCGGCAGGACAGCCGCCAAACACATACAGCCCCCATAGTACCGCCCCGCAGCCCTTTTCTACCGTTCCCTCACATTTTCAAGGGGCGAAAACAGTTTCATAAAATCAAATGTCCTCTCCTTTTTCCCCAGTTCCGGCACAATGTCCTCAATCCGCTCCACCAGCGCCGCCACGGATTCCATGCCGTCCTGATCCAGTTCCTGATCCTCCGTCCGCAGCTTCACCAGCCCCGCATGGAGAATCCTGAGTTCTGTTTCAGTAAACAGTTTTTTCTCGTCCACCAGGCCGCTCCGCAGGGCAAAATCCTCAAAAGCCGCCTCCCGGTTATAAAAATACTGTCTCTGGATGGGCGCGCCTCCATGCTCCATATCCTTCCGGTAAGTAGACAATACATAATCAAAGATTGGGTGCTGCTTGCACACCAGGACCACACCATTGTGTTCGTTGATCTTCACCAGGCCGCTTTTATCCTGGGTGGCTGTTTCATCATAAGGCCGGTCAGAACAGATGCCGCAGCCGATAGCCGTGGACTTTGCCAGCGCCTGCAGCCGCTCCATCAGCTTTTCCTCCACTTCCACAAAAGGATTTTTAATAATGGCATCCTGCCTTCCATAAAAAGCGATCTGCCGGTTCTTGTGGTAAATGTCTGCCACATAATCAGGTGAGGACGGCGGCCGGATGGAAAACCCCTTTTTCTCCAGTGTCTCAAAAAACGCCTGGTAAAATTCCGTCTTGCTTTTCATTTATATCTCCTTCCTGCTGATTATATTTAAAGTGCCACTTGGAAAAGCCAGAATACTTACGGCATTTACCACAGCATGTTATCCGGTATCCGTTCATCCTCTGGTCTAATGTTCATACCCTTTATCCTGATATTTCAGATACAATTCTTTTCTGGCCTCCTTAGACAGTTCCCCCTGCCATGCTTTCTCAAAATCATCATATTGGCGGCAGTTGGTATCCACCAGGGAAGAGAGCATGTCAAGCATCTCCAACACCATCTGCTCCACATAGTATTTCTTCCGTCCCTCCCGGTACTCCGCCGCCCTGCCCTCGTCATCCAGACGGTTTAAGGTCTTTACCATCCCCAGAATCCGGTTGGCAATGATCTTGTCCGCCTCGGCCTCAAACTTCTTTCTCTGGGATGACAGGTATTCCTCGCTGCCTCCGTACAGATGCACCATCTTCATTTTGCTCTCCACATAATCTGTCCGCAGCTTTTTCAGCTCCGGCACCTGGGAGAGCAGATAGGCCGTAAGCGCATCCACCTGTTTTTTCAGCTCCTCCGAAAGCAGCTGGTAAGCAATCCTGCCCTTTGGGGGTAATGCGGATTTCAGGCGGAAAACCCGGTCGGCAGTTTCATTCAGTGTGTGGTCGGAAAAATCAAAATCTTCTGCCAGCTCTGCATTTAGGTCATATTCCTCCCGGAGTTTCTGGTATCTCTTATTTCCCAGCAGACGGATATGGCGCTCGAAGTCATCCACCAGGCTGTCGCTGATCTTTCGCAGGTCAGCCGCCGCTTTTGTCTTTTCCTCCCCATAAGCCCGTATCCGGCCGGCAAAGGTGTCCTTTATCATCTGCCTGCGGATGTTATTTGGGACAGATGGATGGGTAAAGGGGTTCTTAATCTTAGCCTTCTCATCGGAATCATCCCAGAATACCACATGGAGATGGGGATGGCTCTTCTCCCTGTGCAGAGCCGCCGCCCACTGGAAATGTTCCCGCCGAATGCCGTTCTTCTCCGCAATAGTACGGATGTGGTTCTCAATATACCTCTCCCATGCTTTTTTGTCCGTCAGTAACAGCTCCTTTGCCGTGTCCTCCCCAAAGGAAACCACGCTGCGGTACATGGTGACATGCCGCCGGGAGTTCTGATAGACCAGCCGCGCCACGTCCTTCCAGTCCTGAAACTCCGTCAGGGATGTCCCCGGCTTCAGGCAGCCGAACAGTCCATGGTTCATGCCCTCATTCTTTGCCACTCTGGGTCGGGTGGCGATATAGCGCACATGGGCATAATTTTTGCTGGCTGTGCTTTTATAGTTGGGGTTTTGGAACCGCTGCTTATAGACTAACAGGGAAATAGGCTATCACCTCTCTTCCTCCCATTCCTCACTGGTTTCTCCTGCTTCCTCTTCTTCCTCTATCCGGCAGGCATGTTGATAGTTCTCCATGGTGGTGCGGTAACGCTCTGTTTCTTCCTCCAGATACCTAAGCCCTGTGGCCGTACTGGGCAGCGCCGATTCATAGGTTCTGTAAAAAAGGTAACGGTCGCAGGCCGGGTCGCTTTTCGGGGACAGCATATCCAGAAATTCATCATAACCATAAGGACAAACTTTTTGGATCTCCTGACATACCCTGTTTAATTCCAGGAACAGATCCACACATTCCATTCGGGAGAGCACCATCTCCCCCACAGGTTCCTTTGCCTCCAGCTTTACCCGGATATTTCCTGTGCCGGAAACCGGCAGGGACGAAGCCTGCCATGTAATGCCGATACTGGATAAATCTTTCTGAAGTTCATACAGCCTGCGGGGCAGCTCCACCACCAGGGTATTCCCCCGATGCTCCAATACTGCTGTTATCATAAGCGCCTCCTTTACCGTTCCATTTCCATGTCCTCGTCCGGCTCCCCAAACATTTCAATCCCTATCCCTCCATTCTGCTCCCCCATCCCCATTCCCATATCTTCCGACGATTCCAGCATCTCTGTATACATCTGCTCCATCCTGCTATGCAGCCGCTGTGTCCGCTGATACGGCTTGCTGTCCAGAAACAGCTCCGGCTCCCTGTTCTCTGCGTCCCGTATCTGCACTTTCACCTCACCGGACGCAATCCAGATAGCGTTGCAGACCTGTTCCATGTAAGGATATCCCATGCGGGAAATATCAAAAGGCGTCACCTTACACTTCCCCGTCCATTTAAACAGGTTGTGCGCAATCTCCACTATCTGCAGGCTGGTCTCGTCAAAGCCCCGCAGGGAGCGTTTCAGGCCGTCAAAGCCAATGCCCATGGCGTTTACATGCTTCTTTGCCACATCAAATATCCCCTGCTCACAAGAGAGCAGATAAAAAGCCGCATGGTAAGAGGAATCCAGTGTCTTTCCCTCCGTCCGTGCGGCCAGCTCCTTATAGCGTTGTGCCTGATCCATCATTCTCTCCTATCTCTCCATTTCCTCTTCCATGCTTTCGGTTTCCATTCCCTCATATCCGGCAGAAACCATTTCTCTGTTCCCGGCCAGCTCCCTGGTTTCCTCCGGGGACAAAGCCAGGGAAATCTTCTGCTCTTTTCCGTTATAAAAGTACACCTGATTTGACAGGACTTCCTGGGGCAGCACTTCCCTCTGGTTGATATCCATCACTATGCTCTGTAGTTCCTTTGCGTCCATACCATTGTCCTCTTTGATAAGCAGCACCTCATGGATACTGCTTGGCAGGATATAAAAACCGGACTGGGTACTCTCTGCAATGGACTGTAAAAGCCCCGGATACAGCATGGTTGCCGCTCCATAGTCTTTTTGCGGGTTTGACAGGATATACAGCCCTTCCTCACGGAATACCTCTTCCAGCTCCAGCGGTTCTTCCCCGTCAAAAAACACAGACATCATACTGTTGATCCGGGCAGGCGCCTGGGCAGCCGTATTGTTCAGGGCCGTCTCATACAAAGATTCCACATCCATGCCCCATGTTTCCATGAGCGCATCCGTTACAAGGGCATTTGCACACTCCTTTCCCTGCTCATAAAACAGGATGCGGAATACTGCCAGAAGATCCGTGCCTTCAACCTCTTTTTTCGGACAATTCTGCAGGCTTTCCCGGTTCATATCCCGGTTCACCACCTGTACCCGGATATTCCCTTTTATGGAGTCAAAGTCTTTTACGGATTCCTTCACAGTTTCCACCCATTTCCTTTTTAAGTCATTTTCCAGATAATCTCCCGCAATCGTCTTTAACATCGTTTCATCTGATACCCAGTCCGGGAATCTTGCATAATACTCATCCAGATATATCCTGGCGGCCACCTCCTGCCCCTCGCTTTTTATCATTATGCCCACCTGTTCCTGGTCATTGTTCCTTTTTGCATGGATGATCTCCACCGTTGCGTCCCGGTATTCTTCCGGCATATACGCAAGAATCCCGTCCTTTACTTTCTGCTGAAATTTTTCAAAGCCTGTCATATCTCCTATTTCCCTTTCCTGTTCATTCTCATAAGTTTCATTTTCTATGGATTCCCTCCACTCAACGACTGTGATCGGTTCCTTAATGCTGCAGATGATGTTCCTTCCCCTGTCACAGCTTATCCGCAATCCGGCGCAGGCTGCCGCTGTCCGCCAGAAAACTGTTGATCTGGAAGTCCTTCTTCTGCATGTAGTCCACCCCCAGGGCCACCGCCTCCGAAAGCATCTGGTCGAACTGTTCCTCCGTCCCCTCATGGGCCACGTTCATCAGCACCTTCACCAGCAGAAAGAAAGCCGCCGCATCCACCTTGCCGGATTTCATGTGCATCTTTGCGATGCGGTTTGCCTGCTGTTCCACCACCGCCCTGATGTCCTCGATATGGTAGACCGCCTGCACCTCCTGCCGGATGATGCCTGCGATCAGGTCGATGTCCTGGCTGTACCCCTCCACCGCCAGCCCCTTCTCAATGTAACGCCGGATCTGTTCATTCCGGGAGATATGCCCCCTGTCTGCCATCTTGTCAATCTGGCTGCACATCTCTTTTGTCAGATAGACCGAAGTGATGATGCGGTCGTCCCGTTTTGCCATAGCCCGCCTCCTCGTCTGTGAATTATTTTGTGTCCTGCCCGCACTTCCCAGTACATTCCCTTTTTTCCAATCCTGCGGTATCATATCCCTGTATCCCACAACCAAAACTGCCGGAACACAGAAAGGAAAAACTTATGAGCAGAAAAGAAACAAGGAAAGAACTGGAACATATCATAGCTGTATTCAAAGATTACATCCATGCCAGTACACACCTGGATATCGTATGGTCAGAAAAAGCCGGATATATCTATCTTGACCTCACTCCTTTTGAAACAGGCCATGATCCCGATGCCTATCTCATGGAGACCGGCGAGGAACTGTTTGAAAAGCTCTTCTCTGAAATCTCCCTGGATGTTTTTGAACTGACTGGAAATGAGGATGGTCTGCCAAGCGCCAATCCCCTGGAGATTGCAGAACTTAAACGGCGTCTGGAACCATTCCTTTTAAAGCTGCCGGAGTACCGGCCTCTGGCCGAACAGCTGATGTCCTCCAAAGACAGCACCTGAACCTGTGGCAGGCGGCAATACCCACTGCCGCCTGCCCCTTGCCTTCTATCCTCTCTTTAGTCAATTTTTAACAGTGCAGTTTGATATTTAACAAGGGTACAGGCTTTGCCTGTACGGTGTTTCCCCGGTTTGTTTCACAAACCTATTCCTGCCTTAACTCCAAAATCTCCGATTTTGAGCGTATGTGTCCCCTCTGCGTGGCATCGGGGTATCGGTCGCTCCGCTCCCGAAAAGCGAAAAAAGGAAGTACCATGGTCTCCCCACGATACTTCCACTGAAATCTTTCCGCTGTTTTGTTTTACCGCTCCCATCCCTGCAGGTTCTCCCGCCCGCGCTCTGCTTCCTGCTCCGGTAAAGGAGTAAACTCAATGCCGTCAATACAGTTCTCATACAGAAACTGCTTGATCTCCGTCATGTCATTGGATTCATAAAACTGTATCAACAGCCCTGTAAAGGCCGGCTGTAATTCAATGGGAACGGAAATAATGCCGCACCCGTTTGAAACCATCACATGGTTGCCTGCCAGCATGGATGTCCTCTTGTTGCCGTCCAGAAACATCTGCTTCCGCACAAGGTAGAGCATCATGGTCAGCGCCCGGTCTGTCGGGTTCTCTATCTGTCCGATTTCCGCCATTTCCTCTTTAATCTGGGATTCAATAGGCATATCCGGCTTCCACGTTGTACCGCCGATACTCACCGGCACATTCCGCAGATACCCTGCCCGGATAATCAGGTTATCACCGCCCACACACTGGTTGATCTTACAGACAAACGGATAATCCGTAGGATAGTCCAGGGTATCCAGCACAAACTGCCATGCGTGTTTCAGATTGTTCACCGCCACAATGTCGGATACCTTTACCCCCTGAACGCTCATGCCATTATAGATGGCTTCCGTATCCGGGTAGGTCACAGCCAGTCCCTCCAGCCGTGCGCTCTTCCAGATATAATCCACGATATTCCTCTTGGCAACAAAAATGTTCTCTTCCCGTGTCATATGGTATTTCGCTTCCAAAACAATCACCTCTCTAAATCCGCTTTTCACAGCTTCCCCCCTATTGGGGGTAAATATTTTTCCCAAACTCATACGCTTCCTGCAAATGTACCGTCCTGTCAATCCGCGGCCTTCCATTGGTATCCCCGCATCCACCGGCAAGCACCATGCCCCTGTCATGAAAGCCGATGTAATTGACAAGCGCAAACTGATAATACGATACCGCCTGCTCAAACATCCAGAAAAAGTCATCCGCTGATGTCATCAGCAGGGCGCAGTCCTTTATGGGGTACTTCTCATACCTGCCAAGCGGCGGGTTGGGATCTTCCACTGCAATACAGTAAAACCGTTCGATAAATGCTTTTATCCTGGCAGATACCGTCCAGAAGTACAGAGGGGAGGCAAACACAATACAGTCTGCATCCTTGATCTTCGGCACAAGGTCATTAAAAGCGTCTTTCTGGATGCAGGGCTTCCCGTAACGGCAGGCATTACAACCCAGGCAGCCCTTGACCTCATTCTTTAAAAGCGAGATCACTTCTACAGAATGTCCGCTTTCTTCTGCCCCGGCCACAAAGCTGTTGACAAGCTGAGCAGTGTTTCCCTTCGCCCTGCCGCCGCCCTGTATCACAAGTATCTTCTTCATCCGCATTTCCTCCGGTTTCTGGTTATCTGCTCTTAAGTATAGCACAGATCCGAGCCTGCACAAAGTATGCTTTGGAAATATTTCTTCAAATATCACTCAACACCGTTCCAAAAGGTCGCTGATCTCCCTGCACACCCGCTCCCCATGGGCAAATGCAAGCACAGTAACCACTGCAATCCCTACCACTGCCAGCACCCCAATCAAAACCACTTTCATACACACCTCCGTCTTTACCGTTCCCACTCATCCTCCTGCAGCTCCATCCTGTCCGGCCGCAGGGATAGACAAATGGCGGTACATCATCAGATTTTCTCGCCTCTTTTAAGATACTGGAGATTACGGCGGCATCCGCCAGACGGAACTCTTCATCCGCTTTTCCGGAGTTATATTCTTCGGCATAGAACACCATGAGGTAGTCCAGATCCACAATCTTGGAATCCATGCCGTTCTGTACGGCCTCCTCAAAACTCATGCCGTAATACCGCTCCACTTCGGACTTATCGCCCCCGCAGCCGTGAAGGATCAGCCCCTCCAGCAGTCTCCTGACCTCCATCTGTTTCCGTTCTTCCAGCTGGCACACATAAACCGGCCTCATATGCCTCCTTTCCGGCATCAGGGATATGCCGTTTCTAACTCTTCCGCTTCTGCTCTTTCAGGGCCGTCTCTGCTCCTGGCCGACATTTCCCGGAAGGTAAGCAGATCCTCATTAAAGTCCTTTGTCTGCGGGGTCTGGATGAACACTTTATATCCTGCCTTTGTAAAAGCCTCCGCTGACTGGTTCGCCTGTATCTGCCCATGGTTGCGGGGCTGCCCGTTTGCGTCCTTCCCGTCCACGTCATTGTCATAGCAGAACACGATCTCCCGGATCTCCGGGTGGTTCTTTAGATAGCGGGAAAGGGCCTTGTCCGACAGGCACCCTTCCGCCACCCGGTGATCCTCCCGCCAGTCAATGCCGTACAGCTTGCACAGGGTGGCATGGCTCATGGCGTCAATGGGCGCCTCAAACTCATACACCCGGTCAGAGCGCCCCTCCATGCAGAAGCCATAAGTTTTGTCGGAGTTCTCCACGTCCTGCCGGAACTTCCGTTCATTGCTGGGTGCCCGGAGCGCACAGTACCGGGGCTTCCCCTCCCCGTCATAGCCTACAAAAGCGCAGTTCCGGAAGGTATATCCATTTTTCTGTGTGACTGCCTGATAGATTTTGTTCTGGTTAATCATGGCATACACGATTTCGCTGTCTATACCACGGGTGCGGGTCAGATAGGCGATTGTACGGTTAAAATCTTTATCTTTGGGCGGCAATATCAGCTTCCCTCTGGGTTTCTTCTCCACTGGCTGCACATAATGCTCTGTCTGCTCATAGGCACGGCAGCCCAGAATCATCTCCACCGCACTTTTGAAGTCAGCAGCTCCCAGATATTCCTGGGCAAACTGGATAATGTTCCCGCTCTTCTCCCCGGCAAACTGATAATACCCCCGCCCATGCCGGAACAGATACAGGCCGCCGCTGTGCTTTACATGGACCGTGTTCCGGTCGCCTTTCTCCACCTCAAATCCATGTCTGACAGCGAAATCTATGATATTGGTGTCAAAGACCTGCTTCATCTGCTCTTCCGTAAAAGGCATAGGGCGCCGCCTCATGGCTGTTTGTCTGTCCGTAACCGTCACCTCCCTGCAATCAGAAAAGGCGCCGGCAAAATGGTTTTTCATCCATCTTGTCAGCGCCCCGCACTGTGTCGTTATTTTACTGTTATTCTGCTATGGTTTCTGTCTCATCTGTCGTTATTTCAGCTTCATTCCGTCCTTGAAAGCGTTCCCCACCTTTTCGCCCAGCTTCAGGTATGCGTTGTTCACCGGGTCAAACACAATAGGTTCCAGCTTTGCCGGGTCAATCTTCCCGTTTTCGTCCAGAATCTTTTCATCCGCCGAAACATTGACAATCTCGCCCACCAGCCTGCAGGTCTCCTTATCATAGCTTACCAGCCTGCACTCCACCGCCATAGGCAGCTCCAAGATAACGGGAGCGTCCACATGCTCCGCCTTTTCCGTATGGAACCCTGCCTTTGCCAGCTTGTCCGGCACCTTGTTTGCGGACTCGATCCCCACATAATCGCACTCTGCTACATGGGCCGCATCCGCCATGCTCACCGTAAAAGCGCCACGGGCAAGGATATTCGCCACTGTCTTATGCCCTGCGGAAAGACACATGGAAATCTGGGTGTCATCACTGATGCCTCCCCATGCGGCGTTCATGGCGTCCGGCGTCCCGTCCTCCCCATAGGTTGCAATGATAAATACCGGCTGCGGATACGTCCACGGCTTCGCTCCAAAATTCTTCCTCATTGGTTTTCCTCCTTTGCCCCAAAGCGTTCTTTCAGGCCGGAAAGCGTATCCACATCCGCCATATCCTCTTCCGTCAGAAGCGGATACCCCTTCTCTGCCCGCAGTTTATTCCCTTCCTCCAAGATAGCCGCCCTGACAAAGCTGTCAAAACGCTCCATCAGTTCGTCATCTGTCTCTTTCCTCTTATCCTCTGCCATCCTGCATTTACCTCCTGGCTCTTATTTCCGGCAGACTTTCCCGTTCCGGTTATGTAACAGGCTGTATTGACAGCCTTATCTGCGCCAGAACACCTGCCGGATGATTCCAGTATAACAGACCGGTAGCCTTTATTCAATGTTTCCGCCTTTTTACCGCTCCATTTCTTCCGCCGGCGCTTCCTTTCCTGCCTGTTTTTCCGCCTGCGGCTCCGGCAGCCGGTGGAACCGGTCAGCCCCCGGCACAAGGGCCAGGGACCTACCATTCTCCCAGATCATATGCAGCTGCCCCGCATCATCCACAGACTTCACAATCCCTTTCAGTCCGGGCTGCATCCCCTGCTCATTCATGTAATCCAGTTCTATCCGGGAACCTGCAGGATATCGCTTCCGTATCACTGCAACCTCCGCCTGCGTTTTCCATCCTGCCTTAACCGTCTACCTTTCCATATCCCCGTCCTCCGTATAGTCCAGGAGATTTTCTAACACTTCCTCCCGGCTGCACGGCACAAATTCATGGTTTCCAAAATCTGCCAGAATCTCTTTTAAAGCATCCGGCAGGCACCCCTTATCCACATGGATATCGTCTGTGAGGGTTGCCGTGTAACCGTAATCATAGGTTCCGTAGGTCTCTTTCAGGAACTGGCGCACTGCATCCGGCAGATCCTCTTTATATGGACTGATGCAGCCGTACTTTGTCAGGTAATCTATCTCCCAGTGTTCTCCTGGTGAAGATAAATTCATTTCCATAAGGGCGATACAGACATTTCCATTCTCCCTGGACCGCAAAACTCCCGGCAGAAGGACATAACCCTCTTCCAGTGTATCACGCCCAAAAGTCTCTGTGCCGTACACTTCTATTACACCCTGATGGAGCGCGTTCAGCACGCTTTTGGCATACGCCTTTTCCTCTGTCTGGTAATCTTCCTGCAGACGTGCGTAATTGATCCGGTTCAGCACGTTCTGGTTGATATAATCCACATAAAAATTCATTTTATAATCATACATGGTTTCCTCTTTTCTGTCCCGACAGCCTGGAACCGAACATTTTATCCTTTACTGGTTTTCACTGTTAAGCGTCTGGATATCCAAAAACTGTCTTATCGCTGTTCTACTGAATGACGTCTCCCGGCAGCACTTCCTGCTCTTCTGCAGAAGCCTCCCTCTGCCTTTCTCCCGGCAGGAAACATTCTGCCTTATGGATAATGCCGTCCAGCAGACTGTTCCCCTCCGGCTCGTTCTCCATGCCGGCCTGCAGTGCAAGGGAATAAATCTTCTGCATTTCCTCTTCATTGAAAAGAGGGACCGTATCCTGTTTGAAGTACCGCAGGATATCCTTCTCCCCGGCCTCCATGCCAAACAGCTTCCCATGGGAAAGAGCCTTCCGGTAATCCTCCCAGTCATGAACCGGTTCCCTGGAACCGTCCCGATTCAGTATGTAGCACTCCAGCCCCTGTTTCACCGCCCGCTCCGCATCCACAGGACCGGTCAGCGCCAGATCCCCTGCGGTATAACCATACTCATGGAGCCTGTCATGTTCCAGACGCTTCACATATTCGTCCACTTCCATCACATCCACTGCATCCCAGAACATCCCGCAGGCTCCTGCCATATCCCGCGACAGCTGACACTCGTCCTTCACCAGATACCGTTTCCGCTCCACCGTCCCGTACCTGTCTGCAATGGCCTGCCAGTTCTGCTCGTATTCCTGCCAGCCGAATGTCCTGCAGCTGTTGGGATTTTTAAACACTACCTCCACTTTTGCAGGGTCATGGGAATGGGTGCAGAGATAGTCCAGATGCTTCTGGTAGTCTATCTCCAGAATATCCCCCATCACCCGGTCATCCCTCATCCCCCGCAGCTCCACCCGGAATGCCTTCACATGCTCCACCCGGCATCCGCCATAATAGAACCAGGTATTGTGCGGGCTGGTCTGCCGGATATGCACGCTCCGCTCTGGAAAGCACCAGGTGCCGCCCTTCCTGCTCATCCAGAAAAATTGCCGGGGCGCATTCCTGTCCCTGGCGGCTTCCAAAAGCATCTCCCGGTCATAGGCAAAATCTGTCTGAAAGAAACTGGTATTATGCTCCATGATCTTCTGCAGGGTCTCAAGAACATCCACGTTCCGGAAACAGGCGTTGGGGCGGAAGTGGTATCCATCCCTCTGCAGCCTTTGCCGAAGCTCTGCCATCACCTCTTCCCTTTCCCCTTCCACAGAATCCCCGTTGTACTGGTTCCTTCCGGGAAAATCCCTTCCCATGTCCCTTGTACGGACACACAGCCCTCCATGGCTGTCCGGCATGACAAAGTTCATCACACCGTCCACGTCTGCGCAGGGAACCCCATCAAACAGGCCGTGCAGGTCTTTATAGACTGCCGGTTCCTGCTGTCGGATCTCCTGAACCGTCTCACGGGGCAGGTAAAGTGTCCGCAGATAATATCCGTCCACCCCTGTCTTTTCAAGGGCATAGACTTTTTCCACTTCCATATCCATCTTCATCCCCCTCTCCCTGTTTCGTTTTTTTTACTGTCCTCCAGGCGGTAGGGAACTCCGATAAAATCCAGCACCCTGCCGCAGCCCAGACGGTTGATGCAGTAATCATACTGCCTGGGGTGGGTCTGCTGCATCCGCTGGAACCGGTTGGGTTCCTCTTCCAGATGGACCCCGAACATACAGTACATGCAGCCCGATCTGGATACCCCGCTGGTCTTTAATATCCGGCTGCCGTCCTTCTTTTTTATCTCCTCAATCTCCCCATAAATGGAACTGTAGGGAATCCCGGTTCTTTTCAGGTATTCCAGGATATCCTGTTCCAGCCAGAATGCCATGGGCTGGCTCAGGGGCCGTTTCCGCTCAAAACCGTTACATCCGTACTGGAGCCACTTCTGCGTCCGCAGGCGGCTCTCCTGGGCCATCAGCCCCACAATCCCGTGCCTGCCGGTCTCACGCTCGAACCGGTAGATGGGCGCCTTCTTCATATGGTAACAGCACCTGGCTGATATCCTGAACGGCGCCTCCAGCAGATAATGGTAGTTCTCACAGTTATACACGGACTTGCTGCCGTCCGGCGCCAGCATCGTCCCGTTCAGCCGCTCTATCCTTGTAGCCTGCCCCTTCCGCGCCCCGTCCACGCAGTCCGCTATCTCCTTGGAGATCACGGGATACCCGTACTTCTCGATGATCTGCGGGAATGGGTATCTGGGCCGCAGCCAGTTCACGTTTTCCTTTGTTTTTACAAACTCCCGAAGCTCCGGGTATTCCAGCCCCGTATCCACGAACACCGCCGGGATATCGGGATATACCCGGCGGGCAATGTCTAAAAGCACGCAGGAATCCTTCCCGCCAGAAAAACTGACGAAAACCTGTCCCCCGAATCTCAAGTACCATTCCAGAATCCGGGTCTGCGTCACCTGTATCTTTCGTTCCAGGCTCCATCCCTGCATGGCCTTCAAGTCCTCTCTGGTATGTTTCAACCGCAAAATACCTGCCTTTCACAAGAAACCTTTGTCTGCGCCTGCTTTCGCTTCCTGTGAAATCCTGCTTACCCTTTTTGGCTCCTGCAGTGTTTGGCCTGTTTCCGCTTTTTTTAATCTCCCTCCTATCGTTCCATGGTATTTTCTTCTTCCTGTTCGTATCTTTTGATCTTTACCGGCTCAAAGCCCTGGTTTTTAATGTTGGTAAACCACTGTACCATAAACCCTTTCAAATCCCTTACCATTGCCGGGGCTGCCTCCGCCGTCTCGTAATACACCCCGATGCCGTCCTGGAGAAAAGAGGAGGGGTGGATGGATCTGCTTTCCCTGTCGATGGTAAACGTAATCTCCGGGTCACGCATGGAATCCCCGTTCTGGTCATAATAATGGGCAATGCTGTATTCCTCCCCTCCAATGGCCTCAACCACCAGATCCTCATACCCCTTTGCCTGCAGCTTCATATAATAGGCTTCTCCATCCAGGATTGGGGCCGCAAACAGACGGAGTTTCCGGTAAATCCGCTGCTCCAGTGTGGGCGGCTCCTTTCTGTCTCCCTTCCCGCTTCCTTCCCCTGCCTCTTCTGCCGCCATCACGTACTCCCCGTCCTCCTTAAATTCCAGGGCAAGGTCAAGCTGTACCTTTTTCTTCTGTAATTCCAGCAGCCTTTCCTCGTCCGAAAAGGGCTTCCCGCACTGTTCTTTCGCCTCTGCAAGCTGCTGTTGCAGGTTGGCAAGTTCCTCCTTGTCATATTTGTCATCTGACACGATGCGTTCTGCCAGATGTTCGATGCGGGTAATATTTCCCAGCCCGGAATCACCGTAATCGGTTCTATAGCTCCCCTTCCCGCATAACCAGATCTTCATTCCGCCCATATCTGGCTTTGTCAGCCGGATGGTGAGCCCTGCATAGCTGCCAGCATCAAGGGAGGAACCCGCCTCCATCTTCATAACCCTGCGGCCGCATACCATCAGATGCTCCGCCGCCTTTGTGCGCTCGTCATGGATACGCCCGTCAATCACCATGTGGAAATCCTCCGTCTTGTTGGCCTGATACGTCCGGATATCCTCTTCCCTGACCGCTATCTCATTCTCCTTCCGGGCAATCCGAACCGGATAGTGGCGGCTGGCCTGCTCCTGCAGCTGGGCCTGCTGGCTCTGCCAGGAAGATTTCAGCACGGTCAGCCGGTTAATCTCATTGTCCGTCTCCATCTTCTCCTTCACCCTTGGGTCAGAGGTCGCCAGCGCTTTAAACTCCGCATACTGCAGCACGGTCTCGTCCAGATCCTCACAGCTCCGCAGCGGAGAGCGGCCGGTCATGATCTGGCTGATGTACCGCTGTTTCTGCTCCAAAATCTGCCATAAGTAGCTGTCAAATGTATTTTCTGTGATATAGTTAAAAATAGATACTTCCTTATTTTCGTTGCCCTGCCTTAAAATCCGCCCGTTTCTTTGGGTCAGGTCGGCCGGGCGGTCGAGTAGGTCAGCGGTATTACTACCGCCTTCCCCTCTAAGAACCGTGCATGAGAGTTTCCCCTCACACGGCTCAAGCAATTCAAAGCATCTACCAATATAGATG
>CAJTFX010000056.1 GCA_910575555.1 Lachnospiraceae bacterium | reverse complement strand
TTGCTTCTGATGCAGGTGGCACTAGGCTACCGCTAACGGAATAGCGGGTTTAATCAATATTTCGTTGTTAAACAATTATCTATGCGACTTCAAGTCGCACCCACGGCGCATCCAGGTGGTGTAAGGCAACCAGCCTGTCCTGTATATTTGTCCCGGCTCCTAACTTCGGTGTAGAACCGAGAAGGATACGCACCTGCCCGGAGCGCACCTTTGAAAATAATTCCGCTTTTTTCGTTTCCGTCCCGGCTTCATGGATAAATGCAACCTCCTCCCTGGGGATTCCTTTTGCCACCAGCTTTTCCCGCACATCGTCATAGACGTTAAACGTGCCGTCATTTTTCGGCGTAGACAGGTCGCAAAAAATTAATTGTGTCCCCTTGTCTGCAGAAGTCTTTTCCCATATATCAAACGCATTGTTTACACAGCGGTTGACCTTGCTTTCCCCCGCATCCGGCAGCATGTCATTGATAAGCCGCTGATCCAGGGCGCATTTCCTCCCATCGTTGGTGATCTTCAGCATGTTATCGCATGACGGGTCTACATTCCCGGCACGGACGACCTCTGCCCTCTCTGCAAAGGAGCTGACCAGATCCTGCTGTTCCTCACTCGGTTTCAGCACTTCGTTGATATATTCCGCTTCGGGAACCGGAAGTTCCAGCATATCCGCAGTCTGGATGTCGGCGCTCTCCTTAAATAATGCGATCAGCTCCGGGAGGTTAAAAAACCGGGCAAACCTTGTCTTTGCCCGGTACCCTGTGCCTTCGGGAGAAAGTTCTATGCTCGTCACCGTCTCGCCAAAAGCCGCCGCCCAGGAATCAAAATGCCCCAGGCCCATCTTCTGTATCGTGTCATACTGAAGGTAACGCATAATGGTATAAAGCTCTACCATACTATTCGACACGGGGGTCCCGGTTGCAAACGTGACGCCCTTCCCTCCGGTCAGCTCATCCAGGTACTGGCATTTCATGAACATATCGGAGCTTTTCTGTGCGTCCGTCTGTGAAATCCCGGCAACATTCCGCATCTTTGTGTATAAAAACATATTTTTATAGTTGTGGCTCTCATCTACAAACAGCCTGTCCACGCCTAACTGCTCGAACGTCACCACATCATCCTTCCGGCTCTGGTCATTCAGCTTTGCAAGCCTTGTTTCCAGTGTCTTCCTCGTCTTTTCCATCTGCTTGATGGTATATCGTGTGCCTTCTTCCTCCGCCAGCTCTGCGATCGCGTTCGTGATGTCGTTCATCTGCCGCTCGATGCTTGCAATCTGCCGTTCCCTGGAAAGGGGGATGCGCTCAAACTGGCTGTGTCCGATAATGACAGCATCATAATCGCCTGTCGAAATACGGGAACAGAACTTCTTCCGGTTCGCAGGCTCAAAATCTCTCTTCGTTGCGACCAGGACATTTGCCCCCGGATACAGACGCAAAAAATCGCTGCCCCACTGTTCGGTCAGATGGTTCGGCACGACATAAAGGTTTTTCTGCGCCAGCCCAAGCCTGCGGCTCTCCATCCCGGCGGCGATCATCTGGAAGGTCTTGCCAGCCCCTACGCAGTGTGCAAGCAGCGTGTTGTTTCCATATAAGATATGCGCCACCGCATTTTTCTGGTGGGGCATTAATGTGATCTCCGGCGTCATGCCCGCAAACTGGATATGGCTCCCATCGTATTCACGGGGACGGACGCTGTTAAATAAATCGTTATATTTCCTGCATAAGTCCTCCCTCCGGTCAATGTCCCGGAATATCCACTCCTTGAAGGCTTCCTTTATCATCTCCTGCTTCTGCTGTGCGATCATGGTTTCCTTTTTGTTCAGGACACGTTTTTCCTTGCCGTCCTCCACAACCGTATCAAAGATTTTTGTGTCCTTGAGGTTCAGCGCATCTTCCAACAGACGGTAAGCGTTTGCCCGCTGCGTCCCATAGGTAGCTGTGACAAGGGAATTCCCATAAGAATCCGCACTTTTCCCGGAGATATTCCACTGGCCGTTAATTTTCGCATACTTCACGTCAATCTGGTTCCCTAAAAAATGCTTCGGCGTATGGAACAGCTCCCTCATGAACTCCGTGATATAAGCCGGGTCTACCCAGGTTGCCCCAAGCCGCACCTCGATCTCCGATGCCTCCAGGTCTTTCGGCTGCACCCGTGTGAGCGCCTGCACGTTGATTTCATATTCCGGGTTATTTTCTGCAAACTGCTTTGCGACTTCCAGCTTCTTCCGGACATTGCCGGATAAATATTCATCTGATGCCTCCCACTGGTCTGTCAGGGGATTTTTAAAGATCACCCCCGCCAGTTCCTCCGTGACTTCCGCTTCTGTCTTTCCGGATAATCCTGCCATAAACGGCACGTCCACCCTTGCCCGCTCCCCGATGGAAACGGCCAGGGCTTCACTGGCGGTATCGACGCTTGTCACCGGTACAGCCTTCCGGATGGTACGCTTCGTAAAAATATCTGCCTTCCGTTTCAGTTTCCCTTCCTCGTCTACCAGTTCCAAAGATGATAGCAGGCAGTAGCTGCTGTCCTGGGAGAATGCCCTCCGGTTGGCATTGCTGCTGATCAGGCCATATTGAGCCGTAAACCGGTCATACTGGGTATTCAATTCTTTCTGCAGCACAGCAACTTCCGCATCACTGCCGTCCTCCATCTGGCACTGCAGAAGTACCTGCGTCAGGTTCCGCAGCTCAATCATCCCAAGCACACGCTCTGTCGTCATGGCGGGCAGCTCCATTAAATTCATAATGGAATTTTCCCGGTAATACACTTTTCCGTCCACGTTTGCAAAGCTGAAATTCTTGATGGAAGGGTCTGCCGGGATGGATGATGCCGTTTCCTCTAGTTCTGAATCTTCCAGCTCCATTTCCGCAATCGTCCCCTGGATATGCTGCACCGCCCCCTTCAGCTGCTCCGCAAGGACAGCGCCCTCTATCGGTTTTACCGTGGTTTCCTGCTTGCCGTACTGTGTGCTTTCCGTGGTAAATTCCCCAAGCACCATCTCCGGGTGTTCTGCAAAATAGGAATTGACCGTATATCCTTCCGGTGTCGTGCCAAGCTCCACCCAATCCGGCTGCTCCAAAGACGCCCGGTCACGTTTCTGGAAGAATAAGATATCCGCAACAACGCCCGTCCCGGCATTCCTCTGGAATGCATTGTTCGGGAGGCGGATCGCCCCAAGCAGGTCTGCACGGTTGGCGATGTACTGGCGCACGGATGCGCTCTGCTTATCCATCGTGCCGCTTGACGTCACCACCGCCACCACGCCGCCCGGACGCACCAGGTCTAAGGATTTTGCGATAAAATAATCATGTATCATAAAATTATGGCGGTCATACCTGCGGTCTGCCACCTTATAAGCGCCGAACGGCACGTTGCCGATTACACAGTCAAAGAAACTGTCCGGGTATGCGGCAGTCTCAAATCCCTGTACGGAGATATTATTTTTCTGGTAAAGCTGTTTCGCAATCTTCCCGGAAATGCTGTCAAGCTCCACGCCGTACATCCTTAACCCGTCCATAGTCTCCGGCACAAGTCCCATGAAATTCCCGATCCCGCAGGACGGCTCCAATACGTTGCCCTGCTGTAATCCCATATTTCCCAAAGCTTCATACATTGCCTTAATGACCGTGGGGGAAGTGTAGAACGCATTTAATGTGGATGCCCTTGCCTCCCGGTATTCCTCCGGTGTCAGCGCCGCTTTCAGTTCCGCATATTCTGCCGCCCATGCTTCATTCTTATCGTCAAACGCCGCCGGGATGCCGCCCCATCCAACAAACCGTGATAAAGTTTCCTGTTCCTCCGGCGTGGCAAGGCGGTTTTCCTGTTTCAGTGTTTTCAGCAGGAGGATTGCGTCCATATTGGCACGGAACTTCTGCTTCGGGCCTCCTGCACCCAGGTCATCATCGGTGATATGGAAATTGACCTTCTCCCTGCGCCCTGATCCCGGTGACAGTCCGCCCATTCCGTTTTCCCTTCCAGCCTGCCCGGAGATCTGCCGGATACTGCCGTTTTCAATCTGTCCTGCCCCACTTGTCCCATCTACAGCAACAGGCTCTAAAGGTAATCTGCGGTCTTTGCGGATATGGTTGATTTCTTCTGGATTCATCACATGGTTTGTCAGTGGGTTGATCTCGTTCCCAAACGCTGCCTGCTCGTTCGCAGCCATCCGCTCCATTACGTCTGCGATTAACTGCATCTGCTCCGGCGGGAACTCTGGGTTCAGCATTGGTACAAGGTTCAGACCCTTCTCCGCTGCTTCATAAATCACATCCACCTGCTCCGGTGAAAAGTCATCCAGATATACGTCTGCTTCCTCCATTGCAAGGAACAGCCTGTTTTCAATCAGATCATATTCCTTATCGTCCGGTTCCTCCTGCAATCCTTCCTGGGCGGAAGCTTCTGCCCCATCCTGCGGCAGCCCTGTTTCTTCTGCCTGCAGATCTTCCCTTTCCGGTTCTTCGGCTTTCGTTCCTGCCCTGTCCTGCGGCAGCTCCGTTGTTTCTGTAACCCTCTGCCGGCTTCCCTTATCCGTGTTAAACAGATCTGGCGCTGGATACTCCTGTTCATAAACAGAACGGACAAACCATATCGGCTCGCTCCGGAAAATCGGGTAATTCGCCTCCTTTGCCATCGTCATATCATGCAGGCTTACTTTCCCATTCCCAAAATCTACCGAATCCACCCGGAATTCCCGGCCATCCATGTGGATAACGGCATCAACCGGAAGATAGTCTGTGCCTTTGAAATATCCCAGGTTTTGAAGCAGGCCATCCTCCCCATGCCCTGCAAGCAAAATATTTTCTCCGTTTCCCCACAGCTCCCTTACGGATTCTTCAAGCAGCCCTGCATCAAATCCGCTCCTGCCTGCCGGCAGGCCATCCCCGGCAGAAGTTTCTGTGATGCCAGTGCCAAGCAGCCCTGAAACACGCTCTGCATCTTCCCCATAAAAATAAAAATGTCCCTGCCATTCAAAACCGACCAGCGCATCCGGGTATGTCTTTTTAAATGCGTAGTATTCCTTTACTGCCTGTTCATCCAGGGAATCTGCCGCAATATTTTTTTCTGGTATTTCCTGCGCCGGTAGGACGGTTTCATTTCCCAACTGTAAAAGGGGGATAAATTCCCCTGCATATTCAAACAGCTCATGCTCCCCCGGAAGGTAATGCTTCCCTGTTTCCACGCACCGGAAAATATCTGCATCCCCAATAAGGCTGGCTTCATAAAAGCCGCTGTGCGAATATGGATGCCTGCCGTCCTCATAATCGGACAGCCCAAGTTCATTGTGTGAAACTGTTTTCTGCATAATATCCAGCATATCAAGATGTTTTGGAAATCTCCCGACAGCTTCAAAATGGAATCCCCCATACTCAAATATGTACGATGCTTCCTGCGGCTGTCCCAGCCCGGCAGGCTTTACTTCCTCTGCGGATCCTGCCGTTCCCGTTTCTGCCGCCATTTCCGCTTCCCAGACATTTCCCCTGGGCTTGCCTGGAAATGCCGCAATCTCTTGTAATCCCGCTTCCACGGCCATGCCTTTTGCCCATTCCGGCGCTTCCGGGTCATTCTCATGCAGGGCAATGGCGTCCCGCTTGTCCAAAAGGTAATCCTGGTATGTCCTCTGGAAAATATCCTCTGCCAGCCAGTCCCGGAAATCTTCCCAATTTTCGTAGGCTTGCGCCATCACAGGGGCATTTTCCTGGTTTTCCGCTATCAGACGGTCTAATTCTTCCTGGACAATATCATATGCCATATCTGCGTCAACATCCCTAGACCGGATCACATCATATACTGCACTGCCACGGACTGCATCCAGGGCAGTATACAGGCATTCCTTATAAACCGCCCGGCTGTCCTTCTCCAATGCATTCCCACCGACAAGCAGATGCCGATTCAGATCCTGACAGACATCTAACCTGCCATCATACGATTCAAGAAAAATCATGCTTTCTTTGTGGTCTGGATGCTCCATATTCCTTACAAATACACGCTGATTCCTGACCCCTGATATGCGGTATAAATGGTCTGTATCCATGTATATAAAGCTGCCTATGCTATAATCGTATTTTCTGGTTTCTCCAGGGCTTCCCTTATCCCCGACTGGTTCTATACCCTTACCTTCCGGTTCAGCTTTTTTCGGTGGTTCTTTTGCTTTCTTCCTAGCCTCCGGCTCTTTTTTCTCTGCTTCTTTTCCTGCCGTTTTTTGCTTTTTCTCCTTTGCAGGCTCAGGCTTTGGCTCCGGTTCAGAAGTGTCCATGAAATCGAACAGGGATAACTGCCCGCCATTTTGGATCTGCACTTCCTCTTTTTTCCGCTCTGGGAAGATCGTATATGTCCCTTCTACATATCCGTGGAGATCCGTCAGTATCTGCACTTTTTTCTCATAATCCTCAAAATCTAACGGCAGTTCTGCTATCGCTTCGTCCATATGCCGCAATAAACCTGCCTGCCCGTCTGGATTGTCCAGGAGGCTCACCACATCATCCCGGTGGGTGAACATATCAGGATTCCCCGCCCAGGGACGTATCATGTGTTCGGGAAGGCGGTGATAAAAATTGACAACACGCCCTGCCATTCGCTCCCGTTCATAAACAGGCATCCGGGAATAATCGGACGGTTTCAGGTAATTTCCATTTTCAATCAAAGCCGCTACCCGCTTTGCCACCTTCGGCCATTTCAGCAGGACTGACGCATCCGGATTACTGTAACTTCCCCTCTGCAGGCGGATTCCTTTGCCGTCATACCATGCATCGGAATTGTCTGCGCCAGACAGTGCATGGCTGGAACCGCCTATCCCATAGCTTTCCTTAATAAAGTCCGTTTTTTCCTTATCCGTCTTATCCTGGATAAAAAACGCGTAAGTGGACAGTCTGCCATCTGAATATGCGCCGCCTCCCCGCAAAAAAGCGTCAATCTCATCTTCGGTAATAAAAACCGGGTGTTCTTCCCATGCAAACCCTTCCCTTGCCTGGTATGGCACGGCTTCTTTTGCAAATTTCCCAAACCGTTCATACACCTTATCCGGACGGTAAAAGTGGAAACGCATAATCTCTCTGTCCATAGCATATGCCTCTGCCAGCCCTGCCAGACGTTCATTCAGGTCTTCAAGAAATTCCGGTTTTGCAAGCAGCGCCTGCAGCCGTTCCACCTTATCCGGAAACCCGCCACGGAATACTTCCACATCTTCAAATACAAGCTCTGCCACGCCGCCTGCCATATCCTGATACATATAGGCAAGTGCGTCGGCATGTTCCTTTAAGGCATTTTCCCTTGCGGCATCCAATACCACCTGCGGCGCATACTCCCCCTGTCTTAATAACTGATGGATACGCCCGCTCACATCCTCCCAGGATAAAAATGCCTTATCCAGGATCCGGTCTGCCACCGTATGCCCTATCGCAACCTGCATCCCCAGCTCGTCATACCAGACAGAATATTCCGTGCCGCCTATGGTAAGCCCAATGCCGCCCGTGCCATACTCCCTGCGGACAAATTCCGTATATTCCTCCGGCGTCTGGTCTATCATAAAATTATAGATGATCCGAAGCTGACTCCCGTCCCGGTTGCCGCCGCTGCGTAAAACTTCATCTATCACATCCGCAGGGATCGCAACCTCCCCGGCATACAGCGCCTGCATCCGCCCCTCAATCTCCCGTTTCTGCTGTTCCACAGTCGGCAGATCGGGCAAAGATAAAGCAGAGGCTTCTATCTCCTCTGCTTCGCTCAGATCCTGTTCTGTTGTTTCCTCATTTAACTGTATACCAATTCCTTCAAGATGCTCTCTTCCGCCATTGCCGTCAGCCCATTCATATGCGCTGCCCACGCCATCTGGTCTTTCTCCTTGTCCGGGGCCGGATACTTCTCCAGTAACCCTTTCATCAGGGTTTCCATCCGCTCCATCGCCGCTTTCTCGGTCTCCAGTAAGTGCCTGTCCAGTTTCCCCGACAGCATCATGCTCTGGTACCATCCTTTCCGGTTCTCCTTCAGGTACGTCCGGCGCAGCATCCCGTACTTCCCGATGGTCACTTCCGGTTCCTCTATCGTCAGGTTCGGGAACAGGTAATCCCCTTTGCGGTGGTAAGTCAGTTCCATGCTCATTTCCTCCTTTTTCGTTTTTGCTTTCACGCTTTAAAGTGCTAAATTCATTATATCCGATTCCATTCTCTTTTGCAACCGTTTTCTGGGATTCTTCTATCAGAATCCTCCGCACCGTCCGTCCAATGTCCACAAGGACAGGCTCTGCAAGCTGGCTTGTGGCATTCCCAAGGAAGGTAAGCACAGGCAGCGCATTGTAATCGGTGATTGCGGAAAAATCTTCTTCCTCCAGATACTCCATCGGGTCAAGCCCGCAGCGGGCAGACAGCGTATAAAAAGCGCTGTTCATCAAAAGCCGCCGAAACTCCACACGGATGGTATCCCCGTCCAATCCCTCTAAGAATGTCCCCTCCGTTTCATACAGAAGCCCGTCCATCACTTCCTCTAGGTTCTCTTCCATCAGCTGGCGGGAAATTTCGGATAAGGCAGACGGCAGGTCGACAGCATCCACCTCTGACAGCCCATAAGTATCTGCCAGATGGTCAAGGACGGCATCTTTCTGTACATCTTCAATCCTCCACAGATTCGGCGTCCTGCCGCCACGCCCCATATGGGTGTCGGAAATATCGAACACATACCTAAGCCTCCGTCTCGGCCCGGTATCGTCAATCAGTGCGATCCCTTTTGCCCCACGGTTCACCCACCGGTTCATCTTCCCATTCCACAGCTCCAGCGATGCACAGGCGGTTGCGTCCGGGCGCTGCGCATGGATCAAAAGCGCATCCGGGAAAGAATAGCGGTACAGCTTCGCCGCCGTGTCCAGATACTTCATCCAGTCCCGCGGGGAGCTGGTGACCGCCTTTGCCTCATACTCCGCAAGCCCGCGGATTTCATTTAACATTGCCATATAAAACCTCCATAATCAAATACTGCCCCTGTACCAGAAAGTTGTTTTATCCACAATATATCTTCTGATACAGGGGCGGCATATCCCTTATTCCATTTTTATTTCTGCTTGCCTGTATTTCTGCCGGATTTCGCATTTCCCTTTTTCTTTGGAAACTCCAGGCTGAAATTTGCACGTCCGTCCTCCACCTTCATCAACAGGTCTGCCGCAAAGGTTTTCCCTGTCCTCTGTGAATAGAGATCCTTCACATGGGTACGCCCATTCACCAGTAAATCCACTGCCATCTTCTTATCCACCAGCTTTTTCATACTGGAAAGATAGCGGTTCTCTTTCCATAAACAGAAAGAACATTCCCGGTTATTACAGTAAAAATTCTTTTTCCCCTCATACACAGGATTCCCGCATACCGGGCATATCCCAACGCTCTCCCTCTGACGGAAACGGTCCTGTTCTTCCCCGGATATGGCGCTGCAGCCTGCAACCATCGTATCAATCAGATCCGTAATCCCCCGCAAAAACTCACTGCTTTCCATCTCTCCCTTCTCCATCAGGAGCAGCTTATTTTCCCATTCCGCAGTCATGGCGGCGGATTTCAGGTAATCCGGCAGCACCGCAATCAATTCCTTCCCGTCTGCTGTCGGGAGGATCTGTTTCCCGCTCCGCTTCGCATAGCCGGAGGAAACCAGTTTTTCCAAGATGGATGCCCTGGTTGCAGGCGTTCCAAGCCCTTTCTTCTCCGTATCCTCGTCAAAATCCTGGTTCCCGGCACGTTCCATTGCGGCTAACAGCGTGTCCTCGCTGTATGGCTTCGGCGGGGAGCTGTAATGCCTGCTGTTCTCTGCCCGGACTTCCGCAATCCCCATCCCTTCCTGTAAGCCCTCTGGAATGGATGTTGTATCATCTGTTCTATTTTTATCCGCTTGTTTTTCTTTTTTCACAGAAATACGGAAGGCTTCTTCAATCTTTTTAAAACCCGGCTGAACAATGGATTTCCCTTTTGCAGAGAACTCATGCCCCTCGCACAGAACCGTAACGGCTGTTTCCTCATAAATATATTCTTCGGACACTGCCTGCGCCAGACGCTGCCCGATCAAGCGGAAGATATTTCTCTGCCGTTCCGTCAGTTCTTCAAAATCCTCCTCCAATGCCTCTTTTGTCGGCAACAGCGCATGGTGGTCGGAAACCTTGTCATTATTGATAATGCGCCCGACATCCTTCCCGATAGGTTCTCCCTGTAAGCAAGGGAGCAGATCCGGCAACAGCTCCAATAATTCTAAAGCCGTCTGCTCCATGTCAGCCGTAATATACTGGCTGTCCGTCCGGGGATATGTGACTAACCTTGCTTCATAAAGTTCCTGTAGCTCCCTTAATGTTTCCTGTGCCGTATAACCAAAGAAACGGTTCGCTTCCCTCTGCAAAGTGGTAAGGTCATAGAGCTTCGGCGGCTGGTTCTTCTTCTGGATTTTCTCCGCTTTGGAAATGACCGCAGGTTTCCCATTGCATTTTTCAGCCAGGTCAATGCTTTCCGCTTCCTCTTTGATAGTTCCCGATACGGCACGGATTCCATCCCCTTCAACTGATACTTTGTAATAAGCTTCCTTCACAAACCCGTCGATGGCATCCTGCCGCTCCACCAGCATTGCCAGCGTGGGGGTCTGGACACGCCCCACCGTCAGCCGTTTATAATATTTCGTGGTAAACGCCCTGGTTGCGTTCATCCCGATCAGCCAGTCCGCTTTTGCCCTGCATACGGAGGCTTCACAGAGATTCTGGTATTCCTCCCCATCTTTCAGATTGGCAAACCCTTCCCGGATCGCGCTGTCCTCCATAGAACTGATCCACAGCCGCCTGACCGGGATGTTGCTGCCCGACAGGTCATAGACACGCTTGAAGATCAGCTCCCCTTCCCGGCCTGCATCACACGCATTGACCACATAATCAATATCTTCCCGGTTCAGCAGCTTTTTTAAGACGGCAAACTGCTTTTTCTTATCTTTTGCAACGGATAATTCCCACCGCTCCGGCACAATCGGCAGGTCTGCAAACTCCCATTTTTCATATCTGGGATCATAAAACTCCGGGGGAACATACTCTGCCAGATGCCCCAGGCACCAGCTCACAATACAGTCTTTCCCCGACAGATAGCCGTCCTCCCGCTCCCTGGCAGAAAGGATCCTGGCGATGCCCTGTGATACGCTCGGTTTTTCCGCAATGACCAAAAACATTATTCATCCTCCCCTTCTTCGTCAGAACCATCCTTGTCCTCATTGATATATGCGCCGCCGTCGTAAAATTCCAGATCCTCACCGTCCATTTCATCCTCGTCCTGCCTTGGCTTCAGCACTTTAAAATAATAACAGCCGCCAATACCGCCAGCCAAAAGCACGATCACGGCAAGCAGGGCGCCTGTATTCATGCCGCCTTTCTTTTCTTCCGTCGCTTCCTCTGTTTCTGTTTTCTCCTGCACGGATGGCTGTTCTGTTTCCGGAATGACTACGGAAGGCTGTTCCTGTTCCGGCTCTTCCTTTGTTTCCCCGATAAACTCTGCCAGGTCGTTTTCGTCAATCATGGACAGCATATAGACATTCTCCGTATTGTTGGAACGATCCAGTACCATGAAAAAGGTATTGCCGTTCTTTTTCTGGATGGTCAGAAACTGTTTGCTTTCATCGTCCGCCTTATCGTCCACCAGCTGCCCGTTCCCTGGCACAGAAAACGGCGTCCCCTGTACCCTGCCTTGTGGTTCTTCCTCTTCTGATCCCTCTGTGTCTGACGGTTCCTCTGTAACCGGCGTATCTTCCGTATCTTCTGTTTCCACGCTGATATTCCCGGTGACGTTTCCTGCATTTGGGCTGTCAGCCTCCGCCTGCCCTGCACCGCCTGTATAGGCAAACGCAGGCATGGCCGCAGAGAACAGCATCCCCACGGCCATCGTGATCACTATCAGATATTTTTTAATTTTATCTTTCATACTAAAAATCCTCCCTTTCCGCTGCCGCATCCTCCGGCAACCCCTGTCCTGCAGAGAATCCCTCTGCTGTGTTTTCTGCTGTTCCGGCCTGTTTTTCTGCCATTTCCACCATGCCCATAATACCCTCTGCTGATTCTGATAAATCCTCCGGCTCTGTACTTTCATTACCGTCAGGGCCATCCGCCATCTCCGGCTTCTCTGAAAGTATCACCGTCCCATTCTGTACGCCCTCCAGGACAGCCAGTAACTCCCGGCTTCCGAGCCGCATGGAACGGACGCTCTTTATGATCTCCGCATCCTCTAACATCTCCTTTTGGATGTTCAGTTCCCCTAAATGCTCCTGCCATGCGGCAATCTTTTCCTCTGTTTTCTGGATCTCATCCAGGACACGGTGCAGCTTTTTATTCATGTCCACCACCTCGGTTTCTGTTATCAAATATAATTGTCATTGCTCCTGTGTTTTTATCAAACTTTATTGTCACTCCAAAACTGCATTTTTAAGGCAGCCTCCCAAATCCGAGCAGATGCTGCTGCCAGTACGTCGAACTTATGTTCGTATATTGGATTGGGTCGCCGCAGTGGATCATCATATTGTTGCCCACATAGATCCCCACATGGCTTGCGCCGGATGTTGGGTATGTATTCTGGAAAAATACCAGATCCCCCGGCTTTGCCTGTGCAGGCGGTACATAGGCGCAGCACCCACGCAGGCCCTCCGCTGTCTGCCTTCCCACGTTCCATCCATTCCCGCAGTTATTGATCACCCAGCTGACAAACCCGGAGCAGTCAAACCCGGTACTCGGTGAACCCCCGCCCCATACATACGGACGGCCTAAATATTTTTCTGCCTCATGGATCATCCTTGCAAACTTTTCATCCGACAATGCCTCGGACGGGATCTCATACCCGTATCCGTCCGCACCGCCGCCACCGGGCAGGCTCCCTATATCAAATAAATAATTCCGGTTGCCATATGTCCCGTTATAAAGGTCATACCGCTTTTCTTCATTTTCATCCATCCGACTCCGCAGGACGGTATCCAGGTTATGGTTCGCCAGTTTCACCTCCAGGCGGTTTACCACCTCTGTTGTTGTCACTTCCACTTCCTGATCCCCATTATCATCCGCAATAAACGCTTCCCACGTTTTATGCCCGTGTGCGGACGCAGCGGAATGGCTGTCATAATAAACGTCAAACTGCACCCCATATGGGCCAAATGCTCCCGTGTCCTCCACCACATACTCCACGCCGTTCATCACGACTTTCGTCCCCATCGGCACAAAGGGATTGGCGGCGTCCACCGCTATCGTATGGTCTGCCGTTGGATATGCGCCGCTGGCTGTCGCCCCTCCTGCCCATGCGCCGCAGCAAATGGAACAGTTGCAGTACCCGCTCGTTACCACCTGCCCTAAAGATTCCCCGACACGGACAGTTTTTGTCTCCGTCACCGTATCGTTGACTTCATCCACATACAGACTGTACTGCTCCCGGAAGATTTCTTCCACTTCATCTTTTACCTGCTCGTAAGTGAATTCCCCATATTTCGCAGTGAAATAGGAGATCAGATGATAAGGGTTGTGGGAAATCTCGTCTACCTGGTACCAGTATTCGTCATACCCCGGATGGGTGGATTCCATGTTGTTGATCTGGCGGTTTAAGGCGGCTTCCAATGCCGCATACGCATTTTCCGTAGCATAAATATCTTCATCCGTGCTTGGGTAAGTGGAGCCAATGATACTGGAGGACGCCCCCTGGGTCATGGCGCTGCAGCTTGACAAGCCTGCCGAGAGCATCAAAAAAAGCAGCCCTATGACTGCTGCTGCCCCAAATATCCCTTTATTATTTTTTAAGACGGATGCCGCCTTGCTTTTTATTTTGCCAGACACGGACTGCGTGGCTTTTGCCGCCTCCGCCGTTGTTTTCCCGCCCCGCTTTGCCGCCTGGTAAGATTTTTTGATCCGCTGTTTCTGCCAGAACTTTTTCTGGATTGTTTTCCCTGCCTGCTCCGTTTCTGCCAGCTGCTTTCCCAAGGATTCCGCCGTTTCCTGTGAAGCCTCAAACTGCAGGCGGCTTTTTATGCCTTCCCCTTCCGGGGATTCCCTCCACCGGGATAGCTTTCTCTGCACCATCCGGCGGGAGGTACGCATGGCGTTCCGCAAAGAATGTTCTGCCATGACCTCCGCCCGGTGTGCGCCCTCTGCCGCAGAATTATCCTGCTCCGCTTCATGCACCTTCCCGTGTGCATAAGCTGACACGGAATGGGATGTCGCAGACGCAGCTTTTTTACTGATCCCCACGCCTGCCCCGTGTACCATGCCAATTTCATCATCTCCGAAAGAAAGACGGGAAAACTGCTTTTTCTGTTCTTTATGTATCTGCTCCCGTTTTTGCTTTTTCTTAATATTTTCACGGACAGAATCTAAGGTTTCCCCTGCATCCCCCGGTCTCTCCCGGTATCGGGCATCCTTCTTCACGGAATCATTATTGCTATCTTCGCCGCCTGTCTGCTGTCCATCCCCTTTTCGGAAATGCGACTGCACCAGCTTTTTCTTCCGGCTGTGGCTTGTCTCTGCCACAGCCTTTGCATAGCTCCTTCCGCTGGACGGATGCCCCCGGATACTCTCCATGCGTGAGGAATGTTCCGACAGTCCCCTTCCTGATTCCGGCTCCGGGATTTCCGATTCAGCATCCACATCGCTGTACGGCTCCTGCACAAAATGTGTATGGTTTTCTGGTAAAGGCTGTACGGGCAATCCGGATAACGGATCGCCTGCCGTTTCAGACATAGGATTCCTTGCCTGTGCTTCATACAGCCGCCGCTTTTTTGCAGACTGCCTTTGCCCGCACCTATCAGAATCTGCCTGTCCCCTTTGGAAGTTCATAGAATCCACTGCCTGTCCGGGCAATGCCAGATTATCCAATTCCCTCTGGCTTACCCTGACGGAATCTTTCTTCTGCAGGTTTTCCTCTACCAGACCGTCACGGCTCATTTTATTGACGGTTTTATCCCTTGCTTTATATTCATGCTCCCGCATATCACAATTCCTTTCACAATCCAACTTTGCGACACGATGTCGCAAAGTATCAAAGTCTCTCAATCTGTTTCTTACTGGCTAATCTTCTTTGCCATTACCACAACCCTTCCGTTCTTTTGGGAATACTCACAGGTAGATAAGGTCAGCAGTTTATCCCCGAAAACTGCTGAAATCCCCGTATTATAAAGCGCACGTTCTTTGACAGCTTTCATATATTCCCGATAATCCGCCGCATCCTCCGCCTTTGTAAACGTATAATAAGGAAAATCACTTCCTGTATATACTGGCGTACAGAATACGGCAAAAATTTGATAGGTTTCACTGCCATACAATGTGTTGTAGGAAATCAATGGATGTTCCAGATAAAACGCGCTGTCCTTGTACCGATCCAGTGCCGCAAACATTTTTCCGCTGTTCATATGGTGTCCGTATATAATCAGGTTATCGCTTGTATCTGGATTGCACAATTCCGAAAGGAACAGACAGCCGTTTGCAGAATACTCCCCATAAAAATCCCGGTGGAGATAATAGCTTTCTTCCGATGGGCGGTACATGACCGGGTAATCAATCACTGTACCCTCTATCTGAATCCATCCGATACAGTCTGGATTTTTCCTGTGCAGTGCAAGCAGGCCCGGATGAACCGGAGGAGAACCTACCCTGTTCCCCATATCTCCATCATCCGCTTTTCCCTCTGACAGTTCTTCCGTTTCCTCATTTTCAGAATCTTCATAGATTTTTTTCAATTGCCCCTGTATCACATCATCCTTCCTTTCCTGCAGAAGCATATCTGCCAGGAAGTATCCACTGACGCTTAACAAAAGAATGGAACAGAACAATATCATTCCTGCAATCCATCGTCTCATGCTTCGCCTTTCCCTTCCCCGGCAGGCGGTTTTTCCGGGCTTTTCTCCATTTCGGAGGGTTTTGTTGTCATCAAAGCATAGAGCCGTAACGAACGGTCAAATTTGTCTTTAAAAGGGATAATGGTACTCCCATAGAAAATCAGCCCTTCGCCTTCCCCACTGTTCGTTACATAAGACAGCTGGTGCGGGGAGATGTTGAGCTGCTTCGCTAAGATCTGCCTGTCCCCTGCCGCCTGGTTCAGCATATAGATGAAATCCGAGTTTTCAAAGATATTCTCAATTTCCCGGCTTGACAGCAGGTCTTTGATGTTCTGCGTAATGCCGGTCGGGATACCGCCCCACTTACGGAAACGCTTCCAGATTTCCACGGAATATGCCGCCGTCTGTTCTTCTTTTAAGAGCAATAGCGATAGGTAATCTTTTGATGTTATCTCCGGATTTTCCCCCGCTCTAAACCGGACGTGAACCCTTTCGATTCATCCGGCTTGCCATCAAGGTCTTAGA
>CAJTFX010000055.1 GCA_910575555.1 Lachnospiraceae bacterium | reverse complement strand
GAGGTGGAAGTGCAGAGATGGATGGAGCTGACTGTCACTAATCGGTCGAGGGCTTGACCAGGAAGAAGAAGGTGGATGGATTGTCTGGCTGTATGGATTTTTGAAGGTATATGAAAATATCATATAATCCTCGATAGCTCAATGGTAGAGCACGCGGCTGTTAACCGCGGGGTTGTTGGTTCGAGCCCAACTCGGGGAGTTAGAAAAAGCCCGTAAATGTGAGGGTTTGGTAAGGATGTTTTTAAGATTTAGGTTTTGCGGTATAGTATGTTGCGTACTATACCGCTTTTCCTTTCCACAAAGTGACCTTTGAGTGGTCGAATACTCCGATATGGTTATAGATAATTTCAATTTCCTGTAAGCGTTTACCGCTGCTCTTATCAGGAGCATGGACAATAATTTTGTCGATAAACTCATGTACAATTTCTGGTGTTAGTTCTGTAAGGTTAGTGTACTTGCGGACTACTGAAAGAAATTGCTTTACATCCACAGATTGTTTTTCTTCTTTCTGTAATTCTTTCTCTAAGGAAGTCTGTTCTTCCTGCAAAGTATGCTGTTCTTCCTCATATCCTTTTGAAAGTTTCATAAAGCGCTCATCTGAAAGTTTTCCACTAATATTGTCTTCATAAATCCGTTGAAAAATTTTGTCCAACTCTTGAATACGGGAATGGATTTCTGTAAGCCGTTTTTTCTTTTGCGACAGTTCTTTATTTCTTTGCCGCATATCCGTGTCCATTACCATCTGAACAAATTCATCTTCATAATCTGATACATAGCGGATAACTTCTTTCAGGTTTTCCAGCACAATTTGTTCGACTACTACATTACGAATATAGTGCATAGTACATGATTTTGAATTGTGCCGGTAATTGCTGCATACAAAATTATGTTTCTCTGCGCTCTGTGCCATTTGCCTATGAAATGTCATTTTGCTTCCGCAATCTGCACAGTAGAGCAAACCAGAGAACATAGGCATATCCCCCATTTTGGTAGGGCGGCGTTTTCCGGAACGGATTTTCTGTACAATCTCAAAGGTTTCCTTGTCAATGATTGCTTCATGGGTATTCTCAAAAATCCTCCATTGTTCAGGACTGTTATCAATTTTTTTGCGATTTTTATAAGACTTAACATGGGTCTTAAAATTCACAGTATGTCCTAAATAGTCCATTCTTTCTAAGATATGAGATACCACAGTCGCGCTCCACAGATACTTGTCAGGCGGAAGAACGGTTCGTGGCTTTTCCCCATGCTCTAACGCATAATAAGTAGGGCAAAGAATTTTTCTTTCCGTTAGAATATTTGCAATTCGTGTCGGTCCATAACCATTGACACATAAACGGAAGATTTCCTGAACCACTTCGGCGGCTTCTTCATCTATAAGCCATTCCTTTTTATTGTCAGGATTCTTCATGTAGCCATAAGGAGCGTGAGAACCGATATGCTCGCCTGCCATTCCTTTAGAACGTTTGACTGCACGGATTTTTTTGCTGGTATCCTTTGCGTACCATTCGTTGATTATGTTACGAAATGGGGTAAACTCATTCTCCCCCACATGGCTATCCACGCCATCATTGACAGCAATAAAATGGACATCCATGTTCGGGAACATAATTTCTGTGTACATTCCCACCTGCAAATAATCACGCCCAAGTCTTGACATATCTTTGACTATAACGCGTTTGATTCTTCCTGCTTCGACCTCTGCAATCATTCTTTGAAAATCTGGTCTGTTGAAATTTGTACCAGAAAATCCATCATCTACAAAAAACACATAAGGCTGATACCCATGTTCGATTGCATAACGCTTCAGGATTTTTTTCTGGTTAATAATACTGTTTGAATCACCCTCCTGTTTATCATCTTGTGAAAGCCGACAGTATAATGCGGTTAATTCCTCTGTTTGATTTCCAATCGGATAAATGGAAGTGATAGTGTTGTTTGACTGCTGTAACATAAATACCTCCTATCCGACAGTCAAACAGACAATGCTTTTGCAACTTTATTGTACCGCATTTTCTGTTTTCTGTCTGCCCTGTTTTATAGCAAAATTATTGTTTCAAGTCATTACGGATAAGCCTTTTTACTTTCGTTACTGCGTTTTCCTGTGCCTGTTCTTTTGAGCGGGATTTTACCACATAACAGGTGTTTCCTATCTGGTATTCCCGTATCATTTCAGGGGCAGGATTCTTTGTGTTTTCCATAAGATAACAACCTCCTGTTATTTTCTTTGAAGCAAACCGAACAGCTTTCGCTAAAGCTCATGGGAATCTCACCCCTGCATGGTTCTCATCCAGCCGTACCCTTTGCCAGCGGTGCTACATCATCACACGGACTAAGGCTGTACGGAAGTATCATTATCACAATAGAAAGGTCATGGCGGCAGCTCTGCGGTAAGCTGCTTATGGAACGCTGGCAGGAATCGCTATCCGGTTTCATCCCTCCTTTGGTGGGTCACGGCGTGCCAGCCCAATGGCTCTCTTTCTATCGAAACGTATTCGGCTGCTTTATGCTGCGTTGATTAGACGCTTTCTTTTTCAAGGAACAATCCGGCTTTGCCAGCCTGTTAAAATGCACTGGTGATAATGCACTTTAATAGACGGGCAAGCTCTGTCTGGGAAGCATGAGCTTGTCCATGCTTCCACAGGAGAGCGTTATTTTTACTTTGGTCCCCTGATTTCAAAAGATAAAATCTTTGCAATCAGACGTGTTTCCATCCGGCGGCGTAGGGTTTCATCTACAACCATGTGGGTGTTCCCGTATTCGTCTTTCATGGGACGCATGGAACGGCTGGCAATAAAACCGCTGTAATGGCGTACAATCTGGTTGACTGCTTCAATATCGCCGTCCGCAGCCCTTACAATCACAGGAAACGGAATCATAGGGTGCTTTGCTGTCATGCTTCTTCCTCCATAAATTTTTTGATAAATTCCAGTCCGGCGTGTCTTCTTCTCTGGATGGTAGAACGGTTGACTTCCAGAATTTTTGAAATTTCCGTATCGTCAAATCCGAGAAAATAATATCTCAGGATAACGTCACGTTTCTTTCCGTCCAGATTTTCCAACGCTTCTGCTAACAGGCTGTTTTCAATGCGGACAGTAAATCCATCCATTTCAAAAGTATGGAAATGGGAGGGATAGGTGTCTTCGGAAGAAAACAGATTGACGGTGTAATCGTCCATATCACAGAACAGGGTTTCCCGTTTACACTGTCTGGACAACGCTTTGAGATAGTCTTTGCGTTCATCCTCCATAGCGACTTTACAGATATAATCAAACTGGTTCTCTATGGTTGTCTGAAATTCAGATGGCTTCATCATTACTCACCCCCTTTCCAGCCTTGAAAGGGAGCGAGTTGATAGGAATTTCTGCTTCTTTCCCCCTTTTCGCTCTTAGTCCCGACAGGACAGGGGGCATAGTTGCATTTTTGAATAAAAAAATACACCCATTAAAAAAAATGCGTGCATAAGAAATAACAGTAGAATAAATATGTCTTGTCAGTTCATATTCAAAGCCGGACTTTCCCGGTGGAGGAGCTATACTTTTTTTAATGAATGTAGCCTATGTACGTTATATTGCAGCAAAGAAATCCCCATAGCGGCAATCCTCCTAAATGCCGCTATTTATATTCTGCGTCATCGTTGGTTCAGTAATAGACAAAAAGAAGCGGCGGCTCTAAAAATCAAAGCCACCGCTTCAAAAGCACGTGAAAATCTGTCTGCGTTACGACGGCTTTTTTTCTTTTGCCGTCGTCCGGCAGATAACAAACAAATATTATGTTTTGATTTATTTTATCAATATCAACTTACTTTAAGATGAATTTTAGCTTACGGATTTGTAAGATAGAAAAAGAGGGGGCACTTTTGAAATTCCCCCTCTCAAAAGATTATTGTGCACTAATATTTTCGACGATAGACATTCGCTGTAACCGTTTTGCAGGTCCTTTAACTGCCAAAAGAGAAGTCAACAGTACAATAGCGATTATGAGTATAAGGGGAATAAACGGAACACTCCATGCTGTTCCCCAAATATTTGTTATAAGACTTACATAGATAACCCAGTGCATAGGAAGTCCAATGATACAACCCCAAATCACTCCGCTTATTGCGTAGGTTCCTGCTTCTGCGATTATCATTTTTATAAGTTGGCGATTGCTCATTCCAATCGCTCGCATACTTCCGTATTCTTTCATTTTTGCGGCAACTCCCAGATTGATTGTATTCATAATATGGAAAATGGTAATCGCAACGATAATAGATAGGAAGCCGTAAACAAGAACTGCAAAAGTATGATACAGATTTCTTTGCTGCTGCACTTGAGAAAGGCTGTCTGAAAATATTACGCCACCATTAGTAAATATGTTTTTAATTGCGTTTACATCTTCACTGGAAGCGTTGTTCTCAAATTGAATGTCGATAATAGTATAGCCAGTTTCTCCGGTCAGTGCGGTAAAGGTTGCTTCCGAACAGAAAAAGGTTTCCGTACCCTTTACACGGGCTAAGGGGCTATCAGACAAAATTCCTGCAACCGTAACCGTTTTTTTCGTATTATTGATAGATAAAGTTATCTTGTCGCCAACTTGTACATTAACATTTCCCGTCTGTACGAATAGCACTTGATTTTCTTGCTGCATAACTGTTTCTATGGAACCTGCTACCAAAGAGTCCGCCGCCCATTGAAATTGATTTTCCTCATAGGAAATAAGATTTGCATTGTAGCTTTTTCCACTATTTTCTGATGGAACATCATAAGCAAACATACGCCCGTATGCCCGCTTGACATCATCATTTTTCTTAATCTGTGCTAACATTTCGCTCTCAATCGAACAAGTATTAGTTTCACTTGCTATGGATAATTCCGGCGTATAAACCGGGGGCACAAAAGCATTTTGCATAAAATCAACAAGTGTACTGAACGTGAGAAACAATGTAATACAGATAGCAAATGCCCCTGTCATTAAAATGTAATTTCTTTTCTTTGCTTTTGCGTGATGAATACCCAATGCGGTTTCAATTTTAAATGTCTTTGTGTTAGCTGCTTTGTGAAATGTAGCTATTTGTCCAGCATTTCCTGATACAGCGGTAAGCGGAGAAACTTTTGCGGCTCTTCTTGCCGGAGAACGAGCAGCCAGTAAAACGGTCAGCAATCCTAACAAAATACTTGCAACTATACTTATCCAACTAATACCCCAAATCGGCATTGAAGAAAACCATTCTGGACTTATTACCCGCATGGCGGCAGACAAAATCCAAACAATCACAATGGAGAATATAATTCCAATGGGAATAGCCGTTTTACACCAATACAGCCCCTCTAAACGTACAAATCGCATTATTTGTCTTTTGGTTGCCCCCAGACACCGGAGCATACCAAAAAATTCTGTTCTCTCTGCGACATTGCTGTTTAGACTGCTTGAAATCATCAAAATGCAAGTCAGCATGACAATAAGGGAAAGAATAAAGGCTACTTGATAAATCTGATTTACACCTGATTTCCCCTCTATTTGCCCTTGTATGCTCAAAAGAGGTGTATTTCCGGTTATCTGTTCATCAGTCAGATGATTGGCTGCTTTTATATCATTGATTGCGTCCGATATATTACATAAATGTGAAAACTGGGCGACATAACTTTCATTCGCGTTAGAAACAGCAAGCGTTCCTAAGCCCTCTGGTGTCATTACTACAATCGGCAAATTCTCAGCAATCAAGCGTGAAGTTTTTGTATCGTCTAAAAAGCCAACTATCTGATAATCTGCCACACTTCCGTTCGGATTATACAATTCAACTGTATCATTCAACAAAACAGAGGCAGTATCTTTAAGTGAAGAAGATATTGCAATCTCGTTTGGCGCGTCTGGATATTTTCCCTCTGCAATCCCGTTCAGAAATATATCTTCAAAAACCCCTTTATCTTGCGCGCTGATAGTAATAGGCTGTTCTTTAATAAAATATCCTGCTTCGGAAGAAACTGTATTATGCCACCCGGAAATTTTTACCTCTGGACGAGCTGAAATAAAGGAAGCTGTCTGCGAATCAATAGCATGAAACGCATAATGCCAGTTTCCGCTTTTCTCTATTTCGTGTTGCGTAACACCCTGTAAATACATATCGGCAAGACCAAACATGACAGCAACCAAAATAACCGCAAGAGTAATACAAATACGGGTCATTCTACTTTGCTTGCGGTGGATTTTGGTTGATATAGGGACAAGTTTAAGATAATGCTTCATTTGCTGTCCCCCCTAAGTCTGTAAGAATACCGTCGCTCACACGAAACACCCTGTCAACCGAAGATGTTAAATTATTATTGTGCGTTATCATCAAAATTGTTTGTTTAAAATATCTTGACGCACTGATAAGCATATCAATAACGTCTTGACTATTTTTACTGTCGAGATTTCCCGTCGGTTCATCGGCTAAAATTAGTTTTGGCTGTGTTATCAAAGCTCTCCCAATCGCTACTCGTTGTTGCTGTCCTCCGGATAATTGTCTCGGTAAATGATAGCGGCGTTCTGCCAATCCAAGTAAATTGAGGATTTCGTTTACTTTTTTAGGGTCTGGCTTTTGATAATCTAACAGTAGAGGGAAAATAATATTTTGTTCTACATTCAGCTCAGACACAAGCTGGAAAGATTGAAAAATAAATCCTATGTTGCGTCGTCTGTAAATTGTCCGTTTTTCTTCTTTCATAGAAAACAGATTTTGCCCGTCAATAAAAATAGAACCCGAAGTCGGCGTATCTAAAGCACCGATGCAGTTAAGCAAAGTACTTTTTCCAGAACCAGATTCACCTACAACAGCAGCAAATTCCCCTTTTTCAAGTGAGAAAGACACATTTTTTAAAGCATTTACTTTTGCTTCGCCTTTCCCGTAAGTTTTACATAAAGTTTCAACTTTTAAAATTTCCATAAATCATAGACCTCCTTTCTTAAAGGATAACAGGAACAGCTTACAATCCGGTGAATTTCACCTTACGATTTCGTAAGGAAAGAAACTGAAAAAGTAGTACCTTCATGTAAAACACTTTGAACAGAAATGAGCCCCTCTTGTCCCTCTATAATAGATTTTGCAAGAGGAAGTCCTAATCCAATTCCCGGAGTGTTGAGGGAATATTTACTGCGATAAAAGCGTTTGAAAATATGGTGTATATCTTCCGGGGCAATTCCACTTCCATTATCAGAAACTAAAATTCGTATCATAGTTGGTGTACTTTCCCAAGTAATCTTTACTATTCCTCCTATTTCTGTATGGTCTAACGCGTTCTTTACAAGGTTTCCAATCGCTTCACTTGTCCAATCCATATCACACATAATAACTTGATTAGATGTTCCATTTACAATAATCTGTTTTTTTTCTTGTGTAGCTCTTATTGTAAGTTCACTGATAGCGTTTTTAACTAATTCCTGTATAAGACAGGTACGCTTGTCAAAAAGAATATTTCCAGTATCTAAACGTGCGATTTTAAGCATAGACAAAATAAGCTGTTCTATTCGTTTTAAGGCGGTTCCGGTTTTTTGCGAAAATTTTTTTACTGTTTCAGTATTATCCGGTTCCGCTTCTATAATTTCTTGATACATCATCAAAGCTGCTAATGGAGTTTTCAGTTGATGTGAAATATCTGAAATTGTGCTTTTCAAAAATTCTTTTGTTTTATGTTCTGTTTCACTTTTGGCTTTAAGCATAGTTGCAAGCTGTTCAACAGATGCAAATAAATGAAAAAGGTCTCCCTCACTGTCTTGCGGTAAATGACAAGAATAGTCATTGTTAATATAGTTATCTATAATTTTTCCAGACTGTCGATATAGATTATTTCTAATTTGTAGGAAAGAAATAACCCCAATGACAAGAATTATCACTAGACAAATTCCCCCTCCTAATGCTATACGCAAAAAGTGATATTGAAACTGGGAAAAATGTGGCAACAAGCTACCAAACGTATTTGTGGTAATTCCCAAATTATCTAAAAATTCCATTCCCGCGGTACTTATATCTGTGGAAGAAATAGCATTGGCAATTACTTCTTTTGAAACCTCCTGTTCCAACAAGGCAGATACAATAGCTCTATCATGTTCCAGATACATAGACTTTGCTGTATTTAATTGATTTATAGAAAACCATGTAGAAACTCCCACAAGTAAAATACTGTATATAGCAATAAAAAGAGAAAAATGTTTTATTTGCTTGTCACGAAAAATATTCATACTTACACCTCTTTCCACTGATAACCAAAGCCGCGAATGGTTATTAAGCGCTGCGGGTGGGAAGCGTCAGTTTCCACTTTTTCGCGAAGCCGCCGGATATAAACCGATAAGGTGTTATCGTCAACAAAATTTCCTGTACCGTCCCATAAATCATTTAGAATAATATCTCTGGAAACAATGCGATTTGTATTTCGTACTAACAGACAAAGCAGACGGTATTCTGCGTTTGTCAGTTCTAGTATTTTATTGTTCAAAATTACGCGGCAACTTAAAAAGTCAATCGAAATGTCCCCACATTTCAATACACTTGCCTTGTCCTGCGGTGTTACTCCTGCACGTCGTAACAAGGCACGAATACGGGAACATAGTTCCCCCAACTTAAAGGGCTTTGTAACATAATCGTCCCCGCCGCAATCCAAGCCACGAATAATATTGACTTCTTCATCAGAAGCAGTCAAAAAGATAATCGGTATCTGTTTGTTATGTTTCCGCACATTTTCGCAAACCTCAAAGCCTGTTCCGTCCGGCAGTGTCACATCAAGAATAAGCAAATCGTATTTTTCGATTTGTGCTAATTGCTTTTCTGCTTCTTCAACAGTACGGGCAATATCAACGTAGAAACCATTTTTCTTTAGAGAGTAATGCAACCCGTCTATTAAGCTAATATCATCTTCTAAAAGTAATAAGTTACTCATGCTTAAACTCCTTTCTCCTTGCGTCAACAGGTTTTTCTGCATCCTTTGGTATCAACCACATATAACCGATTTTTGAAACTCCCGGTATTCTATCTTCCTTACAAAGAATCTGTACTCGTCGTTCAGAAATGCCCCATTTTTTAGCTGCTTCGGGGCAAGACATATATTCCATAACAATCCCAGTCCTTTCTGCAAATCATATCAGTATAATTATAGTCGGACATACGAATAATAGCAAGTGCAAGTATATGAATTATTATGGCTATAAATAGGAACTGTATAGACGTATTCAGTATGAAAGAGGAACAGTAGAATGTATATGGATGAATAAATATGGCAAAAAGACCAACAGCTAAATATGACTTTAAGGCTTTCGGACAAGCTATCAAAGCAGCGAGAACCGAACGAAAAGAGAGCCGTAAAAAAGTAAGTGATGAAATGTATATCTCACCACGTTATCTTGCTAATATTGAGAATAAAGGACAACAGCCGAGTTTACAAATTTTTTATGAGCTTGTAACACGCTATGATATATCCGTAGACCAATTCTTTTTCCCAGATAAATCAGCGGAAAAAGATACACAACGTAGGCAGCTTGATACACTGCTTGATAGTATGAGCGAGAAAGGAATACGGGTAGTCACCGCCACAGCAAAAGAGATAGCCGAAGTCGAAACAGAGGACAGGGGAATGTCCAGAACAGAATTTTAACGAGAAGACACATTGTAATCTTTCAAGAAATACAATGTGTCTTCTGCTTTATATAACTCTATTTCACAATCTTCCAGTTTTCCCCGTTCTTTTCCAGCACAAGGTTAAACTGTGATACCTGTGTTGTCATGGTCTGGTTATCCAGATATTTCACCGCAAGGGAAGCTGTCACCTGATTTCCATTTCGATTGTAAACAGGATTTACCAGTTCCGAGAAAATATACTCTTTTCCCACAGGTTTCAGCACACCCTCATTCACATAATAGGTCAGCTCCTTTGCGGTTGCCGTAGGGTACAGCTTGAAAAATGTGGTGAGAAATTCGTTGATTTCCTCTGTGGTGATGGAATCCACCGTACCGTCACTTTGTACCGCTTTTGGGGTGTAGCCGGATTTTACGGGAACACTGGTGATAGTCGGATTCTGGATAATCGTCAGGTTTCCAGAGCCATCTACATAGACCGTCACCTGATAGGCGGAACGGACGGTTTTACTGGATTCCCCCTCTGTGATACGCTGTTCCACTGTATAGGTCACTTGATAATGCTGCTCCTTTTCTTCTGTGATTTCCCATATCTGAAAATCGGTCAGGGCAGACGATACGGGGATGTCTTTTCGGACAGTATCTACATTCAGGGCTTGCAGCTCTCCGGTGAGATACCCTTTTAAAGCGTTTGTCCGGTTGTCAATGGAAGCGGCGGACTGTTCCCATGAATAGTAGACTTCTGCGAAATTCTCCACAAAGTTTTCTATCTTGTGGGTGTCGAGGATTTGTTCCTCAATCACTTTCGTTTCATGGACAGTATGAATGTCTATCGCCGTGAAATTCTTATAGACGGCAAACAGGAAGCTCACCGCCAGCAGCACCCACAGGGCAATCACAGTTTTTTTGTGGGTATTGACTTTGTAAACTTTCAGTTTCTTTTCTTTCTGCTTTTTCTGGTTTTCCTCTTTTCTAATCTGAATCATATCGGTTCATCCTTTCTTATTGTTTGATTCGTCCGGCTCCGGCAAGGTGCTGTTGCCAGTAGGAGCCTGTCAGGTCTGCGTAACCAATGGGATTTCCGGCATGGTACATCCGGTTATTTCCCACATACAGCCCCACATGGGTGATATAGGTTCCGGCATTGTAGGTGGAATGGAAAAAGACCAAATCCCCTGCTTTTGCTTCGGACAGGGGGATGTGCTGCGTCACATTGTACTGTTCCTGTGCTGTCCGTGGCAGGGCGATTCCTGCCTTGCCATAGCACCACTGCACCAGTCCCGAACAGTCAAAGGAAGTGGAGGGGGAATCGCCCCCGTACACATACGTCCAGCCCTCATACTTTAAGGCTTCCTCCATGATAGCCTGTACCGTTTCATCATCAAACTGTGCCACGGTCAGGTATTGCGATACCAAGAGGACATAGAACATATTTCCGTAGGAATACCGCCAGCCCCCGTTTTTCTCTACGGCAACAGGGTTGGTGTAGGTGACTTTCTTTCCGCCGGATTTGTCCCTTGCGAAGCTCTCTGCCAGTTCAAAGGTGTATTTTTTTCCGTGCCCTGCTATATAGTCTAGGAAACCACCGCCGTAGTTGTAAGACTGAATCACACTGTTTAAATCACAGCCCTTTGTTTCTGCCGCTGCGAGCAGTTCCGAGAAATACTTGCAGCCTTGTTTGATGGATTCCTCTGTGCTAAGAGAGTTCGGGGGAAGCCCCAGAGATTCCGAGGACTGCATAACGTCTTCCAGTGTGCCGCCGGATTCCACCTGAATGATGGCGAGCAGCACATTTAAGTATTCCTCTATGCCATATTCCCTTGCATACTTTTCCAGCATAGGTTTATGGGCGAGGACTTCCTGTGATACGCTCACGCCCCCATAAATAAGGTTTCCGCCGCTTCCTCCGTCTTCCTCATCCGAGAAGACAATCACTACCAAAAGGAGCAGGGAGAACATCATCACGAACACGCCGGAACAGGCAAAGAAAAGGTGTCTTAACTTCATGGCTTCTCCCCTTTCTTCTGTTTGGAAGCCGCTGTTACCGTTTTTGTCCTCTCCTTTCTGGCGGTGGTACGCCGGATGGTAAAGTTAGATTCTTTTACCACAGGGGCAGCCCGTTTTCTTTCCGGTATCACAGGAACCGTATCGTTCTGGACAGGTCTTGTCGGACGGGGAGCAGCAGGTGTGGTGGTTGGAGCCGCCTTTTGTCTTTCATCTGGATGGGATAGGGAAGTAGATGGGACTATCTGGCGTTCTGTCCTTATAGGTGGTGTCTGTTCATGGTGGATGGAAGCCGTTTTTACCATCGGAACCGAAGCCCGTTCTGCCACAGTTCCCCCATAAGAAATTTGTCCCCGTTCCCTGATGGATGGGGAAGCTGGCTGCATGGCTGGTTTTTCTGTATGAGCGGTATCTGCACGATTTCGGAAATCTTCTGGCTGCTTTGCAGTAACAGGGCGTTCATGGACAGGAGCAGTCCCTTTGGGTGCTTCGGAAGCTGTCTTTTGCGGTTGTTTTGCCTGTTCCAGTTCTGCCCTGCGTTCTGCAATGGTCTGTCTGCGGCTTTCTGCCTGTGCGTTCCGCTGTTCCGCTCTGGCAGTTCGGGTCTGGGTTATGCTGGAAGTAAAATCCCTTACACCCTCTGATACCTGTGTTTTCCCGTGGTAAAGGGCGTACTTTGCATTGACAGGCAAATCCTTTGCCTGCTCCCGAAGCTGTCCGGCAGTATCGGCTATCTTATCTTTGGTATCTGCCGCCGCACCTACCGCAGAGCCAGCCCGTTTCCATGCGGATTCCTTTTCCGGTGCTGCCTGTCCGTCTGGTCTGCTGTGGTCTGCCTGTGTCCGTTTGGAAGAGCCGGAGTGGGAAGCAGTTCTCTGGTCTGAGCCAGCCTGTTTCCCTGCGTGGTATGCAGCCGTTCCAGCCCCAAGAGCCGCCACGGAACGTCCTAACTTATGCTGTAAACGGTGCATATGGGCGTGCATGAGCATACGGGGTCTTCGCATGATACGGCTCCCCATGCTTTGGGAATCCCCACTCTGTAAGGAGAACATCCCCATCAAATCCCCCAGCTTGAAATAAATTCCGGCAAAGGTCACTATCTGCAAGAACGCCGTCAGGAAGAACGGATATTCCCCAGACAGGTTGTAGAGCATGGTGGAAATACTGAACGCTACCGTGATAATCAGGGTGATTCCGGCTCTGGTAAGGATGGTATTGAACAGTTTTGTAATGGCACGTTTTGACATCCCCTCAAAAGAGGGAACCATGCTAAGGAGGAAACTCACAGGCAGGAACATGGCGTAGATGATAAAAAGCACCTGTGAGAAAATCATTATCCCTGTGAGCAGGAATACAAAAATGGAGATACCGATATTGAAGATAAATAGGAAAAAGACGGTTCCCAAGCGGTTGATGGTCTTTGTGATGGTAAGGTTGGTGTTTTCCCTGTCTTCGATTTCCTCCACCACGATTTCTTCCCTGTCCTGCCCGTTGTTTTCGTCTGGGCTGGTTGAGAGCAGGCGTTCCACACGGTCAGCCCCAATGCTTTCTACATCCGAGTTGCCGTATTGCAGCAGGAGCCAAGGCTGCTTGACCTGAATGGAAAACAGACTGTCCCGTATCAGATCCACACTGTCTTTTCCTTGACTTTCCGAGTTTGGCAGCACAATCTTTGTGCCAAGGGTCAGGCTGGCATTGCTGATGTCTGCGGAAAATTCATTGATTTTCCCGATATAATCAGGGGCATAGGCGATAAAGGCAGCGGACAGCACGAACACCACCACGAAATTGACAACGGCATGGATGGCTTTTGTGGTTTCCCGTTTGATAAGCCCTGTATAGGCAACGTAAATCCCCACCACCAGAATGAGAATTAGCAGGAATCCGATATAAAATCCCTCCGAGGATAAGCCGCTGGTGGTAACGCCAGCAAGGGTCTGCATATTTTTCCCAATGGAATCCGCCGTAGAGGAAATGAAATCCAGCGAGTAGGCTTCCTGAATCAGATACCCCGTGGCGTTGGAAAGGTACAGGCTGATTGTCCAGATAAAATTTGTGATGGCATACAGCCCGTACATCACCTGTTTTCCGATACCGTCCAGCCAGTTCCACGGGAGCCAGTCCCATCCGCTATCCACATAAAAATCAAGCTGGTAGTTGTCCAGAGGATATTTGCTGTATTCGTTGGCAGCGTCCACCGTATCATCCACCAGTCCGGCAGCGTGGGCGGCTGTGCCGAAGACTGCAAGCAGAAGGAGGATAAGCAGGAGTGCCAGAAGCACCCTGCCAATCACTTTTCCTGCCATCTTCCAAGACAAGCCCTTTTTTGCTGAATAGGGAACAGGGAGTTGTTGCCCGTTGGAAGTTCTATGTATCACCATCATTCCACCTCTTTTCTTACGGGCGGTCTGGTATCAAAGGCATGGAACAGGTCTTCAAAGATAGGATGGAACTGTATCACGCCCACACGCCCGTACAAATCACTGATAAGGCACTGTCCGTTTTCCAAGTCACGGAGCCGCTTCTGGTTGTTTTCATCTTCGGAATCTACCCCGAAAAAGGCGAGGGTCTTCCTGATTTCGTTGATGTCTGTGGAGCGGAACGCAAACTTCAAGCCCAGATTGTTTTTCAGTTTTTCATCCAGCAAATCGTCCGTGTTCTGGGTGACAAAATAAACGCCTGCGTTCATGGCACGTCCGGCACGAACCAGCTTCATGGAAAGGGTCTTGCCCTGTGCCACCTGTAGGAAGCTCCATGCTTCATCCAAATCCACAATCTTAAACACGCTGCGGTCGGTGTGGATGAAGTCGAGGGCAAAGGTACTGATTACAATGAGCATTGCCACGGAAAGCAGCTCCATTGTGGTGTATTCTTCAAATGAGGTTTCCTTATCCGGCAGCACCAAATCCGCTACCTGAATGATATTGAGCAGCTTTTCAAGGCTGATGGACTGTGTGACATCCCCATCCGAAAAGAGCAGGTGTGCAAAGTCATAGTCCGTAAAGGATTCGATATGGTCGGCTATGCTGGTGCTGATGGTGGTTCCCTCCGCCCGTAGTTCCTCAATCACTTTGAAAAGCCCCCGTTCTTCACTGTTTGTTACTGCACGAATAGCTTTCCGAAGAACAGGGAACTTTTCCCCGTCACGGCTGGAAATGCCCGTTAAAAAGGTCAGGATGTCGATTGCCAGTGATTCGGAATCCTTTGGGTTCTCCATAATCACATAGGGGTCAAGTAAGCCCCTGTTCTGTTCCTCCGAAGTCAGGTTTACGATATTGATTTCATGAGCGATTTCCGGCAGGGTTTCTTTCCAGCGTCCCCGTTCTGCTTTCGGGTCAACAATGAGTGCCTGTGCCCCAAACAATACGGAATAATAGACAATCATGTTGTTGCTGAATGATTTTCCACCGCCGAGGGAGCCGACAAAAGCGGCAGCAAGGGCGTTGGTGACGGAGCCTTTTACCCCTTGACTGGCAAGGGCAGGCTTTAAGTACACGTTTCTCCCTGTATCAAGGCTGTACCCGATATAAATACCCTCCGTTTCCCCCAACATCTGGGTTGCCCCGAAGCCAAGACCAGCGAGGAAGTCGCTGGTGACATACTGGATGTAATCGTTCAGATACCGCTTGCTGGCAGGGAGAAATTCCCCATGCAGCCCCAGCATATCCCCAAAGGGGCGAACCAGCTTCACGTTCAAATCGTCATAAAAATCTTTTACCTCATTGCAGCGGCGTTTCAGTTCTTCCAAGTCGGGAGCCGTCACACGCACCACATAGGACAGCTTGTACATGGATTCCTTGCTCTGGTCTAAGGTGGATTCCAGCTCATTCACGCTGTCTAAAGCGTCCACCACGTTTGTACTGGTTTCGCTGTTATTCTGCCATGCGTGGTTATCCAAATCTTTCAGCTCTTTTTTCTTGTTCCGCACCGTGGAGAGGGCTTTCCGGTTTGTGACAATCTCCACATTCATAGAGGTATCAATGGGAAAGGTAAATTGCTGCTGCTGATAGTAAAAGATTTCCGAGGATGGGAAGTCCAGTTCCCCCACAATGCTGTTGATGGTAAAGTAGGCGGCATACACTGTCCCGTCTTCCTGTTCGATTTTCAGATACCGCTGGTTTTCCTCTATCAGACAACGGGTGGGTTTGATGAGGTCATAGTATTTTACCAGTGTTTCCTCCTGAAACCGCTTCTTCGGCAGATAATACTCATAATCTTCGTAGGCGGTTCCGGTCTGTCCGTATAAATGCTCAATCAGATAGCCAAAATCGTCTTTATCAAGCCGCCGTACTTTGAAGCGGCGTGAGATTTTATTTTCCAGCAGCTTTTCCATCTTCTGAAACCGCCAGATTTCCTCATTGCTCATGGAAACAAAATCCCCCATGAGCTTGTGGTTGACTTCATGGAGAAAATCGGAAACAGCGGTCTTTGCTTCCCTGCGAAACTGCTTCATAGTGACTTCCTGCTCATTGACAAGCAGCTTAAAGCCGATAAAAAAGCGGTAGTCCACCTGATTTTCCCCTATCATGGAAATCAGGGCTTCGGTCTGTGCGTCAATCTTTGCACAGGCAACGTCCTTTAACTTGCCCGTCACTTCCTGTTTGGAGCGTTCCTGTGCCGCCCGTATGCTGGATTCCGTGCTGATTTGCAGGGCGTGAATCTTCCCATCCCTGTTCTGGGCGATAAGCTGCCGGAACGAATCGTGTACCTGATATTTCTGTTCGGGGCTTAAAAAGGAATAGTTGTAGGGAAGCAGCTCATAGTAGGCGAAGCACTCCCCGTCATGGTTGAACACAAGGTTATTTTCGATATACTTAATCGGATATGCCATAAATATCACTCCTTACTGCCGTGATGGGCTGTGCCGGATATTCCTTTTCCAGCTTCACGGGCTTTCCTGCATAGGTCAGTTTCGGGCGTACCAGATATGCCAGTACGGATTTCAGGAAGCCATAAGGCTTTTTCCCGTCAAAGGTTTTCTGGCACATGAACCAAGTGAGGGCAAAGGGTACGCCGAAATATTTCAAAAATGCCCCGTCAATGAACGAAAGGGGAGGGAGGTTCCCCAAGAGCATCACTGCAAACACCGACACCACGAACCACGCCATCTGTGTGAACGTGATGGGAAATGGCAGCTTAAAATCATTGATGGAATAGAGTACCTTTTCCACCGACCAGATACTGGTATAGCTTCGTATTTTCTTCATGTTGTCCGTCCTTCTTTCTAAAAGATGGGGGCAGCAAAAGAGCCGCCCCTGAATCAAAAAATCCGCCTGCATTTCCAAAAGGAGATACAGACGGGTCTACCGTAAGATTTCATATACGCCGTGGTTCGTGACAACAAAGGTTCCCTCCAATTCCATGTCACGCCCATAGGCGGCATAGTCGATATAGTTTTGTAAATGTGTCGGAAGTTCCCCAAGCTGTCCACTTTCTTCCAGATAGTAGCGAGCCACATCCGCCATATCGTCACAGCCGGAATGGCAGATAATATCGTCTTCATGCTCACACAGTTCTTCGATACTGCCAAAGTAGGATTGCAGCTCTGATAGTTCCTCCTGAATGTACTCTGGTAAGTCCTCCACCATTTCACCAGCACTGACGCTTAAAAATTTTTCGTAAAAAAACCTCCCATTTTATGGGGAGATGCGAGATAATAGAATTAACAACCAAACTATTTTTTCGCACACCCATAAAAGAGAGGAGG
>CAJTFX010000054.1 GCA_910575555.1 Lachnospiraceae bacterium | reverse complement strand
AGTGCAGCGACACGTTGTCGCATATAAACTCTGCGTGGGATTTTCCTGCAAAGAGGTAAAAGTGACGGAAAGGCTATAGCCTTTCTAACTGATATTCCGAGAAGTGGAATGACGGGGTAACGCCCTGAAACGCTTCCCTTGATACTGCGTTGGAAGAAACGGGACGTATTTCCCGCGACTGACACAGCACGCTGAAGTCGGCTGTCTGCACCCGCGACTGTCCCCTTTGGGGGATAAAGCAAAGCCGAGCCAGAGGTGGCCGGGGGTGTTAGGCCGGAGGTCTATAAAGTACCTATGTCCAGAATGCGGCTGACTACCGCTGACAAAAGCCCGAATGTACAGGTCTATAACGGGATATGGCAGAAATGCCATAGCCGTGGAAACGGCGTATGTGGGGTAAAGTAAGATTTGTCGATATGAAATTCCCTATGGTGTTACAGGCACCATCAGGCATACAGGCCTAAAGGGCAGGGTTAAGGGTATTATGCAAAGATAGGAATATCGGAACGTGGAAAGCCCCGGATGTGGAGTGGATACGCATGATGAAGCAATGGGCGGGAAAATCGTGCCGCCTTTTATGGGAGGTGCGGTATAACCGTTCTTAATCCGGGAGGAAAGAGCAGCCATGCTACCTGTGAAGCCGTGAACAAAGTAAGCGGTGGAGGGACGGGCTGTAGTCAGGAACAGAAACAAAATCATATTCAATAAACACGCATAGGTTCGAGTAGGACTAAGAAAGGCGAAAATCCAAACGAAAGTGGGGATAAGTAACCGACTATGGCAACAGGAAAGGCAAAGAAGAAAGATAAGTTAAGGCACGCCGAGTATTATGACTTCCAGGCAATTCAAGATAAGCTGTATGCCGACAGCAATAAAGGCAAAGTTTTCAAACATCTGGTTGGAATCATTGCATTACCCGAAAACATACGGCTGGCATACCGCAACATCAAGAAGAACCACGGGAGTACGACGCCCGGCACAGATGGAAAAACAATCACAGAATTATCAGCACTCTCTGATGAACAGCTTATATGCGCCGTACAGCGCAAATTAAACTGGTATGTCCCACAAAGCGTCCGGCGGGTAGAAATTCCGAAAGGAAATGACCCAATGAAGAAGCGCCCGCTCGGAATACCGACGATTATGGACAGGCTGATACAACAGTGCGTATTGCAGGTCATGGAGCCGATATGTGAGGCGAAATTCCACGACCACAGTTATGGATTCCGCCCTAACCGGAACCAACAGCACGCAATCGCCCAGGTTCACAAAAATATGCAGAGAAGCAATCTCCACTATGTCGTAGACATAGATGTTAAGGGGTTCTTTGACAACGTGAACCACGGAAAACTGCTGAAACAGCTCTGGACAATGGGAATCCAAGACAAGAAGCTGCTTAGTATTATATCAGCTATGCTAAAAGCGGAGGTGGCCGGGATAGGATTCCCGGAGGTGGGTACGCCGCAGGGAGGTATTATCTCTCCCCTGCTATCCAATGTAGTTCTAAACGAATTGGATTGGTGGCTTGCCAGCCAATGGGAAGAAATACCAACGGAGTTCCCTTACAAGGAATCGGTCAATTACAACGGAAGCGTGAGCAAGAGCCATAAATTTGCCGCACTGCGGAGGACAAGGCTGAAAGAAGTCACCTGCGTCCGATACGCTGATGATTTTAAGATATTCACGAACAGCTATCAAAATGCGGTGAAGTTATTCCACGCAACCAAAAGCTGGCTCCATGAAAGGCTTTCTCTTGAAATCAGTCCTGAAAAATCAAAGGTGATTAACCTGAAAGAGCAGTATTCAGAGTTTCTTGGTTTCAAGTTAAAGGTTATCCCCCGTGGGAAACGGAGCAACGGACGCGCCAAATATGTAGTAGAGAGCCATATCAGAGAGAAATCTATTGCGAAAATAAAACCAAACTTAAAACGGCTGATTTACGACATTGAGTTCCCGTCACAAGGCAAACGTACTGAATATCAGGCGATTTGCCGCTACAACGTTTATGTAATGGGAATCCATGACTACTATCAATTAGCCACAAAGGTCTGCGATGACCTTACGCCATTCGCCTTATCTGTCCACAAGAGCCTGCGGGCAAGACTGAAAGAACGGGTTAAAACTGCAAAACAGGTCAGAAAAAGGAAGATTCCGTGTGAAGTTCCGAAAGTTATCAGGGAACGGTATGGGAAAAGCAAACAGCTCCGATATGTAGCCGGACACGCAGTTGTCCCGATTGGCTACATACGGCACAAGCCCCCAAAGTCCATGAACCGCAAAATCAATTCCTATACGCCCGAGGGCAGAGCCGAAACCCATAAGAATCTGGACAGAATCGACATGACGGTTCTTCATTACTTAATGAGGAACCCGGTTCTGTACCGTACTATCGAATACAACGATAACAGGCTTTCACTGTATTCGGCCCAAATGGGAAAATGCGCCGTATCTGGCAAAGTGCTTTCTATTGGCGATATTCATTGCCATCACAAAGTGCCACGGTATTTAGGCGGCAAGGACAATTATCAAAATCTGGTGTTGGTATGTGAAGATGTACACCATCTGATTCATGCTACAAACCCTGATATTATCAGAAAGTATATGGAAATCCTAGGCCTTGACCAAAAGCAGAAAGAAAAACTCAATAAGTTAAGAAGCCTTGTCCACGTTGAGAGTTATTGAGATGAAATAAATTCTGTTCCTGATGGCAAGCCGGGTGAGCTGAAAGGTTCATGCCCGGTTTAGGGCGGGGGAAAATCCGGAGATAACATCAAAGGATTACCTATCGCTATTCGCAGAACTGCGGGAACTGACTTCTTACGACGAAATGGAGCTGGATATGATCGGGGACCAGCGAACGGCAATGTTCATCATTATCTCCGATACGGATGATACCTTTAATTTCCTTGTGGCTATCATGTATACGTGCGCCCATAAGGCCGGGCGCTTCTAAATCCGGCCGTGGCTTTTTTGAAAATCTGTTGTGAGAAAGCAGTAGGTAAAATACCATGCGGTTCGCCGCAGCCTATCATCCCCCGACTTATCTGAAATGGGAAACCTGACAGGGAGTGTAGCATGTCGGAGAGTGCGTAGCCGCAAGTTCCATGCGGTGTACAAGGCACAATAGGATGAAAAATTGCATATGAGGATGAAAGCTATACTGCCTGCTGGATAGCCGTGAGTAGGGTCTATGATCGCTCCTGGCGTAGTGGAACTGAATCCGCCAGTGTCCCGGTAGCAAACCTGCGTGTAGGGGAGCTATGTGGTATTCGGGGCAGACAAGTCACAGGATAAGTGATAGAAACGGCGAAAGTCCCATCCGACAATGCAATAATCTTATGTTTCATGAAAGCTAAATGGGGATTGCCTAAAGTGGAACGCCTACAAAGGCTATGAGAACTATGCGAAAAGTGGCTCTGAATATCCACCATGGTAACACAGCTCCAATAGTAGTCTGAGAACCCTGAAATGACAGGGAATGCCGTAAACCGGATGCGGGAAAGCCGCTCACATGGCGAAGTGGAGCAGTCTACTACTCAATATAAAATAAGGAAAGGTGTGGGAGACACTATGAGAAGTCCAGAAATTATATTGAAAAACTTGGAATTAAAAACAAAAGACAAATCGTACAGGTTTGAAAGGCTCTACCGGAACCTGTACAACCCGGAGTTTTACCTGTTGGCATACCAGAAGATTGCCGCTTCTGAAGGGAGCATGACTGCTGGAACCGACGGGAACACCCTGGACGGTATGGGTATGGCGAGAATCAACAGAATCATTGAATCGCTGAAAGACCACTCATACCAGCCACAGCCAGTACGGAGAACGTACATTGCAAAGAAAAACAGCGACAAGAAACGGCCGCTCGGCATACCGTCAACCGACGACAAGATCGTGCAGGAGGTTGTAAGGGCATTGTTGGAGGCTATCTATGAACCCAATTTTTCCGAACATTCCCACGGGTTCAGGCCAGACCGCAGCTGTCACACCTGTCTGGGTGAGATAAAAAGAACCTTCACAGGGACGAAATGGTTTGTGGAAGGGGACATCAAAGGCTGTTTTGATAACATCGACCACCATATACTGATTAACATTATCAGGAAAAGAATCAAGGATGAAAGTTTTGTGGAGCTGCTCTGGAAATTTTTAAGGGCAGGCTACCTTGAGAAATGGGAGTACAACACCACCTACAGCGGTGCGCCGCAGGGTTCGGGTGTCAGTCCCATACTTGCCAACATCTATCTCAATGAATTGGACATATTCGTTGAAAATCTAAAAAAGGAGTTTGACAGGCAGGAATCCTATAGGAAGCCACAGAAGGCATACTCCCAGACGCTGGGTTTGCTGGGATATTGGAAGAAGAAGCTGAAAACTGCCAAATCAGAAAATGATGAAGCAGGGATGGCAAAGGCAAAAGGGAGAATTAAAGAACTCTATGCGAAGCTAAGAGTAACTCCATGCTACGAAGCCATTGATGAAAGATTTAAGAAAATCCAGTATTCACGCTATGCAGATGATTTTGTGATTGGTGTTATCGGCTCAAAAGCGGACGCAGAGGAGATAAAAAAGAGGGTTGGTGATTTCCTGAAAGGGGAACTGAACCTAATCATGTCAGATGAAAAGACAAAAATCACACACTCTGCGGAATTGATACGCTTCCTGGGCTACGACCTTTCTGTGTCAAGAAGCAAAGACTGCATGCGTGACAAGAACGGCAACCTAAAACGGGCATGGTACGGACAGGTCAAACTATACGTGCCAAAGGAAAAATGGTTCAGTAAGCTGATGGAATATCAGGCAATGTATATCAAGAAATGCAAAAATGGACAGGAAATGTGGAAACCAACCTACAGAGGGAAATTCATCAACATGCCGGATGCGCAGATTGTCAGCCAATTCAATGCTGAAATCAGGGGCATATACAATTATTACCGCCTCGCAGGGAATGTGTCAGTGCTGGATAAATTTTACACCATTATGAAAGCAAGCCTATATAAAACTTTCGGCTGTAAATACCGCACAACGTACAAGCATATCTGTAAGAAATATAAGCGCAACGGTGAATTTATAGTCAAGTACAAGACCAAGAATGGAATGAAGGAAACAGTATTCTACCATGAAGGTTTTAGAAAGAATATGAAGCCAGCCCCGGAATTTGTGGATGTCATGCCGCATTACCGGAAGTATACGAAAAAGAACAGCCTTATCCATAGGCTACAGGCTGGACAGTGTGAACTCTGTGGGAGAAAGACAGACGAGGTTATCATGCACCACGTCAGGAAATTAAAGGAGCTGAAAGGCGTTACGGAGTGGGAAAGGAAAATGATAGAAATCAGAAGAAAGTCCCTTGCAGTATGCCCGGAATGCTTCAAAATAATAAAAATCCAAGTTTAGTTAGTAGATGGAGAGCCGGATACGCCGAGAGGTGTCCGTCCGGTTCGGGAGGGGGAAGGTTGAAACCTACCGGAGTAATCCGGCAAGGCGCAACCAACCTACCTCATGCAGATTTTTCAGGAGCTTTACTATCAGGCGGACTTCAACTGCGGCGGGCGGCTGCCAATACACGTTACCTTTATGCTTGACGAATTTGCGAACGTCGCACTGCCGGATGACTACTGTTCCCTCCTGTCAACCATGCGGTCAAGGGAGATTTCCAGTATCATCATTATCCAGAATTTCGCCCAGTTAAAGGCGCTTTTCAAGGACACATGGGAAACCATTCCGGGCAACTGCGACACGTTCATCTATCTCGGCGGCAATGAGCAGAGTACGCACAAATATGTCTCGGAACTGCTCGGAAAAGGCACGATTGACAAGAAATCAAGCGGCGAGACAAAGGGCAGGCAGGGGAGTTCCTCACGCAATTACGACGTGCTTGGCAGGGAGCTTTTCACGCCGGACGAAGTGCGGAAGCTGGACAACAAGAAGTGCATTCTCTTTATCCGTGGCTTTGATCCGATTATGGACAGCAAGTTTATCCCATTCGGACACCCGGCATTTGACCAGACCGCCGACGGGAAAGGGAAGCCGTATGTCCATGTCCCAAACAGCGGAGGGGGCGGACAGGCGCTGCCATTCCAACTGCTGACGCCAAAGGCTCTCTCCTATTATGAGGAGCTGAAAAAGAAGGGCGAAAATGTCTATATCGACAAGATTGATTATAAGGATTTTGAACTTCTTACGGATGCGGGCATGAAGAAACGCTTCATCAGCATGGAGGAACAGGAGCAGAAAGAGCGGCTTAACAGGGAACAGGAAAATGAACTCATGTATGCGCAGGAGGACATGCTGGAACCGGAGACAGCCGGAACGAAACCGAAGCAGGCGGCAAAAGAGCCTGTGCCGGAACCGGAGACGGCAGGGCGCAGGATTGAGGGCGAGGATACCATTATGAACCGTATGGCGCAGTGGAAGTATTCCAAAGAGCAGAAAGACGAGTTGCATAAGATGATTGCGCTCGGTATGCCCACAAAGACCATACTGGCGGTATTTTACCCGGAAACGGACGTCATAAAAATGCGGGAGATCAGAAGGACATTCCAGACAGTCCGGCATTCGGCAGATTAGGGGCAGCCCATTATTTAAAGGGGGTGGTTATGGCAGCAACGCATCGGGGAAAGCCCGACCTAACAGTATTCCGGGGGAAAGCCCCATTTGCACTAACTTTTCTGGAATGCCGATAAATTAAGGGTTTTCAGCTTTTCCATTTGCTAAGAATTGTGCAAAAACAATGCAAATCAATGGATAAAAAAGATGGCTGCGTTAAGCAGATTTCTGCCAAACCCACTATATAAGCTGGTTTCAGTTAAGTTAATGCATATGGGGGAAAGCCCCGTCTTGATAGAGCAGTCAGTAACAATTTAAAAACCAAGATGGAAAAGGAGATTATTTTTATGCGTAGAACAGAGTTTATTTCAGAGACAATGGCGGCAGAGACAAAGGCAGGAAAGGGAAGATTATCAAAGGCAAAGAAGGCTGTGACAGCGTTTTGCGGTGCGGCATACCTTGCAGTGGGCGGACTGCCTATGACAGCGTTTGCGGCGGATGCAATCACAAAGCCGCTTAACAACTTAAAGACACTCGTGATTGCGGTCATCGGTGCGGTGGGCGTCATTATCCTTGCAAAGAACGTCATGGAGTTTGCACAGGCATACCAGCAGCAGGATTCTTCTACCATGAACTCGGCATTAAAGGGGATCGTAGCAGGGGCTATGATGGCGGGCATTTCTACTGTCCTTTCTTTTCTCGGTTTCTAAGAAAAAGCAGCGGCGGGGAGGGTGGGAGACTGCTCTTTCCCGGAAAGGAAAGAGGTGAGGATTAAGTGGATATTTTCAAGTTAGGCGAAAAGATACTGGACCTTCTGGAAATGGTGTTTGGTTTCTGGAACAACCAGGTAAGCCTTGTATTCGCCCTGCTGGGGCAGTCCCCAGTAAACTTTAAAGGCGGTGGACCGTGGGGGCTGGTGGAAAGCGTGCAGCCGATTTTTGTGGCGGTGGGTTCCTCCCTTGTGGTGCTGTTCTTCGTCATAGGGTTCTGTGCGGAGAGCGTGGACGTGCGGGAGGAAATGCGGTTTGAAGTGATCCTGCGTATGCTGATACGGCTTGGCTTATCGGAATGGCTCGTGGCAAACAACGTAACCATAATGAAAGCGTTCTTCAATACAATCGGGAATCTTGTGAACGCACTGTCGGCGGGCGGCTACACGACGCTTGCCATTGACAGCGCACAGGCGCAGGTCATAAAGGATTTGGGCTTTGGCGAGGGGCTTATCATGCTGATACTGGCGGCGCTTTTAAGCGTCATTGTCATTATCTGCGGCTTTTTTATGATATACACGGTATATTTCCGTTTTTTGAAGATCATGGTCATCGTGCCAATCGGCTCCATTGCCTTTTCCACGCTGGCAGGCAACCGGAACGTGGCGAACACGGCAAGCACTTACGCCAAATATTTCTTATCCGTGGTGTTTGAGGCGGTCACAATGGCGCTGGCAATCATGCTGTGCAATGCGTTCATCAGTGCGGGGCTTCCGGCGTTTACGGGCAGTTACTCGGACTGGGCAAAGACGCTCATTTACCTGTGTGAGATGACCTTTACGATTGCCCTTACCGTGGGGAGTGTGAAAGGGGCGCAGGCGCTTACCAGCAAGGCATTAGGATTATAGGAGGGCTGTATGGAAATAAGACCATTAACTAAGGCGGAACAGAAATACGCTTACAGGCAGAGTATGCAGATCAGCGGGCAGACAGGGAGCATAGGAATTCTGCAGGGCGGATATGGGGCAGACAACAGGTTCCATTCCGATTTCCATGAGATAAACAACCATCTAAAAACAGAGGAATTTGAGGCAGAGTTGCAGGAAGCACTCTGTTTCGGTGAAAACAGTGTTTTAAAAAATCTGGATGCCATGCGGGAATTTACGCTGCGGCATCCCCAAAATGGATTTCCGGGGGCGGAGTACGGTTTCCGTGTGGAAACGGAAAAATTCGCATACCTTGTACGCTGCAATCCTAAAAAAGAAAGCGGCAGTGTAGAAATCCACTGTTATGTGAAAGAATGGCTGGATCACCATATCAGTAAGGCAGAAAAAGGCATCCGGTTCATCAACAGCAGGTATGACGAACTGTTCCGCATTGAAGATGGGGAGAAGATCAAAATCAGGTATCCAGACGGGGAAGAACAGGAGCGTGTCTGCCGTTTTATTGACGAATACCATATGGAAGTCGGCAATAACCTGTACCACATCTGCCAGTTTGCAGAGATCATGGAGCGGAACGGCTCGGAATATACGCCGGTGAAACCGGAAACAGTGCAGGCGGAGGAAAAAGGGCAGGAAGGGAAGGTGGAGGGAACGCTGGAACTGAAAACCCGTTTTGGGACTACGCAGAATGTAACATTGGAAGTCAATGCCTATGTGGATACCAACAGCCTTTATGTGGGATTGACAGCCATGCCGTATGGAGTGCCGGAATATTATGGGGACATGACGGTAAACCTGCTTGAATCCGTTCCTCCTTACTGTGCTTTTGTGGATACTAACAATATGCCGGAACTTGAGAAGTTTCTTGTGGAAAACAAGATTGCAGAGTTTACCGGGCTGGAACAGAGGAGTGGGCATTACAGTTATCCACTTTATCTGTTTGATGCGGAGAGAATGCGCAGTCTCTGCCCGGATGGAATGGCGGAATATGAGCGGGCAAATGGATTGGAAAAGAAACAGGGGAAAAAGGAAAAAAGCAGATAGGGAACTGATTCAGGAGGTGTAAAGATGGTAATTGAAATCAACAAGGATATTGACCGCTACAAGGAATCGGTTGTCATGGGATTGACAGCAAAGCAGCTTATCTTCTCCGTGGCATCGGTTGCGGCAGGCGGGGGCATTGTGCTTCTGCTGTACCGCTATATCGGTCTTACTCCCAGTGTGTATGTGGCAATCCCAGTAGCCGCCCCGATAGCGCTCGGAGGGTTCTATTCATTTAACGGGATGGGGTTTTACGAGTATATGGGAAGGAAGATGCGTATGCTCTTTGCAAACCGCCCGCTTGCCTATGTGTCTACCGAAGGGGAGGAAACAATCCGTGAGATCCACATGGAAGAGGAAGCGGGGAAAAAGGCGGATAAGAAGAAGGGTAGGAAGAAAGGCAGCGGAAAAAAGAAAACCAGCAAAAAAAAGAAGAGAAGCAGGAAATGAGAATGAAAAAGAGAACAGTAAAAACAGCAGCAGGGATCATTGCAGTTGTAGTGGCAGCCGTTATTGGTACAGCTATTTACAGGGCAAGGCATTAAGGAACTCATAAAAAGAGAAGGAGGCAGACGCATGAAAAAGAGAGTTATGAAAATTTTGGCAGTTCTGGCAGTCATTTCAGCCGCAGTCGGTGTGATCGTTTACAGGGTAAGACGCTAGGAGTAAGCGGGAGTAACTATAAATGGAATGACTGACCTTTACAGGTCGGAAGGTTCCGGTATCGTGCAGCCGGAATTTTCCGGCTGCAATGCCGTATGGCAATGCTGAAAGCAGCATAGAAAGGGAGGTCAGATTTGGGATTATTTGCAGACGGATTCAAGGAGCTGAAAAAAGCAGGCGAACCGCTTTACAAGACTCCAAAATCCATACAACAGACGATTGAGATTATGAAGGTGGCAGAGAACGGCATATTTGAAGTGGCAAGGAACCGCTTTTCAAAGTGCTACCGTTTTCAGGATATCAATTACACCACTACCAATGAAACAGAGCAGATTGACATTTTTGAGCGTTACTGCAAGTTTTTAAATTCGCTGGACGTGAATTTCAAAATAACAATCAACAATAAGAACAAGGACATGGAGCAGGTCAGGGACTATGTGTTTTTACAGAAGCAGGACGACGGTTATAACGGTTTCCGGAAGATTTACAACGACATTATGGAGCAGAAAATCCATGAGGGCAGGCAGGGAATTGAACAGGAGCGCTACCTTACCATTACCATTGAACGCAAGAATTTTGAAGAGGCAAAGGCGCAATTTGCAACCATTGAGGCATCAGTGCATAAGGCATTTGGGGAGCTTGGCGCAGAGATCATCCCGCTGTCCGGCAATGAGAGGATCAAAGTGCTGTATGACTATTACCATTTGGGGGACGAGAACAGCTTTGACTTTGACATAAAGGAGGCGAGAAAAGTCGGTGCGGACTTTCGCAATGACCTGTGCAACGGCATGATGCAGTTTTACCCGGATTATTTCAAAGATGAAAAGAAATTCTGCCGTGCATTGTTCATCAAGAAATACCCGTCCAGCCTTTCAGACCGTTTCCTGAATGAGATCACAAGCCTTCCGGTACATTCCATTACAAGCATTGATGTTGTCCCTATCCCAAAGGACATGACAACAAAGATTTTGCAGAAGAAGTACCTCGGCATTGAATCGGACATCATCAAGCAGCAGCGTGTGAGGAACAAAAACAACGATTTTTCATCGGAAATCTCATACAACAAGCGGATTGAGAAGAAAGAGATTGAGGAAATCATGGACGACGTAAGGGAAAATGACCAGTGCCTTTATTATGTGTCCGTGACGGTTATCCTTATGGCGGACACGAAGGAGAAGCTTGACAGCATGACGGAGACGGTGGAAACCATAGGCAAGCGCAACTCCGTCACGATAGAGGAACACTACCTGAAGCAGAGGGAGTCACTCAATACAGCACTGCCGATTGGGGTTAGGCAGGTGGAAACCATGCGTACCATGCTGACACAGAGCCTTGCGGTGCTTATGCCCTTTAATGTGCAGGAATTGAACGACAAACAGGGCTGTTATTACGGTATCAATCAGGTATCAAAGAACATCAATATCGGCAACCGCAAAAAGCTGATTAACGGCAACGGTTTTGTGTTCGGCGTTCCCGGTTCGGGCAAGTCGTTTTTCTGCAAAATGGAAATGGGCAACGTGTTCCTCTCCGGCAATGATGAGATTATCGTCATTGATCCGATGAATGAATACTTTGACATTGCGGAAACTTACGGCGGTACGGTGGTAAATATGTCAACCTATACGGATAACTATGTCAATCCGCTTGACATGGACGTATGGAGTCTTGATTTGAACGACAGCAAGGGCATGATAAGGGAAAAAGGGGAATTTATGCTTGGACTGTGTGAACAGTGCATGGGGGAAAGCCTTAATTCAAGGCAGAAGTCCATTATTGACCGCTGTGTGCGTAAGCTCTACATTGAGATTGCAAGGAACAGGGAAAAATATGTGCCGATCATGTCCGATTTCTATGAGATACTGATGAACCAGCCGGAGGACGAGGCAAGGGATATAGCCTTGTCACTGGAACTGTTTGTCAACGGTTCGCTGAATATCTTCAACCACCAGACGAATGTTGATGTGGATAACCGCTTTACGGTGTACGGAATCCGTGACCTCGGTACGGAACTTTCGCCTATCACTATGCTTGTAATGATGGAAAGCATACAGAACCGCATTATTGCCAACGGCAAGAGGGGCATTGCAACATGGCTCTACATTGACGAGTTCCACGTCCTGTTAAATTCGGAGTATTCCGCAAAGTATTTACAGCAGCTTTGGAAGAAGGTGCGTAAACAGGGCGGCTTGTGTACCGGGATCACGCAGAACATCGTGGATCTGCTGCAAAACTACACGGCGACAACCATGCTTGCCAACTCGGAGTTTGTGGCACTCTTGAAGCAGGCGAACACGGATAGTTCACGCATGGCAGAGGTCATCGGCGTGTCGGAGGCACAGTTGCGCTTTGTAACCAACACGTCAAGCGGCATGGGGCTTATGAAGTGCGGAAACGTGGTAATCCCTTTTGACAACACCATTGAGAAGGGGACAGACCTCTATAATTTATACAATACAAATATCCATGAAAAAATCACAATGGAGAAGAAAAAGGATACTGACTGATAAATAAGTTTCGTAGAAACGGTGTGAACTTAAAAATAGGTTTCATACTGGAACATGTAAAATTGTGGAAGAAAAGACTTTGTATGGAAAGGCGTGTCTGCTGATATAAGTAGAGATGCCTTTCCATTATGTAAAAAGGTAAAAACTAGATTACGATGAAATTTATTTAACAGAAAAGGAAGTGATTAGTATAAAAAAGTATGACAGCCACAATGGAAAACCATAAAAAAATCTGACACAATGGGATAATTACCACAGGTGGAAAAAGTCATAAATAAGAAAATAGAACTGTCATGCTGATCTGCCTGCTTTTCTGTTGTCAGATTAAGTTATTGCAAAGGCATTTGTAAAAATAGGTCTTTTTGATGATAAGACAGATGAGGGAATGATATGGCGCAAATACAATACAAATTTAAAAAAAATGATGAATATTTCACACCTGCATATGCGGTTTACCCAATTTTGAAACGTCTGAAAGCGGGTTCCAGAGTATGGTGTCCGTTTGACACCAAGGACAGTGAGTTTGTAAAAGTGTTCACTCTGCATGGGTTTCAAGTGGTTTATGGGCATATCCAGACAGGGCAGGATTTCTTTCATATCAGTGTGCCGAAATGTGACTATATCGTGAGCAATCCACCATACAGTTTAAAAAATAAAGTATTGGAACGACTGTATGAAATCGGCAAGCCATTCGCCATGCTGATAAATTTTCAAGGGATATTTGACAGCCGTGAACGCTTTCAGATGTTTAAAGAGCATAGGGTGGAAATGCTCTGGCTCAGTCCGAGGGTAAATTATATGTCAGAAAGTAAGACGTTGCTGCGGGCTGTGCCATTCCAAAGTGGTTATATCTGTTGTGGGATTTGTGAAAAGCAACTGGAATTTGAATACCTGATAAAACAGTGAATCGGTTGACAAGAAGACGAGGCAGTGGATATGGATAAGAAATTGCTGCAGAATATGCAGGGTAGAAATAAAAAAAGAAGCAGACAGGACACCCAAGCTGAGCAGGTTCGGACGTCCTGTGCTTTTTCGGAGAGAAGGTGATAAACATGGATACTGGTGCGTCTGTCAGGAGTAATGTCATTATAAACAGGGACTGCCTTGCAGCGTTAAAAGACATGCCGGCTAAAAGCGTTGACTGCTGCGTTACATCGCCGCCCTATTACGGGCTTCGTGATTACGGGGTGGAAGGGCAGATTGGCAGGGAGGCAACGCCGGAACAGTATGTGGAAAGGCTGGCAGAGGTTTTTGTGCAGCTTTACAGGGTGCTTTCAGACAGCGGGACTTTCTGGCTGAATATTTCAGACTCGTACTGCGGCACAGGGAGCAAGGGAGCGTGCCTTGATCCGAAAAACCCAAAAGGGAGAAATGGGCAGAAAATTTCCCTTACACAGAATGTCAAGGGATGCAAGAACAAGGACATGATAGGGATTCCGTGGCTGCTGGCATTTGCCCTGCGGGATTTGGGGTGGTATCTGCGCAGCGACATTATCTGGCAGAAGGGAAATGCAATGCCGGAGAATGTAAAGGACAGACCTACAAGAAGCTATGAACATGTTTTTCTGTTTTCAAAATCCAGCAGGTACTACTATGATGCTTCTGCGATTGCAGAGCCGATTGCACCGTCCACGGCAGCAAGATATATGGGAGGGCGCAGCGGTAGCAGCAAGTATTCGGCTACGGTTCCGGGACAGGGGAATGGAAAGGTACAGGGAATCAACAGACCGAGAAAAGCGGGGGAGATAAAAAAAGAGGATATTTCCCCGTACAGGAATAGCAGGGATGTGTGGCTGATAAATACGGTCGCCTACAGGGGAGCGCATTTTGCAGCGTTTCCCCCAAAACTGGCGTTAAAATGTATCCTTGCGGGATGCCCGGAGAATGGGATTGTGATTGATCCCTTTTTTGGGAGCGGCACGACAGGGCTTGTTGCAGCCGAAAACAGACGGCGTTATATCGGCATTGAGCTGAACCCTGAATACTGCACACTTGCGGCAGAACGGATTGGGGGTGTGCAGATTGAACATTAAAAAAGTAGATGACAAGCCTATGGTGATTCACACAAAGGACAAGCCAAAGCTGAAAGTAAAGGGAGCGCTGGAAACAAAAATCAAGGGCAGGAATGTCCTTATCGTACAGCATGGGTCAAAGATTGCCGGAACCGTGGCGGAGAAAAGCGTGGCAGACGGGAAGATAAAGTTAAAAAAGAGTTCCGTCCATGTTACGGATAAAAGGAAAACGGTGCAGACCAAAACGGCGGCTGATGGCATGGAGTACAGGGGCAGAAACGGCGGCAGAACCGCACAGGACAGAAAAGGGAGCGGAACCACACAAGGCAGAAGCGGCGGAAACGCACAGGACAGAACTGCGGACAGAACCACGCAGGGCAGGCAGGGGAAGGAGCAGGAAGTCCGGCAGTCCGTGAACAAAGAAAACCGCATGTACGCCCAGTGCCGTAAAACGAAAGCGGAAAAGGAGGCGGCGATCAAAAAGAAGCTCCCGGTATCTGCTGCCGTTGTTTCCGTGGCGGCTAAGACCGCATTAGATGAAATGGACGGCGGGAATGAAGTGCATGAGGCATATATGGCGGCTTACACGCTGGCGAAGCCTGCCACAAATGCCGTCGATGCAGGAAGGAACATCTACCGTTCAAAAGCGGCAAAATCAAAACAGGATAAACTCAGGAAAAAACAGTCAAAAAGCCGTATTAAGGAAAAGGCGGTTAAGGAAAGTGTGGTTAAGACAGCAAGGAAAACCGCACAGAAAGCGGCAAAGGAAACGGTAAAAGAGACAGGTAAGAAGACGGCAAAAGAAGCATCAAAGGCTGCGACAAAGACGGCAGCAGCCACGGCGGGAACGGGGGCAGGCGGCGTATTTGCCGGAATTGCAGCGGGCGAAGCAGCCGGGATTGCAATGGATAAGCGTGATGTGAAAAATTCCACAAGAAACCGCATGATAAAGCTGTTTGTGGCAAAGCTGCGGCAGGAGGAAAATCAGGACAGCATCGGGAAAGCCTTAAAAGATATTGTGCTAATGCGCTTTTCCATGATGGCAAAGTATATCGTGCGGTATGTGGGGCTGTTTCTGCTTGCGCTGTTTGCGGTCGTGGCGCTCATTGCGCTCCCGGTCATTGTCATCATAGCGGTTATCTACAATTCACCGCTGGCAATCTTCTTCCCGTCCATATCTTCGGGGGAGACGACACAGGAAGTCCTGTCGGCGTATGTGTCGGAATTTAATGATGAGGTCAATGCGGAACTTGCGGACCATGCTGGATATGACACAAGCGAGAAAATCTATGTAAATTATGAAGGGGCAGGCACACCGGACAATTTCTGCGACATTCTCATGGTCTACATGGTAAAGCATGGGGACGGCGACACGGCAACGGACATGACGGATAAGGCAAAGCAGAATTTAAAAGCCGTCTTTGACGATATGTGCAGCTACACCATTTCCAGCAGGACCGACACGGAAACCAACGATGAGGGGAACACGACAACCAGGACGGTCAAGGAAGTAAATGTGGAACTGAAATCGTGCTATGACATGGTTTCTGTCTATGGGTTCAATGCAAAAGAACAGGAAATGCTTGCCGAACTGATGAAGCCGGAATATCTTGCAATGATTGGCTATGCTGGAGGGGGCGGCGATCCAGGTGGAGTGATTTCGCCGGAACAGTACCAGGCAGTCGTGGATGCAATTTCTGATGAAAACGGAAAGAAAGTCGTGGCATTTGCGCTGTCAAAGGTAGGCTATCCGTACAGCCAGACATACCGTGACAGCGGGGATTATTACGATTGCAGTTCCCTTGCCTATTACGCGTGGCAGAGTGCAGGGGTAAGCATTATGTATGAGGGTTCCAATACGGCGGCAAGCGAGGGAAAATACTGCTATGACAATAACCTGCTTGTGAATTATGACGAGATGCAGCCGGGAGATTTAATATTTTACAGTTCTGGCAAGAACGGGCGCTTTATGAATATCACGCATGTGGCAATTTATGCAGGCGGCGGAAAAGTGGTGGAGGCAGCTAATGAACGTCTTGGAGTAGTATATAGGCAGAAGCGGGGGCGTTCTTCCATTGTGTTCATAGGCAGACCGAGATAGGCGGTGTGTATGGGAAAAAAGAAAGAAAAAGAGAACCTTGCAGAAGAGATGGCGGATTCCTTTCAGCGGTGGGAGTCCCTTATGGAGCATGGCGGCAGTGATCCGTTCTATGCGGACGGCACGAACATGAACCTTGTGCGGAACCACATCATGTACTATAAAAGCAGGATGGTGGACGAGTACGGTGCGGATTATGAAAAATACCCGGAGGTTTTCTACCAGGAGCTGCCGCCGGAGGTAGACGACAGTTATATGGCAAGGGCGGGGGAGATAAAGGACGGTGCGGCGCAGGCGCTGGAATATTATATCTCCGATCCCAATTTCCACTACCTCCTTTCCAACAAGGACATGCTGATAGAAAAGGAGGCAAAGCAGATCAGCCTTTCTAACGTGCTTGGTTATGCTTCGGGGCTTGCAAGGGCAATCAAGGATGGGGACCTCATTACAATGCGCCGTCATGCGGGCAGGCCAGAGGAGTATCTGGAGTCCTTTGCCCAGTGCGCCACACGGATGATGGAACTGATAGAGGAAAAGAAAAAAGTGCCGGGGCAGGTGCAGGGAGACGGGCAGCTTTCCCTGTTCCAGTTCGGCATGGAGACAGGGCAGCGCCGGTGAGCGCTGCCTTTTATGCGGAGAAAAGGAGGAACACCCTGTGGGTACAAGGTGAATTGACACGAAGTGTCAAGAGAGGGCGGTCTGGGCCGTACCTATATGTCCAAAAAGCAGGGCAAAAAGGAGGAAAGCATGAAGTTAGAGGATATGGTTATGGTGGTGGAAAACCACAAAGGGACGGAAACCAATTTTTTACTGGAACTGACGGATTATATGGGAGAGATATTAGGGCTGTGGGGCGATGGCTATGTGGTGGAGAATATTGCCGGAAGCATAGATGAACTGTACGGGACGAAAAAGGGGGAGACAGACTGGAGCGAACTATATATTGCGGCAAACAAGAGCATACATGCATCATTCTGTACAGGAGAGGCGCAGTTAAGGGGATTCCTTGCCGGAAATTTTAATGATGGCGAATGGTCTTTTGATGAGGGGCGCTGTTCCAGAGACTGCCTTGCCGTCCTGAGGATGTATAACATGAAGCCGGACGGACAGCCGCTGTTTCCGTACCTGCACTATGAGCGTCTGGAACATTCTTTCCACGTTGGGGAAGTGCTGCGCAACATGAACGGGAACGATTACCGTGTGCTTGCGGCGCTGAGTCCCCAAAACCTGCTGTTAATGGCGCAGAAAGACAGCCAGATCATAGTGGGGAGAGGGGTGCAGTTTTACGGGCGGTATCCGAAAGATGAACGCCCGGACAGTGACAGCATGGTAACGGGCATAGAATGGGATCACGGCGTTTATCTTGGGAATGACATCACAAAGATTGATTTTGACATTCTGAAACAGGAGTACGGCGAGCCGGGCAGGATGGAAAGTGTATATGATCTGAGGGAGAAGGTACGGGGGGACTTCTGGTTGCAGAAAAACGTGGAGATGAAGGAGGGGCTGCCGGGCAGGGTAAGGAACGCCGCAAGGGACTGTCTGGAAAACACTTTTGGGACACATGAGCCGGAAGTATTTGCAAAGATGCTTGACAGGGGAATGTATGACGGGATGTACGGACCGAGGGAAGAACAGAAAAAAATATCAGGGCAGTTACGCTAAAAAGGGGGAATTTATATGGACAAGGCAACAGGAAAAGAGACGGCTAAAAACATGGAGCATCTGCTAAAGCTGCTGCATAAGGAGTGGGAGCGTTCCGGCAGGACAAAGGCGGAGGTTTCCATAGACATTACGGATAAAAAGGAAGTAGGG
>CAJTFX010000053.1 GCA_910575555.1 Lachnospiraceae bacterium | reverse complement strand
CCACTCCTCGGAGTATCAGTTAGAAAGGCTATACCTTTCCGTCACTTTTACCTCTTTGCAGGATTTTTCCCACGCAGAGTTTATATGCGACAACGTGTCGCTACACAATGGAACTCATCACAGTAGTACCTTGTGGCAACTTTCCGTTCCCGGTTCTGCGACACCCTGTTCCAGACCGCATCCTGCACGATTAACATTCCAATCTCTTTTAACTGGTTTCCCAAGTCACGAATGTCAAAGCACATAATCCGGTTATGGGAATCCACGTTAGTACGGTGGTTGAAATAATTCTGCGAACCATGCACATACAAGACAAGGCTGTTGGCAATCCGTACCGCCTTCTGCTTCGCTTCCCTCTGCATTTCCGGCGCAACGTCCCTCGGCTCATACTTTAACAGCGCATTATACAAATCTTCCAGTATGGGCATATTCTCCGGCTTCGGGTGTTTGAAATACCCGTCATAGATATGCTTGATACAGGTGTCAATGATACCCTTCTCGTCATTTTCCAGACCGTCTTTCCCTCCGGCTATCAGGTCACACAGGGTAATCAGGAAATCGCTCTTTAATTTCAGCGCCTCCTTATCCCCTTTATGGGAAAGCTGAATGTCCATCGGGTTCAGATAATCTTTTGAATTGGTGGCAAGCCTTACCACCTGCCCATGAAGCGCCTGCACCAATGGAAAATACTCGCCCTCCGGATCGCAGACAATAATATCGTCCTTTGTGATAAGGAAACAGGATAAAATCTCACGTTTTGCGCTGAATGACTTACCACTGCCGGGTGTGCCTAAAATCACGCCATTCGGTGTCCGCAGCCTTTTCCGGTCTGCCATAATCATATTGTTGGAAAGTGCGTTCAGACCGTAATAAATGGCGGGTGCGGGCATGAAAAGCTCCTGTGTGCAGAATGGCACAAGCACAGCGGCGCTTTTTGTGGTGAGGTTCCTTTCAATCCCCACCTCATTACAGCCAATCGGCGCACTCGCCATTAACCCCTGTTCCTGTAAATACTGCAAGCACCGGAGGTTACAGTTTGCCTGCTGGATAATGCCGGACACCCTCTGCGTCAGGTTCTCCAGTTCCCGCTTCGTCCTCCCGTAACAGGCAATAAGGAAGGTCATCTTGATAAGTTTCTGGTTGCTTGTGTTCAAATCGTCCAGAAGCTCTAACGTGTCCTTCTCATAAGTCACGATGTCCGTAGGCAGAATATCCATATCGTAACCGCTTCTGACTGCCTTCTTCTGTTCCTCTATTTTCATTTTCTGAATGTCAGTGAGCGCACGTTTTATCATCTTGATTGCTTCCACCGGATCAATGGTCTGCATATGCATGGTAAGTGTGAGGTTATCGTCAATATCCAGCAGCTTTTTAACCATCTCGTCCGTAAACTTCGGCGCAATCATATCAAGGTAAGACACGCTCCCATAGATGCTGCCGGACTTAAAGCGGCTCGGATAGCGGAAGTCAAACCCCGGCGGGGCGATATAGTCCTTGACCGACTTCCCGGATTCTGACAGCTCCTTAAATGAAAAACGGAAAGGCTCCATTGTACCCTGATTGAAATACTCATGCAGGATACGCAGCCTTTCCTTCCCGTCAAGACCTCTGGCGTTTGTGCCGATACTGTTTAAATTGCGTACCACGTCTTTTTCAATATTGCTTAACTTGCTCTTTGCTTCCCTGTACCCGGCGCTTTCCACGCCGAAAATCAGATACTTGGACTTGATGATTCCGTTGTTGCCTTTTGCCGACTGGTGCTTTAGCATATGCGTGTACTCGTCACGAATATCGTCAAAATCATCCTCCTGCAGAGGAATGTCAAACTGCTCCGCAAGAGCCTGTTCGCTGACCTGCCTGTTGAATAAAAACAACTGGAACTTTATGGACGGATCGAAGTAGTTAATCAGCTTGCTGTATTCTTCCAGAATATCCGCCTGATCCTCCACTTCCAGCAAATCATAGTTGATGTCGTAAAACTCCACCATTTTCGTATAATAATTGTCCGCCACCTGACAGATGCCGTCCCGGTACATTTTTTTGAATGTAATGGTTTTCTGTGCGGTATCCGGCTTCGCCTGCTCCTTACTGTTCCCGGCAAGGACACGCCGAAGCTCCGCAAGGCGTTTCTTTTCCGAAAAAGTCAGCCCCGCTTTCTCCGGTATCCGCTTATTTTCCTGCGGTTTTGGCTTTGCCGCCCCCGCCTTTTGCTGAGGATTTTTTAAAAGCCTTTTCTTCAAGGAAACATACCTCCTTCCTGATTCTTTCCCGTTCCTCTAACTGCTTGTAGAGGTTTTCCGATTTATACGGTCTGATTCCCGGCGTGAGTACCTTCTGCCGGAGCATGAAGTATAAAATCTTCTCTGCCGGGAAACCGTCTTTTTCATACATTGCCAAAAAGAAGAATGGCAGCATTGCGCCCACCATGATAAGCGCCGCCCCCTGTGTCCCCAATACCCCTTTGGTAAGGAAGTATAAAGGCACTCCCACAAGGGCAGCCCCCGAAAAGCAGATAATCTGCCTTTTGGTGAGGTTCAACGCTACTTTTGTCTTGATTCCACTCAGGTCTTTTGGCACTGGTACGGATATTGCCATAGTCTGCTCCTTTCGTGGGAAATGCCCGCCAAACCGCCAGCTTCCATAAATACGCTGTGTTTAGTGGGCATTGAAAATTGATTTTGATAATGAGCCTGTCTTGAATAAGCTGAAACAGAGGATTACGGTATATGCCGCAACCGACCATAATGCGCTGTGCAGATTGCCTGCCACTGCCACGCTTGCCACAAGCACAGCATAGATCGCCACGCACACCATGATAAAGAACCCCTGAAACGCAAGTGCGACAAGCCCTTTTAAATAATTTGTCCCGATTGTACCCCATTCCCGGTTGGTAACTGTCGCTGCCGGGATTGGCGCAACTGACACATAAAGGTATATTTCAATCATGCGCCCGTATAGAATGACGGTGATGAGGACGGACATGATTTTCATACATAAGCTGATGACCATAGTTTCCAGACCAAGACCGATAAGCTCCCCTATCCCCATTGTGTCAATCTGGTTATTGAACATGGTGGTAAGGGTAGCCTGTACGTCAAGGCTTGTAGAGCCGGATATGGAAGATGCCGCCTGTGTCACCACATGGCTTCCCACGTCAAACACCGCCATGACTATATCAAAAGTCTTGGAAAGCAGCATGACAGCGATACAAGCCTTAAATAAAAAACGGAAGAACAGGCTTGTATCAAAGTCATGCATATTGTTTTTGTCGATTACCATTGTTATCAGCTCATAGATCAGCACAAAACTGATTATCATGCCTGCTATGGGGACTACCACGTTTTCCGATAATGTCCGTATCATGCTAAATATTCCGGCGTTCCAAGTGCTTGGCGTCTTGCTGACCTCCCCCGCAATCGTGCCGACCTTATCATTGACATCGGAAAACATGGTATCAAGGTTGTTAAGCACCCACCCTTGCAGCATCTCCTTTATGAAATCAGTGATTTTGTCTATGATGCCGCCCATTTATCTTATGAAAACAGGCTGGAAAGCTGTGGGATCACCGTCTGCGCCACAATGATAATGCCCCCTCCACTCATAAGCTGCTTGATTCCCTGGCTCTTTGCTCATGTGAGATAAAGAAGTAAAAGAAGTGTAAAAAATTTTGCCGTTCCCTGTCCGGCTGACTGCCGGACGGGTCGGGCTTTAGTCGGGCAATTCTACCTTGCCGACAAAAGAGTAATAGATTTCGATTTCCTGTCTGCGGAGCTTCCCCCGGCGTTTCCCGTCCAGTGCTTCCGATTCGTGGATTACGATTTTCTCCACAAACTCCCGTAACAGGGTAGGGGTGAGTTCCTCAAAGCTGGTGTACTTGCGTACCACTTTCATAAACTTTTCAGCGTTTGCCGTGGCTTCCAGCGTCTTAGAAAGCTCGCTCTGCAAGGCGGCGGCTTTCTCTTTCAGTTCCTTTTGTTCGGCTTCGTAGTCTGCCGACAATTCCGTGAAACGCTCGTCCGATATGCGCCCGGTTACGCTGTCCTCATACAGCCGCTTGAAGATAGCGGAGAGTTCCGCAATCCGTTTTTCTGCCGCTTCCAGCTCTTTCTTCCTTGCGGCGTTCCGGCGTTTGCTCCCGTCCTCGGTCTGCTCGGTCAACAGCTTCATAAACCGGGCTTCATGCTTGGCGGCGTAGCTGGTGACTTTCCGTAAGTTCTCGGTCACTCCCTCGGTCAACAGGTCGGTGCGGATAAAGTGCGCCGTACAGTCTGCCGTGCGCTTCTTGTAGCTGCCGCATATGTAGCAGTCCTGCCGCCGTTTGTCCGTCTGGTATCTCTGCTGGTACATGACGCTGCCGCAATCGGCACAAAAGAGTATGCCGGAGAACAAACCCACTTCATCATAGCGGTTGGGGCGTTTGCGCTGCTTGCGTAGCTCCTGCACACGCTCCCATGTTTCCCGGTCAATGATTGCTTCGTGGTGGTTCTCAAAGATTGCCTGTTTTTCCACGGGGTTCTCTTTGCTCTGCTTCACCTTATAGGACACTTTCTCGGTCTTGAAGTTCACAAGGCAGCCCGTGTATTCCCGGTTTTCAAGGATATGCGCCACGGTGTTTGTCGCCCATCTGCACTCATAGCCGGGGTGGTAGCGGCGGGTGCTTCCCGTCCGGCGGTATTCCAGCGTTCCCGGCGTGGGGATTTGCTGCTCGGCAAGCATACGGGCTATCTTGGTCGGACCGTTCCCGGCAAGGCATAAGCTGTAAATCTGCCTTACTATCGGGGCGGCTTCTTCGTCAATGATGAAATTTTCGTCCTCGTCCATGAGGTAGCCATACACGGGCTTGCTTGTGACGGGCTTCCCACTCATGCCTTTTGACCGCTTCACGGCTCTGATTTTCTTGCTCGTATCTCTCACCAGCCATTCGTTAAAAATGTTACGCAAGGGGGCAAAATCATTGTCGCCCTGTGCGCTGTCAACGCCGTCATTGATGGCAATGAAACGGACGCCGTTCTGTGGGAAAATCATTTCACTATTCTGGACAAGAGCACAAAAGGATAATGTACGCCGGAGGTTAGCCCGTCAGATTTTCCACTCGATTTCTACTTTCTCATTGGTCGCCCGGATAACGGTTATCAGTGCGTCCACTACCTGCCGCTTGTCCTCAAAGCTGACATTTTCCCAATCGTCCAGATAGCCGGAAATGCTTTCTATCTTTTCGGCTGGCACAGCGTCCGCAGACAATTTTGCAATCTCATTGGAAATGCTCTGCCGCTTTGCGTCCAGTTCCTCAATCCTGCTGTTTACGTAGGAGAGCAAAACCGGGCTTGCGCCTGTCAGCGTGTCAAGCAGCTTTTCAATCTCGCTCTCCACCTGCGCCAGTTCCAGCCGCTTCGCTGTCAGCTTTGGGGAGATTTTCGCCGCCTTTTTCCGTCCTGTCAGCGTCTTAAAATCTTTCAGCTTCTTTACCATCGCCCCATAGACAACCGCTTCCAGTTCGTGCAACTTCACACACCCGCAGCCGGGACAAGCCCCGCTGTCCGCATGGACGGTACAGCGCATATAGAGGATACCGTTGGAGTGTGCCGACATGAGCGCATAACCGCATTTTCCGCACTTGATTTTTCCCGCTGTCCAAGTGTTCCGGGCTTTCCTTGCGGGCTGGTAGGTATGGCTGGCAAGCAGCTTCTTTCTGCATTTTAGCCACAGTTCGGAGGGGATAAAGCCCTCGTGGGGAGCAAGCACCAGCGTCTGCCCTTGCAGGTGTTTATGTTTGTCCTCGGTGTTCCCCTTGCCCTGATAGTAATAACAGCCGTTTGTCCCCGCAAAGTCGGCGGCGTTATTGTAAATATCCGTTCCCTGGCTTTTGTAGAACTCGTATATGTCGAGGTCAGCCATGACATAAATCGGGTTGCGTAGGATAACGCTCAAAGTTGCCCTCGACAGCGGCCTGCCATGATAGGTACGCATACCGTCCGCTGTCAGTTTCTTTGTAATGTCATGCAGGGACACCTGCGGGTCTGCGTACATTTCATACATCTGCCGCACAAACGCCGCTTCTGCCGGCTCAATGACCAGCTTCTTTGTCCGCACCCCGTCCATCACATACGGCTCTGTCCGAAACCCGTAGGGTGTTTTCCCTCCCATCTTGAAACCCCGCTGACAGCGGGAGTGCCATGCGTCCTGCACCCGCTTCTGTATGGTTTCCCTTTCAAGCTGGGCGAACACGATACAGATATTCAGCATAGCCCGCCCCATCGGGGTGGAGGTATCAAACTTTTCCGTAGAGGACACAAACTCCACTTCATACTTTTGGAAGTAGTCCATCATCTTCGCAAAGTCGAGAATGGAACGGCTGATACGGTCCAGTTTGTAGACCACTACTTTCCGCACAAGTCCGCTTTCGATGTCCCTCATAAGCTGCTGGAACTCTGGACGCTCCGTATTTTTCCCGGAATACCCTTTGTCTTTGTACTCTTTACAGTTACTGCCTTTTAGTTCATATTTGCAAAACTCAATCTGGCTTTCAATGGAAATGCTGTCCTTTTTGTCCACCGATTGTCTTGCATAGATCGCGTCTATTCGATTATCCATATTGTCGCTCCTTTTCTAAAAAAGAAACGGAGCTACTGACAGTTTCATTATACCGCCAGCAGCCCCGCAAATCAACGATGGCTTCGGAAAACCTTACGCCCCGGCTTCCTCGTTCTGCCGCTTGTCGGCGTACTTGCGGAACACCTCATAAAGCTGCTGTTCCAGCTCCCGGCGTTTCTCCGCTTCCTGCTCCGGCGTGAATATTGGGGAGAGATTTTCCAGCGTGATTTCCTTTCCCTGAAAAGTCACGATTTCGGTTTCTTTCTTGTATCTGATACTGTTACTTATAAAATCACCTTTCCTTTCTGCAATGCTGCTGCCGTTTCAGTTCTGCCAGCACCTCCGGCGGGATACGCTCAACCAGTCTTTGGATATTGTGCAGTTCGCTTTCTAACTTCGCCCGTTCCATACGGTCTTGCATTTTGCCGCTTTCGCTGGCTTTGGCTCTGGCTTCCAACTGCTGATTTTCTTCCAAAAGGCCATTGATTGTGACCTTGTACTTTTTCAGTTGCCCGGAGAAGTTGTCCATCTGCGGGAACCATTTTTTCAGCATAGCGAGGGCTTCCTCTTTCTTCTTTCCGGCGTTCAGTGGGTTAATGCTGTCAAGGGTGACTTCAATGGCTCTTGCCTGTTTGGAGAGGGAAACCGCCTGTTTGAACAGCCGGGTGGGGATATGCTTCCTGCCCGTCTTGCTGGCGCTTTCCCCACGCTCCAAATCTGTGTATTTCTCCACCATGTAGGCGTGAAAATCGTCCTGCCATTTTGTCAAATTCGCCCGGTTGCCTAAAATCTCTTTGGCGCACAGGCGGTTGTCCTGTGTCAGCGGAACAAAGGTCAAATGCAGGTGTGGCGTTTTCTCGTCCATGTGAACCACCGCCGACACGATATTTTCTTTGCCCACTCTTTCAATGAGGAAGTCCGCCGCTCGCTGGAAAAACGCTTGAATTTCCTTTGGGGACTTCTTCTTAAAAAACTCCGGGCTGGCGGTAATCAGCGTATCTACAAACCGGGTGCTGTCCTTGCGGGTGCGACACCCTGCCTGTTCAATGCGGTTCTGGATAAAGTGGTAGTATCTACCCTCTGGCTTAATGATATGGAAGTTGTACTTGCTCCGGCTGGTGTCAATGTCGGGATTGCTGGCGTACTGTTCCTTTTGCCGTTCGTGATGGGCTTCCAGCGGTCTTGCCGGGTTGCCCTTGTGCTTTTCAAACCGCAAAATTGCGTGCTGTGCCATGAAACTCCTTTCCCCGTTCCCTTCCTTTCCAGCGGGTTTCCCCGCCAAAATTATCTCTGATAGGATAGGAATGAAATAGATATAAATCAATCGTTTTAATCTTTGTATTTCTATATACCGTCCAGTTTCCGTACTTCAAGAGGATTGATTATCGTACTTGTCGAGTACGGTTTTCAATTCGACCGCGTACCATAATCGGATTTCTTAAAGTCGGTGTTTGAAACCGCTTCATAAGATTTTGGATAAATGCGATTGGGTTTTCCGCAGCCCTGTTTCTTAATGTCAATCAACTCCGCATACTGCAACTCTCGCAAGGTGTTGACTGCTTTTTGCCGCCCACAATGGAGCAGGGCAACCACCTCGCAAATGGGATAATACAGGTAAATGCGACCGTACTCGTCCGCCCACCCGTTTTTCCGGGATAACTCCGCCCGCCGCAGGATAAAGGCATACAGCAGCTTTGCTTCGTTGGATAAGGGCTGGAATGTGGGCGCTTCAAAGAGAAAATTGGGGAGCCGGGTGAAGCTGGACGCCTTTCCTGGCTGATGAATATAAATCATGCTTGTCATAGTATGCTTTGTGGACGGTTAGAAAGGCATTTTCAGGGGAGGGCGATACTTTATACCACTTCTTCCGGTTCTGCCCTCTGAACGCTTTATAAATCAAGGACTTTTCAGCCCCTAACTGTCCACGCTCGACCTCCTTTTCCGTTCACTTTCTGTTTTCTGCCGCCTGTGAACTCTGGCGGCACAGTCCGGGCAGTATTTCCCTCGGTTGGATTTTGGGACGAACACACCGCCGCAGACCTCACAGCGTTTCAGATCCTTATTCCGGTAAATCGCCGCTTCCAGCGTCCCCATAAGTGGTAAGACCGCCCAACGGAACCACTTGCAGCAGACCGAGAAAGAAATCATCTGCGGGCAGGTGTGGCTGTCCCAGTCGCCAAGGGCGATACAAGCCCCGTTTTCACAATTACAGCACTCCCGCCGGATAAGGGCGTTTGCCTGTTTCCTCTGCGCCGGGTTCATGCAGTAGAGGGAACCGTCCGGTCTGCGCTCTATGGGTGGCAGTCGTTTATATGGATTATCTCTCATGCGTTTCCTCCATTTGCTTTTTCGCTGCCGTTCTCTCCGAAAGGTTTTCCGACGTTGGCACGCTCCCCGGACTTCGGGACAAGTTGTCCCGAAACTGGCTCCTTGCGTTGCTTCCCCTGCCGGGAAACGCCTTTCGAACGGTCATTCTGTTTTCAAGGTGCGGCTCATCGATGAACTAAGATAAGTCTACACCTAAATGACCGCCCGTCCCGTATATCCATAATGTCGGAAATCAGCCCGGAAAACTTTCTATTTCCACGCTCTCGGAATTGTGGTAGAATGGAAACAGCAAAGCGACAAATGACAATTTGTCTAAATAAATCAAGATAAGCACGTTGTTAATTATGTATATTAGAGGTGGGTATGATTGAATGAGAGAAATAGAAACGGTACAGAAAATACAGGACTATATACGCATACATCATAAAGATGCTAATTTCAATATAAATGATATCTGTTCTAAGATTGGGTATTCAAGGCGACAAGTTGACAGAATTTTCAAGAAGTATCTGAACAAAACATTACAAGAATATGTTAGTGCAGTTTGTTTAACGGATAGCGCAAATGAATTATTGAATACAAAAAAAACAATTTTGGAAGTCGCATTGAACAGCCATTATAAAACGCACGAGGGATTTTCGCGTTCCTTTTATAAAAAATTTCATATCAATCCCTCTGTATATCGTGAAAAAAAGATTGCTATTCCATTATTCATACAATATCCGATTAGTCACTATTATGCTTTGTTTAAAAATAAGGAGGAATTATTTATGGGTAATGATTTAAGTTTTTGTATGATTACTGTTAAAGAACGTGAAAAAAGGAAGTTGATTTATCTCCCGTCACACCATGCACAAGATTATTTTTCGTATTGCGAAGAAGTTGGCTGTGAATGGGAAGGTCTGCTAAATAGTATTCCAGAAAAATTTGAACCTGCTGCTTTGATTGAATTACCAGACAAATTAGTCGAAAATGGTTTTTCAAAGATAGCAGCAGGCGTTGAAGTGCCATTAGATTATGATAAAGAACTTCCAGAAACATATAAAACAGTGGAACTTCCAGAATGTATCATGCTTTATTTTCAAAGTGAACCATACGAGAATGAAGAGGACTTCTGTAAGGCGATTGAAATCACATATGCAGCGATAGGAAAATACAATCCTGCGGTATATGGTTATAAATTCGCATATGATATAGCCCCAAGTTTTAACTTCGGTGCAGATACAAGTACGGGAGCAAGGATAGCTGTTCCAGTAATACTAACGGCTTGAATAGCTATAAATTCCAGTTCGTATAGAGCATGATGAATTAGAATTTGAAAGGTAAAAATATGAAACCAGAAGAAATATTAAAGTATTGTCTTAAAAATTTAAAAGATACAGTTTTGGTAGATAGCTGGGGAGAAAAGGGAATATTTTATAATCCCAATCATGTTTTAAAAAGAGGCGTGTATATACTTACAATAAAAGAAAAAGATGGAGATAATGACAACGGCTCAAATTTGGATAGAGAAAATGTATACAGAGTTAATTTAGGAATTCGCAAAAAAACTTTTATAGAATTATTTAGTGATGTACCTAAAAGACCAAGTGCGGGAGAAATAGTAAGTATGAATTATGATTTCACAGAATTAAATAAGATAATTCCACATCCTGTATATGCTTGGATGGGCTGGATTTCTGTATTAAATCCGTCAGATAAAACCTTTGAAAAATTAAAACCATTTATTCAAGAAGCTTATGAATATGCCGTAGAAAAATTTAAGAAAAGAAAAGTATAAATCCGAAGTTGTAACAAAGATTATTTATACAACGAATGGAGGTATACTTTTGGAAACAGTAGAATTAAGATTTCAATATACTCAAAGTGAATATATAAGAGCAGAAAGGCAATATTTAATTTCTAGTAAAATTATACATAAATATGATATTGCTTTAGTCACTGTATTTTTGCTGCTGTCGGTAGTTTATATGCTGTTCACCTCTTTTAGCATATTTAGTATTTTAATATTTGGATTGGTAATTGTTGTAACTGCATTGGGAAGCTATTTATATATTCTAATGCCTATACTGAAATTCAAGCAAACTGCAAAATATCATGAGGAATATACGCTGGTATTCTCAAAAGAAACAATTAAATTTAAAACACAAAGCATTGAATCAGAAATGAAGTGGGATATTTACTCTGCACTATGGGAAAGCCATGATTTTTATTATTTAATTCAAGCACCACGAATATATACGTTAATTCCAAAAAGAGTTTTTAAAGACCTAAACGAAAAACAACTATTTGAAGAAATTACACAATCAAGAGTAAAAACAACAAAACATGTATAATAAACATACCCCACAATGTAACAACTTCCTATTTTATAGAGTGGACAAGGAGGGAGAGCATGGAACTATCCACACAAGAACGCTTAAAAGACCTGCGTGTGGAGCGTGGCTTGACACTGGAACAGCTTGCGGAGCAAACGCACCTCTCCAAGTCTGCGCTGGGCAGTTATGAAGCGGATGACTTCAAGGATATCAGCCACTATGCTCTTATCAAACTGGCGAAATTTTACCGCGTGACTGCCGACTATCTGCTGGGGCTGTCCGAAACAAAAAATTACCCAAACGCCGATCTTGCAGACCTGTGTTTGAGTGATGATATGATTGAACTATTGAAAAGTGGGTTGGTAGACAATTCCCTCTTGTGTGAACTGGCGGTGCACCCGGATTTTCCCCGGCTGATGGCTGACCTTGAAATTTATGTGAATGGAATTGCCGGGAAGCAGGTGCAGGGCGCAAACGCCATTGTGGACGCTATGAGCGCAACCATTATGAAGCAACATAATTCCGGCTTGACCGACCCGCAGTTAAGACAGCTTATCGCCGCCCATATTGACGATGACAGCTTTTGCCGCTATGTGATACAGCAGGACATAAACAATATAGCATTTGACCTGCGGGAAACCCACAAGGACGATTTTTTCAGCGTCCCGGAGGATAACCCGCTGAAAGGATTGTTGCAGGCCGCAGACGAAGCCGCCAGCGAGGACGATGACATGGAGCAAGCATCTATGGCTTTTATCTGCAAACAGCTCAAATTGAATTTGAAGAAGCTGTCAGAAGAAGAAAAGAAGTGGCTGAAAAAGATTGCGGAGAAATCGGACTTGCTGAAAAATCCAACCCCACAGCGGGGGAGAAAATAAAAGAGCAGAAAACCAAAGTATGCGGAGGTATTTATGAAGAAAATTCTTGTTTTATGTATTGCACTTATTAGTATGGCGGCCTTAACATCATGCAAAAGTTCCATAGCCAATGCCAATACCGCAGATGGTGTAAAAATCGAAATGCAATTAAATGAAAATTATGATGATACAGAACCATTTATCAATGAAAAGCTATTTTGTGTATCAAATGATTTAGAGAATGTGACAGCAAAATGTGAATTGGAAATGGATGGAGAAAAAGGAATTTTAGAAATCAAGAACAATAAAACAAATGAGATTTTATGGAGTAATACATGGGACGGAGCAGTTGAATTAACTACTTTTTCCATTTCACTGGACAATCTAAAAAAGGATGACGAATATGCTGTATGTTTTACAGGGACAGGAATAAAAAATACAATAATTTCTATTAGCTTTGAAAATGATTATGTTCAAGAACGTGAAAAGCCACTCAAATAATTTCCTAATCCATCGGGGAAATAGCAAAGCCAGGCGAGCCAGTCAACGGTCAAGATGAACGGCGCATAAATGCGCCGCCGCTGACAGTCCCGCCTGTCTTTGCTGATGGGTAGTCAAGGCGGGAAAGCCCTAAAATGGCTTTCCTGCCCATTTCAATTTTGAGAGAAAAATCCGTCTTCTTTTTTGTGAGTGTGGCTATCCGTTTGGGACACTTTGTCTCATAGTCCGGCGTGGAACGGAAGTTCCATATACGCCCTGTCTGCTGATAAGACCAGTCTTGCGCTTGCGGCTCCACGTCACGCAATCACAGCCCTGTTTTCCTGCCGCTCCAAATGCTATTGCCTTTCCCGGTGGCAATCCCATTTTCGCAGCAACGCTGACAGAGCGTATAACACACTACACTTTGCAAGCAAAGTCGTGTGCCAAGGGGCAAGCCCCTTTGGAAACCCCAACAAACAACAAAAAGGCTGAATATCCCGCACTTTCCCTGTGCCGGATATTCAACCTTTATTTGTTGTCAGCAGCCCCATTTCATGGTCTGCCTTTTGTGTCCTTGTCCATAATGTTTCCGTGTACATTCCCACTTGTAAGTAGTTCCGCCCTAACCGTGACATATCTTTTACGATAACCGTTCCCACAAGCCCCGCTTCAATGTCGGCAAGCATGGACTGGAAGCCGGGTCTTTGGAAATTTGCCCCTGAGAATCCGTCGTCCGTGTACCATTTGAGGTTGGAAAAGCCGTTCTGTTTTGCGTAGGCTTCCAGAATCCGCTTTTGGTTGCTTATGGAGTTGGATTCGCCTTGGAGCGTGTCCTCGTGCGACAATCTCGGATAAAGGGCGGTAATGAGTTTTTGGGTGGTCTGTCTTGGCATAATGTCCTCCGTTTCCGACAGCCAGACCCACTATTCCGTAGGTTTATCATACCACATGGGGCGGCTGTCTGTACAGTCTTTTTTACTTCTTTACCGCCCGTCAAAATGACGGTTTTTATCTGCGGGTTGTCATGCGCTGTAAATCGGCTTGTGTCCGGCTGCGCTTTCGGCTTCCAGCACTTTCATCATCTTGTCGGCGGCGGTGGCGGTAGTGCCTTGCTTGAAGTAGCCGGAAACCACAAGGACGGTGTTCCCCCGGCGTACCTCTGTCACGCAATCCGGGCGGCGGGCGGTAGTGGCGGTGCTTCTGTTGGGGGTGTCGGTCATAGGCTCTCCTTTCTGTTCAGCAGCTTTTTAAGCTGTTCCATTTTTTCCCTTGCTCTGGCTTTTCTGAAATTCTCCCCGGTAATGCGGACGGGGGTACACATTTCCGTAAGGCGGTCATATATCCGGGCATGGGCGGTGTCCTCCGGGTTCTGCAATTCCTCCAGCGTCAAATTTGTTGTGACAATCAGCGGCTTTCTGCTGCGGTATCGGCTGTCAACCACGTTGTAAACCTGTTCAAGCCCGTATTCCGTGCCACGCTCCATGCCGAAATCGTCAAGGATAAGCAGAGGGAAGCTGCAAAGGCGGGCTATGTACTCGTTCCTGTCCTTGTAGCTGGCGGCAAGGTCATTGAGGATAAGGGCAAAGTTTGTCATGCACACGGAAACTTCTTTCTCCATGAGGGCGTTGGCGATACACCCGGCGAAATAGCTTTTGCCTGTGCCTACCATGCCCCACAACAGATAGCCGATATTTCCGGCTTTCATTTCCTCCCAACACTCTACATAAGCATGGGCTTTGTGCATTTGGGGGCATTTCCCATTGTCGTTTTCAAACGTCCATTCCCGCATAGCCGGGTCTGTAAATCCCTTTCGTTTCAGCCGTTCCACTTCCTCCCGGTGCTTGTATTCCCTGTCTGCGGCTTCCAGCGTTTCCCGGCGTTTTCTCTGGCAGTCACATTCTTTGGGGTGTCGGTCACGTCCGAAAAAGGTCTTGCCCTCCGGGAAATAGGCTTCTTTGGGCTGGCGGCAGCTCCCGCAATATAAAAGCCCGTCCTCCCCGGTGTAGTCCTCCGGTTCTGCTCCCTGTGCCGTGGCAAGCCGGAAAATGGCGTTATCATAATCACTCATAAAATCTTCCTCCTTGTTCATGGTCTTTTACGCCCTGTTTACGGGGCGTTGTGTCTATGCGGTCAAAGGCTCTCGCCCTCTTTGTAGGAATAATCGGGGATTCCTTTCTTTCCTGTGCCTTTCCTGTCACGTTTTGCCCACATACGGACAGCGGCGGCATGGTTGGCGTACACTTTCCCGTAGGCGGCTATGTACTCGCTCAATTCCTCAATGAACCGTTCCAGCCTGTCCGGGTATTCCCCTTTCAGCTCCGCATACTCGGATTCGGAGAGGAAAAGGTTTTTATATCTGCCAAAAGGTGCGGGCTGCTCCCCACTCACTCCTTTTCGTTGGTTCTCTTTTAGTTGGTTTATAGTAAGTTGGTTAGGGGGCGGTTTTCCGTCCAACGCAAAGGTCGGTTTTCCGTCCTTATGAGGGTCGCTTTTCCGGCTATCAGAGGGTCGGTTTTCCGGCTGTATGGCTGTCATATGGTCGGAAAACTGTACCACTGGCATTTGCGGTATTTTTATATAAAGGCGGTTCGGTGCGGAGAAGCCCCGGCGTTCCCTCACCAGAAGCCCGGCAGCGTCCAGCTCGTTCAGTGCGCTTTTTATGGCGGTGCTGCCTTTATCCAGCATTTCCGTTATCTCCGAAACGGGATAGACAATGTACGTCCTGCCCTCGCTGTCCTGCCAGCCGTTCTTCTGTGAGAGGGTGGAACGGTCAAGAAGCAGCCCATAGAGCAGCCTTGCAGTATGCGACAAGTCCATTTTCAGCAGAAAATAGGGATAGGGCAGAAAACGGGGCAATATGGTGTCGGCTGTGATGTATTCGGTTATGGTTCTCACCTCCTGTCTGTGGCTTCCTGTTACGCAGTTAAAACGGCATTTTCGGGGGGTAAAGGATAAATGTATCGGCTACCTGTTGAGGGCGGTCAAAAAAGCCTTGATTTACGGGCTCCTTTCATAGCCTAAATGCGTAGAAAGGTGGTATCTTTTCCTCTGTCTGTCGGCTTCTTTCCGGCGGCGCACTCTTGCGGCGCAATCCGGGCAGTATTTCCCCCGGTTTGACTTGGGGAGAAAATACCCGCCGCACTCGGTACAGCGTTTCCTGTCTGCCCGGTGCAAAAGGGCGGCTTCCAGCTTCCCGTCCAGCGGCAGAACGGCGGTAATGAACCAGCGGCATATAAGCGAATAGCTGATACTCTGGACGCATACGCAAGGCTCGCCGTTATCCAGCAAGATACAGTTGCCGTTATCGTAGTTGCAGCACTCATGTACAAGGCGGCGGGCGGCTCTGTACTGTGGGTAGTCCATGCAGGGGCGTTTACCGTTCATTTTCCCGCCCCTTTCCCCGTTCCGGCTCACGGCGTAATATCTTGTCAAGATTGCTTTTCACGGTCTGCAATTCCCGGACGTTCGCTTTCTTCTCCCGGTACTCGTTGTAAAGGGCGTTTTTCTCTTTGGTTAGCTGCTCAATCTCGGTCTGTAATGCTTTGGACGCTGGCAGCTTGGAGATTCCCTGTGCCTTGAAATACCGGGCGGCAGATTCGGAAATGATAAACTCGCTTTCGTGCTGCTCCCGGTAAGCTCTCCGGGCTTTCTCCGTTTTCTGCGCCCGCAATCCGTCACGGGCTGGCTTGGTCTTGATGTACGCCAGTAGATGTTTCTGCAAGTCCTTTTTCTCCCGCAAAGTGCTTTCCACGGCTTTTAGTTCCGCATGGACGTTTGACAGCTCTGCGCTGGCGGCGGCAAGGACGGCTTCCAGTTCTTCCGGGGAAGAAAAGCCGGATTCCTCGTAAACGCTCATGGTAGCCGCCATTTGCTTTAGATTGTGAACAGCCGCCCAGCGGTCATATCCTATACCCTTGCCCTCGGCTCGTTTCGCTTCCCGGTCTACCATGCGTTGTACTCCGTCATTTTTCGGGGCGTTTATGGCGGCTTTGTTGCGCTGTAAGCGGTCTTTTATGCTGCGGGGGTATTCTTGTTTGGGTAGGGGCATTTCGGCGGCTCTGGCGGCGTTCTGTGCGTTTATGGTGAGTGTTTCCAGTACGGCGGCACGGTCAAAATCATCACCCAGTTTTCGGGCGGTGATGGGCTTCGTCCTGTCCGGCGTGAGATAGGATAGCCGCCCCCGGCTCTCCTTGACGGTCACGCCCTGTTGTAGCAGCTTCCCGGAAAAATCCTCAAAGGAAACGGCAGAGGACAGGGCGGCTCGGATTGTGCGCCGTAATTTTTCCTTGTCGGTTTCAAACTTGGTCTGTCTGGGCGGCTCTCCCGTGGCGGCTTGGGAAGCGTTCTCTTTATCCAGTGCGGCTTGTCCTTTCCGCTTCGCCCAATACTCACGCTCGGTAACTCGGTTCTTGCTCCCGTTCAGCAAGTCAATCTGATAGAGGTTTTCCCGGTGGCACATCTCCATGACTTCCGCTTTGAAGTATTCCATAGCTGCGTCTGTACAGCGGTGCTTGCAGCCCTCCCTTGTGTCGGCTGGTCTTTCCATGTAGGGCAATAGCGGCACTTCCTCAATCCGCAAGCTGTTTATGACGATATGCACATGAATGTTGCCGCTGTGGTTATGCCCGTCCGGGTGAGTACAAACAAGGGCTTGGTGTCCGGGAAAATGCTCTTTACAGAACTGCTCGCCCAACGCTTGCGCCCGGTCTACGGTCAAGCCGTTGTCTGGTACGTCACGGGGGTCAAAGCTGATGATATAGTGGTGGCTCTTTACGTCCTCCCGTTTCTGGTTCTTGCCATAATGGAGATTAGAGCGCATACAGGCGATTGCAAAATTTTCATCACCGCAATTCAGAGAGGAAATGCGGTAATCGTCACGGGGGATAAGCCGCCCGTTTCCGTCCAGTGTGGGCTTCATGGTAAACTCGTCATGCTCAAAGGTTAGGTACTGTTCAGCCGCCCCATAATCGGCATTTTTAGAGCTGATATGTTTGAATGTTGCCAACGGCTTCACCTACTTTCTGCAAGACTTCAAACTTCAAGGCAGCAAGCTCCGCTGTGGCGGCTCGTACCTCTTGGGAGAGGGCGTTATAAGGTGCGCCGTACTCATTCAGACAGCGGGCAATCTGGTTCAAGTTGCCGCCTATCTTTCCATACTCGGCTGTGAGTTTTCCCACGGCAGAGAGTAATTCATCATTGACCGGGGAAACGGTAATGACCGGGCGTATGCTTGACTTGATAAGTGCTTGCCGGATAAACTCGGCTTGGCTCATTTTGCAGAGGGTGACACGCTCGGAAAACTCGGCGTATTCTTCCTCGGTCAAGCGTGTCTTGATTACCCGGTGACGGTGTGGCGTGTTGTATCTTTTCATGGCTGTGAACCTCCTTTCGTGGGTGGATTTTTTCAAGCGGCGCAAGCCGCAAAAAGGCGGGCTTGGGGTGGCAACCCCAACAAGATTCCCATAGGACAAAATGAGCCGATAGGCGAAATTTGGTACTGTGGTAGAATCTTGCTCTAAGAAAGTGGCGGCTTCCTCTGTGTGGGCTTTTGCTGATACCCCCGGCTTGCGTGGCGTGGATTCTGCCAACTATGCGGCGGTATTTCTCCCTCTATTACTTACTACGCACGGCAAGGCAAATCTGGCAAAGTTCCCCGGAATTTCTTTTCGTGTTTTCGTAACAGAATTTGACAAAAACGGAAAAATCAGTTCCGTTTTGCAGTGATATACGGACGATTTCAAAAAATGCCAAACTTCCCGACAATTATTTTTTCCCTTACTACCTACTACGGGAAAAATGAAAATTTTGGCAATGTTTTCAAAAAGTTTTTGAATTATTTTATTGCGGCGCAAAATCCGGCTTTGTTTCGGGCGCAAAAAAACAGGAAACCTTTTCTTGATTTCCTGTCTTTGGCTGCCGCTGATGGGCGGCGGTTATTCTGTTATCATTCCCCGGAAGCGAACTTGTAGCCCAC
>CAJTFX010000052.1 GCA_910575555.1 Lachnospiraceae bacterium | reverse complement strand
GCTTCCTGATTGGATTGCCTGATTACCCACAATCGGGAATGTCAGGTTTTGTCAATGGCATGGCTGCGAAGCGGTGCGTAGCACTATTGGCAAAACCTGACAGCTCCGATAGACCCCAGGCAACAATCCAATAAATTTTTAGCCACAAATGTTACAAAAAAGCTTGACCACTACACCTCAACGCTAAAGTAATTCCTCTGCATACTCATAAATGGGATGGAAAAATTATAAAAATCCACATCTTTTCCTGCTTTTTTCATCAATATCTCTTTTGCCTCCATTCTTTTTACCATTATGCGGCTTATCCCGATTCCCCAATCTGCCAAAACGCCGGGGATGCCTGCCCTGTCAGTCCTCTGTGGCTTATTGCGGATATGGGGCCAATAGTTTTATTTCTCATTATTTTTTAACTTTTCCATATTTTCCAGATAAATAGAAACTTCACCGCAATTAGGGCAGATTGCAACTTTGGGTTCACCTATACGCCCGCCCCACCACTTATTTTCATTATCTGTCAAAACAATCCCGTATGCTCCACCTTTTACTTTTATCCCACAGCCCTCAATCATTGAGTTGCCACAGCGAATACATTTACGCATAAAACCTCCTTGATATTCTCACCTTTTAAATTCACAATCCAAACAAAGAAAAAACGCCTCTTTTTCAATCAGAACCGCCCCTGCTCCCCAATTCCCCAATCTTCCAGAATGACGGGATTGACTGCCCCTGCCTTGCCAAGCTGTAGCATATTACGGATATAAAGCCGTTGAAATTTATTTCTTATTCAAAATCACCAACAATACTGCCTTTTTGAATGATATGCTTTTCTGCCTTCTTCAGAAAATTTCTTTTCATGGAATTGGCGCTTATGTTCATTTCACAGTCTAAGGAATAAACTGTAAAGCGATAAGTATGCTTTTTCCCTTTCGGCGGCTTCGGGCCTGCATACCGATGAATACCGTATCCTATGCCCTGACAGGCATTCCCTAACGCTGGCACAATCCTGCCTGCCGGAATATCCCCCTTTATCCTGTCAGCGGCAGGAATATTCCAAATAAGCCAGTGCGTAAAGTTTTTAATCGGGTGGGATATATCCTCTAATGTAATAGCAAGCGTCTTTGCATCTGACGATAAATTTTTAATGACAAATTCCGGCGATATGTCCTGCCCCCGCCCGGTATATTCGATTGGAAATTTCCCTCCATTATCCATGCCGACACATTCAAATTCTAAAACTGTATGATTCATTATCCCTCCTATATTCCTCTGCGCCTATTTTCCTCCAGCTATCCTTAATCCATTTACACAAAGCCGCCCTTTCCTCCCGAAAATCATTTATGTGTCTGTATATACTCTGCTTTTACTTTATCAATCGTTTTGCCTCCAATGCCAAAATTTTTGTCCGGCACTTCCTTAATTGTTGTAACAAAAAATTCTTGCGGCACTTTCATAATTTCGGAAGACACTTCCGTCAACCGTTTTATCAGTTCCTCCTTTTGACCATCTGATAAAGCTCCACTTTCGACTGAAATATAAGGCATTTTATCTCTCCTTCCTGTTATCCTAAACCACACCTACTCCTCCAATCCGCCGAAACGCCGGGGATGCCTGCCCCATCCTGTCCGGCTATGGCCTATCGGGGATACATACCCATAAGATTTATTTCCTGCTATGCTTTTGCATCAAAACTATTCTGCGGATTTTCCACACCCACCGCTTCTTCACCCGCCAGCGGAATGCCCCTCTTTGCGTTTCCCCATGCCTCATTATAGATCATGCACATTTCCGTCTGTCTGGATGTCTCCGCATTGGTGGTATACATCGTCCACCCATTATTGGAATAAGTCGCCACCATTTCCCCATTCTTATCGTAAAATTCTATGTAATCGCTGTTTCCTGATGGCAGTTTCTGATATTTCACTTTCCCTTCCAGCAGCGTTGCCACAAAGTCTATGGGTTTAGGCACATTCTTCCTGTTCTTTGAAACAGCTTTCAGACCGGAAGTGATGATTCCCTTTCTGTCCGGGGACACTTCCGATGTGTAACTTTTCATCAGCTTATTAAATCCTTCGGATTTGTTTTGGAACTGCCCTTTTTCAAAATCCTTATAAGCCTGTTCCCTGATCTGCCTCCGGTACTCCTCATCACTGACGCCGCTTTTCTTTTTGGAGAAAACATATTTATCATGAAAGTCAGGCAGATGGATACCTCCTATGCTTCCTGTCCCTGAAAAGTATCTGTTCTGCAATGAACCATTGGACGAATTAACCTGCATTATTCCACCCTCTCCTGTAAATTTCCTAATCTATCCAGCACTTCATACATCCGGCTGTTCCCAAAAACAAAATTCTGCAAAGCAAGCGACCTCCCATCCTGTTTGCTTTCATGGTACAGCTTCATATAAGCATCTCTCACCTGATAAAAAGCATCTTCCAGTTTTTCTATCTCTTTTGTCGGCGTTTCCGAAATATTTCCCTGAAATGCCTGCCCTTGTGCCGCTATTCTGGCACAGGACTTCTGCCACTCCACTTCCTGCCCATACTGCATATCCAGCCATTCTGTCTCTTCTTCCTTTGTCAGCGGCGTCCCATCTGTCTTATAATACTGTTCATTTTCATGACGCAGTTCGATTTCTGAATACAGTCTTGCATAGCTCAGCCCGCAGGCATTCACTACATCGTGATAACCATACTGCCCTTTTTCTTCCCTGATTTCTTTTAAGATTCCAGCTCTCATATCGCTGAACGATGCAGCCGACTGCACTACCGTATGCTTTATTTTATCCATTAAAATTTCCCTGTTTTTCGATAATTGGGAAACTTCTAAGGAATCCCTGTGAAACACTTTCCGGTCTTCATTTTGGCTTCCCTGAGACTTCAAACACTCTCTATTAAGTTTAAGCCCTTCCTGCAAATGCACCGGATAATCTGAAATACTAACTGGCATACTTTTTTCCTCCAAACTCTAAAATAATCTGTGGAACTGTCTTTCATCCGCTAAACAATAAATGCCCATAATCATCTTCATAATAGCATTTGCCCTACAACAAATGATTTGTTTTTGCCGCAAAGCTTATATTCTTATTCAGCACATCTGCCAATATGCCTATCGCTGTTCCTTTTTTGTAGCCAAAACTCTTAAAGGCCGCCAAAAACTTTTCTCTTGTCTGCTCCATGATTGATACTGCCGAATCCCGGTATTCTGTGTCAAAAAGCGGAATCCTGTCCTGTGTTTTTCCTTCATTTTGGGAACCGTTTCTATTGAAAAACCATGAACTGTCCGGATTTTCAAAGGCTTTGTTTGTCTGCTGACAAGTAATATATCCTTCCAGATTTGCCAGACGCATCTTAAAAGCCTCATCCAGCCCAGCCAAATCTTCTTCAAGCGTAAGGGATCTTTTCCCCGTAAGTTCATAGGAAACTTCACGGTCTCCATTTTCATGTTCTTTGACGATTTCATTATAACGGGCCTCATATGTATCCATTATGGATTTCATTACATCTTCCACATTATAGTTTCCATCTTTTAATTTCTGGCTGCTGATTCCCCTCATTGCCGTATAATGTTCCCATGCAACCTCATTTGTATTTTGTATTGTCAGCTCCCTTGCATTGACATAATCCGAATCAGGTTCAAACTTATTTACCATTTCCCGCAGCATATTTCTTCCCTCATCAGAAATAGAGAGATTAACTGGCTGCTGTGTCACTTTCCTGCCTGCATTCGTATCAGATGCCTTTTCCTGCATATGATTTACATCAGTCCCCATATAACAATAATTACTTCCAATTCCATTGACACTCATTTTCAAATATCCTCCATTTTTTGATATAATATTTACACTTTTAAATCAAAGCCTGTCACTGTCGGTACTGTGGATATGGAACTATTACCCCTGCCAATTTTACTTATCAAATTCTCTGTAACTTTTCCCATATCTGTTCCCATTACAGTAATATCATACTGCCTGCCATCTTTCTTTTCTTCCAGCTTCTCCTGCCCGGCCTTCTTTTCCTTATTCTTTTCAAGCAACTTTTCCCATTCCTCTTTACGCTCTTTATTTCTGGCTCTCGCCTCCTCTGCCATTTTCTTGGACTCCTCTGTGCCGGGATCAGCTTCAAAAACACCTACGCACTTTGTCGTAATACAGTCCTCGCTGTCTATGCTGATTTCCAGACTGACCAGCCTCGCCCCATTTTTAGCAGAATTTTCACATATCTTATTGATACAGTCCGGCATTTGAGAAAGCGTATTCTCCAGCCATTCAGCCGTTTTGGGATTAGATGCCGCCTTTGAAAGCAGGCTGGAATTGATTGTCACGGAACTGTCCTTTGTCGGTGTCAGGCAGGCATATTTATGATTCAGATATTCTGAATATTCCCGTCTGCTCCCATATGTGCTTTTCTTTTCCGTTTCCTTCTTTACTGCTTTTGTCCGCACTTCTTTATCTGTATTAACCTGTTCCAAATTGCTGTAATTCTGCTTCCTGACTCTATAGTCAGGAAGATTCTCCTTAATCTCCATTGCCATAATATCATCCTCCCTTTATATAACTCGTGATATTTTTCCAAAAGATATACTTTTTTAATCCGCACTCCCTTTATGCGGTTCTGCCGAAATAACCTCTCCCTGCACGGTGGATGTTCCCTTGTCACATATTGCTATTTTAAAGGAATGCCATTCATTGTATTATATAGTTCATCGGTTTTTCGAATGTATTCGGCTTTTGCTGCCCTGTACATTGTACAGTTATGGAAAATAAGAAACTTCTCGTCATTTATTGATATTTTCGTTCCATCAATGATATTTTTGTATATGTCATATGCTTTCTTTGTATCTCCTGTCATCTTTTCAATCAGGCTGCTGCCGTTTTCCGAATGGTAAGCATCGTATGCCGTTTTGTATTCTTCGTACTCCTCGGCTGCGGTTTTTGCCGTTCCATCAGCAATCATAGCTTTTTCTTTTCTATCAATTCATCAATCTTTTCCTTCGCGTACGCCTCTGCACCCTTCTCTATGTCCTCATCTTTATGAGAAGCCGCCGGATCTGCTAACTGTTTCAAGCGGAACTCTGCTTTAGCCAGATTTGTAATCGTATTGTATGGGTCAACCATTGCCTTCCAACTAACGGGCAGTTTTTCATTCATAGAGGATACAGCGTTTCTGAACTCTTCTAAACCAGAACCAATATGTATCAAATCCATATCAGTATTTGTTTCCATTTTTTCAGCGTAAAACTGCTGTCCTGCGGCAGAAATTGATACAGTATCCCTGTTTGCGCCAGACTTCGTTTCACTCTCAACCCTGCCGTCAGCATGAGACTCTGACGCTCTTTCGCCTGCTGCCGCCGTATATGATGCCTGATTCATATAACGATTTATTTTAACATTCATAATCTGCATTTCCCTTTCCTTTCTCTTAACTTATTATTATGCTTGCCATCTGCCGAAACAATCTCCCTTTGCACATCAGTGTCATTCCAACTCCTGTTTCAGTCTGCACTCCCTTTATGCGGTTCTGCCGAAATAATCTCCCCTTGTCCGTAAGAATTCTCCGAAGATCCGTCCAGTTCATCTTCGTCAAGCTGCGGCTCCTCCGCTATGGGATCGTCATCATAGATTGCCGAACCGTCATCCTCAATCTGATGCACCGCATCCGGGGCGGAGCTTGACGAATCATCTCCCTGTGTAGTACATCCGCTGATTGCAGGAATCATTATTGCTATAACAAATAATGTCAATAATCTGCTTTTCCATATTTCACTAACACGCATTTTCCAAGTCCTCCAATTTGTTTGATGTAACAGCCCCCTGCTAATCAAAGCCACCTCTGCTCTCTTACAATATGTCTGTTCAATCCGCAGAAGCAAAGTTTATGCGCCTCTGCGGAATATGATATAAGCAATATCTCCTTATACCTTTATGTCAAAACCCGTCCCTTTGGGTTCCGATGTGCCAGAAATCGTTGCTATGAGGTTCTGTGTAACACTTTTTACATCACTGCCAGCAACAGATACTGTAAACATTTCCGTCAGTTCTTTCCCCTCTGCCCGTTTTTCCGCAGCCTTTTCTTCTGCCTTTTTCTCATCCCGCCTTTTAGCCGCTTTTTCCTCCTGCGCCTTCTTTTCTTCCTTTCTCTCCTTAATCTTTTCTTCAAGTTCTTCCCTTGCTTTTTCTGTTCCCGGATCAACTTCCACCTGAGTAACAACTTCTGTGGTCATACTGTCATATCCATTCATGGTAATATCACAACTTATCATTTTTGCGCCACGCGCTGCCGCCGCTGATTTTATATTATCAACTACTTTCGGAATCAAAGATAAATTATATTCCAGCCATTCAGATGTTTTTTCATCACTTGTAGCTTTCGCTAAAAGCGAACTGTTTATATTTACTGAATATTCTTTACTTTTCATACATTCGTACTTTTCGGTAAGGTAGGACAATTCATCCTTTGCCGTCTTTCTGGCGGCTGTTTCCTTTTCTGTACCCGCTCCCTCTGTTGCCTGCTTTTTGTTGTTTGCAGAATTTATATAACCTGCATAAGTATTTGTGTAATCTGTTACTCCTGAAATTGCCATAATCTTTATCCTCCTGATTGCTAAAATTATTATACTTATCGTACTGGCGGCTCATCTGTCATTCAGAACCGCCATGCCCCCTTATAATAAGTCCGGGCAATTTATTTCATCATGCAGACATACCAATACCCTTAAAATTATGCGCATTTTCTATACTTCACTTGAAACATTCGACATTTCATTTGATACAGTATCATTTTCAGCCGTAGGCGTATTATCGGTCTCCTGCTTTGCATTTTCATTGGGTGCTTCTGTCGGTTTAGAAATTTCTAAGCTCATGGTTGTTTCCATTCCGCCGATACTCATTGTCATTACAAGCACTCTTGAACCGTCTGGCTTAACAATAATTTCTGTCTTTGATTCAGATTCTTGTTTATCTTCCTGCTTCAATTCTTCATCTGATACGTCATTATCCTCCTGCTCCAATAATGGATTTGTTGATTTAAGTGCCTTATAAATATCCTGCACATTGGCATTCTGCCTTGTATCTTCGGGTGCAGACACCTCTGTTTCCTGTTTTTGTGGGGAAAATTGTCCGACCCTGCTCTTGTTGTGTTTATTTGTTGCTACATTGTTTTGATAATAATTATGTCCTATTCCGCTAACGCTCATTTTTCAAATCCTCCATTGTTTTCAATATTTTTTCTGCGGTTCTTCTGTCGTTCAGAACCGCCTTTGCCCCCTTATGTTAAGTCCGGGCAATTTACTTATCGAGAAGCCCTAAAAACTTCTGCCATTCCATATAGCCTTTCAAGTCCCCATAACTATACTCTGACTGCATAATATCTTTGACAATATCCACCCAATTCATCTTTGTTGAAAAATCCCAGGAGCCGGAATTTCTCTGCTCCGCATTTTTTACGGCTTTTGCAACTGCGGCTTTCAGCACTGTATCTTCAAAACTGCCTTTCCCGCTTTCTTTCAAATGGGAAGTGTACGCATACATTTCAGCCGTATCACAATTTTTCGGGTCTACCTTAGAAACATCTATCATTCGTTCTGTTACATTCCCGTCCTTATCCCATGTTTTTACTTTATAAACTGGATTGCCCGGTTCAAAATCCTGCGTCTTATATACAGTAATAGATGAATTGTTTACTACATCAACATTAGAGCAAATTGCAATATCTCCCGTTTCTTCCTTAGAGCCATGCAATGTAGCTGTTGAAGTCTGTCCTGTTGCCTGCGCCGCTTCCGCCGCCTGTTTTGCAAAGCTCCCGCCTGCCACATTTCTTCCTGTCTTTCTTGTTTCATACCCCGCCACCGGGTAGCCTGCTGTTCCAATTCCGCTAATACTCATTTTTCAAATCCTCCATTGTTATCAATATTTATTGGCGGTTCTTCTGTCGTTCAGAACCGCCAATGCCCCCTTATAATAAGTCCGGGCATGATGCCCGCATTTATCCGAGCAACGAATCACCGCCTGCCATAGTTTCTGTCATGATATTTGCATCATAAACACTGGAAGCCTTCGCCATCTGCTGCTTACTACTCCATGCCTTTGCCAATCTGCTTCTCTCCTGTTCCGCCTTAGCAGCCTTTTCATCCAAAAGCTTCTGTTGCTGTCTCTTGGCCTGCGCCCGCTTTTCCAGATATTCTTCCAGCAGTTCCTTATTCCTGTCTTTCTTCCCGCTTGTTTTCTTATAAAAACTATCCTGCGAACGTACAAAAAACTCCGAATCATTATTAGGGCCAGACCATGAATCTCCTCTATAATCTTTCTCGGTCGCTCCTACCGTTATAAGTAATGATGCTTTTAACGGAGCAAACGATGACGTCAGATCACGCTGAAGCGCCGACATTATCTTTGCCCTATATTCCGGATCGGCTTTCATATTTTTAAATGCCTCCTCCGATATATTGACTGCCAGATTGGTAATTGTTCTATTCTTTGGTATCCTCTCAAGTTCAGCATAAAATTCCTTCTTAAACAGTTCCATTTCTTCCGCTTCCGATAATTCCTGCGTACTCTCTGCTTTTCCAGTGTCAATTTTTTCCGTACCGTTCACATTCTTTGTGTTTCTCTTTGTTTCCACATTGTTCTGATAATAATTTTGTCCCACCCCACTGATAACCATTTTCAAATCCTCCTTTGATACTACGGCGCCTCTGTTGTTCAGAGCCGCTCTTGCTCCCTTGCTGGAAGTCTGGGCATGATACCCGCATTTATCCGAGCAACGAATCACCACCTGCCACAGTGTCCGTCATGATATTTGCATCATAAACACTGGAAGCCTTTGCCATCTGCCGCCTACTATCCCACGCCTTTTCCAGCCTGCTTCTCTCCTGCTCCGCCTTTGCAACCTTTTCATCCAACAGCTCCTGTTGCTGTCTCTTGGCCTGCGCCCGCTTTTCCAGATATTCTTCCAACAGCTTCTTTTTATTATTTTGTTTACCACTTGTCTTTTTATAAAAACTGTTTTGTGAACGGGCATAAAATTCTGAATCATTATTGACAGACCAGCCATCTGCCCTATAATCTTTGGCAGTAGCCCCTACTGTAATCACCAGAGAACAGTCCGGGGCGGGGGCAACGGAACCTGTCATATCACGCCTGATTACAGACAACATTTGTTCCCTGTACTTTGGATCAGCTTTCATATTTTTAAACGCTTCCTCTGATATATCAACCGCTACATTTGCTATTGTTTTATCTCGTGGTATCCTCTCAAGTTCAGCATAAAATTCCTTCTTAAACAGTTCCATTTCTTCCGCTTCCGATAAACCCTGCGTACTCCCTGCTTTTCCAGTGCAAATTTTTTCCGTACCATTCACATTCTTTGTGTTTCTCTTTGTTTCCACATTGTTCTGGTAATAATTTTGTCCTACTCCACTGATAGCCATTTTCAAATCCTCCATTTTAATCTTTATTTAATACAAAGTCATTTACTTATCTTCTCCCACTTCCTCCTGCTGCAACATGACTGTCAATATCAAACTTTATGCCTTTATGTCAAAACTTCCACCTGTCGGTGACGATGTGCCTGACACCGCCTCAACAATATTCTGTGTAACACTTTTCACATCCGTGCCAGTGGCAGATACCTTGTATGTCCCTTCCGCCAGTTTTTCCATCTGCTCTTTTCTTTCTGCCCGCCGTTTCGCTGCTTTTTCTTCTAAATTTTTTCTCTCCTCACGCTTTTTTTCTAATCTTTCTTTCTGCCTTTTTTTCGTATTCAGTATGGATGTACTTTGTTTTAAGCCGCTGGTTCTTGTCATACCACCACAAGTAACGGAAACATTCCCATCGGCATCCATTACAGCCGTAACGCCATGTATTACTGCATTATCTGCCTTAGCTTGTGCAAACATATTGTTCTGTCCCTGAACCACACCGGTCAAATTAAATTCCACTTTTTTTGCAAAATCCGGATCATTGGCCATTTTTTCTAAGCATTGACTGGAAAGATTTAATACAACCTTATTTTCATTCCCACTCATAAGACCACTACTTGTATTAAAAGTAATATTTGGGAACTTTTTACACAATTTCTCATAATATGCCTGCACCTTGTCTTTGCTGTTTGTTGATTTGCTTGTCTTTACCTCTGTTGCCGCCCTGCCATCCGGCTTTTTCACGGCATCAGTATAATTTGCCGCATAGTTGCTGTAATTGTTTGTGATCTCCATTGACATAATTTTCATCCTCCTTCAAAAAATCTTACCTGCAACCCCTCTGTCATTCAAGGCCGCCCATGCCCCCTTGCGGTAAGTCCGGGCATGATGCCCTTCATTAACCAAGCAGCGAATCTCCGCCTGCAGCATTACACACTAACTGTACGGATTGTTTCCCCGTCAACAGCATATCTCGCACTGAATCCTCCCAGCAGACTGTTTCCATTCATCTTTTCATAATTCTTAATCGCAAATATATCTGTTCGGTAATCAAGATATGTCTGGTTCTGTCCCGGCTCATTAAGCAGTCTGTCAAGGGGCGCATCCAGCCCTTTTATCCTGCCGTTCTCCACCGTGATATCTGACAGTGCCACTTTGCCGCCCGTTGCTTTCTGCAAAAATGCCTCAATCCCCATTGCCGTTTTCAATATGTACTACTCCTGCTTGGTCATCCCTTGCATACTGGCATTTATGGAAATATGAGTATCCATCAGTTCCCCGGAAAAACCGTTCAGGATGTCCTCCACTTTTTCCTTCACAGCCGCATCTTCAATCCCCTTTACTTCCGCCTTTCCGTCTATGCCAATGCTGACTTCAAAAGAAGGTATGGGGGAAATGCCGGACTGCCCCAGCTGCCGGAAGATTTCTTCACCGATATCTGCCTGCAGTTTTGCGGACGCTGTGGCGCTGTCAATTTCCTGTGCAGATGCAAAGATATTGGCCAGCCCTTTCTCCTGCTCCGTCAGTTCCTCACCCGCCGCCATTCTGGAAAGAAGTTCAGCCTTACGGCTTTCGTCAAAAACTTCCCTTTCCGGCAGATATTCCGCCGCCTGTGTTTTATGCAGCTCATCCATCTGCTGTGTATAATACGCCCCGTACTTTTCCCTGATCTGCTGGAGCGCCTGTTTTTCTTCTGCTGCGTCCTGCCCGTCATGCAGTTTCCGGCGCAGCGCACCGGCGTATTCCTGCATTTCCTTTGCCTGCTGCCTGAGTACATTGTCCCCTGCCGCCTTCTGCGTCTGGAAGGAAAGGTGGTAATATTCCTCCGCATTTACCGGGGAGCCGTCCTTTGCCAGCACCTTTACCGTATACTCCCGGTTCTCCAGGTTCCAGTTCGGCACGGTCACGCTCTTGCCGCCATTTCCATTATCCCTGCCAATCCCTACCTGGTTCCCGTCACCGTCATACAAAACAAGGTCATAATCACAGCCTTCCGGGATGTGGTCGAGTGTCACTGTTATGTCAAGGTTATGCTTGTCGGACACAGTGCCTAAAATCCTGTACTCCGCTATGTTGAACTGATAATAGTCGGCATCGTCCGCATCCGACAGCCTCCCCTGCAAATATCCGTCCGGCTTGTTGATAAGCGTGGTCAGGTCAAGCGCCCTCCCGAAGCAGTCCACACCCTCAGACTTATTGCTTTTCCAGTAATAATCATTAGAAACCTTTTCATTCTCCCGGATTACCTTGTTGAAATTCTGGCTCACGGCAAAATCTTTCGGATTCCAATGTATCACTTTGTTTGATAACGATACGCCATTCATTTTACTTTACCTCACCGCCTGCCACTGTCTCCGTCATTATATTCGATTCATAAACACTGGAAACCCTCGCCATCTGCTGCTTACTGCTCCACGCCTTTGCCAGTCTGCTTCTCTCCTGCTCCACCTTTGTAACCTTTTCATCCAATAACTCCTGCTGCTGTCTCTTAGCCTGCGCCCGCTTTTCCAGATATTCTTCCAGCAGCTCTTTCTGCCTTGCCTTTTTCTCCCGTCCGGCATCTGCCTTCTTTGCGGAAGAACTCCCGGAATACCCCACATTCTCCTTCATGCCCTGCGTATAGCCGTAACACTTTTCCCATGTGTCGTCTATGTGCATATATGCAATCACCGGAATATTTCCCCCGAAATTAACAGCCTTATTTTGTGCCAACGCATCCAGAATCTTCTTCTCATATTCCGGGTCTGTCTGCATCCTCTTATATGCTGCGTCCGTTATGTCAATTACGTCATTCATATTCCGCTGTGAGGGATGGGTATACAGGCTGTTCATCTTCTCGTTAAAATATGCCTTGTACTCATCCAGCGTCATGTCCTTTGGGGAAACAGTGCCTTTCTCCGCAACCTTTCCCGCGAATCCGGCATCTTCCCGCTTTTCTTCCTTCCTCACGCCCTCATAGCCTTTTGCCCCATAATAGCCGCCATAAACTGTACCTACTTCCATTGTCACATTCTCCTTCCTACTCCGTCATTCAAAGCCGCTCCTACTCCTTTATCATAAGTCCAAGCTGCCTGACATTAGATTGAACTGCTGTCTGCCATAAGGAAACTTGCTTCATAAGCGGCATTTGCTCCCGCACCCGCATTCCGTAATATTCTGCCCGATTCCTGTTTCCTCTCTATGGCATTCTCAGTCAGACGCTTCCTTTCAAGAGCTGCCTTTAAATCTTTCTCTGCTAGCTCCTGCTTTAACCGTTTTTCCTCCAACAGCTTCCTATACTCCCGTTTCTTTTCTGCTTTCTTTACATAAAAAGAATCCTTATCTTTGGAATGAGCCGAAAATGCCGATTCCGCCTCCTTTGCATGGTCTGCCATATAGGAATAACCTTTATACCCATTTTCATCAATATTTATCAACGTCCCGCCGCACATCTTATTGGAACCAACGGCATCCTCCCGGATGATCTTCATCATTTTATTTTTAAACTCGCTGTCTTCCATCATTTTCCTGAAAGCCCCGTCCGTTATCTGTATGGATGTATTTGCTCCCCACGGCATGGAATTTATTTCATTCCAGATTTCTTTTTTGAAATTCTCCAGTTTTTCTGCATCCGAAACTTCCTGCGTCTGCTCTGCCCGTTCTGTAAAACTTGCTCCTCTTGCAGTATTTTTCTGTGTCCTGCCCATGTGCTGGTATGCGCCTGTCACAGCATTGCTTACTCCTAAAATGCTCATAATACATTCTCTCCTTTCTTTTTCCGTTACACAATTTTATCCGGATTTCCCTGCTGCAGCATGACCGTCACATGGAACACATCCCGCTTCACTTTTATGTTTACCCCGCCAAAATATCTCCCAGCCACATCCCGCACGTTTTCAAGGCCAATCCCATGTTCCGTGACGATATCCGGCAGGACATTCTGTTTTGTTGTAGCCGGGAACAAGCTGCCTTTTCTTATTGGAACAGCCCCGTCAAAGCTGTTCTCGACTTCCAGCAATAAAAACTGTTTCTTCCGTTTCAGCATAAGACGTATGAAACCTTTCCCCTGCTCCAGCTTTTCACAGGCTTCTATGGCATTATCCAGAAGGTTGTTTAAGATAATCCCTAAATCAAATACTGGGATTTCCCCTCCATACCGGAAATCTGCATCAAACCGGATTCCCGCCTTCTCCGCCCTGCGGCATTTATCATTGATAATGACATCCGTAACCGGATTACCTGTCACATACTTATATTCCAGTTCCTGCATAGTCTCGTCCATCCGCCGTACATAATCCTCTATTTCCCCATACTGCCCGGCTCCTGCCAGCCCTTGGATATTCGCCATATGGTTCTTCATCTCATGTCGCACCTTGCGGATGCTGCCATAAAAATTCTCCGCTTCCTCCAAACGCTTTTTCATGGCTTTGACCTGCTGTTCTTCCACAAAAGCTTTTTGTCTTTCAGAAAGCAGAATCCGGTATCTCTGCCAGAAATAAATAAGCGCCGCTTCCCCTGCAAATATGAAAATCGCTATCATGGGAATCTTCCAAAGCAAGTCTGGCTTTTCGTCAAACAGCAAAAAAAATTCCGTATCTATTTTTACAGCCATCAGCCCGTTTACCACCCCTACAATCATGCTCCCTACAAAATTCAATACAGAAAGCAGAAGGACATCCTGCCATGCCATAATATCCACGCCTTTGATGAGCCTGCAAAGGATAAGCGTCATTGCCGCCAATAATACTGCATAAGAAATTACCAGGCAAAACATTCCAACCGCCATACAGCGGTACATTTCCTGTAGATAGCTATCCTGCATCATATCCAGGCTTTTCAGCATTGCATTTATTATTTTCTGGTAAATACTGTTTGCCATCAGATAGCCCAGACAATGGAAATTATAGAATGCCAGTATGATAAAAAATGCTTTCCCTATCTGTTTTTTGTAACATATCCCGGCATAACCCATGATTGCGAAAGTGGAAACGCCATACCGCACCCAAGCGGTACATGGCAGAAATCCAATCCCTATATTGGCAAAGATAAACAACACAGCCGCAATGCCATCCCTTTTTGTTTTTTTCTCTCTAAAAGCCGCCGCCCACAAAACAAGGAACATGATGGCCTGTATGGCAATCTTCCATATATCCAATATGCTGTTTATTGTTTCAAATTCTGACTGGCTCATAGGCTTTCCTCCGAAATGTAATCCATGTATGCCTGCACAAAACCGTCATATTTATACCTTGAAAGCAGCAGCTTATCCCCGTTCGCCATCCTTACCTCCGTCCTGTCATACCCCTCCACATGGAAAAGGTTGATCAGGTATCCCCTGTGGATGCGGTAAAACTGCCCCGCCAGTTCCACTTCCAAATCCCCGATTTTCGCATAGTATTCTATATTCCCATCTTTCAGGTACAGGACAATATTGTGGTTCCGGCTTTCCATGTAATAAATGTCATTCAGCGGAATCACTTTTCCCTCGCCGCAATACTGGAGCACAAGTTTTTTCTTCCGCTGCTCCGCTTCCGATACAATCTGCCCTGCCGCCCGTCCGAACACCTCTGCAAATTTCTGTTCGTCCACGGGCTTTACCAGATACTGGAACGCCCCTACGTCAAATGCATCATAGACATACTTTTCATACCCTGTTACAAAAATGATGATGGGCTGTTTGGGCGCCTTTATACCCCGGATATGCCTTGCCAGCCCCATACCGTCCAAACCTGCGCCGAAGCCACCCATCTCTATATCCAGAAATAGAATGTCATGCTCCTTACCGTCCGAAAGATACGCATCAGCAGAATCATATTCCGTGATATTACATTCCCTTCCCTGCTTTTTGATAAGCGAAACAAGGTAAGACCTTATGTTTTTTTCATCGTCACACACTGCAATTTTTATCGTTTCCGTCACCTCCAGCCTTCAACTAAATTATCGGAAAAATCAGTGGGATTTCTAATGTCTGCTTCGTGAATGGTTAATCTGGCTTCGTGAATCGCAGATTTTTATTCTTCAAATCCAAACCGCTCTTATTATTCCCTTTAAGGCGGCGCATAGCCAGCGCAGAAAAAACAGGGAGCAGCATGTAAGCATCTTCTTTCTGAAACCCCCGCTTTCCTGATAGTTTTCTGATATAAACAGGCCGCCGCATATGGGATAAAACCATAACGGCGGTCTTTACATAATCAATGGTATCTTTTCCAGCCTTGCCACATTTATCTTATCATGAAAACCGTAATCCTATTTGTCAGGCTTATAGGCATTACTTTAGAAAATGCAACCAACAGCTTATTATATATCCCCGGAATAACCAGCCTTCTTCCCTTCATCATCTTACGGTAAGCAATCCCCACTACTTTTTCCGGGTTCATAACTGCAATCTTAAATAACAATGTGTTTTGAATATTCGCTTTTGCAGCAAATTCTGTCTTCGTTGCCCCCGGACATAAAGTAGTTATCTTTATCCCTGTTTTACTAAGCTCGCCGCATAAAGCATTGGAAAAAGACATAATATATGCTTTCGTAGCAGAATAAACAGCATCTGTGGGAGATGGGATAAAAGAACCTGTTGAGCCTACATTCAGAATTCTCCCATAACCGTTTTCTTTCATATGTACCAATATACGTTTTGTCAATTCTGTTACAAACCGGATATGCATATTTATCATTTCAAGCTCCCTGTCAAGGCTGGTATCCGTAAAAAAGCCACACTCATTAAAGCCCGCATTATTTACAAGAACATCAATAGTGGCTTTCCATTTATCTATATCTGCCATGATCAAGCCTGCCGCATTCTCTTGTGTCAAATCCTGAGCAATATATTTCACTGCCACATGATAGGTCTCCTGCAAAGCTGCCTGCTGCTGTTTTAACTTCTGCTCATTCCTTGCAGCAAGAATCAAATTATACCCTTCATATGCGAATTTTTCTGCAAAGGCTTTTCCAATCCCGCTGGTAGTTCCCGTAATCAAAACCGTTTTCATTCTTCCTTCCCTTCTCCGTTTTTAAACAATTCCCATTCTTCCAGATATGTTAATTCCCTGCTTGACGGCTCCTTTAAAAGTTTTTCATAAAATGCTGACTTTTCGTGTGTTAAGGCAAGCGCATTTTGTAACTGGTTCATCTGTTCCTGAATATCTTTGATATAATCCTGAACCATGCCATACCTCCGTTCCATTGTTTTCCCACCTTGTACCAACAGGGCAATGTATTTTTTAACTGACTGGATCGGAACATTTGCCATTCTCAGGCATTGAACCATTTTTATCCACTCAATATCTGAATCCGAATACTGCCTGTATTTCTGGCTTGTCCGGGCAATCTGCGGCAATAACTGCTCCTTTTCATAATACCTTAATGCTGCTGTCGATAATCCTGTCATTTCTGCTGCCTCTTTTGCTGAATACATATAAATCCACCTTTCCCTGTTATCATAAACTATGAAGTGCGCTTCAAGTCAACAATTATATTTTAACATACAGATTGACTTTTATAAATTATCCCATTAAGCAAAAACTGCTGACTCCCCAATGGCACAAAACAACTATTATTACGCAAAATTAGTTTGATATGGGAGCGGATGCCCCGCAAAGCGACACATAGCTGATACAAAGAAACGGGAACCGCCGCATATGGAATAAAACCATAGCGGCGGTCTGCATATTTTCTCCTTATTGTCCGTTTCTTTGGACATATAGGCATCCCCTGAGGGGGTTCCTCTTATATTCTCTGCCAGAGCAGCATACTGTCCCGAAATTCAGCCGACAATTTCCCGGTATCTTTCAGCCATGAAAGATACGACTTCACCGTACTGCCAACCAAGACATACTGTTCAAAGTTCATGGAAAGCCCATAGCCTTTGAACACTTCCTGCAAAATCCGTTCAAAACATATTGGCTCCCCGCAGACGGACAGAATCTTGTCCGCGATGCTCTGCACCTTATCCCTGTTATAGCAAACAAGTCCCTTCACATCAGCAGAGGCATCCGCATGGGCAGGGACAAACATAGCCGCCTCCATCTGCTCCACTTTATCCAGCGTTTCCAGATATGCGCCCACGTCATAGATGAAGGAAACCGCATATTTATCCAGCGTCTCCCTGCTGTTTAAGCAGTCCGCAAGGAACACCACATTGTCCGGCATACGGAACCCCACCATGTCTAAGAAATGCCCCGGTAAGGGAATTACCTCAACCCCTTTCGGGAAACTCTCGTCTGAAAACCCTGTCACGCTGCTCTCCTGCGCCATCAGGAACTTATGCCGCAAATCCTTACATGGATAACCGCCGTAAAGGAAGGACGGCTCCAACACCGGATACTTTGTAAAAGCCGCCTCTATGCCGCCGGAATAAACCTTACATCCCGTCTGCCCCTGCAGGTATCTGTTCCCGCCGATGTGGTCTGCATTGGAGTGGGTATTCAAGATTGCCGTTAAACGCCACCCGTTCTTATCCAATATCTGCCTGACCTTCCGCCCTGCGTCCTTGTCATTCCCGCTGTCAACCAGATAAACATGATCCCCGTCCGCCACATAGACGCCTATCTTCGCCGGACAGTTTATGTAATAACATTTCTCACTGACCTGTACCAGTTCATACATTTTTGCTGCCTCCTTATCCCATCTTCCTGGACATGCCAGCTATTTCCTCGACAAGGCTCCGCTGGCGCTGCACAAAAGATTCATCCTGTTCTCTCTTATTATTTCGTCAAATTATCGCAGCAACGCCATACTTCCCGTCAATTTGTTTACCTTCTTTTTCGCCCCGCAGATGGCAACCCCATAATAATTCAGTGACCTTTCCGGAACATTCTTCATCTTTGTGGTAAATTCATCATAGGTCTTGCATCCCTGCGTAAGGTCTGAGAAATCTACCACTGTCAAATCCGAAAACTCCGGCTCATACAGCTTTTCACGGATAGACTTAATTACCTCCACATTGCCCTTTAAAATCGGCACCGGGAATTCTATAATCCCCAAATGCCCGTTTCCCGTCCTGTCATACACGTCTGCGCCTACAACCTCCGGCATCTGTTTCCCCAGCGTGATACCCATGATCGCCGCCATGTTCGCTATAATGCCAAGCGGCAGGCTCTCGTCAATCACCATGACACATTTTTCATTCTGTAAATCCATTTTCTATCCCTCTTTTCCGGAGGATTTCTCCTCCTGTTTTTTTTGATAACAGCGATAAATATAAGCTCTGCAAAAGCCCAGCCGCCCATATTGCTCCGGCAGTTCTTCCCTTCCTGGAATATCTGCCATGATCTGCTCCTCCATTATTACCGCAGGCTTACTCACTGTTCCCACTCCCCTTCCCGCTATATTCAGAAAGGAAAAGCCCCGCAACTGCCAGAACCGTCCCCGCAATGGAAACCAACGTCACAGGCTCTTTCAATACCAGCACGGAAGTCACAACCGTTATGACGGGAACCATGTAAATATAGACGCTGGTCTTAACCGCACCAAGCACTTTTACCGCAAGGTTCCATGTGACAAAGCAGAGTGCGGACGCCCCCAGCCCAAGATACAGGATATTGAGCAGATGCGTCAAATCTGCAAAGCGTTCCACTCCCATTTCAAAATCGAAAAAGAATAATGCCGGAACCATAAACAAAATTCCATAAAAGAACGTCCTCCGTGTGGTAAGGATAACTGGATAGCCAAAGCTGCTTATCTTCCTTGTCAAAATGGAATAACACGCCCACACAAATGCCGCAAGGACTGCCAGCAAATCCCCCATCGGGTTCAGTTCCATCCGGGAGCCGTTAAAGCTGATCAGCGCAACACCCGCCATCGCCACCACAAAGCCTATGAAAAAATTTGCCCGCAGCTTCCCTTCCGATTTCAGGAACAGGCGTGACAGGATTGCCGTGAAAAACGGCGCAACTGAGATGATGACTCCCACATTGGACGCCATCGTATATGTAAGCGCGATATTCTCCAGCAGGTAATATTGGACCTATGTCAATACTTTGGACAAAAAAAGTCGAAAGATTATGCTGCTTTTTTTAGTTCCTCATCCTCCTTTTGCTGTGGTGTCAAATAACCAATAGAACTATGTATCCGCT
>CAJTFX010000051.1 GCA_910575555.1 Lachnospiraceae bacterium | reverse complement strand
TCTAAGACCTTGATGGCAAGCCGGATGAATCGAAAGGGTTCACGTCCGGTTTAGAGCGGGGGAAAATCCGGAGATAACATCAAAAGATTACCTATCGCTATTGCTCCTGAAAGAAAAGCAGACCGCAATTTACTCGGTGGAGATTTGGAAAAGGTTCCGAAAATGGGGCGGAATCCCAACAGGACTGACACAGAACGTGGGCGATTTTCTGAAATCGGAGGAAATTGAGGGCATCTTGGGGAACAGCGATTTTGTGTACCTGTTAAACCAGAACGCCAAAGACCAGCATATCCTGGCGGATAAGTTAGGACTGTCAGAAAAACAGCTTATGCACGTCACCAATTCCGAGCCGGGAAGCGGTCTGATACTGTTTGACAACGTGGTAATCCCATTCGTGGATAAGTACCCGGCAGATACAAAAACCTTTGCGATTATGAATACAAAGCCGGAGGAATCCACAGCGAAGGAGGATGAGGACAGTTAATGGCAGAAAAGAAAGGGAAGAAAAAACAGGATACCGCCTACCGTAAAGGAGCAAATACTGAGTTCCATAAAGGAGCGCATAATGCCTTTACAGGCGGCGGCAATGCTGCCTATCAGCCGAGGGATTCCGGCAACGGGAAGCCGGGGCATGGTTCGGGCGGGAAAAGGCAGACGGAAAAGAGTATGCAGGCGCAACAGGAAACTTTTGGACAAAAAGTCCAGAAGTCCAAAGAGAGCCAGCCGGGAAAGGACAACAATTTTACAAACAATAAAAGCATGGATTCCCGGAACAGTGATGACGGACAACGCAAATCGAACCATGCTTCGAAATCTCATGCGAAAAAGAAGATGTACCAGACCACTTCTGGACAAAAAGTCCAAAAGTCCGATGTAAAGCCGGGACAGGAAGAAAAATCTGATTTTGTAAAGGAAAACAACACTTTTACCGGACAGGAGAATTTCAGCCAGCCGGAGGAAACGGAGAAAAAACAACCGGATGCAGAAGATTACCACCGGAGGGATACATACAGGCAGTCACAGAAAAAGGGGAAATACCATAAAAAGCGGGTGCGGAAGGAACACCGGGTAAAAGGCGGCACAAATGATAAACCGGAAAATAAGACCTTTACGGAGGAAACTTTTACGGGGAATACCGGAAATACTTTTCAGGGGGAAGGAGGCTCTGAATTTACCGGAAGTAAAAAGCTGCAAAAGAAACAGCGGCAGGCAGAGAAAGCCGGGAAGAAAGTACAGAAAGCAAGGGCAAAGCTGCCAAAGACAAGGGAATACACCTTGCAGAGAGTGTTTGACGAGAAAACCGGGAAGGGAAAATATGTTGTTGTCCCGCTGGATAAGGAGAAGCCTTTCAAGCAGGAGGGCATACCAAAAACCACCATGCGCCGGATGCAGAATGAGAGCAAAAATTTCGTGCATGGGAAAATCGCTGAAACGGAGAAAGAAAATTCAGCGGTGGAGGGCGCACACAAGTCGGAGCAGAAAGTGGAAGCGCTTTATTCTTTCGTCAAAAGGCAGATAAAAGGGAAAGAGCAGAAACAGCGGGCGAAGGTGGCAAAGCTGGAAAAAAAGCAGTTTAAAAAGGAAGTCAATTTCCAGTACCAGAAGTTTCTGGAAGAAAACCCGCAGATGCAGAAAAAGGCATTGCAGAAGCGGCTGCAGAAACAGCGCATTAAACGGGAGTATGCCAAGGCGAGGAAAAAAGCGGCGGCAGGAAAGACAGCGGAGCAGGCGTTCCAAAAGACAAAAAACGGTGCGGTCACTGTGGCGAGGAAGTTACAGGAGTTTGCGAGGAAAAACGCCGGACTGCTTGTGACAGTGGGCATCATGGCGCTGCTCCTTATGATGATTATGGTTTCCGTATCGTCCTGTGGGGCGATGTTTGCGGATACGCAGTCCACGATTTTAGCAGCGAGTTATTTAAGCAAGCCGAAAGAGATTGACGCCGCTGATTTACAGTTTACCCGTCTGGAGCTTGACTTACAGAATGAGATTGACCGGGTGGAAACGGATTATCCGGGGTATGATGAATATTCCTATAATCTTGGGGCAATCGGGCATAACCCGTTTACCCTTATCAGCTATCTGTCCGCAGTCCATACGGAATTTACCGCAAGTGAGGTGGAAAGAGAAATACAGGCTCTTTTTGATGAGATGTATACGCTCACACTTACGCCAGATACGGAAACGAGGACAAGGACAGTCACAAAGACAGGAACGAGGACGGTCACTGATCCGGTCACAGGGGAGGAAACAGAGGAAGAATATGAGTATGAGGAGGAAGAAGAATACGAGGTCAGTATCCTCAGAGTGACGCTTACGGTCATACCGTTAGAGAACCTTGTTTCCGGGAAAATGGATACGGAACAGGCGGAGATTTTTGCTATGTACCGGGAAACAAACGGTCTGCTTCAGGAGTTCGCTTCGCCGCTAGACCTTTACTGGTATTATTATGTGTCAAGCTATTACGGATACCGGAAAAATCCAAGCACAGGGAATGAGGAATTTCACCGGGGCGTGGATATAGCAGTCCCCACAGGCACAACCGTATATGCTGCCCATGACGGTACGGTGACAGCGGCGGCATATGACAGCCATTATGGGAATTATGTAGCGATTGAGATAGACGGTTACACAACCAAGTATGCCCACATGGATACGCTCAGTGTGAGTGCGGGGCAGGAAGTGGAAAAAGGTACAATTATCGGTACAACGGGCAATACCGGGAGCAGCACAGGAAGCCATTTGCATATCGAATGTTTGTATGACGGGGAGTATTATAACCCGTTATTTTATTTTGACGTGGGCGAAGGCACGCTGTACGGGGAAACGCCGGGCGGACTTCCGGGGAACGCCATACCGCCGGATGCCTATGATGACGCATCGGTGCAGGCTCTTATGGAGGAAGCCGCTAAATATTTGGGATTCCCGTATGTATGGGGCGGCTCAAGCCCTTCCACAAGTTTTGACTGTTCCGGCTTTGTCTGCTGGGTATTTACCAACAGCGGGGTGCATAACCTTCCACGAACAACCGCACAGGGGATTTATGACCAGTGTACTCCGGTTTCCGCATCAGACGCAAAGGCGGGGGACATTATCTTTTTTACCGGGACTTACAATTCTGCCGGGGCGGTGAGCCATGTGGGGATTTACTGCGGCAACGGGACAATGATCCACTGCGGCGATCCGATCAGTTACGCAAGCATCAACTCGTCCTACTGGCAGAGCCATTTTTACAGTTTCGGAAGGTTAAATTAAGGAGGCATTTATGACAAAGGAACGCATTGAAAAGGAGCTTTCCAAAGTGGATGCGCAGCTTGAATCCTTGCAGGCAAAAAAGAAGGATTTGGAAGAACAGAAGCGCATGGCGGAAAGAGCCGAAAAAATGGATATTATCGAAAAGCATAAAATCTCGTCCGAGAAGCTGCAATTACTTATCAAATTCAGCGAGGATGAGATTTTGAAGTTATTGGAAGAAAAAGAAAACGCAAAGGAGATGGCAGGAAATGAAGAAAAAGTTATCAGCTAGGGCGGCGGTGTCGCTGCTCTTGTCGGCATTGCTGTTCTGTATGCCCATAGGGGCGTTTATGGCGAACAGCGGGAATACGGTAGATGCCTATGCGGAGGGTGCGCTTACGGAGGGAAGCGGAGAAACGTCAGAGGAAGGCAGTACCAAAGCGGAAACAGAGGAAAGCACTGAAACGGAGAAAAATACGGAAACCGGAGAAGGTGAAACTGGGGAAACAGAAAGCGAGTCCGGCGAGAATGAAGGCGAAACAGAATCCGATGGCAGTGGGGAAGGTACGGAAAGCGGTACAGTATCCGGGAATGAAGTCCCGGAGCCGGAATGTACCTGTAAAGAAAAATGCACACAATATTCCATTGATAAAGATTGTGAGGTCTGCAAGGGGGATTACAGCTTATGCGAATATGTGAACCCGAATGTAAAAATCACAATCTCCACTCCGTCCGGCTGGCACAATAACACCACGAAGGTACATATCTCCGTTGAAGATGTGGCACATTCCGGCAACTTCACCATAAAGACAGTGCAGGCAAAAGTCGCACAGAATGGGAGCTGGACGGACGTAACAGAGGATATGTATGTGGAGATTTCGGAGAATACCACCGTCTATGTGCTTGTGACAGACCAGAAGGGCAAAACCTATGAGAAAAACCGCTATATGAAATGCTTTGATTTCACGAAGCCTACCTTAAACGCTGCGGTCAGCGACGGTCTGCTCTCCATACAGGCGCATGATACGGATTCCGGCATCAAGGCGGTGTATGTGAACGGGTATGAATTTACGGAGCTTACAAACGGTGTCCTGAATATCCGTCTGCAACAGTTTGACGCAGGCTACCAGTATTTTACCATTTCCGCAATGGATAACGCCGGGAATATGTCGGAGGTCTACAAAACAGCCAACCCGTATTACACCGATCCGGAAAAAGAGGACGGGAACGAGAAGAACCCGGCAGAGCAGCTCCCGGTGAACGCACAGGCTACCAAGCCTTCCTCCGCCACCGCACAGGTGACGGAGCATACCAAGACGGACAGTGACGGGAACACCGTTTCCGAAAACAACCTTGCAGAGCAGAAAAAGCAGGCAATGGCGGAAGCGGCGGCATCGGAGAAAAAAGAGGAATCCGGGGAAAAGGAGAAAAGCGAAACGGGAAAGGAATTTTATACAATCCAGACCGCATCGGAAAAAGTGTTCTACCTTATCATTGACCGGGACGGGGAGGAAGAAATGGTGTATTTCCTGACGGAAGTTACGGAAAATGACCTGTTGAACGTGACAGCGGACAACAGCGAAACCTTACCGAAAAATTCCGCTGCGCTGGAGTCCGCAATCCCTGTGACGGAGGGCGCACTTCCCAATAACAACGGGGAACAGGGGAAGGAGGAAGAACCTACGGAAGAACCCGCAGAGGACGGGGAGGGTGAAAACACCGAAGAACCCGAACCGGAGCCGGAGAATCCAGAAGAAAACCCGATGGCAACCTATATCATTCTTGGGATTGTGGCGGTTGCAGCCATTGGCGGCGGCTATTATTTCAAGGTAGTCCGGAAAAAGAAAGAGGAATTTCTTGACGAGGACGATGATGAGGAGGACGAGGAAGAAGAATATGACGATGATGAGGAAAACGAGGGCAGTGAGGATGATTTCTTTGAAGATAAAGAAGGGGAGGATGACTAAATGCAGTTAGTGATAGCGGAAAAACCGAGTGTTGCAAGGAGCATTGCGGAAGTGATCGGCGCATCGGAAATCAGTGACGGATATATGGAGGGGAACGGATATATTGTGAGCTGGTGCGTGGGGCATCTGGTGGAGCTGGCACAGCCGGAAAGTTACGGGGAACAATGGAAGAAGTGGACGTATGAGAGCCTTCCTGTCAAGCCGGAAAAATGGCAGTATGAGGTGAAGTCGGACACAAAAGCGCAGTATGACATACTGTACCAGTTGATGCACAGGAAAGACGTGTCGGCTATGATTTGTGGAACAGACGCCGGACGGGAGGGAGAACTTATCTTCCGTCTGGTGTATGAAATGGCAGGCTGTGAAAAGCCGATTAAACGCCTGTGGATTTCCTCAATGGAAGAAACCGCCATTCGTGAGGGATTTGAGAATTTGCAGCCGGGAAGCGATTACGATAACCTGTACCATTCCGCACTGTGCAGGCAGGAAGCGGACTGGCTTGTGGGCATCAACGGTACAAGGCTGTTCACCGTCCTGTATGGCGGAAAAGTTTTAAAGGTGGGGCGGGTGCAGACACCCACCCTTGCGATGCTGGTAGACAGGGAAGCAAAGATTATGAATTTCCAGAAGGAAACATATTACATGGCGCATATCCTGATGGACGGGATAGATGCCGCCACCGGGCGCATAGATGATAAAAAGAAAGCAGATGGGATTGTGGGGGCTTGCCGGAACGGGCAGGCTCTTACCACGTCCGTTGTGAAAGAGGAAAAAGCAGCCATGCCGCCGAAGCTCTATGACCTTACCACGCTCCAGAGGGATGCGAACCGTTTATTTGGTTTCACCGCAAAGCAGACCTTAGAGTACACGCAGAGCCTTTATGAGAAAAAGTTAGCCACATATCCGAGGACGGACAGCCAGTTCTTATCCGATGATATGGGGCAGACCGCAAAAGGAGTGATTGAAGCGGTGTTCAGCTCCCTCATGTTTGAGGAAAACAAAGCGTTCAGCCCGGATATAAAAAGGATTCTGAACAGTAAAAAAGTGACAGACCACCACGCCATTATTCCCACAATGGAGATAGGGAAAGCTGACCTTGCGGCATTGCCGGAAACGGAGCGCAAAATTTTATCCCTGATTGCGAACCGCCTGTTATGCGCCACCGGGGAGAAGCATCTGTATGAAACAGTCAAAGCGGAGTTTTCATGCAATGGATATACTTTTTCGGTTTCCGGCAAGTCCGTCACGCATAACGGGTGGAAATCTTTTGAGGATGCCTTTAAGCGTTCTTTTAAAATCTCCGGGAATCAGGAGGAAGAAAAAGAGGAAAAGAAACTGCCGGAACTGTCGGAAGGACAGACATTTGACGGTGTGCAGACGAAAATCAGCGAGCATTTCACTTCCCCGCCGAAGCGCTTTACGGAAGATTTATTATTATCCGCAATGGAACGTGCCGGGGCGGAAGATATTGGGGCAGACGCAGAACGGAAAGGCTTGGGTACGCCAGCGACAAGGGCGGACATTATCGAGAAGTTAGTCAAGGACGGGTTTGTAAAGCGTGAGAAAAAGCAGATCATACCCACAGAGGACGGATTGAAGCTGATTACGGTGCTGCCGGATGTGGTGAAGTCCCCGAAACTTACCGCCGATTGGGAAAATGCCCTGACACTGGTAGCGAAAGGGGAGCTTCCGATGGAGGACTTCATGGCAGATATTGAGAACATGGTGTCGGAGCTGATACACGCCTACCATGAGGTCAGTGACGAGCAGAAAAAGATGTTCGCACAGGAGCAGGCGGCTCTTGGGGTATGCCCGAACTGCGGCGGTCAGGTGGTAAAAGGAAAATTCGGCGCTTACTGCGTGAAAAAATGCGGTATGAACGTGAGCCGGGTAATGGGTGCTGCCCTTACCGATGCACAGGTGAAGGATATGCTTGCCGGGAAGAAAATCCTGTTAAAAGGGTTAAAAAGCAAGGCGGGGAAGCCTTATGATGCCTATATCATTCCGAGTGGGACGGAAGAATACCATTACACCAAAGACGGGGCAGAAAAAAGCGGGGTACAGTTTAAGTTTGTCATGGAGTTTCCGAAAAAGAAATCTTCTGGCGGGAAGAAAAAATAAGGGAGGAAGAAAGATGTTTACAACAGGAGATAAGTTATTAAACATGATGAAAGAGGAAGAAATCAGCATTATGGAGCTTTCCAGAATGTCGGGAGTGCCAGAGAGGACAATCATGGATATTCTGGCGGGTATCAGGGAGCCGGAGCTTGGCGTGCAGGATTGCGGACGGACTTGGCATCTGCGTCCATGAACTTCGTGCCGATGAGGAACAGTATGCCATATCCGTACAGAAAGATACCCTTGCAAAGCTGATTGTGGTCAGTGAGATAAACGGTGTGGAACTGGAAGAACTGATACATACTATTCTGGAAAAAGGCATTGAGGAACATGGTTTTTATAAATAAATAAAATATACTATATATTGACAGTAAGGTGCGAATAACATCTTACTGTCAATTAGTTATAGAAAATATTAGAAATCAATGGTAAAATAGAAAATATCAATTAGTATCAAACACTTAAATGAGGGGATTAGAAAATATTTCCGAATTATCCTTAGATTGGAGAAAAAGATGTCATTAGAATTAGAAATTTATACTGGTGTATTGGTATATAAAGAGATTGAGTTTTCTTATATGTTTGATGGTGAAACATTAAGGTTAATTCCACCCAAAGATAAACGTCATGAGATAGATGGGTGGCTTAGGCAATCTTTAGCAGTTGGAGTTTATTTAGGTAGAGAGCCTTATTATATTAAGGACGATTATTTAAAAGGAATATGTAATGAAACTGGTCAAACTATGGTGTTTATTCCTAAAAATCAACAGGTAGGATGCTATAATTGTGTTCTTGTTATTGCGGTAGAAGCATATTTAATTCAAAAATATCCTAGAGAGTGGATTGATAGAGTTTCATTTGAATGTAAAGAATTAGATGGGATATTTGATACAGAGCAATGTATTGAAAAAAATGAATGGTCTAATAAAGGAATTATAAATGTTTCTACAAAAGATTTTGACGCTACTACATCAAAATTACAAATATTTAATGTAGATGGGAAAGAAATATCTGTATATTTCGGTATAACACGAAGGCGAGAGAAAGTATTTGACGGAAGTCTACTAACTGTACACTCTGTAATGTACTTTGAGTTTGAAAAGACTCAAAATTTCTTATTTGTACTTCAACTATGGAAGTATGCAAAAGTTTTTATTCAGTATCTGTGCTACAGGGAAAATGTTTGGATGGGAAAAACCGTAATAGCTGCTCCCGCAGATAATGGGTTACATGAACCTTTTGCTGAATTAACAGTAGTAGAGGATAAAACAGAGGAAGATAAGAAAATTTTTGAACAAAAACGGTGTATTTCTCAAGAGTTAATTGCAGGGTGCGAGGGGAAATTATTAACTGATATTGCAAATGGTAACTTATATTTAAGGCATTTACCAAAATCATATAAAGATGGACTTAGAATAGATGCTGCAAGATTTGTGATGATAACAGCAGCTTTTGAGTGGGAATTTAAAAGATGTTATCCAGAAGGAATTGCTTCAGTGTACAAAGGATTACAATAAAAATGGACTGCCAACCTACAACTTCTACCGCTCTTCCAAAGAGCGGTATTTCATTTTTCTGAAATGTAATGATTACATGCTCCAGCTTCGAGCCAAGTTGGCCCGAAGGTTGATAAGCTGAATATGACACTGACGTATTTGAATTACCAACCAAATATTTTTTCCCAGCTGGTAAAAATGATTAAAAAGGGAGTATGGATGTTACGATTTGGCCGTATAGAAGCTGTTTAGTTTCAAGCATTATCTGCGCTGTTTCCAAAGGCTGAGTACTTTTATGCCTTTGCCTCTTGTTTTATGGAGTATTTCGTAACACTAAGGTATTAAAATTTAAACTGAGCTGGCATAACATATTTTCAAAATGGAAAAATATATCTTCATCATGAGCATATTCCATGATATAATTATCCAAACAGACTATCGGAACGAGGGAAATGTATGGACGATTTAGCATTAAACTATCAAAGTGATTTTAATGCCATTCTGCAAATGATAGCAGATGGCCGCCGGAAAGCTTCCTATCAAGTGAATGCCACAATGATTGACCTTTATTGGGGAATTGGAGAATTTGTTTCCAATAAGGCCGTGCAGGATGGCTGGGGACGTTCTACCGTAAAAGCACTTTCTGAATACATTCTGACGCAGGAACCAGGGATTAGAGGCTATTCCCCACAGAATATCTGGCGCATGAAGCAGTTCTTTGAAACTTATTGTGACAAGCCAGAGTTAGGAACTCTGCTAAGAGAAAACACATGGTCAAATAATTTGCATATCATGTCAAAGACAAAATCGGATGCAGAGAGATTATTCTATTTGAAGCTGGCCTCTCGGGAAAAGTATAAAGCAAAAGAACTGGAACGGCAGATTGACAGCGGATATTATGAGCGTTTAATGCTATCAGCCGGTAAAGCGCCTTCCGCCATATCCCATGCTGCACATGCGAACATAATCAGGGACATGTATATGTTGGAGTTTTTAGACTTGCCCGAGCCTTATAGGGAATATGATTTGAAAAAGGCCATTTTGAAGAACATGAAAAAGTTTTTACTGGAAATTGGCAGGGATTTTATTTTTATGGGAGAAGAATATCATCTTCAAGTAGGAAAGAACGACTATTATTTAGATTTAATCCTTTTTCATAGGGAGCTACAATGCCTTGTTGCAATTGAGTTGAAAATTGATGATTTCAAACCGGAATACTTGGGAAAAATGCAGTTTTATCTTGAAGCGTTAGACCGGGATGTAAAGAAGCCCCACGAAAATCCCAGCGTTGGCATTATTCTTTGCAAGAGTAAGGACGAGGACGTTGTTGAATATGCCCTGAGCCGGAACATGAGTCCAACCATGATTTCCGAATATAGGACGAAACTAATCAGCAAGGAAATCTTACAAAAGAAACTTGAGGAATTAACGGAAATGGTGGATGAGGATAAAAACTCTCAACGACGTTGAGAGTTTTTCAAAAAATCAATTTATTATGTTAGTACAATAATAGCAGGGGATTATAATGATCCTTTGCTATTTTTATAACCTCAAGCTAATATAAGGAGCAAAGCGACGCTGACATTTCGGGCCAAGTTGGCCCGAAGCCGGGTTTGGGGAGGCTCCCCAACAAGCAGATTTTTACGTTCTGGCCGGAAGGCCGGAACGTAAAAATAGCAACTGTGTGGCCACAGTTGCCCTGCTTGCCATTTAGCGGAACCTTCGATAAACGCCGCAAAAACGGAGGCCCCTACTCGGAAACCTCCGTTTCTCTGGCTTTCTTCAAGCCTTCGGCTGTTGCCTCCATGACAACAAGCTCCTTCTCATTCATGGTGTTAAGCAACACATCAATATGCTTGCGGCAAAGGCTTTCTTTATTCCCGCTGTCACTGTGTATGAACTGATCCACGGAAATATCAAACATGCTGACGAGTTTAACGAAAACACCAAAACTTGGATACTGCCCTTTGTTCTCGATATTCATAATCGTGTGGGACGTGCGCCCCACAAGCTCCGCAAGGTATTCCTGCGTCCAGCCTCTTTTTTCGCGGGCGTCTTTTATCGCCAGCCCGAGGCCATGAAAATCAAATCTATCTTCATAATGTTCCATACAATATCACCCAAACTTATTTTATATTTAAGGTGATAGTATGTGAATTAAATACAATTTTATGTTAGGCAGTATTTAATTGCATGTCCTCTAAAAATACCCACTTGACATATGTATGACGCTGTGTTACTCTTAAAGCGTAACATGATGTCATACTTAAAGGAGGAAATCAAAATGGTGCAGCAAATATCAGATGCGGAATTTGAAATTATGAAAGTGGTATGGGCTAACGGAGAAAAGCCGACGCTTTTTGCCAGTCTTACGGCAGATTTAGCGGCCAAAGGGAAACCCTGGCAAAAAAATACCCTTATCACGCTTTTAAACCGGCTTGTCAATAAAGGGTTTTTGAAAGCAAAAAAAATAGGGCGTTGTAATGAATACACCCCTCTTGTGTCGGAAAGCGACTACCACAAAACCCAGACCAAAAATTTTTTGGAAAAAATTTATGAGGGCAATGCAAAATGGCTTGTTTCCGATTTGATTTCTGGCGACCTGCTGGCAGACGAAGAATATGAGGAACTGAAAAAGCTCTTGGAGAAAGGAAGAACAGAAAAATGAACATTGTATTGAAAATGTTTTTGTCTATGTCTTTTTCCGGCTCATTGTTCATCCTGCTGTTACTGGCGGGAAAAAGATTCCTTAAAGACAAAATCAGCAGACAATGGCAGTATTATATTTGGCTCATTGTTGTTGTAAGGCTGTTATTACCTTTTGGGCCGGAAACAAACTTGATGGGAAAAGCCTATCAGTCAATCGACCAGACCATAACCCATTCTGTTTCCCCGCCGCAACAGCAGTCACCCTCTGGTGATTCAAATGCTTTCAATGCTCCTGTTTCCGGCATGGAACACGGCAACCAGAATACTGTGAATCCTAAAGACGATTCCATATCCTACCGCCCAGTTGAAGATATTCTGTCTTTATTTTCCAGTCATGTTTGGCTTATCTGGCTCATGGTTGCGTTGATACTTTTGGTGCAAAAAATAACGGCATATCATAGCTTTATCCGATATGTTAAGGCCGGGTTACAGCCGGTTTCCAATGTTGAGCAATTAGACCGGCTTTCTGTTATTGCGGAACAGACTGGCAGGAAAAGACCAGTGGAGCTTTGTGTCAATCCGTTGGTTTCGTCCCCTCTGCTGATTGGATTCTTCCGTCCATGTATTGTTTTGCCAAGCGCAGATATTCCGGAGAAGGACTTTCAATATATCGTACTGCATGAATTAACGCATTACAAACGGCGGGATATGTTTTATAAATGGCTGGTACAAATTACCGTCTGTCTGCACTGGTTCAATCCGCTTGTTTATTTAATGAGGCGTGAAATCACAAAGGCATGTGAATTTTCCTGTGATGAAGCAGTCCTTTCAAAAATGGGATATGATAACGCACAGGATTATGGAGAAACTCTGCTTGACGCAATGGCAGCGGTTGGAAAGTACAAGGAATCTCTTGCCGCTGTTACTCTAAGTGAAAACAAACAATTATTAAAAGAAAGGTTAGGTGCGATTATGAACTTAAAAAGAAAATCAAAAACAACTTTATTTGCTACAAGTGTGCTGACGCTGTGCATTATTTTAGGAGCGGTTTTTGTTGGTGTTTATCCAGCTGCCGCCGCCGATCAGCCATCAAATGAGCCTGCGGTATCAGGCCTGAATGAAAATGCAATATCCCCCTCACAAAAGGAAAACGGTTCGCATAATGAAGTATTTTCCTCACAAGCAGAGCAATATTATGAGGACGACAATTTACCTTTGTTTGAAATTGCCTTTTCCCGATTGGACGAGAAAGCTCAAGGTAAATGGCTGGATAAGATTTATGCAGATGACCGAATCCGTTTTTGGAAAACTGCGGTTAATATGCTGGACGTGGATTGTGCTTTAATTCAGCAGTATGCGGAAAAAATCTATGATGATGGTAGCATTTCCTATTTCTCCACCTTGACCTCGCGCATGAGTGAGGAAACATTGGAAGAATGGTTAGACATAGCAACGGATGATGAAAAGTTTAATTTCCAGTCCATCTTATCCAATACACTGGGGCAGGGCAATAAATTTGATACGCTGTCTGAAACCCAGAAAGCGGAGTATCAAGCGGTAGGCATTACAGTTGACGGCAATAATCATTACTATCAAGGGCAGCTTGTCAACATCTTTTTGGATATGCACAGGCTGGCCGTAAACCCGGCTGGAACGGTCAATATCAGAATCACCCGCAGCGAGGATGGAAAAATATCAGACGTTGCATATATGACCGATACAGAAGTAACGGAACTGCTGGGAAATATGGAAGAACCCAATGATTTATATGATGCAGAAATGGAAGAACTGCTGAATGATATGAACGATTTTGATAATAAATAAATTCAAGTTACAGCCGCCCAACGGTAAATAAAAAAAACCGTTGTCTCGGTGGTTAATCATCTGTGCGCCCAAACAAAATCCAGTAGCCTTTACGGCGGTTTTGAAATAAAAATTTCAAGCCGCCGTTTTCTTTTGAAAAATGAAAATGTGGAGGGTGTGTTAATGTCGCCCTTTTTCAAGGATATGGCGGTATCAAATGCTTAAAGCATTGGGAGGTATCGCTGTGTCCTTATTTCTTTTTCAACTGTCTGAACCGTCAAAAAAAGCCCGCCCCCTTGGAAGGGTAATTCCGGCAATCAACGTGAAATAATTCAATCCAAAAACGATAGTTATATTTCATGCGCTCGAATGGCTCTATGCTGTCCGGGCGCATTTCTGTTTCTATGGAACAGCCTCGGGCCAACTTGGCCCGAAGCCCGGCCCCGGTGCCGTTCCCCGCCGCCTCCGTTTCGGCAGCTCATTCACCAAACACCGAAACGGAGGTAAATATGGCTATCTCTACCAGGGGCGGGACGTGAAGGAGGACAAGGACAGGAGCCTGAAAGACCAGATACTTGTTATCGCTCCCCATGAAGGGATTGTTTCCTCTGACACCTGGCTGAAATGCCGGAAAAAGCTCATGGCGAACATCACCTTCCAGAACGGGCGGAAGGCCCGGAACACATGGCTGGCCGGAAAAGTGAAATGCGGAAAATGCGGTTATGCTTTAAAAGTCACCCGCAACCCTTCCGGCTATGAATACCTCCGGTGCAATAAACGGTCCGACCACAAGGGCTGCCCGGGGTGCGGCACTCTCCGCAAAGTGGAATTTGAGCAGTTTATATTTACCGCTATGGGAGAGAAATTCCGGGAGTTCAAACACCTTCGGGGCGGCGAGGAAAAGGCCAACCCGAAACTGACCGCCTATCAAGTGGAGCTGGCACAGGTGGAGGCGGAAATTGAAAAGTTACTTGATACGCTGACCGGGGCAAACGCTACCCTGCTTGCCTACGCTAACAAGAAAATCGAGGAACTGGACATGCGCCGCCAGAAAATCACAAAAGCGATTGCCGATTTATCTGTGGAGACCATTTCCCGGCAGCAGATTGATCTGCTGTCCGGCTATCTGGACGACTGGGAAAATATCAGTTTTGAGGATAAGAGGAAAGCCACGGACGGCCTTATTTCATCAATCAGCGCAACCAGCGAGTATGTAAAAATAGAGTGGAAAATCTGACTTTTCCACTCTGCATATCTGAAACATTTCTTTATATCGTTTGTAGCCCCTTGTACACTGATGTTTATAAAGAAAGAGTCAACAAGAAAAGTAGAAGAAGAAGCAACCAATACGTTGCAAAAACTAATTGATGAAAGCACAGGTAAATTAAAAAGTAAGTATAAATTTTTACAAAGGTTAATAAAGTCAGATTCATTACAATCTGAAATTTCGCAGGTGGGTAAAGATTATGACGGAATAATAGGAGGATTTGGTAAAGTTCTGTATTCAAGAAATGATATTGAATTGGATTATAATAAAATGGGTGAGAGATTAGCTAATCAGAGAAATCATTTTGCTCATGGAGATTTAGATCAGGAGTTTATTGGTTCGTCTTTATTAGATTTGGTATTTCTTAAATACATAATTTATGCAATGCAATTAAAAAATTATGGTATTTCAGATGAAAATATCAAAAATGCAATAAATGATTTGTTTCACTTAAATTATAGATTGTAATAATGGATATGTTTATTTGGTACAGCACTTAGGAGAAATCTTAGGTGCTTTTCTTATATGAAAATGAGAGGAAAGGAGCAGACAAAAATTGAATAAAGTTTACCGTCACTGGTGGCAATGGCTTATGAACGAACCATAGCCGCCTTTTTTATTGCCAAAAAACAATAAACAGGAATGGAGGTTTACCATGAGAAAATATGACTTGATTTCCATACTTTCCGCAGAAACATCAAGGGAAGTGACGAGAAATGAAGAAAGCTGGAAGAAATATTTGAACACAGCATCAAGGCTCTACAAATACCCGTTCAAAGACCAGCTCCTTATCTATGCCCAAAGACCGGACGCAACAGCCTGTGCTTCCATAGAGATATGGAATGAAAAAATGCACTGCTGGGTAAACAAAGGGGCAAAGGGTATCGCCTTGTTTGATGAAGAAGGGAGTCCCAACACCGGACTGCGGTACGTCTTTGACATATCGGACGTGCATAAGGCAAGGCGCATCGGGCGTTTCCCCAGGCTTTGGGAGATGAAGGGGGAACATCAGGAAGCGGTGCTTGACCGTCTGGAAGGGATTTACGGGGACACTGACAAAGAAGCCGGGTTTACGGACAGGATCAGGGAGATTGCTTCCCGGATTGCACAGGACTGTTATGGGGAGCTTGCTTCGGATATGGAATATCTGAAAGAGGGAAGTTTTCTGGAGGAACTGGACGAACTGAATATCGCTGTGCGTGTCCGGGAAACGCTGGCGGACAGCATCGCCTACACCGTCCTAAAGCGGTGCGGCATGGGAGATGCGGAGCTGGCGGAAGAAATCCAGTTCCCCTATATCCATGAATTTAATACGGTGGAAACCCTGTCGCACATCGGGGACAGCATATCCGATTTATCCAAGCCGGTGCTTATGGAGATTGGAAAGGCAATCGGGGCGTATGACAGGGAGAACGCCAGAAAAGAAGCATCGAAAAATTTAGTTGAAAAAGGACTTGCAAATTCCGCCGACACACGCTATAATGCTTTAAAGCGTGAAAGCGAAACGCAGGACGTACAGACTGACACACAGACCGGGAACGCCGGGGAAAGGGGAAAGAATAATGAATCTGACCTACGAGAAGAACGGGGATTATCTGATACCGATGTTAAAGATGGACGAGCAGCCGGAGGGGACACTGACGAAATACGGACTGATGAGGAAGAATTACTTACAGGAACACAAGAAGGGGATTTACACCGGGCTTCTGCTGAAAGGGAAGCTGAAAGAGCATCTTCTGACCATTCAGGAACAGGCGGAGCAGAGGATGGAACTGCTGACAGCGCAGATGGCGAAAGCGGAGGGCGTGACGGAGGAACTGAAAGTAGCCGATCAGATGAAGTGGGTGGGGATGATGAACAACATCAGGCATTCAGCGGAGGAAATCGTCCTGAAAGAGCTGGTATACAGCCTGTAAATGAGGAAGAAATAACCGAAAAAACTGAAAATAGGGAATTGGCAGAGCCGGGTAATGGAGAAAGCGCATTATCCGGTTTTTCTTTGTCCGGGATAGAGAAGGGCATCTTGCAGTTTGATGAATTTATGGTGCATAAATGCCCGGATATTGCCGGGGTGATGCTTTTCGAGCCGGATAAGGGCAAACAGACGGAATATATCAAAAACAGTTACAGGCATAAGGAATTTACCGAGTTTTATGTCGGGGAAGAAAGAGCCGGGTACAGGGCGGACGAAAACGGTCTGACGGTCTGGAAGGGGAGCTATTTAAACCGGACAGCGGAGGCAACTGTATCATGGGAAACTGTGAGGGACAGCATCGCCCTTTACATGGAAAAAGGCGAATATCTGAAAGAGGGGCAGATTCCGCAATGGGAAGAACCGAAGGAAACGCAAAGTTACCAGCAGCTTAGTTTATTCCCCACGATAGAGGAACAGATCGGCACGATAGAAGCGGCGCAGGCAGGAGAGAAATATATCATGCCCGCCGCTTTTTCTCTGCCAAAGGAGCAGCTTGAAGCCATTTTACGCACAGGGGGCGGACGGGATAACAGCAGGAGCCGCATTTATGCCAAGTACCAGCAGGGCAAAACGCCGGAGGAAATGGCGGAGTTTCTGAAAAATGAGTACCGAACTACGGGGAAAGGCTTTGATTTTGGCAGCAATCCCATTTCCGTCTGGTTCAATGAATCCGGCATGAGCGTCGGCTACGGGATGTCCGCAAAGGAAAACCCGGTTGCGGTGATGGGATGGCAGGAAATAGAGGGCGTTGTCCGTTCTATGGTGGAGAATGGCTCTTACATGGGCGCAAATGAAGTGTTCCTTGTGGATGCGGTGGAACGTCAGAGGGTGTCAAATGACCTGTTCAATTTCTTTTGGGACGGTATCGGGGAAGCGCCAGAGAGCATACCGATTAAAAGCCACAACCACCCGGAGAGCATGACAATCCTGTGCGAGCTTTTATCCACACAGGAGGGGCGCGATGTCATCGCCGGGGAGCTTTCCCACGCAAAAGAGCAGATTGAAGCCGGGGAAAAGCAGATCAGGTGGCGGTATGTGAAAAAGCCGGAGCATCTGCTTTCAGAGATTGCGGATTTAAGTACAGAGAAAACGGAATACCCGGTACAGGACAGCATGGAGGTGCTGCATGAGGATTTTATTACACAGGATGAGATAGATGAGCGTCTGACAGGCGGCAGCAACTATCATCATGGGCAGTTCCGTATCTATGAGTATTTTATGGAAGGGCATGATAAGAAAGAAAATATTGCTTTCCTTAAAAATGAATACGGGACGGGCGGCGGCGCTCCCGCCTTAATCGGTTCAGACCGGAGCGATGAATGGCACGATTCCAAAGGAATCAAACTGGGGAAAGGCAGGATAGGCGATCCATACGCAAAAGTGCTTTTAAAATGGAACGTGGTGGAGAAGCGCATCAGGGAGCTTGTCAATGCGGATAAATACCTTACGCCGAAGGGCAAGGAAGCCTTTGCACAGTACAAAAAAGAGCAGGCGGAGGAAGCCATGCGCCGGGAGCAGGAAAAGCTGGAGCATGGTGTCCGGGTAGAATGTAAAGATGCCATAGAAAAAGCGATTGCGGAGAAATTTGACGGTTACACCCTTCCGGGGGATACTGCAGAGGGCGTTATCCGGCAGTATGGGAAGGAACGTGTGGAAATCGTCCTTGCAAACACAATCATGCACTTATCCCATGACGGGCGGTTTTCCCCCGACAATAAGGAGTGGGCAAAAAGCCTTGTCCCTTCCGCTGACTGGCAGACCAGGGATTACCTCGTCACGTCCCACCCGGCTGTGCTGGACGGTTTTACAAACCAGACAAGGCGGTACATAGAGCGTGACAGGGAGCCGGAAAAAATTGCTGTACCGGAACAGGAAGCGGAAATTTCCGGGGAAAAATCCCAAAGTCCCGAACCGGAAAATAAAGCCAGCGACAATGAAAAAGCGCTGATGGAAAGGCTTGCGGAGATGTCCGCTGTGGTTAAAATCTGCGGTGCGCTTTCTATGAAAGATGTGGTCGGCTGGAACGAGGATACCGGGGCGGTTGCCATTGAGGATGACAGCAGGAGGTTAGAGGGCAAGGCGGTCTATGATACTCTGTTTTTAGAAGCCGCTGATTATGTCCTGATGCAGTCATTAAGCGGCAATACGGAAAAAGCGGTGGAAATGGATGCTCTGCTGAAGGAGGCTCAGAAGTATGCGGCACGTTATGAGAGCGAGCCAAAACAGCAGAGGGAAGGACACGCTGCGGAAGTTTCTGAAGCAGAGCAGTCAGAAGAAAAGAAGGAAGAACCTCTCCCGGATGCAGAGCCGGAAAATCTGACAGAAGAACCGGAACAGGAAGAAACAATTCGCTTTACGGTTACGGAAACTTCGGATGCCTTTATAGAGCCTTATGCGGTATGGGACAGCGAAACACAGGATTATTATGTAACAGGCGATGGCACAGTGCCAACATTTGACACACCGGAGGAAGCGGATGTTTTCTGCCAAAATCTCAACGGAGATTTACAGGGGAAAGAAGCAGAAAATATGGTTACAGAGCCGGGAACTGTTTCAGAATCAAAAGATTCTGCTGAAATAGATGATTTCCCCGACATTGACACGCAGGCTGTCCGGGAAGGTCTGGAAAAAGCCGGGATTGTGGACGGGCAGTTAGTAGACGAAAATGCTTTAGAAAACGATCCGTTTATCCGGCAGGTCATGGGCGATGTGGAAACGCTGACCGGGGGCAATCCGCCAAAGCCGGAAAAAGTACCACAAAAAGAGCCGGAGATTGATAAAACGGGCGCAGTCAATTACCGTATCTCTTTCAATGAAGCAGAGAATACCGGGAAAGGATTTGCGCCGAAAGAGAAATTCCGGCAGAACGTGGAAGCCATACGAACCCTTGAAAAGATTGAAGGTGAACGCCGAACTGCCACACCGGAAGAACAGGAAGTCTTAGCAAAATATGTGGGTTGGGGCGGTCTTGCCGATGCCTTTGATTCTTCCAAAGCGAACTGGGCGAATGAGTATCAGGAATTAAAGAACCTGTTATCCCCGGAGGAATACGCTTCCGCAAGGGAAAGCACGTTAAATGCCCACTATACAAGCCCGGTCATCATTCAGGCAATCTATGACGCTGTGGGGAAAATGGGATTTACCAGAGGGAACGTGTTAGATCCCGCCGCAGGCATTGGGAATTTCTATGGCTGTCTGCCGGAGGAAATGGCAGGGAGCAGGCTCTACGGGGCGGAGCTTGACGGGATTACCGGGCGCATCGCAAAACAGCTCTATCCCCATGCGGACATTCAAATCACAGGATTTGAGAATACCAGTTATCCCAATGACTTTTTTGACGTGGCGGTGGGGAATGTGCCTTTCGGACAGTATAAAGTGTCTGACAGGCAGTATGACAAGCATAATTTCCTCATACATGATTATTTTTTCGCAAAGACTTTGGATAAAGTACGTCCGGGCGGCATCGTTGCCTTTGTCACTTCAAAAGGGACTATGGATAAGAAAAACCCGGAAGTGCGGAAATATCTTGCACAGCGGGCGGAGCTTTTGGGGGCAGTCCGGCTCCCGAACACAGCGTTTAAGGAAAATGCGGGTACGGAGGTCACTTCGGACATTCTGTTCTTAAAGAAGCGTGACCGGGTATTAGACATTGAGCCGGATTGGGTGCATCTGACGGAAAAAGACGGTATCGTGATGAACCAGTATTTTGCAGACCACCCGGAAATGGTACTCGGAAAAATGGAGATGGTTTCCGGGGCGCATGGCATGGAAAGCGCCTGCCTGCCGGACACTTCCCTTCCCCTGTCGGCGCAGCTTAAACATGCGCTCTCTTATGTGGAGGGCAGCATCGAGCAGGCGGATTTTAACGAGATTGAAGATGAACTGGCAAGGGAGAACATACCCGCCGATCCGGACGTGAAGAATTACAGTTATACCGTAGTGGACGATAAAGTGTATTACCGGGAAAATTCCATTATGAAGCCTGTGGACGTTTCGGAGAAAGCGGAGCAGCGCATGAAGGGCATGGTGGCGATCCGGGACTGTACGCAGGAACTGATAAACTTCCAGTTGGAAGAATACCCGGATGAAATGATTAAAAACAAACAGGCGGAGTTGAATCAGTTATACGATGATTTCTCCAAGAAATTCGGTCTTATCAGTTCACAGACCAATAAGAGGGCGTTCAATCAGGATTCCAGCTACTGCCTGTTATGTTCCCTTGAAAAGCTGGACGATGAGGGGAATTTCATTGGAAAAGCGGATATGTTCACGAAGCGTACCATTAAAAAGCAGGAAGTTGTGACGAGCGTGGACACAGCCAGTGAAGCGCTGGCGGTATCGCTTAGCGAGAAGGCGGGCGTGGATTTAGCCTATATGTCGGAGCTTGCGGACAAGAGCGTGGAGGAAATCACGAAGGAGCTTGCCGGGGTAATCTTCCAGAACCCGGTCACAGAGGAATGGGAAACCGCAGACGAGTATTTAAGCGGGAACGTGCGGGAGAAGCTGTCAGTGGCGAGAACCTTTGCGGAAAACCACCCGGAATATGCCATTAACGTATCCTCTCTGGAAAGCGTACAGCCGAAGGAGCTTGACGCATCGGAGATTGAGGTGCGTATCGGCGCAACATGGATTTCCACAAAATATATTGAGGACTTCATGCGTGAAACCTTTGAAACGCCGGGATACCTGCTTGAACGTAAGACAATGGGCATACAGTATTCAGGCGTGACCGGGCAGTGGAACGTGAAGGGGAAAAATGCGGACAGGGGAAACGCACTTGTCAATATGACCTACGGAACAGGGCGGGCAAACGCATACAGGATTTTAGAGGATTCCTTAAATCTGCGTGACACCCGTATTTTTGACATTGTGACAGAGGACGGGAAAGAAAAAAGAGTCCTCAACAAAAAGGAAACCATGCTTGCAAGCCAGAAGCAGGAAGCAATCCGGGAAGCCTTTAAGGACTGGGTGTTTCGTGATCCGGAGCGCAGGCAGGATTTATGCGCAAAATATAATGAGCTTTTCAATTCCACCAGACCGAGGGAATATGACGGTTCGCACTTAAAATTCCCCGGCATGACACCGGACATTGTACTCAGACCGCACCAGCTTAACGCTGTGGCGCATCAGTTATACGGGGACAATACGCTGCTTGCCCATTGCGTGGGGGCAGGCAAGACCTTTGAAATGATTGCGGCAGCAATGGAAAGTAAAAGATTAGGATTGTGTCAAAAGAGTTTATTTGTTGTGCCGAACCACCTGACGGAGCAGTGGGCGAGTGACTTTCTGCGCCTGTATCCGGGTGCGAATATCTTAGCGGCAACCAAGAAAGATTTTGAACCCGCCAACCGGAAAAAGTTCTGCTCCAGAATCGCAACCGGGGATTACGATGCTGTGATTATCGGACATTCCCAATTCGAGAGTACGACTTGTTGCTAGACAAAGGCAGTGCGTAGGTACTGCGTACAAAACTAGCGTGGATTATATTTATCCATAACTGTTATTGCGATAGGTGGAATGAG
>CAJTFX010000050.1 GCA_910575555.1 Lachnospiraceae bacterium | reverse complement strand
GTGAAAAGTAAAAAAGAAAAAAGCAGGGCACAGGGATTTTATGGTTCAAAATAGGAACGTATTGACAGTTTAGTCTATAAGATTGAATCCAAGCTGCCCTAAGAGAGCAAATATTAATTTAAGCGTCAGAGCTGTTTCAAAGGAAAAAACCCTTGCAAATACCAAGGAGATTGGTATATTATTAGAGGAAGAAATCTCTGGTACTGAGGATGAGGGAAGGGAAGAAAGCATGTCGAGTAAAGAAAGACTGATGGTAATCAGACAGCATATCCAGAATGTAAAGAAAGCTTCGGTGGCGGAACTGAGCCTGCAATGCTCTGTTACGGAAGAGACAATCCGGCGGGATTTGGATAAACTGGAGTTGGAAGGCGTCGTGACCAGGATTCATGGCGGTGCGATTTGGAATGCGGATGTTCAGAAGGAAAATGTGCATTTTTATAAGAGGATGACAAAACATCTGAAGGAGAAGCAGGACATCGCCCGTAAGGCCGCCGCGCTGCTGGAGGGGAAGAATACCATTATCGCAGACTCCAGCACTACTGTTGTTGAGGCGCTGAAGCTGATACCAGATAACCGGGACGTGACGATTGTGACTAATTCTACCGAGGTGTTCCGGGAATTTCAGCAGTCTTCTTTTCATATTATTTCGACGGGCGGAGAATTTAACAAGAAATCGTTGTCGCTGCAGGGTCAGCTTGCAAAGACGAATATCACCAAATATAATGTGCGTCTGGCGCTGATCAGCTGTAAAAGCGTGAATATTGAAAAAGGCGTACTGGACTCCAACGAGAGCGAAGCCGAGATCAAAAAGATGATGTTAGACCAGGCCGAGGAAGTGGCTCTTCTGGTGGATCATTCCAAATTTGACCAGACGGCCTTTGTGTGTCTGACCGACCTTAAAAGCGTCAACTATATTATTACGGACAGAAAACCGGGGGATACCTGGCTCAGATATTGTGAAGAAAACGGCATCCGGCTGATTTATTAAAGCAGGCAGGAGACTGCCGCAAAAGAATCAATGATACAATTTATAGTTCAAATTATCTGAATCCTATAGATCGTACCTGAGATTGCTTTTGCGGCAGTCTTTTTTGTTTCAAAGTTTATATCAATAAAAACATCCATTATATTAGGTAAAATCTTCAAAGCAAAGAAAAAAGTAGACAAAACAAAAGAAAATTTTTGGTAAAATCAAACAAAAATCTTTGAAATAAAGAATTTTAATTGACAATTTTATCCTGGAATGTTAGAATGAGGGAAATCAAAGCAGTGCCAAATAACCAAAACAAAGAAAATTTGTTTGAAACAAAGATATCAGAACGTATAATCTGAAATGGGAGGTTGTAACAGGATGGAGAATAAGAAAAAGGAATCTTCAATTGTGAAGAAAATGTTGCTTGCAGTGGCGGGGGGATTTATCGTCGGGTTCGCATGTCTGTTTTTAAGGGAATTTCTGAATGGAAACGGCGGCAGCGGGGTCTGGAAGGTGATTGACGCTTTGCTGTTCCAGGATATTACCGCAACTCACGGAATGGAAGGAATAGGACTTTTTTATGTGATTGGACAGCTTTTTATGCGGGGACTTCAGATGGCGATTGTGCCTCTGGTCATCACTTCTCTGGTTCGCGCCCTGTGCAGCCTGGCCAATCCGGAGCAGTTAGGCAGGATCGCAGGAAAGACATTTCTTACCTACGTCTGTTTTTATGTGGTTGCGGCTGCATTGGCGGGAGCCGGGGCATATTTTGTGAAATCCATGGGATGGTTTGATGTAAATCTGCCGGGGGAACTGGCCACAGAAGCAGTGACCATGGAGGGCTACAATCCTCTGGTAACCGTAGTAAACGCAGTGCCCTCCAATATTTTTGCCGCCTTTTCCACCAATAATACAATTCTGTCTGTGGTAGTGGCTGCAATTGTGCTGGGTCTTTGCATGACTGCCATGGGAGAGAAGGCAGAGCCTTTGAAAAAAGTAATTGAGAACCTGAATGATGTGGTGCAGATGTTTCTGAATTTCCTGATTAACAAAATTGCGCCTTGGGCTATTTTCTGTATGATTACCAGAACGCTGTCTGTCTATGGGGTGGAATATATCGGACCTACCCTGGTCTGGATTGTAACGACAATTGTAGTAAGCCTGGTACTGGTGGCAACGATTTATCCGGCGGGAATTTTCTTGACCACCGGGCTGAATCCCGTACCTTTTATCAGAAAATCATTTAAAATCGGATTGTTTGCGGCGGCGACTAACTCTTCTGCGGCAACCCTGCCTCTGAATACAAAAACCTGTACGGAAGAACTGGGGTGTTCCCAGGAGATCAGCAGTTTTGTATTGCCTACCGGCATGACTATCAATATGAACGGAACCACGGCAATGCATATGATAGCCATTACTTTTATCGCAACGGCGGCCGGAATTGAAGTGACGCCTGCGACACTGGCTACCGCCGCGTTTTTGTCCATCTGTACGGCGGTAGGAACCCCGGCCATTCCAGTGGCAGGCACCACCATGGTTTATGTGGTAATGTCCGGCCTGGGAATGAGCTCCGAGCTCTGTATGATTGGCTATTCCCTGGTTCTGGCCATGAACTATCTGCCGGGCATGGCTGTCATTACGCTGAATGTAATCGGGGATGCGGCTGCAAATGTAATCGTGAATTTCAAAGAAGGCGTTCTGAATAAAGAACTATATTATAAGTAAAAAACAAAACAGTACAATGGGCGGCCGGGATACGGCAATTTACATTTCAGTATGCCGAAACGGCCGCGCATAATGTTCAATTCATCCAGGCAATCTGCTGTCTGGTTCTCAATTCATCCGGGCTCTGCTGCCTGATGTTCAATTCATCCAGGCAATCTGCTGCCTGGTTCTCAGAGGAAATCTCCTTAAATGACAGCCGTTCAGGTTTTCATGATTCAGGTTGACAGCCGTCAGTTGGTTGTTGGAGTAAGTCTTATAATAGTAGATTCCCCGATCCGCGTTAATGCAGCAGGAGTACAGCGTGAGATCGTATTTGTTTTCTTCTGTCAATACGCTTCCCCGAACCATGGATACGGAATCCAGTAAATGAAAAAACTGTGCAACACTGTTGGATTCATCGTTTTCACAGACAGAATTCAGACAGAGATAGGAAGCCTTCACAAACCGGGAGGAAGGAGAAAAATCCCCGGGGAGGCCAAAACTTCCCAGTCCCAGTCCGAAAGGCTTCAGACTGACGTCTGTGGAGAAACAGTTGGAGGGAGTGCCGGAAGTCAGATTCATGTACTGGCAGGCATTGGTCATTTGAAATGGAAATCCGGGATTATTGGTCAGCACCCGCATGGGATCGTCAAAAATTTCCATGCCGTTTCTGGTCATTTCCAGTACAAGAGAGGTCTCTGAATCTGCAATATGCCAGTGGAGGGGGGACAGGGGAATCTCCTCGCTGAATGGAATATGAACCAGGTGAGTGGTGGAGAGAAGTTTTTTCGCTTCATCTGCGGTGGCGCACTGTCCCAGAAGCCAGAGAATCAGCTCAAAAGGAGAAATATTGCTGCATTCTTTTTTCTCTTCTGGCGGGTAGTAGGCGTTATCCGGAAAATTCAATCCTGCGATACACAGGCCCTTTTCATTGACCGCTTCGGCATACAGCGGAAAACCCTCGGCGATGGAAGCCATGCCAAGCAGCGCATAGTGATGCTTCATCATGCCGGCTTTTCGGAAAGAGACTGGGTAGTTCCGCGGGGTAAAGACCACGCATTCGTTAAAACTGTATTCCAGATCCATGGTGCGTCCAAAGTAGAAATCATTTGTTTTCATTGCGATACTGGTACACATGACAGCTCCTCTTTTCTTTTTAAAGTATTGCCATATTCAGAAGTACGGCAATTTATTATTGCGGCGGACAATCCGGGACATAAATGTAAAAATCCCCAAATTCGGAGAAATCAGAACATAAATGTAAAAATCCCCAAATTCGGAGAAATCAGAACATAAATGTAAAAATCCCCAAATTCGGAGAAATCAGGACATGAATATAAAAATTCCCAAATCTGGAGGATATACGGTAAAAACAAAAAAGCAAAGGGCAAAAACCGCCAGGGCGGCATAGATCAGACCGGCATATTTTCTGGCGCTGCATGTTCTGGCTGTCCGGTAAGTGCAGATAAAACCCAAAATTACGCTGCAGAGAAAAAGAACAATGTCCAGAAACAGGCAGTGGGCGCCCAGGATGCCGGAATAAGTATAAAAGAATACCGGAATGGAACTTGTTCCAAGGAGGATTCCCAGAGCGTTTCCCAGACAGATGCAGGGATAATTGTGTTTCAGGTATGCCAGTGGGGATTCATTCGGAGAACCCTGAGCCCGGCGGAAGAGAATACAGGAAACCATGCTGTAGATCAGCATAGGGAAAAACAGCAGTTTCATATGCTCCCAGGTAGATTCGCTGACTGGCGCAAACAATCCCACCCAGAAATTAGTTCCGGACCATTCATAGGCGAAATGAAGGAGCGTTCCTGCAAGGAAGGTAAAGATTATTCCTGTAATAAGGTAGAGCAGCAGTTTTTTGTCCATAATTGCCTCCGTTTTGACAGGTTAATAAAAGGTATGATATTCTATCTTATAATATCCCAAATTGATGAGTATTATAGCGAAGGTTTTCTGTTTGGATACAAACGAAACGGCAGGCCTGCATATTATACGCAGACTGTTTGCTGTAATATCGGGAAGTTCAGCAGGAGGAAGCCATGGGGAAATTACCGGTTCAAAAAGACTATTCACTATCTGAATTTTGCAGGGAGCTGTCTGTTTCTGAGGCCACCGGAAGAAACTGGATTCGGCTTGGGAAAATCCGGCCTGACAGGGAGGTGCAGGGAAAGCCCCGTTTTTCCCGGACATATACAGAAAAAATCCTGAAAAAACTTCAGAAGAAGGACGCAGGATTTTTGCAGGCCAGAAGAAATAAAAAGCATCTCACCGGAAATGCCATTGACAGAAATTATATTCCAAAAGACTCCCCCAACCTGAAAAAAATTTCCCGGACAGCGGCGGTTCTGGCAGGAATTTCCCAGACGGATCTGCTGCTGCGGGCAGTTTTGGCGGAGTGCGCCCTTCAGCTTTTGTGCCAGGCTTACGGAATCAGAGTTTCCTTTGAAAAATATTTTCTGTCTCACTATCTGGAAGGAGAAATTGCTCTGGGACAGCATGGGGAATTGGTGCAGGAGCTTTTTCCGGAGGGAAAAGAAGCTTATGCGGCTCTTTTGACAGCAGAACAGGAAACACTGTTTCAAACTGCTTATGTGTTAGAGCCCAATGCGGATATTCTGGGGCTATTGTACATTTCCCTGAAAAATTTGCGGGAACGCAAGGCGGCCGGTTCTTACTACACGCCGGCTCATATTGTGAGAAAAATGACGGCGGACTTGCAGGAAAGAAACGGGGGAAATCTGACAATTCTGGACCCCTGCTGCGGCACCGGGAACTTTCTGCTGCAGCTTCCGGAGCATATTTCTCTGGAACAGATAGCAGGAAGGGATATTGATGCGCTCAGCATACTGCTTGCCCGGATCAATCTGGCTCTGAAATTCAAAGACGCGCCGGTTTCTCTTCTGCGGACCCAGATCAGGCGCGGAGATTTTCTGCTGGAAGAGGACAGGAATGCATACGATTTAATCCTGGGCAATCCTCCCTGGGGATTTCAGTTTGAACAGAAGGCAGGGAAGCTGCTGAAACAGAAGTTCTGCACTGCAAAGGGAAAGCATATGGAATCCTATGAGCTGTTTTTGGAAGAGGCGGTAAACAGAATTCCAGTGGGCGGTGCAGTAGCATTTGTGCTTCCGGAGGCAGTGCTTCATGTAAAGTCCCATCTGGAAATCAGAAAGTTTCTGATGGAGCGGGTTCAGATAGAAGAACTGGATTATCTGGGAGAGGTATTCGGCGGAGTACAGTGTCCCTCCATCATTTTGAAAATCAGAAAGACCGAAAGCCCCCTTGATACCTGCGGAATGAAAGTGTCTGACAGAAACAGGCAGTTCGAAATCCAGGTCAGCCGGAAGGTGGAGGCGGAAAATTTTAATTTTTCCATGACCGATGAGGAATATGAACTGGTGGAAAAACTGATAAGCCAAAAGAACATGGCTTTTCTGAAAAATCAGGCGGAATTTGCCCTGGGAATTGTCACCGGCAACAACCGGGAACTGGTGCAGAAACAAAAAGGAGAACAGGGGGAACTGGTCTTAAAGGGGGCGGATATTTTCAAATATAAAATCGGGCCGGGAAATGCCTGGCTGACCTATGAGCCTGAGAAGTTCCAACAGTGCGCCAAAACAGAAATTTACCGTGCGCCGGAGAAATTGTTTTACCGCTTTGTGGGAAATCAGCTTGTGTTCGCCTATGACAATCAGCAGAGACTGTCTCTGAACAGCTGCAATATTCTGATTCCCCGGATGGGCCGGCTGCAGATAAAATATATTATGGCTGTGTTAAACTCCAGGATTTCTCAGTTTATCTACCGGCGGAAATTTCATTCCCTGAAGGTGCTGCGAAGCTCTCTGGAGCAGCTTCCCATTCCTGTATTGCCTGAGGAGGAGCAGAAGCAGGTGATTCTGCTTGCCGACCAGATTGCGTTGGAAGAAGATCCGGCAAAATGGATGGAATATTACAATGCCATAGATGGGAAGGTCGCTGCGGCCTGCGGTTTAACCGCACAGGAATATGAGAAAATTTTGGCATATGAAAGCGGTGAAAAGTGAAACATTTTTTGTCATACAGAGGCGGAAGATTCCTTTTGTACAATAAAATGGTAAAGAGATAAAGAAAAAGATTGCAAAATTGAAAAAATCATACTAAAATATACATTGATGACTTACCCTTGAGTCTGTTTGTTTGCCGGATAACGGGCGGTTCTTCTTGAACAGCGGGAGCCTGCCGGCAAATCATCAGACTTATGGGTGCAAAAACAGATCACAGATAAGGAGAAAAAATATGAGCTATGTAGATGAAGTATTAGAACGCGTAATTGCAAAGAACCCGGCAGAGCCAGAATTTCATCAGGCAGCAAAAGAGGTTTTGAATTCTTTGCGGCCGGTAATTGAAGCAAATGAGGAATTATATCGGAGAGAAGCGCTTCTGGAGCGTTTAACAGAGCCGGACAGGCAGTTCAAGTTCCGTGTGCCATGGGTGGATGATCAGGGACAGGTGCAGGTAAATACAGGATACCGGGTACAGTTTAACAACAGCATTGGGCCTTACAAGGGAGGCCTGCGGCTGCATCCTTCTGTAAACCTGGGAATCATCAAATTCCTGGGATTTGAGCAGATTTTCAAGAATTCCCTGACCGGCCTGCCCATCGGCGGCGGAAAAGGCGGTTCTGATTTCGATCCCAAGGGAAAATCCGACCGTGAAGTAATGGCATTCTGCCAGAGCTTTATGACAGAGCTTTGCAAGTATATCGGAGCAGACACAGACGTGCCGGCAGGAGATATCGGAACAGGCGCCAGAGAAATTGGCTATATGTTCGGGCAGTTTAAGAAAATCCGCGGTACTTACGAAGGGGTATTAACCGGAAAGGGCCTTTCCTACGGCGGTTCTCTGGCCCGTACAGAAGCTACCGGATACGGCCTTTTGTACCTGACCGAAGAAATGCTCAAATGCAACGGTCATGATCTGAAAGGAAAGACTGTCTGCGTATCCGGCTCCGGCAACGTGGCAATCTATGCAACTCAGAAAGCGCATCAGCTGGGAGCAAAAGTAGTGACCGTCAGCGATTCCACCGGCTGGGTATACGATCCGGAAGGAATTGACGTAGCATTACTGAAAGAAGTGAAAGAAGTAAAACGCGCCCGCCTGACAGAATATGCAGCGGCAAGGCCCAGTGCAGAATATCATGAAGGCCGCGGAGTATGGACGGTGAAATGCGATGTAGCCCTTCCCTGCGCAACTCAGAATGAACTGCTGTTAGAGGATGCGAAAGCATTAGTTGCCAACGGATGCATTGCAGTTGCAGAAGGCGCAAACATGCCCACTACTTTGGAGGCAACCGAGTATCTGCAGCAGAATAAAGTGCTGTTTGCTCCCGGAAAAGCTGCAAACGCAGGCGGCGTAGCAACCTCCGCATTGGAAATGAGCCAGAACTCCGAGCGTCTCAGCTGGACCTTTGAAGAGGTGGACAGCAAACTTCAGGGAATCATGGTAAATATTTTCCACAATCTGGACGACGCTGCAAAACGTTACGGAAAAGAAGGCGATTATGTGGCGGGAGCCAATATTGCCGGATTTGAAAAAGTGGCAGAGGCTATGATAGCCCAGGGCGTTTGCTGATGTTTGTAACCTGTATGAAAAAGGAATATTTATAAGACAAAAAGGGGCTGCCGGTGAATAAGTCCCGGCAGCCCCTTTGGGTATAGGGAAAATGCTGCGATTCTGTGAAGTTTCAGAAGAAACATATGTTATTCCATGTCTAAAAGTTTTCTGACGAACGGTTGTGGTTTTGTGAAGCTTCAGAAGAAACGTATGTTATTCCATGTCTAAAAGTTTTCTGACGGCAGGCTTCATATCCGGCGTTTTCCGATAATGCAGCACCAGTGAACGCTCTTCCTCGGTGAGAAAAAAGTCGTCCCAGGAATCGCTGTAACCAAAAGTGCCCAGAATATTTTCGATATTATATATTTTGCAAAGAACCAGCAAAGTGTCTGCGTCCGGCTGTGTCTGGCCGCTTTCCCAACCGTAAATCGTTTTAGGGGCGACAGGCAGTTTGTAATCCTCTAATTTCATTACAAGATCATTTATGGAAAAATGGTTTAATTTTCGGTATGCCTTTAAAACTTTGGCAATATTTGGATTTTTCATGCTTTCACCTCTTTCCTAATCATAGACTACCCAAAAATAAGCGTCAATAAATTGGCATTAATTCTCGGAAATCAGCAAAAATAAAACTTGATATTCTCTGAAAAAGAGAATATAATAGAACACACACTTCTTAAATGAGAGGAACGGGAGGTAAATATGGGGAACTGCGCGAAGAAATGGTTATCAAACTGGATGAAGGAACACAATATCCTGGAAGGAATTATTACAGAAGTTTTGGAAATTTCCCCGGAGGAGCTTTCCGCCGAGACAGAGAACCCCTTAGATTCTGACGATTTGCTGCGGGTATGCGCTTATCTTCGTATCAGGCCCGAGTGGATTCCCCTGGAATTTTAATAATTTTACATAGTACCCCCCATCATGCTCAGCGTGCCGTTCGGCGGGCCGCATGGCCATCCATGCTATGGAAGGCAGGGGCTTTCACAGCAAACCTCCATCATGCTCAGCGTGCCGTTCGGCGGGCCGCATGGCCATCCATGCTATGGAAGGCAGGGGCTTTTACAGCAAACCTCCATCATGCTCTGGCGAGTAAGGGTGGTTTTGTAAACTAAATTTATGGTTCTGTTCCAATTAACCAATGGTCATGCCTGTTATACAACATATTTTCTCAGTACCGGAATCTTTTGCATAATCTCCGATGCTGCAAAAGAAAGTCCGAATACAAGTATCCAAAATAAAATAATCCCGCTATATCCAACTTTCAGCGGCGTAATATGGAATAATTTATAGAAAACATTTAGAAAGAATGTATGTACAAGATAAATTCCAAAACATACATTTCTTTTTGCCGAAAGGCCGGAGTTTCCTTTTTCCAAATTCCTGAATGTTAAGAATAAGGATACTGAAACGGCCGCAGTAATCGGTGAATTATATTGGACTTCCATACCCAGTCCCATTATTCGGTTCAGAATTATCATGCATTCCAGAATTGCAAGCAGGCCGGCGCACCATCTCCAGTTAAATGTACCATGCTGATGCAAATAATGCCCTAACACATAATAAAACAAATAAACGCCTGACAGCTGATAAACAATGCCTATATGTATACCAAACGCCTGCTCTATAAATGGGAACAGAATACTGAAAAGGAAACCCAGAATCAAACCATATTCCACAAAACGCTCTTTTCCCGCATAATTCACGACGAGCTTTATAAAAGGTGTAAGCAGATAAATCCCCACAAGCTCATACAGATACCACATGCTTGTCCATGTATTTCCTGAAAGTGTCAAGAAAAAACCCCGTATCACCATCATCCAGGAAAAGCTGCCTTCCTGCGCAATTAACTCCATGGCTGCATATGGAACACCAAACAAAAATAACGCCAGAAGAATTCTTGAAACATATCTCTTTAGAATTTTTTCTATTCCGATCTCTTTTTCCGGATTCAGTAATAAAGAACCAGAAATCATTAGAAATACAGGAACGCCGACTGTCATCATATTTTTTATCATCTCATAGATATTCTGCTGTTCTGCCGTCATTTGCTCCGGTATGGTATCCACAACCCCGGAAACAACATGCAGCATCACAACAGCGCTAATGGATATCCAACGTAATATATCCAAATAAGCAGTATCCTGGTAATGTTCACTTTTCATAGTTCTACCTCGCAATTTATTTTATTGAGACCGATAAATTGCTTCCTTTCATATAAAAAGGGCTGTCGGGAAACAGCAATTTTTCATAATATATAGCTGCGACTTCTGAGAACTTACAACTATATATTGTGTATAAATTCTATTTTCCGACAGTCCCTTCTAATTTTCACTTTTTATGTATAAGCGTTTTTATGATGCTATGGGAACGTTATTTTGTTATTTTACAATCTTCACATTTTTCCCCTGTCCTTCATTTTTGAACAGTTTTTTATAGGAAGATAATTTCTTTGCAGGGACTTTTACCTTCGCTGTGGATTTGATTCCCCGCAAAGCGTTTTTCCCGACTTTATTCAGTTTTGTGGATTTAACGGTTATGGTTCCCAGTTTCTTACAGTTTTTAAAAGCGCTGCTTCCAATCTGTGTAACGCCTGTCCCAATCGATGCCTTGTTAAGCTTTGTGCATCCTTCAAAGGCAGATGTTCCAATTGTCTTTACATTATTTCCAATCTCAACGCTTGTTATCTTTTTATTCTTCTTAAAAGCATTGTTGCCAATGGCAGTTACCTTGAAGCTCTTTCCCCCTATTTTCACTGTTTTTGGAACTTTCACTTTTGTAGCTTTCTTGTCCGTCAACCCTGTCACTGACACTGTGGATGCCCCGGTAACTTTGTATTGGTATGCCCCAGCTTTATGGGATGTGTTTTTCTTTACTGTGATTGTGAACGTTTTCGTTACGGTTCCTCTATAACTTCCTTTTCCTGTGAGGACTGCTTTTGCTGTCCCTGCATTCTTGTTATCCTGATAAGCGACCGTGTAATCTGTCCCTGCTTTTAAAACAGTGGCTCCGTCTTTCACGGTGACCGCCGGCTCCTTGGCTGTTCCGTCATATGTGTAGGCAGTTTTGCTTATGGTAATTGTGCATTTGGACAATTCTTTTACGATTGGTTCCGGTTTGTCCGCTTCTGTAATGGTGAAGGTTTTTGTTACTGTTCCTGTATAATTCCCTGTTCCTGTAACAATGACTTTTGCCGTTCCTGCATTGACGTTATCCTGATACTTGACGGTATAATCTGCATCTTTTGTCAGGGGAGTGTTTTCATATTTTACTGTGACATCAGGCGTCTTGGCTGTTCCGTCATAAGTGTAGGACGTTTGGCTTAAAGTTACATCCTTATCAGAAAGTGTTTTCGGTGAGACGATTCCTGTGGAAGAAAAATTAATGTTATTTTCTTTTGCATAGGTCTCTGCAATGGAACCTGATTTTCCAAAGATTGTCAGATTTTCATTTCTTGAATCAAATGCATTATCCCCGATGCTTGTTACACTTTCCGGGAGTATAATTTTCGTTAAGCTACGACATTTAGAAAATGCGTATTCTCCGATGCTCGTCATTCCATCCGGTATTGTAAGTTCTGTTAAGCTGCGGCAATTAGAAAATGCATTTGCTCCGATGCTTGTCACGCCAGATGATATATTAACGTTTTGCAGCTCATAACAGCCGCTAAATGCCCTGTTTCCGATGCTTGTCACGCCAGCTGGTATCGTGACGCCTGTCAGTCCTCTATACCTTCCAAATGCGTACTCTCCAATACTTGTTACACCAGTTGGTATTATTGCTTCTGCATCCATGCCGCTGTACTTTTCCAACACACCATCCTTAATTTCAAATCCGGGCTGTGCCGTAGAAAAAGTTATACCCTTTTCCGCAGCATATTTTTGTACATAGGAGCCTTCCTTACCATAAATTATTGTGGAGAAATTAAATGCAGATTCTTCGATAGAGGTCACTTCTGGAGGAACGATAATATTTAGCCAACCTGAACTTCCAAATCCAGCTCCTCCGATACTCGTCACACTTGATGGTATGCGGACATAACTTAAGTTAGGGCAAATTGCAAATGAAAATGCCGCTATGCTTGTCACCCCTTCCGGTATATCTACATTACCTATTTTTCCGCCTGGGCAGGTGAGTAATGTTTTCTTATCTTTATCGTATAAGATTCCGTCCTCAGATGAAAAGTTCTGATTCCCTGCCGCTACGTTCAGTTCTGTCAGTTCAAGAGCGTTTCTGCAAAAAAACGTGTCTCTTATTTCTGTCACTCCTGCAGATATTTCTATACTGGTAAGCTGACAAGATTCAAACGCACGGGATTCTATTATGCTCACTCCTGCAGGTACGATAAAACTGCCCGTTCTGCCATTTGGACAGCAGATTAATGTTTCCTTATTTTTATCATATAATACTCCGTCTTCCGATGAAAAATAAGGATTATCGGAAGCTACTTCCAGGTTTTTCAGTGAACTGAGCTAGTAGTAAAAATCGTCATCCCAGCTTATGGTTCTATTCTCTGCAAATGCAGACGGATCTATTTCGCACACGCTTTTTGGTATGTAAATACTTTTCGGATTACATCTTTGAAGTACATAGCTTCCAATTCCTGTTACATGATCGGGAATCACCACATCCTCTGCATCCCCTGTATACTTCGTCAACACCCCATTTTCATCAATCACAAACCCATTCTCATCGGGTTCCACACTCTCAGCATCAGCTTCTTTCCCCAGTTCTGCGTTTTCTAACCCTTCTGCCGCATATGTCATTGGCCGGCCTGTACCACTGCTCTACAGATTATCTTCTTGGCCTTTGCAAAGACACCAATGACAGACTGCTTGACTGCTCCATGCTTTCAGATAAACAAATGATGCTTTTAGAGAGTTTCCTTATCTCCCTCGGGTAAGCCGTTTAACATGTCCTGCATCCCCTTCAATATCCTGTGCAGGGCTTTTACTGCATAAAGCGTGTTGTGTTCTTCCTTTGTCAGCTCTAAGTTTTCTTCCAACAGTAAGGTTATGCCTGCAGCTTCATTCAACAGCTCCTTGAAATCCTCCATCCTTTTTTCCATGCCGTTGGCTTTCTCTTTCATTGCGTTTTCTCCTTTCCTATGTTTGGGTGAAATGGGATTGTAACGCTGTGGGGTCTGGTGTCAAGATAGGATTTGGAATTTTTTCGTGTGTTTTTATGGGGTAGTGTAATTAAGAAAATACATACTGCTGTAGATGCGCCATTGTGAGGGTGGTGTAATTAAGAAAACATACACTGTTATAGATTTGCTATTGTGGGGGCCTGGTATTAACATTATTTCGGAGGTTAAATATCGCCGCAGATTACGCAGAACAAATCTTCATATGCAAGGCAAAAGATTAAGCTGCAGTGAGTGAAACAGCGATTGAAGGCAATGCAGCAACGATTGAAGGCAATGCAGCAACGATTGAAGGCAATGCACCAGATGGAGGTTTGGGCAAGTAAGATGCTGCGATATTTAAAGCAAGCTTTTGGAAGAAAAAATGTACGCCTGAATGTCAGGGATACAGAAAGGATAGTCTGCACAGATATCCAGTATACCAAGCCAGGTATTTGAAAGATATTTGGTCAGCAGGGGAGTTGCACATTCCTTCAGAGGTAAGGGGAATCCGTATGGCCATGTCTGCAAATGAAGAAGTGTATGTATTATGGAAAGAAAAAACGTAAAAAAGCTATGGCATACTTACCTAACGGAAGTGAAAGAAAAGAGGACGACCCACCCAAAGATTGACGGGTTTGTCGGGTTTGTCAAGTAAAATGCGACCTCTGCGTCCCGAATCAGAAGTTCCACGCTTTTTCCCATGTATACGTCTGTTTTCCCCATAAGATACGTTGGGATTCCTTTTTATACGTCTGTTTTTCTCCCTTCCATACATTCCCCTGCACTTTTCCGTATTTTTGTTGGAACTTTGTTGACCCTCCCCAAAAACCATTGATTTATCCTTCATTTTCGACTGTCAGGGCTTCTTCATATAATTGTTTCATTTTGTCTAATATGTCATACTGCTTTGCCAGCTGCTCCAGCCGCTCAATATCTACATCACCCTCATATGCATTTAACAATGTTTCATATAAATGGAACTCATGCCTGTTGTACCTTACCATGTCGCATACTGTCTGTTCCGGGTCTGTCACGCTTAGATGCCTTGATAAACTTACAATGTTTTTTGTGTTTACGTCTGGCACAAACAGCATTGCCAGTGCAGAATCTACAGAATAGCCATCATAGCCCATTGCATTGTCATTTACCAGAAATATTGGTATATCATAAGGAAATGTTGACAATCCCCAGTAAGACGTGGCTGCTTCCACGCCTAAAAGTCCGGGATAGTCGTATTCTATAAGTGCATGTATGCTGTTGTCTAACTCCTTACCCATTTTGATTCCTGCGCGTTCCATATCAAGTCCCCCTGATTATATCCTATATAAAATGGCTCTAAAAATGCTGAACTGTAGCCTATTAAGTCCCCAATGTATGGCTTGTTGGCATCTGGTATGCGTGCTCCAAATCGCTGAAATTCTCTGGTGTCAGCATATTTGTCAATGCCGCATCCGGGTGTTTTGTGTTAAGATGCTCCATGATGTTGAGATAAGAATAACTCTGGATTGCAGCTAACACGGTTATATCATACAAATCTTTAATCCGTCTGAAAATTTTCCTTGATGATACAGCCGTTATCTTATCTGACAGCATGGTATATGTGTCATATGTCGTTAAATTTAGTATGGGCGAATAGTCCACAGTGATTATGTTATTGCTTTTTATGTTCATGTCCATTTTAAACTGTATTGCTTTTCCATTATCGTTTAATAAAAATGTTAATGAATCTGATGTGTCCAATCCCTTTTCCTGGCTGCGTCTTTTCGTTATTTTGTAAATATACCCTCTGTCATTAATGTTTAGCACGGATTCTATGTTTGTATAAAAATCCATCCAGACTTCTTTTTTGTCGCAATGTATGTCTAAGTCACGTGTAAGCCTGAATAAATCTTCCCTGCCACACTCTATGAGTTTCGACAGCAAGACAGAGCCGCCTTTTAAAATTATCTGATTTCCGAATCTTGAGCCTGCTATCAGATTAGCAGTATATCTTAAATATTCAAATATATCTGGCATTTATTGTTTACCCTTTCACTTTTTTTATATTGTACCATATTTTTGGTTTCTTTACAAAAAATGTTCGTTGGACGTTTAACTGTTATTTCACAGCATATAATGATAAAATCGGGATGCCTTTATCAGTCTGGCATCCCAAAGTCTTAACGTTGTTATCCAAAGATTCCATCCACCATTTCCCCATGCTTATTCCGTAAGCGATTCAAAACCTACCGTAGTGCATAATCTCTCTTTCCCTGCTATACTGCTTCTAAAAGAGCAGAAGGAGGAATCAGTTAGTGAATGTACATTACAGCCATGAGGAATGGAGGATGATCTTTAGCTAGCGGCTCCAAAGCGGTCTCTCTGTTCGTAAGTGGTGTGAGAAGAACAACTTCAAATATGATACCTATAAATACTGGGAGAAAAAGATCCGGAGGATGGACAGCGAACCAGAATCCTTTCCTGTTACAGAACAGCCTTTTATAGAACTCCCGCCCTTCTCCCAGGAATTGCCAGCGACATCGGAATCCCCTTCCATAGAGGTCCGATACCACGAATTTCATGTCGGCATCCACAAAAACGCAGATATGGGGCAGGTTTCAGGAGCGCTGCGGCTCCTGCAGTCCATATGCTGAGCATGATCACCCAAGGGGCGGAACATATCTTCCTCGCTTGTGGCGCGACTGATTTTCGAAAACAGATTGAGGGGCTCGCAGCTCTCGTCACCTTGAAATATCATCTGGCCCCCTATTCCCCGGTCTGTGTGTTTTTGTTCTGCAATAAAAAACGGGATTGTCTGAAAGCGCTCCGTTTTGAAGGAGGAAACGGATTCCTTCTGGCAACAAAAAAGCTTCTGCCGGACATGCGTTTCCAATGGCCCAGGACATCAGATGATATCAAAGACATCTCTGCACAGCAGGTGCGCTGGCTCCTGGAGGGGCTGTCTATTGAGCGGAAATATGCACATAAGCCGGTAAAGATACAGCCGGAGGATACCTGCTTCTGAGCAGAAAAAATGACGGATAACCCACGGATCATTCTTGAAAAATCAGCATTTTCAGGTCAAAAAACAGCCTGGAATGCTGATTTTTTCATGAAAAGATGTTAAAATGAAAGAAATCCAAGGAGGGAGGAAGGGCCATGCAGACAGCGGCACAACAGAAAGAAGCAACCAGACTGCGGAACAGGTGGAATCTCTGAAAAAGATGCTGGGAGAACGGGACGCACAGATCGAAAGACAGCGTATCCAGATTGAGAACCTGACCCAGGCAGTTTTGCATGCGCGTAAAAAGATGTATGGCCCATCCAGTGAGGCCGCCCAGGTTACAGGACAGCTGAACCTGTTTCCAGAGCAAGAGCGGCTCCTGCAAGAACTGGCAAAACAGCAGAAAGAGATCACAGTGCCAGAGCATACGCGGAAAGTGCGTCAGGCAGGTGTGCGCTCAGAAACGCTCTCTTCCCTTGAAACAGAGATCGAACGCTGCGCAGTGGGTGAAGAAGAAGCCTGCCCTGTATGCGGTGCACAACTGACAAAAGTAGGAGAAAAAGCAGTACGGACCGAAGTGTTATATGAACCAGCGAAGCTGAAAGTAAAACAGTATGTGCAGGAGATAAAAAAATGTATAAAATGCGGCAGCCAAGACAGTGAGAAGCTGTCCCCCACATTCGCAGCTGCCAGGGTCCCCAAAGGTTTGCTCCCACATTCGATCGCAAGTCCATCCCTGGTTGCAGGGATCCTATACCAGAAATATGATATGGGGCTCCCCCTGGCAAGGCAGGAGCGGGACTGGTACCGCATCGGGCTTAGTGTCTGCCGTTCCACCATGTCGCATTGGGTAATCCGATGCAGTCAGGAATGGCTGGAGCCAATCTTCCTAAGGATGCACCAGGTCATCATGGAGACCTGCTCCGTATTAATGGGTGACGAAACCCGGATCCAGTGCAACAAGGAACCGGGAAAGAAGGCCAGCAGCGAATCCTTCATGTGGGTGGTGAGGACCGGAAGCTTTGAAGAGATCCGTGCAGCGCTCTTCCACTATGCAAGGGCCCGTTCGGGGGCAGAGGCAAAACGGCTGTATAGCGGATTTGATGGATATCTGGTAACAGATGCCTGCGACAGCTACGAAAAAGCAGAAGGGGTCACCCGGGCCCTGTGCTGGTCGCATCCGCGTCGCCACTATATAGAGAGCATCCCACTGGACTCTGCTGGAAAGGAGCTAAAGGGGAGCAAGGGGGCCGAGGCGCGTGAATGGCGCAGCCAGCTCTTTAAAATCGAAAAGAAGATTCAGAGCCTAGACCCGCAGGAGCGGCTGGAGAAACGCAAAGAACTAAGCCAGCCGATACTTGAGGCTTTTTGGTCATGGGTAGAAGAAACCAGCGAAAAATACACTGCCAACGAATCCTTGAAAAAGGCGCCGCAATACAGTCGGAACCAGAAAAAATATCTGAATACCTTCATGGAGGATGGAAGGCTTCCGATTTCGAACAATGAGTGCGAAGCCTGTATACGTCCATTTGCAACCGGCCGTAAATCCTGGCTGTTTGCGGACACACCGGAAGGGGCAAGAGCCAGTGGGATTGTCTATTCACTGGTAGAATCATCGAAATTGAATCAACTGGATGTATTCCGATATCTGTCTTATCTGTTGGAAAAGATGCCGGAAATTGATTACCAGTATCAAAATGATCCAAGCATTTTGGATCCATATCTGCCATGGTCCAGGGACCTCCCGGAATACTGTGGAATTCAGAAAAAGAAGAAATGAGCTGTTATGGAAGCATTACCATAGCAGCTCATTTTTTACAATACGGTTTCTTTTGCATCGCTTACAGTCTTGTCGGCTCTGCGTCTATGCGTCTGGCTCTTTTTTATACAAATTTTTAATAACTGTTACCTGTAAATCTTTTGCGTTAATCAAGCTTTCCTGTTTACATTTCGGACAGTAAAGAGAGAAATTTTTTAATTCTGTATCTGCCCGTATCTGTAATCTTGTTTTGCTCCCGCAAACAGGACAATGTACCCATTCTATTCTTTTCATTATAGACCTCATTCCTTGCAATTACGAAAACGCAAAAAGGATAAAATACCAATAGGACAAAAATAAACGCACCAAAACTCTAATACAGCTATACCTATCCACGTCAGACTATCCGTTTTGAATACTCCGAGCATAGGAATAATCAAACAAGAGATAAAAAACACGCCATGTACCATGAGCAGATATTTCAGCCATTTATCTATCTTTCTCTGTGGTTTTATCGTCAATCCGGCAAATAGTGTAGCTAATGACATAACCCCGTAACCTAACAGGTCATAGTTAAATAGCAATCCATATTGCTGAAAATCAAGAAGTGCAACAGCTTGCTGTGTTAAATCATCTAATCGTACAGTTGTTAGCTGAGCAAAATAAACTAACAAAATAATAGCTGCGTATATGACGGAAAAGGCTACTGAAACACAACCCGCTAATTTTACTTCCTTTTCAGCAAAGTGGGCATATCCACATACCATAGCTACAAAACTGAATGCAATGAACATAGAGAAAAAGTAGCTGCAATAATCAAAGTCAAATAGCATAGACATAGCAAAACAGATTACCGCAATGAAATTAACACAAGAGCTATACACGCCTATTTTCTTATTCATCAATCTGCACCGTTCCTTTATAAAGAATACCAACCAATTTATTGATATATGTTGCCCTATCCTCGGTTTTCGTAAAATCATACCCCAATAATTGTTTGATTGTCTCACTTCCTAAAAATGCCGCCTGCATTGCAACGGTAAGAATAAATACAAACATGGATTTATCCTCATTTGAAATATCATTTCTCAAAGACAGCGAAAAGCCCCGTTGTGTAAGTACAGAATTACAGTTTTCCGTATAATTTTGTAAATCACCCAAAATAGAAATACGTGAAATAGCAGAATGTTCAAACAGAAAATTGAAAACATTAGTAGCACAATCCATTAAGCGTTCTTTATCTGTTTCATATTGGTTCGTCATTTGAAATTCTGTAACTACTTTTCCGATAATGCGCTGCACACATTCCGTTATCAATTTTTCTTTACTACCAAAGTGATAGTTGATTAAACCTAATCCAACATCTGCTTTTGTGGCAATCATACGGGCGGTTATGTCCTTAATGTTGCCGTTATGTTTTTCAATCAATTCCGTTGTAACTTCAATAATGCGATTTTTTACATTGGCATTTTTATCCATAGCAATATTCCTTTCTTGAACAACGTTCAAATATATTGTATTGAACATTGTTCTAAAAGTCAATAGATTTTATGAATTTACTCCATTTTTTACCATTCCGAGAAAACGGAATAGCGATAAATTGTTCTATTTTGTCCAATAATAAAATTTTATGAAAGAAAGGAAAGAGGGATTCCGTAGCAGTCGGCATTGTGGGAATGTGTATAACTGGCTATTTCATGGAATTGTGGGTAACTCTGTTTGCAGGACGTGGGAAAGCTGCCCTTTAGCTTTTCCATGTGCTGTGAATAGAGTTATCCATGATTCCATAGCCTGTTATGCACATTTCCATAATGCTTGTCTTTGGTTTGGAATAGTGTGGTGCTGGCGGTCTATCTCTTGTTTTCGGTTGCTTGCTTCTTTACCGTACATGAGCATTTGGATGTGAACTCCAGCAGTTCCCCTTTGGGGAGGGAGAATGTTTCAAACCCAAGCTGCCTGTTCCCTAAATACAATTCGTTGATTACCACTAATTTCCTGCACATATTCTTATCCTCCTGCTTTCTGTCTTTCTTGCTTTTTGTTTTTTCTGTCCCTTACATTTACAATCATAACGCTGGGATATTGCGGTGCATAGACGTGGAAATAGACGGTGTTGCACCATTGCTTTTAGTGAGGCTGCACAAAAAAGGCCATGCATTTCCTTCCGTGGAAAGCGCAGCCCAAAAACCTTATTGATAAGGGAATCACTATTTTTACTTTTTCCAATTAAACCATCCCTATTTTTCTCCAATCCCCCTTATCCCACATACCCCCTATGGCTTTATAATTTGCCCAAATTCCCCTTTTCCCTTTATCCCCCTACATTTCCCCTACCTATTCAAAAATCCCCTTATTTTCCAGTTTGTTCTATCCCGTACCATACCCATCCCCTTAAAACAAACAGCCAGAAACCCTATCCCCATATATACCGGGATGCCTTTCAAATATCCCCCTGCATACGTCCTGAAAAAATCTGTTGGAATTTTGTTGGCCCGCCCCTGTATTTTACCCCCATGCATACACTCCCAGAAACGCAAAAAAAGGCCGGAAACCCTTGATTTTAAAGGCTTCCGGCACCCCTGCCAAGAATCGATGCGACAGGATTTGAACCTGCGACCTCTGCGGTTAATGACTAACGTATTTATGGGCTTTGCGAGGGCTAAATACATAAAACTTAAGTAAATCTTAAAAAAGGCATTTTAAAGCCAAAAAAACAAGCGACCTACCGGGTCGGAAAAAGAAAGGAGATTCTGGACATATGCACTTAAGGTTACTTAAGAAAAAATGTGATGGAAAATACTGTTGTTGGACATTAAAAGATATGCTATAATTTCCAAAGAGCAGCCGTGTTACAGGGTGTGTTGACCTCATTCTATAAAGAATGGGGGTGATGCTATGGGAAAGAGAAAACGTAAGAAACATATTTCTCTTATGGAATTGCTGACATTCGGCATATTCCTTCTGGCATTGCTTACCTTTGTTTTTACATTTTGTAAGTAGCCATACATAGCAAAAGCCACCCTGATACTTTGGTCGAAGATAGGGTGGCATTGCTATTCTTAATCTCGGTCAACCCCTTGTGGGCGGTTGCTCTCTTTATGCCTATAATATAGCATACCTTGAATCCTGTTGCAAGGTTTTTCTAACATAATACCTTGTCCGGCAGACTTCCGTTCTCATCCCCCCTTTTTCCTTTGGTGTGATTTCCAAAACAGCAGACATATTTTTAAGGGATTTTTTCTGCCTCCACGTTTGTATTTTTATCGGTATCTGTGTCTGTCTGGGATTCCATGCAGAACCGTAAAAGTGAAAAAAATGGGATTATGCCAAAATATCCTAAACAAGCGTCGGACAGTGTTGAAAAAACTGTTGACGTACGGTTTGCTAATTTATATAATTTTAGACATGAAGGTGGGCGCAAAAATGCCGGGGCATATCTAAACAAGATGGAAAAGCCCCATTATAAAGCACCCGCATACTATAAAATACGGAAAGATGTGGACCTATGTCAATACTTTGGACAAAAAAAGTCGAAAGATTATGCTGCTTTTTTTAGTTCCTCATCCTCCTTTTGCTGTGGTGTCAAATAACCAATAGAACTATGTATCCGCTTACGGTTATACCAGCCTTCTATGTATTCAAAGATTGCTCTGCGGGCTTCCTTTGAATCCTGATAAGTATGAAGATATATTTCTTCCTTTTTCAGTATAGAATGGAAAGATTCCATGCAGGCATTATCGTATGGATTTCCCTTACGGCTAAAGGAATGCAGGATTTCTTTCCTGCTCAGGCAGTCTTCAAACGTTTTACTCGTATACTGGCTTCCAAGGTCACTATGCAAAATGATTCCTTTTGTATCCCTGACGTTCAGGCAGGCATTCTCTACCGCTTTCACTGCCAGCTCCGCTGTCATAGATGTGCCATAGGCATAGCCGATGATTTTACGGCTGCACAGATCCATGACAGATACCAGATAAGTCCATCCTTCTTTCTGTACATGGATGTAGGTAATATCTGTGCACCATTTTTGGTTGATGGTTTCCGTTCCAAAATCACGTTTCAAGATATTCACTTTATCATCTGGGATACTGCCATAATTGGCATGGTGGTTGTACTTCTTTACTACTACAGAGCGCAGTCCCTGCTCTGCCATATGCCTCTGGACCCGCTTGATGCTGCAGGGTGTCCCGGCGGCATTGAGTACACGGCATAGTTTAACAGCCCCATATCTGCGTTTGGAATCCTCAAAGGCCTGTTTCACTTTCCTGCCGAATTCCTCATACTCCATCCGCTTATTTGAAGGTACACAAACCAGAGCCTTGTAATAGGTACTCCTTGGGAATTTCAGGGCACTGCAAAGCTGGGATACAGAGTAGTTGGTTAAGTGATTCTGGATAAATGCAACAATTTCGGCTATTGTTCTTTTGCGAATATGGCGGTCGCTTTTTTTA
>CAJTFX010000049.1 GCA_910575555.1 Lachnospiraceae bacterium | reverse complement strand
CCTCCTCTCTTTTATGGGTGTGCGAAAAAATAGTTTGGTTGTTAATTCTATTATCTCGCATCTCCCCATAAAATGGGAGGTTTTTTTACGAAAAATTTTTAAGCGTCAGTGCTGACTTTGTTTTAATTAGAAAGAGCATCCAAATTTCGTGATACATACCGTTTACCATCATTTTATGCTGCAACCTCAGCAAAAAATCGGCAAAGTTACTAAACTCTGCCGATTCTACGCTATGAATAGATCATTTCTTTATCTACAGTCTCTTTTACACAAGCCCAAATATTATTCATTCTTCCTGTCCATTCTAAAGCATCTTGTTCCTTTAGACGTTCCGTTATGCCCTGTGCCTGTTTCATGCCCTCTATGAGCCGTTCAAAGCGTTCCTGTGCCTGCCTGTCGATGTCGGCAAGATAGGCGTTAAGCCTGCCGCTTGTGAGGAAATTGGTGTATGTAACCTTACGGTACTGCTTCAGATAGTCCAAATGCCGCTTTCTCGCCTGTCGGCTCGGTCGGTTCGCAGCTTGAGTGCCACTGGCACTCGCTCACCCCCATGTGCCTATCGGCTGTTTTTCCTCGGCGGGCAATCTTAAATCTGGAATAAGATACCCATTTTCTTCGTGATATGTGCCGCCTAATTGTTCAAATAGTGATTTCATCTGCAAAAACTCCTTTTCTGTATGGTTTGGTTTCTGCGGGGTATCTGCAAGCAATGTATCAGCAGGCTGTATGTGTAGGTTATCTTTAAGTTAAGTAATCCCCTTGCCACTCGTATTTGCCGCCTAATTCCTCAAATAATGATTTTGCCATCTTCTAGTTCCTCCAAATAAGATATTCACTCCACATTATTGTGTCTGTTGTCTTAAACGCAATTTTGAGTTTTCTCCTTATCTGGTTTCACTCATTTTTAAAATTATATCTATTTTAATAAGATACAAGAGAGAAGATATATAATTCAACTATATATAATCCAAATATATATAGGGTACAATTATACAAAAGGGATGGTTGGCTATGTTTGAGGATTTGTTTTACGATAGGCTCATAAAACTGAAAATTGAAAAGGGAGTATCTGCGAGAGAAATGAGTCTGGCTATTGGACAAAGTCCGGGATATATCAATGGAATTGAGAATAGAAATGGCTTTCCATCTATGCAGGTTTTTTTCTACATTTGTGAATATCTGGGCGTAACACCATCAGAATTTTTTGATGATAGTAATAGTCATCCTTTAGAATATCGTGAATTTATAGAAAATATGGACACCCTGGATGAAGAAAAACGCAGAAATGTGTTGGCGATAGTCAAAGGATTGAATCGTTAAAACACGAAAAGGAGGGGGAAGCTAAAAAATGAATGCGAAAAGAGTTAAATAAATTCTATCGCATTTATTATTTTTCAATGCCAGGTGATTGTTAATCAAGGCATCATTTCTCTATGGTGCTTGCTTATCCGAAAATATATATTAAGATACTCTTTAAAACTGTATAAAAGTACGTGTTGTTTGAGTGAAGGCCAAGAGGTCAGGAAGTATAAAAAGCTCCCTGGCTTTTTTTGTTGCCAAGTATTTATAAATTCTGTTTATGAAAGCCGTGCGCCTCCTTTCATTGCGAGAGTTACAAAGCAGATGGAAGGAGAAAAACATAAGAATGAAAAATTTTCGAGATTTTTTCAAAACTTCGATAATTTTCGTAAAACCAGTTCTCCTAGTTATGAAAGGGAAAATCAGGCACTTTTTACTACGGCTTTTATGCAGAGGGGAGGTGATCCCCTTTGGAACTGACAAGACAGGAAAAAGATATTGCACGGAGAAAATTCTGTAAATACTGTGTTAAGGTTATGAAAGGTGAGGCTTTGTATTATCTGCGGCAGTTGGAAAGACAGCATGAACGAGAGGTCTGTTTTTCAGACTTAACGCCAGAGCAGGAAAAACAGCTAAGCGTGTATGATGATTTTCTGGAAATGAATTATTTTCAGGTAATGGATACGGATGTACCAGTCCGGGACGAAGATATCAGCAACGCTTTGAAAAAACTTCCAGAACGGAAACGCAAGATTATACTCATGGCCTTTTTTCTGGATATGACGGAACAAGAAATTGCTGATTATTACCATTTGGTTCAGAGTACCGTACATTATCATAAAGCAGAGTCTCTGCGGATGTTGAAGATGTTTTTGGAGTAATACATATGGAACAAAAGAAATACAGAGAGCTGATTGAGTTTGACGTGATTCAGGCGGCAATACAAGGTGATGCTGATTCTATCAACCAGATTATTGCTTTTTTCAGCCTTATATTAATGCCAGATGCAAAAGAAAATTTAAGGATGAATTTGGGCATGAGCAGTATGTGACGGATGAATATATGAAACGTCGGCTGGAAACAAAACTTATAACGAAAATTCTGGATTTCAAAATCCAGGTCTAATCAATACAGCTAGGCTTTCCCTTTCAGCCTGCTAGAAATGAAACAGACAATCGTACCTTGATAATTTCATATTGAGAATCCTGCAGGATGTATGGAGCAGTTGAGCTATTTAATGAATACGCCATGACTATCTGTGTCCGTTACTTTGTAACACGATGTTGCAAAGTAACGGATATTGAAAACGAAGGAATGTTGATACGGACATTGAAGTGAAGGTACGAGCGATAGATATTTGATTACTGGCAGAGGGATAGGAACTTTGCGGCGATGATGCTGTTCTTGACAATGATACTTCAGGACAAAAGCTGGCCCGGTCTGAAAAGATGGTGAGATTCCAATGGCGCTGTTTCCTGACAGCCGCCTGCAGGATTTAGAAAAGGAACATAATGGACAATCAAAGGGTAATATAGTGAAGAAAGGAAAGTTAAGGAATTTAGAATGAATCGTGCAGAGTTAGAAGGATTGAAAAAGGTGGATGTCCGCACAGTGGATGTTTCCGCTTTAGAAGATATAGAGAAAATAGAGATTGACAGTTCCCTTTCAGCCAAGGAGAGATGGATAGATTTTACAGAGAAGATTAAGAATCCATTTTGTTTTATCTGTAACGGGATGGTTGTAAAGGTTTCCTATTCTGAAGAAAAAGAGAGCCTTGAAAATAAACTGGTTCAGTTATGTATGAGTATGGAAGGGCAGAGTTTTTGTTAGAGCTTCCTATGGACATTTGTGGTTTAGAATGGTACAATGGTTACGGACGAAGCAGAACCCCAAATAGGAAAGGTTTGACAACAAACAAGACTATTTGAGGTGATGAAATGAATACAAATCTGAATACTGATGTATATGATGCTGACGTTTATCTGCGCCTGTCAAAAGAGGATGGGGATAAGGAGGAAAGCGATAGCATTACGAATCAAAGAGAGCTTATCCTAGAGTTTCTAAAATCCAGGGAGGACATCAGAATCCATGAAGTCAGGGTGGATGATGGCTATTCCGGGGTAAATTTCGAGCGTCCGGCATTCCAGCAGATGTTAGAGGATATTAAAGCGGGGAAAGTGAACTGCGTGGTGACAAAGGATTTATCGCGCTTTGGGAGGAACCACATCGAGGTAGGGAAATATATTGAAAAAATATTTCCCTACCTGGGTGTCCGTTTTATTGCAGTCAATGACAACTATGATAGCTTGACCAATGACACACAGACAAATAACATTATCATTCCATTTAAAAATTTGATCAACGACGCATACTGCAGAGACATCAGCATTAAAATTCGGAGCAACCTGGAAGTGAAAAGAAAAAGGGGAGATTTTGTAGGCCCGTTTGCCCCTTACGGCTACCGGAAGTCAGAAGAAGATAAAAATAAGCTGGAAATAGATGAAGAAGCCGCAGAAGTGGTGCGGTCTATTTTCAGGATGTATCTGCAGGGCAGCAATGCGTATAAAATAGCGGAGAAACTGAATAAGAAGAACATCCTTACGCCGATGGACTATAAAAAGGAGAATGGCAGTGCGTTTTATACCGGCTTTAAGAAAAATCTGAAAAGCCAGTGGACACATATGCATGTACTTCGCATTTTAGGGAATCCCGTTTACACTGGAACGTTGGTGCAGGGGAAGGAAACCACGCCAAATTATAAAGTGAAAAAGAAAGTAAAGCGTGATCAGAGCAAATGGAGCCAGGTGGAAAATACCCATGATGCGATCATACCGTCCGTAGATTTCCAAAATGCACAGGAGCAGTTACAGATGGATACAAGAACAGGAACCGCAAAAGAGAAAATATATTATCTGTCCGGCATTGTAAAGTGCGGCGATTGCGGTGCTAACATGGTCAGAAAGACAGTTCCTTCCGGAAAGAGGAAATTTATTTATTATGTATGCGGGAGCCATAAGGGAAATAAGGATATTTGCAGTTCCCATAGCATCAATGCGGAGGCTTTGGAGGAAAGCGTACTGAAGCTGTTGAACCATCAGATTAAAAATGTGACGGATTTAGGACGCATTCTGGATAAGCTGGAAGATGCGCAGATCAGGAAAGTGGAGATGGAAAAAAGAAATCGCCAGATTACGAAGAAAAAGGAGGAAGTGCAGAAATATAACCATTTGCGCCTAGATTTGTATGAGGATTACAAAGAAGGGCTGATTACGAAGGGAGAATATCTGGAGTTAAAAGAAATCTATGAAAAACGCGCCAAAGCATCGGAACAGTCGCTGGAAGCAATGGAAGTGCAAATGGCTTTTGGGGCGGATAGGGAGAAAGATAAATGCGGATGGATCAATGAATTTAAGAAGTATGGATATTTGGGATGCCTGTCCAGGGAAGTAATCGTTTCCCTGATTGAGCAGATTTTGGTTTATGAAAAGAAGGAAGGGGAGCGCTATCCGAGGATAGAGATACATTTCAAATATGAGGATAAATTTCAGGCATCTGTAAACATGTTGGAAGAATTGAATGGGGAAACTTTCACAGGGCATATAGGCAGCCTGTCTGCCAGAGATGGAAAAAAGGAGGGGACATATGGCAAGGACAAGTAGAAAGCAGGGAAAAGCGGAAGATCGGCTTAAACTGCCTGTTGTGGAAGCAGGGCTGTATGTCCGTTTATCTGATGAAGATAATGGAGGCAGAAGTGCAGATGGGATAGATAACCAGCTTGGGTATTTATTGGAATTTGTAAAACAATTTGAAAAGGTGAAAGTCGCTGAAACCTATATAGATAATGGACAGACAGGAACCGATTTTGAAAGACCAGGATGGGAACGGATGATGGAGGATGCAAAATGCGGCCGGATTAACTGCATTATTGTGAAAGACCTTTCCCGGTTTGCAAGGAACTATCTGGAAGCAGGGGATTATCTGGAAAAAATATTCCCATTTCTAGGTATCCGTTTTATTGCAGTCAATGACCGTTTTGACAGTGCAGGAGAAATTTTTCCCTCAAAAGAATTGATCACGGAATTTAAAAACCTGGCAAACGAGTACTATTCAAAAGATATATCGAATAAGATTATGTCAGCGTTCCAGGTGAAAAAGGAACAAGGGCAGTTCATAGGTGGGAAGGCTCCATATGGGTATGTCCTGAAAAACAATCATTATGTAATTGACGAACCAGCGGCTAATGTTGTTAGGCGGATTTTTGAAATGAAGGCAGACGGGATAAGTGCCTATAAGATTGCCCGTATACTGAACCAGGAGGGCATCCCATCCCCCAGTAGATATGCGGGGGAACATGGCGTGAAAAAGTATAAGAACTGCAGCCATATTTTATGGCAGCAGGAAGCAGTTAGCCGGATTCTATATAACAGAGCATATGCAGGGGATTTGGTGCAGGGAAAGTATAACCGTTCCATTTATTCCAGGGGAAAGCGAGGCAAAAAAGAAGAAGCAGCATGGGAGGTCATAAAAAATGCACATCCGGCAATCATTGACAGGGATGCATTCCAGAAAATACAGGAAATCCGGGAAAACAACCGAAAAGTATGGAAGGACAGACAGGGCAGGCCGGGATATGGGAATGTGCTGCAGGGGATTCTGGTGTGCGGGATCTGCCATCATGCGATGTGGAGGAATAAAGATGTAGGGAATGGAAAGGTGCAGTATTATTTTTATTGTGGCTCCGCCTATGGCCATTCCGAAACAAAGTGCAACACATCCTCCATTGTGGATCATAAAATTTTTGATATGGTACTGAAGCAGATAAAGCTTCAGATAGAATTGGCCGTAGAAGTTGACAACCTGATAGAACGGATGAAAAAATCGGACAGCCAACTTGTAGTTTACAGAATGAAAAAGAAGGAAGCGGAGCAGACGAGGGATGAACTGCAAAGATATGTATGTTTGAGAGCCAGTATTTACGAAGATATGAAACAGAGGATCTTGACAAAGGACGAATATTTAATCGCAAAAGAAAGATATACAGGAAAGATTTCTGAATTAGAAACAGAATTGGATAGCAGGCAGGCTGAATTGGATCATTTTAAGCAATACATGAGTGGGGAAAACCGTTGGCTGAAAGCCTTCCTGAATTTTAGGGACACAAAAGAGCTTACAAGGGATATGGCGGTAAGTCTGTTGGAGAAGGTGGAAGTATATGAGGATAAAAGAATCCATATCAGATTCCGTTTCCGGAATGAGTACGAGTATCTGATGAGCCAGTTAGCGAGGGGTGAGGATTGTGGCAAAAAAATTTCTGGCTGAATATTTCAGGCTTTCTGTGGAAGATGGGGATGTAATATTGGATGATGCAAAAGCAGAGAGTGACAGCATCAACCATCAAAGGGAGTTGATTACACGGTATATCTGTGACAAACAGCTTTATCCAGCCGTACAGCCGTTGGAATTTGTGGACGATGGATACAGTGGGACAAACTTTGACCGGCCAGCAGTAAAAGAGATGCTGTCGTTGGTCAGGGAAGGGAAGATATGCTGCATCATTGTGAAAGACCTTTCCAGGTTTGGAAGAAATTATTTGGAAGTGGGAGATTACTTAGAGCAGATATTTCCTTTTATGGGAGTCCGGTTTATTGCGATCACCGATGGATACGACAGTAATGACCATATAGGGACGACTGGAGGGATTGAGATTGCGTTCAAGAGCCTCCTTTATGATATGTATAGCAAGGATCTCTCTGAAAAAATGCGTTCATCGTTGCTGGTAAGGAGAAAGAGAGGGGATTTCATTGGCCCAAGGGCACCGTTCGGCTATCAGTTCTCCGAAAATAAAAAAGTCCTGGCGGTGGATGAAGTGGCGGCGCAGTATGTCAAGAGGATTTTCAGTCTGGCCTGCGAAGGAAATGGAACCGGAAAAATAGCACAAATGTTAAATAAAGAAAAAATACCAACGCCGGGATGGTATAAGAACCAGGAAAAACAGCAGTACCATATTATGGATGGAGAAGGGTTCTGGAGTTGTGGAAAGGTTCGGAAAGTCCTTCAGAACAAGGTTTATCTTGGGATTGTTGTAAATGGGAGAACCAAAGTGACAGAGGTCGGGGGCAGCCATTTCCGGCAGGTGCCGGATGCAGAGCAGATATGTGTCCCGGATATGCATGAGGCAATCATTACAGAGCAGGAGTTTTTGTTGGCATCAGAGGTGATAAAGAATAATGGACAACAGAAAGGGAAAAAACATAACCGGAAAGAAGAGAGCGTATTGCTAGGTAAGTTGCGGTGTGGGCATTGTAAAAGAAGCTTGGTGAGGATCAGGCGCAAGAGTACGCCATGCTTTACTTGTCAAAAGGCGGCATATGAGCAAGGAAGTGGATGTGTCAGTGTACGGCTAAGCGAGCCGGAACTGGAAGCGGCTGTTCTGGAACATATCAATCAGGAATTAGGGCAAAAGATTCTGGATAGAAAAGATCGGGAACCGGATGTAGTTTATTTGACGACAGACAACAGGCGGTCAAGACTTCTTTCGGTAAAAGAGATGAAAAAAAAGTGCATGGTGTTGGAGCAGAAACAGGATTTCTTAAAGAGAGAAAAGCAGTATCTTTATGAACGATACAAACTGGATCAGATGGAGCGGGGAGTTTACTTGAACAGAGTAGGGGCATTGAGGGAGGAAGAAAGTAGGTTAAGTGAGCAGCTTCAAAAGATACAGGATGAAAGAGAGCAGCATGAGGAAGGAAGCAGTTCACATCAGGAAGAGGCTGAATATACTGGAAAAATGGAAAGCCTTACCAGAGAAGTGGTGGATGAATGGATTGAAGCCATATATGTATATGGAAAATCGCAGTTAGATATAGTTTATAAAGAAAAAATAAAGAAATCTAAAAAAAGTATAAAAAATTGTTAGTCCTTACTTGACAGCATCATATGGGGAAAAAGTGAAAGCCTATCTGATCAGGGGCGCAAAACATCTCCCTATTTTGCAGGAGTATCCCAATCCGGCGTTGGGGGCTGATGGTATAATAGTGTCAAGTTAGTAAGAAGCCAGTAAAATCAAAGGTTTCCGCTGATTTAGTCCTAAGAAAAAACTGCTGTGAGAACAGCGAAAATGATTAGGATGGGCTCATTTTTAATCTTGAAACAAGAAAATAAGCAACTTGACACTAAATTACCATCAAGCATTTTGACGGTGTAAGAAGTGTACCTTGAAAGAGGTGATAATTGAATATTTAACATTTAGGTAGGACTAAATTAGCTCTTTATGTGGGACAAGTATCACGCTTGGCATAGCTAACTTGGTCCTACTTTTTTATTGCAAAAAAGGAAGGGCAGGGAGAGTGGCAATGACAAAGAAAGAGCTGATTGAGTTCTTAGATGGGCTGGTGGAATTAGCCAGTGAAGAAAATAAAGAAAAAGCAGTATTAGTAAAAGAAAAGTTCATAAACGGCTTTGAAAAGAATTACGAGTATGAGCAAGAGGTTCAAAAAGAAAGTCCCTTTCTGCCGTCGTACTATATAGCAGCGATGCCGGATTCTGCGCAGGAAGAAATCAGACAGAAAGTAATAGCAGCACTGACAGAACATGGCGAATGTACCCCCGAAAACATTGACCGTGCTATGAATTCTCAAATCTGTGACCTAAAAAAGTGGATTGATGTTCACGAGTATGTCAAGAGGATGGAAACAGAGCAGAGGAAGAAAACGGAACAGAAAAGGAGGGGCGGCAGATGATAAGGAGCAGAATAGGAATCTTGGCAACAGCGGTATGGGTAATGTTCCTGTCACTTGCAAAAGCAGCAGGGATGGCAGACAGAAGATTAGAGGAAATACAGAGGCTTGCCGCCATAAGAGAGGCGGGTGGCTCAGATGGGAATTAACGTAACGGTTAGGAAATATCCAAAACAAAAGGACGTCATCACAGCAGAGGCGGCATTGGAAAGGGAGATACGGAGTTGTATGCGTTGCAAATTCTTTCATAACAGCAGACAGTGCATTGCCAATGAATGTGTAGAAACAGCAGAAAATCGCAAGTTGGCAGATGGCATTACGGAAAAGCAGTGCATCGGCTGTCCTTACAGCCAATCGGAAAACTATTGTTTTCCCTGCATGAAGAAACTGCTTAGGGGGACGGAGGAAAAAACAACATGAACAAGATATGGAGGCGGAACAAGATGGTAAAACATATTGAAGTAATCGGAATCGATCATGGCTGGTCAAACATGAAAACAGCCACGCAGATTTTTACGACAGGGGTAAAGGAGATTACGACAGAACCCGCATTTTACGATGATGTGGTGGAACTGGAGGGAAAGTATTATAAGGTGGGAGGGAAGCGTCTTGAAGTCAGGGACACAAAAGTGGAGAATGACAACTTCTATCTGCTTACGCTTGCGGCGGTGGCAAAGGAGCTGAACAGGCGTGGAATGAAAGATGCAGACGTTCTTTTATCGGTAGGACTTCCGCTGACAAGGTTCGGCGCAGAAAAACAGGACTTCATTGATTACCTGTCAAAGAAGAAAGAAGTCAGTTTTCTTTTTGAAAAAAAGAAGTATACGGCAAGGATCGCAAGGGTGTCGGTGTTCCCACAATGTTATGCGGCAGTTGCAGAACAGTTAAAAGCCCTGCCGGAGCGTGTAGTGGTGGTAGATATAGGGAGCTGGACGATAGACATCATGCCGATACAGAACGGAAAGCCAAATGAGGCGGAATGCATCACAAGCCAGCAGGGGCTTATCCGCTGCATGAGGACAATCAATGAGGAATGTAACAGGCAGATTGGGCAGGAGCTTGAGGAGAATGTGATACAGCAGGTCATGGCAACCGGAGAGGCAGCACTGCCGGATAAGTATATGAATATTGTAAAGGACTGCCTGCGTGATTTTGCACAGAAAGTCTACAATACATTGAAAGAACACGGCTACAACCTCGATGTGATACCGATTGTGTTTGTAGGCGGCGGGGCGGCAGTCATGAAACTGTTCGGCTCGCATGACAGCGTAAATATCCGCTACATTGAGGACATCAAGGCAAATGCGAAAGGGTATGAACAGCTTGGCAGGGTTTTCCTTGCAAAGCATCGCAGCCAGATAGGATAGGGCAGGGCATATGGCAAAGTCAAATATTGTTAATCGAAGTTACCGGCTTAATCTTGACGATGAACAGCAGCGCAGGGTAAACAAAGTGCTTGCAGGGCTGAATAAAGATATCCATAAGTCTGTAAACCAGTTCATAACAGATGCCATAGATTTCTACGCAAACAGCTTTGGGGATGAAAGTCTGTTAAGAGAGACGGAAGAACGGAAGAAAAAGGAAGAAGAATATATTTTAAGGAGTGACCTTGATGGTATCCGTGAGGAACTGAAGAACGAGGTTAAGAATGAAATTATTATTCTGCTTGGCGCTGCACTCGGAGGCGGTGCGGCAAGGATGGCAGAGGGCAGCATGGGAAGGACAGTCACGGAGACTGTGGCAAAGGAAACAGCAGCCGGGAATACAGAGGAAGACACTGACCCGACCATGATGGAACTTGTTGAAAACTGGGGATAGGAGGAATGGTTTATGGCAGGGATAGTTTTAAGAAAAACCGGGATGGTATTGCTTACTATATTGAAATGGATATTGCAGGCAGTGCTTGTGGCATTGAAACTGGCGCTTGGTATGGCAAAATTGTTCCTGCTGCTCCTTGCTCTGGTTATGAGAATTGTACTGACGATGGCAGGCGTTTCAGCAGGCAGGGGGAGGAGGTGGTAACAGCGTGTGGAGGCTTAGATTTTACAAAGCATGTATAAAAGGCAGCAAGGGGCAAAAAAGGATGCTGGCATACATGGGAAAATTAAAGTAGCGTTATAGGAGGAAACAATGCACAGAATACGGGACAGTCCTGAACTGATATGTGTCCCGTGCAGATGATACAGAGTCTTTTCATAAGGGAAAGGACAGCGGCACATGGACACAGCCTGCCTTTCCCTTATGGGGAAAGGAAAGGTGATTCATATGAAAAAAAGATTATTTCTCATTTTATCCGTAACTATCATGCTTTTTGCCGGATGTGGCAGCAAGGACAATGTTTTGAATGATATGGAGGCGGATAAGACCGAAATGGCAGACAGCACAAAAGAAACAGATATGGCGGGGGATAAAGGAACCCCTGATGTGGGACAAAAAGGAAAAAATGAGGCAAAAAAGAGGCAGGCTGAAAAGAAAACATCGAAAAAAGCGGAACCGGAAAAGGCGCATAAGGAGGCAGAGGAACCGCCGAGCCCCCAGCCTGTAAGACAGCCGGAGAAGAAAGAGGAAAATGAACCCGCACAGGGCAGTACAGAGATACCACAAGTGGAAGAACCACAAGCGGAAGAACCGCAGCCGGAAGAACCGCAGCCGGAAGAACCACAGCCGGAAGAACCGCAGCCAGAAGAACCACAGCCGGAAGAACCACAGCCGGAAGAACCACAGCCGCAGGAACAGACTGTAGCTGCGTATGATCCCGTTTCCGTATGCAGCCAGGCAGTTGCCAAGTGTCAGGCAGGCGGGATGATAACCACTACGGACAACCTTGCAAACCTGCTGGCAGAGGGAAAGATAACACAGGAAGAATACAATTCCTATTATCCGTATGACGGACTGGGGTATTACAGTGTCTTTGTGGAGACGGACCTGAATAAAGCGTCTACCACGTCCGGCAGGAAACTTGGCAGTGAGGAGGAAATAGCGGATTATATTGCGGGAATGATGCTGCTGGAAACGGAACCTGTGTTTCATATTGAGTATGCAGGAGTGTATAACCTGAATGGGACAGATTTTTATGAGTTCCGCTGTTACAGGTAAGAGGGCGTACCGATGTATGGATGAAGATGAAAAGAATAAAACAGAGTAACAATAAACGGAAAATGACAAGCCAGTTTTCATGACTTGTCATTTTTTTGCGCGGATAGCGATGAAAATGCCCTGCTTGCAGGAGCATTTGAGGAGCATCGCGACAACCCGCAGGTTCCCTGCGGGTTCCTATTTTTAAGGAGGAAATTTGAATGAAACAGAAAATGAAAAGGTTTATGGCAGGATTCTTAGCCCTGCTTACGGTCTTTACAGCACTGCTTGGCAATGGAACGGCTGCATTTGCAGCAAGCCCCAGTGCAAACCTTGAGTTCTGGTATGCCTCGACAAAGGCATCCGGCGAGGTCAGTGAACTAAAGGCAGGATATAACCACGGGAAAATCTTGTATGCCATACTGGACGGCAATGCCGCCTACTGCATGAATTTCGGTCTGTCAGCAGACGGCGGGCAGCTTATGAACAGCTACCCTAATTCAAGCACTTCCATGACGGCAGAGCAGGAGAAACTTTTAAGCTACTGCCTGTATTTTGGCTTTAACAGCAACAGTGCGACAGAACCGTCAAACGACCAGTGCGACCAGTTCATAGCGACGCAGGCAATGGTATGGGTGATTGTGGGCAATCTGTTCGGAACGGGCAGCGACGATTCCGCAGCAAGGAAACTGTGCGACACAGCTCCGAATCCGGCAGCGTCTTACGGTTATTATGCGGGGCTGAAGAACAACATCAGTGCATCCTATTATGCGACAAGACCGAGTTTTGCAAGTAAGACGCAGAGCGGCGCTGAAACTTATGAGCTGGAATGGAATGAGGGGAACAGGCGATTTGAGAAAACCCTTACTGACAGCAACGGCGTACTTTCTAACTTTGATATTTCGCTGAGCGGGTACAAAGTGGAAAAGAATGGGAACAAAGTCACCATTTCCAGCAAAGAAGTGAACACGACAGCGGCAATGGCAACCATGAACTCCACGGCAGGAGAGGTAGAGACTACTTCAAGCTGTGTGTTCTGGCTTACGGAAAAAGCAAACTATCAGGAGTTTGTTTCGGAAAGACCAAGCGCCGATCCTATCCATGCCTATTTTAAGGTAAAGACGGAAAACATCGGCTATGGGGAGATCGTTAAGACCGATGAGTCCAGTGGCGTGAAGCTGAAAGGAGCCGTGTACGGTATTTATTCTGACAGCGGATGCACCAATAAGGTAGATACCATGACTACAGACGGGAACGGTTATGCAAAATCCAATGCACTTGTGGCAGGAACCTACTATGTAAAGGAAATTACCGCCCCGAAGGGATATGTACTCAGCGGTAAAGTCCACACACTGACCGTAAGGGCAGGGCAGACAACCGGGATCAGTGCAACAGACAAAGAGCAGCTTGGGGCGATTACCATTTATAAAGAAGGGGAAGTCCTGACCGGATGGAATGGCAGCAATTTCACTTATGAGAAAAAGAAACTGCCGGGTGCTGTTTTCAAAGTGACAGCAGGCGCAGACATTTACAAGGCTGACGGCACAAAGGTCTGCAGCAAAGGTGATGTGATCGCTGAAAACCTTGTGGCAGGAAGTGACGGGCAGGTGGTTCTTACAGACCTTCATCTTGGAACCTATATCGTAACAGAGACAAAGAGCATTGACGGATATACCATCAATACAGAGCCGCATACAGTGAAGATTGAGTATAAGGATCAGACGGTGGAAGTGCAGTATGAGGCAGCAACGGTCCTGAATGCCAGACAGAAGGCGGAAGTTTCCGTTACAAAGAAAGATTCCGAGACAACAAACCCGCTGGACGGCGGACAGTATACGCTTTATGCGGGAAATGACATCAAGAACTATGCAGGACAGGTCATTGTGACAAAGGGGACTGCATTACAGACCGTTACAACAGGGGAGGATGGCAGCGCCGCTTACACGGTAGACCTTCCGATTGCAAACAGCTACTATATTTCAGAGACACAGGCTCCTTACGCATATTACAGGAACAGTTCTGACGTGTACAGCTTTACGTTCAACTACCTGCCGGAAACAACCGCAAAGGCAGCATTTACCCACACCTTTGCAAATGACAGGACAACGGCAAAAATCCATATCTACAAGGAGGATAAGGAGACAGGAAAAGCCGTTCCGCAGGGAGACGCAAAACTGGAGGGCGCAGTCTATGGTCTGTATGCCCGTGACGATATTGCACACCCGGACGGTGCAACAGGCATTATCTTCCATGCAGGGGACCTTGTTGCGACAATGACAACGGACGAGGGCGGCAATGCAGAGGTAAAGAACCTTTATCTCGGCAACTATTATGTAAAGGAAATCACACCGTCAGAGGGGTATCTCCTTGATGAAGAGGAACACGATGTTATTTGCGATTATGAGGGCGATCTGGTAGCGGAAGTGTCAAGAAGCACAACATCGCCGGAGCAGGTCATCAAGCAGCCGTTCCAGCTTATCAAGGTATCCGACAACGGGGACGACACCGAAGCGCCTGTATTATCCGGCGCAGGCTTTACCGCATACCTGAAATCTTCCTTATCCGTACTGGAAGATGGAAGTTATGATTTTGACAGCGCAAAACCTGTTGAAATCGGCAGCAAGGGTGAGACTACCCTTTTCACGGATGCAAAGGGGCATATCGTGACACAGCCAATCCCTTATGGGACTTATGTGGTAGTTGAAACAGTCACACCGCATAACATGCAGACGGTAAGACCTTTTGAAGTAAGGATTGTGGAGAACCACCCGGCAGAGCCGCAGGTATGGCGTGTATTCATTGACCGTGAATTTACCGCAAAGCTGCGTGTGATCAAGAAGGACGCTGACACAAAGCAGACAGTCCTTATCCCTAATACAGAGTTTAAGATTTTCAACCTTGACAAAAATGAGTATGTCAAGATGGTTACAACTTATCCGTCAAAGGTTACACACACTTCTTTCTTCACTGACAGCGACGGCGACTTAATCCTGCCTGACACATTGAAGATTGGAAATTACCGCATTGAGGAAGTGGCAGCGCCTTTCGGATATGTGCTGAACACAAATTATGTGGAAGTGTCGGTTGATTCCGATACGTTCTATGAGACTGATCCTGACACTTATGATGCAATCATTACCGTGGAATATGAGGACGAACCCGTTGTCGGGGAACTGACAGTTGAGAAGAAAGGCGAAATCCTTGACGGCTACAAGGGCGGCTTGTTTGCTGATTCTGACGAAAAGGAGTTCATTTATAAGGAAGGCTCCCTTGAAGGGGCAGAGTTTGAAGTCTATGCCGCTGAGGATATTTTTACAGCAGACATGCAGAAGGACGAGAATGGAAACAGGACAAAGTATTACAGCAAGGGCGATCTTGTTGCAACGCTCACAACCGGGGAAGATGGGAAAGCAAGCATTTCAGGACTTCCGCTCGGACAGTACCGTGTAGTGGAAACTAAAGCGCCTTATGGTTATGTGCTGAACGGGGAAGAGCAGCTTGTAACATTCGTTTATGTGGACGATAAAACCCCGGTGATCTATGAAAGCGTGACATTTACCAATGACAGACAGAAACTGGATATGTCGGTCATCAAAAAAGACGCAGAGGAAGATACACCAGTTGCAGGTGCAGTATTCGGACTGTATGCGGCAGAGGACATTGAAAATGCCAATGAGGAAGTAATCATTGAAGCAGGCACACTTCTTGAAACCGCTGTCTCTGACGAAAACGGCAGGATCACTTTCAAAAAGGATTACCCGTTTGCAGTTTATGAGGCAAAGGAACTGGAAGCGCCGAAAGGCTATGTTTCCAGTGATGAAGTAATCACTTTTGAGACAGAGTACCAGGGACAGCATGAAGCAGTTGCAGAGTACAGCAGCGAATTTCTGAATGAGCCTACAACCTTTGAATTTACAAAGGAGGACATTGCAAGCGGCGCAGAGCTTTCCGGTGCAATGCTTACAGTCATTGACAAGGACGGCAATGTGGTTGACAGATGGACTTCCGTGGCAGATGAGGCTCATGTTATCAAGATACTTGTAGCAGGGGAGACTTATACGTTCCGTGAGGAATTTGCGCCTTACGGCTATCTGAAAGCAGAGGAAATCAAGTTTACGGTGGAAGATACCGCTGATATTCAGAGTGTAGTTATGAAAGACGAAGTTCCGACAGGTGCAATCATCATCAACAAAGACGGCGAATTTGTAACGGACACTACCCTTATGAAAGGACACTGGTATGACTTCATTTTCAATTATTTTAAGGACAGTCTTGCAGGAGTTGAATTTGAAGTCTATGCGGCAGAGGATATTGTAAGCCCGGATGGTCTTGACACGATCTATTATGAGGCTGACGAACTTGTGGCAACCATCGTCACTGACGAAAAAGGTTATGCAAGCATTGACAGCTTACCGCTTGGGAAATATTACCTTGTTGAGACAAAGACACTGGAAGGGTTCGTTCTGGACGATACGCCAATCGAAGCGGACCTCTCCTATATCGATCAGGAAACAGAAGTGGTTTATGCAGGAATGAACATCAGCAATGAGAGACAGAAAGTGCAGATCACTGTGGTTAAGAAAGAGGCAGGCACGAAGGAAGTCCTTGAGGGGGCAGTTTTCGGACTGTTTGCAAAAGAGGATATTGTGAACAAGGACGGCAAAGTCATTGTAAAGGCTGGAACTGAAATTGAGCGTGGCGTGACCGGAAAGGACGGAAAGCTGACCTTTGTATCTGACCTCCCGCTTGGAAAGTATTATGTGCAGGAAATGACAGCGCCAAAGGGATATGTGAAGTCTGGCAAGGTATTTGACGTGGATGCGTCTTATCAGGGCGATGATAAGGAAGTGATCGAGTTTGAGGCAGAATTTGAAAACAAGCCGATCAAGGTGCAGATTTCAAAGACGGACATTACAGGCGACAATGAGCTTGAGGGGGCTGTCCTTTCCGTCATTGATGCAGACGGCAATCTAGTGGAGAAGTGGACTTCCGGCAAAGAGCCGCACATGATCGAGAAGCTGCCTGCCGGAAAATATATTCTCCGTGAAGAGACAGCGCCGTTTGGCTATGTAATCGCACAGGATATTGAGTTTGAGGTGAAGGAGACTGATGAAATCCAGAAAGTAGCAATGAAGGACGAAGCGGCAGTTGGAAAGATCATCATCAGCAAGAAGTCAGAGGACGGAAAAGCGCTTGCAGGCGCAAAATTTGAAATCCGTGACACGGACGGGAAAGTGATCGAGACACTTACCACTGACAAGGACGGTCACGCAGAAAGCGGCGAACTTCCGATTGCAACATTTAAGGACGGGAAGTATGAGGAGGCAGTCACTTATACCGTAGTGGAAGTGGAAGCTCCGAAAGGGTATCTCCTTGATTCCACGCCAAAGGAAGTGAAGTTTGAATACAAGGACGGAAAGACGAAAGTGATTGAGTACACCCTTGAAGTGACAAACAAGCCTACGGAACCGAAACTCCCGCAGACTGGGGACAATATGAACCCGTGGGTATTTGCAGGGTTCGGTCTTGCGGCTGTCGCTGCCGGACTCGGCATCATCTTCTGGAAGAAGAAAAAAGACGGCGCAGAAGCATAAAAGTAATGAATAACCATGCATGAACCCGGCGGGGCATGTAAGCGGAATCAGCTTATATGTCCCGCATTTTTGCGGCATGGAAAGGAGGACACATGACAACAGGGGAGAGGATACGGTTTTACCGTAAGCAAAAGGGAATGACCTTAAAGGAACTTGGTGGGAAGGCAGGTTTCCGAAACAGTGCGGATGTGCGTATTGCACAGTATGAGAGCGGCGCAAGAGTTCCAAAGGCAGATACCCTTGTAAAGATTGCAGAGGCTCTTGATGTGCCTGTGGACGCTTTATGCTGCATGGAAACGGCATGTATGAAATGTAAAAGTTTCAGGTTGGAGCAGTTGCAGGAATACAGGAGGATAGGAAAGGAGAATGTGAATAATGATGGATTATGAAATATTCAAAGATGTGGTAATGGAGAAATTTTTATCCTATATGCCTGAGAGTTATCACAATATGGAGGTAAGGGTTGACTCGGTGGAAAAGATTAACTGTAAGCTGGACGGACTCAGCTTCTATATGGATGGCGCAAGAGGGAATCCTTCACCCACTATATATATCAGTGACATGTATAAGGAATATTTAAGGACAGGTGATTTGCAGGAAACCATGCAAAATGCAGCAGAGGCAATGGATAGGGCATTTAAACAGCCCGCATTGCCGCCGCTGGATAAAAGCATGGCAAAGGCTAATATCATATTCCAGCTTGTAAATACCGTGCAGAATGAAGATTTGCTGCAAAGAATACCGCACAGGGAATTTCAGGATCTGTCCATTATTTACCGATGGGTGGTAAGCGTGGATGAACGGGGAATTTCGAGTACCATAATCAATAATAATCTGGCAAAGGAACTTGGGATGGGAGAAGAACAGTTATTTAAGGTTGCTGCGGAAAATACCAGACGCATACTGCCTCCCGCCGTAAAATCCATGAATGAGGTAATGAGGGAAATGTTTCTGGCTGACGGTATGCCGGCATCAATGGCAGACCTTATGATTGGAGAAATGGAACCGGACCAGACCATGTGGATTATTTCAAATGAATGTAGAATCAGTGGTGCGGTTTCCATGCTTTATGAAGATAAGCTGCATACACTGGCAGAAAAAGTGGGAAGTGACCTGTATATTCTCCCCTCGTCTGTGCATGAGGTCATTGCTGTGTCTGTCGATATGGGCGAGCCGGAAGAACTGGCACAGATGGTTGCGGATATAAACATGGATCAGGTGAAACTTGATGAACGGCTTTCCAATCAGGTGTACCACTATGACAAGGACCTGCGGAAGATTACGCTTGCAACTGACACGCCAAACAAAAGGCTGGACGGAGTTGTGGCAGAACAGGGACACATTTATGAAGCGAAGCAGTCCAGATAGGAGGTTTAGCGGATATTTATGGAAGAAACACCAAAAGAACTGACCGTAAAGGAACTTATGGAACTGGTGCAGCGGCAGGAGGGGGAATTTATTATCCGTATTGAGCCGGGAGGGGAGAAAGCAGATGCAGGAACAGGAACCCTTTAAACTGGAAGTCGTATCGGTAAGGCTGGTAAAGGATGCGCCGCTGTTTTCAGACCATAAGATCACAACTCCCCAGGATGCCGTAAAAGTAGTGGGGGATTTTTTATGTGAAATGGACAGGGAGGTGCTGTGCATCATTAACCTGAAATCGGATGGAAGCCCTATTAATTGCAGCATTGTAAGCATGGGGGCAGTCGATCAGACCATTGCAGAGCCGAGGGAGCTGTTTAAGGCAAGCATCCTTTCCAATGCGGCGAAGATGATCATAGTCCATAACCATCCGAGCGGCAGACTGGAGCCGTCCAAACAGGACATCATGATTACGAACCGGATGCTGAAACTGACAGACTTGATGGGGATTGCGCTGATTGATCATGTGATTGTGGGCGGTGATAACAGCCAGTATTTCAGCTTTCATGATAAAGGGCTGTTGGAACACCCGAAAATATACCTCTCTACAGACTATAAAACACTTGATTTTGGCAGCACGGCAATGGCAGCGGAAAAAGGAAGGGCAAGGTGAGGCGATGGACGAGAGAAGAAGTTTTTCGGCGGAGGAACTTGCACTTGCAAAGAGCGTTGACCTTACGGCGGTGGCAGCAAGCCTCGGCTACACTGTGAAAAAGATAGGAAGATACCACACGCTGAAAGAAATGGATTCCATACGGATTTACAACCGCACAAACTGGTTCCGGTGGTCCAGGGAACATGAAAAGGGAAATAACGGCGGCTCACAGATAGATTTCCTGCGTGTCTTTGCGGGCATGGAAGTCAAGGAGGCTGTTTTCTGGCTGCTTGATTTTTCTGGATACCGGAGGGATGGGGACTGGGAGAAAAAGAGCGCTAGCGTATATGTGGAAAGAAAGGAGGAGAAGAAAAAGAAGTTCGTGCTGCCGCCCCCTGCACGGAACAATGAACATCTTTATTCATACCTGACAGGGGACAGGTCGATTAGCAGCCATATAGTGGATTATTTTGTAAGCTGCGGATTGATTTATGAGGAAAAGAGACACCACAACATTGTCTTTAAGGGAAATGACGTGCAGGGAAAAACACGCTTTGCCAGCATGAGGGGAGTTTCTGACCGGGAAGGAAAGGCTTTCAAGTGTGATGTGGAGGGCAATGACAAGAATCATGGGTTTAATATCTGGTATGGGGACAGTGATGAGGTCATGGTATTTGAGGCGGCAATAGATTTGATGAGCTATATGGAAATCCGTGGGGATTATGAAACAAACAAGCTGGCTCTTGGGATGCTTTCCGACGCGCCGCTTGTCACATTCTTAGAGGAACACCCGAAAGTCAGGAAGATTTCTTTCTGTCTTGACAATGACAGACCGGGCAGGAAAGCGGCAGAGGCGCTCATGGAAAAATACTTTTGCCTTGGTTATGAGGTGGAGGATTGCCCTCCGCCGAAACCATTCAAGGATTACAACCAGTGGCTGCAGGAGGCGAAAAAGTGCCTCACAGACATCACGCCAAAACGGGAAATGGCACGGTAATCTGCCTGATTGCAAAAAGTGAAGTCATTCATGGAAAGAGAACTGAAAAAGTGCTATCATTCTGAAAAAGTGATTGCAAAAAGCACTATCATTGAAAAAGTGCAGAAAAAAGTTTAGGGCTGATTTCTCCAAAAAGAATTGAAAAAGTGCTGTCAGAACAGGAAAATGACTGCAAAAAGTGAAGTCAAAATAAAAATATACTATCATTTTTTAAATTCACTATATGTATCAGCGGGGTTTTAGGGGAAGTCCCCTAACCAGAGGCACTTGTATTACAAAGTGCGTATCTGGCAAATTCCCCCGGAATTTGAACGGAGTGGAAATCGGGAAGTTGCTAGTATACAGATAAGGAGGTGGTTGCAGATGGAAACCGTGGACGTGCAGAAAGAGGTGCTTGAGGAAGTGGAACTTCTGGGCAGGACGGGATATTTCACGGAGCTGCGTGTGGATAAAGGAACAGTGCCGGAGGGGATGCACTGCTATGAGTTGCGGCATGGCGATGACGACGGATTCCCGGTGTCAGTGGAGGAAAATGTCAGGGTGAATTATTTCGGTGCGGTGCTTCTTGCGGAGGAGCTGGAACTGGGGGAAGAAAAAGCCCTGCAATTCGGATATGAGGATTTCGGGTATACGGGCGGGCAGATGTATCTTTCACAGGTAATAGGAGGGCAAGAGCCGGAAAAATTCGGGGACGGAAAAGCGCTTGCAGAGTTTTTCAGGGAAACATTCCCCATGACGGAGGTAGAAGGGCAGAAACTTGTTGACTATATGGAAGGGCATGGTTATCTGCTGGGACACATGGACGGCGGGATGTTCCGTGGCGATCTGTGTGATGAGCAGGATAAGGTAACATGGGAGCCGGACACCATTGATGATACAGTCGATACCGTTGCGGATTGGAATTTGGAACAGATAAAGGAGGCAGAAGCGGCAGTAACGAACCCAAAGGATATGGCTGACTTTGTAAAACAGAGTAACAGGCTTGATTCATTGCGTGAAGATGAACAAATACTGGATGGGTTATTTGACCGCACAGCGTATGGAAAAGTGATTGCGTCCATTGGGCAGACGCTGGCGGATGCTCTGATTGCGGATATAAGCAGAGACAGCGATATTGATGCCGCTGTCAGGAATATGACAGGACAGATAAAGGAGGGTGTGGCTCTGCGTCCGGATATTTTGCCGGAAGAAAAACAGGGTGCGGGGAGGTCACGGTAGATGGCGGCAGAAAAAAAGGACATCATCAAGCCTTTCCGTCTGACACGGCAGGAGGCGGACAGGCTGAAAAAGCAGGCACAGGAAAACGGCATGAAAGAATCAGAGTATATCCGGCTGCTGTTGTCGCAGAAGCCAAATGATTACCCTGAAATCCGTATCCTCCTGAAAGAACTGATCAATGAGGTCAACGCAATTGGCAATAACATCAACCAGATTACAAGGAACTATAATTCAAAGCTGTACCGTACAGAGGACAGGGAGCTTTTAAGCGCCTATATGAAAAAACTCAACATTACCGTAAGGGAGGCGGCGGACAAGATAGGCAGCATGTAAGGAAAGGGGAGCAGGGGCGGTTGGCAATCAGCAAGATACTCTATATCGGGGACTGCGGTGCCGGATATGCAGGCAAGCATTTGAAACAGGCACTCGACTATATCACTGTGCCGGAGAAAACGTGCGGCGGACGGCTCGTGGGTTCCCTTAACTGCCAGCAGGAACAGGTATATGAGCAGATGCGGCAGACAAAGGAACAGTTTGGAAAGACGGACCAGAGGCAGGGCTACCACCTGATCATATCCTTCGTGGAGGGGGAAGTGGATGCGGATACTGCCTTTGAGGTAATCGGGAAGTTTGCAAAAGAGTACCTCGGCAGAGACTATGAGGCTCTGTATGCGGTGCATGACAACACGGAGCATGTCCACGGTCACATCATCTTTAACAGCGTGAGTTTCCGTGACGGCAGGAAGTACCGTTATAAAAAAGGGGACTGGGCAAGGGAGATACAGCCCATTACGAACCGTCTCTGTGAGGAATACGGGCTTTCCACGATTGAAATATCGGAGGACAGGGCGAAGAAATCCGAAAACTACAAGGAATGGAACGACTTCCGTGATGGTAAATTTGTGTGGGCGGACATGATAAAGCGTGACATTGATGCGGCAGTCTTACAGTCGGCAACCTATGAGTCTTTTTTATCCGTCCTTTCCGATATGGGTTACGGAATAAAGAACGCATACCGGACGGAGGGTAAATACCTTGCAATCAAGCCTATGGGCATGAGCAGGTTCAGGCGGTGCAGGTCGCTTGGGGAAAACTACACGGAGGAACGCATATGGGAACGGATCGTGCAGGAGAGCCTTTCTTCTTATAAGAAAATACAGGCAGTGCAGAAGACAAGGATCGTGCGGTGCCGGGTAAAACGCTATAAAAGGGCGAAAATGTCCGGCATACAGAAACGCTATTTTGCAAGGCTCTACAAAACAGGGCTTTTAAAGAAGCGCCCGTACAGCAAGGCATGGCAGTACCGTGACGACATCAGGAAAATGCAGAAGTTACAGGAAGATTACCTTTTCCTTGTAAGGCATAACGTGACCGGGGATAAGGGGCAGACGGAAAATGCAATAAAAGAGCTGCATTTGCAGATGGCAGGCAGAAAGAAAGAGACTTCAAGGGAAAAGAGCCGTATATTTAAGGAACGTGCGAGAATGAAGCCGCTCTTTGACATTGCAGACCAGTTGGAAGAACTGAAAGAGTCCGAAAACTGTTTCCAGCGTGGGGAAAACTTGTTTGAGAAAGAGCATGAGGAATATGTGAAACTGTCGGCAAGGCTTGCAAAGGAAGGGTATACGGCAGGGCAGCTTGCGGAATTTAAGGAACATTATCGGAGCGAGATCGCACGGATAAGGGAAAAGGAGAAGGCTGTGGCGAAAGAGGAAAGGATCGCCGCCCGTATCCTTGCGGAGATTACGGCAGGGGAAAGGGCGGGAAAACCGGAGCCGGAAAAGAAACAGGAAAAGGAAAGGGAACGAAAAGAAAAATCCAGATGAGCGTAACAGCCAGAAACGGCTGTTTAATTTTTGCCCAAAACGGGCAGGATTGGAGGTTTTATGCAGGAACGGACGGTGCTTAGCGGCATGGATCTGAAAGCATATCTTGGCAGGCTGAAACAGAACCCGAAGTATACCGGGGAAATCCTGAAGCTGATAGAGGATGACCTGCGGTTCGGGCTGACAAAGGAGGAAACGGAGGAATACAGCAATGGCAGGTACGATTACAGGCAGATGTGTGTGTATTCCAAATGTCTGCGCAACGGTTACAGCAAAGAGGAAAAGGCGGCAATCTTAAAAGAGGGGTTAAGCGGCGAGCAGATGGCGGTGGCGCTTGAGTTCTATGAAAAAGGGGTTCCGATGGATACTATAACCGGGGTGATTTCCAGTGCGGAAAACACGGCGTATACCATGAAGCGCCTTTTCTCACAGGTGCTTTGCCGGATAAAAGAGGCAGAGCCAGTGAGCGGGCAGGATACGGCGTATGCAAAGGAACTGATGGAGCAGATCCGTGAGGTGGTTGAAAAGATTTCCTGTCAGGAGAAACGGTATGACGCCTTAAATGAGAAGCTGAAAGAAATCGGAACCGCAGGGCAGGATGCACAGATACAGAACAACCTCCTTGCACAGCTTTCCGAAAAGGACAAAATGCTGGAAAAGCAGCAGAATGAACTCAATGAGGCAAGGGTGCAGATTGCAAAGCTGCATGGCGAGATAGAAGCAGTAAGAAAGGAGCGGAAAGCATTGGAGGAACAGGTAAAAAATGCAGTCAGGGAAGAACCGGGTACGGCGGCAGAACCCAGAGAGGCGGAAAAGGAAAAGAAGCCGGAGGCAAAGGCGGAAAGCAGTGCGCCGGGTATGCTGGAATCTGCACTCTATCCCGGAATCGAATACCATGCTGCGGTTGTGGACAGGGACGGCAACATTATCCGCTTTGTCCCGGTGGAACGGAAGGACAGGGGGAGCGTGATGAGTTCCATGTTCTCACGTCTTTTTTTAAAGAAGAAAACGGACATTGTGAAGCTGCTTGCAGAAAAAGACTTGTCGCCGGAACAGCTTGTGCAGGTGCGCAGCGCCATTGAGAAAGGGCTGTCAGAGAAGCAGCTTCTTGTGCTGATTAACAGCAAAATCCCGGCAGAGCAGATGGAAGAAATCATAAATATTGCAGTTTATGAAAACAGGATGAAGGAGGGGCAGTAATGGGGCTGGCAGCAGTAACGGAGACGGCGCAGATGTTCCAGCAGAAAAACATTGTCCTGACAGAGAGGGACAAGGAATTTGTGGTACAGTTTGCTTTCCGGACGAATGACAGGGAACTGACAAACAAGCTGGTTGATGAACTTGTGGAGGCAGGCGCAGACAGGGATGCCGTATGTAGGAAATACCAGGCACTCACAGGTTTTACGCCGGACTGGATAAAGAGGATCGAAAACCTTCTCGTATCGCTTGAAATGTACCGTGTGCAGGAGGAACAGGCAGTAAAGACCTTGTCGGAACTTCTGTCTGCCTGCGGCATTTCCATGAGCGAGGAGGAAATCAGGCGGACGGATACCGCAAAAGTGCAGGAACGGGTTAGGAAAGAGGCAATTTTATAGGAGGTGGAATGTATGGCGGAAGAGATACAGGAGGCAGTCCAGATTGTCCGTGTCGTCTATGACGGGATGGAGATTGCCATGAAAGTCTGCGGCGGCACAATTGGGGGAATGAAAAAAGCACTGGATTTTCTGATTGCGGTCATGGACCATGAAAAAACACTGGGAAAGACGGACATGCGCAGGCTCCTTA
>CAJTFX010000048.1:7716-26729 GCA_910575555.1 Lachnospiraceae bacterium | reverse complement strand
GTACCGGTTGATGGTTTCCCAATAAGGCAGTTCATCCGCTGCCGGCTCCTCCTCACAAAGCATCCAGATATTCCTTATCATTGTCTGTGAATTGAATTCTTCGCTTGTTTTCCGCATGCTGCTGATGTAAAATAAAGAAGAAAGGATGCGGGTCATAAGAAGGATTACGCCGGGCTATGTAATATAACTCTGGTTTCTCGGATCAGGAATCTGTCTCAGCAGCGGCACAAGGTCTGGAAAACAGTGCCGGACCAGCCTGGCTAATTCACAGGCAAGCTTAAACTGTTCCAGGTGTTCCCTGGCCTCTTTCCTTGTGATTTTTATTCTTGCTTCATAGTAAAACCTCCTCTCTTTTATGGGTGTGCGAAAAAATAGTTTGGTTGTTAATTCTATTATCTCGCATCTCCCCATAAAATGGGAGGTTTTTTTACGAAAAATTTTTAAGCGTCAGTGCTGTCCTTTGAAAGCATATTTGTCTCCTTTGAAACCCATACCTTTGCCCAAAATACACATTGAAATGCCTTTGGAACACACAGGTATGGGCATAGGTTTTCAATTACTATTTTTCAAGATCTTCTGCCAGCTTGCGCATATATGCCACGTCTCCCGGCTCCAGCTCTAATTCTGCTGATTTGATGTTTTCATCAATCTGGGCCACTGTGGTGGCTCCGCTTAACAGGTTGATAAATTCACCCTGAGCCAGAATCCATGCAAGGGCCAGGTTTGCCACGGTGCAGTCATATTTCTCACAGAGAGGTTTCCATGCATCCATCATATCCATGGCTTTTGACATATTCTCCGGCTGGAACCATTTCTTAGGAATCTGCGCCCCTACCGGTTTGTAATCTCTGGGAAGAGCCCCGCTTAACAGACCCATTTCCAATGGAGAGTAGGCCTGAATTGTCACATTGTTTTCCTTGCAGACCGGAAGAAGCTCCTCTTCAATTCCCCGATCCAGAATACTGTATTTTGCCTGAACGATATCCAGAGAACCATATTTTAAGTACTCTTTGATGTGGTTTACATCCACGTTGGCTGCTCCGATAGCACGGATTTTGCCCTGAGCCTTTAAGTCGTTTAACACTTCCATGGTTTCCGAGATTGGCGTGAAACAGGGCTCCACTGCCTGCCAGTGCGTCATGTAAACATCAATATAATCTGTGCCAAGCCGTTCTAAGCTCTGGTCAATCTCTTCCAGGATAGATTCTTTGGAAAGATTTTTGTAAAGTTGTGTATCGCCCACTTTGTTGAACAGACTTCCTTTTCTGTCATTCCAGATAATGCCGCATTTTGTGATAATCACCACATCTTCCCGGTTCATTCCCTCTAATGCTTTTCCCACAATCTTTTCGCTGTTTCCGAAATTGTATCCCGGAGCGGTGTCGATCAGGTTCACGCCCAGTTTGGGGCATTGCCGGATCAGGTCAACCACTACTTTCAGATCGTGATCTCCGCCCCAGGCCGGGCCGCCGCCGATGGACCAGGTTCCAAGTCCCATTCTTGAAATATCCGTACCTGTACTTCCAAGCTTCATTTTTTTCATAATTATCTGTTATCCTTTCTGCTGTTCATAATACTCTTTCAGCCGTTCCTCCACCTGGGCCCGGTTCTGCACTCCTGTTGTGGCGCCGATGCTCTGTACGCTGATGGAAGCCGTAACGTTGGCAAATTCTGCACATTCCTTCAGCGTTTTTCCTTCCAGAATCGCTGTGATAAAGCCCGATGCGAAATTATCCCCTGCGCCGATGGTGTCAATGGCAGTGATTCCCTGCATGGCCGGAACCTCCATCACGGTTTTGTCCTGGCTCTTGATGTAGCAGCCTTTCTTTCCGGTCTTAATTACCACATGCCCAATCCCGCAGTCCAGAAACTTATCCGCAATCTTTTCCAGTTCTTCTTCTCCTGTCATAAGACACGCTTCGTCATAATTGGGAAAAAAATAATCCACATAACCCAACGCTTCCCTGATATCTTCCAGTGTCTCTCCCAATCTGGCCTTAATCATGTCCGCACAGATAATCATATCCTGCTTCTTTGCTTCCTGAAAAATCCGTACCAACGCTTTGCAGTCCAGAAGGGGATTATTGAAAATACTTGCCAGTGACAAAAGCCTTGCTTCCCCCAACCGGGAAAGCTCCACATCTCCAATAGTCATCTTCCATAAACTGCCGTTGCGGTTTGTCACAAACGTCCGCTCGCCGTCAGCCGTTACCAGGCCCACATTGATGGAAGTGTCGATTCCTTCCCTGATCTTGACGCCGGAATAGTCAATGCCGTTCTTTTCACAGTGTTCCATGATAAAATTCCCCACTGCATCCCGGCCTACCATGCTCATCAGCCCAATCTTGTGCCCCAGCCGCGACAGAATCGTGGCTTCGTTGATGGCGTCTCCGCCGATGGTCATGGAAATCTGCTGCAGCGGAAACGACTCGACCTCGAACATATCCCGATTTACCGGCTGCAGCGGAATATCCACAATTGCAGCGCCCACACAGACTGCGTCTAATTTTTTCTCCACAATTATTCCGCCTTTCCGTCATCTCCGAATAAAACAATTTTCTCCAGGGCCCGCTGTTTTACAGCCAGTCTCACTGCTCTTTCCACCTCCAGAAACGGTTTGTCAGTATTTGCCCCGATTGCAGTCATGGCAGCCTGGCACAATTCGGTATGGATATTGATTTTGGCAATTCCAAGAGAAATTGCTTTCTTAATATCTTCATCGCCGATTCCGGAAGCTCCGTGCAGCACCAGAGGTACGGATACTGCGTCTCTCACTTTCTCCACCACTTCAAAGTTCAGCTTCGGCTCGGAGGTGTATACGCCGTGCTGATTTCCGATGGCAACCGCCAGAGAATCGCAGCCGGTGCGCGCTACAAACTCCGCCGCCTGGGACGGGTCTGTGTACTGATAGCTTGCAAGAGCTTCTTCGTAGACAGTCTCATTGCCCACATGGCCCAGTTCTGCCTCCACCGGTATTCCCAGAGGATGGAAATAATCTACCACTTCTTTGGTGAGGCGGATATTTTCTTCAAATTCATATGCGGACGCATCCCGCATCACAGAATTCATTCCATGTACATATGCATTCTGTACAATCTCCATGCTGCGGCCGTGATCCCAATGGGTGATAACTGGAACAGTAGCTTTCTTTGCCATGGAAACCATCATATGGCAGAAATCTTCAAAAGAAGTGTTTCCCACAAATCCGGTTCCGAAGGAAATAATCACCGGAGCCTTGGCCTCTTCTGCGGCGTCCATGACGCCCATCAGCATTTCTGCGTTCCATACATTAAAATGAGGAATTGCAAATTTTCCTTCTTTTGCCTTGTTTTCCCAATATCTGATATCTGCTAACATTTGTTTTCCTCCCTGAATCTATTTTTGTTTCGCTTATTTTTCTTCTTCAATCTTGATTACGCCTTTGATAATGTCCTTCTTGCAATTAACAGATTCTTCGAAGGCTCTTTGCACATCCTGAATATGAGTTACCATGGATTTCACATCAAATTTTCCAGATGAAATGGCGTCAATAGTCATCGGATAATTATTCGCATAGCGGAATACAGTCTGAATCTGCACTTCCCGGTTGATTTTCAAAAAATCAATGGGCACTTCTCCCGGAATGGTTCCCACAATCATAATCTTTCCGCCTCTTGCAACAATCTGGGGAGCCTGCTTTGCAGTAACCTGCGAACCCGCTGTTTCAAATACGATATCCGCTCCAAGCTCTCCTACCAGTTCTTTGCATCTTTTGACGGTGTCTTCCTCCATTCCGTTGATAACCCAAGACGCGCCCAACTGTTTTGCCATTTCCAGGCGTTTCGGCATTACGTCTACCACAACAATATCTGTTGCTCCCAGGCTCCTGCAACCCTGTAAGGTCATCAAACCGATGCAGCCTGCGCCCAGAATCACAATCTTTTTGCCCAGTCTTGCGCCGCCTTCCAGGGCCGCATGCATCCCCACTGCCGCAGGCTCTACTAGCGCGCCCTCCATCGTACTCATATTTTCTGGAAGCTTATAGGTGAAGTTTTCTGGATGGCACAGGTAATTGGTCAATGCGCCTCTGTAGTTAGGCTGTGTAGCCATAAAGTCCACATCCGGACAGATATTATAATGTCCTTCCAGACAGTATTTGCATTTGCCGCAGGGTACGCCTGGTTCAATGTTTACTCGGTCTCCGGGCTTGAATTTTGTCACCTTACTTCCCACCTGCACGACAGTTCCAGCGCATTCATGGCCTAAGCCAATCTTCTGGTTGGGATCTTTGGGCGGGATAAAAGGGCCTGACTCAAATCCATGCACATCAGAGCCGCAGATTCCCACATACTCCACCTTCAGCATAATCTCATCATCCTTCGGCGCCGGCACAGGCGCGTCTTTGATTTCCATTGTTCCGGGAACTACCAGAATTGCCTCTGTATTTTTCATATGGTTTGTCTCCTTTCTGCAAGCTGCAGTCCATTTATTCTACGTTACCGATATCCTCCACAGATTCTCCTCTTGTCTCAACACCGAAGATAAATACGCACACCGCAATAATCACCGCTACAATTGTAATCAGTACAAACACTCCGCCGCTTCCCATGGAGCTTGCAACATAGGTTACAAGGAAGGGGAAAAATATGTTGCTGACACGGCCCACTGCGTTGCAGAATCCGGAACCGGAAAGTTTTGCGGAGGTAGGCCACATTTCCGGCACATATACTGCAGATGCGTAGCATACATACATGTAAATTACCGTATTCAGGAAGAAGGTGGAAACGATCAGCGGGGTCATCTGCGTCTGCTGTCCTGTAATAATTCCCAGAACTGCCATGCCTGCCAGCAGTCCCACACCCATCACGCGTCTTGGAATCTTATCCATAATCAAAGATGCGATAAAAATTCCGAAGGGAGCGCCGAACAGTCCGAACATGGTCATAAACTGTGAGGAGGAAGTATCATATCCCAGTGATCTTAACAGGGAGGGCATCCAGTTCATCAAGGTATACTGAATGGTATTCATGCCGATCAGCACCAGAGAGCCTACGATGGTTCTCTTTAAAAGCTTTCCGCGAAACAGGGCGGAATAGGGAAGCTGTTTTACGTCCTTGGGCGCTTCTGTTACCGGAGGCAGCGGTTTGCCTGTGGAAGCCTCGATTTCCTTTTCGATTTTTGTCATAATCTCATCGGCTTCCTCTGTCCTTCCCTGGGCCTCCAGCCATCTGGGCGACTCCGGAAATTTCTTTGCAATCAGCAAAGACGCAAGGATAGACAGGATAGACGGAATCATGTACTGGACTCTCCAGTTCATATTGTAGCTGATTCCCGTTAAGGCTATCACAAATGCAATTCCGTTGCAGACCGGATGGGCCCAGTTCCCGATGAAGGAGTTCCGGCTTGACCATACGCCGCGGTTTCTGCCGGGAACATATTCTGTAAATCCTGCAAACAATACTACAAGAAGCGCGCCCAGGCCGAAGCCCTGTACCAGTCTGAATACATAGAGTATTCCGATGTTAGGTGAAACCGCGCCGCCAATCATAGCGATAATATGTATGATCTCATACAAAAGAATACTTTTCTTACGTCCGATTTTATCACCGATAGGCCCGCCTACCAGTGCGCCGAACAGCTGTCCCGCCGTATAAGTGGTGCCCCACATTGCCAGAAGGGCGCTGCCTTCCTCCAACCAGTGCAGCTCATTCAGAAGGATATTCTGTACTGCGCCGCCGATTCCGTTTGACCAGCAAACTAAAAGGGCGAAGGCAGATACCAGCCACATCTTGATGTGCCAGCCTGAATTCGGAAGCCGGTCAAGCCTTGCACCGATATTCACGCTTTTCGTTGCATTAGATGCCATAATATTTTCCTCTCTTTTCTCATTCTTTTTCACTCTTTATTAAAATCTCTTTTTCGTTATTTTCTGCTGCAGGAGGACAGCTCCGCTTTTACTTCGTTTTCCATAATCCCCCATGCTTTTCCGATATCCGGATCTTTATTCCACAATGCCGGAGGCCCAAGCACCACAACATCTGCGCCGGCCTCATATAAAGGGCCGTAAACTCCTGCATCCATCGAACCGTCCGCTTCAATCAGGAAGTCAAGACCCAGTTCCGTTCTCCACTGTGCCAATGTCCGTATCTTATCATACATCTGCGTAATCACTTTTTGTCCTGCATATCCTGCGTCTACAATCATAATGGTTACTTTGGACAGCAGCGGAAGATAATAGCGGATTCCTTCCAGGGGAGCTGCCGGATTCATGGCAATTCCGGCCTTGCATCCCAGTGAAAGAATTTTATTTAATGTTACAAACGCATCGCTTTCAATGCAGTCCGTATGAGGCGTGATATAGGATGCGCCGGCCTCTGCGCAGGCTTCGATGTATTCCTGAGGATGCTTAATCATCAGATGAGCGTCCATAGGCGTCTTAACTGTATGCTTCAAAGCAGCCATAAAGTCCGGGCCTACGCCGAAGGTTTTTACATAATTTCCGTCCTTAATGTCAATGTGCAGAAAATCCGCGCGCCCGTCAATGAATTTCACCTGGCGTTCAAAATCAAACAGGTTGCAGCATCCCATGGACGGCGCTAACAGTAACTTTTTTTCCATAATCAGTCCTCGAAGTCATAGTGGAAAATGACTTTAATCGCCTCTTTGTTTGCCATCAGTTCAAATCCTTTTTCCCATTCAGAAAGACCGAGTCTGTGTGTAATCATAGGCTGAACTTTAATCTGTCCGGACTCTAACAGGCGGATTGCGTTTCTCCAGGAGGTGGAATCGTACGCCATATGTCCGATGATGCTCTTATTCCAGGATGTAATGTCATTGATGGAGAATTCCAGAGGCTTAAATCCCATTCCCACACGAACCACTTCTCCGTTTGGACGAAGCATTTCAATGGCCTGCTGCAAAGCAATGTTGGCGCCGGAGCATTCCACAACCAGTCCCAGGTTATCTCTTCCGCAGATTTCCGTACATCTGGCAACAACATCTTCTTTCGAACCGTTTACCACATGGGTGGCGCCCAGTTCTTTTGCCACGGCGAAACGAACCTTGGTGTCCTCTTCCAGTCCCACCATTACGATGTTCACAGCTCCCATAATTCTGGCAACCTGTACGGCAAACAGTCCCAACGGGCCGGTTCCGAATACCACAACGTCCTGTCCGGGAAGAAGATGCGCCTGCTGCGCAATGGCTTTGTAGGAGTTGCAGATTGGGTCAAGCACAGCCGCTTCTTCGTATTCCACATGTTCCGGAATCTCCCAGATGGCATGTTTGTGAATTCTCAGGATTTCACCGGGAACCTTGCAGTATTTGGAAAATCCACCGCCCCAGGTATTGTTGTCCAGTCCCAGGTTTACTTTATGTTCGCAGCAGAGGAAATCTCCCTGTTCGCAGGCCGGGCATACGCCGCATACATGGGCGCTGTTATCCGATACCACCCGCTGTCCTACTTTCCAGTCCTTCACCAGTTCCCCCACTTTTACAATCTCTCCGGCAAATTCATGTCCCCGGATGGAATTAAATTCATCAGAGCCATTGTCCACTTTGTAGTGCTTCATATCCGCTCCGCAGATTGCCGCTGCTTTAATCTCAATAATAATATCTTCCGGGCCACATTCAGGCTCTGGTACTTCGATCATCCGATATCCGCCAAACGCTTTTCCATATCTTGCTAATGCTTTCATGTTCTTCTCCTTTTTTAATGAATGTATCATGCCTCTTGGTTTCTTGCATCTTGCTGCTCCCGGCCGGAAACGCTGTCCTTTGATGTAATTACAGTCTACTTCAAATCTTTATTTTTGTCAATTTATTTTCTGTGTTTTAAAGATTTTCAGCATATTATACAGAACTATATCTTTATTTTGCTGTTTTTCTTTGGTTTAAAGGATTGTTATTGTTTATTTTTCACATATTTTTCTGTGTTTTAAAGATAATGTGATTATGATATGCAGAATAACAAAGCGGACAAGTCCGCTTCAACTCCCTAAATCCCTCATTCATGAGGGACTTGGACGATTTGCTGCGCCGAGTGCGGTCACGCAGTGACATCTTCTATTCGCACGAGTGCGCATATTATTTTTTATTCTATAGGAGAAATACTTTCACGCTTTAGCGTGACAAGGTCTTTCCTATAGAATAAAAAGGGGCTGCCGCATTAAGAAGCAAACATACAAGATTTTGTGAATAGAAATTATGCCATATCCTGCAGTTATATTTCTTAATACAGCAGCCCTTCATATTTTTATGAAAGGACAATTCCCATATGGGAAAGAACTTTTTCATGAGTGGTTTCATCTGTCAGAGTGTATGCAACCATCGGCACGCTCTTCATGCCTTTTTCCCAGTAACCATCTTCAACCGAAACCGTACGATACCATTGAACGCCCAGGAACAGTTCATGGGCCAAAAGCCTGTCTTTTGCTTCTGTGTCTGCCCATTGACAGGAAAGGACAGGCGTTAAAACACCATTGACTTCAACGCAAAAATCTTGTGCGGATTTGGCCTGGGATGTACAGACGCCAACCCCCACAAATCCGACTCCGGCAATATGGCAGAAAACATAATCTCCCACATTCAGGTTAGAAAGTAAATTATTTGCATTGCTGCTTGCAGACACAAAGCCATATTTTCTTGCGTCCTCCCAACTGCGGCCATCGCCGTATTCCACAGTATATCTGTTTCCGTTTCCTTTCTGAACGGCAATTACTGCCGCGTCATCCCATCCTCCGGCAAGGTCTTTTATAATTTCAGGATTCCAGATTGCCCGGGCCAAACGCGTATACAACTGCAGCCTTTCGCGGATTGCGTTCTTATCAAACTGCGCATAGGAAGCAAAACCAAACTCCCGGGCCAACGGGAGGAACTTAGGATTGTTTTGATAAGCGTCCGCATTGAGGGACTGGGCCAGAATATTGTCACTCAGATACCTGGAAACCTTCTGCCCATAATTCATATCCTGGTAGCTTCTATTGTGATCGCTTGTCAGCAAAATCAAATTGCCAAATTTACGGCGGTTATTATGAAAATCATCCTCGTCATTAAACATTGCTGCGTAGCTTTGGTAATCATCCGGCAGGATGTGTTCTATGTCATAGGAGCTCTTTGGTCTGCGGTCAATGTAAGCTGCAAACTGAGACGCCCGTCCCATTCTCGTGTCCACATAATCCGTCAGCCGCGCCAACATATGAAGCATATACCGGCCTGTAAACTGATTCAGTTCAAAATGCTGAATTGCATCCAGTGTTTCCGGCATCCTTTGCAATGCCGCCGTAAGCTTGATTCCAATTTTTTTAAGATCTTCATTCCGGATCTGGCACATCAGCTTAAAAAGCAGAAACTTGTTCGTATTCCAGTTTACTTTTTTATAATTGAAAATTCTGGTTGAGGCAAAAATATCAACAAAGGCAGAGACCATTTTAATTTTTGCATCCACAACGGACGGGGCGTCATCAACCTTAACGGCAGACATAATGAGATAGGTCTGATAAGTGATGTCTCTGTGCGCATTATAGAATACAGCTTCATAGCCTTTGGTCATCTGCCTGGAATATGCCTTAATACGCAGATACAGTTTTGTCATCTGCTCCAGCTCCACTGTAATCAGTTCTTTATACTGTTTGGGCTGTGTCAGCTTCATGCCTGTGCGCGCGTTCTGGCGTACCCAGGTATGGAATTTTTCTCCCAGCAATTCAAAATCTCTGTCCTCCGCACCCTTTTTGGTTTCACGGATCGAATTTGCATATTTTGCCCGAAGCCAGGCAGAGATAAAATCCACATCTTCCGCCTTCACATTGCCGCTGCTCTGCGCCTCACAGACATTCTTTATACTGCTGATGTTCTGCTGCCAGATTTTATTGACTGCATTTCTGTCCTCTTCATCCACCCGCTGGATAATAAATGCCTTCAGCATTTCCGCACTGTTAAGGCTGAGTCCCCGGTCATTCATCGTCAGGAAAATCGTATGCGCCTCGTCCTCCGAAGGGGTATCAATTTCCAGAAGAAGCACTTTTCCCTTTAACCAGTAAATAAAATAGGGAAGGGCTTCTCCTTTCAGCTCATCCGGGAATAATTCTTCAATATCCGAATAACGGGCTAATAAGTTCTGATTGCTCTCATTGTCTGAAGTGTACGCTTTATTTTCATCCCACAATGCCTGCATACAGGAATTGCGTTCCTCCACATTTACGTTGAATGCCATTGCGCCAAAGTTATCCTTATAAATCAAGTTATCAATATGAACCGGAAGAAACGGAATTCCTTTCACCTGCTTCTGAAGATTTCTCAGATAAATCAGCAGCAGCGTCAGCGTTGTAAGTCTCTGCTGTCCATCCACAATCTGCCGCGGGGAGCTGTCTGTGCAAATGATGCTTCCCATGAAGTAGTAACCATATTTTTCTACCGCCTGAGGGGATGTATGCTCCACCGGGTCGTAGTCGTTCTGGAATGCATGATAAAAATCCATAATCAGTTCCTCAACCTGTTTCCGGCCCCAACGGTACTCTCTCTGATAATAGTCTACTTCAAACCGCCCTCTTGTAAAAATAGTTTCAATCGTGTCTGTTTTGTCTATTTTTTTCATGTATCTGTCTCCCCTTTCCTATTATGCGTCCGTCATGGGTTCAGACTCCTCAGCAACCATCAACACCTTTGATGGTTGAAATTGATACATCCCAGAAGAATCAGTACTCTCAGAATCGGATATGTAACTGTCAGAATGCTCTTCAAAATTTTCGACCTGTTCCATCACTTTATGGAATACCTCAGGACTGTACTGCGGCGGATAGCCATTTTTAACCAGACATATCTTAACCTCAAGTTTCAACTGACTGCGGACATTTTTATTATTGAGCCAATCGGCAAAGGATGATTTTGTATCAATTATTTCTTTTACATTTTTTGCCAAAGCTTTGCACTTGTCATTGATAACAACTCCGTCTGCTTTCTTATCTGTTCCATATTCAAAATCGTACTGGTCACGCAGGGCTATAAAAATATCATAAAAAGCTTTTTCTTCAAACGTTAAGCCAAGTTTACGGAAACTTTCTCTGTTTTCATTCATCTGACGTAAAATAGTCAAAGCCTGCTCTGTTGCAATCTTAATAATATCCTCAGAAGCCTGCTCCTGCGCTTCTCCGGCTTCTTCCGCATCAAGACGCTTACGTCTTTCATGGTATTCTGCAATGGTCTTTTCCAACATTTCCTGGAAAGTCCTTGCCGCTAATTGATTGATTTTTGCATATTCTTTTATCTGCTTACGAAGCATTTTTACAAGCAGCTCCAGCTTCGTTGCAGGCATTTTGACATCAGATAATTTATCAAAGTATTCTGGAGAAAAAATATCTTCTTCTCTGCCGCTTTCAAGAACGCTTTCGACCTGGTTGTATTTAAGGGCTTCCTCAACCATTCTGGAAACTGCACGATTCATCATATCGGTATCCAATTCGCTTGTTCCGCTCAATTTGCGCACAAAGCCTGCCACTGCCATAAAGCACTGTGCCAGTGCAGATTCTTCTTCACCAAGAATTCCGGAAGGCTGACAAATGTCAAAAGCCAGTCTCATTCTCTTTACTGTCTGTAAGAAGTACGTTTTGAATGGAACCTTCTGAGTCTTTCTGTCCCTCTCCATCTGCAATTCCTGTGTGGATGCAAATACATATTCGGCTGCTTTTGCAAGAAGCCTGTAGCGCTCTGCAGGATCACAATCTGGATTCAGAAAAGATGCCAAATCGTAATTCACAAACAATGTTTTTAAGATTCCCAGTTCTTCTCGAAATACAGAGGCTGCCTGCTCAACATCATCGGATGTAGGCGCCACAGAAGTATCTCCGCCATAAAGTTTCATGGCCTCACGCATGTTATCGCGAATTCCAATATAATCAACAACCATTCCAAACTCTTTTCCAGGATATTTTCTATTTACCCGGCTGATAGTCTGAATCAGCAGATGCTTTTTGAGAGGTTTGTCATTATATAAGTATGTAAGAGACGGCACATCAAATCCAGTGATCCACATATCGACTACAATTACAATACGAAAATTTGATTTTTCCTGTTTGAAAACTTCGTCCAATTCTTCAGAACGCTTACTATTACGAACACCGCCAAGATAATTGTACATCTCTGCATCGTCATTACTGCTCACACTTGATACCATAGCCATAAAAGGCACCGGCTTCAATTCTTTAAGTTCTTCCTCCGTTACAAGCACTCCGTCAGCGCTTTTCTTTTCTTCAAACCATTCCGGATATTTCTCCTTAAATGTTTGCAGTAAAGCATAAGCTATTTTTCTGTTTGAACAAACTACCATGGCTTTCTGTATTCTATCTGGGTCACCTGCACAGGAAGAAACATAGTGGTTATGAATATCCGCCGCAAGACGCTCCAAACGTAATGGTTCTCCAAGAATGACCTCCATTGAACTCATTGCTTTTTTACTGGCTTCGATATCCTCTTGTGTGGCACAGTCATCAGCACATTTTTTATAGTAATCTTCAATTTGTTTTACCTTTTCTTTATCCAGCAGCACCTTTGCAATACGGGGATGATACTTGATCGAAACCGTTAATCCGTCAGCAACTGCCTGATCCATGGTATACCGATCAATCTCCTCACCAAAGGTCTGATAAGTTTCTGCAATCGGAGTCCCTGTAAAACCCACGAAAACAGCCTGCGGAAAAGCTTCTTTTAACACCTTTGCATAAGGCTTTGACACCATAGCTTTCATATTTGCATCAGCGTTCTTGCTGAACTGAATTTTTTTGGCATGTTCAAGTTGGGTTCTGTGAGCTTCATCAGAAAAACAAATGATGTTTCGGCGGTTATTGATCAACCCCATTTTATCATTTTCACGGTCGCAGAACTTCTGAATGGTACAGATATAGAAACCGCCAGTTTGCCTTGCACCAAGCTCCTGTCTTAACTCTGCTCTGTTTTTTATAACAGAAACCTCCCCCAGATTCAGGAATTCCTTACTTTTGGTAAAAAGCCTTGCTCCCTGCTTTTGAAGTTCATCGCGATCAACAATCAGAATAATCGTGGGCGAACCAATCTGAGGAATCTCCGTACAGCGAAGGGCAAGCTGACGGGCAAGAAACGCCATTGTGTAAGTTTTTCCGCATCCTGTTGCGCCAAAATATGTCCCGCCTTTACCGCTTTTTTCGATAACAGAATTTATAATACTTTGCTTTTGTAACCTTGCTGCAAAAAACTGTGGATAGCGGCACACGATTTCTACCTCAGAACTATCATAAACGCTGTCCTGAAAATAAATGTAGTCTCTGAAAATTTCAAGAAACCGAACAGGACTAAATACGCCTTTTATCATTGTCTTTGTTTCTTCAAAAGGCAGAGAAGATATTTTATCGCTTTCATTCACGCGGCGCCAAGCATAAAAATGCTCATAAGGCGTACGAACTGTTCCAAGTCTTGTTTTTACGCCGTCTGAAATGCAGGCAAGAGGGCAATAATGCAATAAATGGGGAATATCTCTCCAATAACGTATATTAATCTGTTCCCATGCATCATAAATGGTGGCATTGGCATCGGCAGGATTTTTCAGTTCCATTACACATAACGGCATACCATTTACGAACAAAAGCACGTCTGGTCTGCGATTTTCTTTCTGACCATTATTTGTATATTCTACTGTAAACTGATTTACCACACGAAATATGTTCCTGTCCGGATTTTCAAAATCAATAAGCGGTATCATTCTCGCCAGTCCGTCCTGTGGTATAAACTGAATGCCGTCAACCATCCAGCCATACACCTTGTGCAAAGTGGCAAAATCACTTTCACTGCCTGCCAGACGCACATTATCATAAATCCGAGTAACCTCATCTTCCGTTAAATCCGCATTTCTACCTGCAATAAACTTCTTAAAGTCATCAGCAATCAGCACGTCTCTTTTTGTTGCACGGGAAATAGCGCTGCCAGAAGAATATTTCCAGTTTTCAGCCTCCAAAAATCCAATAAAGGCATATTCATACTCTGCTTCACAATAACGGCCATTGTAATTTTTTAGCTTAGCCATAGGCTACGCCTCCTTTGTTTTTCTTCCTTCCTCCATCGAACCCTTTATAAGTATGGGGCAAATCTCTTTAATTTTTGCTTTTAGTTTTTCATTGATTTCTTTGCGAATGTTATACGCTTTAAATATATTAATGATATCATGTTGAATCTTGATATCAGGAACAGGAATTCTAACTTCACACATTTGCTCCCAGTCGAAGGTTTCTCTTGCACTTCCCCATGAATGAAAACGGGAATAACGATTAAATTCGCTGCGTTCAAATATCATTGATAAGTATTCCGGCATTAATTTTTCCGTATCATTAACCCTGAATACAATATAAGAGGAAGAACATATATAAGTCTCATTGCTATTATTACGGGCAAGAGAAATTTTTTCTCCATTTCTTGAAGTTACTGTTACATACGCAAATTCATTAGGATTAACAATCATATACGGCTTAAGAGAAACTCCTTCCATATTTGCCTTTGTATCAATGAATTTCTTTTCAATTGAAACCCCTCTTACCGCATGGATTCCATACTCTAATTCGTCGTTTTTTTTATCGCTGATTGAAATATAAGTCCCTAATTTTTGATGTGGCAATTTTTTTCTGAGTTCATCAATATAAGCATCGCAAACCTGTTTCAAATCCTCCAATCCACGCTCATAGCTTTGCTGATTGAAAAGCATGGCATTGTAAATATCTACATACTTTTGCTGAATAGAAAGCGTTGGAAGTTCCAATTCTATCTCACAGAATGCTTCCCAATCGAGATTTGAACGAACACTGCCATCACTGCAAAATGCACCATACCTGTCTTTTTCTCTGGACAGAAATTTCATAAAAAAGTAACTTGGAAGGACAGCATCTGTTGCTGTAACTTCAAAAGTGATATAAGCAGGTGAAACTAAAATGGGGGTATCATTATTATACATACTTATTCTGATACACGCATCTCTGCCAGTTTGCATACCACTATATACAAAGCGATTTCTTCTAACGACTTTATACTTCGTTTCATCAAGTCCTTCCGTATTTGCAACAGTAGGCATAAATTCTTTATTAATGTTTATTCCATAGAACTCTCTAATGCTGAGAGCATTCCTTTCATCAACTATAGTCACTATTTGCCCTATTTTGTACTTAGTTAATCCCATACCCAATCCCCCTGAATGCATCTTCCAGCATTTGCTGTGATTTCCTTTCCTGTTTCATTATTTCTTTCATTTCTGCCTGAATACGCCCCATTTCCTTGGCATAGTCAATGTCCAGATCGTGGTCGATAAACTCAATATATTTGCTCGGAGTTAGCGTCCAGCCTTTATATTCAATCTCGTCAATGCCTACGCTACGATAAAGTTCAGGTACTTCATATTTGCTTCCGTCAGTTCCTTGGCTCTGCCAAGTGTGATAAATTCCGGAGGCTTTTTCTATCTGTTCCGTTGTCAAACGTACTTTCTTTTTGTTTTCCCCCTTAACAGGATTCTCTTTCCATTGGCGCAAATCCATAAAAAGTATTTCATACTCACGATTGCGCAGATTTCTGCCGTGATAGTTGCCCCCTTTTTTATTCTGATTCAAAATCCAAAGGGTAACGCTTATATCGGTAGTAATAAATAATTCTCTTGGCAGAACAATAATGGCCTCCACTTTATCATTCTGTATCAGTTTTTTACGGATTTCAAAAGTATCACTATCATTCAATGCGCCATTAGCAAGCAAAAATCCGGCGACGCCATCAGCAGATTTTAAATGCGAAAGCATGTGTAGAATCCAGGCATAGTTTGCATTGCTTTCCGGCGGCGTTTGATAATCAGCCCAACGAGGATCATTTTTCAGATGATCATTGTACCACCCTTTAAGATTAAATGGAGGATTAGCCATTATGTAATTAAAATACACTCCTTTGTGCAAATCATGAATAAAGGAAGAATCATTTGTTTCACCAAGATTATGGCTGAGTCCGCGAAGCGCCAGGTTCATTTTTGCAAGCCGATATGTAGCCGCGTCCTTTTCCTGCCCATAAATGTTGATTCGATTGATATCACCCTGCCTTGATTTCACAAGAACAGCGCTCTGAATAAACATGCCGCCAGAACCGCAGCAGGGATCGTATAACATTCCGTCATAAGGTTCAATCATAGATGCAATCAATTGAACCACATCATGAGGAGTATAAAATTCTCCTTCTTCTTTTGTGGCATTAACGGCAAATTCCTTGAGGAAATATTCGTATACATGTCCGATCAGATCTTTTTCTTCTCCAAATGCTTTATGGCTGATTTTATTCACTTCATCCACAAGCTTTTTTATGTCATTTGGTGCAAGATTACGGGTTGTAAATGTACCTTCAACAAAACAGCCCTTTAAATCATCTGACCCTGCTGCAATACTGTGTAAAGCCACGTCAAGGGCAACGTTAAGTCCCGGCGCAGGTGTATTGATAATGGTTGACCATCTTGCTTCTTCCGACAAATTATAGGTGCTGTCCGTGAAAGTTGCATCATCAAAAAAAGCTGCTCTGATATTTTCATCTTTGAGGTCAAAGCCCTGTTCAATCAAAGTCTGACGAAGTTTCTCAATTCCATCCTCGTATTCCTCACCAATAAAACGCAGGAAAACAAGTGTAAGCATCATATCTCTTTTTTCAAAGAATGAGCCTGAATTGCGCGCTGCACGCAGAATATCCCTGCAATTAAATAATATATTATCTATGTTCAATGTTTTTTCTGCAGTTTTCTTCTTTGCCATCTTAGCTTTTGTCCTTTCCAATCTATGTCCGTATGTGCGGAAACTGCTATAGCCAAAAGAATTTTTCAAACTCATCGCCTATATGGGAAAACCATTCTACGTCATTCTGCACAGCCCCGGTGTTTTTCCATTATTATAACCTCTGATGATTGCTTTTTCAACCGCGCGTTCAAAAACACCCTGCCGCATGAATTCCCATGGAATCTGTTGCCCGTCCGCTGATGTCCGTAGACTGGTTAAATGCCATTTATTCCTCTTTGCTTTGAAATGACAAATTGTTTTCCACTTTAATAATAAATTCTCCGCCGCAAAATCTAATACGGATTGCCCTGTTGCTTTCACTAAAATTCCCGATAAAATATCCGGCCCAATCAACGGGGCATAGCGGAACAGAAGAAAACTGTAGATAAAAACCCTGCACAACTGTTTTCAAATATCGCTTTCTATCTGATGCAGCGTATCTTCAAACTTCCGTACAATTGGCTGATGGAATAATACCGGTAACCATTTTCCGGATTCACTTACAAAAAAAGGCCATGCCTTTCCGTCCATAAAAAACATAGCCTCAATTATGTTTACACTATTACTCCGGCGGTTAAATGTCGGAGTAATATATCTTCTGCCCCTCTCTCAGACAGTCTCTTCAACATCTGTTTTCCTCTCTCCATTTATTAATGTCCATACATACTCCTTCTACAAACAACTTTCCGGCAGTTCCATCTCATCCTTCATATGCACAAAACCATAGCTCTCATACAAAAGCCTTCCCATATCCGTTGCCTCTAGTGAGATATGCTTCACACCTTTCTTCTTCGCCTCTTCTATCAAAAGCCCCAATGTATGGTATGCAATCCCCTTTCGCCTGTAGTTCGGATTTGTATACATATTCATAATATATGCTTTCCATCCTGTCGGATTATGATAGGTAGGCATTACCCTGAAAAAGCTGACTCCTCCTGCACCGATAAATTTCTCTCCGTCAAAAACAAGATATGCAATATGTGTTTCTGCCTGTAGGCACTCTTCATAATATTCCCTCGACTGTTGCTCTACAAGCAGCATCTCTGTACCATCACTCAGACAGTTCGCCGCGCGCAATACTTCAATCCTTGTTTTAACTAGCAATTCAATATCTTCCATGCCTGCTCTCTTATAAACAAAATTCATATTCATTATTTGTACATATGGGGCTGTCGCACTAAGCAAAACATATGCAAGATATAGTATAGAAGAATGTTTCAAACTGACTATATCTTGTATCATTTTTCTTATTGCGACAGCCCCTTTCCTCCCAGTAATCTGCAGTATTCCAGCAGCAATAGTAAAATCTGCTTTCCATACCTGTTTCCCACATATTCGGGGCCTAGCGCGTGTTTGAAAATGTTTTCGAAATTGTTTCATAAGATCATTTTACCAAACAAGGAGAAGAAAAGAAATGGAGAAAACAAAATTTTATGCTGGTATGGAAAATTTAAAGAAGAGCGACGGAAAAGGGGGTGAAGCAGTCATCCGAACACTGAAAACCATCTCCCCTGATCTTGGGAGATATATTGTTGAATTTGCAATCGGGGATATCTATAAACAGAACGACCTGTCCTTACAAAAGTGGAAAATGCTCACGTCAGCTAGCCTTCTCACTGCCGGGGGATGTGAACCACAACTGAAAGTACATATCAACGGAGCTTTAAATGTGGGAATTGCTCCTGAAAAAATCATAAAAATATTTGGATTGTCAACACTATTTTAGACAACTTTTTTAAGGTTGTTTTCCCTGTATTGTACTGGTGTCTGATATCCTAAAGCGGAATGTATTCTGTGATGGTTATACCAGTTCACATAATCCCATAACTTCAATTTCAATTCCTTCAAATCTGCAAATGTTTCATTCCATACAAATTCTGTTTTTATTATTTTAAATGTCGCTTCTGCTACGGCATTATCATATGGACATCCGTTCTGGCTCAGGGACCGTTCTATATTAAATGCCTCCAGAAGTTCTTCGATTGTTTGGTTTTTGAATTCGTTTCCACGGTCTGTATGGAACAGGCGGATATCCGCAAGGTTTCCTTCCACACGTTGGAATGCTTTTTTTACAAGTTCCGCTGTTTTATGCTCTCCTGCACTATAACCTATGATTTCCCTATTATAGAGGTCTACAAGGATACATATGTAATTCCAGCCTGTCCCGACTCTTACATAGGTTAGATCGCTTATTACAACATCCCTGTATTCCCTTCCCTGGAACTGGTGGTTCAC
>CAJTFX010000048.1:0-7675 GCA_910575555.1 Lachnospiraceae bacterium | reverse complement strand
TATTTGTGGGCATTCGCCTTGATCACATTTACTTTCGTCCTAAGATCAGCGCCGCTTGTTTTAAAATATCGTTCTCCATCTTAAGCTGCTGGTTTTCCCTGCGGAGTTTTAACAGTTCTTGCTGCTCTGGTGTACGGTTGTCCTTTTCGTGGAAAGAGCCGGAGTGTTCCGCCTGCTTTACCCATTTATCAAACAGGGAATGGGCAATATCGTATTCCCGGCAGATATCGCATCTACGTTTGTCAGAATGGTATAAATCCACTAGCTGCTACTTAAATTCATCTGTGTACTTGCGGGGTTTTCTTTTCTGTTTTGTTTCGGTCATATTGGATGCTCCTTTGCTTATTGGTTTTATATTATATGACCTTAAAAAATCTGTCCAGTTTATTGTAGCCTATCCAATACTACAAAATCTGCTTCCAATGCGCAGATAACCTGTTCCATCACATCTATGGTATGCTTGGCGTTTGTTTCACGCATGAATTTGCCAATATACTCATTTGCCTTTGCCCGGAATGGCTCTGCAGGCATCTGAATCCTTGGCGCAAGCTGATTTGCCTGTTTTTCCATCTGCTCGGTAGCACTTTTCGCAACCTGTGACGCAGCACCACCCACAACTTCACAACTGATATGCGAAGCCCCAGAATTGAAAAGACGCTCCAATTCAAAAACTTTCTTGTGTTTTACCCAGTGGATACACTCGTGGATAATAGTGTTATTGACTGATCCGAGATTGCGCAGGAGAAACATCTTAGGATCAACAATAATGGTCTTCCCATCAATATGAGTCGGAACATTCTCTCCCTTGTTGACGTCATACATTTCCGTTTCCGTATCAACAAAATATATCTGTCCGAAAACGGTAGCATCCTCCCGTATTCTCTGCATCTTTACAGTAAGTCCGAGATTCTTTGCTATCTTCTCTGGATCAACGAATACCGGAGCCTGACCGTGCGACGTTATCTTCAATGCGTCCGGATAGTTTTCTTTCAGAAATTCTGTGGCAGCCTTATCAAGCTGATCATGGGGGATGAACGGAACCAGTGAATCAGACAAAGAATTTGCTGGTGTTTTTTGCGGACTATACAAACGAATGTTGTTCTCATCAAGCGTCCAGTCGTCAAGGCCGCAAGACAGATCTCCTTCACATGGAATTCGAAGCCAGATTGACTTTTCTTCAGCTTCATCGTAGTGATAATCGCCCTCCTGAATTTCGAGATCTACCTCGAAGCCAACATCAAATGCCACACGCATTTCCGGACGGTCTTCAACATAGACACGTTCGATTCTTCCGTCAACCATCTCAACTGATCCGATACGATGGATTTTTCTTGTATACAGATCAAACGACTCCCAATTATCAGCAATGTATTTCTCAGCCGCAGCATACAAGCCGTTATAACATCTGTCTTTTACAAATTCTTTGAACGAACGGCCTGCAGTCATACGCAACTCCTCCGATCTACTTTTCTCGATGCAATACAAATAGCCCTTTTAAGTACTCCATTACTCTGATTACATCTTATGCACATATGATGAATAATTGAGACTTCCCATCAAACGTCACTTCCCTCATATCAGATTATTTCACTAAGATCTTTTTCAATCCACTTACAATTTTCTCTACATCTTTCATAGTATTATTCTTGCCAAGCGAAATTCTTATCGTTCCCTTCGCGTATTCATCGCTCAGATCAATCGCTTTCAGCACATGAGATATCTCGGTGTTCTGGCTGTTACAAGCCGAACCTGTGGAGATACAGATTCCGAGCAAGTCCAATCTGTGTAAAATTGCCTCTCCGTCCGCTCCCGGAAAAGAAAGACTGATTAAACCGGGTAAAGTGTGCAGACCCCCATTTCGGACAAATGGAATATTGCTCTCTGCCAGCATGCGCAGAAACTCGTTCTCTAAACTTGTGATTTTCTTACTGTTTTCTTCAAGATGATCGCAGTTGTTTTTTAGAGCCGCAGCCATAGCAACAATTCCCGGAATGTTCTCGGTACCTGCGCGGCTTCCCGATTCCTGTGCTCCACCGTCTACATAAGGAATCAGATCGCAACTCTTTCGTACATATAAGAATCCGCAGCCCTTCATGCCATTGAATTTGTGTGCTGATGCAGAGAGCATATCAACTCCGAGACTGTGTACATCTATATCCACATGTCCTACAACTTGAACCGCATCAGTATGAAATAACACGCCTTTTTCATGTGCTATATCAGATAAATCTTTTATGGGCTGAATCGAACCGATTTCATTGTTTGCATACATCACGGAAACGAGTTTTGTATCTTCCGTAATCTCTCTCTTCAACACATCCGGAGAAATCTCACCTGTTTTTTCGGGTTTAAGATAAACTATCTGATGCCCGAGCTTCTCCATTGCTGTACAAGAATGCAAAACCGCATGATGTTCAAAAGACGAGGTGATAATCGTATATTTCCTCTCGTTAGACGTTGCTACGCCCTTAATAGCCCAATTATCACTTTCCGTTCCACCGGAGGTAAAATAAATCTCATCCGAAAATGCGCCTATACAGGAAGCAATTGTCTCCCGTGCCTCCTTTAATGCTTTCTTAGGTGTTCTCGAAAAAGCATACGACTGAGAAGCATTTCCATATTCTTCAAGGAAATACGGTGTCATCGCTTCATATGCGACTTTATCCATTTTTGTTGTTGCGGCATTATCCGCATAAACATAATGCTTCATAATCATTCCTTACATAAAGAGTTTGCAGCCTTCAGCCTTAAATTCCTCTATCTTTTCCAATAGCTCGTCAACGGTACATTCCAGATAATCTGCAAGGCAATCCATACAATAAAAGTTTAGGATCTCCGTTCCCAAAAGTTTCTTATTGATCCCGATTGTATCCTTATCCAGATTATCCTTTCCACACACTACGCACTCATACTTCATTCTTAGGTTCCTTTACAGTAAAAGTAGGCATCTGCTTATCGTCCTTTTTATATTCAGCATCAAGAATCGAAAGCTGTCGCCAGATTATCTTTCTCATATTCACGGCAGGTCTGAGGCAATAGCGGTTAAACAGCTTCAGATCAACATCCTCTGCTGTACGGACATGAGGAAATAGGAGTTTCAAATATGCCGTAGTTATCCTTTTTACCGCTTCTGTATGTCTTACATACGCATTCTCGGAAACATCGACAATCTGGTCAACGATGGCTCTGTAACTCGCGTCATCCCGAAGCATATGAAGAACAGTGCAGAAGTATTCGGAATTCAAAGCCCATCCAGAAACTTTCAGGTTATCCTTCATCTCCGGAATATCCCAGCCCTTAATAAATCCATGAATACGGTCTACAAGAGCACTTTCCTGAAAAAGCGTAGGAAGTTCCGAGAACATACTTGTGTACTCATCCATGTTATCAATCGAAATATTTCCGAGTAACACAACTCCGGCAAAGGACTCTCCCTCATAGCCGCTTATGTTAAACCGCCCTCGCTCCATGTACCCTTGCATAATGGAGCGCATCTCGCTAATATCATTAAAGGTGACCAGCTTGACTTCATCAATAGCAACATAATCGTTTCCAACTATGAAGCCAGGAGCACGGCGACTTACATCATAGAACATCTTTGAACGGGTAATCTTGCCACCGTCAGTCAGCAAGCCATATTTGCTTACGTTTCCGAAAACATAGGATTTGCCGGTTCCTTTCGGTGCCAGTTCAAGAAGGTTAAGCCGCTTCTCAATAAACGGAAGCAAACGGGTAAGCATTGCCAGTTTTTCTTCTTCATTCTTATATCCAGCAGCATTGTAGTCCATCGCTCCAAGCAGGACATCGATCCACTCGGAGATGTCAAATTCCGCACGAACATCTTTGTAATAATCAAGATCGGCTGTGTACGGGCAGAAATTAGTGAAACCAGTCATTTTAATCTTGCCGGGAATCTTGGGTTTTGCTGTGTCATCCGGTAAACGGTACCCAAGTTCAATCACTCCCCAAATTTCCTGACCGTTTGTAAGCTCATTCTTATATTGTTCCCATACAGGCGTTTCAATGATTGTTTCCCTATTTGTCAAACCAAAATTGGGAAGAGAGAATGATATTTCTCCGGTTCGGATATCAATATCTATTCCGACCTTGGTGAGAATCTTCACACGCTCATTTTCATAGATGATTCTATTCTTTATGCTAATCCACTCTTCTTTTTGCGGAAGATATGTCTTGATGAAGTCTGTTACTTCCTCAACATCGTAATTACCCTCATCATCCTCAAATTTCTTAAGAACCCAGTCTCTCAAGAAAGAAGGTAATCCAAGAGATGAGAAGAAATTACTTTTCTTCAAATCTTTATACACCACCATATCTTCGAAACATTCCCGAAGTTTGTTTTCCATGACCAAATTTCTCCTACAACAGATCTTTCTCACGCTGGCCTTCACGCTTAACAATAAGTGTCAGTTTTTCAGCAACGACATTGTCGCCGGAATACACATCTACCGAATAAGTTCCCGGCTTTTTCAGATCAGGCATATCCACCCGATAAAAACCATTCCCAAGCGGCTCAGCCTCATAGCTCTTTCCATCAACTGTTATGCTTACATCCGAAAGCTCTGCCGTCATGAATATCTTGATGGCAGCCTTCTTACGGAAGCTGACTTCGATTTCCAATACACCTGTAAAATCGACCGCTTCTGCATCTACAAGCATGAGATGAACCTCAATCTTTCCATCTGAATATGTCAGTTCAATAATCGGAACGCATATCTCCTCGAGCGTGGCACCGCCATGTACTTCCACATTAGCTTTTCTGCCACCCTTGAAACGATCATAGTTTGCCAATGCCCAGAAATCACCGGCATCCGTAGCATAATCCGGTTGAACATCCACATCACTCTTAGGACAGCATCTTCCTGAATGTTGTCCTTTTTCTTGCATCTCCCATACATTCTCAGTATCATGGAGAACGGCAAGTCTGCTTGCTCCATGATCCGCAATCATCACAGCGCGTTTAACCGTACCGCCGCCAATCAACTTGTTTCTGATTTTCTCCAATGTGTCATGGATGGTTTCCATTTCCTTCATGAGATGCAACGGCAACTTCGAATTACTATAATAGTCGTAGTCAAACTTGCCATGGTGCTTGATATCATCGATATCTTTGATGGAGAGGATTTGTTTCTCATCCCACAGTTCAAGAAACTCCTTGTTCCGACTGGTAATAGATGGAAGCTCACAACGGCACACGATTATTTTTGCATTTAACTGAAGCTCTCTGCATACCGACATAATGTAGCCAAGATACTCTACACCCATAGCATCCATAAAATACAACAGAGAGTCCTTTGTGCTGATTTTTTCTATCTTTGAGGAGCGTGGTTCGAGAATTAGATTGTATTCTCTCTTTTCAGCCTGTTCTAATACGATCGCCTCAAATTCCAGAAGGATTTTGTTAATAACCTTCTGATATTTGTAATCTTGAAAATAATTATCCAGAAGTACATTTCTAAATCTGTACGGCTGAAGGTATGCAAAAAGATCAGGATAAACTCTTTTAAGTATCCCCATAAGCTCGTCCCGCTTATACTTCTCTCCGTACTGATCCAAGAATGTAAAAATAACTTCCTTTTCCTGCTCGGTATTGTCCGTCAGGTAACAAATGGCGTTTTTCCCTTTGCCAACTACCACTTTACAGTAGGCTGTAAGTTCCGCTGAAGGATTCCCTATCTGATTAAGAAGCATTTTGCGGCTTTCATAACAATCCCAGAAATCCGCATCCTTGACATTTTTGTTCAAAATACCACGGTAAACATTGGAAATCAGTTCGCGTAAACTTGATGATCTCGCGGACGCATAATTAAGGCACCAATTATTCTTTGCTCCAAAAAGCTTTAATCCAACAAAGTACAGCCACAAATGATTTGGAGCCATTCTGTTATAATTCTGCACATGGATTTCCAGAGTCATGTGATTGCCAAATTCACCGTCAATAACAGCAATCCAGTCCGGTTTCGTTTCAAACAATCCAAGTGCATACTTCCACTGTTCATCCGTACCAATAGCCTCGCTCAGTTCGGAAGTCTTTGGATCTTTCTGCAACAGAGCATCATATGCTTTGGACAATCCAATGATACGATACAGTGCCTTGGGATAATCAGCCTTCTCTTTGCTGGTAAAAATAAGCAGTTTATCAGAAGAAGTACTTTCAACCGAAACAGAAAACGAATCTATCCCATTGATTGTCTGGACACCTTTAAGTGACAGCCCCGGTGACGAAAGGTAGATTTCCGGTGATGTTTGTTCCTCGCCATCAAGTACAGCAATGCGAGGCTGTAAGCGCGGATCTTTGAAATCCATATATCTGTGGCATTGGTAGGTTACGACAACCACATGCCCTGCCGTGGTCATAGAAAGAATCTCGCTGATAACTTTCCTTAGCTCCTGCTCGCCACGCAGTTTCAGAAACGAAGTCAAGCCGGTGACAAACGATGTGCCATCCTTTGTTTCCAAATCATGAAAGAGTCTGTCTATCTGTGGAAACTCATCTTTTTTGCAATAATCCGATGCCTTTATAATAGTGTTAGTTCCTACATTGTAATGCACCATCAAATCGCTCCAGTCCTTATGATTCTGTACATCCACAATCAAAGGTTGAACATTGTCTTTCGACAGAAACCTGTCTATTTTCTTTTTGCATTCAGCTAAATCCATTCTGAATCACCTCAATTACCCTTGATAATCTCCATACCAACAGTCATGTTATCCTTAATCAGTTCCTTCAGATAACGCTTCACTTCCTCAACATCCATATTGTCGATCTTCTCAAGTGCCTTTGAAGATCCACCCTGGTTGTACTTGGCTTCCGCCATCTGCTGAAGCTTCTTATCAACTTCCGGAAGACCAAACCAGTCATATGGATCGGTTGAGATGCGACTATCCAAATAGCGTTTTACTTCTTCCACATCCGTCAGCATTACCGCAAAGCCCTTAATAATCGTTTCCGTGAAAATCCTGTCAAGCGCAGCCTGATCTTCAAGCAGTCCATAGAATGAGGCTTTCTCAAGATACTCCTTGGCTTTTTCAATAGCGTTTCCGTCAGGATGATTCTTATTCAACGTCCCGAAAGCAGCCCGTGCCTGTTGCACCTCGTTATCCGGAACAAGGCAGAGTATCGGCATGAGATGTTTTCTAGACCATTCTCTCGGCGATGTTGACTTGGTTTTTTCCGACCAAAGCTTTTTCAACTGCTCGTTTCCAAGAGAACTGCGGTATTCTTTTGCTTTCGCATCGACCGTATTGGTATATGCGGCTTTATCCATAATAAAGGTTCCGGCAGGAATCGTCTGGTAAAACGCCCTGATTTCGTCCTCGGTCAGACCCTCCAGATAATATGTGCATACGGTTTTAAATAGATCTACCTGATTGTTGTAGAACTGATTGAACGTCGCTTCATTTGCGATGAGAAGATCAAGAAATTTCTGCTTTTGAGAATCAAGCAATGTTCCGGCTTTCTTCATATTGTGAAGCATTTCCATAAATGATTCGAGTCCGCCAAAATGATTCTTGTGGTGTTAGTATATAAGTGTGGACAGGAAAAGTTGAACAACCTATACTATCAAATGAAAGAGCAAAGGAGATGAAAGGCATGGCGAAAAATCAAAAATCTTACACTCCGGAATTTAAACAGCAGATCGTGGATCTGTATCAT
>CAJTFX010000047.1 GCA_910575555.1 Lachnospiraceae bacterium | reverse complement strand
TTGGTTTGGCGATTGACATTATACCATAAAAAGGGAGGTCAATGCTCTTTTATTTGCAAACTCCCATAAAATCAAGGTTTGAGTAACAAAAAATCAGGTAGGATTTGACACTACCTAAATAAAGCAGGAGGTATGGAAAATGGCGATTACTAAATTTGCGAAAGAATATCACGACAAAATGTTTCCGGGGTATGTTTCCTCCTTTCTGGAAACCGATCCGGAGTTTATTGAACGCTTTGACAATTTTGCCTTTGACGAGGTAGCAGGCCATGACGATCTGGACGATAAGACACGCTTCATGGCAATTCTGGCAACACTGCTGGGCTGTCAGGGAACGGATGAATTTCATGCCATGCTTCCTGCCGCCTTGAACTTTGGGGTAACGCCGGTTGAGATCAAGGAGATTGTTTATCAGGCGGTGGCTTATCTCGGTATTGGCAGAGTGTTTCCGTTCTTAAAGATCACCAACGAGGTATTGACGGAAAAGGGCATAAAACTTCCTCTGCCCTCTCAGGCAACAACCGCTGCGGAAAACCGCCGGGAAGCCGGAACACAGGCACAGGTAGATATTTTCGGAGAGCAGATGCGGGATTTCTGGAAGTCCGGCCCGGAGGAAAGCCGCCATATCAATTATTGGCTGGCAGATAATTGATATGGAGATTACTATACCCGGACGGGTCTAGATTACCAACAGAGAGAAATGATTACGTTTTGTTTTCTGGCAGCGCAGGGTGGATGCGAACCGCAGCTCACCAGCCATGCGGTAGCGAATATGAGGCTTGGCAATGATAAGGAGTTTCTTATCAAGGTAATATCACAGAGCCTTCCGTATATCGGTTATCCGAGAAGCCTTAACGCTCTGCGGTGTGTCAATGAAGCAGCGAAACAATAAGTAATAGGAGGAGCATAAAAATGAAAGATGTAATGATTTTAACGGGAGCTGGACAGATCGGTATGGCGATTGCCCGGAGAATGGGATATGGAATGAAGATTGTCGTAGGCGATAAGAAAATAGAGAACGCACAGACAATTTCCAAGATTATGAATGAAGCAGGTTTTGATGCTGTACCAGTGGAAATGGATTTATCTTCCCGTGATTCCATTATGAATATGATTGCAGAAGCGAAAAAATATGGAGAAATTTCTATGCTGGTCAATGCGGCTGGTGTTTCTCCCAGTCAGGCTCCGATTGAAGCAATTTTGAAGGTAGACCTATACGGAACCGCCGTTCTGTTGGAGGAAGTCGGGAAAATCATCAAAAAGGGCGGTGCAGGCGTTACGATTTCCAGTCAGTCCGGCTGGCGTATGCCTGCTCTGACTGCGGAGGAAGATGAACTGCTGGCAGCTACGCCCACAGAAGAATTGCTAAATCTCCCGCTGTTGCAGCTTGAAAACATTCGTGATACTCTGCACGCTTATCAGATGGCGAAACGCTGCAATGAAAAGCGTGTAATGGCAGAGGCTGTTAAGTGGGGCAGGCGTGGCGCTCGTATCAATGATATTGCTCCCGGCATTATTGTAACGCCGCTGGCGATTGATGAATTTAATGGCCCGCGTGGTGATTTTTACAAGAATATGTTTGCAAATTGTCCTGCCGGACGTCCGGGTACGGCGGATGAGGTGGCAAATGTGGCAGAGCTTTTGATGAGCGACAAGGGTGCGTTTATTACCGGCTCCACGTTCCTGATTGACGGCGGTGCGACTGCCAGCTATTTCTATGGGCCGCTCGCACCTAAAAAATAGATTCAGAAAGGACATGGTTGAAATGAAAAGAATTTTGCCATTACTGCTCGCACTTTCTATGTGCTTTGTATTAGCTGCCTGCGGAAACAGTGAAAACATTGAAACGGCAGGAACTGCCGGGCAGACCGCTTTGGAAGAAGAAAGCCCTGCAGCAACGGAGGAATCTGAAACTCTGGACGAGGTACAGAAAACAGAAGAAAGCAACATACAGCAAACGGAGGATGTTGATACAGACGGTACGAAGATCTTAGTAGCCTACTTCTCTCGCACCGGCGAGAATTACAGTGTCGGCTATATTGAAAAAGGTAATACCCATATCATTGCGGATATGATTGCCGAACAGGCAGGTGCCGATACGTTTGAAATCAGTACGGTTGCGCCATATCCTGATGATTACGATGAATGTACCGAGGTCGCAAAGCAGGAGCAGGAGGAAAATGCGCGTCCAGAACTTACGGCTTCTGTGGAAAATATGGCTGATTATGATGTTATCTTCCTCGGTTATCCGATTTGGTGGAGTGATATGCCGATGGCGGTTTACTCGTTCCTTGAAAGCTATGATTTTTCGGGAAAGACTATCATTCCCTTCTGTACCCATGAAGGCAGTGGAATTTCTTCCACAGAGAGCAGTATTGCAGAAGTTTGTCCGGATACAGAGGTTTTAGAAGGCTTGGGGATTAGAGGTTCCATAGCGCAAAATTCTCAGGATGAAGCAAAGGAAACGGTTGAAGGCTGGCTTGAGGAAATTGGAACTTTCGGTCAGGAATAGGAGTTGAATTATGGGAAAGAAATTATTGATTGTATATTATTCCATATCAAACGGAAACACAAAAGGAATCGCAGAGCAGATACAGAAAGCCACTGGTGCAGATATTGCCCGGATTGAGACGGTAAAGCCGTATATGGGTTCTTATAATGCGATTGTGGAGCAGGGACAGCGCGAGGTAAACCGGGGGTATCAACCGGAAATTAAACCTTTAGGAGTAAATCTAAATGATTATGATGTAATTGCAGTAGGAACACCTACATGGTGGTACACGATGGCACCTGCGGTACTGTCTTTTTTGAAGTCTTGCGACTGGAAGGGGAAAACTGTTATTCCGTTCCAGACACATGGCGGCTGGCCGGGGCACGTTATTAAGGATATAAAGAGTGCCTGCAAGGGAGCTGAGTTTATCCATGAGATGGAAATACAGTTTGATTCCACAGGCGGTGCAGAATTAGTGACAAAAGAAGCAGAAATTGAAGCGTGGATCGAAAAAATAAAATAGTAAGGAGAGATTTGATATGAAAGCAGAAGAATTAAGTGTTTTTCCGGTTGGCGGAAAAAATGAGGCGTTTGCAAAATATTTTGTTGGACAGAGCTATCTGAATATGCTCACCACAGGAGGCGTGGTAATCGGCAATGTGACCTTTGAACCGGGATGCCGGAACAACTGGCATATTCATCATGCCGGCAAGAACGGCGGGCAGATACTTCTTTGTACTGCCGGACGAGGATATTATCAGGAATGGGGCAAAGAGGCACAGGAACTTCATCCCGGAGATGTGGTAGTCATTCCGGCAGAAGTGAAACACTGGCATGGAGCAGCGCCGGATAGCTGGTTTGCGCATCTGGCTGTTGAGGTTCCGGGAGAAGATACGTCAAATGAATGGTGTGAGGCAGTGTCTGACGAAGAATACGCCACATTAAAGTGATGTTTAAGGAGGATGTCGAATGAAAAAAATAGGCAGCTTGATTTTGTTTTTGGTTCTTGCTTTTTCGTTGTCAGCTTGTGCTGAGAACTCAAATAAAGAAACGTCGCAAAAGCTCCCCTCTGACAGTTCCACTGAAAGTATGGTAACAATGGAAGAAGAATCAGCAGAAACAGAGGAACATGATGAAACAGAAGAAATTTCAGGAAATCACGTCTTGATTGCATATTTTGGGCGTTGGGGCAATACAGAATTTCCGGATGATGTGGACGCTTCGACTTCGGCCAGTATTGTAATAGGCAGAGATGGAAACCTGCAGGGAACGACAGAATATGTGGCGGACTTGATCCGGGAATATGTCGGTGGTGATATGCACTTGATTCAGACTGTAGAGCCTTACTCAGAGGATTATGATAAAGTGGTAGAAAAGAACCGTCAGGAGCAAGAGGAAGGCGTTGTACCGGAGTTGCAGAGTACAGACCTTGATATAGAACAATATGATACAATCTTTATTGGCTATCCGATTTGGGCGACAACGATTCCACGGCCGATCGTTTCTTTTTTAAGCCAGTACAATCTGATGGACAAAACAATTATTCCATTCTGTACTCATGCAGGCTATGGAAGCGGCGGCAGCTATGCAGATATACAGGAGCTTTGTCCAAATTCAGAAGTGCTTACCGGACTTGCGGTTGAAGCAGAGAAAATAAGTTCCGCAGAGTAGGAAGTTTCGGCATGGCTGGGTGAATTGCAGTTAGTGCAGGCGGAAGATACCACCGATACAGAGGCATCTCAAATTGTAATTACAGTGGATGATGTGGAAATTCTGGCAGAGCTGAATGACAGCGAAGCGGCAAAAGAATTTGGAGAAATGCTGCCTCTTACTGTTTCTATGACACGAATGGGTGAGCATGAATATTATGGAGGGTTGGAAACGCCGCTGACACATACAGCAGATGTGCAGACCGGGTATGCCATTGGTGATTTAGCTTTTTGGACACCTGGAGATTTGTTTGCGGTATATTTTGATGAACCTGACGATGATCCGGAAGGGTTGATGATTTTGGGGCATATTATTTCGGATATGTCTGTATTTGACGATATGGCAGGTTCTGTGGAAATGCAGATTGATTTTGTAAAATGATAATAGAGTGAGAAATGTAGAATATATCGAAATCAATGTGAAATTTTGAAACTTGCACTAAACTAATGCCCGATATGGATATGATTAGGAACAAAACTTTTGACGAGGAGAGCAGCCAGGTAATAGTTGGCTAATGCTTTTTTAACTTGCGGTATCCCTTCTGGCATGACAACGGGCTTGTAATCAGAAACTCGGAGATAACGGAGTTTTGCAGGGCAGCTTTATGGTATTCGGAGGGCATTGAGATTTACGGCAGCAGACTGCATGTCATCAAGGCGTTAAGGGAATGCAAGAATGTAAAAATGCAGGGGTATGACATTATTTTCCCGGAATTCGGGTGGTCTGTGCATGGATTGGATATGGAGGACTGCACTGCCGAAGTGAGTATTTTATGATACGTTCCAACCGGCTGTCATTCAGGAACGTGCAGATGACAGGAAAATATTCAAAGGCAAACAGGCAAATACAAGGAGATTGAAATGGAGTATATTTCACTGAATAACGGGGCACGGATGCCCCAGGAAGGATTTGGGACCTTCCAGATTCCGCCGAAAGACTGTGAGCGCTGTGTCAGGGATGCGCTTTCTGCCGGATACCGGTTGATCGATACGGCATCTGTTTATGGGAATGAAGAAAGTGTAGGGGCTGCAATCCTGGAGTCGGGGATTTCGCGTGAAGAACTGTTTAGTACAACAAAGCTGTGGGTACAGGATGCAAGTTACGAGGGGGTAAAAAAAGCAGTGGATGATTCCCTGAAAAGACTGGGGATTGATTACCTGGATCTGTATCTGATTCATCAGCCTTTTGGGGACTATTACAGCGCATGGCGGGCAATCGAGGAAATGTACCGGAACGGGAAAGTACGGGCCATCGGCGTATGTAATTTTGATGTAGCCCGTCTGGTGGATTTATGGCAGGGGACAGTTTCCGATGGCAGGAATCCCAATGGGTGCGGTTGTGACGGCTTCCGGTAACGGCGCGGAGATGAACGCAGGCGCAGTCATCACTTACGAAGAAAAGAAGTGGAAAGGACCAATATTTGGAACAGCAGCCTCTTTTGCTATGCTGACGGGCGTTGCACTGATTATTTTTGTTATAGAGTTACAAATACCAAACCCATTTCCGATACCGGGAATTAAGCTGGGACTGGCAAGTATCATCACGGTATATGCAGTCTACCGCTTCCGGGTGGGAGAGGTTATGATAATTGTTTTCTGCCGAATTTTTCTCGCCGCTGTATTCAGTGGCAACATGATGGCGCTTGCTTATAGTTTTGCAGGAAGTAATCTGTGTCTTGCAGGGATGCTCTTACTGTACAAGATTATTGACAAAAAGCATATATGGATTGCCAGTGTGCTTGGAGCTATACTTCACAATATAGGGCAGATTTCAATTGCTGCTCTCGTCATGGGGACGGGCATACTGGTTTATCTGCCATTTCTGCTTTTGTCTGGCTGTCTTGCAGGAGCATTTACTGGAGGCTGTGCACAATTAATTATTAGGAGATTGAAGGTGACCATGAGATATGATGAAAGCTGATTGGATACGATGTCCAGTATGTGGAGAAAAGACCCGCGATAAAATCAGGGCAGATACAACCATGAAGAATTTTCCCATATTCTGCCCGAAATGTAAAAGAGAAATTCTAATAGATGTGGAACAATTTCAAATAACCGTGATTCAGGAGCCAGCCGCTAAGCCGCAGAGCCAATGAATTTGCAGATGATGCAGATTCTTGGTTCTGCGGCTTTTCTATATATAGCATATAACAGGAGGTGGTGGAGTCGTTAAGATGAAAGAAAACAGTTGAAAATGGAGGGATGCATATAAGAAGAAAATAGGAATGTTCTTCTCCTTATGATGCTCTGAACATAAAAACTGAATATTTGGCAGCCCGTTCAGAAAGCATGAATAATCAAAATCCGACGCCTTGTATACAATGGCTGCAGGGCGTCGGATTCTTTTATGTTTCAGCTTTAGGGAAAAATTTATATTTTAGCATGATGGGAAACTGCTTGTGAAACGGATTGCTGCAGTCGAAGGTGAAACGATTGAAAGAAATGGCGCCATTTTGACAGTTCCGGAAGGCTGTTATTATGTTCTGGGGGATAATGCGGAACATTCCTATGATTCACGTTTCTGGTTGGAGCCATTTGTGGAAGGGAAGCATGTGGTGGCAAAGTTATTTTGGCATTACAATTAAAATAGGAGAATTATCTTTATGAATTTTGCTAATTACTCTACATTACAATTTCATATCTTCCTTTGCATATGTTCCTTTCAGTTGTCACGCGAACTTGTTTATGATATTCTGTATTTGTGTTTTGGTTATGCATTATCAATGATAGGTGGAAGGTTGCGTCTGGTTAATCTTACTGGCTATTTAGTATAAAATAATTTGTTTGAATGAATTGAAACGAAAAACAGAAGCTATCATGTAAAAGTCTTGAGTACAGAATTACAATGCTTTTAAAATTTGCATGTTTATGTATTTAAGAAGTCTATCACTTGTTTTTCTTGCTGATTTTTTGCCTTATATGAGCGTTAGTTGCCAGAAACAGGAATTGTAGAAAGTAATTTAACAGAAAAATCATTAATCAGAAGGAGGAAAACATGATTCGAGTTGGATTGGTAGATGATGATTTAGAACACTTGAATTTAATGAAATCCTTTTTATTACGGTATGGAAAGGAACAGCAAATACATTTTCATGTAGAAGAATTTCAAAATGGACTTAATTTTGTTGAGGACTACAAAGGAGCGTTAGATGTAGTATTTATGGATATAGAGATGCCGCATATGGATGGGATGACAGCGGCAAGAAAAATACGTGAAATAGATCAGGCACTGGGAATCGTGTTTGTCACAAATATGGCGCAGTATGCCATTCATGGTTATGAAGTGGATGCCATCGACTTCATTGTCAAACCAGTCAGTTATTATGTGTTTTCAGATAAGCTAAGAAAGGCGATTCGTTTTTTTCAGTCGCATTCGGAGAAAGAGTATGTCATTCAGACAGAGGACAGCATTGTCAGGCTGAATTGTTCCCGGATTCTCTACATAGAAAAGGATAAAAATTATCTCCTTTTTCACACTACCGAAGATGTGTACCGTGCCAGAGGAACCATGACTGCATTGGAAGAGGAACTGAAAAAGGAAGGGTTCTCCAAAAGCATAAGCGGCTGTCTGGTCAACCTGAAATATATCACAAGGCTTGAAAAGGATACGGTCTGGATAGAAGGCATCCCTTTGCCAGTCAGCCGGCAGAGAAAAAAAGAGTTTAAGGAAAACTTCATGAAATATCTGGGAGGTGATTATTGATGCAGGAAATGCAGGTGATATCATGTATTCGGTTTTCCATGCAGATACTAATTGCGGAGAGCGTCTTTTTTCTGGGATGGAAGAGAAGGGAGCGGTTCCCGCTTTATCTGATTTCCGGTCTGGTTGGATATTTTTGTGCAGCAATCTGTATTTTTGAGATTCTTCACAGAATACCGTCCCAGAGTCCGGTAATCTTGATTGCATATTACGGAGGCCTGTTTCTGGTTAGCATGGGATTTATGAAATATTGCTTTCCAGCGAATTTTGAGGAAATTCTGTTTGCCGGCGCCTGCGGATATGCAACGCAGCATATCGCTTTTGCGGTGACAACCGCTGTGATGGAGGGGATGTCTCTGTCGCTTACCGGGATTTGGGATTTTCTATGGATTCGTTTTCTGCCATATGTCATAACTTCTGGGATTGTATATGTCTTCATTGTCGGGAAAAATGCAGGAAAGGGAGAACTGAAGAAAAAAGATATTCGAATGGTGGGGTTATCTCTGATGATTCTATTTACCGTGATTATTTTAAGTGTACTGGTGGATCACAGGATATTCAGGGAAAACAGCACCCTGCTTCAGAATGTGTTCTGTAAAATCTATGCAGTGATATGCTGTATTTTTGCAATTTCTACTGCTTACAACGTATCCAGGCAGAACCGGATTCTACATGAAAATGAGATGATGGAAAGTATGCTGCATAACATGAGTGAACAGCAGAAATTATCTCAGGATGCGGTCAATATCATCAATATCAAATGCCATGACCTGAAATACCGCCTTTCCCAGATATCGAAGATTGCGGATGCCAGGGAACAGAAGGAATATATTGAACAAGTAAAGGGTGCGATTTCCATTTACGATAATATCTTCCAGACTGGAAATGACGCCCTTGATCTTGTTCTGACAGAGAAGAGCCTGCTGTGCAATGAGTATGAGATCAAAATGAGCTGTATGGTGGACGGGAAGCTCCTGGATTTTCTTTCCTCTGCCGATGTCTATGCACTGTTCGGAAATCTGATGGATAACGCCATTGAGAGTGTGATGAAGGAAACGGACACGGATAAGCGGATTATCAGTATCCTGGTTGCCGCACGAAATCAGGGGAGCTTTATCCATATGGAGAATTATTGTAAGGAGCAGGTGGCGTTTGCAGACGGACTGCCGCAGACTACCAAAAAGGATAAACACTATCACGGGTTTGGCGTAAAGAGCATCCGTTACATTGTAGATAAGTATAAAGGGGAATTGTTGATGCATGCAGAACAGGAACGGTTTGTGGTGGATATCCTGTTTTATCCGGAAAAAAGATAGAATATACCAATTTTACCTCCAGAGCAGCCAGAAAAACCAGATTCGGGTTTTCCGGCTGCTTTTATGTTACATTAGGTTCATCAAAAAACGGAGAAACCAACAGGAGGTAAATTATGGGAAACGTAGAAGTTGCATGGGAAGACGTGATCAGTGTCATACAGATGATACAGACACACCTGATCGTCATCGGTGTTGCGTTGGCAGCTATGATTGTAGTCATGTTTGTAGCAAAAAGGTGGAAAAAGCCGCTTCGGGGACTGATCCGGTGGCAGTCGCTGTTTGCTTTTGTGGTGGTTTTGGCTCTGACTCTGAATCTGGCATTGACGGACACCCTTTACAATACGCTGAATGTCGTATTGACAGATAAAGGCCAGCTGAGTCCGGAGCATGTGGAAAATTCCAGACAGATTGTGGAAGATGTGACGAATGAAGGCGTCATCCTGACAAAAAACACGGAAGGCTATCTTCCGATTGCCCCACAGAAAATCAATGTGTTTGGCTGGGCGTCTACCAATCCCATCTATGGCGGCACTGGATCGGGAACTGTGGATGCGTCTACGGCAGTGGGAATTCTTCAGGGACTTGAGAATGCAGGGTTTGAGACAAATGAGGAGCTGTCTCAGATGTATGTGGACTATCGGGCGGAGCGTCCGGTCATCAGTATCAATGACGGACAGGATTGGACTCTTCCGGAGATTCCGGCGGCAGATTATCCGGCTGACGTGCTGGAGCGCGCTGAAGAGTTTTCAGATACGGCAGTCATTGTTATTTCCCGTACCGGCGGTGAGGGAGCAGATCTTCCGTTTGACATGGGGCCGGTAATGGACGGCTCTACCATGGAGATTGGAACCAAATATATGAAAGGCAGCTATACGGAAAATTCTACAGAATATACCGATTTTGAATCCGGCCAGTCTTATTTGGAACTGAGCAGGACAGAAAAGGATCTGGTGGAGATGGTATGCGGCAGGTTCGATGATGTCATTATAATCTACAACGGTGCAAACACGTTGGAGCTTGGATGGACGGAAGAATATGACCAGATCAAGGGAGTGCTTCTGTGCGCAGGTGCAGGTTCTACCGGGTTTAACGCATTGGGAAATATCATTTCCGGGGAAGTGAACCCGTCAGGAAAGACAACGGATACTTGGCTCCGCGATCTTCGTGACGCACCCTATATCAACAATATTGGCCATTTTGCCTATACAAACACCCAGGAGACTGCAGCGGCGGCGCAGGCTGCATGGGAACGGGCAGACGGAATCGTCTCTTTTGTTAATTATGTAGAAGGAATCTATGTGGGATACCGATTATATGAAACGGCGGCGGAAGAAGGACTGCTTGACTATGAAGATACCGTGATGTACCCCTTTGGGTATGGACTCAGCTATACGGAGTTTACGCAGAAAATGGGAGAACTTCAGACAGACGGCAGTACCATCAGCGTGGATGTGACCATAACCAATATAGGTGATGCAGCTGGGAAGGATATCGCAGAGCTTTATTATACGCCGCCTTATACAAACGGAGGGATTGAAAAATCCAGTGTGAATCTGGCTGCGTTTGACAAGACAGACCTGCTGCAGCCAGGGGAATCCCAGATATTGACTTTATCCTTTGAGATTGAGGATATGGCTTCTTATGATACCTATAATACCGGACATTATGTACTGGAAGAAGGCGTTTATGAGATCAGCCTGCGGACGGACAGCCATACGGTAATGGACAGCAGGGAGTATCAGGTACAGGGAACGGTAATTTATGATGAAAACCAGACACACAATGGGGATCTTGTGGTGGCGGAAAACAGGTTCGGATTTGCAGAGGGAGATATTACCTACCTGTCAAGAGCCGATGGTTTTGCCAATTATGCTCAGGTTACGGCAGCGCCGGAAAGCTATGAACTGAACGGAACGGTTCTGGCAAATGGAACATATGATCCAACCGCATACAACAATACGGAAGATGTGATGCCGGTCACTGGGGCGCGTAATGGTATGGAACTGTTTGAACTGAGAGGGGCGGATTATAACGATCCCCGCTGGGAAACACTGCTTGACCAGATGAACGTGGATGAAATGGTGGATCTCATTGCTTTCGGCGGACACCAGAATGCGGCAGTGAATTCCGTGGGAAAAATCCGCATTCTGGATACAGACGGGCCTGCGGGCGTCAATTCCAGCACATTAGGGGTACAGGGAACAGGGTATTGTTCGGAGGTTGTGCTGGCTCAGACCTGGAATGAAGAGCTGGCGATGGAATATGCAAGGATTATGGGAGAGGAATTTGCGGATTTCCATATTACGGGCTGGTATGCGCCGTCTATGAATATCCATCGCAGCGCTTTCGGAGGGCGAGATTTTGAATACTATTCGGAAGACAGCGTACTCAGCGCAAGGATGGCGGTGGCAGAGGCAAACGGCGCTGTGGAAAGCGGTATGTACCCATTTATCAAGCATTTCGTCTTGAATGAGCAGGAGATCAACCGGAATGCCATGCTGTGTACCTGGACGACAGAGCAGGCCATGCGGGAAATTTACATGAAGCCTTTTGAAGAAGCAATTAAGAGCAATCCGGATGGAAAGCTTGCTGTTATGTCCTCTTATAACTTCCTCGGAACTGAATGGGCAGGCGGCTGTCCGGAACTTCTGAAGGGGGTACTTAGAGAAGAGTGGGGATTCAAAGGAATGGTCATTTCCGACTATTTTGGAAATTACGGATATATGGATGCAGACCGTGCGGTGCGCGGCGGTACGGATATGATGCTTGGAACGGCTGGAAATGAAGCCATTATGACGGATTTAAGCGCTACTTCTGTCATTGCCATGCGCCAGGCAGCAAAAAATATTTTTTACACTACGGTAAACAGTTCCGCTTATGAAAATTATGTGCCGGGAACCATTCCGGGGTGGCTCATGGCGGTATATGTCGTGGATGGTGTGATTGCGGCATTGTGGATTTTGGGCGAGATTTTGACGGTGCGCAGCTATCTGAAGAAGAAAAAAGCGGAAGTCCCACAGGAAGAACAGGGAGGAGAGCAGATATGAAACAGCCGGAACTTTTATCAAAACTCACCCTGGAAGAAAAGGCGGCGCTGTTGAGCGGAAAGACAGTCTGGGAGACGCGGGATATTCCCCGTCTCCGGATTCCTTCCATTTTTCTGTCAGATGGCCCTCATGGGATACGGAAACAGGCGGGGACAGGGGATCATCTGGGGTTAAATGAATCTTTAAAGGCTACCTGTTTTCCCACGGCGGCTACGATTGCAAACAGTTGGGATGAAGAACTGGGAGAAGAGATTGGAAGGGCGCTTGGAGAGGAGGCGGTTTCCCAGAATATCCATGTGTTGCTGGGGCCGGGGCTTAATATCAAGAGAAGCCCCCTATGCGGCAGGAATTTTGAATATTTTTCGGAGGATCCTTATTTTGCGGGAAAAATGGCAGCCGCCTATGTGCGTGGGATTCAAAGCCAGGGAATTTATGCGTGTCCCAAGCATTTTGCCGTAAACAGCCAGGAGCTGCGCCGCATGGCCATGAATGCGGTTATAGACGAGCGGACGCTGCGGGAAATCTACCTGACCGGATTTGAGATTGCGGTTAAAGAAGGCGGGGCAAAAGCAATCATGAGCGCATATAACCAGATCAATGGGGAATATGCCAACGAAAACAGGCAGCTGTTGGTAGACATTTTAAGAAATGAATGGGGTTTTGACGGGATTGTCATCACGGACTGGGGCGGTTCCAATGACCATGTGAAAGGAGTGAAATGCCAGTCCAACTTGGAGATGCCTGCACCGGGATTGGATTCTGCCAGGGAGATTCTGTATGCTGTGGAAGATGGGAAACTTACGATAGAAGAACTGGATCTTTGTGTGGATGAGTTGCTGGATGCAGTGCTGACGCTTTCAGGAGAAGGGCAGCGGGAATCAAAAATGTCCGGCCAGACAGCAGGTTTTGATGTGACGGCACACCATGAACTTGCCAGACGTGCAGCAGCAGAAAGCATTGTGCTTCTGAAAAATGAAGACAGTTTTCTCCCCTTAAAGCCGAAGACAAAGGTGGCTCTGATCGGAGACTTTGCCATAGAACCGAGATATCAGGGGGCAGGCTCTTCTATGGTAAACCCGACCCGTGTGGACTCAATGGCAGAGTTAATTCAGGGATACGATCTGCAGTTGGTGGGCGTCAAAATGGGATATTCCAGAACCGGAGAAGCGGATGCAGCCATGAAGAAGGAGGCTTTGGATCTGGCAGGTCGGGCAGAGGTGGTGTTGTACTGTTTCGGACTGGATGAGATCAGTGAATCAGAAGGCATGGATCGGAACCACATGCGAGTGCCCCAGAACCAGATCGAACTTCTTGAGGAGCTGGTGAAGGTAAATCCCCATATCGCAGGCATTATGAGTGCCGGCTCCAGCGTGGAGATGCCGTGGCACTACTGCTGCAAGGCGATCCTTCACGGCTATCTGTGCGGCCAGGCTGGGGCAGGAGCCATGCTGGATGTGCTGACAGGAAAGGTGAATCCTTCCGGTAGATTGAATGAAACTTATCCGGTCAAGTATGAGGACACGCCGGCCTTCCGGTACTTTCCGTCCACGGAACGGAATTCAGAGTATAGAGAAGGGCTGTTTGTGGGCTATCGCTATTATGATACCAGCGGCGCGCGTTTCCAGTATCCCTTTGGGTATGGCCTTTCTTATACGGAGTTTACCTATTCGGATTTGGACGTAGACGAAAGCGGGGTCAGTTTCACACTGGAAAATACCGGCGCTATGGACGGGGCTGAGGTGGCACAGCTTTATATAGGAATGCCAAATGGGAAAGTGTTTCGTCCGAAAAAGGAGCTGAAAGGATTCCGGAAGATATTTCTGAAAAAAGGAGAGAAAAAAAGAATCCGCATCGCATTTGATGACAAGTCATTCCGTTTCTGGAATGTTAAAACAGGACAATGGGAAACGGAAGGCGGGGAGTCTCAAATTATGATAGGAGCCTGTGTGGCAGATATACGGCTGACGGGGACCCTTGTGGTAAGAGGAAACATGGAGTAGTTGCCCTATCAGAATACAGAGCTGCTTTCCTATCAGAATGGATTAATTGCAAAGGTATCCGATCAGGAATATGAGGATTTGCTTGGCTATCCGCTCCCTGATGGAAAATGGACAGGGGAACTGGGAATGAACGATGCAATCTGTCAGATGTATTATGCAAAAAGCGGACTTGCCAGATGGATTTACCGGATTTTGACCGATAAAAAGAAAAAAAGTGAGGAGAAAGGAAAGCCGGATCTGAATATCCTCTTCATTTATAATATGCCCTTCCGGGGGATTGCAAAGATGACCGGCGGGGCGGTAAGCATGGAAATGGTGCGGGGAATGCTTATGGTGGTAAACGGCCATTTTTTGGGAGGGATGGCAAAATTGATTGCCGGTTTTTTAAAAAACAAGAAGCAGAACCATGACTATGAAAAATTGTTATACGGGAGGAAAGGCAGACAATGAAATGGATGAAAACATGGATTGCAAAGCATCCGAACCTTTGGGAATTTATTTTATTTAACATCCTGTCAAATGTTGCGACCGTGGTGAACTTTATCGTAATGTGGATCTGCACTGGATTTGTATTTGCAGCATGGAAGCAGGTGCCGTTTCAGTTCCTGATTTTTCATTACACCAATATGGAGAGTGACTTGGGCTTGTGTGGATTTCTAAGCTTTCTGACGGCGACGGCGCTGGCACAGGCGGTAAACTTTTATGTACAAAAGAATTTTGTGTTCCGTTCCAATGCGGCGTTTTCGCAGGCTATACCAAAATATATCTGTCTGGCTGTGGCGCTGGTAGTTATATCTGCGGCTCTGCCTGCCTATAGCCAGACTTTTTTTACTGGTATGGGAGTTCCGGCAGGAATTACGCCCACATTGGCCAATATTGTCAATATACTGGTTCAGGTGGCGTTAAGCTATCCGGCAATGAAATTTTGGATTATGCCGAAAGTGTAAGAAATGGGACTTTAACCATAAGGACCGGACAACTGGTTATGTAAATAATAATTTTTATTTAAAAGCCGTGTATCTGCGTGGAACTACGGAAACGGATACACGGCTTTTGGTGTAATTACTCTTCTGCTCGGATCAAATTGCTTATATACGGACGCTCACCGGATAGCACTTCGTCATAGAAATTTTGTTTCCAGTCAATATAAGCAATGCTGTCTTCCAATTCCTTCAGAGAAATACGCAGTGCCTCCTGCTTTTTAGCCAGCATTTCCTTTCGCTGAATAATGGTGGACTCTCCCTGCAGACACAGTTCCAGATAATCTTTCATTTCCTGGATACTCATTCCGCATTTTTTCAGGCAGGTGAGGTCTTTGATCCATTTCATATCTTTTTCATCAAAAATGCGCCGGTTGTTGCCGTCACGCTTGACGTTTGGAACCAGTCCTTCGTTGCAGTAAAATTTCAAGGTCTGATAGGTCATATCTAATTCCCGGCAGACCTGCATCATGGTATACATTGATATGTTGTCCTCCTATATCTGTTACAAAAAGTTTTATTAAAAAACTCTTGACCGATAGTTACAACCGTAAAATATAATCGGTTGTAGGAAGCGATTGAACTAACCACATTCTAGCATGAGAAAAACAAAATTGCAAGGAGGTTTACTGAGGATGAAAGTTTTACTTGTTAATGGAAGTTCCCGGAAAGAGGGATGTACGGGCGAGGCTCTTCGTGAAGTGGAACGCTCTCTAAGGGAAGAAGGAATTGAGACGGAATTATTTTTTATTGGGAATGAAGCATTGCCGGACTGCATCGCCTGCCGCAAATGTAAAGAAACAGGCTGCTGTGTGATACAGGATTGCGTCAATGAGTTTGTACAGAAGGCAGAATCAGCAGATGGTTTTGTATTTGGTTCTCCGGTTTACTTTGCACATCCCAGCGGCAGGCTGTTGACATTTATGGACAGAGCCTTTTATTCAGGCGGAACTGCCTTCAGCTTTAAGCCGGCGGCTGCAGTTTTGTCTGCAAGGCGTGCGGGGACAACGGCGTCATTTGATGTAATCAATAAGTATTTTACCATCTGCTCCATGCCGGTGGTTTCTTCCACTTATTGGAACCATGTTTACGGCGCACAGCCGGAAGAAGTGGCCGGGGACAAAGAAGGGCTTATGACCATGTATAATCTTGGAAAAAACATGGCATGGATGCTGAAATGCATTGTGCTTGGTAAAGAGAACGGACTGGTACATCCAGACAATGAAAAGGTTCTGACAAATTTTATCAGGTAAAAGAGAAGGAGGCGCTTATGAACAAAAATGCAGAGGAAAGAGTTCAAAAATTGTTTGCCGGGATGAAATCATCCTTAAACGGAACTGATCCGGAGTTTGCAGAGATTCTCTCTAATTTTTCACAGGATGAAACGGTAAGCGTAAGCAGGTTGACAGAAAAGGAACAGATGCTCTGTATCCTTTCTGCGCTTCTGGGCTGCCAGGGAATAGGAGAATTCCGGAACATGCTCCATGCGGCGCTGAATATGGAAATCGATCCCATTGCCATAAAAGAAGTTATCTATCAGGCTGCGGCATATCTGGGAATTGGCCGCATATACGATTTCCTTGTGGCTGCAAACCAGATTATGGAACAGCATGGGGTGAAGCTGCCGCTTCCGGGACAGGCAACAACAAATGAAGAAACCCGCTTTGGGACCGGCCTTGCAAAGCAGATTGCCCTATTCGGTCCTGATATGGCAAAGCGGCAGACAGAAGGACCGGCCTTGCGCAGGAATATCAACCGCTGGCTGGCAGATAACTGCTTTGGCGATTACTATACCCGTAACGGTCTGAGCGATCAGGAGCGTGAGATGATTACGTTCTGTTTCCTTCTGGCTCAGGGCGGCTGTGAAAATCAGCTCAGGGGGCATACCGCAGGAAACTTCGGGGTGGGTAACGATAAGGAAAAGCTTTACAGCGTTGTAGAGCAGTGTATGCCCTATATTGGTTATCCCCGCAGCCTGAATGCCATGAATATCATAGACAAAGTATCAGGAACAATGGAAAAACAGTAGTCCTCCAGTGCTTCATCCCGCCAGACATCCAATTTCTGGAAGGATGGGGCACTATCAGCAGGGAAGAAAACAGACACAAAAAATTCACAGAATAATTATCGAAAATCTATTGACCGGTGGTTACAACCGCAAAATATAATCGGTTGTAGAAAGCGGTTCAGGTAAACGCTTGAAAGCATGGAATGATAGGAGGACTTTACAATGGATAAATTTACATTTTCTTATCCCACAAAGGTTTATTTTGGAAAAGGAAGTGCAGGGCAGGCTTTTGAAAAGGAGCATGGCAGGATGGGAAAAACAGTCATGCTGGCCTACGGAGGCGGCTCAGTAAAAAAGAATGGAATTTACGATGAGATAAAGACGATGCTTGCACAGGCAGGGAAAAGGGTCGTGGAATTTGGCGGCATCATGCCGAACCCCACCTACGCCAAAGTGCAGGAAGGAGCTTCCCTTGCACGGGAGAAACAGGTGGATTATATCCTTGCTGTGGGCGGCGGCAGCGTCATCGACTGCTGCAAGGTGGTTTCCGCACAGGCACAGCTGTCCGAAGATATCTGGGACATGGAATATGGCAGGGGACAGTTTCCAATGGCAGGAATCCCAATGGGTGCGGTTGTGACGGCTTCCGGTACCGGCGCGGAGATGAACGCAGGCGCAGTCATCACTTACGGAGAAAAGAGGTGGAAAGGGCCAATATTTGGAACAGCAGCCTCCTTTGCCGTCCTTGATCCGGATTATACCAGGTCGGTGCCGCCCATGCAGGTACTCTCCGGGGCTTTTGATACATTAAGCCATGCAATGGAGACTTATCTGGGGACTTCGGACCAGGATAATGTATCCGATGATGTAGCGCTGGCCATTATGCGTAATACGGTTGTCAATATGCGCCGTCTCCTTGTGAATATCAATGATATGGAGGCAAGGAGCAACCTGATGTGGGATTCTGCCATGGCGGAAAACGGAATCTTGAAATGCGGCCGCTTGACCGATTTTCAGGCGCATCAGATTGAACATCAACTGGGAGCTTACACGGACTGTAGCCACGGACAGGGGCTTGCCGTTATCCATCCTGCTTATTACCGGCATATCGTGAAGGACGCGCAGGAGAAATTCACCCGATTTGCGAAGGTGGTATTTGACGTGGATACAGCTGGAGGCGGTGTGGTTGCTTTGGAAAACTTTATCAAAGAGTGTGGGCTTCCTACAAAAATGAGCCAGCTGAAATCCACAGTGGAGATTACACCGGAGGTGCTGCGGCTGGTGGCAGATACCTGCAACATTATTAAATGTAATCCCCGTGAGCTTGACCGGGAGGAAATCTATCAGATTCTGATGGAATGTCTGTAAGGAGGTGTCAGCTATGAAGCGTAAAAAAGGATGGATTGCGGGGATTGTAGTAATTGTGGTCATTACCCTCATCTTTGCGGGGTATAACATTTATCGCCATCCTGCCATGTTTCGCAGTTTATCGGATAATTCGCTTAGCGATTCACAGGTAGAAGAATTACGGGATGAAATTCTTTCGCAGCCCGATGTGAAAGTGCTGGTTGCTTATTTTTCTTACTCCGGAACAACAAGAGGCATTGCAAATGCAATCAGTGAAAAAACCGGAGGCGACCGGTTTGAGATAATCCCGCAGGACGGCTATTCCAATGTGTATCTGGAATCCAATCGGGAGATTAGAGGAAATGAAAGGCCTGCGTTGACAGACACGGTGGAAAACATGGAAGAATATGACATTGTATTCATAGGCTATCCGGTATGGTGGCATGCAACACCGGCTCCCGTCAATACGTTTTTGGAAAGCTATGATCTGGTCGGGAAACTGATTATTCCTTTCTGTACCAGCGGAGGAAGCGGCATTGACGAGACGCTGCCCACATTCCTATATTCCTGTGATGGTTTGGCGGTATATGGGGAAAGACGGATCAGCGGGGTGAGCCAGCTTGACGGGTGGCTTTCAGAATTGGGAGTGACCGGTACAGAAGCAGAGGACCAGCCGGAACAGACAGAACAGGAAGGAGCGGTAACGCAGCAGACAGTGCCGGAGGAAATTCAAATGGAAGGCACAGCGGAAATTATGGAATTTGAAAATCTCCCGGTTTATGCCTACAGGCATCAGGAAATCGAACTGGAAAATCAAGGACAGAAGATTTATGGCATTGCCTATATTCCTGAGACAGAAAATGAAAGGGTTCCGCTTGCAATCTGCGCCCACGGCCTTGGAGGTTCCTACCAGTCCAACGCCGCCTATGCCGAGCAGCTGGCAAGCCACGGCATAGCCGCCTACTGTTTTGATTTCCGGGGCGGAGGCGGAAGCAGAAGTGATGGGGATACTACGGAAATGTCGGTCATGACAGAGGTTTCCGACCTGGAAGTAATCATAGAAGCGGCAGCCGGATGGGAGTTTGTGGATGAAAATAAAGTCGTGCTGCTTGGCACAAGCCAGGGAGGAATTACTTCTGCGATTGCGGCAGCAAGACATACAGACCGGATTTCAGGTCTTGTGTTGATGTATCCGGCATTTCTGGTGGGGGATGCCGTACATGAACAGTTTGATTCACTGGAAGAAGTGCCGGACAGGTTCCAGTTTATCTGGATTACGGCGGGACGCCCTTATGTAGAGGATATGTGGGATTACAATGCGTATGAGGAGATTGGGAACTACACAGGAAAGGTCCTGCTCCTGCACGGCAGTGCTGACAGTATCGTGCCAGTCTCCTATTCGGACCGTGCGGCAGAGGTCTATGGAGACGTGGAATATTATGTGATTGACGGGGCTGGACATGGATTTCATGGAGGCGCTTTTGAGGAAGCGGTCAGGTATGTTTTTGCGTATCTGCAGGAAATCCAGATAATTTGAGGAAGCGAGAGATGTCATAAGAAGGAGGGATTACATGAACAGACCATATATTATCTGCCACATTTTAAGTGCGTTGGACGGGAAGATCACCGGAAAGTTTATGGGAACGGAAAGCGCCCGGTCGGTCAGTGAAGAATATGCCCGTATCCGTACAGCGTTCCATGCGGATGCATGGCTCTATGGGACAGTGACGACCAAAGAGTTCACCGGCTACAGAAAGCCGGAACTGGAACCGGTAACGGATAACATTCCAAAGGGAGATTTTGTCGCAGAAAAAGACGCAGCCCTTTATTATATCTCGGTGGATGCAAAAGGAGAGATCGGGTGGGAATCAGGAACATTTCGAAAAGCAGGGAGGCCGGATGCCCATGTCATTGAAATTCTGACAGAAGATACGCCTGCCGCGTACATGGCATATCTGCGAAGTCACAGTGTTTCCTATATATTGGCAGGAAAAGAAAAACTGGACTGCAGGATTGCGGCTGAAAAGCTGTACTGCTTATTTGGGATAGAAACCATGCTGATTTGCGGCGGAGGCACGGTAAACTGGACATTTTTACAGCAGGGCGTTATGGATGAATTAAGTCTCCTGATTGCTCCGGCCGCCGATGGCAGCCCCACAGCGGTTACAGTATTTGAAGAATCCGATTACATGCCTCCGTCGCCTCCGGCAGAATTTCAACTGAAAGGGGTGGAGCAGTTAAAGGGAGATGGGATACGCCTGACCTATCTGGTAAAGAAAAAAGATTTATAGAAAGGACAGTGAAATTGATATTATGAAAGGATGGCGCACAATGCAGAAAAGAAAAAATGTTTTGATACTTATATTCGTGCTGCTGCTCAGTTTTGTAATGACAGGGTGCGGCGGCAGAAAAAACACTTCGGATACATCCCAGGCAGCAGGCGGAAATAGGAATGATGCTGAATTGTCACAGGAGCAGGAATCATCTTCTTCCGAAATCACGGAATCTTCAGATGAGGCGGGAACGGCAGAAATGGGAACAGCAGAAACAGAAACACAGGCTGAAAAGATGGAAGCAGGAGATATGTCTGAAGAGGGTGGAAAAGTCCTGATAGCGTATTTTTCTCATACGGGAAATACCGCAGAAGCAGCACAGGCCATTGCGGAATATACTGGCGGCGACCTGGCTGAGATAAAGCGGGCGGAGGAATATGGGGACTTGCAGGAAGAAGCAGAAGTGGAGATAAAGGACGGCATCCATCCGGAAATCACGGTATCCATCAGTAACGCGGAAGATTATGATACGGTTTTCGTAGGCTTCCCGATCTGGTGGGATGAAGCGCCGGCTATGATAGCGACTTTCCTTGCGGAGAATGACTTTTCCGGTAAAACAATCATCCCGTTCTGTACCAGCGCCAGCGATGACATTGGCAACAGTCTCCATATCTTCAGCGAGCTTTGCCCGGATGCAGAAATTGCCGAAGGGCTTACCGCAAACGATCTGGACGATATAGAACCGTGGCTTCAGGGTCTTGGAATTTTGGAGTAGAAGGAGAATACCTATGTGCAGGAAAATTGTTTGTTCAGGACTGTTTCTGTGTATTATGGGCGCATTGACGGCCTGCAGAGTGGGCGGGCAGCAAAACACTGAAATGCCTGATACTACGGAAACCGGCAGTTATGAAAGTGTGGCAGGTACTCAGATTAAAATGGTTGCCGAAAACACAGAGGTAGTTATTACATTAAATGATTCCAGAGCGGCCGCAGATCTGGCGGCAATGCTGCCATTGGAACTGACGCTTATTGAGAGGAACAGCTTTGCGAAAGGTATGACGCTGCCGGAGCGTCTATCCTCCGTGGAGGCAACAACAAGGGAATATGAGATTGGCGATTTTGGTTACTGGGACGCCGGGCCTGACCTTGCAATTTTTTATGATGATATTTATGAGCAGACCATCGTGGAAGTAATTCCATTGGGCCATGCGGAAACAGGAGCCGAGACAATGGCGAATGAATCCGGGACAGTACGATTGGAATTTGTAAATGAGGAAGGAGAACAGACTGAAAATGAGTAAGAACGTATTGATTATCTCATCCAGCCCCCGTAAGGGCGGAAATTCGGACACGCTTTGCAACCAGTTTCGGAAGGGGGCAGAGGAAGCAGGCAACCCGGTGGATAAAATCCGGCTTGCAGAAATGAAGATTGATTATTGTTCTGCCTGTTATGCTTGAAAAACAAAAGGGCATTGTGTGAAACAGGATGATATGGTACAGGTGCTTGATAAAATGCGGAGCGCCGATGTGATCGTACTGGCGACGCCTGTCTATTTCTATACCATGTGCGCCCAGATGAAGACCATGATTGACCGCACTTTGGGCGGGGCGCAGAGAACCGGCCTGGAAAACAAGAAATTTTATCTGATTGTCACTGCCGCAGATGGAAAAGCGGCGATGGAGCGGACGGTGGATGGTCTGCGCGGTTATCTGGAATGTCTTCCGGGGGCCAAGGAGATGGGCGTGATCTATGGGGCAGGGGCATGGCAGCTTGGAGACATTCAGGGTAATCCGGCCATGCAGGAGGCATACAAGATGGGGAAAGACATCTGTTAATAAAAAATAAAAAGCAAAGGAGCGAAACAACATGAAAAAAATAACAGTTTTATTTCTTTTGGCGCTGACAACCCTTTCTATTGCGGCTTGTGGAAACAGCAGTCAGAACAGGGCAGAGGATACACTGGAAGAAAGCAGGATCACAGCCCCGGACGAAGATCCGGAGGATAAGGGTGCGGACAGCACAGAACAGGGCGCAGGGCAAAATCAGGAAGGTGTACAGGGGCAGGGAAGCACCGCAGAAGAAAGTACCGATGCAGAGGAAAAAGACGCGGCAGGTACAGGCGGAGGAAATATCCTGGTGGCATATTTCTCTGTTATGGAGACAGACGGTGTGGATACGGTAGCCGGTGCAAGCCGTGTGGCAGTGGACGGAGAAGTTCTTGGGAATAACCAGTATATCGCACAGATTATCCAGCAGGAGACAGGCGGCGACCTGTTTTCTATCGAAACTGTACAGGAATATCCCACTACACACGAGCCGCTTTTGGATTTTGCATATGAAGAAAAAGCAGATAATGCCAGGCCACAGCTTGCGGCGCAGATTGAGGATATTGACAGCTATGACGTGATTTTCTTAGGGTTCCCCAACTGGAATGCCGACCTCCCCATGCCGCTTTATACGTTCCTTGAGGAAAATGATTTCAGCGGCAAGACCATCATCCCGTTTACCACACATGGGGGAAGCGGATTTTCCAGAACCATTCAGACAATTTCTGAACTGCAGCCGGATGCAACAGTTATTTCAGATGGGCTTTCCATATCAAGAAACAATGTGCCGGATGCAGAAAACGAAGTTGTGAATTGGATAAATGGGCTTAACCTGACTACAGACTAGCGGACTGAAATGTCTAAGGAAACATAGTTTATGAGGAGAATACAATATGAAAGCACTTCAAATGATAATGGCAGGGATGAACCTGGATAATGGCCTGCCGACCGGGAGGATTAGCCGGTGCTGTTAAGAAAAGGATTAGCGTGGGAAAGGGGGCGGTCTGAATGAAGCCTAAGATGATTCTAAAAATTAGCGTAGACGTAGGGATGACAATTGCGCTGCTGTTTCTTATGACCTATGAACTGGTTGGGCAGGCCGCCCATGAATGGCTGGGAATCGGGATGTTTATCCTGTTTGTGGCGCATCATATTCTGAACCGAAAGTGGAGCAGGAACCTTTTGAAAGGCTATTATACGCCGCTGCGGATCTGGCAGACATTGCTGGTGGTTTTGGTATTACTCTGTATGGCCGGCTCTATGGTCAGCGGCGTTATTCTTTCCCGCCATGTCCTTTCATTTCTGCCAATCAGCAGTGGGCGTTCCCTTGCCAGAAGTCTGCACATGATTTCTGCTTACTGGGGATTTGTGCTGATGTCTCTCCATTTGGGGCTTCATTGGAGCATGATGATGGCAATGGCAAGGAAGGCATTCCCGAATGCATCCTCTGTCCGCACATGGGCGCTTCGTATTTTAGCCGTGGGGATTGCAGCCTACGGAGTTTATGCCTTTATAGAACGGGATATTGCGGGTTATATGTTTTTGAGAATCCAGTTTGTATTTTTTGATTTTGAAGAACCACTGATCTTTTTTCTGTTGGATTATGTGGCAGCTATGGGGCTGTTTGTGTTTGCCGGTCATTATTTTGCGGAGCTTTTGAAATGCTGCAGTCGAAAGAGGAAAAGTGTATGAAGCGGAAATTTAACCGGATATTTCTGGTTTTATCAGGTATTTTTATAATGATTCTCGCTGTATCCAGCCTAGTTATGGTTCTCTTTTTTCCAGAACTGCTCTCATTCGGAACAAGCGATAATGGCGAAGCAACAAAAGAATTATTTGCTATGGATACCTACATAACAATGACCGCTCATGGGTGGGACGCAGAAACAGCGGTGGCGGAAGCAGCAGACAAATTGACAGAGTTGGAGCAGTTATGGTCAGTAACGGAACCTGAAAGTGAAATTTATGCTGTCAATCAAAGCAATGGACAGGCTGTAAGTGTAAGCTCCGAAACGGAGGATTTACTGTCCTTTGCCCTGCAAATGGCAGAGAAAACCAAAGGAGCCCTGGAACCAACCATTTATCCGGTTTTAAAGGCCTGGGGGTTCACGACTGAGGAAAACCGTGTGCCGTCCGATTTCGAGATTACCGAACTTTTGAAGAATGTAGGTTATGAACGAGTCCATATGGAGGATGGGAGTGTTTGGCTGGAAAATGGAATAATGCTGGATCTGGGCGCAGTTGGCAAAGGGTATGCCGGTGATCTTGCCGCTCAGATACTGCGGGATAACGGCATTACTTCCGCATTGCTGGATTTGGGAGGTAATATTCAGACCATTGGAACAAAACCGGATGGAAGTTTTTGGAAACTGGGATTGCAGGCCCCATTTTCTGAGGGGACATTGGGTATTTTGGAGATCAGCAATAAAGCGGTTGTGACTTCGGGGGCATATGAGAGATATTTTATCGGCGAAGATGGAAAGCGATATGGTCATATCATTGACCCTGTTACTGGTTATCCGGCGGAGAACGGTCTGGCCTCTGTGACTGTGATTGCAGATGAAGGGCGTCTTTGCGATGCACTGTCTACTTCGCTCTTTGTTATGGGTGCGGATCGGGCGATGGAATATTGGCAGCTGCACCAGAACTTTGACATGATTTTGATTACGGAAGATGGGGAAATTTATTTAACAGATGGGATTGCTGATATGTTTACACTGGACAGCTACCACAGTAATATGAAGGTCAATGTGATTGAAGATGAGTAAGCAGAAAATTTTAATGATAATTTGTGTTGTTGTTTTCCTTTTAGGAATTGCAGGAAGTATATTGGTGTTGTTGACACCTCACGGAACACAAGTAAATATCGTACAGGATGGCATCGTATTGTACACGATTGATTTGACCACGGCGCAGGATCAGACATTGGAAATTGAATATAAAGGTCGAACAAATATTGTCCAGATTGAAAATGGACGAATCCGTATGCTGGAAGCGGAATGCCCAGATCAGACCTGTGTTCATATGGGGTGGCTGGATTCCGGCGCTATGCCCATTGTCTGCCTTCCAAATCACCTGTCTATTGAGTATGCCGGATCGGGAGATAATATTGATGCAGTGATTCGATAAAGGAGAGTGTTCATGAATGTGAGAAAGATGACACAGCTTGCTATGCTGACGGGCGTTGCACTGATTATTTTTGTGATAGAGTTACAAATACCAAACCCGTTTCCGATACCGGGAATTAAGTTGGGACTGGCAAATATCATCACGGTATATGCAGTCTACCGCTTCCAGGCAGGAGAGGTTATGATGATTGTTTTCTGCCGGATTTTTCTCGCCGCTGTATTCAGTGGGAATATGATGGCACTTGCTTATAGCTTTGCAGGAAGCGTTCTGTGTCTTGCGGGAATGCTCTTACTGCGCAAGATTATTGACAAAAAGCACATATGGATTGCCAGTGTGTTTGGAGCTATACTTCACAATATCGGTCAGATTTCAATTGCTGCTCTCGTTATGGGGACAGGCATACTGGTTTATCTGCCATTTCTGCTTTTGTCTGGCTGTCTTGCAGGGGCATTTACCGGAGGTTGTGCACAATTAATTATTAGGAGATTGAAGGAGACCATGAGATATGATGAAAGCTGATTGGATACGATGTCCAGCATGCGGAGAAAAGACCCGCGATAAAATCAGGGCAGATACAACCATGAAAAATTTTCCCATATTCTGCCCGAAGTGTAAAAGAGAAATTCTAATAAATGTGGAACAATTTCAAATAACCGTGATTCAGGAGCCAGCCGCTAAGCCGCAGAGCCAATGAATTTGCAGATGATGCAGATTCTTGGTTCTGCGGCTTTTCTATATACAGCATATAGCAGAGAGGAGGCGGTGAAATCTTTAAGATGAAAGAATACAGTTGGAAATGGAGGGATGCATATAAGAAGAAAATAGAAATGTTCTTCTCCTTATGATGCTCTGAACATAAAAACTAAATATTTGGCAGCCCGTTCAGAAAGCATGAATAATCAAAATCCGACGCCTTGCATACAATGGATGCAGGGCGTCGGATTCTTTTATGCTTCAGTCTTAGGGATAAACGCCAGCCATTTGGAGCCGTAAGTATCCAGATAAAACCGGTTCCCATATTCATTCTCGACAAACCGGTCCTTGACACGGTACCATCCCTGCAGTTCCTTTCGCAAAT
>CAJTFX010000046.1 GCA_910575555.1 Lachnospiraceae bacterium | reverse complement strand
GCGGGCAGAGCCCGCTAATGGGTCAAGGGACGAGTCCCTTGTGGGGTTTGGGGCAACGCCCCAAGGTCTTAAAACCACTAATATCTGCAATTTTCAAGGTTCTTTCGAGCCTTTTCTTTTAACTCGGTTTTTTCATAGATTATTTGACACTACCTATAAATCCTTGTTCATTCTGGTTACGATTTTTTGAACATTCTCAATGCAATTTTGTCTATATTCTTCTTTTACAGCAACTCTTTTTCCCATTAAATCTAGTCGTCCAGCTTTTAAGCATTGAAAAGGACAACCTCGTGCTGATGAAACAACCCCTGTTGTTTGAAAGTCTCTTACGTCAATAATCCCCTTACCTAAGGATGAAAAAGCAAAAATATTAGGATATGTTTCTAATAAAGAAACTAAATCTTTATCAATTTCCTTTAAAACCGTTGCATATGCTGAAGCTGCTACTACATATTGAGTTAATCTATTTTTTAAAACCATATAAACTTTAGGCAAGGTCATATCTACTTCTTCCAATTTTTCTGCAAAAGCATATTTACTATATATTTCCGACGGAAGTTTCAGTCCATATATTAATGAAAACGCATTCTGAATTGCCCTCCTAGACGAATCATCTGCCATTACAGGCAAAACAACTTTAGTTGATGTTGCAATGGCTATTTGAGTGTACATTGAAAAACTAGGATTTGCATCTAAAAATACAATATCATATTCATTTTCAATCGGCTTAATAAAATCATTTAACCAATTTATAATAGCCACCCAAGTATTTGTCCCTGGTATTTGATTATTAGCTAAGGTAGAAATTGCATTAGATTGCAATTCTAACATTGCATCTCCACAAAGCAAGTCGATATTATCCTCTATGTATTGATTATATTGACTAGGTTTAGTCAAGTAATCTTTCGGATTAAAATGCGGCGCACTATACGGAGCTGGTAAACGCATTTGAAAATAACCGCCTATTGTAGCTCTGGGATTTGCACCTTGTCTCATTAATAGGATATCACTTCCACCCTGATTTAGTCCTCCTAATAAAAGCTCAGATAAATTTGCTTGTGGGCAAACATCAATAACCAGTATTTTCTTATCCGAGTTTTGACGTGCATATTCACTAAGCACTTGAAATGCTAATGTTGTTTTGCCCGTACCGCCTTTATTATTCCAGAAAATAACTCTTTCCATCCTTAATACACCTCACCTCAACATCTGATAATCTTATCATAAGTACATTTTATACATTGTCAAGTACATTTTGTACATTTTCTTGTATTATTTTTACTTCTATTCTCAAATAATTTTTCAAAATAAAAGAAAAAGGCAAATGACAGATGATATAACATCTCCTGACATTTGCATAATTCTAATAAAAATAATTAATTGGCTTTTTCTTTTTCGGCACATTCAGTAAATAATGACCACGCATATCTGAATCCTAACCTAAATATCAGTTCATCATTTTTCAAACAAAGATCCATAATATATTTTTCTAATTTCCGATAATCCTCTCTATCCAATTTTTCTTCCAACCACTCTAAATCAACATCGTTTTGCATCATTATATGGTTATATTCCCAACTATTTGTAAATTTTCAAACATTCCATGAATCCTACTGTTTGTTTCGTCCATCTCCCGAAAAAATGTTTCATACTCCACGTCACACTTACCTATTTTGATTAAAAACTGACTATCATCAGGTGTCGCTACCCCAAGCAGACCGCCATCTTCTGTTATATGTTCTACCATGGCGGCAGGCACTTCCATTTTTTCAAGACTTTTTAAAAGCATATCTGTAAATTTCTCAATATTCATAATTCGCCCTTTCACTATTTTTTACAAAACTTCCTACCATGCTCTATAACAATATTTTATTTGCGCTATTCCCTTTATTTTCACTCATTTCCCAGAGTATTGTTTTTGCATAACTACGCACCAATCTCCAATATTCATATTCCATATCCTCAATATGCTCTGTCAATTCTTCCCCCAACATCATTTCACATTCAGGATTTGCATACAGAATAAAGATTTTTCCGCTTTTAAACCGCTTAATCAAAAAATACCGCCTTGTATCTCTGCTGTTATCCCTTTTTGTAAAAATGAAATATGCCCTCAATATGTCGCTAATGTTTGGATTGTAAGACGGAAGTAAAATCTGCAAGATATTGACTCCCCCTCTTTCAAAAATCCTCACTTTAAAATCAGAATTTTCATACGGGTATGGCAAGCCGTCATCTTCACATAATGTTTGGTACATATCATGGATAAAAGTTTTACCGTCCTGCTTTAGAAACCCGAAAAATTCATCTCTCTCTTTTTTCGTTCCCTTATATAACATTGCAGGAATCAGCGTTTCAAAAAGTTCATAACGCAGACAGTCATACCCGTCATAATCCTTTTCCACACTTTACACCTCCGTAATTTTATTACTCTTATTATAATATGCCGTCATTGTGCCATCAATAAGTATTTAGCCGTCATTATGGCGGTATAATAACATTATCAAGCCGTTAAGGAAGTGATAAGCGTTGAAAGTAAAGCAATCAAAATTTACGCTGCGGATAAATGACGAATTACTAAAGAAATTTCATTATATTTCTGAATACAATGCACGTTCTGCCAACAGCGAATTAACAATACTAATCAGAAAGCATATTGCAGAATTTGAAAAAAAGCACGGAAATATAAAACACTGATTTTTATGCCGTCATACAGCCGTCAAACTGTCTTTTAGCCGTCAGATTGACACTATAATAATGTCTGTATGGAGGTGTTGGCATGGCGACTGATATAGCTAAATTCACTTTAAGGATAGACGCTGAATTATTAAAAAAATTCCGTTTTGTTGCAGATTATAACGCCCGTTCCGCTAACCGTGAACTGGAAGTCTTAATGAAAAAGCATATTGCAGAATTTGAAAAAGAGAATGGCAAAATAACTTTTGACTGATTTTTCTTTGTTCTTAAAAGGTGGAGCAGTCCCCCGCTCCACCCGCAACAACTTTATTTCACTTCTTCTGAATAAATAATTGTATAGCATTCTCCGCATTAGATATAAATCATCTCACTATTTACAATCTCCCTCACACAAACCCGAATATTATTCATTTTTTGAACCCATAAAAGCTGGTTTTCTGCCTTTAACTGTTCCGTCACTCCTTGACTGTCGGCATATTCCTTTACCAACCTAAAAAACATATCTTCTGCCTGTTCATCCACGCTTGACAAATATTCATTCAACCTGCCGCTTGTCAGCAGATTGAGATATACAAGCTGCTTGTACTCTTTGAGATACCGCAAATGCCGCTATCCCCATATACCTATCGGTTTTTCTTCTTCGGGAGGTAATGCAAGCTCTGGGAGGTAATAGTCGCCTTGCTTTGCATACCAAAGACCGTTATTTTTGTCATAAATCCTGTTTTCCATAGTGTTTCCTACCTTTCCTCTTTGTTGTTTTTTAAGTGTTTCTCTCGCTGTTTCAGCTTCTGCGCCGCTTTTGCCTGCTCCAAAAGGCTATCTATCTGCTTACTTCCAAATGCCTTTCGGAGCAGCTTATAATCTTTGTTTTCCATACATAGGTTTTCATTTTCCCCTGCCAGTTTCTCATTGGTTTTCCTTAAACCCTCATTCTCACGGTGGAGATTGCTGTTTGTAACATTCAGCCGATAGTAGCTGTCCCTCGCTTCAAAGCACCTTATAAGAGCCGTTTTAACAAGCGATTTCAGCTTTTGCACCAATGGCTTTGCCACTTTATTTTTATATGACTTTGCAGACATGAACCCCTGCGGCTCTGGCAGCTGGTACTCTGGAGAAGTGTCAAGCGCCTGTTCCAGAGTTTTTAGATTTTCCATACCTTTGTCGTAATTCTCCACCCTGTCCGACAATGCTTGAAATTCCTCTTTTTTCTCCGAAATCTGCCCCTCAAGTTGGATGACCTCTTTTTCCCGCTCCTGCTTTTTATAATCAAGGACAGATAAATGTTTCTCATGCGTGCCTTTATGCTCCCATTCAATGCCATGCCGCCCCATCACAGCGGCAAGGTTTTCTTTTTCGGACTGTACCCACTGGCTCCACTCCGTATCGCCACGGGAGCCGCCTTTGAATCCCTGCGCCGCTAACGCCTGTTTTAGAGATACCCTTGTATCAAGCCCACGCTTGCTGCCAGTCGTGAACGGAATAAAATCAATATGCAGATGCGGCGTTGCTTCGTCCATATGGATATGAGCAGAAAATACATAAAGATTAGGGTTTCGTTCTTGGAAACCATGATAATATTCATCTAAAATCTTCCTTGCAAGCTTTCCGTTTTCACTTCCTGCCCCCATATTCTCCTTATCCCCAATCTGCAAAATCAACTCATGGAATGGCTTTTCCTGCTTTGAGTTCCGTATCTTCTTGTAATAGTCAGCAACGCGGCGGTCTGCCCTTGTCTGTTTATCATTATACCGTTGCAACGCTTCATCAAAGAGTTTATGATATACCTTTTTGATATTCTCATTGCAATAGTCTACATTAAAGTGTGAACGCTCCCCATCCACATTTTCAGCTTTAAATTTTCGGCTGTTATGGTTGACCGAGCCTTTCCCCACCATTGCGCTAATCGTCCGTCTTATAAAATCACGCCCTTTCTTTTCGGCTGGTAGGCTTTGTTACTTTCCCGAAAGTAAAAAAGCACTTTTGTCAGCTGTGCCAACAAAAATGCAACCTGCAGGCAGGTTTTGCGCTCTCCGAGGGGTGAGCGTGTGCCAGTGGCACACAAGCTGCGAACCGACCGAGTCGGCAGACGAGACAGAGCCGCCTTTGAAAAGGCACTCTCTGCACTCTCCCCCAAACTTTAATATTGTTCGCTCCCAACCGAAAAAGAACATTGCAAGATTGCACTTGTCCTAAACATTTGCAATGTTGCAACCTTAACAGTTGCTCGCTCCTTTTTCTTCGGGAAGTTCCCAATACCACCCATTGCCTTCCTTTATTGACTTAACGCCTAGAGATTTTTTTGCTTCGTCAAGCACTCTTTTTGAGATGCCGATATTCTGTGCTTTCTTTAATATAAGCTGCTGTTGGTATTTCCCATCAGACAGGCAATCCATAATTAATTTCTCTGCTTGTTCGGATTTCTTTTCACGGCTAATGCCGTTCAATAAATCATCAATGGAAATGTCGTAATGACCTTTCCACACAAATCCAGTTTCTTTATTCAGTTCAAAAGCAATAGGCTCGCCTTCAGGCGCAAGGGAAGATTTTTCATGCGCAACTACCCGTACTTCTTTGTTTTCCTTGAGCCTGCCGACAATGAGTACGCTTCGTGCCGTTGCTTGGAAGTCGATTGAGCCAAGCCCTCTGTAATTTGCTTTGCCGCCGTGTACTTTATTCAAGTGTCCGACAAGGATAACGGCACATCCATGTTTTTCTGCTACCCGACCTAACTGCGAAAGGACATTGCGGACTTCGTTTGCCCTGTTCATATCAATTTGAGCGCCGATATACGCTTGTACGGGGTCTAAAATAATTACCTTTGCACCCGTTTCAATAATTGCCTGTTCAATTCTTTCATCAAGCATTGAGAGTACAGCTTCCGACTCGTCAATTACCTTGATTTGCGTACAGTCGGCATCCCCCGCAAGCAGACGGGGCTTAATTGTATCGCCAAGTCCGTCCTCTGCGGTTTGGTAAATAATTTTTATCGGCTCACGCTCCGTATCATCACAAGGCAGTTTATCTCCCCTTGATAATATAGAAGCTAACTGTAAAATCATCATTGTTTTTCCATCGCCGGGGTCTCCGTGGACAATGGTTATCTTTCCATAAGGAATATACGGATACCAAAGCCACCCGACCTCGGTTGCAGGTATCTCGTCCATGTTCAAAATTTTAAGCTCAGCCATTGCAGCCACCGCCTTTTTCTACGAAAATATTGAATTTTTCGGTTTTTAGAGTTATACTATTACTACTACATTTTTGAATTGGCTGCTCCGTATCTGCGCCAACAGATACATTCGGGGCAGCCGTTTCTTTTTTATTCGCCATCTTCACACTCTCCTTTCAGACCGCCGAGGATAATAACAATCAATTCGATAATATCTAATAATTCGTTGTCAACGCTACCGCCTGCTTCAATCCTCTGCAATTCTGCAAGGACGGCGGCAAGCTCATTGCGGAGTGCCTTATACACCCTCGGATTGCCCTGCACTACCACGTCTTGGCATAAGAGCCGCCTTGTGATATAGTCCTGTTTGGTAAGCCCCGAAAGCCGCACTGCTTTGTCAATCCTCTCACTTTCTTCGGGAGATACCCGAAAGGCGACTGTCTTGTTCCTCCAACGGTTGCAGTTGTCTAAATTCTTTGCCGACATATCAAAAACCCCCCTTCCCTAAATCGTCCAGCCTGTCTGCCATTTCCGTCTGCTTTGACGGAAACAGGTGAGCATATCTATAAGTGATTTCAATGCTCTCATGCCCTACTCGGTCAGCAATCGCCACCGCCGAGAACCCCATGTCAATCAACAGGCTGATATGAGTATCTCTTTCTAAAGGATATTTATAGGACAACATGACAAAAATATTAGAAATCGGCATATCTATGGAATACCCAAAAAGAACGATTCTGGCACGTACATTCCAGAATCGTTCTTTTTAAGTTCTACAATTTTTATCTAAATAATTTTCAAAAAGCCACAAAGCAAGCAACGGGTACGGAATGACGTGCATTCCCTGACAATCCAGAATTAAAAAGATTGTTCCAATGCATTTTTCTAATAATTTGATTGTTTACTTTTTAGTCTGGTTCTCGGTATTTATCCAGAGATACTTTGACTGCCTTTACTACATCCTCTATTATCTGTATATCCTGCATCGAACAGGAATCCAGTATTTCTTCTAATTCCCCTTTTATAGCTGTTTTGTTCTTTTGAGGGGTATCGTGGAGTAGTTCATCTGTCTGTATAGATAAGACATTTGCAAGTTTCACAAAAAGTGGCAGGCTCAATTTTGTGTTCCCTGTTTCAATATGGCTCATATGCGTTGTCGATATTCCTACTTTTTCTGCTAATTGTTCCTGCGATAAACGATATGCTTTCCTAAATTTTCTGATGCGTTGCCCTATTTTATAATAATCCATAAATTTCACCGCCTATATAATTTAATATCACTTGAATTGTATAGGCAAATATGGTATTATTACATAAACTATAAAGGCTAAAATATATCTATATAATTCAAATTATAAAAAGGGGATGAGCGACATGGAAAAAAATGAAACCGAATGCCTGTTATATGAAGAATTGAAAGGCGATGAAAAAACACTATTACAATGGTATAGGAAAAACCCGCTTTCTGTATACATTGAAATTGCTTTATTAAAATTGTTTAGTTTAGGGATTATTACCGTAGATGAATACAGGAACTATCAATCCGAAATTGTCAAAAAAGCTGATATGTTAAAAGAATCATGTTGAAAATCTGGATAAGAAAAAGGGATGTTCCTATACACTATTTTAGGAATATCCCTTAATTGTTTATATTTCAATATGAGTCCCGGTATTTATCCAGAGATACTTTGACTGCTTTTACTACATCCTCTATTATATGCATATCCTGCATCGAACAGGAATCCAATATTTCTTCCAATTCCCCTTTTATGGCTGTTTTGTCCTTTTTTGGGGTATCGTGGAGAAGTTCATCTGTCTGTACGCATAAAGCTTTCGCAATATCCACAAAAACTGGCAGGCTCAATTTTGTGTTCCCTGTTTCAATATGGCTCATATGAGTTGTTGATATACCCACTTTTTCCGCTAATTGTTCCTGTGATAAATGATATGCCTTTCTAAATTTCCTGATACGTTGCCCGATTTTGTAATAATCCATAAACTTCACCGCCTATATAATTTAATTCTACTTGAATTGTATAGGCAAATATGGTATTATTACATAAACTACAAAGGCTAAAATATGCCTATATAATTCATTTTTATTACATAGAAAATAAAACGGAACGTATTGCTTAAATAAGCACAAAAAGGAAAGGATAAAATAATATGACCAAAGAAGATTTAAAGGATTTTTTGTTTGAAACGCTAAATGAACATGACTCCTTATTTTCTGACCTATCATTGGACGATGAAACAGACACTATATTTATCAAATCCGTTGATGGAGAAAATTTTATTGTTACTGTCAGCCCTGTGACTGCGGATGAAGCACTCATAGAACTGTGGGCAAAGAAAAACCCAGAATTGATGTCTCTTGCCCTCGGTGTGTTAAATATGAGGGATTTAGGGGGATTTACAGAAGAAGAAACACATAAGTACTTGTCAGAAATTGTTGGAAAAGCGGACAATTCATGTGCTAAAGATATAAAATGCAGGCTTGAGAAATTAGGGAATGATAAATGAGATAGCATTCTTCACACATTAATAAGATAATTGATATGTGGGCTGCATAACCATTATCCCAGATGGTTTTGCAGCCCGCATACATTAAATTAAATAAGCATCTTCACAATTACCAAAAATCATGTCCATCATAATAGAAATACAAGCATTCCATTATCCCGGTAATTATCATCCACCAACTCACCACATTCAATCTAATTGGAATGAACGGTATCTTCATTACTGCCAGTGAAAGGGAAAAACCCATAAATGCAATGCCTGTCATCACAGATTTTTTAAACAGTTCCATATTTTTGTACCCGTAATACTCCCAACGCTTTTTCCATTTCCGCAGTAGGCAGCAGGCTCCCATACGGATAACAAAAAACAAACTAACCGCAATGACAGCAGATGCAAAAACCAGTATGCCGACCGCCAGCGGTGATGGCATAACAGTTATCATTGTCTGATAGAGACTCCGATAAAGGTTTCCTAAATTCTGCAAAAGCCAGATGGCATTCTCACATCTTTCCAAAAACCATAACGGAATGGCGGCTATGATGTCCTTCTCGGTAATTAGGACTGCCGCCATCTGCGCCAGATATGCGGCAATCAAAACCAATACTGCGCCAGACATCTTTACGGACTCCCTGCTAAGAACCCTCTTACAATCCTCCTGCAATTTTTTCTGCAATACCCTTCTCGCCTTCTCCACTTCCCTTGCCAGTGTTTCCTCATATTCTGCCATCAGTCGGTTTGCCATTGCAAGTTTCCGCTCAGCAGTTTCCTCCTTCCTACCTGCCTGCCTGGGCAAGAACGGCTGCGGCTCTTTCTTCCATTTCCTTCCCGCGTTTCTCTGCTTTTTCCATCTCTGCTTTCAGCCTCCCGTTCTCCTGAAAGATGATGTCGCTGCCGCTGTACCTCTCTAGCTGCTCTGTCTGATGCCGCAGCGTCTCCCCTTGCTCGGAGAGAACGGATTTCATGGATTGTATCTGTGATTTCAGTTTCTGACTGCCGGAAGAAAGATTCCGTATCTGCCCGTCTTTCTCCTGCACCTGAATCCACAGGTCTTTCAGTTCCTCGTTTTTGTCTGTCAGTTCCTGTTCCATTTCCTCCAGCTGATTCAGCAGACTGTCTATCTGCTCTCCGCTGCTGTAATCTCCGAATCCGTTCATTCCTTTCCCTCACTTTCCCTAAGACTTGCTCTTTAAGTCCTGCAATTCTGCTGTCTGTCTTAGCAATATCTGATTCTGTCTGGAGAGCATGGCATTCTCGTTGTTCAATCTCTCCACTAATCCTGTTAATTCCCGATTCTGCTGGCGTAGTATAGGGAGTTCCCTGTTCTCCGCTTGCAGCCGTTCGATTTCCGTCTGCTGGTTTTCCGCCAGTTCCAGAATCTCGCCCTGCTTTTCCAGAATAGCCAGTACCTCTTGCAGCTCTGCCATATATTCGTCCAATCATATCCCTCACCTTCTGCATAATCATTTGGTGCAACGCTTTCATGGTGCAGTACCATTCCTTTGTTACATAATTTAGTTGTTTTACTATTCGGTTATACTCACATCGGTCAGACATCTCCCCACGCTGTTCCATCTGCCTTGCACGGTATCCCTCGTGGATGGTCGGCTCAAGAGCAAGCCCCTGTCTTTTATAGCTGCGGTGGTCAATCTGCTGTTCCATTGACAGATAGCGGTTGCAGACATCTGCCCATGATTTTCTCCATTTCTCCACGTTCCCTTGGTCGTTCCAGTCATTTGCCTGCACGGTTATCCGCTTCCAGAGTTTCTCGTTTCGTTTACCCAACTTCTGCATCCCGGTCTTTTTATCAATAAGCGGGATGCGTTCCCCGTTTTCATCCCTTGCATAATCTTTTTTCTCCTTTGCGCCCCATGAGCCGTCTGCCTTAATGGGTCTGATGGTAAGGAGGATATGGGCGTGCGGGTTGCCATTCCCCTTATCGTGGATGGCAATATCCGCGCACATGCCCTCCGATACAAAATTGCCCTGTGCATATTCCCTGATAACCGCAAGCTGTAATTCTTCGGAAAACTCTGTCGGCAATGCAACCTCCACTTCCCGTGCGAGCTGCGCATTGGATTTTTTCTCTGCTCTTGTGACTGATTCCCAAAGCGTCTGCCTGTCCGCATATTCTTTTGGCGCATGTCCCGGCAATAAGATTTCCCGGTGCATGACGCCGCCTTTCCGTGTGAAGTCATGGGTAATCCCTGTTTCCCTGTCACAAAGTTTCTCCCCGGCGCGGTACGCAGCAGCCGCAATGACAGATTTCCCCTTGCTCCGCCCAATTATCTTGACCGAACAATGATAAATCGCCAGAAACACCACACTCCTTTCCGTAAGCTGTTTTTGCAGATATACGGCAAGTAAAATATATCTGCCAGAATATGGGGCTGGTTCCTGGCAAAAACTGCAAACAGTACTCAGCCCAAGTCTCGCAGAGCGCGCGTCCACGCAGTGGGATAGACAGGCTCCGCCTGTCTATAAGTGCGCCCTTCTTCGTTTCCCTACAAAGGGAATGGCAAAGCACCGTCCCCCTCATCTGCCCCCCTCTGATGTCTTCGGCACAGTAGAATGCTGCATGGCTTTGGATAAATACCTGCCGTTTGCCTCCTGCTTTTTCAAGAATGCAATCAGCTTTGGAATATCCTCCTCCGTGACAGCCCTGCCCAAGACAGATTCCACCGCACCGCCAATCTGGATTAAGCGGTGGGTGCGGATTTTCCGTTCCTCCTCTTTCTTCCGCCGTTCCAACTGTTTCCGCTGTGCCTGATACTGTTTCAATTTCTCTAACATTTCTTCCTCTTTCGTGGTACAATTCTGAATACGCTCATCCAGTGTCTTTCTTTGTTTTGCCATAAATGCCTCCTTTTCTCCGATACCTGCCGAAAATAAAATCCGATTGTTACAAATCACTTTTCCGCCATCACCGGCAGACCGTTTACACATACATCATTTCTGATAAGATGCAACAGCCTGTCTTCCAACGTGGCAGAATCTGTTTCTGAAAAATGCACATTCACCACATAAGTAGCTGCCCCTATGCGTTTTGTAAAACTGCTATTTTTTGTTTCTTCCCTGCTGTCTCCCATAAAAATAAAATCCTCCCATTGATTTTAGAACATTCGTTTTGTATAATACTTATGGGGCGGTGGTCTGTAGTAAAAACAGCCATTCCCATTTATCAGTCCCATATAAAACAAAATCCGATTCTCCTTTCCGACTTTTTGTAATTGTTTTATTAAACAAACAATTACCCCCTGTCACCAATAGGAGAAAAATACATAACAAATCGGAACTGTTTTGAAAAAAGCTGAAAAAAATTTTTAATATATAGATAAAAAGGCGGTGACTCCATAATGCAAAAAGAAATAGTATCGTTTTTAAAAACGGACGATTATGATTTTGATAATGAACTTTTAGACGCACTGGAAATGGAACGCTCCGCCATACAGGAAATAGAACAGGAAAAAGAAGAAAACTCCTTAACAGAAGAAACAGCCTTCGCCCCCACATCAAGAAAAAAGCTGTGGAGGGATACACAAAAAGAAGCCCTGACCCGGCTAGAGGATTCCGCACGGACAGAAGACGATTTCCGAAATGTACAGACATGGTGGGACAGGCTTGACGCAAATGCGGACAGGAGATACCACTACCATGTCATAGGGCGTTCCGATGTGCCGCTGGAATGGGGCGCAACGCCGGAACAAGTTATTGTCCCTGAGCCAATCCATCATGTATTCTGGCAACAGATAATAAAAGGCGACTTTCTGGATGCCGTCTTTGACTGCCCTTTTGAGATGCATGAACTGATTGAAAATACAGATATCGCAGACGCTGTGTCTGAATTAAAAGACCTCCACAAGGAAGTGCTGTATTACAGTGCCATCCGGCAGTATTCCAACCAGAGGATTGCGCATATCCGCTGCCAGACTGACCGCAATATCCTCAAGGTAAAAAATACCATCCTGAAAAAGCTACGGAAGAAACTATATGTTTCCTTACATGAACGTCAGCAAATGAACTTGCCACTAAATCAGAGAGAAACAGAGTTTTTAGAGGAATATACACCTATTTTTGTTGACAGAAACAAAGCAAAACTTTCCGATACTGATAACAATAAGGAGACTGCCGAAAGTAATGATTGACGTTATTCAATTTGTCTGCTACGATAGTAATATATTTATAACAATTTCCAATTACATATATGTGAGGTGTAAATAATGAACCTTTTCAAAAAGACTAGTTCCCATTGGGTGCGGTATGACAGCTATGAATGGAAAAAAGATGATAAAGGTGTGTTGTATATCACACCTGCCGAAAAAGCAAAACCAGAATTATATAATCCACTAAAGGATTCTGATAAAATGGTACTTCATGCGATAAATACAGGTGTCGTCTGCATGAATAAAGATACTAACGAGCAGACAAAACAGGATGCGGTTATGGAATTTGTATCTTCCTATGGACTTCTTGGATTTATGACAGCGCTTCCCACCACACCAGAATTTATTACTTATGAGGCAGTATATTTCCCGAAAAACCATTTCATCAGGCAAGAAAGCATGGCAACGGAAAAATACCTGTCTTACTTCTTTCCCTTTGACGGGCTTGATTTTGTAAAGCGTGGCGTGGAATCCCGCTGGAACGTTAGCGACCCATCAATGATTGCATTGACAATGGCTATGGGTAGCCAGCCGCAGGCAGTCACCATGAGTTCCCAGAAGGAATATGCGGAATCCTATGAATGGCTGGCAAAAGAGTTTACCGACTGGGCATTTACATTTGTATCTGCTTTCCTATACTATCAGGATATGGACACGCTTGACGATATGCAGAAAGATTTATACCGTCAGGGCATGGCGGCATTCGGCGGCATTGCGCCAACCTACCATATTGAATTGCTGGAAAAACCCACGATTGTATGGGATTTTCATTCGCTGTTACTGGCCATACAGATGATGTTTAGTTTCATGCTAACGGATGAGAAGTCTTCCCTAAAGGTCTGTAAACACTGTGGCAAGGTGTTCCTTGCTTCCAGACCGAATACGGTATTTTGCAGCGGTCAGTGCAAGAACCAGTATAATGTGTATAAAAGCCGGGCAAACGGCAGAAAGGCAGAATTGACAGATGAACAATGATGAACTGATGGGACTAGGAGATATCCTTATCTACCAGACGGAAAAAGGCGATACCAGAATTGATGTGTTTTTTCAAAATGGAGATATCTGGATGAATCAGTCAGCCATTGCCAGACTCTATAACACGACTCCCCAAAACATCACCATGCATATCCGTAATATTTATGCTGATGGTGAACTGGATGAACTTTCAACTTGTAAGGATTTCTTACAAGTTCAAACAGAGGGAAAAAGGCAGATTAAACGTAAGAAAAAGCATTACAATTTTAGAATGATTCTTGCCATCGGCTACCGTGTCCGCTCCAATGTTGGAATGCATTTTCGGAACTGGGCTTCTGCTATCTTAGAAGAATATTCCCGCAAAGGATTTTCCATGAACGACGAACGCCTGAAAAACCCAAAACCGTTTGGCGAAGATTATTTTGATGAATTGTTAGAGCGCATCCGCGAAATCAGGGCATCCGAAAAGCGTTTTTACCAGAAAATCTGCGATATATACAAAACATCCGTTGACTATTCCAGCAATGATAAAGAAGCAGAATTATTCTTTAAAACTGTTCAGAATAAAATACATTACGGAGTGCATGGGCATACTGCGGCAGAAGTCATCATGCAGAGGGCAGATGCCACGAAAGACAATATGGGGCTGACTGCCTTTGAGGGGGCAAAAGTCCGAAAAAAAGATGTGGATGTCGCAAAAAACTACCTCAATGAAGATGAAATGCAGGAATTAAACAGGGTGGTAACCATGTACCTGGACTTTGCAGAAGACCAAGCCCGCAGACATAACCCCATGTATATGAAAGACTGGGAAACTTACCTCAATAATTTTCTGAATATGACAGGACGTGAAGTGCTGTCCGGGGCAGGTCATATTTCTGCAAAACAGGCAAAGGCACACGCCTATGAACAATATGAGCTTTATGATGAGAATCGAAAAAGAATGGAAAAAAATGAGGTTGATTTATTGGTTGAGGAAACAAATCAACTACAAAATAAGACAATATAGTATGAAATCCTGTCTTTGTTTTTTCAAATTCATTGATGAGAAAGTAAAATTAAAATAATACATCCTTCAACGCCCTTTCCAAAACGTGAATTAATTTCACTAAAACCTACCTTCTTATGATAGAATAGATTACCAAACAAAAACCTTGTCCAAATGTTATTCTGCAAATTAACTTCAATATCTTATTTGGCAAGTATAAAACACTAAAAATTGAAATGTAAGGGAGAGTACCATTATGACAAATACACAAGTCCTGTTAAAAGATTTGATTCAACTAGAATACGAAGATGATAGCAATGGCTTTACAACAATTGAAGATTTCTTTGAATTTTTCTCGGCAAAAACAGTTCTAAAATCATATACGTTAAGCGACGAAGAAATTTTACAAGGAATAAAAGGTTCTGGCAACGATGGAGGCTGCGACTCCATATTTATTTTTTGTAACGGTTTACTCGTCAAAGAAGATTTTTTAGAAAACAGGGAAATTCTTTCTGATAGCACACTAGAAATGATAATAATTCAATCAAAGACCAGTACCTCATTCAAAGAAGATGCAATAATGAAATGGAAAGCCGTATCTAATAATCTTTTTGATTTGAATAAGCAGATAGACGATTATTCTAATCGTTACAACGAAGATGTTCGTGATTCTTTTCAATTATTTCGAGATGTTTATACAACTCTAATCAGGAAAAGAATCAAACTTAACCTCAAATATTGGTACATTTCCGAAGGTGAACAGATTCACCCAAATGTAGAACAGCAAGGCGATGAATTAAAAGAACAGATTAAATCTTTATTCCCCTCCGCCAAAATATCAGTTGACTACTATGGAGCAAAAAGACTGATGGAAATCCTTAATACCCCATCTGTACAAGACTATGAACTTTCTCTTGCCGATAACCCAATTTCCTTAGGGGTCAATAAAGATTATATTGCTTTAGTTTCTCTAAAAAAGTATTATAATTTCATAACCAACAACAGTGATACACTCGAACAATCTATTTTTGAATCAAATATACGTGATTATCAGGGAAGTGTTGTTGTAAATAAAAAAATACATAGCACATTGACCAAAAATGATAATATAGATTTTTGGTGGCTTAATAACGGTATAACTATTCTGGCAAATGATATTTCACCTGTAACGAGCAAATCTTTAATGATTACGGAACCCGAAATAGTTAATGGATTACAAACCTCTAATGAAATATATAATTATTTTTCAGAACACCCAGAAAGATTAGACTCCGACTCTCGTCATGTCCTTGTAAGAATAATTGTACCAACAAATGAAACCTCACGCGATGATATTATTTTAGCAACAAACAATCAGACATCTATACCAAAATCATCTTTGCGTGTTTCCGACTCTATTCATTGGCAAATTGAAATGTTTTTTAAACAAAAGGGGCTTTTTTATGACAGAAGAAAAAATCATTATAAAAACCTCGGTAAAAAAAATTCAGAAATTGTAAGCGTTTCATATTTGGCACAATCCTTAATCGCTGTACTTTTGCAAAAGCCAAATTATTCACGTGCACGACCATCTACTCTATTAACAAATGATGAATACTATGATTTTCTGTACAAAGGCGACATCGATCTAATTGTGTATTATAAAATAATTATTTGGTCTAATCGCATTAAAAATTATTTACGTCAATGCGGATTATATAATGCAAGCCAACAAGGAGATTTACTTTTTTATGTTTTATATTATAGCTTTGCTAAGAAAAATAACTCATCTCAAATATCGCCAAACGATGTTAAATCCATTGATATAGAGATTTTAACAGATAAGGATATATCTGAATATTGTAGCCATATTTATGAAATTTATCATTCTTTAGGAGGAACCGGGAAAACAGCAAAAGGTTCTCAGATAATAGAAACTCTAATGCAAGAATTTAAATAAAACACAAAAGGATTGCAAGTTTTTATCTTTTTCAAAGCTGGCGGTCTTTTTACGGTCACTTTATTAAAACAGTTCCGATTTCCCCATCAAAAATCTCCTATTATTGAAGGGCGAGAAATATCTTTCAGGCAGAGCCACACGCTCTGTCTTTTTTCTTGTCAAAAAGCCAAAATAACGTATCGCAATCGGCATATCTGTGTTAAAATGGAATTACTATAGATGTGCCGATTGTTGAAAGGGGATTTTTCTATGAAAAAGCAATCGGAACAGACAAAAATCACTGCACTCTATGAAAGGCTTTCCCGCGATGACGAATCCGCTGGGGAAAGCAACAGCATTGTGAACCAGAAAAAGATGCTTGAAAAATATGCAAAAGAACAGGGATTCTCTCATTTGGTACATTACACGGATGACGGATGGTCTGGCACGAATTTTGAACGTCCTGACTGGAAACGCTTACTGGCAGATATTGAGGACGGCAAGATTGGCTGTGTAATTGTAAAGGATATGAGTCGGATTGGGCGAAACTATCTACAAGTGGGATTTTATACGGAAGTATTATTCCGTGAAAAAGGCGTCCGTTTTATCGCCATATCCAACGGCGTTGACAGCACACAGCAAAGCACCAATGAATTTGCTCCATTCTTAAACATTATGAACGAGTGGTATGTCCGCGACACCAGCCGCAAAATCAAATCCGTACTCCATGCAAAAGGCATGGAGGGCAAGCACCTGACTTCCAACGCCATTTATGGATATAAAAAAGACCCGGAAGACAGCAATCACTGGATAATTGATGAAGAAGCCGCTGCTGTGGTAAGACGGATTTACCAGCTTATCATGGAAGGCAACGGGCCGATGCAGGTGGCACGAATCCTTACTAATGAGAAAGTAGAACGCCCATCCTATTATCTGGCAAAACGGGGGCTTGGCACCTGTCAGGGGAGTTGTGATATGGGCAGACCGTATACCTGGACTGCCACCACCATCTCCGATATGGTAAAAAAGCCCGAATATATGGGGCATACGGTCAATTTCCGCACACATAAGGACTCCTACAAGGATAAGCATTCCAGAAAAGTCAATCCAGAAGACTGGATTCTTTTTGAGAACACACAGGAACCCATTGTAGATGAGGATACATGGTATACTGTCCAGAAAATCCGCGAGACGAAGCATAAGCCCAGTAAGAGGGGAGAACCAAACCCACTGACAGGACTAATGTTCTGCGCAGACTGCGGCGCAAAGATGTTCAACCACAGGACAGGAGGCTATGAGAAAAAGGACAAAGACGGCAACCCTACCGGAAAATACACCAATGCCCAAGATGCTTACCATTGTTCCACTTATTCCCTGAACAAAGGGAAGTTTGTTGATTCCTGCTCTATGCACCATGTCAGAACCGATGTTGTCAGGGATTTGATTCTGGAAACGCTGAAAGCGACCGCCGGATTTGTCATAGAGCATGAGGAAGAATTTGCTGCCAAAGTACGAAATGACTCCACAATCCAGAGAGCAGACGCCGCAAAAGCATTGCAGAAGAAACTTTCCAGAGAGCAGAAACGGAACCATGAATTAAACCAACTCATAAAGAAAATTTATGAGGATAACGTCACCGGCAGACTGACGGACAAACGTTTTGAAATGCTGCTTTCGGATTATGAGCAGGAACAGGCTGACTTGGAAACTTCCATCCAGAATACACAGAAAGAAATCTCTGATTTTGAGAAAGATAATACAAGGATTGATAAGTTTATGGAACTGGTAAGGAAATATACGGATTTTTCGGAACTGACAACACCGATGATTCATGAATTTATTGATAAGATTGTAGTGCATGAAGCTGACAAATCAACTGGGGAGCGGATACAGCAGATAGACATTTACCTGAAATATGTGGGCAGGCTGGACGTTCCCATGCCGGAACTGGCACCAGAACAGCACAAAGAGGAAGAACGTAAGCGCAAGAAACGTGCATGGAACCGTACTTATATGAGACGGAAGTATGAACGTGAAAAGGCAGAGCGTAAAGCTGCTGAAATGGCAGAAATTGGGACAACCGTGTAGGTTGTTCCAGAAATATCTTTATGATAGGGAAACATGGCTATGCCGCAAATCGTGAATCCGTATGCGTTTCACCCCTGCGGCTTTTGCGCCCCTGTCCATCTCGTGATGGAGGTAACTCTTTGTCACTGTGAAAATGCGGTCTTTCTTCTTTAAACCGTACAACATACCGATATATTCCTGCATTTCCTCGCATAGAAACTTCGGCATTTTGATTGTACGGTTGCTCTTTTTTGTTTTCGGAGAAGTAATCACATCTTCCCCATGCAGACGCTGATAGGATTTGTTAATCGTGACTGTTTCCTTATCAAAATTGAAATCAGCAGCGGTCAAAGCTAATAATTCACCCTCTCGGATTCCGCACCAGTAAAGCATCTGGAACGCATAATAGGAAACTGGCTTGTCCATCATTTCATCCGCAAACTTCTTATATTCCTCTTTCGTCCAGAACAGCATTTCCTTGTGTTCCTCGCTTCCCATGTTCCCCGCCTTTGCCGCAGGGTTGGAGCGGAGGTCGTAATAGCGCACCGTATGGTTAAATATTGCGGAAAGCTGATTGTGAACTGTTTTCAGATACGTCTGTGAATAGGGATTGCGTTTTTCATCACGGTAGGCAAGCAGCTCATTCTGCCATGCGATGATTTCCTTTGTGCCAATCCCGCTAATTTTCATCCTTCCAAAATACGGAAGAATCTTCGTCCGAATGATATGCTCCTTTGTCAGCCAAGTGTTCTCTTTCAGTCGGTTCTTTACATCATTCGCATAAAGTTCCGTAAATACTTCAAAGTCCATGTCAAGGTCAGCGGAATTTTGTAACTGGAACTTCCGCTCCCACTTCTGCGCTTCCCGTTTTGTGGCAAATCCACGCTTGCACTTCTGTTTACGCTCCCCTTTCCAGTTTACATACCTTGCCATCACATACCATGTGCCATTGCCCTCGTTCTTAAATACTGGCATTTACTCCATCTCCTTTCCCTGTTTTTCCCCCGCCCCGTAAAACCTTTCTTGAAAATACTGGCGGTTGACACGCCCCGCAATCGTGATAAACCCCTGCTCCTTCAGCTCGTAATTTAATTTCTTGATAAGCTTATAGGCGTAAGGCTTCGATATGGAAAGCTCCTGCGCCACCTCATCTACACGGATAAATTTGTTGTCCATATAACTCCTCCTTTCTTGTTAAGCGTTTTTGCTTAATCCATAATACTAAACATTTTTGCTATTGTCAATAGGTTTGCAAGAAAATATTAAACTTTTTTGTTTCGCTTATGCTTGACTTTTTCTAAACATATATGCTATACTCCTTATAAACATACGAACAAGGAGTGAAACACTATGGCAATTGGCGAAAGAATACATTTTTTCCGCATCATGCGGGGCATGACGCAGAAATACCTTGGTATGCTTGTCGGGTTTCCCGAAAAATCAGCGGATGTGCGTCTGGCACAGTACGAAACTGGCTCACGCAAGCCAAAGGCAGACTTGACGGCTGCACTGGCACAGGCTCTTGACGTTGCGCCGCAAGCACTGGACATACCCGACATTGACAGTTACATTGGGCTTATGCACACCTTATTTGCCCTTGAGGATATTTACGGTCTTACCGTTGGTGAATCAGACGGTGAAATCTGCTTAAAAGTCAACAAAGACAAAAGCAAGGATGCCGCCGAACTGCTGAAAATGCTCTCCGCTTGGAAAGAGCAGGCAGACAAGCTCTCTGCCGAGGAAATCAGCAGGGAAGATTACGACCAGTGGCGGTACAATTATCCCAAATTTGACACCACGCAGCATTGGGCGGAAGCCCCCTCTAAGGAATTGAGCGATGCCTTAGTTGAAGCGTTCAAAGACAAGCTACCAGACTAACCAAGCCAGATTGGAAGGTGAAAAACGTGATTATCAGAGAATACCTCCCCTCGGACTGTAAATACTTAGCGGAGCTGTTTTATCAGACTGTCCATTCCATAAATGCCAAAGACTACACAGATGAACAGTTAAACGTCTGGGCAACTGGCAATGTAAACATAAATGAATGGAATCAATCATTATCCGAGCATTTTACGCTTGTCGCCATAAAAGGCGGCATTATAGCAGGGTTTGGCGATATTGACAGGACAGGCTACCTTGACAGGCTGTATGTCCACAAGGACTATCAAAGCCAAGGGATTGCCACCGCTATATGCGATAAACTGGAACACGCTTTTGGGATAAGCAAAGTAACCACCCATGCTTCCATCACTGCAAAGCCGTTCTTTCTTCACAGGGGATATAACACAATTAAGGAACAACAGGTAATCAGGTCAAATATCCCCTTGACGAATTACATTATGGAAAAAACACTTTAATCATCACCCCCATTCATCAATTAAAAAACACGACAAAAAACGCCCTTAGCCATGAGTTCCTACCCACAGCTAAGGGCGTTTCTAATATGGATTTATTTCAGCCATCCAAACCTCTTGCAAATCATTCCCCCACTAACAAATCACTTGACAGTAAGAATAATCGCACTTAAACGACTGTTATCAATTTGTTATCAAAAGACCTTTTGAAATGCTGCAAACCCGCATAAACACTGGATTTACTAAGCATTTTTGTTTATTCGAACTCGTTTCCCAGTTTCTAACATGAGATACTTTTGTATCTTTTCTGTCCTTTTATTTACTTATATTACACGGATTTTCCTATCCTATTTTTCGTTTTCGATTTTTTTAGAAGCAAAATAGAAGCAGCATATTTTTAACCCCTACCATTATCTTGCATTTAACAACTCTTCCATTTTTCCTTGTATATAATCAATATCTGGAAAAATCAGATGAATCCCTCTTCTATACATCGCTATCACTTCCCGTAAATTAACAGTCAATTCCCTGTTCAGTTTGCTGTGTATCATAATAGGGTTATTTTCAATCGTATGTACGTGGTCAAAAAACTTCTTTATAATTGGAAAGGCATTTTGTATTAAAAAAGCATTGTCCCTTCCTGCAAATTTTCCTATGACGATTGTATTGCACTTTCCGTACCTTTTTATTTTCTTTTCGATAATAATTTTATATTTGTCCACCTGGGAACTAATCGGGATCATCCAATACAATTCTTCATTTTTGTTATCTTGAATTGCTAAAAAATGTGGTCGGTAATTTCCATTCTCTTTATTTCCCATCAAATATTTATCTTGAACGAAATCAAAAAATTCATCTTTGATATGATAAGAGTACCCTTGCTTTATTTCCATCGTTTCTCCTTAGAAAAAATCCCCATCAAAAAATGACGGGGATTTATGAACGAACTATATTACTTATATCCCACCTATATAGCAAGTGGCAAGCATTTACATACCGAATCATTTATACCCCACACCATCGGCAAGTGGCAAAATTACCTGCTATGTTTCTTTTACCCCGTCGCATAGCCAACGGCAAACATTTACCTTTATCCATAGTATAGCAGAACTGCAAGAAATTGCAATCACTTTTTATCATTTGATTTCTATCATTTATGGCTATCTCTATAGCAATTGTCTTTTTCTCACCTGCACTATGTACTTTTTATTATATTCAAAAATCACTAAATTACCCTGCAAAGCTCTTACTTTTGTTCGTTACTCCTCAATCTTGTAGCTACCGATAACTCTCAAAATCTAATCTTCCCTACAACCATTCTATATTAAAATAATTGTACAACGAAATTCCCGTTAATTTCTGCCTATTATATATCACTCATAAATATCATGAATCTCACTGCCCATTTATTCAGTTACGCAAAAACCATATTGGCACACTCTTTCCTACTTTTCATTAAAAACTGGCTGTCCTCAAGCACTGAACCCTTTCACATACTCATTTCTAAGTTTTTATGGCATTTTTATCCCCTGGTTTTATCAGTATTTTCTACCTTCTCCTCTGTTATACATTCATGAAACAAAGACCATGCATATTTAAATCCAAGTCTGAATAAAAGTTCATCATTTCTGGAACAATAACACAAAATATAATCTTCTAACTTCCGATAATTCTCATAATCCAATTCTTCCAGCAACCATGTTATATTAAAATCATTGTGCATCAAGGTTTCATTAAATTCCCAACTATTTATATACCGCTCATAAATGTCATGAATTTTACTATTCGTTTCATCTAATCCCATTAAATATGCTTCTTGTTCGGCATCCCGCTTCCCAATTTTAAGCAAAAACTCACTTTTATCAGACATTTCTATCCCAAACAACCATTTGTTCTCATGTAACTGTTCTACTTCTGCGATAGGCAGACCTGTCTTTCTCATGCTTTTTAACAGCATGGAAACAAAACTTTCAATATCCATCATTTTTCCTCTCTATTGAAACAAAACATTTGTTTTTATTGTTCTTACACGAACAATGTTGTTTCACCTATTTTAATGCAATAATGAAAATAAATCAATAGAAAGGGGCGAAAAAATGATAGTGTATGACAGATTGTGGAAAACTATGGAAAAAAAGGGGATTTCACAATATTCACTTATTCACGACTACAACATAAATGAATCACAGCTAGACCGTTTTAGAAAAAACAGCGTCATAAAAACAGTCACGATCGACCGTTTATGCAAAATCCTGGATTGTAACGTGGAAGATATTTGCCAATATGTAAAAGATGAACCCAAAGAGTAAAGGTATATTTTAAATTTAAAATTATATACCTTTATTTTTTTTTGCGCAAACATTGTTCGTACACGTACAATGTTATATTTCTGAATCTCATGGAATAATAGTTATATACTTTCCAGAAAGGAACGACTATGATTGTATATGACCGTTTGTGGGAAACCATGAAGAAAAAGGGGATTTCACAATATTCACTTATTAAAGATTACCATGTAAACGAAGCACAGCTTCACCGCCTGAGAAAAAATAAGGTGATAAAGACGATTACCCTTGACCGCCTTTGTGAAATACTGGATTGTGAAGTTGAGGATATTTGCCAGCACATCAAAGGCAATCCTGATGAAGCATAGGGGCACTTTTTTTAATGCCCCTTCTTGCACCATCCGAGAACAATATGCCAGGAAAATCAAGTATTCCCCAAAACAAACTTTTCTAATTCTTATACATACACCAACTCTTTCAGCACAATTTCCTCTGCTGCGTTCCTCACATTATTTACAAGTCCAATCCACTGCATAAAATCCGTTGATTTCAATTCTTCTGTAATTCCTGCACTGGTTTTCATCTGCCCCGCCAATAATTCTATCCTCTCGTGGCATTCCTCGTCAACCTCATGCAGATGCCTATGAAGTTCCCCTGCCAGCAACATCCTAATATATTCCCATCTGCGGCAGGTTTTCAGATATTCCCACCGCATCAGACCATATTTGCCGATATTGTATTGCCCTTCCTCTGGCAGTTTTAAATCAGGGTAATAGAGACCATCTTCCCCAAGGGTATATCCTATGCCATTTTCCCCAGTAATATATTTTTCCAATCCTTTTACCTTTTCCATCTTCCAATTTATCTCCTTATCTGTAATGTCTGTTGTCATAGCTTCTCTGTATGCGTTTCTGCTCTCTGTCCAGCCTTTCAATTGTCTTTATGGCTTCAACCATCTCCTGCACCTTGTCCGCCCCGGCATACAGCTTCACACGTTCCAAGTCGGCTGCTTGTTCCTGGAATTTCTCTGCAATGTTCGCCTGTTCCAGCAGCTTCCCTTTGTACCAGTCAATATCCAGTGCCTGTTGTTTTACTTTATCCGTCAAACTCCTAACCTGTTCCGCAAGGCTGGCGCAACTGGTTATCAGGCTTTTGACAAGTTCTTTTAATTTGATAACCAAAGGCTTTACTGTATTTTCACAGTAGGATTTTGCACTGGTGAACGCTCCTGGCTCTGGAAGCTGCCATCGCTACTCCCTTTCAAACGACTGAACCTCTAATTCCATCCTGGCTTGAACATCTGCTATCAAACATAGTTCCTCCTGAAGCTGTTCCCTCCGCTTCTCCAAATCGCTGTTGCCAGACTGCAATTTTGCATTTTTATCCCGCAGATTTTCATTTTCTGCTTGTAAGAGCCTGTTTTTCTCGGACAGGGATGAATGGCGCTGCTCCGCTTCTGTATAGACATTTTCCAGCTTAGAATTGTCCGTGTGCAGCCTGTCATTGGATTTTCTTAGATTTTCGTTGATTTGCGCCAAGTTTTCCGCGCGTTCCAGTCGGTTGTCCACCAGTTTTTTTACGCTATGGAGCGCAGTTTCAGACTTTTCTATCTGTTTATCCAGTTCCGCTACTTCCTTTGCCCTTTCCTGCTTTTCATAGTCCAACACGGACAAATGTTTCCTGTGCGTCCCCAGTTTCTTCCACCGTATGCCATACTTTTCCATAACTTTTGATAGCTCCTGTTTCTCCGCTTCTATCCATTGGTTCCATTCCGTAGCCCCTCTTGTGCCGCCTTGGAATCCCTGTTTTGCTAATGCGCCTTTTAACGATACTCTTGTGTCCAGCCCCCGCTTACTGTTACGGATAAAAGGGACAAAGTCTATATGCAAATGTGGCGTTTCCTCGTCCATGTGCAGATGCGCCGAAAATACATGGAGGTTTGGGTTCCTTCCCTGGAAATCCGCCATAAACTCCACCAGGATATCCTTTGCAACCTGCCCTTGCCAGTCTTTGGCGTTCATGTCATCCTTATTGCCAATCTGGAAGATCACCTCATGAAACAGTTTTTCCTGTTTGCCCTGGCGTATCTTCTCATAGTAATTTTCTATCTTACGGTCACTCCGTTTCTGCCTTGCGTTATACCGCTCCAATGCTTCACGAAAAAGCTGCTGGTATACCTCTTTTATATCCGAATGGCAGAACTCCACGTTTTCCCTGCTCCGTTCCCTATCTACATTTTTTGCTGTAAAGGCTCTTGTGTTGTGTTTGACAGAGCCTTTCCCCATCATACCGCTAATCGTCCTCTCCAAATAAATTACTTTCCCCTTTCTTTTTATTACTCCGGCGGTTAAATATCGCAGAATTTTACGCAGGATAAATTTTCATCTGCAAGGCGGAAGAATGAGTTGTAGCGAGGGTTACAACGATTGATGACAACGTGGCAGATGGAAATTTAGACAAGTAAAAACTGTAATATTTAACCGCTGGAGTAATATCTGTTATTTTTTGTGCCGCCAGGCACATAATAAGTTCTGTTACTCTTGTCAAGAGTAAACGCAAAGGCACTTTCGACAGGCAAGCCCATCAAAAATGCAACCTGCAAGCAGGTTTTGCGCCCTGCCGGGGGCAAGACGTCCTGGGGACGTCTGTTTTGCACCTACCGAAATGGAACAAAAACCTTTCTGCCCTACGGACGGTAGGCGGTTTATGCCGCCGTGTTATCGCCACGCTTCCAATTCAAGGCGGCAAGATTACCCTGTCTTTAGAAAAGGTAATCTTTCTATCTTCCCTTACTACAAAGTCCAGTACCATTGATTTCCTACTTTCACACTATCAATATTCATGTCCTTTTTGGCGTTCCAAAGCGTTTTGTTTCGGATGCCCCTGTCCTTTGCCGCTTTCATGATTTCATTGCAGGATAGCTGCCCATCCGCCAGCATTTCCGAAAGGAACGACTTTGCATCCTTTGTTTTCTGCCCCCTGGCATCCCCAGACAATAATTCTTCCACGGAAATTTCATATTCCCCCTGCCATGTGAATCCATTGTCTTTATCCATGCAAAACGCTATCGACTGCCCCTCTGGGGCAAGGCTGCTCTTATCGTGGGCTATGACACGCAAAGACGCATTGCCCTTTATCCTGCCGACTACAAGAACGCTCCTTGCAGTCGCCTGGAAATCTATGGAGCCTAACCCACGGTAGGTTGACTTGCTTCCGCTTGCCTTGTTCATATGACCGATAAGGATAATGGCGCAGCCATATTCTTCGGCAATGTTCCCAAGCTGCTTTAACACAGGTCTGATTTCATTCGCCCGATGCATGTCCACACCTGCGCCCAGATAGGCTTGTATCGGGTCTAAAATCACCATCTTTGCCCCAGTTTCCTTTATCGCACGGACAAGCCTTACATCCGTCATACACAGGCTGTCAATGCTTTCATCAATTACTAATACTTTGCTACAGTCTGCCCCTGCATGGACTAGCCGTGGTTTTATGGTGTCCTCCAGGCTGTCCTCTGCATTCTGGTAAATCACATTGACCGGCTCTCTATGCCTTAAATCTTCCTCACATGGCAGAGCTTCCCCTTTTGTCAACAATGCTGCAAGATGCAGGATAAAGGTTGTCTTGCCCTCTCCTGGGTCGCCCTGCACTATGGTTATCTTTCCATACGGGATATATGGATACCAGAGCCAGCTTACGTCCCTTGTTTCCACATCCTCCATATTTATCAAACGGTAGTTCTTTTCTCTCTTTTCTTCCATCCCTATCCTCCACTGAATCATTTTGTTGAATTTCAGCAGAGCCTTTGTTATAGTGTAATTGCGGGTTACATAAACAATCGGCTCTGCCTTTTGTTATGTCGGGACGCCCCTGTCAGTCGCCAGGGGCGTTTCCATTTTCCTGCTGGTTTTCCCAGAGGTATTTTGCGCCGTCCAGCATCCAGAGGATTGCTTTGAGCATATCCAAGAAATCATGCTTCATATCCTCTAGCCCCTTCGCTGAAATATCTGTCTTTCCCTGTTCTAATTGTCCTGCAACTTCTTTGATGGTTGTCTGCATTGTTTCTAATTCCTGCACCAGCTTATATATCACTTCCTTCTTCCCAACCACGCAGACACGGTTATAAATGCAGGAACGGATAAAATAATCTTTTTTGGAAAGCCCGCTTGCCAGGATTTTTGCTTCAATCTCCTCCCTCTGCCTGGGAGAAACCCTGAAGCTGATGGTTGGATATTTGTGTACCCCGCTCATAGTCCCCTGCCCTCCTTTGTAAATTCCCCGTCCAGGCGGTCAGCAAGCTGCGCCTGTTTGTTCGGATATAAATGTGAATACGTGTTGAGTGTGGTTTCAATCTTCTCATGCCCTAACCGCTCCGCAATCTCCAAAGGCGTAAAGCCCAATTCCACAAGCAGCGAAGCGTGGCTATGCCGCAAATCGTGAATCCGTATGCGTTTCACCCCTGCGGCTTTTGCGCCCCTGTCCATCTCGTGATGGAGGTAACTCTTTGTCACTGTGAAAATGCGGTCTTTCTTCT
>CAJTFX010000045.1 GCA_910575555.1 Lachnospiraceae bacterium | reverse complement strand
AATACCACAGCAGGCGGCCGTGCCGACTGCGAGGATATGCCGCGAAAGTCTATTGACATAAGGCTCACGGATAATCCTGTCCAGCAGAAAAGGGGCGACTGCGCCCTTTTCCTGCCATCAGGCGGGGACGGGTGCGGGCAGAGCCCGCTAATGGGTCAAGGGACGAGTCCCTTGTGGGGTTTGGGGCAACGCCTCAAGGTCTTAAAACCACTAATATCTGCAATTTTCAAGGTTCTTTCGAGCCTTTTCTTTTAACTCGGTTTTTTCATAGATTATTTGACACTACCTGTCCAATACACAACTCCCTTAGCCTTTCAGGCTGCTACAGTCTGATTACTGACTGGATGGAGCGCCCTCTTCCTGCGGCTGAAACCTGAGAATCACCCTCAGTCCTCCGCCCGGCCTGGCCTCCATATGAATTCCGTATTCCTTTCCGTACACGGCTTTCAGCCTGCGGTTTACATTTGCAACTCCAATGGATGCCCTTGTTTCCATAAAATCTTCTGCCAGCTCCCGGTTTTTTGCCGCTAACACCTTTTCTTCCATTCCGTTTCCATTATCCTCCACCACAATTCTGACCTCTTTCCCCCGTTCCACGGAAATCCGAATGAAATTATCCTTCTCCTTCATCCGTATCCCATGGATAAAATAATTCTCAATAATGGGCTGCAGCACAAATTTAATCACCGGAATCTGCAGATATTCCTCGGGGCACTCCAGAATCGTCTCAAACTGTCCCGGATAACGGAATTCAAAAAGCTCCATATATTTTTTACTGTAATGAAGCTCCTGAGCCAGCGTAATCACATCCGCCTCTTTCAACTGCGCCCGGAAAGTCACTGCCAGGCTGTAAAGCATTTTCCCTACCTCCCGGTCGCCGTTGCAGATGGCCTTCATGCGCACGGCTTCCAGGGTATTGTAGAGAAAATGAGGGTTAATCTGATTTTGAAGAGCCGCCATCTCCGCATTTTTCTGTTCAATTTCCGCCAGATACCGCTTGTTGATATGTTCCTCCAGATTAATGCACATTTCATTGAAATAGGTAGAGATCACATCCAGTTCATCTCCGTTTCTGTCGGAAGGAATACGCACCTTCAAATCTCCCTCCATAACCTTCGTCATTCCATCCAGAATCCGGTCCAGCCTTTTTTCCAGACGCTTCAGGTGATACCTTACAAACGTTTCGCCCAGAGCCAGGGTCCCAAGCCCCACTAAGAGAATCATCAGAATCACAGGCGTTGGAACCGCAGAGGCCCTGCTTTTCTTCAGATAGCTGATGGTATGGTATCTTCCGGTCTGGGTCTGCTCCACATAAGCCCCCAGAAAATTTTCCAGCGCTCCGGTCTTTTCCGCCTTCATAATTTCACTGATCTTATATTTCCCATTGGAATCAAACACCCTGGTTCCCGCATCATTGTAAACCGTCAGCTCTGCTTTGGAATAGTATCTGCGGATGCTCTCAAATTTGCTGCTATCAAAACCAAGGAGCATACATCCTCTCACCTGCATATTGACCGGATCTCTGATTTCCTTCAGATAGAAAAAACAGTCCTCCTCCACCAGGTCTCCCTGTTCCAGACGCTGCAGAAAAACCTTGTCCCCGTATCTTTTATGGCTTTTTCCATCCCTGGTATACTCTGTCACCACACCCCGCTCATAACTGTAAAGCATAATTATGCTTAAACTCTGATACGCCTGAAACCCGTCTTTAAAAAACGTTTCGATTCCCTTATACTCTCTGATTTTACTCTCATAGTAGGTATCCAGACGGTACTGCTGATAATCTGCCGGCCCATCTGTCAGACAGTGCAGCGCGTCATTCAGTTCCATGTCTGATTTATACAAATCCTCATGCATATATTCCGCAATATCCGAGGTTTCCTCCAGATAGGAATCCGCCGATTCGCGCATCATTCCCATATAATCCAGATTTTGCTCCAGAAAACGGTTTCTCATACTGGTAAAAAAATAAACCATCATGGCCAACACCACGCAGCATAAAATAATCGTATCTATACAGAATAATTTTCTGTACAGCTGTCCTGACGTTCTAATTTCCATTCTGTCCCTCTTTAAAACCACAAAAAGGAAATGCAAATTTTGCATTCCCTGATTGTCTTTTTAATTTTTACTTTCTAACTTCTGCATAATACTCTGATTCATAAACATAATCAGAAATCCGTAAACGCTGCCCATAAACAGCACGGTAGTCCCCGCTGAAATCTCAAATGCCGCAAGAAGCACTGCAAACGCGGCAAGGTTCCCCAAAGTGGCGCCGGGTCTTGCAATCAGCAGAGTTACCGCTGTTTTGACAATCTGCGCATTTCCCATTTCATACCGGCTGACCAGAAGATACAGATTAGGCGTAACAAGCAGAGCTCCTGCAAACAGCAGGATAAATATAATTGCAAGGGGCAGAATCCGAATCTGCAGGGTAAAAAATTCAATATTCGTCCAACAGATTAAAATTACCAGAAGCTGCCCGGCCCCAAGTTCGATTTTCTGCAGAAAATCCGAACAGTAGCCTTTCTTATAATCCGCAAATCCTCTCGTCTCCGTTCCGTGAATCAAACGGTTCATGGCATACATTACTGCTGAAAGGGCCGGAGCCATGGGAAGCAGGCACAGCAGGAACAATGGAAGGCATTCCCGTATCTGTCCTGCGCCGACAAACAGCAAAAACAGCAGAACCGGAAGATTTGAAATCACAAACAACAGATTTATAATAACAAAATAACATACTTTTTCACAAAATCCCAGTACTTTTTCAATACGGAAAAATTCTCCCATAGGAAGGCGCCTCCTTTTCCTTTGACCGCCGCTTCCTGCAAACCAGACCTTCAAGCTGTATCTTTGCGCCTGTTTCACAGGAAGCTGTCTGACAGATTACTGAATTTCCACCAATATGGTTTTAATCTCATATGCGTGAAGCGTTACATGAATCCCGTCTCCGGTAAAGCCGCACAGAGGACGTTCACGCAAATCTCCTTCCGCCCAGGCTTTCCATGGCACGCCAAGCTTTACTGACGTTTCCTGTCTGGAGCCTGCAAATTCATGGAACCGGAGCACAAGATATTTTCCGTCTTCTGACTGCTTCACCGCATCCAACTCCACCTGGTCATTGTCGAAGGACAGGAAGCTTTCATACGGCAGCAGGCTCTTTCCGGAAACAGTTTCCATGGGCTCATTTAAGGCGAAGGCCTCCTGCACCACAGCGCCTTCCACAAAATCTCCTTTGTGTGGAAGCAATGCGTAGGTGAAGGTATGCTCTCCCTGATCCTGCAGATGATCCGGCTGTGTTCCTGCCCGAAGCAGGGAAATCCGCATTACATTATCCTTGATGTCATGCCCGTATTTGCAGTCATTTAACAGGCTGACTCCGTAATTGCGCTCGGATAAATCCGCCCACCGGTGAGCCACTGTCTCAAATTTAGCCTGATCCCAGCTTGTGTTCCAGTGGTTGGGCCGTCTCACATTGCCGTACTGCACGTCATAAGTTCCGTAAGTGGCGCGGATATCCACCGGAAATGCCGCTTTTAAAAGCTGATGCTGCTCATGAAAATCCACATTTGTGCAGAAATCAATTCTGCGGCTTCTGCTGTAGAGAATCATATCCTGCCGGATATTGGAATTCATGTACTCCCACTCCATATGGATGCGCATGGTAAGGGGCCCCATCTCTGTAATTTCAAAAACAGTAAGCTCTGTGATTTCACGCATTTTTTCCTGATAAAAAATATCAATGTCCCAGGCATCGTTATCCAAGGGCTTATCCTCAAAGACCTGCAGCACATTTCCCCGCTGCCCCTCTGGCAGCACATTCCGACCGTAAGTTTTATCAAACAGCTTTGCAATCTGTCCGTACTGATTGATGGTCATCTGATAAAACGGCGTATCTATTTCCCTGCCGTGAACAGAAAATACTGCTTTCGGAACATCCTGCTTCTGTGACTCAAATACAATGGTCCGGGTGCCCAGGGACGGAACTTTTTTCACTTCCACATAAGTGCATCCCTGGCCTTTTTGGGAAACAAGCACGTTTCCGGCGCTGTCCCTGAAAATGCCGTCAGAGGTTTCCGGAACGGTTACCACCTGATCCAACTCCCATCCGGAAGCATTGAACACGGTATAGACATGCTCTTTCTGTTCCAGAATTGCCTCATGGGCGTCTTTTTCCACATTTCTGGCAATCTTTTCAATCAGGCCATAATCTTTTCTGGCATCTTCATACACTTCATGAATGGAGGAGCCGGGAATAATGTCGTGGAACTGGTTGGTCAGAATATGTTTCCATCCTCTGGTCAGTTCTTCCTGCTTTCCTTCTGCCAGGCTGCCTTTCTGCAAAGCGGCCATTACGGTAAGTCCTTCCGCCCTTCGGTAGAGCAGCTCCATTTTCCGGTTCATACGCTTATTGTAGCCCTGACTGGTATAGGTACCACGGTGATACTCCAGATACAATTCCCCATCCCAGGTATGTACATACTGATCCGTATCCTCCACCGTACGATGCAATTTTTTAAAGTACTCGCCTGCCGTGGATATTTTCAGATTGGGAAGCCCCGGAATCTTATCCATCCTTCTGCGGTATTCCAGCATATCCCGGTTTACGCCGCCGCCCCCGTCGCCGAACCCGAAGGAAATCAGCAAATCCCGGTTCATCTGCTTCTCACTGTACTGATCCCATACGCCCTTTACCGTAGAAGGAAGCAGTTTTCCATTGTAGGTGTAAAACCAGGAACCCGGCTCATTCCAGGGCTCCGGCGTAGTGATAAAGTGGGTCAGAATCTCGCTTCCGTCAATTCCCTTCCACCAGAAGGTGTCGTGGGGCATCCGGTTATACTGGTTCCAGCTGATTTTGGTGGTCATAAAGGTATGTATTCCCGCTTTTTTCAAAATCTGAGGCAGCGCCCAGGAATATCCGAACACATCGGGAAGCCACAGATATTCCACTTCCCTGCCAAATTCATCTTTGATAAACTTGCTTCCAATCAGGATCTGCCGTGTAAGGGATTCCCCGCTTGTCAGATTGCAGTCTGCTTCCACCCACATGCCGCCGTCCACTTCCCAGCGCCCTTCTTTCACCTTCTTTTGGATATTCTCATAAATATCCGGAAATTCCTGTTTCATATATTCATACAACTGAGGCTGAGTCTGAAGGAAAATATATTCCGGATACAGCTCCATCAGCCGGAATACGGTGGAAAAAGAACGGGAGCATTTTTCCCTGGTGTGCTTTAACCGCCACAGCCAGGCCACGTCAATATGGGTATGCCCCACACAGTAGACATTGATCAGGGAATTTTTGTCCATTCCGTCAATACTTTCATTCAGACAGTCATCGGCCTGATGAAGCGATTCATAAAACAATTCGCTGCCCGGAGATGACCAGTCAATGCAGTGACAGGCACTGTCTAAAGCTTTGCGCAGTTCATGCTGCACAGGATTGCCTTCCTCAAGTATCTGAATGGTCTGCCAGACCATAGAAGCCAGATAGTGAAAATCATCTGCTTTTTCATCCAGCCAGGCCAGATCTGCCCGGGCAATCTTATGTTCCTGCTCCTTGGGCGCTCCGCCGCCTTCCAACCCTGACCACAGGCGGAACATAAGGTTTACAGAAGTTCCGCACAGGCTGCTGTCCAGAAATACTTCTTTATGGTTCACGTCCACGCCCTGGTACATGCTGCCGTTCACATAGAGCATGGACTCAAATCCGGAGTTATTGCCTGCTCCGGTATTTCCAAAGTCAAAAATGCCGACGATTTTCTTTTCCTTCCATTCATCTGGAATTATAAGTTCTTTATGCAGCCAGAGATACCTGTCTCTTCCTTTCCAGGTGTCTCCTGTTTCTATGGTTTCCCATTCTTTGCCGGATGCGCTGCCGCTGCCCGGGAATGCTGGAAACTGCGGATTTACCACACCCTGATGATCCTCTGCGGCATCAAAATATTTCATAGGGATAATATCCCTGTAGCGGTACGGTTCTAATTCCTGGATGCGCCGCTCTAATTTTCGGTCTGTCAAAAACATAGTGTTTTCCTCCAATTCTGTTACGTTCCTTCTGCTTTGTATAGTCTTATCCTATCACGACGGCGGCATTTGCTCAATTCAAAAGATTCTATATTTGGTGTACAAATTTCAGCAGAAAAATTTCAGTAAAAAACAAACCGGTAAACAGTGATTTCTCAAAAGTTTATCGGTTTGGCTTGTCTTTGTTATAATTTGAATTCTAAAGTAAACGCAGCAATTGAACAAGTTTATGAGAACTGGTTTCTTTCGGCGCGGCTTGCCTTGTGTCAAACTGTTTAAAGCCGTATCCCTCATAAAATGAAAGCAATTTCTCATTATTATCTGTCTCTACAAACACCACCATGCCGCCAGCCTGATACTGCATAACCTGAATTTGCCTGATTGCCGCTTCCAACAATTCTTTTCCCGTTATTCTGTTCCTTCCCCTGCTATTATCATTTTTTCCAAGCTGCGCTATCAGATATGCAGCCAGATTATAGGTCTGTTCTCCCTGTTCTATCTCGCTAAATCTTGCAAGTTTTCGTTTTACCGTATTACTGAATGGCGACGCTTTTACTACAAGTGGTTTTATCGTAATAGAAAAATACCCTAACAGCTCTGCATCTTCTGATGATAAAACTAAATATGTAACCGCCTGATGCTTTTTCGCAAATTCAATGGACTGCCGTTTCAGAAAACGCTCAACATCCAGATTCAAAGGACATGAAAACTCAGAAAGAAGCTGATACAGTTTATTCTCTCCAAGTTTCCTGTTATCATCCCTTAAATATTCACGAATATTCAATATTATAAAATTATTCACTGGCTGCATCCATGTTCTTCCTTGTATTCATAAACTTTGCTATTTCGTCCGCTCCCTGCAGATAGGTTACATTGATTGGAACACGAGGGGTTTTGTCGTTGGCAGACGCTTCGATTGCATCCGCAAACTTTTCCACCTGTTTTTGGCCTGATATGACAAAATTCTTTGTAATGCTTGAAGTTGCCATAGAAACACCTCCCTGTGATTCAGTAAGAATTTTTAATGATTACTATGTGAGAAAAGAATTCTCTCTTTGTTTCTATTTTATACATCCATTCAGAGTATTGCAATTAACTTTTTATAAAATTTCCATGCTTTCTCTTTTCCTCTTCATAGAATTTCAGAAACTTCTCACGGTCTTTTGCAAAAAGCTTCTCCAATTCATAAGACAGCGAAAAAGTATCGTACTCACAGAATACATTGGGTATGTATTGATACAATTTGTCCGCAAGTTCTTCCACATGCCCGATGTCAATTGCCGTCATATGGTCAAAAATTTTCTTTTCGGTAAATACCAACAGACGAACCCGGTAAGAAGAACGGCCCTGAATGCCTGCCTGGGCGCAAATCCAGTAAATCTTTTCTCTGGGAATGGCAATGATTTTGCCCATACTGTTCATAAGAAGCAGGTAGGACGGCAAAAGCATCACCCGGTCTCCCCAGGGCTCTTCTCCCTCTTTAAATTTCTCCATATATTCAAACACCTGGATGTTTCCTTCCCGGACCTCCCGGTCTATCCGCTCCCCAACTGCCTTTTTCGTATCCTCCTCAAAGGGCAGGATTAAGATTTTTCCATCTGCCCTGCCCCGCAGAGAACCGATCAGTCCTATCACTGTAAAAATCAGCATCAGCCCTGAAAAAATAAAGAAGCAGACCACCAGTGTTCGGCTGCGGCTGTCCGCAAGGTCAATGGCATCTTTTAAAACAACAACTAAAACCGTCATTATACAGACATACACAAACAGCAGCAGCAGAAAAAGCCTCCGGTTCCTTCTGCCTGCGGCTCTGGCCTCCTGTTCGATAAATCCCTGGTTCATATTATGCTCTCCTTTCCGTATCGTGTTCTTTGAATGTTATTTTATCATAAAACAGGGGAGGTGAAAACAGGGATTTTTACACTTAAAGACCCACGAAAGCAAAAAAGCCCTTTGACGCACAAACCGGCCGGCATTTCTGTGAAATATTACTCCGGCTGAAAACGCCCGAAACATAAAACCGCTGTCAGCGCAGTATGGGATAACCGCAGTAATCCAGTACCAGTTCACTGAACATGGCATTGGCCCAGGAAAACCATTCTCTGGTATACTGCTTATCATTATTTACATGAAAGCTTTCATGCATCGCCCCTGTCCCCCCGTCGGTTTCGGCAAGCATGCAGAGCATCTCAAGTTTCTTCTCTTGCGTCCTGGCGGTAAGTCCTTCCATCGCCAGGGCAATGGGCCAGATATGGTTGATGGGCGTATGGGAGCTTCCAATGCCCCTTGCTTTACTGCCGACATAATAATAAGGATTTGCCTCGCTTAAAATCATTCGCCTGGTCTGTCTGGCAACTTCTTCTTTTTTCCCCCTGTATCCCAGATATTCCATGGACAGCAGGTTCGGAACATTTGCATCATCCATCAGGCAGAACTGGCCGTATCCGTCGGTTTCATAGGCATACACTTCCCCGAATTCCTCTGTCTTTGTAATTCCATAAGTCTCAATCCCTTCAAAAATCTTTTCTTTTACTCCTGCCGCTTCTCTCTGAAGCTCCCGGTCTTTTAAAACACTGCCTGCGATTTCTTCCAGATACCCCAGAACTACCGCCGCAAACATGTTGGAAGGCACCAGATAACCGTAAGTGCAGCCATCGTCACTGGGACGGAACCCCGACCAGGTCATGCCAATCCCGGATTTCACCAACGGGCCTTTTCCCTCTCTGGACAAAGTATCGGTAAAGTATGTATTCTGCCGGATAAAACGATAGGAAGATGCTTCCTCATGGCTTTGCTCGGTACAAAAAACCTTTAAAATCTCTTTTGCCCCTTTCCGGAAAAGTGTGTCAAAATGGTACGTGCAGCCCGTATTTTTCCAAATCAGATAGGCAAACTGCAAGGGATAACACAGAGAGTCCGTCTCATATTTCCGCTCCCAGACCCAGCCGTTTTGCCCTGTGATGTCCCGTTCCCAGCAATGACCGTTCTCCTCCTCATTAAATGCATTGGCGTAAGGATCAATTAAAATGTACTGAAACTGGCGTCTGGACAGTCCGGTCAGCAGCTTTGTCAGCGCCGGATCATTTTTCGCTGCAGGCAGGTAAGGCCGAAGCTGCGCGGCAGAGTCCCGCAGCCACATGGCAGGAATATCCCCGGTAATCACGTAGGTTGTGCCGTCAGACATGATTTTTACGGTTCGTTCCAGCGTATCGGTATAACAATTTTGAAAGATTTGAACGATTTCAGGATAATTTTTCAGTTTCTCCTGGACGGTCAGAAGGATTTGATTTATGGAAGAATATTGCTGTTTTAACATTGATAGAACCCCTTTCTTTGAATACATCTGCCAGAACGCATTTTTCAAACACGCTCTCATATTACAAAGAACGTTTTATATACGGACAGAACTATCGGTTCTCTTAGCTCCTGACAGTGTTTTTTATCATAGCATGGTTCCTGTAAAACGGCAATCCATCTGGAATATGGAACCGGAATATGTCCACTGAAAGTAGGAAAATTCTACCTCGAAACGGCGGGTGCAGTATACTTTTTTAATACGGATGAAAATTTTTTGAAAAAGGTCTTGTTTGTGACGCGGCGTAATGATTTATAATACATAACAGGAGGCAGACAATTATGGCAAAACACAGAAGCATCCCCCCTGGGTTCATGACAGTTGGCGAGGCTGCAAAGAAAATAGGAGTTACGGTCCGTACATTGCAATACTATGACAAGGAAGGCTTGTTATCCCCTTCGGCAGAGAGTGAAGGAGGACGCAGGCTTTATACAAATAAAGACTTGGTTATGCTTCATCAAATTATATCTTTGAAATCATTGGGATTTTCTTTGGATGATATAAAGCATCGCTTAATTTCTTTAGAAACACCCTCTGATGTGGCAACCGCCCTTACCGAACAGGCAGACAGCATACGTGAGAAAATAGAACAACTAACCGCTTCTTTGACAGCAATTGAACAGTTAAAAGAAGAAGTGCTGCAAATGCAGACAGTCAATTTTAAGAAGTATGCAGATATTATTGTGAATCTGCATATGAAAAATGACTCTTACTATCTCATTAAGCGGTTTGATGACGATACGCTTGACCATATCCGTAATCGGTTTGATAAGGAAAGCGGTTTGAATTTTATGGATAGATTTAACTGTTTGAGCGATGAAATGATAGAACTTCAAAAGGCAAACGTATCCCCTGAAAGTGAAAAATGCCAACGGGCTGTAAAAGAGTATTGGGAATTGATCACGGAATTTACGAACGGCGATATGAGTATGCTTCCGAAATTAATGGAAGTCGGAAACATTGATACCGCTTCAAATGCCTGGGAAGAAAGACAAAAAATTGTAAACGGCTATTTAGAGCCGGCGTTGCAAATCTACTTTTCAAGACTTGGAGAAAATCCCTTTGAGGAGGTGGAATGATGAACAGTGCAATACAAGTTCGTGGATTAAAGAAAAGCTATGGCAGCAACATTGTTCTTGGCGGACTTGATTTTGACATTGAAAAAGGAGAAACTTTCGCTCTGCTGGGTGTAAACGGCGCAGGAAAAACCACAGCCCTTGAATGCATTGAGAATTTGAGAAAATATGACAGCGGTACAATTACAGTAAAGGGGAAAATGGGGATTCAGCTGCAATCATCCTCTTTACCTGCCCATATCAAACCGATGGAGGCTGTCAGATTATTTGCAAAATGGAACAGAGCAAAGATTGATTTCATGATGATTAACGCTCTTGACATAAACGAAATTGAGAAAAAACAGTACATTCAACTATCCACAGGACAAAAAAGGCGATTACATCTTGCTCTTGCGCTTATCGGTAATCCTGATATTATTTTTCTCGATGAGCCCACTGCAGGGCTTGATGCCCTGGGCAGGGTTTCACTTCACCAGCAAATTCGCAAACTCAAATCACAAGGGAAAACGATTGTTTTGGCAAGTCACGATATGGCAGAAGTGGAAAGCTTATGTGACCGCATTGCAATTTTGAAGCATGGGAATATTGCCTTTTGCGGCACAGCGGCAGAACTGACTGATAAGATTGGGAAAAAGTATTTTATCCATATCAAAACGCAGCAGGGGAACAGCGTTTTTGAAACAGATAATATTGAAGATACTCTGATTTCCCTGCTTCATGATTTGAAGCAAAAAGAAATTCATATTTTGGATATTAAAGTTGACCGCGGTACACTGGAACAACATTTTATCGAAATGGCAAGGAGGGAAACAGAATGAATGGTTTTTTATATGGTGCAGTCTTACAGTGGAAATTGGATATACGAAGTAAGTCCCTCTTAGTTACCTGCTATATCGTTCCGCTTATTTTCTTTCTTCTTATGGGCGGTATTTTTACTTCCGTTATGCCCAAAATGAGAAGTACACTGATACAATCTATGATTATAATGAGTGTTTCAATGGGGGCATTTATCGGATTACCGCCGTCGTTGGTGGAAACTTATGGAAGCGACATAAAAAAAGTTTATAAAGCAAACGGAGTACCTATCTGTTTAGGGCTTATTACAATGTTCCTTTCAGCATTTGTTCATCTGATGATTACCTGTGTTGTGATCGCGCTGCTTGCCCCTGTTCTGTTTGAAGCAGCTTTGCCGATACAACTTCCGTTTTTCTTTCTTGCACTTGCGATATACATGATTGTGTCGTTAAGCATTGGGAGTGTTTTAGGATTGACGGTAAAAAATCAAGCGAAACTGACGATGACAGCGCAATTATTGTTTTTGCCCTCTATTATGCTTTCGGGAATTATGTTTCCCATTGAGCTTCTACCCGATTTTCTGGAAACGATAGGACTAATTTTCCCGGCCTCCTGGGGATACCGATTGATGTTGGATCATGGATTTTGTTTTGAAAATCTATGGTATCTAATCTTTATCTTTTTTGCAGCGGTAATTGTATGTGGAATAGTTTTGAAAAAACAAAAAGCAAAATAGTCTGGAGGGAAAAGTTTTGGGCAAAACACAATGGATGCTTTGCCCTGTCCTGCGGCAATAAAATCCGGACAATGATACAGGAAAATACTCAAACATGCGTAAAAGAGCTTACTAATCGGCAGCGGTTTATGCGGAAGAAAAACATACAGTATAATGACATGGCAGCCAAAACTACATATCCAAAGCAATGCCGAATCATCAGCAGAGCATTATTTCCTCCGTCCCGTAAATAGATTCCTGTATATAAGCAAACAGGCGCCTTTCCCTTGCCAGCTGGTAAAACACCTGGCTTGTATTCAGGTTAAACTGCGGGTTCCAGGGATATGCGGACAAATCTACGCTGTCAAAGCATTTCTGCTGATTGACTTCTAGGGTTTCTATCTGCCCGGCTACCCGGCAGTACACGGAGCGTATTCCGGCTCCCTGCTTTTCTTTAAGCTCTTGATTGCCCTGGCCGCAGACTGACGGTTCTCTGAACTGATTTTTTTGCCGGTTGTCAAAGGGCTCCTGGCAGGAGTTTGCTTCCAGAACCCAGAGCAGGTACTGCGCATACCCCCGGGGAAGAATTGCCTCCGCAGGAATATGCAGTTCTCTTTTCTCAGAAGCCCGCACCCGGTTAACCAACCGGCCCACCATATCAGGGGACACCAGAAGGAGGCTTTGAATGGCCGGCATGGTAATTCTCGAAGGTTCCTCGAAAGGCATAATTTCCTCCCTTTAATTTTCTGCGCCCCGCAGCCGTTCCACCAGTGATTCTTTCGAAAAACTCTGCAAAGACACAAGGGCAATCAGAAGCGGCACCAGAGCCAGCACAGCTGCGTAAGCAAGGGACGCCCCGACGGGAAACCGGAATGCCATATAAAATGCGCCGTTTTGATACAGCAAATGACATAAAGCGTATCCGCAGAGACTGCCTGCAGTCATGGTAATTCCCAGGGTTATCAGCACCAGAAGCATACTTTCCCCTAAAACCATGCTTCGGATCTGCCCTTTGCCCATGCCGATGGATTCCAGCATGGCAAGCTCCTGTCTGCGGGTTACAATATTGGTAATCAATGTATTCATCATGCTCAGAATGCTGAACATCATAATGAAAATGGCCAGGCCGCTGATGGCCCCAAACATCCGCTCTGCGTTCTGTTTATAGACAAGCCTGCGCTCTGCCAGAGTCTCCAGACTCAGCCCCGGGATTTCCCCAATCAGCTCCTCCAGTTTTTCCCCTACGGCTGTTTCTTTCTCCGGGTTTACAGAAACCAGAAGGTTCGAATTTATACTCCCGGCAGACCGCAGCTTTAAAATTGCCTGCTCCGGCATTAAAAACCAGCCTTCGCACCCATTTTGCTCCAAAATGTACTGTCTGCTTAAGCAGCCCAGAATCGTGACCTCTTTCTCCGCCATTTTGCTGCCGTCATAATAATGGAACACAACCTTTTCTCCCGGTTCAAATTTCCAACCGTAAATTTCTTCCACCAGGGCATTATCCAACGTAAGAATGTAATCGCCGCTCATCAATTTGCCGTAATCTGCGCTTCCCTCTTCCAGATAGGCGCCGATTTCTCTGATTTCTTTGTCCGTTATGGGGGCGGCATAATTATTGGAGCCATATTCATCTCTTTTGGGATAATCAAATCTGAGCCCGAAATTTTTAATCTCCTTCACCTGTTTCACCCCGTCCCAGGAGGATAATTCCCGGATCAGACTCTCATCCATGGGCTCCTCAACCTGCATGCCGCTGATTCCATATTGATTCAGTTCAATGGCTGACGCCGCATAACATATGTTAAACTCCGCCTCTGCAAAGTATCCCTGTCTTGCATACTGCTCTTTATCATAAGAGGACATATAGGCCGCCGCCGTCATAAACAGAATTCCGCCCAGTCCCAGAGACACCATGGTAAGAACTGTTTTTTTTCTGTTTCTGGAAAAATTCATTCTGCCAAGCCCCAGAGGCGTAAGGCTTCGGCACAATTTCGGATTCGAGGATTTTTTCATTGTGTCCTTGGGCATATAGCGCAGCGCCTCCATGGGAGAAACGGCTGCGGCAATCCGAGCCGGCTTGCGGACAGAGCTGATGGTGATTAGATAGACAGACGCTGACACCAGAACCATCACCTTTAAAGTATTTCCCGGATGAAATCCATCCGGTACCATAAAATATCCCGCAGCCGCGCCAATCACAATTCCAATGGGCGCTGAACGCACAAACAGCATCCTGCCCTCCAGAGAAACAAATTTTCTTATCTGCTTTTTCGTCATGCCGATGGTGCGAAGCTGCCCGAACTGATGGATTCTTCCAATGACGGAAAGGTAAAACACGCCGTAAACCACAAGAACACTGGCTAAAAGAATCACAAAGCCCACCAGTCCGTAAAGGATCAAAGACTGCATATTTATAGAACGTGAGTCCAGAAAGGCTTTGGAGGGATTTACATTTTTCCGCTCAATTCCCGCTGCCGCGCCAATGGAATACATCAGCTCTCTGCATTCCCCGGCAGACATAGCTTCGGCGTCCTTAAATCTTGCATACACTTCGTAAGGCGCATCTTTTAACTGACTGCCTTTTTTTGCATAATCCTCTGAAAAAAATATGGAAAACTGTTTTGCTTCTTCCGACCCTTTTAAAATGCCGGATACGGTAAAACGTTCGGTATTTCCATCATAAAAAGGAAAGGTCACTTCACTGCCGGGCTTAAGGTCCGCCCCCATCTTTTGAAGCAGCCCTTTTGGAACTGCAATTTCCTGCTCCGTCTGAGGCATTCTTCCGCTCTCCAGTTCTCCGATGCGGATTTTGTCAGATAACTGGTTCACATAAAAAGGCATTACGTCATATCCGTCCAGTTCTGTAAGCACCCCGGTCTTTACCTGAATCTGAGTTTCGATCCGCTCCTCATTTTTCAAAATTTCCACCTGCTGCCCGGTCAGGTTATAGTAGCCTGCCTGCTGCCTGTGGGAAAGTTCATTCTCTGTTTTCTGTTTCTGGCCCGATGCAAACATCAGAATTGCCGAAAGCAGCGCTGAAGCCAGTACAATGGTAATTGTAACAAAAATATTCCGCATACGGCTTGCCCTCAGGCTTTCTTTTGCCATGGACGCGATCATTTTCCCTGCCGTTTTTCTGTCTTTCATTTCTCTTTTCCTCTCTTCTTTGAAAATCTTATGCCAATCTCCGCATTTTGCTGAAATACTTCTTATACGCAGATTTTTCCATCTTCAATCCGGATTTTCACATCCGCCTTCTGGGCAATCTCAGGATTGTGGGTAATCATCACAATGGTCTGATGAAATTTTTCACTGGTCATTTTCAGCAGATCAATGACCTTATCGCTTGTGCGGCTGTCCAGATTTCCGGTGGGTTCATCTGCCAGAATAATGGCCGGCTTAGAAACCAGGGCCCTGGCAATTGCCACCCGCTGCTGCTGTCCGCCGGAAAGATGACTGGGATAATTGGAAAGCTTTTCTTCCAATTCCAGAAAATGCACCGCCTCTTCCAGAAATTTCCGGTCCTCCCGTTTTCCGTCCAACCGGACCGGCAGCACAATATTTTCGTATGCCGTCAGATAGGGAATCAGGTTGTAATTCTGGAAAATAAACCCAATCCGCTTCCTTCTAAACACTGTAAGCTGTTCTTCTGTCATCTCTCCAATATTCTTCCCTTCCACTTCCACGCCGCCGGAAGTGGGATGATCCAGTCCGCCTAAGAGATTCAGCAGCGTAGATTTTCCGCTGCCGGAAGTTCCGATAATCGCTGCAAACTGTCCTTTTTCCACTGTCAGATTTACATCATCCAATGCTTTCACCAGGCTTTCCTCTCTGCCGTAATATTTTTTTAAATGAGATGTTTTCAAAATCATAATCGTCCTCCTGTAATCTTCATCCGCTGCTTTCCAGGGGATGGCTGTTCTTATCAGACATCCGGAGCTTACCGCCCGTCATCTGAATCCATCTTACCCCATCTGAAAAAATATACAATAAGCGGCGCAGATTCTAACATCTACGCCGCAAATTCTAATACATTGGAAATTATGAAATTGGGATAGGGACAACATCCAGTATTGCCCATTCTATGGCACCGGTATTAAAATTTTCAGAATAAATTTCTCATTTTCCCTTCGGGCCGTCAGCTGACCGCCATATTTTTCCGCTGTTTTCTGCATATTGGAAATGCCGAAGCCGTGCAGAAATTCATCCGGCTTGGAAGTGCGCCGGTTCTTTTCTCCGGCTTGGGGCATACAGCAGTTCTCAATGAGCACCGACACAAAGTTCTGCAGTCTGCCTGCCTTCAGCAGAATCGTCCTCTGCTCCCTGGGCAGTTTCTCACTGGCTTCCATGGCATTGTCAATTCCATTGCCGAATAAAGTGCTTAAGTCTAACGGCTCTATAAAATCAATTCCGTGAAACTCCACTGCCGCTGAGAAATCAATCTGCTTTTCCCTGGCCTTTTCTGCCTTATCCTTAAGAATAACGTCCAGAAACTCGTTTCCAGTGTGAACATAATTCTCATAATCGGCAATCTGCGAACGAAGCTTGCCTGCCATCTGTCTGGCAGTCTCCGACTCCCGGCTGTTTTCCAGTACCAGAAGATGATTTTTCATGTCATGGTAAATGGCCCGGACCCGCTCTTCTTCTTTCATTTTGTCCTGATAATATTCCTGCTGCATCTTAAGAGCTTTAAGCTGATAGGCGCTCTGCATGGCGCTGCTCATATAGGACACAAGGCAGACGCTTCCCAGTGAGGAAAAAATACAGGCCCCGCACAATGGATAAATCACTGTGGAATCTCCTGTGGTAAAATAAATTGCCGTAAAACACCCAACGGTGGATGCCAGAATCATGGAATCCACAATCAGCCACATGTTTGCTGTCAGATTCAGGCGAATCTCCCGGATAGGCTTTCTTAAAAAATAATAAATACCAATCCAAAACAATAGACGCGCCAGACAGGCCGTTGTATAGATACCTGCCTCTGCCAGACGGATGGAGTCGGTCCAGGCCTCATATTCGGCAGGAGGATTTACCACCGCAAAAAAAATCTTACCGGACACATCATACATCAGAAAGTTAATGGAAATTAAAATGGGATAAAAAATAAAAACAGCCGTCAGTTTCTCCATCAGCTTTCCCTGATGAAACACAGCCAGAAAGAGCATCAGCCCCAAAAGAGACAGCAGAATGTTCGCAAGATCATGGGTGTAGATAATCACATTGGAAATGTAACCGGATAAGTACAGAGCCAGAATGCGGACCGCAAGATGCTTCCGCAGGGGAATAAAAATATGCAGCAGCCACAGAAACAAAATCAGATATGTCACTGTAAACGTAAAAGATCCAAATCGAAACAAATATATCACAGCATATCCCCCCAGTACTCCGTCATTTTCATCATAAATTCTTTCCGTCTGGGTTGGCTGACTGGAAGACGCTCTCCGGTATTTAAAATAATTTCTAACCCTTCCACTCCCTTCACAAAAGCCATATTTACCACAAAACTCTGATGGCACTGCACAAACTGGCGCCGGGCGCAGAGAAGGGCAGATACCTCCTTCATATTTTTATAAATTATCTGGTTCTGCCCTTCGAAATGCAGCATCACATTCCGCTTGTCTGTCTCTGCATAACTGATGTCTTTATACAATGCTTTATATCTGCCTCTGTCATTGACAAAGCTCAAATAGGGTTCTTCTTTTCCCTGATAATGCTCAAAATAACGGTCCAGCTCCATTTTCAGCACACCGTATTTTACAGGTTTTAACAAATAATTGACGGCGCGGTATTCATATCCCTTCCACACATATTGTTTCAAAGAAGTGAGAAAAATAAGTCCCACGCTGCTGTCCATTTTCCGGATTTCCTCAGCGGTTTTCAGGCCGTTTAATTTTTCCATTTTAATATCCATAAAAATCAAATCATACTCCGGCCTGTATTCCTGCAATAGTTCGCTGCCGTCATGATAGATAAAAAAGCAGAATTCCCTGCCGGTTTCGGCAGCATATTGCTGAAGCTTCCCTTGTAACTCCCCAATCAGAGTATCCTCATCATCGCAAATTACTATTCTGAACACTTCTGTACTCTCCTGTTGCCTGTATTTTCAGAACTTTACTGCTACTTGGAAGAATCGCCTTTCTCCAGGTAACGCATCTTGTTGTCTGTTGCAGAATCCTCCTGAAAAGTTGCAAATCCCGCCCTCTCCAGATTATTCTGTTCCCGATAACATTTCTGGCAAAGATGTCCGAACGTAATGGGAACTCCGCAGTTGGAACAGTGCAGGGTATCCAGACGTTTTTCCTCCTCCTTATACTCGATTCTCCCCTCTGTAATCCATCTTTTCACCAGTCTGCGGGGAATATCAAAATGATCTGCCACCTGATATTCTGTTACGTCTTTGGAACGAATATAATCTTTCACCTGAGAAAACAACTGATTTTCTTTGCATGCAGGGCATAATTCATCTTCGTAATCCAACGGAAGAGCACCCCGGCATATTGAACAGAATTTCATATTTTCAAATAATAATGATGAATGTTCCAAATTAACACTCCCTTTCTATTTTTTCTTGATACTGTATCCAAAAGTTCCAAGAACCTGAGACAAACCAAAATATTCTCCGTGAGAATACACAATAGGTTCCGCCTGATCCAAATGGAATGCGCCTTTCGCATCCAGATAGGATTCCGATATGTGGACAGCCTTTACTTCTGCCAGAAACATATGGTGAGAACCCAGCTCGAGGCATTCTGTCACCACACACTCAATATTCACCGGACTTTCCTCAATCAGGGGCGCCAAAACCTTAGATGCTGCCTGTCTCGTCAAATGCAGCTCCTGAAACTTATCGATCTCTCTGCCTGACTTCACCCCGCAGTAATCTGTAGCAAATACAAGCTCTCTGGTGGTCAGATTAATCACAAACTCCCCCGTCTCTTTTATCATATGATAAGAATGCCGTTCCGGCCTTACCGAAATGTATACCATAGGAGGATTCGTGCATATGGTTCCCGTCCATGCCACTGTAATAATATTATCCTTTCCCGCCCTGTCCCTTACGGTCACAAGCACAGCCGGCACAGGATACACCATATTTCCCGGTTTCCATTCCTGTTTGGAATATTTTTGCTCCAACGCTTTTTTGCTGGAACTCTTTTGGTTCGGATTTCTATGTATTCCGCTGCTTTTCACAGCCTTCGCTCTTCTGTTTTTCTGATGATTCCCTGGTTTCTTCCTGTTCCCGGACATATTATTTCTCCTGAAGGGCAAGCATCAGCGCAGGAATTAACTGTTTCTTCCTGGACACTACCCCTTCTAACCAGAGACTGTCTCCCCGGTCTTTAGCATGGCCGTGAAACGCCCGCTCCGCAGCTTCTTTGGCTGACTCTCCCACAAAAATCAATTCAGAACTTTCCTCCAGAATATTTGTCAGCATCACATAAACCATATCCAGGTTCCGTTCGCCGCGCACCTGTTCAATATAGGGCATTAATTTCTTCTTCACTACCTGCAGCTCTTCCTCGCTCATGGCGCTGAGCTGTCCTACGCCGAATTCCTCTTTCTCGGCAGAAAAGGTTTTGAAATCCTGAAATAATATTTCTTCCGCAGACTTAGCCCCGAAATTGCTGCCTGCCTGAAACATCTTCTTGGCATGATCTTCAATGGTAATTCCGGCCAGTTCTGCTAAGGCCTCCGCTGCCTGCCTGTCCATCTGGGTACAGGTGGGAGAACGGAACATCAAAGTATCTGAAATAATTGCGGAGCATAAAAGCCCTGCAATATTTGGAAGAATATCCACACCCTGCTCCTGATACATCTGATAAATAATCGTAGAGGTGCACCCCAGGGGCTGATTCCGGAAAAATACAGGAGAAATCGTCTCCAGGCTTCCTAACCTGTGATGATCGATGATTTCCAGAATCTCTGCTCCGTCCACACCGTCTACCGCCTGGGTCTTTTCATTGTGATCCACCAGAATAATCTGCTTCCGCTTCATATTCAGCAAATTTCTGCGGGAAATCATTCCCACGTATTTTCCTTCCTCGTCAAGCACCGGAAAATCCCTGTGCCGCTCTTTGGACATAATCTCTCTTACATCATCTACATATTCCTCGGTTTCAAAGGTCACCAGATTCTCCCGCCGCATGAAATATTTCACAGGCATACTCTGGTTAATCAGCCTTGCCACTGTATAGGTATCATAAGGAGTGGTGATAATCACGCACCCTCTGTCCTCTGCCAGTCTCAGAATTGTTTTGGACACTTTGGCGTCCGAACAGACAATAATACAGCTTGCATTCATCTCAATGGCGCAAAGCTGCACCTCATACCGGTTGCCCAGAATCACCATATCGTCGTCTTCAATATATTCTTCCATCAGTTCCGGGCTTTCCGTGGCTGCCACTACCTTGCCTTTGATAAAATATCCATGGGCATTCCCGGTAAGCACTTCCCCTTCCAGGGTTTCTGCAATATTCTTATACTGGGTTCTTGCCTTCGCCAGAATCCGGTTGTCATATACATCCATGTAGGAAGTGGCAATGTCTCCTGTGATAATCAGACCTTCCAAAAGCCCGGTTCCGCTTGTAATGGGCAGGGTAACCACATTCTGGGCTTTCATCGTCTCCCAGGCTGTTTTCAGGGAAAGATTACTGCTGATACCGGTAGTTTTGCGGATCTCAATATCCTTTACCTGGGCTCCCACATCGGCCACATACGCCGGAGAAGGAATCCCAAAATGCTCCAGTACATACTTGCTCTCTTCGTTGATCTGACCGGCGCGCCTGGCTTCATATCTGCCTTTTCCTATTTTATTTTTTAATTCTGCATAAGCTATGGCTGCACAGATGGAATCTGTGTCAGGATTCTTATGCCCAATCACCCATACGCTCTTTTCCTTTTCCATTCAATTCCCTCTAACACTCTGTTTATTCTTCTTGCAGCTGCCTGTTTGCTGCCCGTTCTGCAGTTTCGCTGTCTAAAAAATACCAAACAGATGGCCTGCGATTCCCAAAATTCCCACAAGATTGACAGCAGCCAGCACAATCACGGCCCGAAAACAGCCCTTCATCATCTTCATACTGCGCCTTCCGTCCATCTCTACGGTCTCAATCTCCCGCCGGAGTTCTTCTGTTAACGTCTGTATATTTCGGTAACATTTTACATTTTCATTATGGACTTTTTCATTAATCTCGGCTTTTACCAGATCTAATTTCTCAGAAACTCCGCTTTGGGTAAGCTCGGCCACTTCTTCCAGGCCATTCCTTACTTCTTCCAGTTTTTCTGAAAGCTTTCCGGTTTCGCTGTGTACAGTATCCAGTTTCCCGGTGATATGCGCTGTTTCGCTCTGGACGGTTTCCAGTTTTCCTCCGGTTTCCGTTCTGGAGCTCTCCGCCGTTTTTAAGATTTCTGCGCCGGTATCCTTTAATTTATTTGAAAGTTCTGACAGCAATGCTTTTAACGCATCCGTCTGCTCATCAGACTTCTTCTCCACAACAGCCGGAAAACTCTGAAGCTTCTGGTCTACAGCTTCTGAAACATTCTGCATTCTCAGATCAACTACCGCATGCATGTCATGCATTTTCTGGCCTACCAGTTCGGAGACATTCTTCATATTCTTTCCCACTGATAACGACAGCTCTTCCATTCTGCTGTCCACAGTATGGGATACTTCTCCCATTTTCTGGTCTACGGTCTCCGTCATATTCTGCAGCCTGAACTCCACTGCTCCGGTAACATCCTCCATTTTCTGATCTACCGTCTCAGAAACATTCTGCAGCGAGCGGTCTACGGTTCCGGATACCTCCTGCAGATTCTGCTCTACGTTCTCCGTCATATCCTGGATTCTGTGATCTACGGTTCCTGTCACATCCTGCAGCGCCCGTTCCACGTTCTCTGACATATCCTGAACCCGGTTGTCCACTGTGCCTGTCACATCCTGCAAAACCCGTTCCGTATGCTCTGACAATTCCTGCAAATTACTGCCCATCTCATCCGTTCTTGCAGAAATCTTTTCATCCAATGTCTGAATCTCACGATTTATAAGATGATCCATCGTTTTGATTTGTTCATCAAATCTGGAAATTATGGTATCAATCTGTTTCTGTACGCTTTTCACAAGCAAATCTGCTTCCTGCTGCTGAACCTCCAGCTCGCCCTGAAGCTTCCTGGCCTGCTCTTCCCGTTCTTCCACCACTTCCTGAAGCTCATCTGCCTTATTTTCTTTGGTTACCAGGATGCTTTGAAGCTGTTTCGCTTTTTCTCTGAATTCGTCAATCTGCTTCAGCAGAAAATCATCCTGCTGCATTCTGCTTAAGATTTTTTCCCGCTCCGGGTCCTGTTCTTTTGTCTTATTCTGCTTTGGCAGCTTATCCATAATATTGCCCATTTTTTCCTCCTGTATCTGACACTCCATCCGGCTCCAAACGGAAGCTCTCTCCTTAGGGAATGCCAGTAGTTCTTTTCAAAGTGCAGGCTGTCCGCCATTTTTACTATTGTAGCATTTCAATGGTTGTTTGGCAAGGAGAAAGAATTTCTGAGCCTAAAAGCAGCCTGCGCCCTGCCATTTTCTATGCTTACAGCAGTAATCTTCTGAACCGGGCCGTAAGCATCATTGATTTTTTAATGGCTATCTGTTGAAACATACTTAAAGCTCCGCAAAAATACGGCCCAGAAGCTCCCAGGAAGCGTCCCGCTCCACTTTTTGCTCCGGGGTAAGCTCTGCATAAGGGCAAAGCATGGGATGCTGCCTTGCGCCGTCATCCCGCACAGGCCCGTAACTCCAGTTGTAAAAGGTGTAAAACCGCAGCCACCGCATATGATCCAGTTTGCGGAGCATATCCTGCATGGATTCCGATGTTTTGGCCTCGCAATATTTCTGGTACGCTTTTTTCACTGTAGCGGCGGTAAGTTCCGTTATTGTTTCATCCTCTAAAAGAACACGGATTTTCATTAAAATATGATCCGCAGCCGCTATTTTGGATTCCCGGTGAAAATCGTCCAGTTCCTCCCACCTGAGTGTGGGATAAGCGACAGATCGGCAGAAAATCTCATTAATCATAATTGCCGCCCGGTTCAGTTCCGTGCGCATAATCTGATTTGGCGTGTAAATCTCTTCATTGGTGCCGAAATAAGACACGCCGGGCGCTTTCCGGTTGCTGTGCAGATCAATCTGTCCCCGGAATTTGTAATATCTGTTCAGTCTCCAGAAAATACTCCACCCCTCCGGCTCATCGTCTGTACAGATAATGATCCGGTCTGCCTGTTTCAGAACTTCCTGATGCGCCTCCCAGAAGGCATCATGAAAAATCAGGGAATCTCTGGAATCCGACGTTTCCCCCAGAGAAAACATTTCCTGCAGATGTCTGTGCATGGCGAGAAATTCTTTGGAATCTCCGAAAATGTGGTAAGCCACATGCTGTTTCACGGAAATAACATTGGTCAGTATTGCCCGTTCCAGAATACACCGCCCATAATTTCCAAATCCTATAATTACTATTGTATTTTCATGGCTGCATATGGGCTTGGAACGCCAGTACTGCCTGGCGCAGCAGTCATAGCTGTGAAAAAAATTGATATTTCCGGAAAGGTGATCCTGCCCGTTTGTGGTTCTTGCATAGACCTCCACCGGCAGTTTATGTAAATCAATGGCGCGGCTGTTCACGCCGATATCATTTTCTTTCATCAGAAAAATCTTGCATTTTGCGCCGGTATTTTTCTTGCAGGCCACAATCCGGGCCGGAGAAGCGCTGAGAAACAGACAGGGATAATCCGGAAACTCCATCTGCTCCTCTCTTTTTTCCCCGTAGATAATCACGGCGTCCGGATCTTCTTTATAGATATTTACAGCCAGCGTATTGGATTCCGCGCCGTAATCTGCAAAATAATACCAGTTTTTCTTCCGCTGAAATCCAAGCATGAGAAACGGCAGCCCTTCACTGGTCACAAAGGACAGCACTGCGCCGAATAATGTCACAATAATGCCGGCGGACAGTAAGAGAAACACCACTCCCACTGCATGTCCCAGCGGCGTTACCGGCGTTAAATCTCCATATCCTACCGTTGTCAATGTAACCAGTGAATACCAGAATGCATCGCCGAACGTCCGGATCGTTGCGCTGCTGTTGGAGCATTCAGACAGATAGAGAAGGGTCACCAGGCCCAGATAAACAGCAATCAGAACTGCCGTCAGATACAGATAGATTTTATTTCTTCTTTTCATAAAAATCTACCTCCCACAGCATTATGGAAGCTGGTTGGGGATCTGGTCTTTGTATTTTTCATAAAGCCCCATCAGCTCATTTTTATCTTCTTCCGTAAGCTGGCCCTCCGCCAGTGATTTCAATCCTTCCACATCTCCGCTGGCTGCCATGCCAGCCGCCTGCCTGATATTTTCCGGTGAAATATATTTCTCTGCAATCTGCGATACTTTTTCTACATCTTCTTCGTCCATTTGATTCATAACATCAGAAACTTCTATTTCCTGGCCGTTGATATTGACGGTTGCGCCGATTTGCTGTTCTAAGAGCTTCTTTCCGATCTCGGTGGCGGCTGTCGTCCTGACCTTCTGCAGAATTGCGTCGCGGCCGAGAAAAAGGGCTCCGGCGACTCCAATCAGGATGATGGTGGCGGATAAAAGACGGGTGTGTTTTCTTTTTTTATGGTTGTTGTGCATGGTTGACCTCCTGTGGGGTTTGTGATGAATCATTGGGGGGGTTATGATGAATCATCAGGATTTTTATGATGAATCATCAGGACTCCTCCCAGCTTTCTTCTCTTTGAATAACTGTTCTTTTTGGGGCTGGGTCCCTCCTCATGATAAGCATCAGGACTCCTCCCAGCTTTCTTCTCTTTGAATAATTCTTCTTTATTCAGCTAGGTTTCTCCTTTTGATGAATCATCAGGACTCCTCCCAGCTTTCTTCTCTTTGAATAATTGTTCTTTTTTAAGCTGGGTCCCTCCTCATGATAAATATTACCACATCTTTGGGGAATGGGGTTGAGTAATTTATTAAGATTTCCTGAATTTTTTGGGAGTTTATTTCTGTTCGCTTCGGAAGCGTAGAAAACGTAGATAAAATGAGTAATTGCGGTGACCCCTTTTTTGGCGAAGCCGTGTATGTCTGTACTCACGGTGGAAAGTTCAAATTGGAATTTCCTATAAAGGAACATTGAAAGAGACGTGCTTCTACCCGTCCCTTTCCTGTTTACGGCAGGCAAAACAGCTTCCGTTACACCCGCTGCATCCGCTGCACCTTCCTGCTTTTTTATCTTTATATATGCTGATTCCTGCGCATACGGCAATTGCCAACACAACTGCTCCCACCAGAACTGTTCCCATGCTGAACTCCTCCTGTCTATTATGAGAATGGTTATCATTTAAAGTTAGTATATACTAACTTTAAGGAAATGTCAATCCGCATTGAAAAAAACTTCTCATTTGACACTATTTAACCGACGGAGTAATAAATATTCCAGGTGAAGCTTCCTGTGGTTACTGCCGATATAGATTTCAAAGACTGGACAAAATCAGGAGATTGAAACATGAATGAAAAAGAAAAGCTTCTCACCATCGGCCAGTTTGCGGCCATGCATGGAATCAATAAAAAAACTTTAATGTGGTACGATGAAACCGGCCTTTTTAAACCTGCCGCCATCAACCCTGAAAACGGATACCGTTGTTACAATTACCGTCAAAGCCCCCTTTTGGAAACCATTCTGCTGCTGCGGGAATTAGACGTGTCCATCCGGGAAATACAGCAGTTTATGGAAAACCGTTCTGCCTTAAGCCTGAAAAATCTATTGGAAGAAAAAATCGCCGAACTGGATCAAAAACTTCTCCATATGCAGGCCGTCCGCAAAACTTTGTGCAATTACCGCCAGAACATGGTTACGCTGCTGACAATGGATTTATCAGAAATCACCATTGTGAACAAGCAGGAACGCTGTCTTGTTACGGTGGATATCGACAAAGAAACTTCCTTTGAACAGGAAGTGGAGCTGATCACGGCCGCAACCGAAAAATACCGTCTCGGCCGGCTTCACGACGCCTCTTACGGTTCAATGATTCCGGTTTCCAGTCTGCAGAAGGGCAATTACGACGATTACTGCAGACTGTTCATTGAAATTCCCTCTCTGACCCGGCAAAAGGAGCTGCATATTCAGCCGGGCGGAAATTATCTGAGGGCTTTTCACAAGGGAAACTGGGAACAGATTCCCGGACGGTATCAGGAGATTTTTGATTACGCCAAAAAACATCGTCTGACACTGTCCGGTTATTCTTATGAAATGGGAATCAATGAAAATGTCATTGAGCAGATGGAAGATTACATTGTACAGATTGAAATTCCAATTCAGGACGCTTAAAAAGTAATGACGCGTCCATTTAGCTGAAACATCCCCCTGACTTTACACCCGATGAGCCGTTTCCAATGCAATCTCAATCATTTTGCCGAATCCGGTCTGCCTTTGTTCTGAGGTGAGCTGCTCCGGCTTGTAGATATGATCGGAAACCGTCAGAATGCAGAGCGCCCTCTTTCCTGCCCTTGCAGCATTAAGATAAAGTGCGCCGCTCTCCATTTCCACTGCCAGCACACCCATTTTCCGGAAACAGTCTTTACTGTTGGGCCGGTCTGTGTAAAATGCATCCTCCGACAGAATGTTTCCCACTCTGACCGGAGTTCCCAACTCCTTAGCGCTTTCCACTGCCGCGCTTAAGAGGTGATAATCCGCCAGCGGCGCCAAATGGCCCGGACAGTCAAACTGATCCGGATAATCGGACACAATGGAAGCTCCCATTCCGATCACCACGTCCATCACATTGACATCATCCAACAGGGCGCCGGCAGAACCCACTCTGATAATATTGTCCACATCATAAAAATGAAACAGTTCATAAGAATAAATTCCAATTGAGGGCATTCCCATGCCGGAGCCCATTACGGACAATTCTTTTCCCTTATACAATCCTGTGTATCCGAGCATTCCCCGTACCTGGTTTACGCATCTTACCTGCTCAAGATAAGTCTCGGCAATGTATTTTGCCCGCAGAGGGTCCCCCGGCATTAGTACAGTTTTTGCAAAATCGCCTGCTTTGGCTTCAATATGCGGTGTTGGTATATTTGACATAGTCTGTTCCTCCTTTTTCTTTTTTATTGAGAACAGGATTTTCTTTCCGTCATCCGGCAAAAATCCCGTCTGAGTGCAAATAAACGGCAGCAGCCATTAAACTGTCAACAATCAAGTATCATTTCACATGCCCGCTGCCTGCAGCGCCATCCCCACTGCAAAAGCCGTCAAACTGGCACAGACGGCAACCGTAAACAGCCCTTTTCCCCGATAAGCGGCAAACAGCGCCGCCGCCACTCCTGCGCAGGCTGTGACAAGGGAACCGGTTGCATAGAACACGGCCGGAACCGTCATGGCTCCCAATACCGTATAGGGAATATAGGCCAGAAAAGAACGTATTGTTTTATTTTCAATTTTCCTGTGGAAAATCACAAACGGCAGTACGCGGATCAGATAAGTCACCCCGAACATAACCAGTAAATAAATCCAGAAATTTCCCGATTTCATTGTTTGCCCTCCTGTATCCTTCCGGCTTCTCTTTCCTGTGAGTCTGCCGGTTTTATCCGTTTCTTACCTTCCGGCTCCGGTTCTGGCTCCTCTGTTTCTATCGGAAAGAAAACTGCCCCTGCTGCGGAAGCGGCCACTGCGCAGATAATAATGGCAAATCCCTGTGAAATATGTCCAAACAGCGGAATGTAAAAAATACAGCAGCTCATAAAAACCGCCAGAATTACCATTTTTAGAATATTCCGGTCTTTCTTCATCTCAGGAACCACAATCGCAATAAACATTCCGTAAATGGCCAGTCCCAGGGCGTCGCTTACGCTTTGCGGCAGAATATTGCCAAGCACCGCCCCGGCAAGTGTTCCCGAAGTCCATCCCAGATAAGGCAGCGCTGCAAGTCCCAGAAAATACCGGCTGCTCACTTCTCCTCTGCGGCTCATTGCTACGGCAAAAATTTCGTCGGTAACGGCAAAACCGAGAACCATCTTCTTTCCTGCCCGAAACCGGCTGTCCACTTTCTGGGACAGGGAAATGCTCATCAAAGCATACCTGAGATTTATCACAAACTGGGAAATTGCTATTTCAATATAAGTCCCCGCCGCCGTTATCACGGTAAGTCCCGCAAACTGCCCGGCAGAAGTCAGATTCATCATGGACATTAAAAGCGCCTCCCACCAGTGCAGGCCTCCGGACACCGCTGCCAGGCCAAAGGTAAAAGACACGGAAAAATATCCGATGCCGATGGGACTGCCATCCTTAATCCCTTGTACCAACTGTTTCATAATTTTTATCCTCTCGTTTTTATCCTGTCATTCTTATCCTTGATCCTTATCTTTCATTATACTAGATTCCGGGCCCTGCAACAACCAGAAAAATGGTTCTTGCAGCTCTGACGCTTAAATTAATATTTGCTCTCTTAGGGCAGCTTGGATTCAATCTTATAGACTAAACTGTCAATACGTTCCTATTTTGAACCATAAAATCCCTGTGCCCTGCTTTTTTCTTTTTTACTTTTCAC
>CAJTFX010000044.1 GCA_910575555.1 Lachnospiraceae bacterium | reverse complement strand
CCTCCTCTCTTTTATGGGTGTGCGAAAAAATAGTTTGGTTGTTAATTCTATTATCTCGCATCTCCCCATAAAATGGGAGGTTTTTTTACGAAAAATTTTTAAGCGTCAGTGCTGTATTTATGTAATGGGGTGGAAAAAAAGATATTCTCTAGTACATGTCCAAGGGTAACCGCATCTGCCACCTTTTCTTCCTCTTCATCCTCCAGTTCCCCGAATCCATGGGCAATTTTCCGAATATCTTTGGGCTGCATCTGCACTTTTGCATCAAACACATTAATTCCTAACACCTCGTGCTTCTCCCCACTCACAATATAGGTAGGAACTGATGTGGAAGGGTCGATATCCGCAGGAAGCACCCGTTTCCCCATTAACGCGTTTAAGAAACTGGACTTGCCGCTGGAAAAACCGCCGCCCAGCGCAATAATATTTTTGCCAATCAATTTATCATACAAAATAAAATCCCTGAATTTTTCATACTCCGATTTAAAGTTTATGTATAATTCATAAAAATCTTCCGGGGCATTTTCCTTCAATGTGTCTGGTATCTTTTTCTGAATCATTTCCTCAATTCTGGATAAATCAACCTTTAACTGCTCCCCCTCGGATTTCTGCCGGATAATATTACACAATAACTGGAAATTACCCACCAGTTTTTCATATGTTTCTTCATCATAAGCCATCTTTGAGTCCACCTATCCTCTCTAAATCCCTTTCTATGTCAGCGACAAGCCCTTCTTTTCTGGTATTCTCATCTTCTATCTGTTCCCGGACATCTGACATTGCTTTTTCTATGGTTTCTCGCTGAGTCTTAATCTCCTCTTCAATAGACGTATTGACAAGTTTCATCTGTTCTGTAATTGCCGCCTCTATCCCGCTTCCTACTTCAGACAGCACTTCTGGAAACACTTCGCTTTGCAGTTTCCTCCTGATTTCCTGCTTCGCCTCTTCCCGCTTCCTGTTCCCAAAGAACTTCATGGCAATTGCCGCCACTACCCCTAAAATCGGCAGCCCCAGCAAAATGCCTGCTGCCACTGCCACAACGGATGAGGTAATGCCTTGTCCCAGATTTTTCGTATCATAATGAAAAGAAATATGAACGTCCCCGAAAGATTCCTCGTTCATGCATTTGGCAACTCTTTTCAGATATTTTTCCACTTTCGAAAGAAATCTTTTTTTCACGCTTACGGTCACTGCCCTGCGGACAACATTGTTCAAATGTTCGTTGATGCTCTGGTTATTCATGGCCATGGTAATCAGGGTGGATTCTTCTGCTTCCATGGCACGCTGCACGTCATCCTGGATTTCCTGTACACAGGAAGAAATTTCCAGTTGAAAATCTCCCTGTTCCCTGGAAAATTTCGTTTCCATCCCCTGTAATTGTCTCTGCAGCTTCTCTTCCTGTTCTGCCAGTTCCGATTCCGATAACTGGCTGTTTGCAAGGAGAGTTTTCAGGTAATTTTCTGTATTTTCTATGATTGTTTTGGCAGCGCCTGCAAATTTCCCTGCCAAAATTTGCTGTGATTCCTTCTGAATTTCTTTCAGGAATTCCTCCAACTCCTCAACCTCTCCTTCAAAACTGCTGGTACGGCAATAATGAATACTGCGTTCCCCCACGTAGCGTTTCAGACTTTCTTTCATTTTCTGGAAGGTCATCTCAAATTCATCATTACGTTTGTCATATTTGGTAATTACAACGCAAAGCGGCATATCGTTCAGGCACAATTCCCGCAATATATTCCCAACGCTGCTTCTTACAATCATATCGTCTGCTGGAAATGCTATTATATAAGCCAGGCTTTGAGGGAGATAATTATCAATCGCTTTATTGTGAACTTCATACCCCGACTCGAAACCAGGCATATCTACCAGCATCACATCTGGAATTTCCTCCAGGAAACTGTTGCTCAAATTGAGGCGCATGCTCTTTACTTTTGAAGCATCCGCCTCATAATCTCTGAACTCTCCCAGGGATATTTCCTTGCTCTGGCCATCATTTTCTAAGACAATGACAGATTCCTCAGCTTCAGAATAAACAATTTCCGCAGGAACTGCAGTTTCCGGGGTAATATTTTCCTTTAACAGTTTTCCGTTGTATCCTAAAATCGTATTTACCAATGCACTCTTACCGGAACTGAACTTTCCGATGACAGGCGTGCATACCTTCGCATATTTCATCTCATCCAATGTCTTACTGGCTAAATCATTTGAAATTCCATACACATTGTTCATCTCTTGAATTTCTTCTAGGGCCTGTACTATTTTTTCCATTTTTTCCTCCGTTTCTTCCTTTTTATCTGTTTGTCATAAAAGTTCTACCATTTCTTCCTGACTTCTGAGCCACATGTCAACCCCTTTGCCAAAAACCTCGGCGCTGAACGTATAAACGCCCTCCTCCTCTTTTAAAATTTTTGCTGTAGGAAGCCTATCCAAAACAGCGTCAATATCATTGCCAAAATATTTGAATTTTATCCTCTGCAACTTTCCGCCATACATAAACTGGACTCTTTTTCGAAACTCTCCTTCTTCAAACCGACTGCTGTAGGGGATATGGAACTTTTCCTCTAAAACACGCAGATCTTTGATGCGATCGATCCGGTAGATGGTGGGAAAAGAATCATTTAGGACATCAAAATCTTTCAAAACCTCTTTGTCCTCAATAAACGCCGTCAGATAAAAATAATACTCGGAAAACATGATTGCAACCGGTTTTACCTTCCGCTTTACCACAGTTTTGTCTTTCATCCTAAAATAATCCATTTCTATGTATTGGCAATTTCTGATTGCCTGTCCAATCTCCCACATGGTATCCAAAAAATTTGTTTTATGCCTTGGCTCCACATAATGAAATTCCTCGTTTCTTATCAATTCTGTTACCTGCTTTTGATTCTGTTCTGAAACGCAGTAGGAAATCAGCTTATCTAAGATGTCTGACATTTCTCCTTTGGGAAAAGCCCTGCTGTCAAGCAATATTTTACAAATTGCAAGAATTTCTCCATTTGTCAGCTTCGGCTGATCAACCTGTTCCATATGGAATCCCTTATCCACGCGATTATATGGCACGTAATTGATAATCCCTGTATTCTCGGTCTCCGATTCCATAAAATCTCTGATATCATCAATATCTCTCTGGATTGTTCTCTCATTTACACCATAATTTTGCGCTTCCTCTGCCTTGTTAATCAGATAGCCCCCTGTCAATCTGGTATAAATAGAAAGAACTCTTTGTGTTTTTCCATGATCCATAATAACCTCCAAACATCTTTTCTTCCAAATATATTATACCATATTTGTTAATCCTTCTTCCAGTGTTGCAATTGCATAAATGTAACCTTCTGTAAAAGCCATCTTCTGCACCATATCCATAATATTCTCAACTCTTTCCTCGATTTCTTTCCATCTCTCTCCTAAAACAAGCTGAGATATTTCTTTCACAGCATCCTCCAGCTTTTCTTCATATACTTCATGTCTTTGTTCCCTTTCTTCCTCTTTTAATTGTTCCAGCATTTTCTCTCTCATATCATTTCCCTCTCCGCTTTTCTTTTTCTGTACCATGCCATTCTTTTATGCATTTCTTCCTAACATATTTTCCAATTCTCTTCTCGTATTTACCTCATCATACACCCTAACAATGACATATTATGTCATTGTTAATGAAAAGACTGGTACTTCCATATTCCTGCCCTGATTTTACCTAATAGATCCGACATTCCATCTTGACAGAATATACATTTTTTTGGCAGAGACATTATTAATTATTCCATTTCCTATCCTCCTGTATTTTGAATGATTACCAGAACAAAGAGCAGATTCCATCCAGAACTTTCCCTCCAAATTCATTCACGCTTTCCCAGACCCGCTCCACAACTTCCTTTCCCTTTTCCGCAACCTTTTTCCCACCATTGATTACTTTCTCCCCAACTGTGCTTCCAGCGGTGTACCCCATAATGCCGCCCATTACTCCACCGATAATTGAACCTATAATCGGTATCCATCCAAAGGCTGCTGTCCCAATCCCTGCCCCGACTCCAGCACAGACCAAACCGGAAACCATAACTGTACTGGTTCTGCCCATATGTTCTAAGCTCTCCCTCAAGGTTAAATTCCCTTTCGCAACTTTCCAGAGAATTTTCACATTTTCCACAGCAACACAGGCAATCCTTGTAATAGTTCCCGGCGCCATGGATTTTGGCAAGATAGAAAGGATGCCCTTTTCTGAAGCCACCGTCAGCGCGCCTCCTGCCGCTGCTTTCACACCTGTATCCGCCCCTGTCCGCAAAGCAGTTTCCACCACTTCGTCCCCGTCAATCTCTTTCCCGCTGAGTACCTGTCCTGCCAGGCTGATTCCAGTGGTAAACAATGCAGCCTGCACCCCAGCCACACCAGCTTGTTTCCCCAGGTTAATGGCAAGTTCCCTGGTATTGTACACATTCCAGTCTGTCTTTGGGATTACGCCTGTTTCCTGAGCTTCTGTCTGCATCTGCCTGACCGCTTTTTTTGTCAGCAGGTCAGATGTAATTCCTACTTTATCCGTACCGCCAATATATGCTGTTACCGTCTTATTTGGGAATGCCCTCTGCACTTCCTCCACTTGATCCGCAGGAACCACCATTCTCTGATTGTTGTAATTGCCCCGTCTGAACAGTTCAATGGTAGACCTTACATCTTTCCCAAATTTAAATTGATATTGATGCACAATTTCCTTTGCTTCGCTTTTGTTTTGGATTACCACATCAAAGGAATTTTTTCCGTACGCCTCTCCTTCCTTTGGTATCTCTGCATAAAATCCAGATTTTTGTAATGCTGCCCTTGCATTAAAGCTGTTTACCTGATGCTGCTCTGCAATAAACCCATCCAGATTGATGCATTCTTTGACTTCTCCGTCCATCCTCATAACAGTTTTCTCATCATTTGGATATTTGCATCTTCCATTGCAGTATTAATTTGGTTCAGGTAATCCCCATACCTATTGACTGCCACCCCTTTTGCTGCTTCCTCCAGACGGTCAGCGAACCACCGTTCCTTCGTCCTGCCGCTTTCCATCTGCTTTGCCATATCCTGTAAATCTGTATCATATTCCCGGATAGAGGTGACAATCTCCTCTTTCATCTTATGGATTTCATCCTGTGGTTTCTCCGGGAGTTCTCTCTTAAGCTGGCGTTCTAACCAGATAAATTCTTTCTGTTCCTGGCCGCTCTCTTTGTATGCTGCTAAAAAACGTTCCCATATCTCCTGGACTTTTGCTGCTTCTTTCACCGTTAGTCCATCCACAGTGCTTTCATCCTTTTTCTGTTTACCACCCACAGACCCCATATCTGAGTCTTTCTCGTAATACATCTTTCTTTCTCCCATCCAATTTTCCTCCTGTTTACCTGCCTCTGGAGGCACACTTGAATTTCCGTTCTTTATACTCCTTTTCCAGTTTCGCAATATCATCCTTCATTGAGGGAATGGGAATTTCATTCGTTTCATGTTTTTCCTCTCCTTTTCTCCTGCAATTTCTTACATAGTTCTTTCCCTTTCTGGTAACTGTACTTCCTTGCAATTTCCTTATCATATTTTTGGATGGCTATCTGGAAGGATTCTATTTCATCCAGCAGAAATACAGAAAGTTCCTGTTCCTTCTGGTAGCCCAAAAGATAAAATTCTCCTTCCTGACATTCCATTGCAACTGGATAAAACCGAATCATTTTCTCTCTCTGACATTTTCCTTTCATCTCTAAACGGATGACGTTCCGCTCTGAAATACATTCCAACAAATCGCCAAACAGCTTTAAAAAGGCTTCCTGTCCTTCCTTTTCCTCATACTGGCTGATTTCCTGCTGAATAAATTTCTGAGCTGTTTCTTTTTTCCTTTTCTCCATTACAGACTGCAGGCTCCTTGTAAGCCCTTCAAATTCATTCTTTTCCAATGCCTGTCCGCTTTTTACTATCTTAAGGATCAGTGCCAGTTCTGAGAAGGACAGTTCTCCATTTTCACGGCTCCCCAACATTTGATATCTATTTCTGGAACGGATATACTCAGCTTCCTGCCCGCTATAATTTTCGCTTAAGAATGTCCTGATTTTCGCTATATCCCTTTCAAATGTACGTTCGGAGATTCCATATTCCATGCAGAAAGCTTTCTTATGGATTGCCCTCCCCCTGCGCATGGCTTCATACATTATCATAATCCGGGTTACCTTATCCGCCTTTGCCATCTACCCGACCTCCGTTACAGCTATACCATACTGTATGAGAACGACATATTATGACGTTCTGGAAATCTTTTTGCTTATATATAAAAATTTTTATTTCTGCATGATAGAAATTGAAAGGCTGGTTAAAATCTTACAGTTCTTTTCTATGAGTCCAGATTATCTGTTGGAACTGGACGACAGGAATTATATTGAAATCACCGGATTAAGCGGTACACAGCTGACCCGTATACAGCAGATTATCTGTGATATTATTGACAGGAAGGGCTAATTTCCGTTTTTGGATATTGGAAACCCTTATATTTTATGTATTCCTTTTTTCAAAAAATTTTTTCTGTCTCAGTTCCTCCCTGTTCTGCTCTGGAACAAAGCTAAGCAGATTTTATATTTCGTGACAAATTTGCATTACCGTTTTCACTGTTAGTTTCTTTTATTCTTATTCTATTGTCCCTGCCTCTGTAAAATCTAAATATCCTGCCGCAGAATTGGAAACCTCTGACTCTCCCTGAACGTCCATTACACCATCTGGAAATTGGAATTTAAGCATAATTCCAACCAATTTGAAAAACAAGTTCCATGCTGCATGGCTGTGTATCACAGCTATAATATGTAATTCAAATACTGTTTTCTGGCATCTTCTTCCAACTGTCATAATCATTTATCATTTATTATTTATTATTTTTTACAACTGACAGCAACATTTAATTATTACTGATGGTAACCGTTTCTAATCTTTTGTGCGTACAACTTCCAACTAAAAAAATCCCGGAAGCCCAAAATACGGGGTTCCAGGATACACGAAAAGGCTGGTTACCTGTTGGAATGCTGCCTATGCCATACGATTACACATTCTTGTCTTTCCATTATTATTTACTTTCCATTTATATTGTTCTATATTTATATATCCTATATCTTATATCTGTATCTTTCACCTCTTGTTTTGCATTGGGTTCTTTCTTATTCAATTATATTTCAATTATATTACTCCGGCGGTTAAATATCGCAGTAGATTACGCAGAACAAATTTTCATATGCAATGCAGAAGATTGAGCTGTAGCGAGGGCTACAGCGATTGATGACAACGCAACAGATGGAGGTTTGGGCAAGTAAGATACTGCGATATTTAACCGCCGGAGTAATATCTTATTTATTCATATGTTTTCATCATTTATCAAAATTTAAAAATATATATCATTACCCACATAAATGTAACAAATTAATAAAGAAGAAAACCAGTTCCAGAAAAAGAAAGATATGGCACTTTATCATCACTTTTCAAAAAGAATGGGACAGCCTCAGCCTGATTTCCATGGCAGTATGGGTTTCCAGCATATTCCGGGAAAAATATCAAAGTTTATGCGGCGTAGATACAGGCAAAACCGTATCCTTAATATTCAAAGAAAGAAGCAACTGCTATGTTTAAGCAGTATGATGACATCCTCTAATCCGTTATGTGCCGAAACAGAGCCACCTGCAATGAAGTCCACAGGAAAGAGCAGCTTCCCTGGCTGCTCTTTTTCCACTCATTTTTCTGTTCTTATAATTTCCAAATCAAAAATTCCCAGTCTTTCATCTGATCAATGTTACCCTTTCCCAAACCAGACTTCACAATCTTTCCGAAAGAAAGACACCCCGTAACAATCAATCTTCCGATATCCTTCCCTACGCAGTTCTTCCATATACTTTTTATCATATATCTGCTGCAGCGCTTTTTTTGCATCGTCCTCCAAATCATCAATCGAGTCTGATACTTTCAGCTCCAGAATAAATGACCTCCCCCGCAGGGACGGACTTTTCACCATGATATCTGACCGCCCATTTCCCGACTCACGATTGGACTTCACCAGATAATTCTCACTCTGGCTTAAAATTCCCGCCAGGAAGCCATGATAAAAGTTCTCTGCACTGTCATAGAAACTAATGGTACAAAACAACTGCCCGTTCAATATGTCTGCCATTTTCCGGGCATCCCCATCTTCCATCGCGTGGTATAAATCATGAAAATCCTCTTTCTTTATGGTATCTTTCATCCAGTTTAAAACCGTAGTCTCGTAAATCGCCTTCACCTCTGTATTGGGAATCCTTACCCGCAAAAAGATTGACGATTCCTTAAAATATTCACTTTCCATTGTGAGATACCCTGTAAAATAAAGGAAATTCCACAGGTTTTCGCTGTTACTGTGTATATCTTCATAAGTTACTTCTTCATGAACCTGGATATCCAGAGTTCCGCCGCCCAAAAGCATTTCAATCTGCCCTTTCATTTCCCGGTCAGCCCTGGCAATCATATCTTTTATAATATCATTGGAACTGGTATTGATCCAATAGGGACGCGGATATGCCTGAACATCTGCATATAAATCATACGTAAAATTGATTACACTCCAGGGATTATAAACCTCTGTACTGCCAAAGGCATATCCATCATACCACTCTTTCATGACAGAGAAGCGGCTCTTTGCGCCATAATATTCCATCATCTGTATGACTTCCTGCTCCGTAAACCCAAAATGCTCACTGTATCTTTGGTCAAGTACGGATATAATCTTCAGATGATTCAGACCTGTAAATATGCTCTCCCTGGAAATACGCAGGCATCCTGTAATTACAGCAAACTGCAGATATTCATTCGTTTTCAGCGCAGATTCAAACAGGGAACGGATAAAACTGACCATTTCATCATAAAAATTTCTAAAATATGCATTTTCCAGCGGTACGTCGTATTCGTCAATCAGAATCACTGTTTTCTTATCTGTTGCCTGATGAATGCATTTGCATAAAAACTCCAATGCCCCCGAATAATCATCATATTCCGCTCTTCGGCCTGCAATTTTTTGAAACAGCTTCTTATCTTCCTCATTAATTTTTTCACTCGTTAAGATATACTGATGCCTCTGAAATTCATCTGCGACTGCTCTTTTTATCTTACTGTATGCTGATGCAAAGGTTGGCTGCCTGGTTGATTTCAATGTCAGGTTAATAACCGGGTACCCGCCCATATGTTTTTCAAATTCTTTGCCCTGTTCCATAATCTTCAACCCCTGGAACAGCCCCTTATTCCCTTCATTTTTCTCTGCATCCCCCGTATCTTCAAAAAAGTACCGAAGCATACTTAAGTTTAACGTCTTTCCGAAACGCCTTGGACGGGTAAACAGATTTACTTCTCCTCTTAACTCTAGCAGTTCTTTAATCAACATGGTTTTATCCACATAGTAATAGCCATCTTTTCTTATTTTTTCAAAATTATCAATACCGATCGGTAATGGTTTCTTCATCACTTCCACCTCCATCCGATACCATTTTTTCAGCGCCATACAGATACCATCCGGGCTTTTCCCACTTCGTGGAACCCTCCTCATGCCATATTATACCCTATCCCCCTTTGTTTCACAATCAATTTCCATATGACACGCAAAAGCAGGCACACCAGAAAGGTATGCCTGCCTGTATCCGGAAACGATCCAAAAATTTCAATGATTCAAATTATCTGCCAGTTGTTTCCGCTGTTGCTTTGTAAGCCCGGATTCCCTGATTTTCCCTGATATTTTTTCTATCCAAAATTCTTCTGCCTGCTCTCTGTTGAAAACCGAAGCCACTTGCTTTGGCATATGTACTACAATCCTGATTTCCTGTTTTTTTCCTGCCATAACAACCCACTTCCTGCCAGCAGAGTTCATAGTATACTATGCGCCCGCTGGCAATTTATTCTTTATGGGTTGTTTAAATTCCTGATATGATATCTTTGATTTTTTTGATAAAATATTTAATCCTGATATAAATTTTATTTTCCATCCCGCAATAATCATCAAACATACCTAAAAATACATGTTCAGACCTGGTTAAAATCACTCCCTTTGTTTCCGCTGCTCTGCCATCGGCAAATCCACCCTCCTCTCCCTCCTGTCAGGGCTTCTGGAACCGGAACACGGTTCCATCTTGTTTTATGGACAGAAGCTGAACCAGAAAAGCTGCAATGCCATCGGCTATATGCTGCAGCACGACCATCTGTTTGAATGGCGCACCATTGAGAAAAACATTCTGCTTGGACTGGAAATCCAGAATAAGCTGACGCCGGAAACAAAAGAAACAGCGCTGAATATGCTGAAAACTTACGGCTTGTACAAATTCAAAGACGCCAGGCCCTCTCAGCTTTCCGGCGGCATGCGCCAGCGGGCGGCCCTGATCCGCACCCTTGTGCTGAAGCCGGAAATTCTGCTGTTGGATGAGCCTTTCTCCGCTCTGGATTATCAGACACGTCTCACCGTAGGGGATGATATTGGGGCAATTATCAAAAAAGAAGGGAAAACCGCAATTCTGGTAACCCATGATTTGTCAGAAGCAGTCAGTCTGGGCAGCCGGGTACTGGTATTAAGCAAACGCCCCGCCACCATTCAGACTGTGGTAGATATCAATTTTCCGGACAATATCAGCGCACTGGAACGGCGGAATTCTCCAGAATTTAAAGATTATTTTAATAAAATATGGAAGGAGCTGAATGAAGATGAGTGAAATCTCCCTTGCCCAACAGAATTTTCTGCTTACTCAGAAAAAGCATAAACGCACTGTCACAGTCAGCAGGCTGTGCATTTTTATTTTATTTCTGGCTGTCTGGGAAGGAGCTGCCAGGCTGAAATTAATTGATTCCTTTATCTTCAGCAGCCCATCCAAGGTGCTGCGCTGCGCTTATGGAATGATACTGGATCATACCTTGTTTGCCCACATCGGAATCACCCTGTTTGAAACAATTGCCAGCTTCGGACTCGTTCTGTTTTTTGCCCTTGCCATAACAATTATATTATGGCTTAACAAACGTCTCTCGGAAACGTTAGAGCCGTATCTTGTAATTTTAAACAGCCTTCCCAAATCCGCCCTGGCGCCGCTTCTGATTGTGTGGCTAGGCGCAACTTACAAAACCATTATTATCACCGGCGTATCCGTCGCCATTTTCGGTTCCATTTTAAGCCTGTACACCAGTTTCCAGTCTGTGGACCCGGAAAAAATAAAGCTGATTTACACCATGGGCGGCCGGAACTATCACGCCCTCACCAAAGTAATCCTTCCTGCCAATATCCCTGCCATGTTTTCGCTTATGAAGGTCAATATCGGCCTGTGTCTGGTGGGGGTTATTATCGGGGAATTTATTTCCTCCCGGCAGGGACTTGGTTATCTGATTATTTACGGGAGCCAGGTTTTTAAGCTGGACTGGGTAATTATGTCCATTGTAATCCTGTGCATTCTGGCCTGGGGACTGTACAGTCTGATTAATGTACTGGAAAAGCAATATTTAAAACGGCTGAATTAAAAATGACTATTTATCGACATGCCCACTCTGTGCTGCAGTGTTTTTAAAAAATTTCCTGCTGCAAACAGCCGGTATTCCAATACGCCAAAACAACTGCCAGAGCGTGTTTGAAACATTCTTTCTGCCAGATGCATGTTTCACACGCTCTGAATCGGAAATTTCAGTTCCTGCCAGACGATCCGGGCCTTTTCACCAAAATCAGAGCAAACTGCAATCCAGTAATCGTCTATCTTTCTCTGGGCAAAAGAACCAGGCTGTTTGCAGGATATATCAAGTTCTCCGTTCACTTTTTTCTGAACAGAAAATGCGGCTTCTTTTAATGGGAAGCTCATGCCCTCTCCTGTCATTTTGATATAACTCTCCTTCAGCGTCCAAATCTGTGAAAAGCGATCCTGAACCTGGAATTTAAACTGGGGTCTGTCTGTCTTTTTTTCAGAAACAAAACAGCCTTGCTCTGACGATTCTGTTCTGTTTTCCTCACAGTACCGTTCCTCCCGTGAACCGCAGTCATTCTCTTTCCCAAGAATATACTGAATCTCTTCTTGGCTGCAGCATCGCAGAAGCAGCGGCATCCGAACGCTTCTCGGTCTTTCCGCATCCACGCCGATTTCATACCTGTAATGCTCCGGGCCCCTGCTGCCGCAAGACAGCGCGGGGCGATTGAAATCCACAGACGACGTATCTCCCTCCGTCTTTTTGCCGCTGCCAGTGATTCCGCAAATCACCAGGCCGTCCGTATTGCTCACGTTGAACCAGACATCCTCCTCCCCGTTCCAATATGGTTTCCCGTTTTTCCCTGTTACCACCTTATCCCGGCTGAATTCAAGATCAAATTGCTTTCTGAAACCATATCTTAATGCCTGATCTGCAATCTCCCTCTGATATTGCAGATAGCTCCCCGAAGTCTCCCGTCTCTGAGGGCAAAATATATAATAAACTGCAATCGCACGGCTCATAATTTACACCCAAACTGCTTTCTGACAGGCTGCGTTCCCGTCTTTGGCTGCCACAACTTTTCCATCAAGCTATTGCACTTCCAAGCCGGCACTCTATCCGGCCGGAAGCAAAGATTTACAAAAAGGAGCTGCAATACTTCACAGCTCCCGGTAATCAGCCAAAGAAGGGACTCGAACCCTCGACCTACGCATTACGAATGCGACGCGCTACCAACTGCGCCACTTTGGCATGTCTTATAAAATCTTTATCCATTATACCCGTTTTCTCTCTGTTTTGCAATCCCTTTTCTGAAAATTTTTGTAAATTTTTCTGCCGGTTTTCTATTGACATTTTCTGGTTTCTGGATATAATAGATTTTGTTTATTATCATTAAACAAAAAATCTATTATTGGTTTGACTTTACAATTACTATACATAAAGTTTATATTCATTTAGAAAGGATGGCTTTTATGGATATCGGGCACCGCATGAAAGAACTGCGCATACAATATGGGCTGACCCAGCAGGAACTGGCGGATCGAAGTGAGCTTTCCAAGGGATTCATTTCCCAGGTGGAACGCAACCAGACCTCCCCTTCTGTGGGTACGCTGCTTGACATTATCCAGTGCCTCGGCACTACCCCGGCAGAATTTTTCACTGACCAGGAACCGGAACAGATTGTGTTTAAACAGGAAGATTATTTTATTAAGGAAAATGAAGATTTGCGCCATACCATTAAATGGGTCATACCCAACGCCCAGAAAAACGCCATGGAACCGGTGCTGGTCACTCTTGCCCCCCATGGGACTTCTGAAATGTATCTTCCCACTGAAACAGAGGAATTCGGTTACGTTCTGAAAGGCTCCGTAAAGCTGCACTACGGGCCCCGCTCTTTTGTGATCAGGCAAGGGGAGTCTTTTTATTTTAAAGCAGGAAAAAAACATTACATAGAAAATTACGGCGGCAGGGAAGCCACCATATTATGGGTTTCCACGCCTCCAAGTTTTTAGGAGGAAGCATCGGCCATGAGCAAACGACTGATTGATTTAGCAAATATCACCAAATCTTTTGACGGACAGATGGTATTAGACGACCTGAACCTGTATATCCGTGAAAATGAATTTCTGACACTGTTAGGTCCTTCCGGCTGCGGAAAAACCACCACCCTGCGGATTATCGGCGGCTTTGAATCACCGGATTCCGGCAAAGTAATTTTTGACGGAAAGGATATCACCGGCCTTGCCCCCAATGAACGGCAGCTTAATACGGTATTCCAGAAATACGCCTTATTTCCCCATATGTCCATTGCAGAAAATATTGCTTTCGGACTGAAAATCAAAAAGAAAAGCAAGGCTTATATTGACGATAAAATCAATTACGCCTTAAAGCTGGTGAATTTAGAAGGCTTCGGCAAGAGAAGCGTGGATTCCTTAAGCGGCGGCCAGCAGCAGAGAATTGCCATTGCCCGGGCTATTGTCAATGAACCTAAGGTGCTTTTGTTAGACGAACCTCTGGGAGCGCTGGATTTAAAACTGCGCCAGGATATGCAGTATGAACTGATCCGCCTGAAAAATGAACTGGGCATTACCTTTATTTATGTTACCCACGATCAGGAGGAAGCTCTCACCATGTCCGACACCATTGTGGTAATGAACCAGGGCTACATTCAGCAGATTGGCACGCCGGAAGATATCTACAATGAACCCACCAATGCTTTTGTGGCTGATTTCATCGGAGAAAGCAACATTATTGACGGAACCATGATAAGAGACCGTCTGGTTCAGGTTCTGGGGGTAAACTTCCCCTGTGTGGATGAAGGATTCGGCAGCCACACCCCTGTGGACGTGGTAATCCGTCCGGAAGACGTGGAACTGGTACCTCCGGAAACAGGAATGTTGGAAGGCGATGTCACCTCCCTGATTTTTAAAGGCGTCCACTGGGAAATTGAAGTCCTTGCCAATGGATTCGAATGGCTGGTGCAGACCACCCAGATGCATCCGGTAGGAAGCCATGTGGGCATCCGGGTAGACCCCTTCAATATCCAGATTATGAACAAACCGGAATCCAGTGACGAAAAGGCGGTAGAATCAGATGAATAAATTAGAATCCAAATATTACGAAAAGGCGGTGAACCCAGATGCGTAATGTAAAACGGCAGCTTCTTGCCGGCCCATATCTTTTATGGATGGCGGGTTTTATCCTGCTTCCTGTGGTAATGATCCTGTACTATGCCTTCACTACCACCAGCGGACATTTTACTTTATTAAATATAAGCTCCATCTTTGCATCCATACATTTAAAATCACTGTTTCTCTCATTGAAACTGGCCGTCATCTGTACCGGCGTCTGTCTGGCGCTCTCTTACCCTCTGGCCATGATTTTAAACAATATGAAAGAAAAAAGCCAGGGATTTATCGTATTTATTTTTATCCTGCCCATGTGGATGAACTTTATGCTGCGCATCCTTGCCTGGAAGCTGCTGCTGTCTAATAACGGCGTCATCAACACCATTTTAGAGGGACTGGGACTTCCTGTACTGGACGTTCTGAACACCCCCGCCGCCGTAGTATTCTGCATGGTATATGATTTCCTGCCTTTTATGATCCTGCCGATTTACAATGCCATGTCCAGAATTCAACAGGACATCATTGAAGCGGCCGGTGATTTGGGGGCAGGCTCCGTTACCATTTTCTTTAAAATCATTGTGCCCCTTACCATGCCGGGCGTTGTCAGCGGCATCATTATGGTATTTGTCCCGGCCCTGACTTCTTTCGCCATCTCTGATCTGCTGGGAGGCGGCAAAGTGCTTTTAATCGGAAATGTCATTGAACAGGCATTTATGCAGGAATATAACTGGAACCTGGGTTCCGGACTGTCCCTGGTGCTTATGATTTTTGTAATTGCAAGCATGGCTCTGATGAGCTCCAAAGGAGAAGAAGGAGGTGCCGGCGTATGGTAAAAAAATCTGCAGAACGCATTTATCTGGCTTTCATTTTTCTGTTTTTGTACCTGCCCATTGGAGTGCTGATCGTACTCTCCTTTAACAACTCCAAAACCAGGGTTCAATGGGGCGGCTTTACATTAAAATGGTACAAAAACCTGTTTTCCAGCGGTTCCATTATGGAAGCGTTCGGCACCACGCTGTTTATTTCCCTGGCCTCGGCGCTGTTCGCCACCCTTTTAGGCACACTGGCAGCCCTGGGAATTGACGCCATGAAAAAGAGAAATCAGGCTGTTATGATAGGCGCCACCAATATTCCGCTGCTCAATGCAGATATTGTGACGGGGCTTTCCATGATGCTTCTGTTCGTGCGCTTCACGCGCCTTGGCATGAGCACCGTTCTGATTGCCCATATCACATTCAACATCCCCTATGTGATACTGAATGTGCTGCCTAAGCTGAAGCAGAGCAGCCGCACCACTTACGAAGCGGCTCTGGATTTGGGCGCTACACCTTTGTACGCTTTTTTCAAAATCATCTGGCCTCAGATACGCCCCGGCGTATTTTCCGGTTTTCTGATGGCCATGACTATGTCGCTGGATGACTTTTCCGTTACGTATTTTACCAAAGGAGCCGGCATTCACACCTTGTCCACCATGATTTACACAGAAATGCGCAAAGGCATCCGGCTGGAAATGTATGCCTTGTCCACCATTTTATTTTTACTGGCCCTGGTGCTTTTGCTGTTTATGAATTTCGGCCCCTCTGCCCGCAGAGAAGAAGCATAAATTTTACAAAAGGGCGAAAGCTTCCGGCCGCAAGAAAGGAGATATCAATGAAACGAAAAAAAGCCATCTGCTGCCTGTTCGCCGGCCTGGTTTTTTCCGGGCTGCTGGCAGGCTGCGGATCTAAGAATTCAGAAAATACGCTGACTGTTTTAAATTACGGCAAATATCTGGACCCGGACGCCATTGAAATGTTTGAGGAAGAAACGGGAATTACCGTGGAACTGGAAGAATACATCACTCCGGAAAACATGTACACCAAATACCGGGCCGGAGCCATTGATTACGACTTAATCTGTACTTCCGATTATATGATAGAAAAACTGATTCAGGAAGGAGAAGTCCTGGAACTGGATTACAGCAATATCCCCCTTTCGGAAAATCTGGATTCCACCTACTTTGATTTTTCCAAATCCTTTGATCCGGAAAATAAATATTCCATCCCCTATTTCTTCGGGACAGTGGGCATCCTCTACCATAAAGATATGGTGGATGAATCCAAAGTGAACTCCTGGAAAATCCTCTGGGACAAAGAATATTCCGGCCAGATCATTATGGCAGATTCTGTCCGGGATTCTTTTATGGTAGCTCTGAAAATCCTGGGCTATTCCCTGAACACCACAGATGACGAGCAGCTGAAGGAAGCCCAGGATTTACTACTTGAACAAAAACCTCTGGTATATTCTTATCTGGTGGACGAGGCCCAGGACGAAATGATTTCGGAAAATGCCGCCATGGCCGTGGTCTACTCGGGCGAGGCCGGATATGCTTTGGAATTTAACGACAAACTGGCTTTTTCCGTACCGGAAGAAGGCTCCAACATGTGGATTGATTCCTGGTTTATTCCCAAATCTGCCAAACAGAAAGAAAATGCAGAAAAATTTCTGAATTTTCTCTGCCGGGAAGATGTATCCATGATGAATTTCGACTATGTGTATTATGCCACTCCCAATCAGAAAACAAAAAATTCTCTGGATGCGGATCTGCAGGAAAATACAACCATTTTCCCGCCTACAGAAACGCTGAATAACTGTGAAGTTTTAAAACCTCTGGATGATAAAGCCACCATGAAGCTGAATCTGCTCTGGAAAGAGATTAAGGCAGCAGATTAATATTATAGTAAAACCTGAATAAAAGAAAAAATCACCTCCGCAGGAACTGCTCTTTGGCAGGTTCTTCTGCGGGGATGATTTTATATGTCTTGTCTTTTGTACTGAAATTCAGTAATTCACAAACACAATATCTTATTTCTTGGTAGCATTCATGAAATATTTCATGCCGTATACGGTTGCATAAATTCCATCTACGTTAGGTTTCTGCATGTAGATGTCATTGTAGTAGTAAAGCGGAACAACTGCCCATGTATTCATCAGCATATCTTCTGCTTTATGCATTAACTCCACACGTTTTGCAAAATCTGCAGTGTTGCGGATTTCTGTAATCAATGCGTCGTATTCTGCCCAATCCGGTGCGGAATCGCTCTTCTCGCCTTTTCCTAACTGCATGTCATTGTTACCGGAATCAGAAGTAAAGATCTCTAACATATTTACAGGGTCATTGTAATCAGCCAGCCATCCTTCACGGGCGATGGTAAAGCTTCCGTTCTTTCTGTTCTCAAGGAATACGTTCCAGTCCTGAGTCTGGATTTCCATGGTAATTCCAAGAACGCCTAAATCCTGCTGTACTGCCTGTGCAATTGCAACATGGCCGGTACCGTCATTGGTCAGGTATGTCATGTTGATTGCCGGGTCAATTTTATAAGTGCCGTCGCCGTTGTCTGTGAAGCTGTATCCTGCTTCTTCCATCAATTTCTTAGCATCCTCTACCATAGCTGCGCCGGTAGTTTCTGCATCATAGTAACTGGTATCTGCCTGTTTGAACTCTCCGCCGTTACCGTCTGCCATTCCAAGGGGAACGAAAGAATCTGCAACAATCTGTCCGGACTGTCCGATATTTTCAACGATAAACTGACGGTCAATCAGAAGGTTCATAGCCTGACGCATTTTTGCAGCTTCTTCTACTGTTTTTCCATCAAAAATCGGATCGTTTACATTGAAGCCAATGTAGTAAGTTCCCAGGTTATCCAGGATACCGAATTCCGGATTCACGCCGTTCAAAGAAGAAATTTCATCGTTTGGAACAGTATCAATATAATCTACGTCGCCGCTGTTGTATGCTGCATAAATTGCAGTGTCGTCAGCGCTTAACATAAAATGAAGCTCTTCCATGGTTACGCTGTCAACGTTGTGATAGTTGGCGTTTTTCTTGTAAACCATGCTTTCATCGTGATTCCAGGACTCCAGAGTGTATGCGCCGTTACATACAAATCCTGCTTCCTGCGCCCATTTTCCGGGAACTGATCCATCCGGATCTGCTGCTTCCACAGAAGCCTGATGTACCGGGAAGAATGTCGGGAAAGCCATCAGGTCATTGAAATACGGACATGGATTTACTAAAGTAATTACCAGTGTATAATCATCTGTAGCTTCTACTGCAAGAGTACCGTCATCTTTTCTTGCAATAATGTCAAACAGATATCCATAATCAGCTGCTGTCTCTTCAGCACATGCGCGATTCCAGCTGTACACAAAATCCTGTGCCTTCAGATCGTCACCGTTGCTCCATTTTGATTCTTTCAGTTTAACGGTATAAATCTTGCCTTCATTTTCTTCCTCTGCGGACACTTCAGGCATATCCACTGCCAAATCCGGAATCAGATTTCCTTCTTTGTCATAAGTATACAATCCTGCAAACGTATTTACTGCAAGACATCCGCCGTCTACTGAACTGTTCAGCGCCGGGTCAAGATAGTCAGGCTCAGAAGCCAGATTGATGTAAAGCACATTTGTGTCAGAGTTAGTGATAGAACCACCTTCTGCTCCCTCTTCTGTATCTGCTCCCTCTTCTGCATCAGAATTCTCTGTGCCTTCTGTCTGTGTATTATCTGCTGCATCATTTTTTTTATTTCCTGCATCATTTTTGCCGCAGGCTGTCAGGCTCAATGCCATACATGCAACCAGTAATACGGATACCAGTTTCTTTTTCATATTATTTCCTCCTATTTGAAATATTGAAATCTATGCTTTCACCAAAGAAAAACTCTGGAAAAAACCTTACTTATTCCAACATGCAACCATATGTCCGTTGCCCCGGTCTGTCAACTGAGGCATCTCCTGTGCACACTGGTCAGTCGCATACCGGCATCTGGTCCGAAACGGACATCCGGTAGGCATTTTCAGGGGACTTGGCACGTCTCCCTCTAAAATAATACGTTTGCTCTTTCTTGCTGTATCCGGGTCCGGAATAGGCACTGCGGACAGCAAACTCAGCGTATATGGGTGAATTGGATTGGCATTCAGCTCGTCTGCGTCTGCCAGCTCCATCATTTTACCAAGATACATTACCGCTATACGGTCTGAAATATGGTGTACAATCAAAAGGTCATGGGCAATAAACAGATATGCAACGCCCAGTTTTTCCTGTAATTCCTCAAACATATTGACTACCTGGGCCTGAATGGACACATCCAGAGCAGAAACAGGTTCGTCACATACGATAAATTTCGGATTTACCGCCAGTGCACGGGCAATTCCGATACGCTGTCTCTGGCCGCCGGAAAACTCATGAGCATACCGCATGGCATGTTCCGCATTCAATCCTACCAGTTCCATCAGTTCCAGAATTTTCTCCCTGCGCTCATTCCGGTTGGCATAGAGATTATGCACATCCAGCGGCTCCCCGATAATATCCTCCACTGTCATACGCGGATTCAGGGAAGAATACGGGTCCTGAAATACCATCTGCATCTGCTTGCGGTAAGGCAGCATGTTGACATCCACTTTATTCCCAAGAGCCGGCTTGCCGTCCGGGCCTAAAATGACTTTTCCCTTTTCATCGTATTTTTCTCCGCTGTCAAAAAGCACCTCTCCGTCAAACTCAATACGCCCTGAAGTGGGCTGATACAGCCTGAGCAGCGTTCTTCCTACCGTTGTTTTTCCGCATCCGGATTCCCCTACAAGCCCCAGTGTCTCACCGGGCTTTACGGCAAAAGAAATATCATCCACCGCTTTCAGCGGAATTGTTTTTAATCCCTGACGCACGGGAAAGTACTGCTTTAAGTGATCTACCTTTAACAGATACTTTTCGTTTTCACTCATGACCGTTCTCCTTCCTGTGCTTCATAAAGCTCTTTAATATTCATCCAGCAGCTTGCCAGATGTGTGTCACTGACACGCAGTTCTTCTGGTTTTTCCTTCAGGCAGATCTTCATAGCCGCATCGCATCTGGGGCAGAATGCGCATCCTTCAGGCATCTGCAGAAGATTGATGGGCGTTCCGCCGATAGGAACCAGCTTTTCATTCATATTGTCTGCTTTCGGTATGGAGCGAAGCAAACCTTTGGTATATTCATGGGCCGGCTGATAGAAAATATCATCTGCCGTTCCCCGCTCGCAAACTCTTCCGCCGTACATAACGAGAATCTCATCGCACATGCTTGCAATTACACCCAAATCATGGGTTACCATAATAATTGCCATTCCAAGTTTTTTCTGCAAATCCTGCATCAATTCCAAAATCTGCGCCTGAATCGTAACGTCCAAGGCCGTAGTGGGTTCATCTGCAATCAGAATATCCGGCTCGCAGACCAGTGCCATGGCAATCATTACACGCTGACGCATACCGCCGGACAGTTCGTGGGGATACTGTTTCATCCGGCTCTCCGGTTCATTTACCCCAACCAGTGTCAGCATCTCTACGGCGCGTTCCCTGGCCTGTTTCTTATCTTTATCCGTGTGAAGCAGAACTGCTTCCACCAACTGGCTTCCAACCGTAAACACCGGATTCAGGCTGGTCATAGGGTCCTGGAAAATAATGGAGCATTTCTCACCGCGGAATTTCTGCATCTGTCTGCTGCCCCATTTGGTAATGTCGTCTCCATGGAACTTCACTTCTCCGGAGGTAATTTTACCGGTTTCTGCCAGAATCTGCATAATGGAATACGCCGTTACCGACTTACCGGAACCGGATTCTCCCACAATTCCCAGGGTTTTTCCCGGCTCTAAGGTAAAGGAAATTCCATTTACTGCCTGAACCTCTCCATTTTCCGTAAAAAAACTGGTATGGAGATCTTTTACTTCCAAAATATATTTATTTTCTTCGCTCATCTGCTTATCTCCTTATTTATTTCAATTTAGAGTCGAATGCATCACGAAGACCATCGCCCAGTAAATTCAACGCCAACACAATCAGACAAATTGCAACTGCAGGAATCACAAGCCGCAGAGGATAGGACTGCATACCCGCTCTGGCGTCATTGGCCAGACTTCCCAGAGAAGTCAGCGGATCAGAAACGCCCAGTCCCAGGAAACTTAAGTAACTCTCTGTAAAAATTGCGCTGGGCACCTGTAATGCAGTCGTAATAATGATAACAGACAAACAGTTGGGTAAAATATGCCTGCGCAGAATTCTGCTGTTTTTCGTGCCGATACATCTTGCCGCCAATACATATTCATTATTCTTAATCGTAAGAATCTGCCCGCGGATCAGACGGGCCATACTTACCCAGTACAGCAAACCGAACACAATAAAAATCGAAATCATATTGGTTCCCAACGCCTGCAGAGCCGTTCCCTCGATGAAAGATTTCAGCGTCTCATTCAGAACCACCGAAAGCAGAATAATGATCAGCATGTCCGGCAGAGAATAAATAATATCCACAATACGCATCATCACAAGGTCCAGCGTCCCGCCGAAATATCCGGCAATGGAACCGTACAAAAGTCCGATAATCAATACCATGATAGACGCCACAACGCCTACCGAAAGACTGACTCTCGTTCCATAAATTACGCGGATAAAGTAGTCCCTGCTCAAACTGTCAGTTCCGAAAATATGGGGAAACAGCTTCTCCCCTGTCTCTTCCATGTACTTTGTCTCCAGTTTGGAATACTCAAAGGGTCCCAGATTTGCAGCGGTCTTATCCCGGATTCCGTTTACCGAAATAATCTGTGAATATTTATACGGCACAATCATCGGCGCAATTATAATAGTCGCAATAATCAGAGCCAACACTACAATGCTTCCCATAGCAAGGGGATTTTTCCTGAGCCGTCTCATACCATCCTTGAAAAACGTGGTGGACTCTCCCATAACGTCCTGCTGCTTCTTTTCATCCTCCGTTGCCGGTTCAAAACTTTTATCATTAAATTTACTCAAATCCACCTGGGCGGAAAAGAGCTGCTTTTTCTTCAACTCCTGATTCTCTGGCATACTCCTATCGTCCTTTCTGTCCTTCTCTCAATTTATTCAAACGTGATTCTCGGATCAATCATCTTATACGCGATATCTGTCAGCAAATTCGCAAATACCATCAAAATGGCAAGAAACAGCGTAACTGCCATAATCATCGTATAGTCACGGTTTACAATGCTTGTTACAAACGTTGATCCAAGTCCGCCTATGGTAAAAATATTTTCCACAACCATGGAACCGGTCAGAATATATGCAACCATAGGTCCCACATAAGTGACAACAGGAACCAGTGCATTACGAAGCGCATGTTTAAAGATTACTTTCCAGCCCGGAACTCCCTTTGCTTTTGCAGTACGGACATAATCCTGATTCAGAGAATCCAACATACTTGTCTTTGTTAAACGTGTAATATATGCCATAGGATATACGCTCAGCGCGATAATCGGCAGAACGTAATTCGGATTGCTGGAGGACCATACCGGAAACCATCCCAGCTTCAGACAAAATATTAAAAGAAGCAGAGTTGCCAGAACAAAGGATGGCATCGCTGTCCCCAATGTTGTAAAAAAGATAATAAGCCGATCCGGCAGCTTGTTGCGGGTGAGGGCCGCAATACTGCCAAGCACCAGTCCAATCACGATGGCAACTGCCGCCGCCATACCGCCTAACTTGGCCGATACCTGGAAACGCATTTGAATTTCATCCCAGATGTCACGTCCGTTATGAAGGGATATCCCCCAGTCTCCATGCATCAAATTATTAAGATAGAGCACATACTGCTCTCCAATTGGTTTGTCCAGATTATACCTCTCTTCCAAAACTTTCTGCGCTTCCGCACTGGTGGCCTTCTCCTTATTGAAGGGGCCTCCCGGAATAGCATTCATTACAAAAAATGTAATGGCGCTGACAATAAGAATCGAGACAATCGCCAGCACTAATCGTTTTCCAATATACTTCGCCACTTTCCTCTCTCCTACCTTCTGTATTTTGATTTGATTTCAAAGATCAAAGAAACATGCATCATAACTGTGTGTTTATTTTATATTGCACCACTTTAATCTTCTAAAATTTATTAAAAAAACATACTTACATTATACATGTCAACTGACATTTGTCAATAAAAAACTTCGCAAACTCCATGCCATTTTGTCACAAACCCTTGCAATTTCCGTCCTTTTTACACCGGGCGGATGGATTTTTTGTCCGATTTTTACAAAAATTTCTTGCTTTTTTACTCTGCCCGTGTTATAGTGAAAAACACATATATTTTTATGTACCTCCCACTGCCAGCACAGCCAGGAGGTAATATGACTTACAAAGAATTTAAACAAAAACTGACAGACAATCTGACGGAACTGTTTCCGGCAGGCACACACATTTCGATCCGTCAGTTTTCCCATAACAATCACATCCTGTTGGATGGTCTTACGATTCTGGAACCAGGCAGCAACATCTCGCCCACCATTTACCTGAATTCTTATTTTTCCAAATATCTGGACGGAGCTTCATTTCCTGCCCTTCAGAATCAGATTCTCAGCTATTATTACGAGCATTGCAGCCTTCGGAATATCGACACTTCATTTTTTACCTGTTTTGACAACATCCGTTCCCGCATCGTCTACAAATTAATCCATTATGAACGAAACAGGGAACTCCTGAAAGAAGTCCCCCATGTTCCCTATCTGGATCTGGCTATTGTATTTTACTGTCTGATACAGGAAGGCCCCTGTAAAAATGCAGCCATCCCCATCTACAATGAACACCTGGAATACTGGAATATTTCTATGGAAGAGCTTTATGACGCCGCCTTTACAAACACTCCCGTCCTGCTCACTTTCTGCTGTGATTCACTTGCAGATCTGGTTCTGCCTGCATTGGATCTGCTTCCTGGGCCGGAACGCGATGAAGCCCGGGAAACCCTTCATTCCCAGATTGTTCCCATGTATGTAATCACCAACCAGAAACGTTTCAACGGAGCCTGCTGCATTCTTTACCAGAAGGAATTAAAGCAGGTGGCCGAACGTCTGAAGGACAGCCTTTACCTTCTTCCAAGCAGCGTTCATGAAGTAATTGCCATGCCTGCTTCCGCCGCCGGAGATCCCAAAGAACTGCCCTCTCTCGTACAGGAAATCAATCTGACAGAAGTAGCTCCTGAAGAAATCCTGTCCGACTGCGTCTATTATTATAACTGGCATACCGGGCAGATTTCCGTTTACGAAAGCTCCTGATACAGCTTTTTGTATTTTCCGGCAAAATTCTATCTATGAAAGCTCCTGATACAGTTTCTCGTATTTCTTTGCAGAACTCTGCCAGGAATGATCCATTTCCATACAGCGTTTCATCATCCCGCGCCAGTCTTTGGGATAATTGCAGAACACATCATAAGCATACCGGACAATCGTCAGCATCTCGCCTGCGTGATAATTTGTAAAACTGAACCCGTTGCCGGTATGCCAGATTTCATTGTAAGGCTCTACGGTATCCTTCAAGCCTCCCGTTTCCCGCACAATGGGAACCGTACCGTAACGCATGCTGATCAGCTGACTCAGCCCGCAGGGCTCAAACTGTGAAGGCATTAAAAAAGCATCTGCCCCTGCATAAATCATATGGGCAATTTCCTCACTGTAGCCTATGGTTGCCGAAACCCGATCCGGGTATTTCCAGTCATAATGCCGGAAAAAATCCTGGAACTGCTCCTCTCCGGTTCCCAGAGCTGCTATCTGAATATTCAGGGTATTCAGCATTTCTTCCATCACTGCCCTTACCAGATCAAAGCCTTTCTGCTGGGTCAGTCTGGAAACCACGCCCAGCACCAGGGCAGATGAATCCTTCCGAAGTCCCAGGGATGTTTGCAGCGCTTCTTTATTTTTCTTTTTCTTCGCTATGGTTTTCTCATTAAAATGTACTGAAATCATGGGATCTGTCATCGGATTGTATTCCTGTTCGTCAATTCCGTTGACAATACCGGAAAGTTTTCCGGATATTTCCCGCATCACCCCGTCCAAGCCCTCTCCGCCTGCCTGTTCCTGGATTTCCTTTGCATAAGTTTCACTGACCGTAGTTACCCGGTCTGCATGGAGAATCCCCGCTTTCAGGAAATTTGTCTCTCCGTAGGCTTCCATAGCGCCATATCGGTAATTTGCCGGCAGATCTCTGCAATTTTCAATATCGTCAATCCGCCATCTGCCCTGAAATTTCTGATTGTGAATGGTCATAATCGTTCTTATATTCCGGTAAAAGGGATTTTCCCGATAGAAAGCATCCAGAAATACCGGTATCAAAGCCGCCTGCCAGTCATGGCAATGTATGATATCCGGGCAAAATCCCAGTTCCGGCAGACAGGCCAAAACTGCCCTGCAATAAAAGGCAAACTTATTTACATCTTCAAAAATCTGATGATAGGGGCTGTTTCCCGCAAAATAATGTTCATTGTCAATAAAATAATACACAATTCCATCTACTTTTGCTTCATAAATTCCTATGTACTCTTTCCCTCTCGGCATGTCTGCATAAATTTCTGTTATGTACTTCATTTTTTGTCTGCAGTCCTTGGGAATGCACAGGTACTTAGGCAGAAAAACTCTTACGTCGAATTTCTCTTTATCCAGATATTTCGGCAGCGCGCCGACAACGTCCGCCAATCCTCCTGTTTTAATAAAGGGATTTCCCTCAGATGCTGCAAAGAGTATTCTCTTCATGTAAAAAAACCTCCTACTTATTCTCTCAGCTTATATTCTAACCGAATTTTGTCTGCAATTAAAGCTATAAATTCAGAATTTGTAGGTTTTCCTTTTCCATTATGGATGGTATATCCGAATAATTCATCAATTGTGTCCATTTTTCCCCTGCTCCACGCCACTTCAATGGCATGACGGATGGCTCGCTCTACCCGGCTTGGGGTGGTCTGATACTTCTTTGCTATTCCGGGATAAAGTATTTTAGTAATGGAATTAAGCATTTCCATATCCCGCACAGACATAATAATTGCCTCCCGCAGGTACTGATAGCCTTTAATATGAGCAGGAACGCCGATTTCGTGAATAATATTTGTCACATCGCTTTCCAGATTCCGCTCTTCTAACTCCTGTTTCCGTTCATATGCATTGACTTTGCGCACCTCGCTGCCTTTATGTACCTCAGCATTCCTAACGTGCTTAATCCGGTTCAACACCACGTCGTTGTCAAACGGTTTCATAATGTAGTAATCTGCTCCCAATGAAAATGCGTCTTCCGTGATTTTTTCCTGCCCGATTGCTGATATCATGATAAAAGCCGGGTGCTTTTTCATATTTTTGTCATTTTTGATTTTATCCATTACCGTTAAACCATCCAGTTTCGGCATTACAATATCCAAAAGCACAACATCCGGCTCTTTCTTTTTTATCATTTCGTATGCTTCTTCTCCATCTTTCGCCGTTCCGACTACCTGGAGTTCTTCATCACTTCTTACAATATCCCCCAATTCCCTCAACATTCTCTCATTGTCATCTGCAATTGCCACATTCAATTTTTCCACGTTACATCCTCCTGTTGATATTGCTAATAAACCCTCATAAAAGGCAACTATTTGTATTATATCCTCAATTAATTATTCCTTCAATGAAAAGATTTCCCCTGGATTCGACAAAGAGCTCAAAGTACTATCGTACCAGTGCGATCTATGTCGATTAATAGTCCTTTGGTCATATTTATTCTATCATAACGATTGTATAATTGTATATTCTGTCGAATTTTGTCATATCTTTATAAATATTTTACTGTTGCTTCTAAAAATCCCGCGTCAACCGTTTCCTGATTTGTGAAGGAGCAGCGTTAAAGTGTGCAAAAAATACTTTACGAAATAATTTATAATTTGTAAAACCGTGACGTCCCAAAATATCCTGCAAGGTATCATTTGTTGTAAGTAAATCCTGATAAATATGAGATATGCGGACCTCATTCAGGTACTCCAAAAACGTAAGCCCCATGTGTTTCTTAAAAAAGCGGCAGAAATACCCGGACTCCAAAAAAGCAGGCTGTTAAAACGCAAAAGATAACCTTTTGGACGGATGTCATTGGCAATCTGCATTTGCGTCAGAGTTTCTTTGAATATTTCAAGCTTCGTTTGCCGAATGGGGTTCTCACTGGGATCGCCTAAAATGAACTGTAATTGCTGTACTTCAGGAATATACATTTTGATGAAATCCAGCTGAAATATTTCCTGGTGATATGCGGCGAATGGTGTCTGTTCAATTCGCTGGCCTGCGGGTTTGACACAAAAGGAGGGCAAAGCATATTGAATGGTGTGGAGGGGAGTCCAAAGGAGCAGTTGGATGATGAGGAAAAGAAAAAAATTTATCGCATCATTGCCAATGCACAGCTCAAGGCATGGAATAAAGGCAGCGGATACTTTTATTGGAGTTATAAACTGCTGACAGACACCGTAAACGACAAAGGCTGGATTGGATGGGACAGCTGGGATTTAGGAAGATGCGTAGACTTCAGCTGGTTCCCGACAGAAAAATAAAGGGTAGTGTCAAATAATCTATGAAAAAACCGAGTTAAAAGAAAAGGCTCGAAAGAACCTTGAAAATTGCAGATATTAGTGGTTTTAAGACCTTGGGGCGTTGCCCCAAACCCCACAAGGGACTCGTCCCTTGACCCATTAGCGGGCTCTGCCCGCACCCGTCCCCGCCTGATGGCAGGAAAAGGGCGCAGTCGCCCCTTTTCTGCTGGACAGGATTATCCGTGAGCCTTATGTCAATAGACTTTCGCGGCATATCCTCGCAGTCGGCACGGCCGCCTGCTGTGGTATTCCACGGTTCTATTGACAACAGCTCCACTCCGTCTGTGCAGTTGTGTTTTTCTGCATATTCAGGATGGTCTGCTGCCCGAGGAAGATGAGCATCTGCCATTTGCCGGGCATGTTGTCAGCGCCTTGCAGCATCTCCACTTCGTTGAGAACGTTGTATTTATTGTGTTTATGAGGGCGCAGGAAGTTATAGTAAGCGACCCAGAGCGCCAGATCGTAGCTGGCACCGTCGATGTTGTCAAAGCCGTTTGTATGGCGGTAAGAGGCTTTATAAGTCCGGTTCAGGCGTTCAATCATCTGCTTGAATGGCCGGTATTCGGTAGAAACAGCATCGTCGTTGGTAAGTCCAATGACCTGGGTGATTTTAAAGGTAAAGTCTCTGCCCAGCTTTTTTACGAACTCCATTGCGGCAAGAGGATACGCACTGTATCCGTCCGCAATGAACTTGAAGTTCTCGGGCAGTTTTGTAAGATCCCGGAATGCCATACGCATTGCGAGGATACAGGGGCCTACGCCGCGGTTATCAGACACCTGATAGCCGATGATGGAGCGTGTGGCAGCGTTCATAATGAGCCAGACGTAGTTTTTGATGCCACGGATTTTGATGTATGTCTCGTCAGCCGTGAACACGTCCCCTTTTTCGTAGGGGTACTGGTCAACAAAGGGCTTGACGCAGATGGCGGCAGTTTTACAGTAGTTGGCGATCTGCTGGTGGGAGATGCTGATGTTGTAAAGGTCTTTCAAAGCCTGTGAGGTCTTGCGCAGGGAAAGGCCGAGATTGACGTGGAGTGTGAGGCACAGGGACATGACATGGGCGTTATGCTTACTGAATTTCAGGGAAGAGGCATTCTTGGGAAGTGTATTTAAGTCCATGCTGAAAAAATCCATCGTGAACTCACGGTAGATGTAGTGGAGCTTGTATTTATTTTTTCCATAGTCCTCATCGAGATCAGCCTTGTCAACTTTCTTGAGGTTATGAAGGTAATAGGGACATTTCGGGTTTATGCATTTATGGACGATAAAGTGCTTTCGGTCTTTCTTTGGGACAAGTGCATTGCCGCAGTGGGGACAGCGCAGCTTAACGCAGGAGAAGCGGCTTTCTGAAGGAGAAAACCTCGCAGCACAGACTTTGCAGAGGATCTGACCTTTCGAGCCGTTGTTTTTGTAAAGGAATGGTTTCGGGGCATTGCATCGTGGGCAGGAGCAGTCATCAGGGATGTCGCACTCTGAACGTCGGCTGACGGGGCGTATTTTCCTGCCATAGCGTTTTTCGTAGTAAGGGATAAGCTCTTTATAAGTCCAGTCCTGACGAAAGTCAGTGATAAGGGGGAGTTCGTCGATTTTGAACTTCTGGTATTTTGGGGAATGGGAATCATCAAAGGCCCACTGCCTGAGGGGGATGTATCTGCATATGAAGTTAATCAGCCAGCAGTTTTGCTGGTAAAGGTATTGAATAAGTTGTAACAGGTAGTGTATAATGTCCATGAGCATTGTCTCCTTTCGGGATGTTGGTTTGGCGATTGACATTATACCATAAAAAGGGAGGTCAATGCTCTTTTATTTGCAAACTCCCATAAAATCAAGGTTTGAGTAACAAAAAATCAGGTAGGATTTGACACTACCGAAAGAGCAAAGGAGGTAGTCTAAATGGCACGAAAGAGCAGAGTGAACAGATTAAAAGAAGCTGCTCCTGAGGAGGAAATATTGATACTTGCCGGTGAATATGGACGTCTTTCCGTAGAGGATGGAGACGATATAGAGCAAAATTCCATCGGTAATCAGCAGAAAATCACCCTGCATTATTTAGAAGAGCATCCAGAAATAAAACTGGTAGATACCTATTATGATAATGGTTATACAGGAATGAATTATGAACGTCCGGGATTTATCCGGATGCTTAAGGACTTGAAGAGCGGCCGGATAAACTGTGTGATTGTAAAGGATATTTCCAGACTGGGCCGGCATTTTGTAATGACAAGCGAATTTGTAGAGCGTACATTCCCTGAAATGGGTGTCAGACTCATTTGTATTAACGATTCTTACGACAACATGGATGGGAACGCAGACGCCTCTGCATTAACCATGCCTTTAAAAATGGTCATGAACGATTATTATGTAAAGGATATCTCCAATAAAATACGTTCCAGCATATCGGCAAAAATGACAGGGGGCGAATTTATTCCAGCTGCAGGCAGCATTCCATATGGGTATGTCAGGAATGCAGAATTTACTACCTACGACATTGATCCGGAACCGGCGGAAGTAGTGAAAAAAATTTATCAGTTAAGAGCCGGCGGTGAAAGCTTTAACGCAATTGCCCGTATATTAAATGAAAAAAATATCCCTTCGCCGGGGAAACTCAGGCTGCTTCGGGGCATCACCAAGGCTAAAAAGTATGAAAATGCTCTTTGGATTCGAGGGACGATCCGTAAAATCTGCTCCGACCAGGTCTATATAGGAAACCGGATTCACGGAAAAGTAAAGAGGGATAAAGTCGGTCTGGAGAAAAAGCGACGGAACGAAGAAGAGTGGCAGGTGATTGAAAATGCCCATCCGGCAATTATTTCTGTTCCATTATATGAGAAGGTCCAGCAGATAAATAAGGAAGAACTGCAGCGCAGGGGCAAGTTTGAGCATAGAGCAGAATGCGGCAATGATTACCGGGATTTATTCCGCGGTATGGTGTTTTGTGCAGAGTGCCAAAGCCCTATGGGCGCAGGGAAAGGATGTGCCAGGCCGAATGCCAAGACGCCAAGCCGCATATTTTACGATTGCAACGGATACAGATATTCTGCCCATACGCAATGTAGCAGCCATTATGTGAGGCAGGAGACATTAATGCAGGCGGTGACGGACACCTTAAACCAACAGATCCAGGTAGCCGTAGATGTAGAACAGCTTGCCGACAGGCTGAAACGTATGCCGAAGGTTGTTTGTTATCAGAATGATGCAGAAAATCATTATGCAAGCGTTTCTGCAAAGCGTAAGAATATGGAAGCTAAAATGGAACAGCTTCTGATAGAACTTACACAGAAGGTCATTGACCGCAGGGAATATGATTATATGAAAAAGCAGTATGCAAAGAAATATGAAGAGCTTTTGCAGGAGGAAACGAAAGCCTTATCTGACATACGGGCGAAAGACGCTGCCCTTAGCGTTACAGAAAAATGGCTGGATGCTATCAAAAAATATCAGAAGATTCCAAGTATTGGACGTGGGCTTCTGGAATTATTGGTAGCCCGAATTGAAATATCAGAAGACAGGACAATTAAGATTATCCTTAATTACGAGGATCCATACCAGCCAATTTTGGAGTTTCTTCAAAGAATAGAGGTGGTAAAGGATGTCAGCTGAGAAACAGGATTTCTATTATCTGCGGCTTTCAAAGGAAGATGGGGATATAGAGGAAGGTTCTGCAGAAGAAAGCTGCAGCATCACTTCCCAAAGAGACTGCATTAAAAGGTATTTGCAGGAACACTGTTTTCAGGCAGATGAGTTTGAGGAAATTGCAGATGATGGGTACTCCGGAACCAGTATGAACCGGCCTGGAATGAGACGGCTTTTGAATCTTGTGGAAAACAGCAAGGTACGGACAATTATCGTTCGCGATCTTTCCAGATTTGCCCGGAATTACCTGGAGGCAGGCCATTATCTTGAATTTGTATTCCCGGCTTATGGCGTGCGGTTCATTTCCATCAACGATCAGTTTGACAGTGAACAGCTTGGCGAAAATACTGCCGGACTGGAATTGGCAATAAAAAACCTGCTGAACCAGATGTACAGCAAGGATATCTCGCGGAAAATTAAGAGTTCTGTGGATTTAAAAAAGCTGAGCGGGGAATATGTTTACGGGACGGCGCCCTACGGATACAAAAAGGGTGAGAAAAAGAATACGATTGTGATAGATAAAGAAGCGGCCGAGATTGTGAAATCTATTTTTGAATGGGCGGCAGCCGGAATTACGATTACCCAGATTGCCCGGAAACTCAACGAAGCACAGGTGGTGACGCCTTCTGTCTATCTGGCATCGGTAAGGGGAAAATACAAGACACGGGCGGTATGGACCTTTGAATCAGTCCGAAACATTTTAGCCAATCGTATTTATACCGGGGACACAGTGCCCTTTAAATCCCATGTGGTTCGTGTAGGCAGCGACAGAGTGAAGCAGATTCCGGAAGAACTCCAGCAGGTGATTCCGAATACCCATGAGGCGGTCATCTCCCGTGAGCTTTTCTACCAGGCCCGAACCGTGATAAAATCAAAGAAAAAATCCAAAGCCTCACCACGTCCCAATCCATTCAGATCTTTATTGGTATGTGGCTGCTGTGGAAATCGTTTATCGAAAAGCAAACCGCAGAACAAGAACTGGATATGTGTAACACATAGATATAATCCCGGATCAGACTGTGAGAAGGTCCGGTTCCGTGAAGATAAGCTGACAGAGATAGTCCTTCGTGCAATCAATGTCCGCTGTAAGCTGCTGGATGCAAAAATAAAAAAAATGAAGGAGGCGAGCCACTCGGCAAAATCCCATGAGCAGATCCTTCAGACAGAATGCAGGACGCTGCGCAAACAGATCGACGGATTACAGGCTTTAAAGATGCAGCACTATGAATCTTATGTAGAAGGCCAGCTGAGCAAAGAAAATTTCCTAATAAAAAAACGGGAAATTTCGACAAAAGAAGAAGATTTAAAAATCCGGCTCAGTGTGGCAGAACACAAACAGAAGGAGCAGGCTGAAAAAATCAAAGCCAGCGCCACGCAAATGGAAACCAGCAAAAAAATAATAGAGTACCAGGAGATTACAGAGCTGACGCCTCAGCTGATGAAAGAGCTGGTGAAAAAGATTATCATACGTCCAGACGGCTCTATTCATATAGAATGGAACTTCTGTGATGAAATAGGAGAGGTGATTCCATTTCACAGCAACTTGGCCCTGGAAGAAAAAACCATATGAAAAATTAGAAAAAATGTTGTCCTTTACTTGACACACTCATG
>CAJTFX010000043.1 GCA_910575555.1 Lachnospiraceae bacterium | reverse complement strand
CATAGTTACGGATTCCGCCCGAACCGGTGTGCACAGCAGGCAGTCCTGAAAGCATTAGAAATGATGAATGACGGGCATAACTGGATAGTGGACATTGACCTTGCGATGTAGGACGGATTTTGCGGACATTCAAAATAAAAAAGAATGTGGAGGTAACAGACAATGGCAAAGACGATTTTTGAGGAACTGGGCGGCAAATACAAGCGGCAAGGGGATTACTTAACTTAAAGATAGTATATACATACAGCCTGCTGACACATTGCTTGCAGATGCCCCGCAGAAACCAAACCATACAGAAAAGGAGTTTTTGCATATGAAGTCAATATTTGAACAGTTAGGCGGCACATATCACGAAGAAAATGGGTATCTTATTCCAGATTTAATATTACCCAACGAAGAAGAACAGCCGATAGGCACATGGGGACAGCGGCATCAGGATTATCTGAAACAGTACCACAAGGTTACATACACCAATCTTCTCACAAGTGGCAGACTGAACTCCTATCTAGCCGTCATTGACAGGCAGGCGCAGGAACGCTTTGAAAGGCTTATAGAGAGCATGAAACAGGCACAGGACATAACGGAACGGCTAAAGGAAGAAAATGCCATAGAGTGGACAGGCAAAATAAATAATATAAGGGCTTGTGCGAGGGAAATTGTGAACGGAGAAATTATTTTTATATAATCAGAATTGGCGGCAGGGAATATAATTCTTTGCCGCCTTTCAAATGGAGTAACTATATTATGAAATTAGCTTGTGAAATATATTGCTGATTCTTATCCAGCAAATGTTTTAGGGTTTTCAGTCCTGTTTCCAATTGTTGTAAGGAATCAGGGGAACAGGTTGCAATTCTTATAGCTGTGGATTCAGCTTTGCCAACGGTAAAACGGTCAGAACAGAAGATATGAATGCCATTGTCTGTTGCCTGCATTTCCAACTGATAACCGTTATAATGGGCAGGCAGGGGCAGCCATTGGAAGAAGCTGTATTCATTCGGGCAGATGCTGTCTGGAAAGTATTTTTTATATATCCTGTTCCGTTCTTTTGCCTGTCTTTTTTTCTGCCCTATGATTCTGCCTGCATTGCCGCTTGCAATTAATTCGCTTATAATTTCTGCGTTAAGCAGCGGTATTTTCAAATTTACATTATTAGCCGTTTCAAGAAAGGTTTGTCTTAAGCAATCAGGGATAACCATATATGCGCATCTTAAGCCTGCTGAAAGTGATTTTGACAGGCTGTGCAGGTAAATGGTATTATCTGGTATCAATGTCTGAATCGGTTCTCCTGTATCATTTGCAATAAATCCATAAGCGTCATCTTCCATTAAAATCAGATGGTATTGCTGTATGAGGCTGGCAATTTTCCTTTTTCGTTCCATTGACATGACAGTTCCTGTCGGATTATTGCAGGACGGCATTAGGAAGATTCCTTTTATATCCATTATCCTGCACTGCTTTTCCACTAGGTCGGGTATCATTCCATCCTCATCTGCGGCTACTGATATCAACTGGACATTTAACTGTCTGGCTAAGCCGATAAAATTGGAATAAGTGTAAGAATCAGTTAGGATTTTATCTCCAGAGTGGAAAAGAGCCAAAAATACAATCGTCAGGGCATTTTGAGTTCCTGCCGTCAGCATGATGTTTTCAGGCTCTGTTTCTATATGGAAAGATTTCAGCCATTTTATGGCGGTCTGTTTGTGCTTGTAAGATTCCGATATGCTGTCAAATTCAAAAAGATACTGGGAAGTATTGCGTTGTATGGTTTTTTGCGCAATATCAGCGACAATCTTATTATACTGGTAAAAAGGTCTGATTATGCCCAGTTCTACGCACCCGTTATTTGCCTTATGTAAAAAAGGGATGGCGGCATTTGGGGATACAAATGTGCCTTGCCCTATATTGGCATAGATTAGCCCCTTATTTTCACAAATCTTGAATGCACGGGTTATTGTGCTTAGGTTCAAATCAAGAAAGTCTGCTAATTCCCTTTGGGGCGGCAGTTTTGTATTTCCAGCCAGTTTGCCGCTTTGGATATCCTGTTCCAAAAGTTCCGCAATAGATATATAAATTGGTGATTTTAATTTTTCTTTATCGGGTATCCATGGCATTGGGTAATTTTCAAAAGAATTAACTGGCAAGCTTTTTCCCTCCCTGCTCAAAATTGTCTTACATACAATATTAGCATTGAAAACATACAAAGTCAAGAATATAATCTATATTGTATGTATTGTGTGCAAACAATACCATGCAACAAAAAGGAATAAATTTTATTTTAGTAGGAAAGAGGTTACGAAATGAAGGATTTAACGAGAGAACATGAGTTAAAGACAATATTTTTATTTTCACTGCCAATTTTGGTCGGCAATCTATTCCAGCAACTATATAATCTTGCGGATACGGTTATTGTAGGTAATTTTTTGGGGAAAGAATGTCTGGCGGCGGTAGGGTTCAGTTTTCAGATACACTATCTGCTGATTGCCCTTTCTATGGGCATTTCAATGGGGGCAAGCATATTGGTTTCACGTTATTTTGGCAGTAAGGACATGGAATCTGCGAAAAAAGTTATGGATACGGGATTTGCTTTCTGCTTTTGCCTCAGTTTGATAATTGCTGCTTTGGGCATATGTTTTTCCTATCAGATTCTGCTTGTCTTCCGAGTGCCGTCCGCTTTGCTTGAAGCGGCTGACATATATCTTAAAATTATGTTTATCGGCGTTATCCCCACGTTTGCATATAACGCGCTTACAAATATTCTTCGCGGGATGGGGGATTCAAAAACACCTACATATATTCTGATAGTGGCAGCACTTCTGAATATTGTGCTTGATATATTGTTCATTAAGGCATTCGGAATGGGTGTGGCAGGGGCGGCATTTGCGACTGTGTTATCGCAGCTTTTGTCATTTATCGTTTGTATGGTATATATGAAAATACATTATCGCAGCTTGTTTATTAATGTATTGCATTTACAGTTTGACAAGGCAGAATTAAAAAAGAGCTTGAAGATAGGTACGCCCGCCATGATACAGCAAGTATTTGTGAGTGTGGGATTTATGTCATTGCAGTTTCTGATTAATGGGTTTGGCACGGATTGCATGGCGGCATATACTGCCGCATCTAAGGTAGATGCTTTTGCAGAAATGCCCGCCTTGAACTTAGGGCAGGCTATGACTAATTTTACTGCCCAGAATTTAGGGGCAAAAAGGAAAGACAGGGTATTGAAAGGCGGGAAATACGCATTGGTTATGGGGATTGCAGTATCAGCGTGTATTTCTGTTGTCATTGTATTGTTTCCGTCTGTATTTATATCAATATTCAATAGGGATACGTCTGTTTTAGATATTGGCAACAGCTATCTGAAGATTGTGCCTGCTTTTTATATTATCTTTGCAGCCATGCAGGTATTAAACGGATTGCTTTTGGGGTATGGAAAATCATTTGTGCCGATGATTGCTTCCATATGTTCCCTGTGCTGTCTTCAAGTGCCTGTCGCTATTATTTTGTCTGGCACAAAGCTTGGTTATAATGGAATTTGGATAGCCGCTCCAATCGGCTGGTTTGGAGGGCTATTAATCCGCGCAATTTATTTTTATCATGTCAGCAAAAAAGAAAAACAATAAAAATATACATAAAGAATTTTACCAAACTTGAATCAATGGATAAAAAATTAATGTGGCAATTTAAGCAACAGCTATCTGCAAAAAAACAAATTTGTGTTGAGGATAAAAAGAAGATGGATAGCTATTGCTTATTGCCTGCATTTCATTCATAGCATGGATGTTCACCATATAAAAAAAAGGCGTGTGGTGGGCGGTATTGCTATGCCCTAAAAAACTTAACAGACACTCTCCAGACCTGTTTTTGAAGTTTGGAGGGTTTTTTATGTTCTTTTTTCGGGCGGTAATCTATCTGCTCATGCAACACAGAATTTATCCGTACATAGCATATCGGGGAATAGCAGGAAGCCAGTTAAAAAAATCCCTGCCCATGCAACGCTACTTCTTGCCATGCAACCAGAAGTATAATCTCCACTTAACAGAATATGTATCTCCTATAACCGTAGAGGTCACCGAGCCTTTGCGGTTTTTCTTTTGTCGTTTTTTATCGGAATGTGCCGCAGGGCTGTTTCTGCTGTTGGCTGCCGTTCGCCTCCTATCCAATCTGGTTTTTAGCATTTTCAAAAATTTCAGATTGGAGGAAAAAAGAATGGCATACAACAACGGACGGGAGAACAGGAAACGGCTTATCTGGAAAGAAGCCGAGGAAAAAATATTACGGGAGCATGGAGTTGATGAAACCACCATTGAACAAATCCGCACAGACGACAGGGCAGACTTCAATTCCAACAGGCGGTTTTACCATTGGACAAGCGACTTTGGCGAATACCTTGAGGGAATGGCAGACAGGGAGCGGAATGCCGAGGTAAAGACCGTTGCTGATTTACTGGATGAGATTGAGGACGAAACTCTGTATCGGGCATTGCTTACGGTGGACAGGCGTACCCTGCAAATCATCCTGCTGAAAATGCAGGGCTATTCCACAAAGGAAATTGCACCGCTTGTTGGATTGACAACAGGGGCTATTTATGCACGATTAGACCATCTGCGGAAAAAGTTGCGGAAGATTTTATAACCAACTAATAAAGACAGCTTTTTGACGGGCTATTGGGTGGGGGATAAAATTCCCCCGCCAAATTATAAAATTGATGTATAAAATTCCTGTCCACAGGGAATACTAAAAAGTTTGCCCAAAATCTTGACATGGGTACAGCCGCTATGATATTCTGAAATACCCGTGAGGGAATTGGAAGGTTGAAAATGAAATAGCACATAGATGGAAGAACGGAATGTCAGCCAATGGACAAGGCTGACCGCTGCCGAATTTATGCTGCCCTTTTCGGCTGGTGTATGGCAGCATGGTTTTGAATTTCAAAGCCGTTACATAGCATTGCGAATCCGAGCAGGAGAAAACACTCCTGTCATTCGTGGTGCGGTGTGGCGGCTTTTTCATTTATCCAAAAGTCAAGAGAAATCAAATCCAGAACGGAGGTGCAGGGACATAGGATTTTCTTTTCGGAGGGTAAGACAGGCGTTAAGAATACCGCTGCACAGGAAAAATGCTCTGTGGCATTGTCCACAGAGATAGCGAGCATCGGATTGTGTCAGCCACAATCCCAATCCATGCCGCTTGCAGGCATGGACTAACTCAGGGGACAGCCCCTGAATACCCCGAAGAAAGGAATTTAAGACTGGAGGATTAAGGAAAATGAGCAAAGAAAAATCAGAAAAGGGCGTGCGGAATGTCCCGATTACCGTCCGATTGAACGAGGGAGAACATGAAAAATTAAAGCAGTGCGCCGCCGCTTGCGGTCTGTCCGCTGCCGAATTTATGCGCCAGTTATGCAAGGGAAACGCCCCGCAGCCGAAGCCAAAAACCGAGTTTTGGGAACTGTTAAACAAGCTCTATGAAGTGCATGACGCTTTCAAAAAGTGTGTCCCATACTATCCAACCGCCACTGAAATCTGTAAGGAGATTGAGGATTTTATCTTAGAACTGCAACAGAAAACAACTCTCCCACAACGGTTCAGCATAGAAGAATTGACAGAACAGGGGGCGGTCTGATATGGCGGTAACGAGCCTATGGCATGTCAAAGGGAGCATAAAAGACGTGATTGACTATATAGAAAATCCAGAAAAGACCGTGCCGAATGAAGATATGCAGGACTTCTTTGACGTGTTCTCCTATGTGAAAAATCCGTCAAAAACAAATGAGGGCGAGTATGTTTCCGCTATCAACTGTTTGAAAGAAACCGCATTACAGCAGATGATTTTGACAAAGAAGCAGTACCAAAAGACAGGCGGATATATCGCATGGCACGGCTACCAGAGCTTCAAGCCAGACGAGGTAACGCCCGAACAGTGCCACGAAATCGGATTAAAACTGGCAAGGGAAATGTGGGGCGATAAATACCAGATAATCGTTGCCACCCACCTTGACAAAGGACATCTCCATAATCATTTCTGTTTTAACTCCGTTTCTTATCTGGATGGGAGCAAATATAATTACTCAAAATCCGAACAGAAACGGCTAAGGGAGGTGTCCGACCGCTTATGCCGAGAGTACAGTTTATCGGTGATTGAAAACCCCAAGAAAGCCCCTGCAAGACCGCTGTATCTGGACGAAAAAAGCGGAAAGCCGACACGGTACAACGTCTATCGGGAGGATTTAAGGGAAGCAATCAACGGGAGCAGGGATTTACAGCACATGATGAAATACCTTACCGATAAAGGATATGAGATTGATTTTTCGGGCAGCCATTGGAAAATGAAGCTGCCGCAGTACAGGCATTTCACAAGGTTAGACACGCTTGACGAACGGCTGACTCCCGATTTCATACGGTCATGTTTAGGCGGGGCTTCCCGATATGGAAACTACAAAGCAAGGATTTCCTACTCCCCGCATATGCCAGAGCAGTATAAAAACGCATGGAAACCGCATCAGAAAACCACAGGGATTTTAGCGTTGTATTACCACTGGTGCTATCAGCTGGGGATATTCCCCAAAGGCACAGACTACAAGCCGGCAAGCCCGCTGATGAAAGAGGAGCTTCGGAAACTGGACGAGATTACCGCACAGGTAAGGTATATGTCAAAGCATAACATCTCTACCCTTTCCGACTTACACGCCGACAGGGAGAAAAACCAGACCGAAATGAATAAACTGATTGACTACCGCCAGCACTTGCGGAACAAGGTACGCCGTGCCACACCAGCCGAAAAAGAAACACTCCGAGCCGAAAAGCAGGGCGTGACGGAGCAGATAACAGAGCTTAGGAAACGGCTGAAATATGCAGACGGGATTGAAAAACGCTCTGCCCATATCGACAACTGCTTAGACCAAATCCACGATACGATTGAAAACCAGCGGTTAAACCAACAGAAACAGCCAGTTAAAACAGACCGCAGGAGGGAGGAATCATTACGGTAAAACAGCTATTTGACAGAATAATTAAGTCAGGAATCCAGCCAAAAGAGAAAGGAATCCCAACAGGGTATTTCATAGAAAAGGATGGGCAGACTTCTTTTGTCTGCGGCAAAAACATTGTCCATCTTACAGAGCATTTCAGCGGGAAAAAACAGACCGTGGAAACGCTTGCGGAGAATGTCATGCGGTACGAGATGAAAAAACCATAAGAAGAATATTGTTGCAATGATGGAAAAACGGCCTGCCCCATGCTATAATAGATTCATGCAAGCAGTGTATTGTGGCGGGCTGTTTCCAAAGACAGGAGGTTAAAACAAGTGAAACAGCAGCAATACAATACAGCGTTATATATGCGTTTAAGCCGTGATGACGAGCTGGAAGGGGAAAGCGCAAGCATTTCCACGCAGAAACAAATACTCAGGGATTACGCAAATGAACAGGGATTTTTAGTCGTTAACGAGTATGTGGACGATGGATTTTCGGGTACAAATTTTGAAAGACCAAGCTTCAAACGCATGATTGAGGACATAGAGGACGGGAAAATCAACTGCGTTGTCACAAAGGATTTGTCAAGGCTTGGCAGGAACTATATCCTCACGGGGCAGTACACGGAGCTTTATTTTCCGAGCAAGGGCGTAAGGTACATCGCAATCCATGACGGCGTTGACACGATAAGGGAGGACAACGACATCGCCCCATTCAAGAATATCGTCAACGAATGGCAGGCAAAGGAAACGAGCCGCAAGGTAAAAAATGCGATGAAAGCCAAGTTTAAAAATGGGGAATACATCGCCCCAGTCACGCCTTTAGGGTATAAGCTGCATCCGACGGAAAAGAACAGGCTCATTATTGATGAGGAAACGAAGTGGATTGTGGAGCGTATTTTTGAGCTTGCGGCACATGGGTATGGGGCAAAGAAAATCTGCCACGCCCTCGCCAAAGATAAAGTGCCAGTCCCAACATGGTGGCTTTATAAACGGAACGGGTATAAGGCGTCCATGTTTGAGGGGAAGCCTGAAGAAGTAAAATACCGCTGGTGCATACAGACCGTCAGCAATATCCTCGCCAACCAGATATACCTTGGGCATACCGTCCATTACAAGCTGACAAAGATGTCCTATAAATCCAAAAAGAATATCAAGCATAGCGAGGATGAGTGGTTCGTGGTGGAAAATACGCATGAGCCGATTGTCACGCAGGATTTGTGGGATTTGGTGCAGACGCATGTAAATTCAAGGCGACGGAGCCGTAAAGACGATGAGCCGCAGATATTCGCAGGGCTTATAAGGTGCGGGGAATGCGGATGGACGCTCGGCTCGGCAAACACAAAGGACAAGGGGCGTTTTTACCGCTGTACCCAGTATGCGGCGTATGGCAGGAACTTCTGCACGCTCCATTACACGCCTTACAAGATTTTGTATGCGTTTGTTCTCGGAAGGTTACAATACTGGCTGATGGCGGTAAAAGAGAATGAGGACGCCATTCTGGAACGGCTGCTGCAAGGCAGCGAGAAACAGCGGCAGTCCGAGAATGCCCGTGCCGAAAAAGAGCTGAAAAAGGCACAGAAACGCAGGCAGGAGCTGAACAGCCTTTTTGCGAAGATGTACGAGGACAGGGTAAAAGGGCTTCTTGACGAAGAAAATTATTCCATGCTCTCCGTCAAATACCGCACGGAGCAGCAACAGCTTGATGAAACGGTCAAGACCATCTCTGCAAGGCTTGAAGAAACGAAAGAGGAAACGGACGATGCAAAACGCTGGATTGACTTAATCCAGAAATACAGTGCCATTGACGAGCTTACCGCCCCGCTCTTGAATGAACTGATTGAGAAAATCGTAGTCCACCAGTCATGGAAAGACGGGAACGGTAGGACAGTGAGGGACATTGAGATTTACTATCGTTTTGTAGGAAAAATTGATTAAATAGGCATGGGGAATGTGCCGATTATGGCACTTCCCCGAAACACTGTCTTTAACTCATGTAAAGCGGAGATTACTTAATACCATGCTTGACTGTATCCACCGAAGAAGAACAGCCGATAGGCACATGGGGACAGCGGCATCTGGACTATCTGAAGCAGTACCGCAAGGTTACATACACCAATCTTCTTACAAGCGGCAAGCTGAATACATACCTTGCCGACATTGACAGACAGGCGCAGGAACGCTTTGAAAGGCTCATAGAGGGCATGAAACAGGCGCAGGGCATAACGGAACGCCTAAAGGAAGAAAACGCCTTAGAATGGACAGGGCGGCTCAATAACATAAGGGCGTATGCGAGAGAGATTGTGAATAGGGAAATTATCTACGCATAATAGAATGGCGATGGAGTATAAGAAGCTCTATCGCCTTTTTATAACAAGGTTATAGTAAATGGTGTAGCATGAGATAGTCCTTGACTTAACTAATCTAATTTGTTAAAATATAAATCTGATTAAGTATGTGGGAGGTGCTATTTTGCCTAAAACAAAAATAGATAAAGAATTGGTTATCAAAGAAGCTGCATATATAGCGAATAAAATGGGCATAGAAAATCTTTCGTTGAAAACACTCGCAGCACAATTAGGTGTTAAGTCACCATCACTTTATAATCATGTTGATGGACTTGATGACCTAAAACAGCAGATTATGCTTTATGGGTGGAAGGAAATGGAAGATAGAATTATCCAAGCTGTAATAGGACTTACTGGATATGATGCAATTAGAGCTATGTGCCATGCTTTTCATAAGTATGCAACAGAAAACCAAGGAGTTTTCAGTGCTATGCTTTGGTACAACCAATTTGAAAATGAACAGACCAGAGAAGTAACTTCAAAGATGTTTTCGGTATTCTTCAAAATAACTAAATCACTGAATATTTCGCAAGATAATTGCTCTCACTTAGTTAGAATGTTTAGAGGGTTTTTAGAGGGATTTGCATTACTTGAAAATCATCGTGCCTTTGGAAATGTACAGTCAATAGAAGATAGTTTTAATTTGTCAATAGATATTTTGATTGAAGGGATGAAAAAAATAGAGGAGAAATGGTAGCATAATGGCATATCAGCAAAAAATATGAAAAGAAAAATTAAAAAAGCTATTTGCGTAATGATATTATTGGCTTATGCCATCACATTTGGAAATAATACAGCTTTGGCAAACACAAATGTAAAATATGATAATATTGACAACCAATTAAAGAGGGAACTGGATGAATTACATATCCCGGGAATGGCAGTTGCCATTGTAGATTCAAAAGAAGTTCTGCTTGCTGAAACTTATGGAAATTGTAAAAGCATAGATACACCTTTTATTATAGGGTCTGTAAGCAAATCATTTACTGCGTTAGCCATTATGCGGCTTGTGGAAGAAGATAAAATTGATTTAGACGAAAAAATTTCGGCTTATATTGCCCCCTCAGCTTATTTTATAAATGAATCAGATGGAAATAAAATCACGGTAAGACAGCTTTTGAACCAGACAGGCGGCTTAGGCACATATCAGCGTTTTGGCAATGCAAAAATAACAGAGAGTTACGGTCAGCACCAATATGCAAATATCAATTATGGCTTGTTGGGTGAGATTATAGAAGCAGTCAGTGGAGTTAGTTATTCTGAGTATATGAATAAAAAAATTTTTCTGCCGCTACATATGGAACACACGGCGGCGACATATGAACAAAGTAAAGAAAATGGATTAATCAGAGGGTATCGAAATTATTTTGGGTTTCCGATTGCAGGGGAGCCAGACTATCCCGATGAACATTCGTGGTCTACCGTTCCAGCAGGTTATTTGAGTTCCAGCGTATCAGATATGACAAAGTATTTGCAGATGTATCTAAACGGGGGAATGGGGATTATCAGTCAAGACAGCTTAAACACTATGTTTTATGAGAATGTATATGTAGATGATAATACGCCCTATTATTACGGAATGGGATGGACTTTGACAGAAGAATATACAGAGCCTGTATTGGGGCATTCTGGATTGGTTGAGAATTATATTTCAAATATGTTGTTGCTACCAGAAAGCGGATTAGGAATCGTCATTCTTATTAATATGAATGACTATCTGGTTACCAATCAGTTAGCAGATATTATAAGCAAAAATGTGATATTTGCTATTTTGGGTAAAGAGCAATATAAAATATCTGGCAACCCATATATTGTAAGGCATTTGTTGCTGAATGTGGCATATTTTGCGTTATTAACAACAGCAGTATATCCAATAGCAACAATAAAAAAATGGAAGAAAAAGAAACGGACAAAACCGTTGACCGCTTTTGATATTATAAGACATGGTATATTACCGCTACTTTTACTTTGCTTGCCCGAAATGATTGGTGTTCCAATATGGGTGATATGGTATTTTGTAAAAGACGTATGTGTTGTTTTGTTGGTAAGTTCAAGTTTGCTTTTTTCAGTAGGATTATACAAGATATTTTATAGGATACATTGGAGGATGAAAATGGAAAAATTTGAATGGATACGTTGTCCCGTATGTGGAAATAAAACTCGAAACAGGATAAAAGAAGATACAGAACTGAAGAATTTCCCCCTTTACTGCCCGAAATGTAAACATGAAAGTTTGATAGAAGTAAAGGATTTGCAAATAACCGTTATCAAGTAATTGGATACTAAGTGAAGCTGAAGAATGAAATCAAAAACAGAAAGGTTAGAAAATGATATGGAAAGTAATATTCTTGAATTTGAATGTGTAGGGTTAAATGATGGTGGAAAATTCCCTATTGAGAATACAGGCAGAGGGCAAGATATTTCACCAGAATTTATCATTCGGAATCTAAATACAAATGCAGTTACTTTGATGATTACGCTTGAGGACTTGAGCCATCCGATAAAAGGATTTACGCATTGGATTATTTGGAATATTCCTGCAACAGATAAAATTATAAAAGCAATTCCGTCAGGGAAATCAATATCTTCATTACAAGGTGCGATACAAGGAATTGGGTATGGCTTTCATTGTTATGCAGGACCGAAACCGCCTAAAGGAAAATCTCACAAGTATTGCTTTACTGTTTATGTATTAGATTGTAAACTTGATTTGTCCCCCTTTTCTTTCAAACGAAAAGTTTTGAGTAAGGCTAATCGCCATATTATTCAGAAAGGAAGAATTTATGGGTATTTTGAATAAATAAGCATGGAATACGTTGATAAAAGAGCCAGACGCAAAGACGCAGAGCCGATGAACAAGTGAGTAGTCACAGTTCATTGGCTCTACTTTATTTCATAAGGTTTTAAGGCAAACGCCCACCATATAAAAAAACGGCGTGTGGTGGGCGGTATTGCTATGCCCGAAAAGACTTAACAGACACTCTCCAAACCTGTTTTAAAGTTTGGAGGTTTTTTTATGTCCTTTTTTCGGGCAGTAATCTATCTGCTTATGAAAGGCAGAGTTGACTTATACATAGCATGTCGGGGAATGGCAGGAAGCCAGTTAAAAAAATCCCTGCCCATGCAACGCTACTTCTCACCATGAAACCAGAAGTAGAATCTCCACTTAACAGAATATGTATCTCCTATAACCGTAGAGGTCACAGAACCTTTGCGGTTTTTCTTTTGTCGTTTTTTATCGGAATATGCCGCAGGGCTGTTTCCGCTGTTAGCTGTCGTTCGCCACCTCTCCATCTGGATTTTACATTTTCAAAATTCAGATTGGAGGAAATAAGAAATGGCATATAACCACGGACGAGAGGACAGGAAGTGGCGTATCTGGAAAGAAGCCGAGGAAAAGGTGCTGCGGGAGTGCGGCGTTGATGAAGCGGTCATTGAGCAAATCCGCATTGCGGACAGGGCAGATTTTAATTCTAACAGGCGGTTTTACCGATGGACGAGCGACTTCGGGGAATACCTTGAGGGAATGGCAGATACAGAACCGCAGGCAGAGCCAGATACCGTTGCGGACTTACTGGACGAGATTGAGGACGAGAAACTGTATCAGGTATTGCTTACGGTGGACAAGCATACCCTGCTCATTCTCCTGCTGAAAATGCAGGGGTATTCCACAAGGGAGATTGCGGCGGTGGCAGGGCTTACCGAAAGAGCGGTCTATAAACGCCTTGAAAGGCTCCGTAAAAAATTAAAGCCTATTTTATATCCTTTCGGGGAAATTTAAGCGTCCCCACGGGCTATTGGGTGAGAGGGCAATCCTCTCACTCAATTTTTTTTTCGGGAGGAAAGGAAATGGCATACGGGGCAAAGACATATACGCTAAAAGAAGAAGCCGCCGAGGGCGGCACAAGGTATTCTATCAGCTTTAAGGACGGGCAGGGGGAATCTCACGAGTTGGAAGTATCAGAACAGCTCTTTCTTGAATTTCGGCAGATGGAACGGAGGAACAGGAATCTTCAGCAATGGAATCAGCGGCACAGGGAGTTTAACGAGGTATGGGACGAAACGCTTTACAGACGTGCTTTGCGGGTGCCTAAGACACTTGATGAAAGAATGATTGAAAAAGAGAGGAATGAAATATTTGCTAAAGCGGTTGCCCGACTGCCAGAGATACAGAGGCGGCGTTTCCTGCTGTACTACGAGTATGATTTCAACTTTTACCAAATCGCCGAGATGGAGCATTGCACCGCTTCCGCCATCCAGAAGTCCGTTTCAGTTGCAAGGGAGAAAGTTAAGTCAGAAATGAGGAAGTATCTCCAACCTTAACTGTTACTGCCCGAAAAAGAAATCCGCTTTTTATCGGCGTGGACTGGCGGCATTACATACTCTCACTTCTTTTTGTGGGAGTAAATCTATTTTAAGGAGGTCATGCCTATGTGCAACAAAACCAAAGACACCGCCCGAAAGGAGAAATCTCATGCAGAAGTTACAGACAGTCAACGCCGACACGCTCCTTTATGAGCCGCTTGAAAAACCGTCCTTTGTGGTGGACGGTCTGATACCCACAGGCTTAATCCTGTTTTGCGGTTCACAGAAAATCGGCAAGAGCTGGCTCATGTTAAAACTCTGCCTCTGCGTGTCGCAGGGAATCCCCTTATGGGATATGCCGACACGGGAGGGCGATGTGCTTTACCTTTGTCTGGAGGACACGTTCTGCCGCATACAAGACAGGCTGTTCCGTTTGACGGACGAAGCAAGCGGGCGGCTTCACTTTGCGGTGGCAAGCGATAAGCTGTCAGACGGTCTTATCGTGCAGCTAGAGGATTATTTAAAAGAATATCCAGACAGCAGGCTCATTGTCATTGACACCTTGCAGAAAGTCCGCACCGCTTCCAAAGACAACGCCTATGCCAGCGACTACGGGGACATCTCCCTCATCAAAGATTTTGCCGACAGGCACTCTCTGGCGGTCATTGTCGTACACCACATCCGAAAGCAGAATGACAGCGACGTGTTCAACAAAGTGTCTGGCACGACGGGATTGACGGGGAGTGCGGACGCGACCTTTGTTCTGGAACAGGAAAGCCGTGCGTCCAATGCCGCCAAGCTGTATGTGACGGGCAGGGACACGCCCTATCAGGAGTTCACGCTCCGTTTCCGTGATTGCAGTTGGGAACTGGTGGAGCGGAAAGAGCAGGAACAGATTGAAAGAGAATCCATACCAGACATTCTTTTTCGGTTGGTGAAGTTTATGCAGGGCAGGGAGGAATGGTCTGGCACAGCTACCGAGTTATTGGACGCTCTGGGGGAAACGGAAACAGCGGCGAATGTCTTGACAAAGTGGATGAACGAGTACCGCCTTGATTTCCTGCTTGAAAACCATGTCCGCTATGATTTCAGCCGCAGGAGCAGCGGGAGGATGATTTCCCTTGCAAGGCAGGAAGATGTGGGGAATGACGGTCATGACGATGATGACGGTGTTTTTGGGATACCCCCGCCACTGTCATCCCTACGGGAGAACACCCCGTAAACGCAACATGCAGGCGTGGGCATTACTCGCCCTTTTCGGCTCGTAAAGCCACCCCTGCGGTCAGAAAAATCCTCCGATTTTTCCGACTGCGTTTACAGGGTGTAACACACTACACTTTGCCCTGCAAAGTCGTGTGCCAGACGTTCCCTCTGGACTCCCTTATGGCAGGGCTTACGCCCTGCTTATCCTGCGCTTTCCGCTTCGGATAAAAGAATATCGGCGTGACGGTTACGGCTCTTATGAGGGGGTATCCCAAAAACACCGTCATCATCGTCATGACCGTCACGCACCAAAGACAGGAAGCGACAGTTACCCGCCGAAAGAAAGGAAGATGATGAACTATGCCCTATGCAATCCTGCGTTTCCAGAAACGCAAAGCAGGCGGCGTTGCGGCTTGTGAACGCCACAACGAGAGGAAGAAAGAAGCCTACAAAAGCAACCCAGATATTGATATGGAACGCTCCAAAGATAACTACCATCTTGTGAATCCACCCCGTTACACCTACAAAAAAGAGATAAACCGAATGGTAGATGAAGCGGGCTGTAAGGTAAGGAAAGACAGCGTGATGATGGTGGAAACGCTCATCACAGCTTCGCCAGAATTTATGAACAGCTTACCGCCTGAAGAACAAAAAGAGTATTTCCAGACGGCTCTTGACTTTGTTTCGGAGCGTGTGGGAAAGCAGAATATCCTCTCCGCAGTTGTTCATATGGACGAAAGAACGCCCCATATGCACCTGTGCTTTGTGCCGCTTACGCCAGATAACAAACTGTCAGCGAAGTCTATCTTAGGCAACCAAAAGAGCCTGTCCGAGTGGCAGACCGCCTACCATGAGTGGATGTCCGCACGGTGGAATCCGCTTGAACGGGGGCAGTCCGTGGTGGATACAAAGCGGAAGCATATCCCCACATGGCTCTATAAACTGGGCGGCAGACTGGATAAACAGTATGAAGAAATCGTGTCTGCCCTCTCCGACATTAACGCCTTTAACGCAGGAAAGAAGCGTGACAAGGCTCTGGAACTGATTGCGGCATGGCTCCCAGACGTGGAGAAATTCTCTAAGGAAATCGGCAAACAGAGAGCTTATATCGACAGCTTGAAAGAGAGAATCGGGCAGGAATCCGATTATGCGGGGCGTATGCGTGATGAAAAGTACGAGCAGGAATTAAAGGTACAGAAAGCCAACCAGAGGATATTTGAGTTACAGAAAACCAATCAGCAGATGGAAAGGTTATTGAAAAAGATACCGCCAGAAGTATTAGAAGAATTGCAGAAAAGCAATCGGAATAGAGCGAAAGAAAGGTAGAAATGTGAATGAAGAGACAGGATTTTAAGGTATTAAAGACCGCAGATTTATATCCGTTTCCCGATAATCCGTTTCATGTAGTGGAGAACGAAATGTTATCAGAATTAGCAGAGAGTATCAAAGAGTTTGGAATCGTAACGCCAATCATCACACGCCCGAAAGAGGACGGGAATGGTTATGAAATCATTGCGGGACAGCGGCGTGTGCGTGCTTCGGAGCTTGCAGGGTTAAACACAATCCCCGCTTTTGTCCTGCCCTTAGACCGTGACCGAGCCATCATCACCCTTGTGGACAGCAATTTGCAACGAGAAAATATCCTGCCGAGCGAGCGGGCGTTTGCCTACAAGATGAAATCCGAAGCCATGAAGCGGCAGGGTTTCCGCACAGATTTAACCTCGTCACAAGTTGGGACGAGGTTGCGGACGGACGATAAGGTGGCACAGGGCTTCGGCGTGGGCAGGATGACCGTGCAGAGATTTATCCGATTGACGGAACTGATACCGCCGATTTTGCAGATGGTGGACGAGGGGAAAATCGCCCTCACGCCTGCGGTGGAGCTGTCCTTTTTGAAGAAAGACGAGCAGGAAAACCTTTTCGCCACAATGGAAAGTGAAGAAGCAACGCCCTCACTCTCACAGGCACAACGTATGAAAAGCCTTAGCCAGAGCGGGCGGCTTGACATGGATATGATATTTTCCATTATGACCGAGGAAAAGGGAAACCAGAAAGAAACTCTGAAAATCAACACAAGCAAGCTGAAAAAATATTTCCCGAAGAACACAACGCCCAAGCAGATGGAGGATATTATCATCAAACTTTTGGAGCGTGAATTGCAGAGGAAACGGGGCAGGGACAGCCGCTAATCTTCTCTTTTCGGGAGGTAAATATAAGACACTGGAAGAAAAAAGACAGCCAGATAAGACAGAAAGTTGAGGTAGAAAATGAAAGAAATCCCGTATGAGATTGTAAAGGAAGTCGCTGTATTGTCGGCAAGTGACAGCGGCTATACAAAGGAAATCAATTTCATTTCATGGAACGGGAACGAGCCAAAGTATGACATCCGCAGCTTTTCCCCGAACCGTAAGAAGTGCGGCAAGGGAATCACGTTGACTGCTGATGAAGCGGCGGCTCTCCTTAAAGCATTGCAGAAAGAAGTAAACAGCGGCGATTGATGGTGTCTGATTGGCAGGGCGGGGACGTTTCCAGACGCTCCCCTGCCCTGTCTGGAAAGGAAGATTTGAATATGGGCGAGGATAAGACAGCGAACAAAAAGAGGAAACGTATTGTACCAAAAGCAAAAGTGCAGGTAATTATCAGTCGGGAATATGTCGGCACACAGACCGTTGCCGAAGCATTTATCCCGATTATCTCCGAGGACATCCGAAAAAGCATTGCAGAAAATGACACCTTCGACAATGGCGGGTTATCCGCTTAGAATGTACGCAATGGAACATGAAATTGAGTAGAACAAAGACGGAGGTTTAACAGTATGGCAGGAATAAGAATGGAAAATAAGATTTATGAAGTCGGCGTTTACTGCCGCTTGTCAAAGGACGATGGCACGGAAAACGAGAGTGCGAGCATTGCCACGCAGAAATCTATCCTCACCGATTACGTGAAAAAGCAGGGCTGGCACTTGGCAAAAACGTATGTGGACGACGGGTACTCTGGTACGAATTTCCAAAGACCGAGTTTCCAGAACATGATTAAGGACATTGAAAACGGACGGATAAACTGCGTGATTACGAAAGATTTATCACGTTTAGGGAGGAATTACCTTGACTGCGGATTATATCTGGATGTGTAATTCCATTTGAGAACATAAGAACGAATTGATTATAAGTAAGAGTGTAAGTCGGGTCGGCTAAAGCCGACCCGACTTTAGAGAATCCTTAAAGATTAGTAATAAGCTATGTTCAAAAAATCACGCCCTTACACAGCGTTTTTATGTGTTTTTGTATTTCCTCACAGCGTATGTCCAAAAATTTATCAAATGATAATTTTTGATATTCCTCTTTACTTAATACTGGTAGTAAGTTTGATTGAAATATTTTTTCATACTCATCACCCAATGTATCAATAAGTTCTGGAATGTAAATATTAGGGTTTTTATCGCTAATATAATTATTTTCTGAAGCTGCTAATATGCAAATATTGCCTATTGAATTTATTTTATTTTGATGAACCCTTAATCCTTTTAGAAATGCTTGTGGATAAATATGGTGGTATTGTTTTTTGTTAAAAATGGATAAGGCGTTTTGTATATCAATCGCAATTCCATTAGTTATATTACGGGGATTAAGTGAAGCTAATAGTAAAATATATGCTCTTGTCCTAGAATTGTTGCTTCTAAAGAGCATATTTTTTACTTCATTGGTAGAGGGTACATTATTAAATAAACCAGGAACGTCAGATTCTTTTAATATATAATTTTCAATACATTCTAAATCTTTTGAAATAAAGGAATCAGAAGCTCCACGGTAACGCCCTGAGAAACTGCTTGTCCAAAACCATTTTCTCAGTCTGGTTATGTCCTCCTGCTTCAAATTATTTTTGTTGTAAAAAATAAAACAAATAATAACAACAATAGCTTCATATGGCAAGAAATTCCAACTATAAAGTTTAAACTCAGTAGTAAGTATATCAATTGTTTTTAATAATGCTTCCTTAATATTATTGACTAAATCATCCATTTCTTTTCGTTTTAGCTTTCTTAAAGATAAAACGGATTGTTTTTTTATGCTTCTATACTTTGCAGCTGATAAACATTTCAAGATGGTATCTCCCGTAATATCATCAAAATTTTTGGATTTTAAAGAGTCTGCAATAGATTCAACTTCATCATTTAGATTGAATGATTGAGTCCACGTCGCTGCAACCATCAAATCATAAGTAGATAAAGGTGTTCCTGAGCTGTTGATTCTTTCAAATATAGGGCAAACTTCTTCAACCGATAAATCCTTTAAAGTGACAACAGGTAACCTATAATTTGTTATTACTTCAATAATAGAATCTAAACGTATTTGTAGTTCTTCTGATGATGGATGGCTAGTTAAACCAGTGCGAAAGTTAAGTAGTTTAGTAGTGTTATAAATCCATCTAAGAGGAAATATATGTATCTCATATTGCTCAGACAATTTTACGAATTCTTCCTCAATTAAATCATAACCTACAGAAAAGCCACCCTCATTATCGGGGGCTCCTAAGCAAGAGTATATAACGGTTAATCTTTGCTGTCCATCCAAAACATAATTTGTTGGGCTTAAATCATCTGTTTCAGGCAATCGGAAGTCACCAATATCACGTTCAGTTGCCAACTTGGTACTTGTTCTCCAAAATAAGAGACTGCCCGTTGGATAATTGTTTGAGATGCTATCCAATAATTTAATCGCTTGCTGTTCTTTCCAAACAAATTTTCTTTGAAATTGTGGAATCTTTATTTCTCCTTTTTTAATATCACTGATTAAATCTTTTAATAACGGAGTTTCTGTACTTAGGCGGCTAGATATATTTGCTCTCATAAAAATTCTCCTTGTGTAATAATGAGTATTATTATACCATAAAAAATGGAGTATGTGTGAAAAATCTAAGATTAGTGTAAGTACTTCCCGAAAGAAAAGATTTAATGTCGGGTGCTTATATATTTTCAAAAAATCAGAATACCATGTCTAAAATCATGCCCTCTTATTGGCTACTGGGTGAGAGGTCAAATCCTCCCGCCCTATTTTTATTGCTACAAAACGATTCCATACATTATCGCTCCTTGAAAACTTCACAGCAGCCGCCAGAGGGATACCCGTCGCAGGGGACAGCAGAGCCACAACATAAGCCTGCCCCCTGCTCAATCCGTGCATAGCACAGACGGAGGAAACGCCGCTTTAGAAAAGCATGGAACTGTATGGACTGGCTGTATTACATACCCTTGCTTTAATGGCAGGGGTAAATAAATTCAAGGAGGGCAACGCCTATGTGCAACAAAACAAAACCAACACGGAGGGAGGGGTTCTATGCAGCAGTTACAGACAGTGGATGCTGATATGCTCCTTTATGAGCCGCTTGAAAAGCCGTCCTTTGTGGTGGACGGTCTTATCCCCACGGGCTTGTCGCTGTTCTGCGGCTCACAGAAAATCGGCAAGAGCTGGCTCATGCTGAAGCTCTGCCTTTGCGTGTCGCAGGGAATCCCCTTATGGGATTTGCAGACATTGGAGGGCGACGTGCTTTACCTGTGTCTGGAAGATACGTTCTGCCGCATACAGGACAGGCTGTTCCGTCTGACGGACGAAGCGAGCGGGCGGCTGCACTTTGCCGTGGCAAGCTGTAAGTTATCAGACGGTCTTATTGTGCAACTTGAAGATTATCTTAAAGCGTATCCAGACAGCAGGCTGATTGTCATAGACACGCTGCAAAAAATCCGTACCGCATCCAAAGACAACGCTTATGCCAACGATTACGGGGATATATCGCTGTTGAAAGATTTTGCCGACAGGCATTCCCTTTCGATTGTCGTCGTACACCATATCCGCAAGCAGAACGACAGCGATGTGTTCAACAAGGTGTCTGGCACGACAGGCTTGACAGGAAGTGCGGACGCTACCTTTGTGTTGGAAAAGGAGAGCCGCGCATCCGATACGGCGAAGCTTTTTGTCACTGGCAGGGACACTCCCTATCAAGAATTGACGCTCCGTTTCCGTGATTGCAGCTGGAAACTAGTAAAACGGCAGACACAGGAACAGCTTGCGGCGGCAGAGATTCCCCCTGTCCTTTTTCGGGTGGTGTCGTTCATGCAGGACAGAAAGGCATGGTCTGGCACGGCTACGGAGCTTCTGGAGGTCATGGGGGAAAGCGGGGAGCTGTCCACGGTTATCACAAAATGGCTCAACGAGTACCGCTCCACATTCCTTTATGAGAATGGCATTCAGTATGACTATCAGAGGAAATATAACGGCAGGAAGATTATCCTTGCAAGATGCGGCGGGGAGCATGACAGCCATGACGGGTATGACGGCAGTTTTGGGATGCCCCCTCATGCTGACATGGCTGACACGGGCAATGCCGACAATCTTTCATCCGAAGCGGAGAGCGGAGGATAAAGCAGGGCGAAGCCCTGCCATAAGGGAGTCCAGAGGGAACGTCTGGCACACGACTTTGCAAAGCAAAGTGTAGTGTGTTACACCCTGTAAACGCAGTCGGAAAAATCGGGGGATTTTTCTGACCGCAGGGATGGGTTTACGAGCCGAAGAAAGGCAAGGAAACCCCACGCCTGCATTTGCGTTTACAGGGTGTTCTCCCGTAAGGGATGACAGCGAAAGGGGTATCCCAAAATACCCGTCATACCTGTCATAGCTGTCATGTCGTCGGGAAAGAACGCCCCTGCCAGCACTGAAAGGATGGATAACAGATATTCTGCCATCAGAGCGTGCCTTTTCCTGCAAGATGAAACTGGAAGCGATTTGGCGGCAGGGATTCCGCATGGAATTAACCTCGTCCCAACTTCGAGCTGTTGACAAACCTCTTGCCAAAAAGATTTGCATATAAGAAAATATATGTGTAGATGAATCCTTGAGGTGATACATTATGATGACGAAAAGAGAAAACCAACAGATAGAAATGCATTTGATAACAATTGAAGATTTAGTCCCTATGGACCATCTGCTTCGGAAAGTAAATGATATCATCGATTTTTCATTCATATATAACGAAGTAGAAAATATGTACTGTCATAACAATGGGCGTCCATCCATTGATCCGGTGGTCTTGATCAAGTTTCTTCTCATCGGTTTTCTTTATGGCATCAATTCCGAAAGAAGAATATCAGAAGAGATTCAGGTGAACATGGCATACCGTTGGTTTCTTGGTCTTGATATCATGGATAAAGTTCCAGACCATTCTACGGTTTCCCAGAACAGACGCCGCCGTTTCAACGGCAGCGATCTTTTTCGGAATATCTTTCAGAAAATTGTTTCCATATGCATAGAAAAGGGTCTGGCAGACGGCAAGCTGGTTTTTACGGATTCGACACACGTGAAGGCAAACGCATCCCGGAAAACAGAATACATCAAGCAAACAGAAGAAGTTACAAATGAATACCTCAAAGAACTAGACCAGTATGAAGAAACGGTACGGGCCCAGTTGGAATCAGAAGGGAAAATCAAGCCCATCAGATGCAAGAAACGGAAGGAAAAAACGGAAACCATTCGCCGCCGTGAAAGCAGGACAGACCCCGAATCTGGATTTTACAAGAGGAAAGGGAAAGCGGAGGGGATGCACTACTTGTCGCATGAAACCGTGGACTCTAAAAACGGAATTATAATCGATGTGGCAGCTACAGCCGGTAATGTGCCTGACAGCCAGCCGTATATCAAAAGGATTGATTATATTGAGAAAAACCTAGTGTGCCGACACATTTATATTCAGTTTAATAATTCTTTTATTTTTCACCGTTTCATGATATGATAAAAGAAACGGCGGTGATTCCTATGGCAAGACCTAAAACATATCATATTATGCTCAGCGACAATGAAGTGGCTGCTCTCTGTAAAGTTATCAAGGACAAAAAAACCTGTAAAACAGTACTGAAAAGATGCCAGATTTTATTAGAGCTGGATGAGATCCGTGGCAGCGGTCTGACCCACTCCCAGATCGCACATACCTATGCTGTCTGCCCTGCTACAGTCACCAATACTGTCCAGTCTTACGTTAAGAATGGTATTACAGACATTATCAAATATAATATCAGCCCAAATTCAAGCGCAGCATTACGCAAGGCAGATGGACGGATGGAAGCACATCTGATTCAAATTGCCTGTGGTCCGGCGCCTGAAGGGCACTCAAGATGGACCATCCGGCTTCTGGAAGAGAAAGCCCGTATTGAACTGGAAACACCAGTCAGCAGGGAAACAATCCGGAGGGTATTAAAAAAAATGAACTTAGACCTCACCGCAGTGACTACTGGTGCATCCCGCCAAAAGAAGATGCAGAATTCATAGCATGTATGGAAGATATCCTTGACACCTATGAACTTCCATATAACCCTATGCGCCCTGTTGTCTGCATGGATGAAAAACCATACCAGCTTTTGGGAGAGACGAGGGATCCGCTCCCGGTGCGTCCCTGCAATGACCGGAAAGTGGATTCTGAATATACCCGCAATGGAACATGCAGCATCTTTGCTTTTATAGAACCACTTGCGGGAAAGCATCATGTCAGCGTCCGGGAACACCGGACGGCTGTTGACTGGGCAGAAGAAATAAAATACCTCGCTGATATCATGTACCCGGATGCAGAAAAGATTGTTCTTGTAATGGACAATCTGAATACCCATAAACCGGCATCCTTATATAAGAAGTATCCTGCGGCAGAAGCAAGGCGCATTATAAAACGTCTGGAAATCCATTATACGCCAAAACATGGAAGCTGGCTGGACATCGCTGAAATAGAACTTAATGTAATGACACGCCAATGCCTGTCACGGCGGATTGACAATATCAATGCTCTTCGCAGCGAGCTGGCGGCATGGGAAACCGAGCGTAATACAATGGCGGCAAAGGTAGACTGGCAGTTTAAAACTTCCGATGCACGAATTAAACTGAGGTCGCTGTATCCTAAATTTACAGCTGCTTCTATGTAAGTAATTGTTATACTAGATATAAATGTGTCAGCACACTAGGTTTGAAAATACAGGAAGCATGTGCCGACAGTGGATATGACACAAACCTTATCAACCAACAGTTATCAGAAAGAGGCATAAATTTTTATACGCCTGAAAGAACGGAGCAAAAAAGAGGAACTACAGAATTTCAAAGGAAAGATTTTCAGTATGATGAAAAGGATGACAGATTCATCTGTCCCGGAAGAAAAACACTTCCGCTGCACCGGCTTAATAGAACAATAAATACAGTAACAAAAGAGTACCGCTGTCCAAAGGCTGAATGTAAAGACTGTCCGTTCCGTAGCAGGTGCATAGGAGAAAAAGGTTCTGATAAAAGAATCCAAGTAAATATTTTTGAAGACATTGTAAAAAAGAATCATGAAAAAGATGGTACGGAAAGACACACCAGGGTTTTGCTTCTGCGGCAGATATGGAGCGAAGGAAGCTTTGCAGCGCAAAAGTCAAGACATAATTTGAAATTCTTATACAGAAGAGGATTAGAGGCGGCTGAACAGCAGTGCCTCTTATCGTCAACGGCATTAAATCTTAAAAGGATGATAAAGGCCATGGCATAGGGAACCATGACCTTTTTCTTTGGAATATTTCTGCTATCTTTGCTAGATTTTTATCATGATATCTTGTGACATTTACGAAATTAGGGGGGTTTGTCAACAGCTCGAACTTGGGACGAAGTTGCAGACGCAATGTATTGTGGCGCAGGGTTGGGGGAAAATCGCCCTCACGTCTGCGGTGGGGCTGTCTTTTTTGAAGAAAGGGGGGGGGGACGGGAACAGCCGCTGATATTATCTTTTCGGATGGCAAATATGGCAGGAACATTGCGGTGGAGAGAATGAAAAATCTATTTGCAGTTTTGAAAAAAGAACTGAAAAATAAATGTTTTTATCTGGATTAGGGTCGTTTTTGGATGACCTTTTTCTATCTTTTAGGGAGGATATATGCCTATGGCAAAGACAGTTACACGCCCGAAAATAGAGGTTCAACCCGTATATCTGGGCGGCAGAGATATGCGGGAAGTTTTTATTTCCTTGTTTGTAAACGAGGTACGGAATGGAAAAACATCTCCCCGCACCTTTGAGATAATAAAAGATACAGAATACAATGGGGACAGAAAAGAGAGAAAGGGGACGGAATGAATGGGCATTTTAAGAACCGCATTGTACTGTAGGCTGTCAAAGGACGACATGGCACAGGGGGACAGCGAAAGCATAAAAACGCAAAAAGCGATGCTGACACAGTACGCTAGGGAGCATGGGTTTTTAGTCGTTGAAACCTATGTGGATGACGGTTGGAGCGGTTTGAATTTCGACAGACCAGACTTCAACCGTATGCTGGATGACATTGAAGCGGGGAAAATTGACGTAGTAATCACAAAGGACTTGTCACGTCTGGGGCGTGACCATCTGAAGGTTGGGCATTTCACGGAGATTTATTTCCCGATGAAAAACGTGAGGTACATCGCCGTCAATGACTGCGTGGACACCGCCAACAAGAATAATGACATTGCCGCATTGAAGAACGTGATGAACGAATTTTACAGCAGGGACAATTCACGGAAAATCCGTTCTTCCATTCGGGCGAGGGCGAAAGCGGGGCTTTACCGCTGCTCCTATGCGCCGTTCGGATACCGCAAATCGTCCGACAACCACAATAAGCTGGTAGTCGATGGGGAAACGGCATGGATTGTCAGACGGATTTTTGAGCTTGCAAATGCGGGCATGGGGGCGCACAAGATAGCAAGTATTTTTCGGGATGAAAAAGTGCCCTGCCCCTCATGGTGGCAGCATACCCGCGGGGAGAAGAATTACCCCGAACGCTTCAAAAACCCCCAGAACCAGTATGAATGGTCGCACACCATCATTCGAAACATGATAGGCAACCCCGTGTATCTTGGTCATTCCGTGATGTGCAAGACGGAAGCCATTTTTAAACTTGGTAAATATAAGAAGCTGCCAGAGGAAGAATGGATACGGACGGACAACACCCACGAGCCATTGGTTTCGCAGGAAATCTTTGACGGGGCGAACGCAAAGATTCTGAGCAGGAAGCGTGACACGACAAATAATTTTGTATCGGTTTTCTCTGGACTTGTGAAGTGTGGCACTTGTGGGAAAGCCCTTGCCCTGCGGTACTGGGGCAGGGACAGATACCGTATCTACGTCTGCACCACATACGCCCACAACACGAAAGCCTGCACAGACCACCGCATTTACTACGAGGATTTATATAATGCCGTGCTTGCCGACATCCAGTACCATGCCCGCCTTGCTTTTGAAGACAGGGAGAAAGCGGTGGCTCTGGCAGTCAAGATGAACGCCAAGGCGGAGGGGAACAGGGGTAAAAACAACGAAACGAAGCTGAAACAGGCGAGGAAACGCTACGATGAAGTGACGAGATTGTTTGACCGTCTGTATGAAGATTCCCTTGCAGGGCGTATTTCCAATGAAAATTTCACCCGATTGATTGATAAGTACCAGACCGAACAGGGGAAACTATTGGAGCAGATAGCAACGCTTGAAGATGCGTTGCAGGAAGTTAAGGACAGCAAGAATAATGCGGTGCAGTGGGCAGAACTGATGGCAGGGTATGTGGGGATAACGGAACTGACCGCCGAGAACCTTAATCTTTTAGTAGAGCGGATTGAGGTGTCTGACCGAACGGAAACAGAGGACGGGATGCAGCAGACCGTCAAAATCTGTTACCGCTTCGGCGGTTACATAGGGGAGCAGACAGTTAAGACGAAGATGATTCGGAAGCCCCGTAAAAAGAGGGACTGCCCACGAAAAACAGCAATGGCAAAATAAACTATGGTAGCGGAGGTACACACAATGGAGAAAACATTCTTTGAAAAAATCGGCGGCAAATTTGAGCGACAGGGGGATTACCTTGTTCCCTGCCTTGCATTACCGCCCGAAAAAGAACGGACGATTGGTTTATTCGGGCGGCAGCATCTGGACTATCTGAAGCAGCACTGCAAGGTTACATACATCAATCTTCTTACAAGCGGCAGTCTGAACGCCTATCTTGCCGACATCGACAGGCAGGCGCAGGAACGCTTCTATCGGCTCATAGAGGGCATGAAACAGACACAAGGCATAACGGAACGCCTAAAGGAAGAAAACGCCTTAGAATGGACAAAAAGAATGAATAATGTAAGAGCGTGTGCGAGGGAGATAGTGAACGAGGAAATTATATACGCATAGGCAACATGGCGGCAGGGGGTAAAATCTCTGTCGTTTTTATAAAATAGGAATACAGACGAAAAGATAATATACTTATTGTCAAACTCTATGTAGAGAGATACAAAAGGAAAATGAAGAAATATTGAAAAATTCATGTAATCTCCATTTTTGAGTGCTAAAATTGAGAAGAATATATGTCTTGTGAGGTGTATGGTTATGAACGAGAAAATATTAATTGTTGAGGATGATTTTGATATTCAGTCAATATTGAAAAACTATCTGGAAGATGCGGGGTATCAGTTGGTTTTTGCCGCAGATGGCGTAGAGGGAATTGCACGGTTTAACGAAAAAATAAGTTTGGTGATTTTGGACATCATGCTTCCTAAAATTGACGGGTTTGGTGTTTGCGAAGTGATACGGAGCAAGTCAGATGTCCCAATCATTATGCTTACGGCATTGGCAGATGAAAAAAACCAGTTAAAGGGATATGCAGGAAAAATTGACGATTATATTCCAAAGCCATTTTCGGCTAAAATATTGCTTTGTAAAATGGAAGCTATCTTGCGGCGCAGACGTGCTTCGGATGAAGGGGAGCAATTGATATACAAAAATTTGAAAATGGATTTGACTGGTCATCATGTGTTTTGTGATGGAACGGAGGTTGTTTTGACACAAAAAGAATTTGAATTGCTGAAAATTATGCTTGAAAACAAGGGCAAGGTATTCACTCGGCAAATGCTGTTAGACAGGATATGGGGGATTGACGCTTATGTGGAGGAACGGATTGTGGACAGCCATCTGAAAAACCTAAGAAAGAAATTGAGTGGCAGTTATATCAAAACAATAAGGGGAGTGGGGTATCGGATTGATGAGGAAAAATAAATCAAGCCTTACAGTGAAAATATTTTTAATAACAATGGTTCTGTTGGTTGCAGCTTGCAGCATTTCCGTTTTGTGCATGGCAAAGTACATTCCAGAAACCTATGGCAGCCAATTATCAGAGCATTTGCAAAACGAAGCCAAAGGTTTCGTCCAAGAGTTAGGGGAATGTACCAATCTTGAAGATTGCTATGCATTAGTGGATTCCTTTTCGCTGGAAATGGATGCGCTGGTTTCCATCAATGACCAATATGGATATCTGATTTATCCAGAAACGGTTAGTAAGATAGATATGTCAAATGATACAGTGGCAGTTATGAAAGATGAAGATGAAAACAGCCAGGCTATAGAGGATGAACTATTATCGGGAATCATGTTTCCGTTTACAATACAAAACACGGGCGAAAGGTATATTTTAGAAGTGCATGGAAAATCTTCACCAATAAATCAGGCAGCGTCCGCAATACAAGAAACCCTGCCCATTATATTGACAGGGATTTTTATATTGTCTATCTTATGTTCCCTTTTTTATTCACATTATATAACAAATCCAATTATAGAAATAAGCAAAGTGTCAGAGCGGATGGCAGGGCTTGATTTTAGTATGAAAAGTGATTTGAAAAGGAATGACGAGGTAGGCGTTTTGTCGGAAAGCCTAAACGCCCTTTCGGGAAATCTTGAAAAGACATTGCATGAGCTGGAAAGTGAGATTAGAAAAGAGAAGGAGCTTGAGCAAAAGCAACGGAATTTCTTTGCTTCCGCATCCCATGACCTTAAAACGCCGATTGCGATTTTGATAGGGCATTTAAATGGGATTCTGGATGGCGTTGGAGATTATAAGAATGCAAAACCATATATAGAGCGTTCGATTGCGATAGCGGAACAGATGAATCAACTAATACAGTCCCTTTTATTTATTGCTTATGTAGAAAATGGAACAGTTACGCCAGTGTTTGAAAAGTCAGATTTTGCAGAACTGGTTCGGTGCAGTGTTGGGGAGATGTCCTGTTTGATTGAGGATAAAGGACAGCAGTTATCTGTTGATATTCCAGATAGAGCTATCTGTTGGTTTGACAGTGGCATGATGGAGCGTGTAATTAAAAACCTTATAGAAAATGCCGTTAAATATTCACCTGTTAAGGAGAGTATAGCCATATCTATGTCACAAGACCGAAATGCAGACATAAAATTTGAAATAGAAAATACAGGCGTTACCATTCCAAATGATTCACTGCCCAATCTATTTGAGCCATTTTACCGTGTTGATGCTTCACGAAGCAAAGAGAATGGGGGAAACGGATTGGGTATGTATATTATAAAGACATTATTAGAAAACCATGAAGCTTCCTATGGAATCTGTAATACGGATAATGGCGTAAAATTCCAGTTTTGCCTTACAGCGTCGAAAATCCACAAGAAATCCATATAAATTCCAACAAGAATCCAAATAGCCTTAGTAAAATGTAGTCGTTCCAATGGAGCGACTATTTTTAATGAAAGCGAGGTAGAAAAATGTTTAAAGCAAAATGGATGGGAGCGCTTGCTGTAACAGCCCTTGTAGGGGGCAGTGTGGTAAGCGTGGCTGCGGCAAATGCCAAAAGTGTAGAAACTATCGTTGATGCTGAATCAGATGGCGTAATGTCATACACAGATGACAACGGCAACATCTGGTGCAGTGAAAACAATGGGGAAACATGGGTGTCTGAATCTGATTATGAGAAAGAGAACCCTGTTTCAGCTATTGAATGGTGGACTTACGATGAGTATAAGGCATGGGCAGAGCAGGAGAAATCTGAAATGCAGAAGATGGCTGATGAAAAGGCTGTTGTGGAAACCAGCGAAGGCACTGTTGTGTGGACACAGGAAATGACGGATGAAATTGTTGCAGAGAACGAGCAGACCCTTGAAGATATTAAAAATGGTGTGCTTGTTTCTAAATCTGTAGACGGTGACAGAGAAGGGATGGCGTCTTACAATCCTAACGATATTGCAACAATCGGCGACTAAAGAAGCATAACAATGCGGTTGATTTGATGTAAAGCTATTGTGCAGGAAATAGGTGCTGTTTTCCAATAAGTTATATAGATGTATATTCAGTGTTCCGTAAAAAGATAGTATCTTATTTTGCTGCATACCTGCCCACTGAAGCATTATTAAGTGGGCAGGTAAATTTTATTTTGCTGTTAGCGAATTAAAAAAATTTGTATCTGAATAAAAGGATTCTTTTCATCCCGCCAAATAAAAAAACGGTGTATTGGTGGGCGGTTATGCTATGCCCGAAAAGACTTAACAGACACTCTCCAAACCTGTTTTAAAGTTTGGAGGGATTTTTTTATGTCCTTTTTTCGGGCAGTTATCTATCTGTTCATGCAATACAGAATTGACTTATATATAGCATATCGGGGATTGGCAGGAAGCCAGTTAAAAAAATCCCTGCTTATGCAACGCTACTTCTCACCATGAAACCAGAAGTAGAATCTCCACTAAACAGAATTAGTATCACTCATAACCGTAAGGGTCACAGAGCCTTTGCGGTTTTTCTTTTGTCGTTTTTTATCGGAATGTGCCGCAGGGTTGTTTCTGCTGTTGGCTGTCGTTCGCCGCCCTTCCAATCTGGATTTTACATTTTCAAAAATTCAGATTGGAGGAAAATACGGTGAAATACGCACCAAGAAAAGTATATATCAAAGAAAGTAGCGGCTATGTGGAACTGTCTTATAAGGATTTCTGCCGCCGTAGGCAAACCGACCAAAGCTATATGGACAAGCTGTTTATCCCCGTACAGGGCTGCCTGCTTGAAGTCATGCGGGAACAGTACGCCGATTTCTACAAGGATAAAGAGCGGTGGCGTTATCTGAAAAAGCTGGACACAAACCACAGCCTGCTGTCACTGGAGGGTTTTACAGACAGCGAGGGGAATGTGCTTGACTTCATTATTGATGAAACAGTGGACGTTGCGGAAACCGTTGTCCGTGCGGTGATGGTGGACAGGCTGAAAGCCGCCTTGCCCTTATTGTCAAGCAGTGAGCAGGCATTGATAAACGCAATCTTCTTTGAGGGACTTTCCGAGCGGGAAGTCGGATTGCGGTTAGGCATAACACAGAGCGTTGTCAACAAACGAAAAGCCAAAATCCTTGCGAAGCTGAGAAAGATAATGGAAAACAAAATTTAAGGCGTTCAGCCCCCTTGTTTTTTCCTTTGGGAAAATGAGGGGGCTTTTGTCTGCCCTCTCAATCAATTCTGATTGGAGGAAATAAGGATGGCATATAACCACGGACGGGAGGACAGGAAATGGCGTATCTGGAAAGAAGCCGAGGAAAAGGTTCTGCGTGAGTACGGCGTTGATGAGGCGGTCATTGAGCAAATCCGCACAGACGACAGGGCAGATTTTAATTCCAACAGGAGGTTTTACCGATGGACGAGCGACTTCGGAGAATACCTTGAGGAAATGGCAATCAGGGAGAAACAGGCAGAGATAAGGACGGTAATGGATTTACTGGATGAGATTGAGAGCGAAACTCTGTATCTTGCCTTAATCACGGTAGACAGGCGCACGTTACAAATCGTCCTGCTGAAAATGCAGGGTTACTCCACAAAAGAAATTGCCCCGCTCGTGCATTTGACGGCAGGGGCTGTCTATGCGAGATTGGCTCATTTGCGTAAGAAGCTGAGGAAAATTTTATAATGATGTAGTCTGGTTTTCTATGAGATGTTGGGTGAGAGGTCACAGGCTTCTCACTCATTCTTTATATATGGTATCTCTCTATATGTTCTCTAATGGAATTATACAGAAGTCTTTTTCCCAGAGCATAATGTGAGGTATATAGCGGTCAATGACGGCGTGGATACCTTGAATAAATCGGCGATGGACATCACGCCTTTCCGCAATATCCTAAATGAAATGTATTCTGCCGATGTGTCGGTCAAGATAAAATCGGCGTACCGAGCGAGGTTCCAGCAGGGGAAATATATGGCTACTTCCGCACCATACGGCTATGTCAAAGACCCCGCCGACCACAACCATTTGCTGATAGATGATAAGGTTGCCCATGTGGTAAGGGAGATATTTGACCTTGCACTTGCGGGCAACGGAGTCCCCAAAATCCGCAAACATCTTAATAAACAGCACATCCTACGCCCTGCCGCTTATGCGGCGGAGCGTGGGGAAACAGGCTTTGAACGCTACTTTGAGGGTAACGAGGAAAACCGCTATATGTGGGGAGAGAACAGCGTAAGGAACATTCTGAGAAGCCCGATATATGCGGGAAACCTTGCAGGCTATAAACGGATTGCCCCCAACATGAAAAGCAGGAAACGCCCTGCTAAGTTGCCCGAAGAATGGGAAGTGATACCCAATACCCATGAGGGAATCGTCACGCAGGAGGAATTTGACACTGTCCAACAGCTTATGACGAGCCGCAGGCGGGAGCAGAACGCAGGAGGGTTTGTAAATATTTTTGCAGGTATAATTAAGTGTGCCGACTGCGGTTACGCTTTGCGGGCAGGGAACGCACACAGGAGGAAACGCCCAGAGATTATCGACTGCGTACAGTATACCTGCAATAATTATACCAGAAATGGAAAGGAATTGTGTACCGCACACAACATAGAAGCGAGGGACTTATTTAATGCTGTTCTTGCGGACATTAACCGTTTTGCGGATATGGCGGTGAATGACGAGCGGGCGGCGAGGGCGATTGAGAAGCGGCTCACGGAAACAGACCAGAGCAAAGCAAAAGCATTAGAGAAAGAACAGAAGAAGCTGAATAAACGCCTTGCGGAGCTTGACAGGCTGTTTTCCTCTCTCTATGAGGATAAAGTCATGGAGCGTATCACCGAGCGGAATTTTGAAATGATGTCGGGGAAATATCAGAAAGAACAGCTTGAAATTGAAGCACGCTTAAAAGAGGTAACGGAAACGCTCAATGAAAGCTACGAGAAATCGCAGGGAATCCGTGATTTCCTCTCCCTTATCCGTAATTATCAAGGTTTAAAGGAACTGGATGCAACTGTTGTGAATGCATTGATAGACAAGATATTTGTTTCGGAGCGTGAGAAATCAGCAGACGGAACAGTGAAGCAGGAAATCAAGATTTACTATAAATTCATCGGCTTTGTCGGTGAATTACATATCACACCCACGAAGCGGTGGACGGCGTTACCCGCTAAATACTGTACGGTGTGCGGCATTGAGTACGTCCCTGGCTCTGCTATCTCAAAATATTGCCCGATATGTGCAAAAAAAGTGCAGAGGGAGAAGTCAAATAAGAGCAAACGCAGGAGCAGGGAACAGAAAAGGATGGTATGTATTGAACTGTCCGCAAAAAATGACCGACTGAAGTTCTTTGACACAGTAGACCATGACAGGCTGATGACAATCTTTGGACGTACAATAAAGGACGGAGCTGTCGTTTCAGTAGTAAGAAAGTTTCTTGTCAGTGGAGTGATGGTTGACGACGAGTATGAAGATACGGTTGTTGGTACACCGCAAGGAGGAAACATATCCCCA
>CAJTFX010000042.1 GCA_910575555.1 Lachnospiraceae bacterium | reverse complement strand
AATTCCATCCGCACGCTTCGTTCGACTTGCATGTGTTAGGCACGCCGCCAGCGTTCATCCTGAGCCAGGATCAAACTCTCATAAAAAGTTCTTTCCGGCCAGTCCCTTCCTTAACTTCGCCATCCCTGCGGATGGATTCCCTTAAGTCCGGTTTGTCTGGCTTACTGTTTTTAGGTTGCATTTTTCAATGCCTGTTCTCTTGAATCTTCTGCCAGCCTCCATTGCTTTCGGCTGACTTCTCCGCTCGTTCAAGCGGAAACTCGTTTGAATCTTTCAAGGTTATTCCACTGTTCAGTTGTCAAGGTTGTCTTGTTGTTGTTTAACAGCTTTTGTATTCTATCACAATCTTTCGTGTTTGTCAACAACTTTTTTATTTTATTTTTCGCTGTCGCTTCAAGTCATTTTCTGTCTTTTCGCAATCAGCTTAGATATTCTATCATGTTGTTTTTTATTTGTCAATACTTTTTTTCGAAATATTTTCAAATATTTTTCATGATGTAATATCCAGAACGGAGAAGGAGGGATTTGAACCCTCGCGCCGCTATTAACGACCTGCACCCTTTCCAGGGGTGTCCCTTCGGCCAGCTTGGGTACTTCTCCATGTGGCAAAATAATAGTAAATTCTCATCATGCTCAGCCTGCCATCCGGCGGGCCGCATGGCCATTCATACTGTGAAAGCTTTAGCTTTCATAGTAACTATTATTAAGTTATCTGCTGTTGTTATTCCGATAAAACGGAGAAGGTGGGATTCGAACCCACGGTCCCTTTCGGAATCACTGGTTTTCAAGACCAGCTCCTTAAACCACTCGGACACCTCTCCGAATCGTCTGTTTTCAACAGCGCATGTATGATTCTAGCAAAATATTTCTAATCTGTCAATAGGTTTTTTTATTTTTTTACATTTTTTTACTTTACCCGTTTATTGACTGCTGCTTTTTACCGTATTTTCGGGAAAAAAGCCTTTGCAAGTTTCAGATCTTCCGGTGTTGTAATCTTGATATTTTCATAAGAACCTTCTGTTAATTTTACTTTTTGACCGCAAATTGTCTCAAGCACCATAGCATCGTCTGTTACTGCAAACACTTCTCCCTTCTGTTCTCTTTTCATCAGTTCTTCATATGCCTGATAGATCAAAGGGAATGCAAATGCCTGCGGCGTCTGGATTTGCCAGACATATTTCCGCTGGGGCGTTTCTTTTGCAAACAGAGAGTCATCTGCAATCTTTATGGTGTCTTTTACCGGCATTCCTGCTGCGCAAGCCTGAAATTTTTCCGCTGTCTGAGCGCACCGGCTGATAATTTCATCGTTGATAAATGGTCTTGCGCCATCGTGAATCATCACATAATCCGGCCGGTTTTTTAAACAATTCAGTTCCGTCAATCCGCATAATACTGAATGATACCGTTCTGCTCCTCCGGCTGTCACTGCTATTACTTTGGTAAATCCATATTTTTCCACAATTTCTTTCTGACAGTATTCTATCTCATCCTGTCCGGTAACCAGTACTATTTCATCCACCATGCTCTCTTCAAAAGCCTGCAGAGCATAATACAGCACAGGTTTCCCCTCCAGTAACAAGTACTGTTTGGGCACTGAGTTGTTCATACGTGTTCCTTTTCCGGCAGACAAAACTACTGCCGCGTATTTTTTCCTTTCATTAACGTTCCCCCAGTTTCAGATTCGGCACTGCATTCAAATCCCATCCCGCAAATTTCCCTGCAAGATATTCATAATAAGCAGCCGCGCCGATCATTGCAGCGTTATCGGTGCAGAATACCGGGGAAGGATGATAAAATTTAAGCCCCCGTTCTCTGCAGGCAGCCTCCATTTTGCTGCGCAGCGTTTGATTGGAAGCCACTCCGCCGGCAATGGCAAACTGCTCCATCTGAAACTCCTCTGCTGCCGTCATGGCATGTTCTATCAGCACATCTGTCACTGCCTGCTGAAAGGATGCTGCGATATCCGCTTCCACAATGGGGATATTTTTCATACGGCACCCATTAATATAATTAAGCACTGCTGACTTCACTCCGCTAAAACTGAAATCATAGGGATGATCTGCCACTTTTGCCCTGGGAAACGCAATCGCCCGAGGATCTCCCTGCCTGGCAGCTTTTTCAATTTTAGGACCGCCGGGATAGCCCAAACCAATGGCGCGGGCCACTTTGTCGAAAGCCTCTCCTGCCGCATCATCTCTGGTTCTTCCCAGAATCTCATAAACGCCGTAATCCTTTACTTTTACCAGATGGGTATGGCCGCCGGATACAACCAGACATAAAAAGGGCGGCTTTAATTCTTTGTTTTCAATATAGTTGGCGCTGATATGCCCTTCGATATGATGCACTCCGATCAATGGCTTCCCTGCCCCATAAGCGATGGCTTTGGCCTCTGCCACCCCTACCAGCAGCGCACCTACCAGTCCCGGACCATAGGTAACGGCAACAGCGTCCATGTCCTCTAAAGACATTCCTGCTTCTGACAGCGATTCTTCAATTACCTGATTGATTCTTTCGATATGTTTTCTGGATGCAATTTCCGGCACTACACCCCCGTACAGCGTGTGCAGATCAATCTGGGAAGAAATAATGTTGGACAATACCTCTCTCCCGTTCCTTACTACTGCGGCCGCTGTCTCGTCACAGGAACTTTCAATTGCCAGAATCACCGCATTCTTCTGTTTCTCTCCTGTCATTTTAATTTACTCCTGATAAAATCCCAGTATCCGCCAATTGCTGTCCTCGTCTTTCCGAAGAATATAAGTCTGGCTGACGCGTCCTGATTTTTCTTTTTTATTTTTGCTTTTCAGAAAATAAGCCACATCCACATAAGCATAATCTTTGCCGTTTTTCGTCTTATATTCCACTTCTTTGCTGCTCTCCATAGTGATATTGGAAACCTGCTTTTTTTCTTCTTTATAGCTGGAAATGTCTGCTTTTACCGCCTCTAAATAGAGATCCTGCGGGTTGATTTCCTGCAGTTCATCATCCATTAAAATTCTGGCCTGGGCCGTTATTTTTCCCAACTGTTCCTGTGTATAATTTTCGCTGTAGTAGCACTCCAGAATCTGGTTATAAAACTTCACCACTTCTCTTGCTGTCTTGGGATACGAACGTTCCAAATCCTTGGAAATTATCAGCTCCACATCTGACAGTGTTGGTTCTTTTCCGCTGTCCTTCTGGGTCAGGTAATAATAATATCCCAGACATAATGCTGCGCAAACCACAATAATTATGGTTGATTTCACGCCATTTTTTTTCATAAAAATCCCTCCTCGCCAATCAGCAGCATTTTCGGCCGGTAATTCACGCAAAATCCAGTTCTGCCGTTTTCCCGTCTTTGCCCAGTTTCGCCGCTGGATAAATGCTGCGCACTTCTTCCATATAGTCCTCTGCATGCACCAGCGAAGGGCTGAAATGGGTCAGCCACATTTCAGAAGCCTCTGCATCCCTGGCAATTTCTGCCGCCTCATAAAAGGTCATATGCTTATACTGCCTGGCCTTCGCTGCTTTTTCCTTTTCTGCATACATTCCTTCTATGATTAATAAATCGGCATTTCTGGCATTTTCCGTAATAGCTGCCACCGGCCTGGTATCTGTGCAATAGGTCAGCTTAATGCCTTTTCTGGGCGGCCCCAACACCAGTTCCGGGGTATAGACCTTTCCTTCCTGCTGAATGGTTTCCCCTTTTTGCAGCCTGCTCCAGAACTTCATTGGAATGCCCAGATTCTTGGCTTGCTCCACCTGAAATTCGCCGGCTCTGGGGATTTCTATGGTATATCCATAACAGGTAATATTATGGTTGACACGGAATGCGGTGATATGATATCCCTGCTCTTCTAAATGCTCCACCGGCTGCGACAGTTCCACAAAACGGATTTCAAAGGGCAGTTCCGGCGCAATGACCTTCAGCGCATTTACCACCCGTTCCAAGCCTTTCGGCCCTATCATCGTCAGCGGTTTTGTCCGCTCCGCATTGCCCATCGTGAGCAAAAGTCCCGGCAGGCCGCTGATGTGATCGGCATGGTAATGGGTAAAGCATATGGTATCAATGGGCTTTGCGCTCCATCCTTTCTCTTTCATGGCGATCTGCGTGCCCTCGCCGCAGTCAATCAGAAGGCTGCTGCCATTATAGCGGGTCATCAGCGCAGTCAGCCAGCGGTAAGGCAGCGGCATCATTCCTGCCGTTCCCAACAAACATACATCCAACATACTATTTCCTCTCAAATTCTGTCCTGTTTAAACCAGTTCTGTGATTTCTATCGTCCGCACCGGAATCTGAAAACTTTTCACCCATTGATCGTAACAGGCCTCGCAAATGTCAAATTCCTGAATTTCCCCGTCTTTTCCGGAAAAATATCCCCACTCTTTTTCTACATGGAGAAATTCTTCTCTGGGAATTCCGGCGCCCTCCCAAAGAGTTTTTCCACAGCAATTGCAGATAATTTTCCTGTCTTTTGTTTTCATCTCTTGTCCTCCCTGCTTTTCGCTTTTTACAGGCCGTGATGGATATAGCCCGCGTAAGTATGTTTTCCAGTCTAAAACAGACATTTTCTCATATTTTATTATAGCGAAAAGACCCCCGGATTGGAAAGAGGAAATTACAGCCATTCTTCCCGGGCGCATCCGGCAAATGTCTGGCTGTCATTCCAGAACCATAATCATACCGTCCTCTCTGGGCAGTTCGTATAAATTCTTTCGGATTCCGGTGTTTTTGAATCCTAATTTTTCGTATAAATGAATGGCGTTCTCATTAGAAACGCGCACCTCTAAAATAATCCGAACCATTCCCCGGCTGCGGGCCTGCTCCAACAGATAGGTCAGCATTCTGCGGCCGATTCCCTGATTCTGGCAACGGGGCGCTACAGCCACATTGGTAATTTCCCCTTCTCCTCCGGCATAACAGTACATTCCGCAGTACCCAGCGATCTCATGACCGGTTCGGGCTGTGACAAACAATGTATCCAGATGGAAGGTCTCTAAAAATGCCTGTTCAGACCAGGGACATGAAAAAAGCTGCTGCTCCAGTTCAGCAACTGCGGGAATGTCCCCAACCTCCAGTTCTCCAAATTCTAATTCCGTCATTTTTCCTCCTGCCGCTCTTTTGCCTGACGCTCCCGTTCTGCCTGGGATAAACGCAGATAATCCGGGCTGTGGGCCGCTGCAGGCTGCGTCTTTCCTTCCCGGTAATACCTGCAGGCCAAAGCTGCCACGGAAGCTGCGCGCTGTTTGTTCAGATGGGCCGGGGCAAAGGAATATGGCACCTGGCAGTTTTCTTCCAGATACGGCCGAAATACCGGCACCCCGTCTCCCAAAAACACAACCGGACGGCTCCGGCGATTGATTTCCTCCACAATTTCATCAATTCCCACAGCGCACTGGGATTTCAGCGTCTCCATACGGTCTGCTGTAAATTCATATAATCCGGTGTAGGTCTGGTTTCTTCTGGCGTCCATCAAAGGACATACCATATCCCTGCAGCCCCAGAGGTTATAGGCAAGACCGTCTACGGTTGGAATCTGAATCAGGGGTTTCTGCAGAGCAAGGCCCAGACCCTTGGCAGTAGCGGAACCGATTCGAAGCCCTGTAAATGAGCCCGGACCGCCTGCAACAGCGATTGCATCTATGGAATCCAAATCCAGATCGATCATTTTGGCGATTGCATCTAACATGGGAAGTAATGTCTGAGAGTGGGTTTTCTTGTAATTTACGGTATATTCTGCCAACAGATTGTCTTTCTCCACAACAGCCACACCGGCCACCAGGCCGGAGCTGTCCAGTCCTAATATTTTCATTTTGTTACCTCTCTTACCGTAATTCTGCGATAGTCAAATCCCTGTTCCAAATCTTTTTCTATCCGGATTTCCCGATAGTGGTTTGGAAGGATTTCTTCAATCAGATTGGCCCACTCAATCATAGTGATTCCCTGTCCGTAAAAATATTCTTCATATCCGATTTCTTCCATTTCTTCCACATCGCCGATCCGGTAAACATCAAAATGATAGAAGGGCATTCTTCCTTCTTCATAGACCTGTACAATGGTAAATGTGGGGCTGCTGATTGGCTCTTCGATTCCGAGCCCTCTGGCTATGCCCTGGGTCAGTACGGTTTTGCCGACGCCAAGGTCTCCGATTAAGGTATATAATTCTCCTGGTTTGGCCTGTTCTCCTATTTTTTGTCCCAGTTGAAAAGTCTCTTCCGGGGAAAATGTTTCTGTATTCAGCATGTTCTAACCTCTATTTCCTTCTGCTTTTCGTACTGCATGAAACAATTTGTATTTCGGTACGCAGAAAATATCCCCTTAAATGTGAAAGGGATTCAGCTTCAGGCGGTAGCCTTCCAAATGATTGACGGCAAGGCCCACTACCTCCTCATATTTTCCTCCAACGGCTTCCCGGGGAATCACATAGGCATTGACACGGTTACTGTAGATGAGCAGGCTGTTTCTGGTAGATACCATCTTATAAATCTGCTTCCATTCCAGTTCCGCGGTTTCTTCTCCCTGGGATACATGGATTCCTGCGTCGTCAATTTTATAGTGAAGGGCCTGTTTCAAAATCTCGGAGTTTCTGATCTGCTGTTTGGAACGCAGATTGAGGCTTACCGGCACATAAACCAGAAATACCACGCCGAATACCAGATACAGCAGCGTATACATCATCTCTACTTTTCCGAAGGTGATCACTGCCATAATCAGTACCCAGACGCCCACGAGGGTTGCCACAATGCCCTGAAAACCGTGATAGGCATGGTAAAGGTTAAACTGGTACATGTCCTTCTCTGTGATGGTTGTATCAAATTCTACTGACATTTTGTATGCTCCTTTTCTTTGCTTTCGTCATATTATACTATGTTCGGATAAGCAGTACAAGTATCATTTTACAGAGGAAAGAGAATGCCGTCAACAGATTGAAGCTGCCGTAAAACAAAATTTCACAACAGCTCCTTCTTTTTCCTCTATTTCATATTCTGAATCAGATTCACCATCTCAATTGCCGTACATGCCGCGTCATAACCTTTATTTCCGGCTTTGGTTCCGGCCCGTTCAATGGCCTGCTCAATATTATCGGTGGTGACCACGCCGAAAATCACAGGAATTTCTGTCTTTAACCCTACGGCTGCCACGCCCTTGCTGACTTCTGCGCATACATAATCGTAATGGGTGGTGGCGCCTTTGATAACAGCTCCCAGACAGATAACCGCGTCATAATTGCCGGTTTCCGCCATCTTCTGTGCGGTCAGGGGAATCTCAAAGGCTCCCGGCACCCATGCCAGAGTAATATCATCGTCTCTGACGCCATGGCGGATCAGGGCGTCCTGGGCGCCGCCTATCAGCTTGGACACAATAAATTCATTGAACCTGGAAGCCACAATTCCGACTTTTGTTCCGTTTGCAACTACGTTTCCTTCTAATACTCGCATAACTTTCTCCTCTTTTCTATGTTTAAATCTGTTAGTAATTGGTCATATGCTGCATTTTGCTCTGTTTGGTTTTCAGATAAAATACGTCTGTGTGCTTGGCCGGCATCTGGATCGGCACCCGCTCTTCGATAGAAATGCCGTAGCCGGAAAGTCCGGTGATTTTCTTGGGATTGTTGGTAAGCAGACGAAGTTTTTCGGCGCCTAAATCATGGAGAATCTGGGCTCCGATTCCGTAATCCCGCAGATCCGGCGCAAAGCCCAGTTCCACGTTGGCTTCCACGGTGTCAAGGCCCCTTTCCTGCAGTTCATAGGCTTTCAGCTTGTTGATCAAGCCGATTCCGCGGCCTTCCTGGCGCATATACAGAAGAATTCCCCGGCCTTCTTCTGCAATGGCTTTCATGGCTGCGTCCAGCTGTTCTCCGCAGTCGCAGCGGCCGGAGCCGAACACATCTCCGGTAAGGCATTCGGAATGAACCCGGCACAGCACCGGCGTTCCGTCTGCAACATCTCCCATTACCAGAGCCACATGGTGTTCTCCGTTTAATTTGTTTACATAGCCGTAGATTTCAAATTCTCCGTATTTTGTGGGAAGTTTGGCATGGGCCTCCTGACGGACCAGACTGTCAATCTCCATCCGGTAACGTACCAGATCCGCAATGGTAATAACCGTCATCTGGAACTTTTCTGCCAGCTCCAACAGTTCTGTGGTACGCATCATGGTTCCGTCTTCCCGCATAATCTCACAGCAAAGTCCGCTGGGCTTTAATCCGGCCAGAATTGCCAAATCCACCGTTGCCTCTGTGTGGCCGGTGCGTTTTAAAACGCCTCCTTCTCTGGATTCCAGCGGAAACATATGGCCCGGCCTGCGGAAATCCTCTGGCTTTGCATCGTCTTTTACGGCTGCCAGAGCTGTTTCGGAACGCTCAAAGGCGGAAATTCCTGTGTCTGTATCTATGCCGTCAATGGATACGGTAAATGCCGTCTGATGGTTGTCCGTATTCTGCTCCACCATCTGTTTCAAACCAAGCTTCTGACATAATTCTCTGCTCATGGGCATACAGATTAAGCCTTTTCCATGGGTTGCCATGAAATTAATATTTTCCGGCGTGGCAAATTCCGTAGCGCAGATAAAGTCTCCTTCGTTTTCTCTGTCCGGGTCGTCAATGACCATAATGATTTTTCCCTGTCTGATATCTTCAATTGCCTGTGGAATAGAATCCATTTTCTTGCTCATTTCACTTCTTCCTTTCTGAATTTCTTAATGCGGCAGCCTTTTTTATAAAAATCCGTGTTCCATCAAAAAACCTTCTGTAAGGTGTGATTCCTTCTCCTCCGGCCTGGGCCCTGTGAGAAGTTTTTCCACATATTTTCCAATAACATCGCATTCGATATTGATGACGCTTCCGGACCGTTTTTCCGGCAGCGCCGTTTCCTGGCGGGTGTGGGGAATCACGGATACCTGAAAATCCTCTGCCGTCACTTTTGCCACAGTCAGGCTGATGCCGTCTAAAGCGACGGAGCCCTTTTCTACAATGCAGCGAAGCAGCTTTGGTTCTGCGGCAATGGTGTACCAGACTGCATTTTCTTCCTGCCGGATTCCTGTAATGGTTCCTGTGCCGTCAATATGGCCGGATACGATGTGGCCGCCGAATCTTCCGTCTGCCGCCATGGCCCGCTCCAGATTCACGGTTCCGGGAATTTTCAGCTCTGACAGGCTGCTGCGTCGCATGGTTTCTGCCATTACATCTGCTGTAAATCCATCTTTTGCAAGGGAAGTTACCGTAAGGCAGATTCCGTTGACGGCAATGCTGTCACCGATTTTCGTTCCCTCCAAAACCTTGCTGCAGCGGATTTTTATTCTGGCGGAAAGGGTTTCTTTCTTAACCTCCCAGAGCTCCCCTGTTTCTTCTATGATTCCGGTAAACAAATCTTCCTCCCATCTGCACAGGATTTTTCCTGATTTCCGAAAAAACTGTGCTGTTTTATTTGAACATTTTCTTATGCATCAAAGCATACTCTGCCCGTCATGCATAAGTCCTCCCCATATCTGGCCACTTCCACATCCTTCAGCCTGACTGCCTCCTTCATCCGGGAAATGCCGGCGCCCTCAACGGGGGATTTGGCTTTCGCCCCAGCCACCAGCTTGGGGGCGATAAAGGCATAGACGCGCTGCACCAGATTCTCTTTCAGGGCGGAAGCATTGAGCGTTCCGCCGCCTTCTAACAAAATGCTGTCGATGCCCCGTTCTCCCAGCTGCCGCATCAAATGGGAAAGATTCAGTTCTCCATTTTCTGCTGCGGGAACCTCCAGAAGCATCACGCCGTTGTGCTCCAAAAGCTGTTTCTTTTCTTCTAATATTTTGCTTTCTCCCAACCATTCTCCTCTGTCCCATACCGGGTTTCCAGAGGTCTGTCCGCACCTGTATTCTTCATCTCCCCGGCTTCTCCAGATAAGGGCTCTGTCCGGGCTCCAGGCTACAATGGTTTCTATCTCAGAGGCTGTCTTTACAATCTGGCTGTCCAAAGGAATCCGCAGTCTGGAATCACAGATAATCCGTACCGGGTTCCGGCCGCCCTCCATCCTGCAATTCAGCATAGGGTCGTCCGCAAGGACCGTTCCGATCCCAGCCATAATTCCCCGGTAACGGTTCCGCAGACATTGAACATAATTTCTGGACGCTTCTCCTGTTATCCATTTGGAATCTCCTGTTTCACAGGCAATTTTTCCGTCCAGAGTCATGGCATATTTCATTGCCAGAAAAGGCATAGACGTCTCCATATAATGGAAAAACACTTCATTCAGTTCTCTGCATTCCTGCTCTAAAATGCCGGTTTCCACTGTAATTCCATGTTCCTGCAATATCCGGACGCCTTTTCCTGCCACTTTTGGATTGGAATCCAGACAGCCGACATAGACCTTCTTTATCTTCTTTTCGATTATAATTTCTGTACAGGGCGGCGTCTTTCCGTAATGACAGCAGGGCTCCAGAGTCACGTACAGCTCTGCCCCTTCTGCATCCTCTGTACAGTTTAACAAAGCGTTGCGCTCTGCGTGAAAACCGCCGTATTGCTCATGGTAACCTGCGGCAATGACAGTTCCATGCTTCACCGCTACGCAGCCCACCATGGGATTGGGAGACACCTTTCCCTCCCCTTTGCGGGCAAGCTGCAATGCCTGGCGCATGTAGTCTTCCGGTGTCTGATTTTGACGTTTATAATTTTCTGATTCCTGATTCTGCTGCATATTTTTTCTCCTGAAATCATTGCTGCTGTGCTATCGGAAGTATAGACAAATGAAACGGGCAGTTATTAATTATTCGATGTACTCGTATTCTTCTGCACCCTTCTGGCGTCTCTGTAATTTCCTTTCAGGAAAGGAGACAGGGGTTTATAGACCAATACGGTAATCACTACGCTGAACACCCCCTTTGCAAAGGTAAAAGGCGTGTTGAACAGAATCAGGCACTGCAGCATATTTTTCACGCCCGGAACTATCATCTGATAAGCGGCCAGTACGGTTTCCTCCGGCATAAAGTTATAATATACGGGATATACGATAAAATAGTTGGAGAAAATACTGAAAAACGCCATCAGTACGGCTCCGGCCAAAGCGCCTGCAACAGCGCTTTTTCTGCCCTTCCATTTCTGATAAATCAGACCTGCCGGAACCACAAACACGGCCCCCAGAATAAAGTTGGACAGTTCCCCCACTCCTCCGGTGGTGGTCATAAACAGATGAAGCAGATTCTTAATCAGGCAAATCATTGCCCCGCTGACCGGCCCCATGGCAAAGGCCCCGATCAATGCCGGAAGCTCTGACAAATCCATCTTGATAAAGGCCGGCATAATGGGAACGGAAAATTCCAGAAACATTAAAAGAAATGCGATGGCTGACAGCATGGCTGTCATGGTCATTTTCCAGATATCCCTCTGGCCGGCTTGTTTTCCTGCTGCTGTGTTCCTTGTACTCATGATAAAACACTCCTTTATTTTCATATTCTCGTGTCTTCAGAATTATAAAAATGCCCTGAATCCAGAGATCCAGGGCATATAAAATACGCACATTAATAAAAACGCTTTCTTCTCCCATCCAGACTGTACTGTCGGTTTTGGATTCTCACCAAATCATGCCATGCGGCTCACGGACTTGCCCTCTTTCGGTATCACCGTCGGTCGGGAATTCCTTTCTCCAGAATTCTGTAAATATCATTCTGCGGGAAAAGTCACCCTGCCCTGAAGAACACTATTTGATTTATGTTTCTATTCTACTCCTGCCTGTTTCATCTGTCAACAGGCATATTTTTCAAAATGTCAGATTTTCATGGTGAGCTGAATCCGCTTTTTCTGCAAATCCACGCTCATCACTTTCACCTCCACAATATCCCCTACGCTGACCGCCTCCAGCGGGTGCTTGATATAGCGCTCCGTCATCTGGGAAATATGTACCAGTCCGTCCTGATGGACGCCGATATCCACAAAAGCCCCGAAATCAATCACATTACGCACGGTTCCTTTTAAAATCATGCCTGGAGTCAGGTCTTTCATTTCCAGTACATCGCTGCGCAGAATGGGCTTGGGCATGTCGTCCCTGGGGTCTCTTGCCGGTTTTTCCAGTTCCTTAACAATATCCTGAAGCGTCATTTCTCCGATTTCCAGCTCCGCTGCCAGTTTCTTATAATTAGATATCTTCTTGGAGATCCTTGCCAGTCTGCCCTCACGGATATCTTCCGGCTGATAACCCAGTTTGTCCAACAGCTTCAGGGTTGCATCATAGCTTTCCGGATGGACGCTGGTGCCGTCCAGGGGATTTTTCCCGTCGGAGATCCGCATAAATCCTGCGCACTGTTCATATGCCTTTGGCCCCAGCTTTGCCACCTTCAAAAGCTGGGCGCGGGTGAGAAATCTGCCGTTTTCTTCCCGGTATGTTACGATATTTTTGGCAATGACTTTTGTAATGCCGGAAATATACTCTAACAGGGAGGCGGAAGCCGTGTTCAGATCCACGCCTACCTTGTTCACACAGTCCTCCACAACGCCGCCTAAAGCGTCGCTTAATTTCTTCTGATTCATGTCATGCTGATACTGTCCCACCCCGATGGATTTGGGATCGATTTTCACCAGTTCTGCCAACGGGTCCTGCAGCCGCCTTGCAATGGAAGCTGCGCTTCTCTGCCCCACGTCAAAATTGGGAAATTCTTCTGTAGCCAGTTTGCTTGCAGAATACACAGAGGCCCCTGCTTCGTTTACAATGACATACTGAACGGGCGCAGAGATTTCTTTCAGCAAATCAACAATAATCATCTCTGATTCCCGGGAAGCTGTTCCGTTTCCCACGGAAATCAGGGAAATTCCATATTTCTGAATCAGTTTTTTCAAAACCGCCTTAGATTCCTCCACTTTATTCTGAGGAGCCGTGGGGTAAATGACTGTGGTGTCAAGCACTTTTCCGGTGGAATCCACCACGGCCAGTTTGCATCCGGTACGGAAAGCGGGGTCCCAGCCCAGCACCACTTTTCCGGCAATGGGCGGCTGCATCAGAAGCTGTTCTAAATTTTTGCCAAATACCCGAATGGCGCCGTCCTGGGCCCGTTCGGTCAGCTCATTTCGGATTTCCCGCTCAATGGCCGGTGCAATCAGACGTTTATAGCTGTCCTCTGCCGCAGCTTTTAAGGCCAAAGATGTATTGGGATTGTCTCTGGTAATGGTTTTCTTTTCCAGGTATTGTAAAATCTGTTCTGTGGGGGCTTCCACTTTCACGGTAAGAATTTTTTCCGCCTCTCCCCGGTTCAGGGCCAGAATCCTGTGTCCCGCCAGTTTTGCCAGTCCTTCTTCAAAATCATAGTACATTTCATATACGGACTCTGCTTCCGGAGCTTTTGCCGCAGAAGTGATTTTTCCGACACGCATGGTCAAATCCCGGATGTATTTCCGATAATCCGCTTCGTCTGAAATATTTTCCGCCAGAATATCCATGGCTCCCGCAATGGCTTCCCCGGGTGTATCCACGCCTTTCTCTGAATCCACAAAGGCTTCCGCTTCTGCCTCCAGGGATTTCTCTGTCATCTGCAGCAAAATAATATTTGCCAGAGGCTCTAATCCTTTTTCCTTGGCAATGGTGGCTCTGGTCCGCCGTTTGGGCCGGTAGGGACGGTACAAATCTTCCACTGCCACCAGAGTTTCTGCAGAAAGTATCTGCTGTTTCAGTTCCTCTGTCAATTTGCCCTGCTCTCCAATGGAGGACAATACCTGCTCTTTTTTCTCTTCTAAATTCCGCAGATAGGTCAGCCGCTCATAGAGATTCCGCAGAACTTCATCGTTCAATGCTCCAGTGGCTTCCTTCCGGTATCTGGAAATAAAGGGGATTGTATTTCCCTCGTCAATCAGCTTTACTGCAGCCTCTGCCTGCTGTTTTTGAATGCTCAGTTCTTCTGCTAATTTTACAATAATATCCATTGAGTAATCTCCTTATCTCATTTCTCTTTTTTCAAACACGCTCCAGGCTATGGAAAAGTTTATCTCATATTCTGAAAAAAATCAAGAACTCTGCAGGCAGCCGGCAAAATTCTTTTTATTGTATTTTTTCAGTACACATGCTACAATAAAACACAGTAAAAAAAGAATAGCAAGGAGGTTTTTTATGGATTACGAATCAAATAAATCTTATATAGAAATGCGCTCTGCCGGCATGTCTGTGGCCGCAATGGTTATGGGTATTCTCGGCCTTGTTATGAGCTGCTGCGTATATCCGGCCATTATCTTCGGCTCCCTGGCAATTATTTTTGCCCTGCTGTCCCGGGGCGGGGAAATGCACACCAACGGATATGCCAAGGCCGGACTGGTTCTGGGCATAATTGCCATTATCTGCGGCATTCTCTTTCTGATTTATTCTTTCCTTACAATCCTGACACAGTTCGGAGGATTGGAGGGCTATCTGAATTATATTGAGGAGTTAATGCAGGAATTGGGATATCCCGATTCTTCCAGCTCTTATGACTTTGATATGCTGTAATTTTATTTCTGTTTCCGAATTATTACTGTAACTTTTTGGGAATATCAGCTTTCGCCTGCTGTCTGAAACTGATATTCCTGTTTGGAAAGGAGGAAGCTGCAATGTACAATCCTCAAAAGCTTATGGAAGAATATCAGGAGTTTGAGCCGGGAGAAGCCAGGTTGTCTGCAATCCGCCAGGCAATTCAGGAAGCAGATCTGGCAAACGACTATAGTTATATGATGTTTTTCCGCTATGATTATGCCTGTTCCTGCGATGACAATTATCTGCTGTATCTGTATGTGATTTTTCCGGAGATTCTGGAGTTCTTTGAATCCCATCCCGAGATTCAAATGCCTGCCTTCTGTTCCTGCACCGCAGCGGAAGCCGTCAATCACATTTTTTCACGGGTGCTAGACTGTGCAGATTTCTTTTATCAGATCTCTGTCTCAGATATGGAACAATACCTTAAAAAATATAAATCTTTCTGCCTGACCCACGGCTATTCCCTTTTCGTCTATCATATGGCCTCTGCAAGATTGTACCGGGCAGCAGGGGACAAAGAAAAAGCCATGCACAGCCTTCATGAATTCCGGCTTATGAACCGCTCCCATCATTTGCGGGATGCGGAAACTGTGGCATTTGAAGGGGAGATGGCCTGTTGGTACGGCGATCTTGACAATTTGCTGAAAGCCGGAAAACTGTTGGAAACCAGGTACTATGATGAATATTCCCTTATTTTTCAGTACGGAAGGCTTGTATATCATTATGCCGTACGGCTTCATGATACGAAACACGCGGAGCCTTATTTCAAAAAAATGGAACGCATCCGTAAAAAACAACGGATGCATTCCTGCTATTTCGCTGATTCTATTGTTTACCTGGTGCTGACTGACCTGCAGGCCGCCTGGAGTTTTTTTAAGGAGGAAGCCCCTTATCAGTCTTTGACTTACACGCCTCTTGATAAAATGGAGTTCTGCACCGGCGCTGAGATTATGATGCGGGCCCTTTTAAAACTGGGCAAGAAAAATGTCCGGCTCCGCCTGCCTTCTAAACTGCCCTATTATCAGCCGGACGGCTGCTACCGCATTGAGGCTCTGGCAGAATACTACGGCACAGAAGCACGGGATATTTCCAGAAAATTTGATCTCCGCAATGGAAATAACAACTCTATCAAAGAATATCAGTTATTTCTGAATGCAGTGAAGCACTGTATCCTCTGAGATTTGAAATCTGACAGGCAGAGCCTCACTTCTCCATCAGTATTGGCTCTCGGGAAGCGGAACATCAGGCTCCGCTTTCTGCACCCTGTCTAATTCTCCTGTCACATCCAGATAAAAGCTAATCACAGTCTGGTTCATATAGGGTGAAATCCAGAGCGTACCGATTCCGCAGGAAAGTATGCCCAAAATACTCCATCCAATATAACTGAGATAAATGTACAGCAAACGTCCCTTATTTCCATCCATCAGCCGGGAGCTTTCCCGAAATGCCTCTATCGCCCCCATCTGGGAATGATCCACCAGCAACAAAAATGCCAGTTCATATCGGAATGCCAACAGCAGGCCCACTGCCAGTCCCGCTATATAAAGCACTGCTGCAATCCCGGACGCCAGGAACGCGTTCTGCATAACCGCCACTGACCAACATACGCTTGCCGGCAGAAAGCAGAGCAACTCCATTCCTATCAGCATCAAAACACCAAGGATATAACGTTCCGGCCTTCTGGCAAATTCTCCGAACATCATACCAATCCCGGTATCCTGATTTCTAGCAAACCCAAGCTGCATTCTGCTGATTCCGCACTGCATAATCACGGACACAATACTGACAATCATTGTTGCCGCCATATATGCCAAAAACTGCACTATCCCTCCTCTGCTGATAAAAAACAGCACATAAAAAGGAATTAATACTGCAAACATCATCAGGCCAAGCAGAAGCGTTGCCCCGATGATCAGCCCCCAGTTTCCTGTCAGCTTCTCCCTTGCCAGTCTCTTTAATTCTGCCGATGTACGATTCATTTCTTACACTCCATATCTAACATAAATATTGTCTCTGCCTAATCGTAAATGCTGTCCTGATCCCGTTCTAAGATCTGACCTGTCTTAGCATGAATCTTAAATTCATACTCCCAGACATCCTTCACCAGTTCCACTTCATAAACCGGCACTCCGTCGTCGTTATCAAACTCTGCTTTGACAACAGTCGCTCCCGGAACTTCCGCAAGGGCAATCTGCTTCGCTTTTTCCACTCCTATATAGCCGCTGTTGCCTGGTTTTGTTTTCAGGTTTAACTTCCACTGATATCCGATTAATTTGCCGGTGCGGGCATGGTACTCTAATTCGTACTTTTTGCTTCCTTTCTGCATCTTAACCTTATATTCTTCAATTCCATCGTCAAATTTCAGCCGAATGCTGATAATCTGCCCGCCTTTTACCTTTTTCTTTGCCAGTCTTTTGCATTTGCTTTTGCTGATGATTTTCTTGGAACTGGGCCTTACCCGCAGTTCTTCCATATCATATTCTATCAGCTTTCCATCGGAAGCCCGGTAGGTCAGATCATATTCTTTGGTTCCTTTCATCAGTTTTACTTCATAGACCAGATTACCTTTTTCGTAATCTCTGTCTATCTCTATAATGACCGCGCCTTTTACCTCTTTCTTTGCCAGTCTTCTCACCTGGCTGTCACTGGTAATTTTCTTAGCGTAAGCAGTGTTTGGAACGGCAAGAATCCCAATCAATGCCAGACAGCATATCATAACAATCTTCGCTGATAATTTTCGTTTTTCCATAAGTCATTCCTCCTAAACTTTCATTTGATAATTTTATGCTGCATAATTAATATTTTTCCCTTTGGCTTCTTCTGCTCCAAGGGTTTTTTTACTCTGCTCATAAGGATCAGCCGGGTATTTGATTCTGGTGGATGTAGTTCCGCCGGATACATAGGTTTTTCCGCATTCCGGGCAGACAGATGTGTGAATGCTGACTGATGCGGAAACTACTTTGCCGTCCTTCTGGGCCGCCTTGTTATAGGCATTGGACACATGTTCCCCCTCGTGAGCCCGCACTGCGCTGCCCGCCGCTTCCGGAGAGATATGGGCTGCCGATTTAAACGACACATTCTCATCGGAACCATCCTGATATTTGCGCTTTGCACAGGTCTGGCAGCGTTCCTTATCCCTGGATATCTCTTTCACTGAACCGTCTTTGCTTTCCCGGACTCCCGGGGTTTTCTCCTGGTTCTGGTTTCCCTGACGGACCCGTTCCTCTGCATTTCCGTACATTCCGGTATAATTCCCATAATTGCTGCAGCTGTTTCCTCCGCCGATTGCTCCTACCATCACAGACACCTCGCTTTTCTGATATATTTTACATAATCACTATATCATATTTTTTTCATTTTGACAAACAGTAAAAAAGAGATTATACTGCATTACAGGTAAAATAAATGTCACTCTGTTATAACATATATCGTAAGGATCACGCCATGAGACAACAAGAAAAAGAAGAAAATGCTCTGTTTTATACTGGATGGGCATTGCTGGCCGCTGCAGGCGTCTTACTGCTTCTGCTGCGTCTGTTTCCCGTTCCTTTCCAAAAATTGCTGCTTCCCTGCGCCGTGCAGACCCTCCTTGGCATCTACTGCCCCGGCTGCGGCGGAACAAGGGCTGTTTCTGCCCTTTTGAGAGGAGATTTTCTGACCTCTTTTCTCTGTCATCCCCTGGTGCTGTACACGGCTTTCACGGGAGGCTGGTTTCTGATCAGCCAGACCATAGAGCGGCTGACCAGGCACAAATTAAAAATCGGAATGAAATACAAGGACGGCTATGTGTGGGCCGCCCTCATAATTGTCGCTGTGAACTTTATCATAAAAAATGCACTGCTGCTTTTTTTGCATATTGATTTGCTGAAAGGAATTCAGCTGTAATGCCTTCCAGAGCATTTTTCAAGCACACTCTAATCTTCAATAAACTGGTCATGCACCGCCCGCATTGCCTTATCCACATCTTCTTCATTGATCAGGACGGTAATGCGGATTTCTGAGGTGGCTATCATGCGGATATTAATGCCTACATTATACAAAGCCTCAAACATTCTGGATGCAACGCCGGGATTGGACTGCATGCCGGCGCCTACAATGGATACTTTTGCCACTTTGTCATTCACTTCAATTTCTCTTGCCGTAATCCTGTTTTTATGCTCCTTTAAAATGGCAACCGTCTCTTCGGCATCCTCTCTGGCTACCGTAAAAGAAATATCTTTTGTTCCTTCTCCTCCGATGGACTGGAGAATGATATCCACATTGATATTATTTTTAGCCAGTAAATCAAAGATTTTAAAAGCAATTCCCGGTACGTCCTTTACCCCCAGCACTGCGATTCTGGCTGTATTTTTATCTACTGCAACTCCGCTGACAAGCATACTCTCCATGTCTGTCTCCTCCTTTACGATGGTTCCCTGGGCATTGTTCAAGCTGGAACGGACTACCAGCTGAACACCATATTTCTTTGCCATTTCCACAGAGCGGTTGTGAAGCACCTTTGCGCCCAGCGTTGCCAATTCTAACATTTCATCATAGGTAATCTGTGAAATCTTCTTGGCATTGGGCACAATTCTGGGATCGGCAGTGTAAACGCCCTCCACATCCGTGTAAATCTCACAGGCGTCTGCGTGGAGCACTGCTGCAAGCGCCACCGCTGTGGTATCTGAGCCGCCCCGGCCCAGCGTGGTAAGATCGTCATATTTATTCACGCCCTGAAATCCTGTGACAATGACAATCCTGCGGTTCTCCAGTTCATGGCGGATGCGCTGGGTGTCAATTTTCTTAAACCGGGCATTGCCGTACCGGGAGGAAGTCTGCATCATCACCTGAAACGCATTCAGGGAAATGGACGGCACGCCCAAGGCTCCCATTGCCATGGACATCAGAGCCGCAGAGGTCTGCTCTCCGGTGGCCAGAAGCATATCCATCTCCCGTTTTGAAGGATTGGGGGAGATATCTCTTGCCATCTCCAGCAAACCATCCGTGGTTTTACCCATGGCGGATAATACCACCACCACATCATTTCCCTTCTGATATTCCTCAATACAGCGTTTTGCCACATTGTAAATCCGTTCTTTATCTGCTACGGAACTGCCTCCGAATTTTTTTACGATTAACATAATGTTCTCCTGAACTATTTTTGAATTAGATAATCGATCATTTCACAGCCTTTTGCAATATGATGGTTGCTTTCTGCCGCTTCTTTTTCATTGTATTTCCATGTATGTTCCTGAATTCTGCTGCTGTCATATAAAAGATAAGGCACATCGTCTCCGGTATGGGTGCGGATACAGATGGGCGTGGGATGATCCGGCATAATCAGCATCCGGAACGCTTCTCCCGCCTCTTCCAATCCCTGTTTGATGGGCCCAATCACCCGCTCATCCAAAAACTGGATGGCCTGCACTTTTTTCTCAATACTGCCCTGATGCCCCATTTCATCCGGCGCTTCCACATGCACATACACGAAATCACAGTTTTCTCTGGTCAGGGCCTCCACGGCTGCTTTGGCCTTGCCCTCATAATTGGTGTGAAGCCCGCCGGTTGCGCCCGGAACGGAAATATTTTTCATAGATGCGCCTACGGCGATTCCCTTTAATAAATCCACGGCTGATACCATGGCGCCTTTCAGTCCTGTTTTTTCTTCAAAGGAGGACAGGGACGGCCTGGTGCCGGCTCCCCAGAACCAACAGGAATTGGCCGGCCGAAGCCCCTGCTTCTTCCGCTCCAGATTGATGGGATGGCTGACCAGAATCTCATAGCTTTTCTTCATCATTTCCCGCAGAATATCATCCTCCGGCAAATGCTGCCCAACGGTCTGTCCCAGTACGTCGTGGGGCTGAACCAAGTTTATCACAGAGCCTTTTTCCCAAATGAGAAGATGGCGGTAACTGGTGCCTGTATAAAAATGATAATTTTCTGTCTCCAGCTCCTTTTTCACCGCCTCCAGCAGCGCTGCTGCATCCTCTGTGGATATTTCATCGGAGCTGTGATCCAGAATCTTCCTGTCCTCGTAATGTTCCTCTTCCTCCGACAGCGTGACCAGATTGCAGCGCAGAGATACGTCGTCTTTTTTCATATCCACGCCGATGCTTAAAGCCTCCAGCGGAGAACGGCCGGAGTAATAAATTTTCGGATCATACCCCAGTACAGACAGATTAGCCGTATCGCTTCCCGGCGACATTCCATCGGGAATGGTGTGCACCGTTCCAATCTCTCCCGCCGCCGCAAGCTGATCCATAATAGGCGTTTTGGCATATTCCAAGGGCGTCATTCCCTGTAACTCTTCCAGAGGACGGTCTGCCATTCCATCCCCAAGCACAATCACATATTTCATAATCTCCCTCTCTATTCTAAACTACGCGGATTCTCTGTAAAATGTTCTTAAGTCCCCGGGCTTTCTCTTCATATTCTTCTTCCGTCATAACTTCTGTCAAAAATCCATGCTCGCCGGCCATTCCTTCTGCCTCTATCCATTCCACCGGGCCAAACTGTTTCTCCACCGCCTCTTTCGGTTCCTGGGTTCTCACAAAAAAACGGCTCTCTGCTTTCTTATAGTCCACCAAATCCATTTTCCGGGAGCTCCAGGAAATCAGAATATTTTTGTTCCGATGTTTGGCGATATCCACAATGTCTGCCACTACTGCACTGGCTGTGGGAAGCTTTCCTGCGCCGCTTCCGTAAAACATGGCGTCTCCTAATACATTTCCATGGACAAAAATAGCATTAAACACGTCGTTGACATTGTAAAGAGGATGCTCTTTCGACAAAAGAAACGGAGCGACCATTGCGCAGTATCCTTCCGGCGTCTTTCTGCTGGTTGCCAGAAGCTTGATGACCCTGCCCATGGCTTTGGCATAACGGATGTCTGCGGCTGTGATTCTGGTAATGCCTTCGGTATAAATCTCTTCAAAATCCACCTGCTGTCCGCATACCAGGGAAGTGAGAATTGCAATCTTCCTGCATGCGTCATAGCCCTCAATGTCCGCGGTGGGATCTGCCTCCGCGTATCCTCTGGACTGGGCATCTTTTAACACATCCTCAAATTCCAGTCCTTCAAAGGACATTTTGCTGAGCATATAGTTGGTAGTTCCATTTAAAATTCCTGTAATTTCTTCAATTTCATCTGCAGTCAGGGAAGAATTCAGCGGACGGATAATGGGAATCCCGCCGCCCACGCTTGCTTCAAACAGGAAATTAATGTTCTGTTCCCTGGCAATGGCAATCAGTTCTGCCCCGTGTTTTGCCACCAATGCTTTATTGGAGGTGGTTACGCTTTTCCCCGCCAGCAACGCCTGTTTTACAAAGGTATAGGCCGGCTCCACGCCGCCCATGGCTTCCACCACCACCTGCACCTCCGGGTCTTTGGCAATGATATTATAATCATGCACTACTTTTGCTTCCATGGGATCTCCCGGGAAATCCCTCAGATCCAGAATATATTTTACTTCAATTTCCTCTCCTGCGCGTCTGGCAATGCTCTCCTGATTGGTCTGCAGAACCTCCACAACGCCGGAGCCTATGGTTCCGTATCCTAAAATCGCAATCTTTATCATAACTTCCTCCATTCTGTCACTCTCTGGCCAATATTTTTAAATAATGAATCCCTTCCTGCTGCTCAATGTTTTCCACCATCTGGGACACATTTTTCGTATCCGGCAGCACGTCCACGCTCAGGGTCAGAGATGCGACCCCGTTTACCGGAATACTCTGATGGATGGTAAGGATATTTGCGTGAAAATCCGCCACAATCCCCAACACCCGGGACAGCAGCCCCGGTTCATCATCCATCTGAATCACCATGGTAATTGTCTTGCCTCTGGCATTATCATGGAATGGAAAAATATCATCCTTATACTTGTAAAAAGAGCTGCGGCTGATGCCCACCATGTCTGTGGCTTCCTGCACCGATTCCGCCCGCTCTGATTCCAGAAGTTTCTTTGCCTCCACCACTTTCAGCAAAACTTCCGGAACAGCTTTTTTCTTCAAAACAAAATATTTTGTCTTTTCTTCCATGTTCTCCTCCGGTTCGCTGCTGTGCTTTTTGTATGTCTACAGAATACATCTGTACTCACAGGGAAGATATTAGCATATTTATTTTTGAAATGCAACCTCTTTTTAAAATTTTCTGCTGCCGCCGCTGCTGCTGCGTCCGCCGGCCCCTTTGTGCACGGTACTTTTCCCGCCGCTGCCGGAGCCGGAGCTTTCCCTCTGGATATGTCTGTGGGTGACAAACTGGTTGACAAAATGATCTTCTTTTTTCTCAAGACGGACGCTTCCGTTTTTCTCAATGGGGTATTGATAACTGCCGGATTTGAAGCGGTATGCGCCGATAATCCCGCCTGCGGTAATTCCGCCTGCTGCAAGGGCCGCAATCCCCGCAATCAGAATCTCCAGTCTGCTGATGCCCCGGTGCGCCTGCCGATAACTGGTTACTTTGCCGGTATCTTCATCCTGAAGATAATTTTGTTCTGGATTTTCTTCCAAAACGGCACGGCTGACCTCCTTCAGCATGGCTGTTAAGGCGCTTCCATACTGTTTCCGGCTTACATCGTCATATCCCGCGTCCAAAACCCGCTCTGTCCTGTCATCGGTGATGTAAAACTGTCCTTCTCCGAATGCCCGGATTACAATTTCCCGGTTATCCATATCAATTCCGCAGATAATCCCGTTGTCTGAGACGGTATGCTCATCAAAAAAAGTTTCTGCATAAGCCGTGGCATCCAGGCCCCCGGCATCCCCGGCGGTATAGGCCATCACATCCCATCCGGTGGTCTTTTCCAGCCCGGCAAGCTGCTGGGTAATCTCTTCCGATTCTTCCTGTGTTAAAAGACCGGCATCGTCAAAAAGCTGGACATTCGTTTCCGGCAGCTGTTGTTTTTCCTGGGCCTGCAGGGAGAGTTCAGGGTTCAGCAGGCAGCATAACAGCAGCAATAAAAGCCATAATTTATGTATTTTATTCCTCATATCAGAAAACCTCCCACCAGTCCAAGAACAAATACGACCAGGGACACAAGCCCGCTGACGGTCCACACCTTTTTATAATCTACCGGAAGTTCTCCGCATACTTTCCCGTTCTGCCCGTTCATGGAATAGTAATACATTTTGCCGTCCCTGCCCTGATAGGTGACAGTCCACACCGGAAGCATTACATAATCCCAATGCTCCCTGCTGCAGTTCAGGCGGCAGTTTTTCACTGATACGGAATGGTAGCCTTTCACCGTTTCCCGAAGAAGCTGCTTTCCGTATTCTTCCGCTTCCCCCTTCACGCCGTTTTCCAGTTCTGCCCGTTCCATATCCCGTTTTTCTGCTAAAAATCCGGATAAATAACTCATCTGAAACTCCTGGATATGGCTCACATCATAGGGCAGAACCCCCTGGGCCAGTGTTCCGTTTGCTTTCTTTAAGGCATTTCTGGTAATATCCTCTAAATGGATTTCGCCTTCCCGCTCCACCCGGTAAACTTTGGTTTCCGTATATTCCGTATCGCCGCTGCGCCATACCCGCACATTCCTGCCTTCCGCCTGCAGCGCTCCTTCCAGATCCATATCTGCCATCCAGTAAGGAAAATACACACCGGAAATTTTCTCAATCTGGCTCTTATGAAAAAACGCCCTGGGCACAAATTTCTTATGATGGACATAATCCAGAAATTTTTCCACCGCCTGTTTCCGGTCAATGACGAAGGGTATGATTTTATCCGGCAGAAATTCTCCCGACACCCTTCCCGATAAAATCACCGGATTATGGCAATAGTAACAGAAGGATGCGGCTGTGGTTTCCTCTGTGACAATTTCCGCGCCGCAGCTTGGACAGTGATAGATACTGCCTGCTTCCTCCCGGGGAGCATGGACGTTCTCCTGATTTTCTCCCATCGGATCATGGGGGTTTGCCTGATTCTCCTCTTGCAATGCATGGTTGTTTTCTTGATTTTCCCCTTCTGCTTTTGGCTGCAGCCGGTTGATTTCTTCCTGAGAAAACGCAGAAGCACAGTATTCGCACTTGTACTTCTGCGTTCTTGGATGAAATACCAGTTCGCCGTCACAGTTCGGACATTTGTAGCTGACAACTGCCATTTATCTTCTCCTTACCCGATTCTGACAATTATATATTGTCTTTAATCCGTCATTATATATGTTTTTATTCTGATAATTTCTTTTTCTCGACACTTTTCAAAAAGGTTTTCTTTAACTCCTGCGGTTTATAAAAGAAATGCTCCTCCGATTTACTCAATCGTTTTTCTTTCCGCTTAATCTTCAATAACTCCATAGAGCAAATGAAATCCGCTGCCTGTAACAGCCGATATTTCTGGGGCTCTGCCCTTCTAAACTCTACATTAAAAAATTGAATGGAAAATACTGCGTTTAAAATTGTACTAAGTTCAATTTGTCCATTATCATAGTAGACAATAATCTTATCAAAATCCGCAAAAAACTCCATATGCCGGCTCATCGCTCTATTAATCGCCTTCGCCAATTTGCCAGACAGAGCAATTTTATCCGCTGCCTCTCTTCTGTCCACAACAACTGTCAAATAGGAAATAGGACATCTTATCACAAAATTAAGCATTTTATACAGTAATTTTCGTCGTTCATCTATGGAATATCTTGAAAATACTTCTTCTCGCCGAATTACTGGACCTGTATGTATATACTCTACATCAAACCCCGAGCTGCGGACACTTTCTTCCAACTTTAAAACCTGTTCTTTGATACGATTATCTTGATTATGAAAAACAAACGTTACCAAATAATATGCCGGCTGTCCCTTTATTTCTCCAAAATCTCCAGATTCATCAATAAATATACTTAGCTCTTTCATTATTATTTCCCTTTATAAATAATAGAAAGGGCGGGAAATTCTTCCCGCCTACGGTGGTCCAAAGAGCTTTCGCCCAGACCAAAACTGTAACTTGTTACAGTTTTATTCTATTCAAAGAATACCACATCTATACTTGATTTGCAAGAACTTTTCCGATTTTACAATGCAAAACATATTGATGATTCAGTTGTTTTATGTTCAATTAAACTTTACTGTTCCGGCCGGTTTTCCACACTCCGAGCAGAACTTGCCTTCATTAACCGCACCGCAGGCGCAAGTCCATGTTCCGGCCGGCGCAGGCTTCTGTGCACCGCATTCAGAACAAAATTTGCCGGTATTCACATGGCCGCAGCTGCAGGTCCAGGCTCCGGTCTGCTTCGGCTGAGGCTTTCCGCATTCCGAGCAGAATTTACCGCTGTTTTGCGCACCGCACTCACAGGTCCAGGCTGCCGGCCCACTGCCTGTATGCTGATTCGGATGAAGCTGTGCAGCATTGGGATTCTGCTGCATATTGGAATTCTGCATCTGCATTTGCTGCAGATTGGCTGCGGAGGCTGCAGACATGGCGCTGCCGCCGGCCTGCATCCCCAGACCCATTCCCATAAATCCCGCCATGGCGCCGTTGGCATTGGAGCCTGCCGCTTCCATTCCTCTTGCCACATGGCCCTGCATATAGCCTTCCCGTACGGAAGGATCGCTGAGCATTGCGCCTTCGTTGCGCATATTGATCAGCTCTGTGGATTTCTCATCGTAAGAGACGCTGGCAATTCCTACTGCCTGAACCTCCATGCCCCGCATCCGGTTCCAGTCATCATCCAGGGTATCTGCCATGTATTTGCCAAGCTCCCGGCTTTTGGACGCCACATGGGAAATACGGATTCCGTCTGCGGACATCTGATTAATGGCCGACTGGAGAGCTTCTAAGAATTCGGAAAGATACTGTTCGTTGATATCTTCAATTTCCACCTGTCCGGCGTTTCTGGGAATCACTTCCTCATAAAACCGGATGGGATCAGTGATTTTAATGGAATACGTTCCGTGGGCCCTTAAAAACAGCTCCGCATTGTAAAAGTTATCAAAGTAATTGACCGGATTCCTGGTTCCGAATTTAATCCCTTTAATCTCCTGTAAATTGATATAAAACACATTCTGTCTGGCAGGAGTCTGCCCGCCGAATTTGATCCGGCTGAAAGATTCCTTCACGGTATCTTTTAACTGTCCGTTGAACAGAGAGGGCAGAGAAGAATTGTCTACTTTATAATATCCCGGCTCTGCCGTATAATCCACTACTTTGCCGCCGTCCACCAACATCATAAACTGGTTGTCGTATACATGAATGACAGAACCGTTGCTGACAGTGTCTTCCGTCCCCTTCCGATTTTGCCCTTTTCTGATCTTTACCCCTCTGGTAAAAACAGTCCGTTCTCCCATGTCATCCGGCTCATAGACTTCCAACCACTGGTCTGCCAGGCTGCCGGATACCGCCTGCGCCGCCGCTCTGATAATTCCCATTTTTAATCCTCCTGCGTTTTTCCAAGGCTTTTCCACTTCAGATAAGCATTGATAAACAAATCCAGTTTCCCGTCCATGACGCTGTCTACATTTCCGGTTTCCGCATTGGTGCGGTGATCTTTTACCATGGTATAGGGCTGCATAACGTAAGACCGTATCTGATTGCCCCATCCAATTTCCGTCACTTCTCCCCGGATATCTGCTGCCTTTTTCTCATTCTCCTCCTGCTTCAGGAGATACAATTTGGCCTTTAACATCTGCATAGCCTTGTCTTTGTTCATGTGCTGCGAACGTTCATTCTGACACTGCACCACAATTCCCGTAGGCAGATGGGTAATGCGGATCGCAGAGGACGTCTTGTTGATATGCTGACCGCCGGCTCCGCTGGAACGGTAGGTGTCAATCCTCAGCTCGTCATCCTTAATTTCAATGTCCAAATCTTTCTCAATATCCGGCATCACGTCACAGGAGGCAAAGGAGGTCTGCCGCTTGCCTGCCGCATTAAAGGGAGAAATCCGCACCAGACGGTGGACGCCTTTTTCTGATTTCAGATAACCATAGGCATTCTCTCCCCGCACCTCAAAGGTAATAGATTTAATGCCTGCTTCTTCTCCGTCCAGAGAGTCCAGTACTTCCACGTCAAATCCCTTGTCCTCCGCCCACCGTTTGTACATCCGGTAAAGCATGGAATTCCAGTCGCAGGATTCAGTTCCGCCTGCCCCTGCATGAAGGGATACAATGGCGTTTTCCATATCGTATTCCCCGGACAAAAGGGTTTTGATTCGGATATTTTCAAAGGTTTCTTCAAATTCCTGTAAGGATTCCTCGATCTCCGGGATCAGGGAAGCATCGTTTTCCTCATAGCCCATTTCCAACAGCGTTTCGATGTCCTCAAACTGACCGGAAAGCTGCGCATATGTCTCCACATCGTCTTTTAAACTTTTCAGTTCTTTCATTTTCACCTGGGAAAGTTCTGTGTTGTCCCAAAAATCCGGGGCTTCCATCTCCCGTTCTAATTCCTGGATTTTCTTCTCTTTGTTAGCCAGGTCAAAGTGAATCCCTCACTTCCACTAATGGTTTTTTGTATGTGTTCAACGTTGTTTTGAACTGGTCTAATTCTACCATTGTGTCACCTTCTTTCTAATATATATTCCAGAAATATTATACGGGTTTCCCGTGGGAACGTCAATGGGCAGAGAGAAAATCTGCTGCCCCTGGAACAAAATCATCTTAATAACTCCATGACTGACAACTTATTTTGATATTTTAATGCCGCTTCTGTAATAGTACTGCTGCACAAAATGACAATGATACAGTAAAAAACAGCGATACCAAACGGAAACTGATAATTCAGATAACTCATCAGGCTGCTTTTCAGAAAACTGCAAACAGCATACCCAATACCGCCGCCAATGGCAAGCGATAAGGCAAGGCCGACAGATACCACAATCAGACTTTCGTAATGTATCATGGAAGAAAGCTGCTTTTTTGACATTCCCACAGAGCGCATAAGCGCAAACTCTTTCCGTCTCGTTATAATACCAGTCAATATGGTATTCCATACATTCATTACTGAAAAGCAGCCTATGAATATGATTCCAGCTGCAAGTGCAAATTCTGTTCCCTGCAGAAAATTTTCGTTTTGGGCAACAGCAGACGAAAGGGTGACAGCATCCAAACGGAGATGCTCTGCCAAAATCTGTTCTATTTCTTTTTCCGCCTGCTGTTCAAAATCATCTCCCACACGAATTACATATTGATACGTCAAGTTGCTGTCTGCAATCTTTTTCATAGAATCAACTGACAATAATAACATATCAATCTTATCTCCATTGTTTCCTATTTTGGTTTTATCAAGAATTGCCGCTATCTCAAATTGCATATTCTCACTATGATTTCCGTCAAAAACCTTCAATGTGACAGATACGCCAACCTCTGGCTGCATACGGAACGTTTCCTCAAAATCATCTGGCCTGCCAATAATAAGCTGATTTTGCGATACCAGCTTCTCATAATCAGGAATTCTCCCATCTGAAATACAACTCTGCAGTAATTCCATATCCTCCTGTACAAATCCCACAATTTCTGCATCCGACTCCGCTGCCTGTAAATCGGCAGACACAGGAAGATGCCAGTCGTCTGCAATTTCTTTTATACCAGAAACATTAGCCAAATCATTGTATATTTCATCTGTAAAGGGACTTTCTGCCTGAACCTTCTCCAAAGCATTTTCCCGCAGTTCCTGATTGGTAAAACTTATCACAAACTGCCCTCTTGCAAAACCAGATAACGCCATTTCCCTTGCATCTACCGAGGAAAGGACAGATGACAATCCCAGCAGCAATACTCCCGTCAGGATCAGGGAACTTATCGTCAGTATATTCTTTTTCTTATAACGCAAAATTTGGATTTTTGCCAGAGAATACGCGGATAACCTGCGTTTTTGGGTATGTTTGCGTAAATTGTTCTCTGCTTCATAACGAGAAGCTTCTATGGGCGAAATGGTTGACGCGATCTTAGCCGGCTTTTGAATCGACAATCGCACTGTGATATAAGTCAGGGCTGCAGCCAACGGACAAACCCAAACTATATTGCTTATTCTGAACCCCTGCGGCACTAAAACATAAGATAACAGAGTCCCTGCGATCAGTCCAAACGGAACGGCAGCCAATGTAAGGTAGAAGCCTTCTTTCAGCACAAGACTTTTTATCTGTTTTGCTGTCATGCCAATGGTACGCAATTGACCATATTTCTTAATGGAACTGATAATCGAGATATAAAAAATACAATATATCACCAATATACCTGCCATGATAATAATCCCAAGACCTGCAGCTGCCGCGGCAATCATCAGGGCAGAAGGCTGACTAAGTTTAACAAAAGCTTCATTCACAGACAGCGGCTGTTTTATTCCAGCATCCGCAGCTATTTGCGCCGCTGTATCTGCAGCATTTCCATGTTCCGCCAAAACATCTTTCTTGATCCGAAACATAACCGCAGGCGGAAACTTCTCCCATCCATCTATCGCCGCAAAATATTCTTCCGAAACAACAGCGGCATACAAAGTTCTTTCTGTTCCGCCTGCCGCCGTTTCCAGATAACCAGATATGACAAAATCCGCTTTTTTCCGTTCATCAGAAACAGGCAATGAAATAATATCTCCAATCCCTGCATCTATTTTTTGACTAAGGAGATATTCTTCTTCAATTATGATTTCATTTTCCGCTTTCGGCATTTCCCCCTCGGAGACAGATAACCCGTTTAAAATGAGGCTGTCTTTATTTGAGTAAGAAATATTCAAACGTTTCTCACCATCTTTCATACTTCCTACCGCAGCGGTCAGCCCTGACAATGCTATACGCGGGTCTGCTGATATTTCACTGTACTGTTCTTTTGTCATACCGGAAATTAGTGCATGATAGGAGCCTGTAATATGATTGCCGCCAGTTTGATTCACATAAAGAATCCCTGAAGCCAACAGCAATACAGCCGTCATGAGAAACGCAGCCAATGCAATCGCAGCGGCAGTCAGCCACTTTTTTAATTTGTCATGCTTTAACTGGGCAGAAACAATTTTATCGATCACATAACTGGTATCATTTTCAAATGGTAAAGTCATTGTTCCACCTCCCTATGCCTTAATTTTTCCATCTTCAATTCGTACAATGCGGTCGGCAAGCTGCGCTATCTCCTGATTGTGGGTAATCATGACAATCGTTTGATTAAATTCACTGCCTGTACGTTTCAGCAGCCCCAATACATCCGCGCTGGTATGGCTGTCAAGATTTCCTGTTGGTTCATCTGCCAACACAATGGCCGGCTTTGTGACAAGGGCACGGGCAATGGCTGCTCTCTGCTGCTGGCCTCCGGAAAGATTGTTTGGCATATTATAAAGCTTATCCTCTAATCCCAGCATAGAAACCACCTCATTCATGAATTTCCGGTCCGCCATATCGCCATCCAATTCCACTGGCAGAACAATGTTTTCGTACACATTCAAAATGGGAACAAGATTATAGTTTTGGAAAATAAAACCAATGTTGCGGCGGCGGAAAATCGTAAGCTGTTCATCATTCATTTCCGCAAGTTCTTTACCCCTGACGCGGACAGAGCCAGATGTGGGGATATCAAGACCTCCCATCATATGCAGTAAGGTGGATTTTCCGCTGCCGGAAGTGCCCACCACCGCCACAAATTCCCCCTGCTCCACCGAAAAATCCACCCCGTCAAGGGCCCTGGTAATGTTTGGCCCGGCTCCATAATATTTTTTCAAATCTGTTGTCTGCAAGACACTCATGCGAATACCGCCTTTCTTCGTTTGATAGGCATATTATAAAATTGAAATGTAACAGAAATGTCCTAAACGCTATGGAAATATTCGTTAAATTCTTTCAATTTCAGGACATTTTATTTTCGCGGCAGAAAGACGGAAAAAACAGAACCATATCCAACATTGGAAGTAACCAGGATATAACCGCCCTGCATGGTAATAATTTCACGGGCAAGGAAAAGGCCGATGCCTATCCCATCTATATCATGTACCGCCTCCTCCCGATAGAAGCGTTTGAAAATCGCTGCCTGTTCTTTTTCAGGAATGCCCCTGCCTGTATCTGCAATATCAATCTTAAAATACAGTTCCCATTCCTGCACATTTACGCTGATATTGCCATAAGCGGGAGTATATTTCACCGCATTATCCAAAATATTATATAACGCCTCTGCCGTCCAGCGGCTGTCATGGGAAAAAGTCAGATGCTCCGGGCAATCCACAAGCAACGTAATCTGCTTTTTCTCAAGCGGCGCAAGAACACTGTTTAATGCTGCGGTAAGCGTGTCTGTGAAAGGAACTGTTTTCTTTTCCATCGTAATAACGCCCGTTTCAAGCCGGGAAGTTTTTACCATTGCCTGAATCAGAAACTCCAGTTTATCAAGCTGGCTCCCCGCAGCCTGCAGAAATTCTTTCTGCTTTTCCTCTGTCACTCTCCTTGTCAGCAGAGTATCGTTGATCATTTTGAGATTTGAAATGGGTGTTTTAGTCTGATGTGAAATGTCTGACAAAAGGGACTGCAGCTCTGCCCTTTCTTCTTCTGCTTTATGGCTGTTTACCTGCATAATATTGTAGAGCCGTTCCAGTCGGTGCGAAATGCGGGCGAGAGAAGTTTCTGCTTCCAAATCTGTAAACGGTCTCTCGCTTCCGTTTATCATATCGTCCAGCGTCCTGCATAAGCTGTTTGTAAATTCAGAAAGCCTTTTTTGAAAAAATTTTAAGAAAAAAATTCCCCATACAAAAAAAGTAATGGTCAAAAACAATCCACAAAGCGCAAGAACACCGCTGCCGGTAAAGAAATAAAACGTTAAAATTAAGAATGCCGAAGTGGAAATTCCTCCCATGATCACCAACCGCAGAAATGCCCGCACTGATAGATTCTGCAATTTCATTTCTGCTCACCGCCAATCCATTGATACCCCATGCCGTAAGCGGTTTTAATATACTTGTGTCCATCCACTTCAATTTTTTTACGGATACGGCTGATGATTGTAGTCAGCGTATGCTCATCCACAAAGTCGCCGTCAATATCCCACAATTTTTCCAAAAGCTGCCTTTTCGTCAGAATCAACCTGTCATTCCTGGTAAACAGGAGTAAGGCGCGGTATTCCTTTGGCGTGAAATCTATAGGCCTGCCATCCAGGGCCGCACACTGTTGGGAAAAGTCAATTTTAAGAAAACCGTCCTCGTATACGTCATGGCTGGGGCGATACTGTTCTATGGTTTCAAATACAGCGGCTATCTTCCTGCAAAGCACCGCCACAGAAAAAGGCTTTGTTATATAGTCAGCTCCGCCGGCCTTATACCCCTTTAGCATATCGCTCTCCTTGTCGTTGGCGGTTAAAAAAATAACGTATGTTTCCGGATATTTTTCTTTTAAGATGCTGCAATAATCAAGCCCGCTTCCATCCGGCAGTTTGACGTCTAACAAAGCAAGATGATACTCTTCCTTTAATAAACCGACTGCCATAGAATACGAATATGCAGAAACAACCTCATAACCATCTGATACAAGATTATAAGCAAGGGTTTTATTTAGCAAAGTATCATCTTCAACAATAATGATTTTTTTCATCTATTTATGTCCTCTCTGTTGTTTTAAATGTATCATATGAGTCAAATGTTGCAGAATTGTCCTAATACTACCGCGTGTTTGAAAAACATTTTGTTTTGTTTATTTTAACCAAATCAAGATGGAAGCAATTTTGAGATTGATGAGGGTCTGCCCCGCTTTATCGGGCACAACGCGGCAGACGGAAATTCAGGCAAGTAAAAACGTTGATATTTAACCACCGGACTAATATTAAATCACCACAAAATAACCAAACAAAGGCGTGTTTTCGCTTGATTAATTATAACAGATTGGGCTATGAAATTAAACGGGATTTTACAAACTTTTATTCTAAAAATGGGGAAATTCAAATCATTGTTGCCCTTGCCAATTTGATTTATCAGATTTACAAGGGAAAAAGAAATAGCCGCCACTATTCGCAGTAGTGACGGCTTACCTCCTACGAGGTAATAATTTGTCATAATGTGGGTAGAGCCGTTTCTATGGCTTTCCCTTTGTATGTTTACAATCGCATATCCGAGAGCAAAACGCAACAAATTTTTATATTCCTAACTATTTGTAAACCTTTCAAATATTCCATGAATCCTACTATTAGTATCATCCATTTCCCGAAAAAATGTTTCATATTCCGTGTCAAATTTTCCTATTTTAATTAAAAATTGACTATTATCAGATGTCTCTATACCAAGTAAACCAGCATAAACACTGGCTTTGCGGACTTTTCCTGTCTACTTGAACTCGACTTTTCTTAATTATTTTTGTTTAGCAATTATTCTCTGTCGGGTATGTAAATCTTTTGATTATATGATATATCCATATTATCCTGCCTATATGAACTAATGTTATCATTTTGTTATCGCTGTTGATAACATCTGCTCTGTAACTGCGGATAATGACAATATGTCTCGTGTTAAATCATAAATGCATTTCTCAAATTTTTTTATTTAATAAAATTTTCAACCTGTTGCAACAACATATTCCAATCTGTTCCCGTGACTGCTCCAGCGGCAAGTGATACTGCGAGTCTCATAGAAAAATCGCCCGCAAACTTTTTGATTCCTGCAAGAGCCTTTCCTATACGGTTCTTTTTCGGAGCATCGCTTTTCAACTGCTCCTGAATCATTTCCAAATCATCTTTCACATTCTCGATTTCTTCTGCGTCAACTCCCTGAATCCCTGGCAGTGATGCAAGCAATTTGTCAATCAAAGCAATCATAGAATTTGTATCATTTGTAGTGTTGTAAGTATTTATCACTCCACTATTCTGTTGGCTTGCCGAACCATTAACAGTTTCAATATTTTGAATATATGTATTTCCGCTCATAGTCTTTTCCTCCTCGTCACAAATAATCATTTCCATCGAAAGGTAGTCATTTATAAAATCTATAAGAGGTTTAAACGCCATATCAAGGAAACTTTGAATATTATCATTTATTTTTCTACTCGACCAACAATATCGCATTGCCTGTCCACGCACATTTACCTTATCCTCATTGTTTATGAACAAAAGATAATCATACTGCGCCTTAATATGACACGCTTCATCTTCAGGCGGATTAAAATCTGCCCACCCTGAACAACCTATTGCGTAGCATTTCTTAAAATCATAATCAACATCCGAAATTTTATCTTTAATGAATCCTGATATTAACTCATTTCCATCTATAAATTTGAGAAAACGAGAAAGATTTATATCTGCCGTGTCATCACTGCTATTGAGCAGATTGCTTGATAACCTGCGAAATTCCAAACTCAATTTTCTTAATTCTAATCTGTTCATATATCCACCCCACAATACGGACAAAATATCTTTGCCGCTCCAGCACAATAAAGCACTTTAACTCTGCGACCACAACATGAACAAGTAAACTCTGTTTCCGTGGTATCCTTATCTTTCAATTCTTTTGTTGCAACCTTTTTCAATGGCTTAAAATCCATCTTTATCAAACCCTTTGAGCAATTAACCGACCTCTGCATTTTCTTGAATGACTTATTTAATTCCTCCACCCTATGGTTATAAGCTATCGCTTGTGCCTGCTCAATTATATCTGATGACAGAACTTCATTCTTCTCTTTTACCAGACCGCAGTATGGGCAAAACAGTTCTTTAAAAGCTTCATTGTCATTCTGGTATTCTCCAGCCTGCAACTTAAATTCCGAGTCGCAATAGGGACATTCAAAGGTTACATATCCTTCGCTATCTCCCTGAATGCTTATTGTAAAGTTTTTTGTTGACAAGTCTGCACCTCCCTTATCTTAAATCTCCATTTCTCAATTACTTTTTTCTGACTCCTCAATCAGATTATGTTTCAATGCATCAATCGTTTCCTGGTTCTTTTTAAGAATTTCAAGCTGTCGGTATGCCTTCTCCCTTAATAGTTTCAACCGTTCAATCTGCGACACTTCCTGTCTTATCAAATCAGCATTCGTATCTTCCAGATTGATAAGTACCACCAATTCTTCTGCCGAAGCAAAATCTCTGATATTTGGTGTTTTTCCTCTTATCCCTTTTTCATTTCTCCATTGCACTGCCGTTTTCCCAAACAAAGCCATATTCAAAATATCCGCTTCTGAAGCATATGTATATGCCATCTCCTGCGGAGATAATGTTGGTGTTATCAGAAACTCCTTTATCGCATCTGTATGAATGCGATAATTTATTTTTGATAGTTCTCTCTTTGCATCCCATCCAATCGCTAATCTATTTGATTCGTCTTTCCTTAATCGCTGATAGTCTTTGATAATATAAAGTTTAAATTCTGGAGAAATCCACGAAGCAAATTCAAAAGCAATGTCCGTATGGGCATAAGTTCCACCGTATCTACCCGATTTTGATATAATACCGATTGCGTCTGTTGCTTTTATCCATTGCTGCGGCGTTAATGTAAACGCATTATCTCCCGCCGCTGCTTTAAACCTATCGAATTCGATAGGTTTAAAATTGGGATTGTGAATCTGTTCCCACAAACCTAAAAACGAAATTGTTGAATGATTACGCATCCAGTTCGCAACCACGATAAAAGCATTGTCTGGATTTTTATATTTAGCAATATCTGTTAAAGAAATATAGGCTTCTTCATTTACAACATCACCTATAACTCTTATTTCTGTCCCATTAGCATCTATTTTCATATTTTTCATTGAACATTTATTTTCCCCTGTTAGCTTCTTTTCTAATTGTTCCTATTTTCTTGTCGCTGCGAGTATCCCGACCATTTTTATTTCTTATGGTTCCTGGTGGAAGACCATGCTTTTTTCAAATGTTCCTACTGTACAATCACTTCTTGTCTTTCTCATTTCTAATTCCTCCAATTATAAATCGGTAGTGTCAAATCCTACCTGATTTTTTGTTACTCAAACCTTGATTTTATGGGAGTTTGCAAATAAAAGAGCATTGACCTCCCTTTTTATGGTATAATGTCAATCGCCAAA
>CAJTFX010000041.1 GCA_910575555.1 Lachnospiraceae bacterium | reverse complement strand
AAGCGGATACATAGTTCTATTGGTTATTTGACACCACAGCAAAAGGAGGATGAGGAACTAAAAAAAGCAGCATAATCTTTCGACTTTTTTTGTCCAAAGTATTGACATAGGTCCAACTAGGGAGAAGACCTATATGTTGAACAACATTTTCCTCAAGTTCAGCGAATTTGCCATGCTCAACAAGGATGAGCATCCCTTCTCTGACAAATATGGCGCCACAGCTGAAGCAGTCCTGACGGACTACCTTTCCACGGAGGACATCGTGGACGCGTCCGTGGATGATCTGGTAGCTTTCATCAGCTCCAAAAGCCGTGGGCGGATCTCCGATCCTGAACAGACTACTTATCTACTGCAGAAGGCTGCACAGGACTCCTACCGACTGGACAAGTGCCTTTACGAGCCACTGACGGTCTCCATCGGTTGTTCCTTCAACTGCATCAGCGCCTTTGAAAAAGAACTTAAGGCCATCAATGATGCTATCCAGAGAGCCGTAAAGGAGCTTAATCCCACGGAATACCAGATACTGACCTCCGTGCCCGGTATTGGCCCTGTCTACGCCAGCGGCATCCTTGCTGAGCTTGGCACCATCAAGTGCTTTAAGAGCAATGATGCACTTGCCAAATACTGCGGCATCGTCTGGAAAGAAAACCAGTCCGGAGAGTTCCAGGCGGAAGATACACCCATGAACAAAGCCGGTAACCGCTACCTTCGGTATTACATGATCGAAGCCGCTGGGAGCGTGGTACAGCACTGCCCCGAATATAAAGCCTTTTATGACAAGAAATTTGCTGAGGTAAGAACCCATCAGCACAAACGTGCACTCGCGTTGACTTCCCGTAAATTGATACGCATGCTTTTTGGACTGCTGGCCAATGGCAAACTCTACTCTGTGGAAAAGAGTAGGTAATCCATAAGAAATATCGAACTTACATTCCTTTTGGGGCGGTAGGTCTATTAAAGTTACCCTTCTTCCAGAAAATCTTTTTTATTTTCCTCTTGACATTTCACCAAATTGCTTTCTGATAATTTAATAGCCACTCCCTTTTGAGGAATGGCTATGTAAAAATTTGCAATAAAAAAACCATTTGATTCTCTATTTGAAAACCAAACGGTTATGTAATCCTTCTTTCAATTCTTAATTCTGAAACCTACTATCATATAAAAACACAAACATATCATTTGAAAATGAAGCCACTAAATACTGTTCCTACTGGATATTTATATTGTGTTACTTTGTGTTATTTTGTTCATTACACGAATTTAAGTCACAAATTCTATCTGTTTATCTAGTGTTATCTCGTCCATAAACTATTATCCTGTCCACAATATCTGGTATAAACAACACTAAACAACACAAGATAAGCCACTCAAAACCCTGTCCTTATAGTAGGAGACAAAGTACTCCACCGCATTCGATGGAAAAAATTTTTGAGTTCTCCATAAAGCTGTGCTGCCAGAGTCTTATTATGGGCAATCACCAATGTCGGCTTGTTCAACTGAGCAATGACATTTGCCATGGTAAACGTCTTTCCAGAACCTGTAACCCCTAGTAAAGTCTGGCATTGGTTGCCTTTCTTAAACCCTCTTACCAACTTTTCTATAGCCTGTGGCTGATCCCCCATAGGCTGATATTCTGATACTAATTCAAAGATTTTTTGCTCATTTTTCACTTCTATTCCTCCTTAATACGACTATTATCAGCCCGAAAATTCGTGTAATTATGAGGCTCAAAATTCGTGTTTGAGTTTTTTTCACTACTTTTTTATGGGCAAAAATAGCAATTACACGAATAAAGTCACTAAAATCAGTTTTTCTAACTGGGCAACACTCCACAACACTCCCAGTTCTTTTTCAAACAGAATAGCATAAAATAGCATAATTATAAAGCATTGTATCCTAAAAATCACTCCACAACAAACAGCATATCTCTATAACATTGTTCCGATTAGCGAATATTTGTTCTTATTATTGTAACAAAAAAATAATATCAATACAAGCTAAATTCTCATTTCAAAGCAAATACTTATTACTTTTTCATCACTCTTCAAAATATTATGTCCTCATAATTTCTTTTTCGTTAATTTCTTCATTAAAGGTTATTTTCTTTATATAAAAATAATTGTGACATAATACTCTTACTGATTTACTACATGAAAAACAACTGTATGGGTAAATTTCCGTAAGGATGTTATTGCATAGACTAAAATATAATGATGTGATTATGTAGACAGTGTAGCCCTGCGGCTACGCTGTTTTGCTGTTCTGGCTGGATTTCCTGTTTTGCATATGCTCTTGGAACAGTTCTTCCATTTCTTCTGGCGACGGCTCTCGGACAATGCCCACGCCATTATAATAAATTTCTAAACTCTGATGGCGTTTGCCGCCAATATATTCTGGATTGGACACGACAATCTTTTCTATAAATTCATGTACGGTTTCGGGGGTTAATTCTGTAAGCTGCGTGACGCATTTTACCCTGTCGATAAACCGCTGAAGGCTGTCGCTTTTGTTTGTTTCTGTTTCAAGGTACTGTTCTATGTCGGGGATAGATGTCTTTAACTGTTTCTGCTCGTCCTCAAACGCCATCGACATGGTGGCAAAGCGTTCATCAGAGATTTTCCCGCTTACATTGTCCTCATAAATCTTCTGGATAAGGCTGTCAATCTCTCTGACACGTTTCTTTGTCTTTTCAAGTTCCCTCCGCTTCATGGAAAGCTCTTTTTTCTTTTCCTCACCGAAAGCCGCCATCTGTTTCATGGCAAAATCCTTTTCAAAACTCTGCACATACCAGAATACCCTCTGCATGCTTTCCAATACAATCCCTGCCACGACTTCTTCACGGATATAGTGGGCAGAGCATACGTCAGAGTTTTTGCGGTAGCTGGAACAGAAAAAATAGGGATGCTGACGCTTGCTGTCCATTGCATTGTAATACAGTTTTTCCCCACAGTCAGCGCAGTAGAGCAGTCCCGAAAACATGCTAATAGTTCCGTGTCTGGTCGGTCTGCGGCGGTGTTCCCGAAGCTCCTGCACAAGCAGGAAAGTTTCTTCGTCAATAATGGCAGGGTGGGTGTCCTTAAATATCTGCCATTCCTCCTGCGGACGTTCCAGACGTTTCTTGTTCTTAAAAGATTTGCTTGTGGTGCGAAAATTAACAGTGTCCCCGATATATTCCTGCCGTGAGAGGATATTCCCCACGGTATCGGCTGACCAGCCGTATGGCACGGTGGACAGCCTGCGGTACGGTTTCCCGATACTGCGCCAGTATTCCGTAGGCGTCATTACTTTGTCGACTTTCAGCTTTTTTGCTATCTGTGTCGGTCCGAATCCTGCCACGCACATATCAAAAATCCGTTTTACAACTTCAGCCGCAGGCTCGTCAACAAGCCATTCTTTTGGGTTGTCTGGATTCTTTTTGTATCCAAATGGCGGGATGGTTGTAAGTGGTGCGCCTGACAGTCCCTTATTGCGGAGGACATTCCGCACTTTCTGACTCGTGTTCTTGGCGTGCCATTCGTTGAATAAGTCTTGCATGGGAACAAGGTCGCTGATGCCTTTTGCTGTGTCAATGTTGTCCATGACGGCAATATACCGCACGTCCAGACGTTCAAAATCTTCCTCTAGCAACTGCCCGACAACAAGGCGGTTGCGCCCAAGCCTTGAGTGGTCTTTGACAATAATTGTCCCGATTTTCCCCTGCTCGGCTAAATCCATCATCTCCATAAAAGAGGGTCTTGTAAATGTAACCCCCGAAAATCCGTCGTCTACAAAGAAGCGGGGATTGCGGAAACCGTTGTCTTTTGCATATTTATCCAGTATGGACTGCTGATTCTTGATGCTGCCCGAAAGCCCGTCCTGCTCATCATCACGGCTTAAACGGCAGTATAAAGCTGTTATTTTTTCTGGCTGATTGCTCATAGTTCTCCTTTCCACAGCCAGACATGATATGAATTGTAGGTGTCATTATCATACCATATCTGGCAGAACACTTCAACGCTTTAAAGCCTTAATTCAAATGCCGTTTATAGTTTTAGGAGAATGCGTTCGGTTTTTTCCTGAATGCTCTCAGCAGCGGCGGCGTTAAAATGGGCATTGACTGTATAAACCGTGCCGTCTATCTCTTTTTGGAAATTGATTGGATGGGGATATTGTGACCTGCGAAACCATTCTAACCGTTCTTCTTTTGTCATGGATGCAAGGCTGTCCGTAATCCCATCAATCATCTGACGGATGGCGGTTTCTTCTGAAAATTCTTCTTTTTCTGTGTCACTAAAAGATTCATTCATCGTAATGATTCCTCCCTCCCGCATTCTGTTTTTACTGGCTGTTTCTGCCGATTCGACCTCTGATTTTCAATCGTATCATGGATTTGGTCTAAGCAGTTGTCGATATGGGCGGAGCGTTTTTCAATCCCGTCTGCATATTTCAGCCGCTTTCTAAGTTCCGTTATCTGTTCTGTCACATTCTGTTTTTCGGCTCGGAGTGTTTCTTTTTCGGCTGGTGTGGCACGGCGTACCTTATTCCGCAAATGCTGGCGGTAGTCGATAAGTTTATTCATTTCGGTCTGGTTTTTCTCCCTGTCGGCGTGTAAATCGGAGAGGGTAGAAATATTATGCTTTGACATATACCGTACCTGTGCGGTAATCTCGTCCAGTTTCCGAAGCTCCTCTTTCATCAGCGGGCTTGTCGGCTTGTAGTCCGTGCCTTTGGGAAATATCCCCAACTGATAGCACCAGTGGTAATATAACGCTAAGATTCCCGTGGTTTTCTGATGCGGTTTCCATGTGTTTTTATACTGCTCTGGCATATGCGGGGAGTAGGAAATCCTTGCTTTGTAGTTCCCATATCGGGAAGTTCCGCCTAAACATGACCGTATGAAATCGGGTGTTAGCCGCTCGTCAAGCGTGTCTAACCTTGTGAAGTGCTTGTACTGTGGCAGCTTCATCTTCCAATGACCGCCCGAAAAATCAACCTCATATCCTTTATCGGTAAGGTATTTTATCATGTGCTGTAAATCCCTGCTCCCGTTGATTGCCTCCCTTAAATCCTCCCGATAGACGTTGTACCGTGTCGGCTTTCCGCTTTTTTCGTCCAAATACAGCGGTCTTGACGGTGCTTTCTTCGGGTTTTCAATTACTGACAAACCGTACTCTCGGCATAAACGGTCGGACACTTCCCTTAACCGTATCTGCTCCGATTTTGAGTAATTGTATTTGCTCCCATCCAGATAAGAAACGGAGTTAAAGCAGAAATGGTTGTGGAGATGTCCTTTGTCAAGGTGGGTGGCAACGATTATCTGGTATTTATCACCCCACATTTCCCTTGCTAATTTCAATCCGATTTCGTGGCATTGTTCGGGCGTTACCTCGTCTGGCTTGAAGCTCTGGTAGCCGTGCCATGCGATATACCCGCCTGTCTTTTGGTACTGTTTCTTCGTCAAAATCATCTGCTGTAATGCGACTTCTTTCAGACAGTTGACTGCGGAAACATACTCGCCTGCTTTTGTTTTTGACGGATTTTTCACATAGGAGAACACGTCAAAGAAGTCCTGCATATCTTCATTCGGCACGGTCTTTTCTGGATTTTCTATATAGTCAATCAAGTCTTTTATGCTCCCTTTGACATGCCATAAGCTTGTTACCGCCATATCAGACCGCCCCCTGTTCTGTCAATTCTTCTACGCTAAATCGTTGCGGGAGAGTTGTTTTCTGTTGCAATTCTAAGATAAAATCTTCAATTTCTTTACAGATTTCAGCGGCGGTTGGATAGTAGGGAACACACTTTTTGAAAGCGTCATGCACTTCATAGAGCTTGTTTAACAGCTCCCAAAACTCGGTTTTAGGCTGTGGCTGAGGGACATTTCCTTTACATAACTGGCGCATAAATTCGGCGGCGGACAGACCGCAAGCGGCGGCGCACTGCTTTAATTTTTGGTGTTCTTCCTCGTTCAATCGGACAGTAATCGGGACATTCCGCACATCCTTTTCTGATTTTTCTCTGCTCATTTTCCTCAATCCTCCAGTCTTATTTTTCTTTCTTCGGGGTAAACAGGGGCTGTCCCCTGAGAGAAGTCCACACGCCTTTAGGCTGTGGATTGGATTGTGGCTGACACAATCCGATGCTCGCTATCTCTGTGGACAACGCCGCAGAGCATTTTTCCTGTGCAGCGACATTCTTAATGCCTGTCTTACCCGCCGAAAAGAAAATCCTATGTCCTTGCACCTCCGTTCTGGATTTGATTTTTCTTGACTTTTGGATAAATGAAAAGCCGCTACACGACACCACGAATGACAGGAGAGATTTCTCCTGCTCGGATTCGCAATGCTATGTAACGGCTTTGGGATTCAAAACCATGCTGCCATACACCAGCCGAAAAGGGCAACATAAATTCGGCGGCGGTCAGCCTTGTCCGTTGGCTGACATTCCATTCTTCCATCTATGTGCTATTTAATTTTATTACTTCCTGCGTTTCTTAAATTTCTCCTTTGCATACTCATAGGATTCTTGGATATATGGTTTCAATTCCTCGAATGTCTTTTCAGAGGGGTTCAACGCACATATCCACGCCATCCATGCGTAGACGGGATGGGGAAGTATCTCATTCAATGCGGTAAAGTCGTAATCCATATCTACAACGCCGCCTGCTGGCGGACGTTTTGGGACTGCCCCAAACAATTCCGCAAAAGTGTTTTTCCGTATTCCCAGATTCACACGGTAGACGTTCTCCCTGTTTAAACCAGAACCTTTGTCATTATCACCGTCTTTTTCCTTAACCGTCAATATATAAACGCCACGCTTCAGCACATGGTCTGGGTTATAGAAAATCCCTTTCTCGCCCCAACTCTCAACTAAGACTGTCCCCTCAAGATTTTGAAGGCAGTAATTCAATAGTTTATCTGGTGTCATTCTGACAGCTCCATTTCTGTCTTACTTCTGATTCTTCTATGAGTATTTTAGAATATCATAGCGGCTATATCTGTGTCAAGATTTTGGGCAAACTTTTTAGTATTCCCTGTGGACAGGAATTTTATTCATCAATTTTAGTAATTAGGCGGGGGATTTTTATCCCCCACCCAATAGCCCGCCGAAAAACCGTCTATCTTAGATGATTATAAAATCTTCCGCAGCTTTTTCCGCAGATGGTCTAGCCTTGCATAGATAGCCCCTGTTGTCAATCCGATAAGCGGGGCAATCTCCTTTGTGGAATAGCCCTGCATTTTCAGCAGGATGATTTGCAGGGTACGCCTGTCCACCGTAAGCAATGCCCGATACAGAGTTTCGTCCTCAATCTCATCCAGTAAATCGGCAACCGACTTTACCTCGGTATCCCGCTCCCTGTCTGCCATCCCCTCAAGGTATTCGCCGAAGTCGCTTGTCCAATGGTAAAACCTCCTGTTGGAATTGAAGTCTGCCCTGTCGTCTGTACGGATTTGTTCAATGGTGGTTTCGTCAACTCCGTGTTCCCTCAATATTTTTTCCTCGGCTTCTTTCCAGATAAGCCATTTTCTGTTCTCCCGTCCGTTGTTGTATGCCATTCTTTTTTCCTCCAATCTGAAATTTTTGAAATGTAATAATCCAGATTGGAAAGGCGGCGAACGACATCCAACAGCAGAAACAGCCTTGCGGCATATTCCGATAAAAAACGACAAAAGAAAAACCGCAAAGGCACTTTGACCTCTACGGTTATAGGAGATACATATTCTGTTAAACGGAGATTCTACTTCTGGTTTCATGGTGAGAAGCAGCGTTGCATGGGCAGGGATTTTTTTAACTGGCTTCCTGCCAATCCCCGATATGCTATGTATGGATAAACTCTGCGTTGCATGAGCAGATAGATTACTGCCCGAAAAAAGAACATAAAAAAAACCTCCAAACTCTAAAACAGGTCTGGAGAGTGTCTGTTAAGTTTTTGGGCATAGCAAAATCGCCCGCCACACGCCGTTTTTTTTATTTGGTGGGCGGTTGCTTTAAAACCTTATAAAATGAAAGAGAACCGACAGACTATGATATTAACTCACATGTTTATCGGCTCTGCATCTATGTGTCTGGCTCTTTAATAACTGCTATTTCAAATTTCTTGCTTCTCAAGATTGCTCATTTACCTTTTGTCATATTACTTCATTTCTTGACTTATAATTTTATAAAAGTTCACTATCTAAAGCTCGTAAATTTATGACAGAGACTATTTCCTGTTGTATTCTTTCAACTTCATCAATTCTAACTCTGCCAATACGGTTTCTTTCCATTTTATAATCTACATCTGGAAATAATTTTTCCAGCAAATTATTTATTTCTGGAGATGCCCCCATTGAAGCTATCACAAGTGATGTCATATCATATTGTTCCAGTATATCTCTTAATTCGTTTTCTGGAACTCTTGATAATTGTTCAAAATCAGTTATTTTTTTAGTCGGTATATTCGGCTCTAAAATATCATTTATTGTAATTCCGTAAAGCTTAGATATTTTTAACAGAACCTCTAAATCTGGAATAGCTGCTCCCGTTTCCCATTTTGAAACAGCTTGTCTGGATATATCCAACCTTTTTGCTAATTCGTCTTGTGTGAAGTTATGTTTTTTTCGCAGTAATTGCAAATATTTTGAAATGATGTTTGTATTCATAAAAATTTCCTCCTTTTTTCTATTATAAAATGACCTTATAGAAAAATAAAGAGCTTGAAAAGTGCCAAAAAGCAATTAGCAGTTGCTGCCATTTACCTTATTTCGATGGATGTCTTGTCTGTATTCAGCTTATCGTTGACTTTCTATGTATTGTAAGATAGAGCAGCAAAATGAAAAATCTTGACTGTCTGCATAAGCAAAAACAGAGCCAACAAACTGTGATTTTATTTCACAAGTTCATCGGCTCTGCGTCTGTGCGTCTGGCTCTCTGATAACAGATATATTCATTTGTCGGACATTTATAAGAGTTTCCTGTTTACATTTTGGGCAAAATAAAGGGAATTTCTCAAGTACCGTATCTTCACGCAATTTCAGTCTCGTCTTGTTTCCGCATACAGGACACAATAGCCACTTTTCCTGCTTCATGCTGACACCTCCTGCTGTTCCTTTTCCATATTCTTAAAGAAGCTCATTGCAGATAATCCTACAATGCAAACTATGATGCCAGTCGGGATTAAGACAAAATATATGGCACTGTAAAATCTGTCAAACAAAAAACCGTACACAATTTGTCCTATGGGCTGAACACACAAAGTAACCATTGATGTATAAGCCATCACTTTTCCTATTAAATGATTTGGCGTCCTCTGCTGTATGAGGGAAACAGCGAAAATAGAAAATATACTAATAACAGCCTGCATACCGCAAAATGATACAACCGTAACTCCATACTTTATAATGGCATTCACTGGCAAAATGAAAACAATGCCGGCAGGGATAATGAAAATACCCATAGAAGCAAGCAGGACAGATAATTTATGTATTTTCAATTTCTCTGCCAAAATTCCTGCGGCAATGCTCCCTAAGATTGTAGCGACTGCCAACGCACTTTCCGCTGCCCCATAATATTTTGCATTCAATCCGAGGACAGTCCGCACAAGAAAGGGAAGTCCGACTATGGTAATGCCCATCACAAAAAACCTTGATAATGCCGTTAAGAGCAACATCTTTGATATGCTGGTCTGTTCTTTTGTAATATACTGCATACTTGATAAAAAATCCTGCTTAACAATCTGAAGCACACCGCCTTGATTTTGAATACGCTGATTGCTCAATTTTATAAAACATTCAATCAGGGCAGTAATAAAAAAACAGACAACGCTCGCATACATTACGGGTTTTAGCCCAAGCATGGCATACAATACGCCGCCCAACATAGGGGCAATCAGATAGGATAAAGATGCCACTTGATTTACAACGGCATTTCCTTTCATAATATTGTCGCCTTGTAACATAGTGGGAATACACGCTTGAACAGTAGGCGTTTCAAACGCACCCAAAATAGAAAGAATAATAAGCAACGTACTGATTACAGCAATGGCATTGTTTTCCGAGATGAATAGCGTCGCACATAAAACTGATACGCCAGTCAATGCGTCTAACGCCACCATAATATTCCGTCTGTCTGCCCTGTCCGCCAAGATACCGCCAAGCGGTGACAAAAGAATGGTCGGTATTGTAGCAGCAGACAATATCCCTGCAAATATGGCTGCCGAACCAGTCGCTTCCAATACATACATGGACAATGCCAATTTCAATATGAAATTTCCAAACAATGAGGTTAGCTGCCCCAAAATAAGGAGCACAAAATTTTTCGTAAATAATTTTTCCGTCATGGCTGATTCCCTCCTTTTTCATTGATTTTTCCTGCATTCTCTGGCATAGAGGTATGCCCGCAGGGTGTTTCCGTAATATCAGTAATAAATTTTTCTGTAAAGGATGTCGCATCGTCATCATAAAGTGGCAGTCCCATATGGGCTAACATTTCTTTCACAAAATGATATTTATGATACAGTTCTTCCTCTGTTGCAGGGAATACCGAGGGCATGAGCCAGAAGTTGATAAGCGGCAAAAGTTCGGAAATCTCCTTTGTGTATTCTGTCTTGATAGAACCGTCCTTTTTTCCCTCATCCAACAATTCCAGCCACAAGGGAGTTAATACACGCCTGTTTTCCGCAACTGCCGCCGCCAAAATGTGCGGGTCTTTCAAAATCGGGACTGCCTGCATATTTATCTGGTTTCGTTCAGCGTCCGATTGATTCAGTGTAAGCAACAGCCTGATTTTTTGCAGACCGTTCAAGTCATCTCTCCCCTTGACTGCTTCAAATGGGTTGTCCTCGAAAAACATTTGATTGCCTAATGCGTACATTACTTCCTCTTTGCTTTGGAAACAACGGTAAAACATTCCTTTTGCTCCGCCTACCATGTCCATAATATCGAAAATTGAAGTTTCCTCATATCCTTTAGAAATAAATAAGTTTTGGGCAGCATTTAGGATTGCTTTTCTCCATTCCTCTGGTGTCTTTTTTACAGGTCTAGCCAAATGTGATTGCACCTCCTTTGTATTTAGTTATTGACTTGAAGTCAATAACTATTTTAGCACTATTCTTTAATTTATGCAATAGTCATAATTTGACATAGCGCAGAAATCACTTATTTGCAAAATCCATAAAATTCTTGACATTACAAAAGCGACAGAGATTTCTCCCTGCCGCTTTTGTCCACTTATGCAAAAATGATTTCCTTATTTACAATCTCCCTTGCACAAGCTCTTATGTTGCCTAACTGTCCTACCCATTCTAAGGCATTTTCAGATTTTAGCTGTTCCGTTATGCCCTGTGCTTGTTTCATGCCCTCTATGAGCCTTTCAAAGCGTTCCTGCGCCTGTCTGTCAATGCTGATAAGATAAGCATTCAGCTTGCCACTTGTAAGAAGATTGGTGTATGTAACTTTGCAATATTGCTTCAAATAATCTAGATGCCGCTGTCCCCATATGCCTATTGGCTGTTCTTCTTCGGCGGGCAATAATAAATCTGGAATCAGATACCCATTTTCTTCGTGATATGCGCCACCTAACTGTTTAAATAATGATTCGTTCATTTTGTAATTCCTCCATATGAATTAAATTTGCCTACAATCCAATCATTTTGGCTGATTACAAAGTGTTTTAGTTTTAACTTCCTTATGGAAGCTTACCCATGGGACAGATTTTTGATGTTATTATTAGGCAAAGAACCAGATAAGATTTTTAAAAAAATCATCAACTTACCAGATCATCGCAAACATATATATTGGTTTGCATTATTATTTTACAGTTACGATTATTATTTGTTAAAGACTGAAAAGCAATGACAGTATTAAAGATTTTTCAATACCGCCTATATTTAATAGGGGATAGACGAACTCTCGTATCCTACGTTATTCTTAAATAGTCAAAATAACAGGAGCCCAAAACAGAAGTAACCATTTTTTTAATTGGAGGTAGAATGATGCTTGAGAAAGACTGTGTAGTACAGTTTAACGAGAAACATAAGTGGTGTGGATGCATTGGCATTATAGGTGAAATAAAAAACGGGAGAATCATGGTTTATGTTCCGATTCCAGAACAAGGAACCGCATGTATATTTGCAAAAGAAAGTGAACTTGAATATATTGGACCAGCTACTTTAGTACCTAGTAACGAGGAATAATGAATCAATAAGCAACTAGCAGAAAGGGGCTGTAAAAAATAATTTTTCATTTATTCGCAGCCCCCTTTTCTCGTTACAGTTTTGTATTTTGCTATGGGATAGTATATGCGTCTATTACAATTTTATTTTCATCCTCATCGTTTTCTATCTTTACCCAATAGTCCCGGATTAAGCACCCCCGCTGCCAGTCTTGGAGGGAATAGATCTCCAGTGTCTTAAAGTCTACTAGGCAAAGAGGAACTGCCTCTTTTTTTTTCATTTTTCCATTTATAAAATTCCAAAGATTCTATAACTTTATTCAGGCACTGCTGACACAAATGCTCTTGTAATTTTTCTATTTCCAGCTTATAATTATCCTCTAAAGAAATTTTGACGGATGCTATTGTACCATTAAAACTACTGTCTGAAGAATAAGAAATTTCCCCGGTATTTCCAAAAGTTGTATTACTGTCCCCGTTCACTTCATTTCCGTTTTCATCATGACACTTTAACCGAAGTTCTAACACATACCAATCATTCAGAGAAATCACTCCTATTGTATCAAATTTTCGGTAATAACTCATCATACTATAATCACTTTTTCCACAAAGATAACATGTTTCCGGATCTTTAAGGTTAGAGCTGACTCCTTCATAAACAATATCTTCTATCCCCCCACTTTTTCTCCATTTTTCAAATAATTCATCTTTAAAATATGTCCCCATAATCAATAAAAAAATTCCTCCTATTATCGGCCATAATAGACTTACCCTGATTCGATAATACCTTTTTTTCCCCTCTGTTTTCATACTGAATCCCTTTTCAAAAAATTTAGTGTACTTAAAATAAGTCCATTTATTCCATAATACCACCGTATGTACTTAAAATGTACTCATTCGAGAGAACTTATTTTGTACTTATACCAAACACACAGGAGGGATTATGAAAAAAGATAAACATTTAGGTCTACGCATTGATTCAGAAACACATAAAAAACTAAAAAGCATGGCAGAATTTGATGGTCGTTCCATCAACGGAGAAGTGCTCTACCTAATTCGTCAAGCTGTTGCACAGCATGAATCTAAACATGGCGAGTTAAAATAAACATATCTACCTTTCATTTTTTATGTCATACCCTTAAAGTGGACTTATTCTAGTCCCATTGTATCATTCCATACCGATAAGATAAAGGTGAATCGGACTAATTTCAGTCCATGTAAGGAGATCTTATTAGATAGAACAGAAGATTAAACAGAAAGGGATTAATATTGGCAGTAATATCCGCCATATAAGGAAAGAACGGGGAATCGGGCAAACGGAACTTGTCCGTATGCTGCAGTTGCAAAACATAGATATAACACGAGAAACCCTAGTCAAAATTGAAAGAGGCATTCAGCATATCACAGGAACTCAACTACGAGGAATCCGGGATTGTTTGGGAACAAGTTATGACGAATTATTGAAATAATCTTAAATCTAACAGCTTTCTTATCTTACCTTTTATATTTCATTTATTCTTTTATCCCCAGGCAATCAATAACTATGGTATAATAATTTAACTAAAGAAATTAAAGCTAATCTTGTCATTATCAAAATAAATATTACAAATATCGGGAGAAAATAACAAAGACAATGAATGTCCTAAAGAAAAAGCGAAAAGAATTTGGGCTCTCACAAAAAGAAATGAGCGAAAAACTTGGAATTAGCCAACAAACTGTTAGCAGATTAGAAAAAACAGAGATTAAGCATGTATCATTGGGTTTATTAATGAAATTAACAGATATCTTTCAGCTGCCTTTAGAGGTCTTGATTTATGATGAACAAAATAGTTTTTCCGATAATGAAGGAAGAGAGCTCTGGGAAATTTATAAAAAACTAAATGAAACAAACAAAAGGACCTTACTGTTACTCGGGAGAAGATTGCAAGAAACCCAAAAAGAAAAAATGTAATTAAAATCTACTACGTGATGATAAAGTAGTTATTAAATTAATCATTCGGAACAAAACCATTGAAATACTTATATCCAGTTTATAATTATAATATTTCTTGCCAAAAAGATATAGATGCTCTATTATCTCACAGTTTTATACACAAAAAAAGAACAGTCAATACTCTATTAACTGTCCCCTAAAGTAAATATTGAATTTTATGAATATTTTGTTCTTTTGCAATCTAATTAACAATCGCTTTTAACTTCTAATTTTTTCTGTAATTATACTACTAGTTTTTGCTGATTTGCTTTTAGATATCTGAAATATTATGTGATAGCAAAATAATTTTTGTTTCGAAACACTCATCCGAGTATTCAAAATCCATATGTCCACAATATTTGTTTGCTATTCCTTCCAAAATTGTCATTCCTATTCCCAAATGCCCTTCTTTTGTAGAAACTAATTTTCCATTTTTTAATTTAGGCGTACTTCCTATAGTATTTTTCATTTTTATTACAGTATACTCCTTAAAACAATGAATTCTTAAAAATATTTTTTTATTAGACACATTACTGCTCTCGCAAGCTTCAATAGCATTATCCAATAGGTTTGCAAATAGTGCTGTAATCTCTATACTATCCATAAAATCAAAAATAATATCCTGCATATTGATTTCAAAATCAATATTATTTTGTTTACAGATCTGCATATTGTTCCATATAATTGCACATACTATTTTATCACTACAAAAAAACTGAGGTTCCACATTTCTAATAGAATTAAGTAATTCTTCAGCATACTCCTTTTTGTCCATTTCTTCCAGATCCCTAAGTACCTGTATATGCTTTTTAGTGTCATGTAATATTTTCTGAATACTTTCATAATTATCTTGAAGTCCTTCATAATATTTTTGTATTATCTCAAGTTGTTGTTCAATCAATTCAGTCTTTTTTTCTAACACAGCCTCTTCTGATAATTTTTGATACAAATAAATTACTCCCGCATCAATAACCACAAATCCCAAACATACCATTAGCAATGCCAAATTATTAGGCTTATTTATTTTCCATCGAACAAAGCAACATATTATTCCCAATTCAAACACCATCAAAAATAACATATATATATGTAGCAATCTTGACATCATGCTCCTTTGGCAATGTTGCAAAAGTTGTATCACTAACTTATAAGTACAAAGTCCAATAATAGAATTGCCAATACCTGAAACTAAAAAATATTTAGGATCTCTTAAAACCTCATACGTACTACTTCCCAAAAAATTTGAAAAAATAACGGTTACTGCAATATCTACAATCACTAAATATATAATAATAAAACCCGCATCAAAAAGTACACTTCTTCCATTTGTTTTATACAACCATTTTGTCAAGCTGTATAAAACAAGTATGGAATTTACTACATTTAATACAGGCATCTTTAACCACGCTACCCCTAAACTCAAAAGAATGTATGCTATATATGCCCCCATATAAATCCACTTATTATTAATAAAGGTTTTTTCGTACAAATTCCGCATAATTGCAAAAAGTATATAACCTGTCACTATGCAAGAACAAAGCATTCCTATAAAATACAATATCTTTCCCCCATTTCTTTAAATCTTATCAAACGTTGATTGTAAGAAATCATTGAATTTTTCCTTAAAACCAACAGCTCGTTTTTGTGCTAGAGGTATAATTGATCCATTCTCCATAAATATATCAAATCCTTTAATATATTTAATATGTAGCATATTTATAATAAAGCTTTTATGTGGTGATTCGAAATTATATTTATTGAATTTATTGTATAGTTCTTTCAAACTATATGTAGCTATATATTCACCTTGGGAAGTATTTATCAAAACTCTCCTCGCCACATATTCAAAGTAATAGATATCATCTAATTCAATTGTTAAAACTCCTTTTTCTGTAGTAAACGCATATTTTTGTTTTTCTACTGCATTATCCAAATAATGCATAACCTCTTTTAACACATCAAAAATTTTACTTTCTCTAACTGGTTTATCAACATAGTCAAATGCATGAACCTTATATGCACAACTTTTAAATTTACTATAATTTGTTACGTAAATTATTTTACTATTCACATCCCAATTTCTTAATCTTTTAGCGGTTTCTATTCCATCAAGTCCTGGCATGTCTATATCTAAAAAGATCACATCAAATCGAATATTTGCTTTTAGCACACTCAAACCATTTGTAAATCCGGCTACCCACACAGGTCTTCCAATATCTTCAAAATAATCTTTTATCATAGCGACTAATTTAGTACAAACTTGCTTATCATCATCGCACACAGCCACTTTTATCATTCATATCGCCTCCGTTATACCCCGCAAGTATATTTGCAGCCTATATCATGCATCAAAATAATAATCTCTTCACTAACCTTCACGAGCTAATGCTATCAATCTATTTTGACTTTATATCTTCTCTTCCAATTAATAACATAATTGTTTCTACAATCCAAGCACATAAAATTCCACTTACGATGGCTTTAAAAAAAAGGGATATCAAACAGATTATCCCTTCTACAATTAAATATTTACGTGTTTTTTTTCTGTATAAAATCAATTCTTGCGTATCTAACGGTCTATTTGAAGTTTCTTGTGGTGCTAAACAGCTAATCATAAGTGCACAAACAGCTAAAATGACAAAAGATTCTGTTATTTCAATCTTTTCAAATACATAGAATAATAATATAGCAAACAACGTAACAATCCATGTACAAAGGTAACACCCTTTCGATGTTTTTGCATGATATCCACCGGCCTGTTCTCGAATAGCAGCATATGCTGTTAAAAATACTATCGTACATATAAATTTTCCACATATAAATCCAAATAATACCATTGTAGCTATGTGAAAAATTTTCTTAATTAACAAGCTTACCCCATACTGGTACACCACATAATCATCCTGTGCTATAATCCTATTTTTTATAAGCACTCTTACAATTGCTTCAACCATTTTCTTATTTCTTTACTTTCTTTAATTCCTGTACACGACGAGGCATCGAAGGTTGTCCATGAAAAAATACACACGCTGTATTGGCACTTCTCTCCGCTTCCTTATATGCTATCTTCGCTACAAATTTCGTGGCACTTCTTTTTAGATTCATTACTAAATCCTCCCTTTTCTTTTTTTATAAACAGTATTACATTTTTCTAGTAAATGCAATAATAATGGACAAACTACGAAATCTACGGCTAAACTACGATAAATAGTTTTGAGTCTTCACATCATGAATCTCCTTATCTTTAATATTTCATTACTGTTCGGCTTTATTAAAATAATTACAGTATAGTATCATTTTCACTACCGTACATCTATCATCATTCATTATGCTAATTATATTCCTCTTATTTATCATTTGCTTATTCAATAGATCAATTAATTCTGATGGCATTTGTTCCTCAATAAGAATTCGAAGTATATACCACTCTTTATATTTATGAATCCGTATATAAAAGTGAATGGTATTTTTCCATGAACATATACTAAAAATTAGCCCGTTCAAAATTCGCTTGATTTCTATCCCCTCATCTTTCTTATTTTGAAAATTATTTCTATCAAAAAACCATTCTATATCGCATAATGGATATTTTTGTTTTATTTCCTTCTCTATCTCCTCTATCATACCATAGTTCTTGTCTTCCATTAAATTTTTCTCCTTTTAATTTTTACATCACTATACAACTATAAGTTCTATTTTTCAACTCTTATAGTTTATTTCTGAATAAAAGAACATAAAATATAATGATATTGAAGTAGAGGGGGTATATTATATGCCAGAGTTAAACAAAGCAGAAATCGGTGAACGACTTAGAAAACAACGTGAAAAACTCAAGATGAGCAGGGAAGAACTTTCAGAAATGATGGGAATCACCTCAAAATTTCTTAGCGATATAGAATTTGGGAACCGAGGATTTTCACTTGAAAAACTGCTTTTATTTTCAGAGTACATGCAACTGACAACAGAATATATTTTGTTTGGTATAGATCCTTCTATTAACAATCGTATATTTCTTCAAAGTATCAACAACTGTCCTGAAGAGAAAAAAGAATTTCTACTTTCAATAATAGATAAAATTATAGAATCTTATTATACAGAATAAAACGAATTAGAGTTTTAACGAAATCTTCTATAAATCACCTGCCTAATATTAATATTTTTTTCAAATAATAAAAGGTACGAGTCGAACCCAAATCCGTCTCGTACCTTTCAGCATCTTTTTAGGTACTAATTGTCATAATGCTTTGTCGAGTTTATTTTTAATTTTATTTTCTTACCGACTATTCTATTTAATCGTTTTTTTCAATTTTTTGTATCATTCCACGTTTCAATCTATAAACAACATCTACATTTTTAGCAATTTCATTTGAATGCGTAACAATTATAATACATTTTTTCAATTTGTGTGCCATTTCAATTAAGATATTTATAATTTCTTTTGCCATACTTTCGTCTAGATTGCCCGTAGGTTCATCTGCCAAGATAACCTTTGTATCAGATGCCAGTGCTCTGGCTATTGCCACTCTTTGTTGCTGTCCTCCAGATAATTTAAGCACATTCCTTTTGGTTTCTTCCTTAGTCAATCCCATTTTTTCTAAAATAGTTCCTGCATCACATTTTGCTGTAAGTTTTACATTTTCAATTGCATTCATATAATCAATAAGATTATAATTTTGAAAAACAAAAGAAACATGATTCTTTCTATGTTTTGCCAATCCATATTCTTTTATTTCTTGATTATCAAAATAAATCTCTCCTGAACTTGTTTCTTCTAGCCCTCCTATCAATGATAACAATGTCGTCTTGCCACATCCTGATGGTCCAATAATTGCATAGACTTTTCCTTCTTCAAACTCCATATTAATTTTATTTAAAATTTTCCTCTTTCCATCATAAGAATACTCAAGATCTACTATTTTTATTACGCTCATTATTTACCTCTTTCTATTCCATTGTATTTAATAGTTTTTTCGGTTTCATTATCAAAATCGGAATACTGGCAATTATAATAGAAATTATCACAATCAGAACTTCTATTCCAATTACACCTAAAATACTGTGAAAGGAAATTCCTACTTCATTCATAATATTTCCATATATGTCCATGTCTTTATATTCATCTATCGTTTTATAAGAATACAGTATTTTCTTTATTATTGTATTGTTAAATACAGTTGCAAAAAATATCGCTATAAAGCTCGAAACACCTGACACAATCAACACTTCCAGTAAATATTGACTGATAATTGTATATTTACTTATTCCTAATGATAGATAAATTCCGGTTTCATGAATTCTCTCTCTAATCCAAAACGCTAAGATCAATGAAAGAATTATAGTGCCAGCTAAAATAGTAACAACTAGAAAATTATTCATAAGTTTTATAAGAGCATTTAACGGATTTACCAATTTTTTATATTCACTATCATTGGTTACAACAGAAAAATAATTTGAATCAACGATTTTATCCTTTTCGATTTTATCCAATATAGTATTTAAATCAGCTGGATCTCTAATAAAACAGTCAATCCAATTAAATGTTTCTCGCTGCGACAATTCTTTTGCTGATTGCACATCAACAAAAACCCTATTCTGATATAATCCTCCTGGTGCCAACATTCCTGCATTAATTTGTGATTCTTTAGTATCAAAAATCCCTTTAATCACTACCTTTATTTTTAATTTATTATCTTTATCCGCCAAAACGAAGGTATCTCCTACATCCAAACCATTTATCTCAGCAAGTCTGCTACTTATAACAGCCACATTTTTATCACCAGATTCTATAAATTCCCCTTTAATTAAGGAAAAGATATTTTTAGTAAAGTATTCATTCATGTCTAAATTTGAGTTACCTTCATATGTCGTCAGGTATCTCATTATTTTGTCATCATCATACTTATTATTCATTTTATCCAATTCAATATGTGTCCCCACAGACCTATATAGAAATGTTTCATTCGTAATTGCTGCATTAAAATTTTTAATTCTTTCATCCTTTAATATAGTATTTAAGATCTTATCGTCTAACGGAATTCCGATATATTCCAATCCATTTCCATTATCCTGAAAATTATCTGATTTCGATTTATCTACCTGTATTCTAAATTTTGCACCAACTGCCTCCCTAATTTCTTTAGCTGACAAATCAGATGTTTTTTTAATTTCTGCACTTATCGAAACAAATATTGCAATAATACTTAGGACAATTAGAAGTATTAAACTCTTAACTTTTTTTCTTCTTAAAAATAAAATCGCTCTTTTTAACATATATTTCCTCTAACTTATATTTGATAACATTTTTTTAGGCGATGTTTTATAAATAGTATATGATGATATAAATACCGCAAAAAATATTATAGCAAGTGCACCGCCATAAACAATCATTGCGTCATTAACACCAATTTTCGTATTAATTTCTTCAATTTCCAGATTATTTTCAATCATATTAGGTAAAGTATAACCAAACTGCCCATCTGTTGTTAACTCTGATTCTTCTGAAGAAGTGTTTGTAACTTCATAATTCTTTAAGATTTCATTCCCTACTTTTTCTCCTATAGCTATGCTAATACAGTATGATAACACTATTGCAAACATAAGGACAAAACATAATTCTAAAATTCTCTGAATTAAAATTCTACTTTTCCCCACTCCAATAGATAGCAGAATTCCATTTTCTTTTATTCTGCTTTTATTCCATAATGTTAAAACTAAAATTAAAATTAGAACACTTATAACTATTGTTATAATAAGCAAATTTTTCACTGTATTTTGAGTATCTTCTAATGGTTTTGTTATTGCTTCATAAGATTTGTCATTTGCTGTAATTGTAAATGCATCCCAATTCACATCTGAAATACTTTTTATTTCTTTTATAATCTTATCCATATCTCCGGGATTTTTTACATTATAATACACTTTATAATATCCTTCCGAAGCCCACGAATATAAATCTAAAGTTGTTGCGACATCCATAATAACCATATTCTCGAACAAATCTCCTGGGGTAGAAAACATTGAAATTTGTGCTTCTGCTGTAGATGAAAAAATCCCAACAATTTCTGCTCGTTCTTTCAATTTTCCTGCCTCCTCGTCACCAGTCATATACGGATTCATAGCAATTTGTAAATAATCCCCTATCTTCAGTCCATTTCGTTCCGCTAAGTCTTTATGAATCATAATTTTATTTTTATCTTCAGCATTAATAAAACGCCCTTCTACCAATTTTAGAGTACCACTCGTAAACAATTCGGCCTTTTTCGCATCTGTATATCCATAAACATTTGCCTGATTACTCATAATTTCATCATTTGCAAAAAAGCTCCCTTCAATTTCTTTTAATTTTAAATATTGATCATCATCTGTTTTTAGATTGGCTGGACCTATATTTTCAGCATTATACCCTTCTACCCCATTTACTTTCTCTATTTTTTCTACTATTTCTGGGGTTAAAGAATCTCCTTTATATAACATTGCATATGAACCATTTCCCATATCTCTTTTCTCATAGTCATTTGGGTTTCTTCCTTCTTTGTTTTCTTTTACTACAAATCCTCCTCCAATCGATGTTTCCAAATGATTTTCTGCAGTTTCTGCACCTTTCTTAATAGCTATACTAACCAATGCTGTAGTTAAAAGTACTAGCATAATACTAAGCATAATTAAGCTACGCACTTTTTTTCTCCATATATACAATATAGAGCGTCTTAATACATTCATTTTCTTTACCTCCAATTTTTTTTAATATTATATAAAATCAATATGACACCAATATGACATAAAAAAATTTCCATCCATAAATATGGATGAAAATCTCTAAATCTCTATAAAAAATCTCATTCCCTTTTCGAAAGCTTTAAATTCGTAAGAGAAATTATAATGGTCCAATATTTTTTTTACTATATATAAACCTAATCCATTCCCCCCTTTACTCTTATCCCTAGAATACTCGATTCTGTAAAATGGTTCAAAAACATTACTCAATTTTTCACTTCCTAATGGCTCACATTCATTTTCAACAACAAGTCCATTGTACTGTGTATAATAAATGTTTATTTTTTTTCCATAATCTGTATAATTTACCGCATTTATTAAAACATTGGAAATCACCTGTGAAAAATGTTCTATTGGCAGTTTTTTTATCAATTTATCATCTATATTACATTCAAAATGAATCTGTTTAGAAATCATGATGGAACGAAATGGCTCTATTTCTTTTAGAATATACTCTTTTAAATTAACACTTCCTAACTTTTCCTTCATTCTATCTGTACCTAGATTAGACACTTCCAAAATATTTTGAATCATGTTTGATAATTCATCTAATCTTTCTTTGCATACTGGCAAATATACCTCATGATCTTTATATTTTCCTATACCAATTATCATACATTCTATGACCGCTTTTACTCCCGCAATAGGTGTCTTTAATTCATGCGATGCAGCTCTTAAAAAATCGACTTTTGAATGTTCTACTTGACTAACATGCTCTATTTCTTTTTGAAGATTATCAATATTTAATAATAGGCTTTCATATAAATCATTGATATTCTTTGCAAGTTGACCTATTTCATCTAAGCTTTTAACCTCACATCTTACATTTCTATCTAAACTTTCCATTCTATTTGTGGCTTTCAGTATTTTCTTTATAGGATCAGTTATTTTTTTCGTATATAATAGTGAAAAAATTATGGACAATATTATGCAAACCAAAATTGTAATGGGTATTAATTTTAAAATTATCTCTTTTGTTTCATTGACTGGCTGTAAAGTAAGAATTGTTTCAACTAATCCTTCTTTTCCATCATCTACTACAAATTCTTTTTTCTCTCTAATAAATTTCGATGTCGGATACAGTATGTGGTTTATATTACTTTGAGAGACCTCTGAGGTTACTGTATCTTGTTCTTCAGTAGATGAAGATGATTGGAATGAATATTCTCTGGCTTTACCATTTTCTGCTTGTGTATATCCTCCTCCAAATATTTCTCCCTTATTTTCTATGTTCAATTGTACTATTATATTATTATGTTCAGCGTAATTTTTTACAATTTTTTTACATTCGACTTCACTCTTATTGTTTATCAGCTTAGTAATCTCCATGCTATGTTCCTTAGCAGTTTCCACTTTTTGTTTTTCATATACTTTAGGCACTAGAAAAAATAATAACCCGTCACTAATACTTATAATAAATATCATTAGTAGCACAGTATATAAAAATGTTTTCCCAAATATTTTCATTCTATTTTCTCCTCAAATTTATAACCTATTCCCTTTATAGTTATAATGTCATCTAAAACCAATTTTTTCCGCAGCCTGGCAATATACGAATCTACCGTTCTATCATTTATCGCTTCTTCCTGGCCCCACACATGATCTAATATCTGATTTCTAGTTAGTACTCTTCCCTTATTTTCCACTAAATATTGAAGCAATAAAATTTCTTTTGGTGCAATATCTATTTGCTTTCCTGATATTTCGGCACTAAACCCCGAAAAATCAACTGTCAACTTATCATATCTCCAAACATTTATAGGAACTGCAATTCCGCGACGACGCATAATCGCGTTAATTCTTCTCCCTAAAATAGCAATAGAAAATGGCTTTGTAATATAGTCATCAGCCAACTGATCAAAACTACTAATCTGCATATTTTCATCATTAAGAGCAGTCAACATTATTATTGGGATATCACACTCTTTTCTAATTATTTTCAAAACCTCTAGTCCATTAATTTCTGGTAGCATTATGTCCAGTAAAATAAGATCAATTTTATGGCTATATTTTTCTAATGCTTCCTTCCCAGTAAATGCACTTTCAACTTTATGACCACATTCTTTTAAATACTCGCATATAGTTTCATTCATAATATAATCATCTTCTACCACTAAAATTTTAAACATGTCTCGCTCCTCTAACATAATTTACTCTCATCAACAAACGTTTTTCTTACCTCTACTCATTATCAAATTATACATCTCAGCACACTGTATTATCTCTTAACTTTAATTTATGAACTTTTGTATCATTTGCTTTATCTCTTACTATTTCATAAAATCTATAAACATATTTATTACAAATTATAGAAAAGGATAGTTTGAATATTATTGATTTAGAATATCATAAAAATGTGTCAATAATATGACTTTTTAATCTTCATACTATTGACACATTTTAATCTACTCAAATATGTTTTCAATTTTCTCCCGCATTTCGTTAACATCTTGACCTATACACATATATCCATTTCTTAAAGTACTACTTACCTTTAAATCGATAATTTCTTTATATTCTAATATATTATCCTCCATAAAAATAATATCCGGTTTATATATATTGTAAATCAATTTTAATAATTCTAGATCCTTTCGAGGATATTTTTTTAATAAACTTTTTACATTTATTTTATTCCATCTTAGTGAGCTTTCAGTTCCAACTATTTCCACTACTCTATAGCCACATGATTCAAATGTTTTAACCAATTGTGAAAAAATTTTTTCTTCTTGTGGAAAACCGATTATCGGACTTTCAATCTTTTCTTCCCAGCCTGCAATACTTCTCTTAAAATATAAATATGTATCTATTCCTAAATCCATTTCCATGTTTTCGTACAAAGCTTTAAAAACATCTGTTCTTTTTACTTTTTTTCCTTTATCCAACAATATAATACGTGCTGCCAAGTACGGTACCGCATAACTATTAGAGTATTCAACTTTCAATTGAAGTTCTTTCTCCATGGTCAATGATCTTGAGTTTACTATAACATTAATATTTTCATCGTTTTGTGAATATATAAAATATTTACCTTTATGTAAAGTTTGTAAACTATCATATTTTACGCCAATTACATATTCTGATGCTGCTGGATATGTAAGAATATTGTCATTACTATATGCCGCTATCATTAGTATTTCATTTTCTGCTGCTATCCGAAGAACCTTTTGAAGTCCTTCAAAATCAGAATACTCTGTACTTCCTAAACTCATTAGTATCATATCAATTTTTTCTTGAATACACCATTGAATTGCACTTATCAAATATTCTATAGTAGCTGTTTGAGTATTAACATCTACTATCTTTAAACTATATAGTTCATAGTCCATTTTTTGTGTGAAATATGTAAAAATAAGTGATGCTATAGTACCATGGGATAAAATTGCATATTCCCCTTGCTTTTTACATTCTTCAAATCGTCCATTTCTGATACTAAAATAATATATATCTTTATTATATATGTTACAATTCTGATCTATTCCATCATCTATTATTGCAATTCTCATTTTAAGTTCTCCTTACTATTAGCTTTATTTTTAAGTTACTATATCAAAAGTGCCATAGATTATAATCTATGGCACACACTTTTTGACCCAATTATTATTTAGTGGGCTGATTAACCATGAAGAATTGCTGCTCCAATGGCTGATCCTGTGTATAAGAAACTGCTCGGGTCACAGTTATAACATGCACATGTACAAGTCCATCTTGCTGCATATGTTTCTACTGAGTTAAAAGAATTGTTTGTTTTTTTACTTAATTTCTTCATCTGTTATTTCTCCTCTCTACATTATTATCCATGAAGAATTGCCGCTCCGATTGCAGATCCTGTATATAAGAAACTGCTCGGATCACAGTTGTAGCATGCACATGTGCAAGTCCATCTTGCTGCATATGTTTCTACTGAGTTAAAAGAACTATTTGTCTTTTTAGAAAGTCTTTTCATCGTCTTTACCTCCCTTCTTAACATTTTATAATTAATGCAAATTGCAATAATTATCCACATTTTGTTTACATATCTGCTCTGTAATCCCTTCAATGGTCATGAATTTATAACTTTGATTTTCAAAAAAATCATTCAATGATATTTGAAACTCTGTTTCCAAATCTACTATAAAATATAAAGCATCGAAAACATCAATATATTCGAAAATATTTTTGTCATCTTTATAATTCAAATGTTTCAAGTACTTTTCAAATATTTTTTTTACACTTGCCTTTACACATTTATACTGTTCCATAACTACTCCTTCAAATAACTTCAGGATTATCAATCAAATCCTGACAAATTTGTGTTCTAAACTCATCAATCTTAATTCCACTTTCTATACTAAAAACGGTAAAATTATCGCTTTCCACAAGTCTATCTTCAATTAGTTCCCTATCTAAATGTAAATATTCCACTTTATTTTCATTACTATCTTGATCAAAAATAATTGCCGTCTGTGCTATATTAAAATATTCAACCTCAGCGTTTAATTTATACTTGCAATAATTTTTATACTCCATAAGATATTCTTTAGTCATTCTTTCGCCAAAGTATATGCACATAATTCCCACATCTGAATTCACCAATGCTTGCGAAATAATATAAGCTATTTCACCAAAATCATTATGTATTTTTAAGTTTGTTGACACTACAGGTTCTGGATAGCCTACAATTAACAAATCACTTTTTTCTTGTATAAATTTGTTATAAAAATAATTATTTAGACTTATAATCCTTCTAGTAATAGAAATTGTTTTGTCATAGACAAATTCAGGTATTTCTTTTATACCAAATAGTCCCGAAAAACTTTTACTGCCAAATTGCAAAACATTATATCCATTAAAAATTCTTCTCAATTCCAATTCACATGTAAATTTACCGCAAAAATCGCCAACCCCCATTACAGAAATAATTGGTATTGGTAATGTTTTCATCTGAACTTGAAATAAATCTTGTTCTGACAATAATGATGGCTTTTCATTATGTTCAAATATTTTTCTTATTCCTTTAGTATCAACACCCCATTTTTTTAACAAATTTAAAACTTTTGTATCTGCCATTATTGGGATTTCCATTTTTCGTGTTTCTAATAATATTTCATCATAGTATTTCCTATCTGAATACAATCTACTATACACGATCAATACTGCATCACACATTGAGCAGGCTTCGCTAAAATTGTTAGTCAGCTTCACATCTTTATATAAATCGTAAATAGCCTTCAGTTCAGGTCCTGGTTGATCTACGGTCACTGCTACTTCTAAAGAATAATTTTTAAGTAAATCCCTGTTTTCCACGATTTCTCTATTATCAAAAGCTGCTGGATATATTAATAACTTGTTCATATCTCTACTCCTTACATCTGAAAAGTACATCCTAATTCTTTTAAAACGCAAATTTCTTTTATATCTGTATATGCTGAATCTTTACTTTGTGCACAACTTAAGCATTTATGTTCCCCGGATAAACCTTGTTCTGTATACGCTTTTCTTGCACATAGATTACAATGGAAAAAGGCCCAACAATTCTTGCACTTTTCTTCTGTCAATTTTCCAACATTTAAAATTGCCTGTACCTTTTCCAAATCAAATCCTTCATTGACATTTCCCAATTTCATTGCTGAACAAGTTTCTGAAACGCGTTCACAAGGATATATGTTGCCTATCGCATTGACAAATACTCTTCTGCTCCCTGGAACGCATGGACCACTTGGATGATTTTGTTTTCCTATAAATGTTGTTTTTCTTATTTGTTCATACCTAGAAATAATTCTATATTTATTTCCATAAACAAATTTTGAAACAAAAGAATCGTTAAGCTTTCCTATCATATTTAAAAGTAGCCGAAGATAATCGAAAGAACGTATATATGTAAACTCCTGAGCATATCCATCTTCTATTACTTTTCCAGCTTCTGTGGGTTCTACTAGTGCTAACGTAACTGGAAGTTTTCCAATAAGTTGATCTTTGGAGAAAAATGTTGTAAGTTTTTCAAAATCGTGTTCTGGATTTACAACCATATTAAATGCTAAATTTTTATATAGATGAGGATAGTTTTCTTTTATCTTTTGAATATTATTCATCATATAATCAAAAGAACCTGATCCATCTGGAAACTTTCTATATTTGTTATGTTCTTCTTTTGGTCCATCCAAACTAATTGTAATATGAAAATTGTTGTCATTCATATATTTTGCAATTTCATTTTGTAATAAAATAGCATTGGTGGTCATAAAAAATTCCACATTTTTCCCTTTGCTTTTTTCTTTAACATAGTCTACGCATTTTTTTATTAAATCAAATTTGAGCAAAGGTTCTCCGCCATAAAATGCAACCCTCACTTCCTCAACTTCCTCTGATGCTGCTAAATATAAGTCTATAGCTCTGAATGCGATTTCCTCACTCATAACGAGATTTGAATGTACTCTATTATTATAATTACCAGAATAAACACAATAACTACATCTCAAATTACAACGTTGTGTAACTTGTAAAATTAATTGTTCCATATGATGCTTATAATAATGTTCTAACGCATTACTATATGGATGTTCAATTTTTTCTAACGTATCTTCCATTAAATATTCATTTTTTTGATACTTCTTTATCACTTTAGAATCTTCAGGTTTGATTTTCTTATTTTGGACCTCCATTAACTCATCAAATTCTTCTTTTGTAATTTTGATAATAGCATCTCTTCCTCTATCATATACATAACACTGCTTAGGTGTTTGTAATAATTTAAAAATTATCCCCATATCTTTTTCCTCCTAAAAACAACTCATACTTTTCAAAATTATCGAATACAAATACTTCTCCATTTTTTATAAATAATATTTTATCTACACTTTTTAATAGTTCTTCTCTGTGTGTCACCAAAAGAACTAATTTGTTCTTAATCTTTTTAATTCTATTTTGAAATAGCTTTTCAGATAATTGATCATAATTAGACGTTGCTTCATCAAGTACTATTATCTTTCCATCACCTTTTTCTAATGCTCTAAACAACGCGATTTTTTGCTTTTCACCACCTGATATATTTCCACTATCCGGGCCAACTACTGTATTAAATTTTTCTGGCAATTTATTTATAAATTCTAATAATGTTTCTTCTTCTAACTCATTTATAGATATTTTAGATTTTCCAAACATTGTAATGTTATCACTTATGCTGCCTTGAAATAAATAAGGAAACTGTGTGACCACAGCAATTATATTACGATAACTTTCCAATCCAACTGTTTGAATATTATTTGAGTCAATACAAATTTTCCCTTGACATGGATTTATAAACCTCAGTATCAGGTTAATCAAAGTTGACTTTCCACTTCCATTTTCTCCAACGATCGCAACTTTTTCTCCACATTTCAGTTTAAAATTAGCACCCTTTAAAATTGATTTCTCACCATATGAAAAACTCACATTATTAAAAATTAATTCAAAATTTTCTTTAGGGAGTAATGGAGGATAATTTTCTCCTTCCTCTTCTTCCATTTCTAAAAATTCCTCATAACTTGCTAAAGCTGGTTTGATTTGATTAATTATTAATTTAATTGTTGCTATAAGTCCAACTGGTTGCACAAGCATATTTGAATATGTCAAAAATGTTAATAATCCACCTATCGTTAATTCATTTCCCCATATCATATATGCTGTTACAATATAAAGCAAATTTAAAAAAATTCCTTGAAAACCATTTCCATATAAATTCTGTTTGCACATTGTAAGATTAACTTTTTTAGTTGTTTCATCTCTATTTTTTAAAAGTTTTTCATATTCATTTGCTTTTTTACCATATAAATTCCATAATTTAATTTCATTTACTGCACCCGATGTATATACATCGTTTTCCCATTTATGTAATTCTCTGTTAGCAAATATTGCAAATTGTGCCGATCTTGCAACAGCCTTTTCAAGCGATTTTGAAATTATAAACCTGCAGGGAATTGTAATCATAACTAATAAAGCTAATTTCCACTCTATAAGAAATAGACCAATAGCAACTCCTACTACTGTAAATATCTGTAATATAATTGAAAAAAAATCACTTCCTGTAATTCTTGATATAGTTTGTATATTATAATCAGCGTCATTGATAATTTTAAGTATTCCATCATCTTTTAAATAATTCTGTCTTAATTTTAAAGCATGCTTCAAAACAGCTATCTGCATGTTGCGTATAAATCTCAAATTCATGCTTATTTGCAATTTTTGATTAAGGTATGTAATACCTTCTCTAAAAACTACTAGAATAACTATTATCGAGCTTAATATAACAACTATCTTTGCATCACTTTTTAATATTCCAGCATCTATTACCCTTTGCTGAAGAATTGGAATTGCTGCATTAAGAGCTGTTATGCATATTGAAATCATCAATGAAATGCTAATAAACACCTTATATGGTTTTAATAATTGCCAAATCTTTTTCCACATTTTCTTCTCCTGTTCCCATTAAATTTAATTCTTTTATTTTCTGATTTACCATTATAATTATTCCATCATACATTTCAAGTTATCAGCATCAAGCAAGCAATTTTGTGTATAACTTACGACTTTTTATCTTACTTCATACATAATTTTCTTACTTCATTCCATCAATAAATTTTCTATCTCTTCTTCTGAATGTACGCTAATACGTTTAGATCATGTAAATATTTACTATTATAAAAAGGTTCTCTTATTAATCGGGTAGGAGGTAGATAATTATTTTATCTACCGACCTCCCACACCACCGTACGTACGGTTCCGTATACGGCGGTTCCTTAGTTTTCACATACTTTCAGATATAACTCTGTGAATGTTGGGTATCCAAGTTCACGGAGTTTCTTGTTGTTAAATGCAGTCTGCAATACGAAATATCCACCACAATACCAGTTTCCATTCCGCATGTTGGCACATATCCAGGCCTTTTCTTCTTCTACACCTAACTTCTTTAATTCCTTGAATTTCGTCTTGACTTTCTTCCATTGTTTCCAGTAAACGGTTCTTATCTTATGTCTTAGCCATTCATCGGTTTCCTTCAAAAGCCCTTTCATATCTGCAAGTGAGAAATAATTTACCCATCCTCTGACAAACTGCGTCAGTCTCTTGGCTCTGTACTCATTTCCCCATCCGTTACTTCTTTTTGCCAGTTCTCTGATTTTGTCCTTCATCTTTGCCACTGACTTTGGATGCACCCGAAATCTGCATTTCCCTTTATAGCTGTAAAATCCGTACCCAAGATACTTTACCTTGCTGATATGTGCCACACTTGTTTTCTTTCGGTTCACTTTAAGATATAGTTTTCCTTCAATAAACGGAATGATATTTCTCAGGGTTCTCTCTGCACTCTTCCTGCTCTTACAGAATATCATGCAGTCATCCGCATACCGCACAAATCTGTGCCCCCTGCTTGTCAGTTTTCTGTCCAGTTCATTCAGCATGACATTGCTAAGTAATGGACTTAGCGGTCCGCCTTGTGGCATTCCTGTTTCTGTCTTTTCAAATATTCCTCCGCTGATTACCCCGGCATTGAGATATTTGTGTATCAGCGATATTACACGACCGTCTTTGATGGTTTTTGACAACACCTCTATCAGCTTGCTCTGGCATACCGTATCAAAAAATTTCTCTAAATCCATGTCCACGACATACACATATCCATCATTGACGTTCTGCTGACATTGTTTCAGTGCGTCATGCGTACCTCTCTTTGGTCGGAAGCCAAAACTGTTTTCCGAAAACTGTTCCTCATAAATCGGGGACAGTACCTGTGTAATTGCCTGCTGAAATACCCTGTCAACTACTGTCGGTACTCCCAGTTTCCGAAATTCTCCTTTTGTTTCTTTGGGTATTTCCATCCTGCGGACTGGGTTAGGTTTGTATTTCCCGTCCTTTAACTGCTGGATTAGCTGCTCTTGATTATCTCTGAGGAACGAAAGAAGTTCATCCACGCTCATCCCATCAACACCGCCTGCTCCTTTGTTTGATTTTACCTTCTTGTACGCATTATTAAGATTAGCCGGTTGTAAAATCTTCTCCAACAGCCCGTCCGTCTGAAAGTCTGTGACGATGCGGTTGTTTTCAGCAATCCTCTCACAGGCGGACACTTCTGCATACTCTTTCGATTCCGTCGATACCATTTGCAGATAGTCCTCAATATGAAGTTGTCTGTCCTTAAATCTGTTTTTGGTTACTTTCATTTACTCACATCTCCTAAAGTTCAGTCCTTCCCATCATGTTTGCAACCACAATGGTACTATGACCTCTGCTGACTTCTCGCCATTCGTTGTTACTACGGATTTCTTATGCATTTGTTGATGTAATTCCATCCGCTGGCGAGACCTCCCCAGGTAAGAACGCAATCTTTCACTCTATCCATCCGCCACATTTACCACAATTAGTTCCGAGTAGTTATTGGACTTCGACTTGTTATGCAGCCTTATCCCTAACTGTAGCCTGATGTGATTTCTGTTCGTCAGACCAGAGCTTTGCCTCCAGCTTTCTTCAGATTCCACCTCACAATGGACACCCTTGCTCTTGGCTATACACTTCCCACTACCAGGGCGTGTTACGGACTTTCACCGATTAGATTGCGCCCATACTGGGCGCACATAAGAAAAGCAGCACAACAGAATATGTGTGCTGCTTTTTTATTTGATATAATACTTTATATTTAACCTTTTAGCAATTTGTAATGTTTTGCTTCCTTTTCCTTAATCTCATCCTTCTATTAATTGATTATTTCTACCAATATAAAAGGATCTTTTTCCCATTTATCTACTCACATACCTTCCTTTAAATTGTTTAATATTTACATAACTGTTTTTCTTTTATTGCTGATTCCAAACTCTCTCAGAAACTCTTCGAGCTTCCTCGTATGTATTCCATTTTGATTTATCCCCATCTCTTATTTGCATATCTCCAATAAATGCATACCAGTGTTTCCCTCCATTTTTATATTTTTTAATTCTAATGTCCTCCTTTGAGTAAAAAGGAAAAATCAATTCTGACCGTCTGCAAAACTGTGTAAACTCTATCCCATATGTATGACCTCCGGCAGAATTAAAATAAATCTCTCCAAACTCTTTCAACGTCCGTAATTCATTCGAGCCTGCTTCCATCTTAAGTGCCTTGAAACCATCAAATACCGTTTCATTTATTTGCTCTGCTTTCATTACTGCTGCCATCATATATTTAAAATTACGATCCTGCATGAGCTTTATTCTTTGTTGAAAATCCACTGTATTTTCAGCCATCTCTCTAGGATCTCCTCCTTTAAGTAAACGCTCCATAGCACCTTCATATCTGGTCCCATCCGTTTTCTGATGATAATCTATAAGTTTTTCTACTGTATCAATCTTTAACCACCAACCATTTTGTTTAGATAAAACAAATAAATATTCCACTTGATTCGCCTCTCTTTCTTTATGATTTCTGTATACTGTACCTCTTATAAAAGCTTAAGTTTTCTATCTCTTCTCCCAAATACCATTCTACTATATCCTCCATTTCTGCTATATCTGAGTAATCATACACTTTTATCCCTACAATCGTCTTATCTTCCTTCGGGAACTCTACTGTTTCTTTTTTTAATGTAGTTTCATCATCTTCTAACAATATCGTTTCATGGAACATACATTGGAGCATTTCTGCATCTATCCGATCATATGGATGAACCTCCTCTATAAATGATTGGATTTCTCCTACACAATCCGCAATAATCGATTGCATATCTGTATATCTATCCACAGTAATAATTGATTTTGAATGACCTAATGCAGCTGCTACCGCTTTCTGATTAATGTCATTTTTCATTAAAAGCGTTGCAGAAGTATGTCTTAAATCATGAAAACGAATATGTGGAAGGCCTACATCTTTTAGCAGTTGTTTATAATGGACAAAATGATAGTCTTTACTCCGCGGTCTGCCATAACTAGAGCAGCATATATAATCAAGATCCTGAAAAACCCATTTTCCATGCTGTCTCCTGCTACGATTTTTTTCATATTTCTTTCGCTCTTTGAGAATTTCTTCAAAAACATAATCCGGAATATCCAATTCCCGGTAGCTAGATGGTGTTTTCAATTTTATCTCCTGCTTAGTCTTTGTATTTGGTTTTAAGGACTCTTCATCCACATGAAGATCCTCTCCCAACTGTCTTTGAATATGTAATTTATGATTTTCATAGTCTATATCGGAATATTTCAGACCATTGATTTCACTTTTCCTCAACCCCATAAGCAAAGACCATATGCATATGAATTCGTGTATTTTTTGATGCTTCTAGTAACATTTTTACTTCTTCAAGAGAATAGGTTTTTGTTTCATTGACTTCAATCGTATGGTATTTAGCTTTTTTTATACCTTTTGGCATGGCAACATTTTCACATGGATTTGACATGATTAGCCTTTTTGACAACGCAAAACGCATAGCTGTATTCATAATCGTCCTTGCTCTTTGAGCAATTGCCGAATACTTTTCTGCTAATTCTTTATACAATTTCATCAAATGCCCTTGATTCAGTACAAGTAATTTCAATCCTCCTATCCTGGGAATAATGTGTTTATAAATACAATGCTTATAGCCAGAATAAGTGTTTTTAGTAATCGTATGGTTTGTTCTTATAACCTCTTCCAGCCAATATACCAACAGTTCTTTTACTTTAACATTCGTATAAATAACATATACTCCATTATGAAGTTGAGCAATTGCACTATTGCGAGCCTCATTAGCTTCTGCTTTTTTCTCAAATCCTGCATGTTGGCAAACTTTTTTCGTTTCATCCGCATAAATCACTGTGACGCGAAATCCATACTTCCCTTTAATTTTTATAATATTTCCTATTTCATAATTTACATATGGTCGCAAGTTAGCCTTACTTAAGTCCACCAGACGTTCCTCCTAATTAGAATCCGTAACAAATTCCTTATTCATAAATTCCATCATTTTTTCATCTGCATCAATAACATCAAGATAAAATTCAAATGTAGTATGCACAGAATTATGCCCAAGCATGCCGGATATTTTTGCGATGCTAACACCTCGTTCCAATAATATCGTTGCAAACATATGCCGCAGGCCATGCACTGTAATATGCGGGAGTGAATTTCTCTCACACAATCTTCTAAGTTCTGTATTTAGAGAAAAAAGTCCATGTGACATTCCATTTTTTTGACAACTAATATAATCATGATCTATATACGCCTCCTTCATGTTTTTCTTTTGTTCTTCAATTTTCATTCTTCTTTTTTCCAGCTCTACTAATACAATTGTCAGAACTCTTAAAATCCTATTACTTTTCTCCGTTTTAGGATTCCTTTCTACAATATTATAATCTTCAATTTTCATTCCGTTTTCTTCAATCGTAATATCTGCCACCATCTGACGCTGAATATGGACTGTTCTTTCTTCCATATTAAAGTCACTAAACTTTAATCCTAATATTTCTCCTTTTCTTAAGCCTAAATATAGCCCAAGCAACATCTCTAAAAACCAATTTCGACTTTTTGCTACTGATAATAAAGTTCGCATTTGCTCTCGCTTTAATATCTGTATTTTCGGTTTTTTCCTTCGGTATTTTTCTGTATTGACTACAGGATTATTAGGGATTAATCTTTCTATAACGGCGTCTTTAAATGCTATATATAATATTTCTCTACTTTTATTCCCAGCAGACTCACAATATTTAGATGCCTGTTTCAAAATATCATCCAAATATTCTGAACTTACCAATTTGAATTTTATATCTTCCGTAATTGATGGAATCAAAAATGTATAGAGTACATAAGCTGCTAAATATCTTGATGTTGTTTCTACTCTTTCTGAATAAATACTCTGAAACCAGTATATTAAATAACTTTTAAAAGTCGTATTCTCGCCCTGGCTAATAAACTTTGTGGATAGGTTACAATAAACTGGACAGATTTTTTAAGGTCATATAATATAAAACCAATAAGCAAAGGAGCATCCAATATGACCGAAACAAAACAGAAAAGAAAACCCCGCAAGTACACAGATGAATTTAAGTAGCAGCTAGTGGATTTATACCATTCTGGCAAACGTAGTTGCGATATCTGCCGGGAATACGAGATTGCCCATTCCCTGTTTGATAAATGGGTAAAGCAGGCGGAACACTCCGGCTCTTTCCACGAAAAGGACAACCGTACACCAGAGCAGCAAGAACTGTTAAGACTCCGCAAGGAAAACCAGCAGCTTAAGATGGAGAACGATATTTTAAAGCAAGCGGCGCTGATCTTAGGACGAAAGTAAATGTGATCAAGGCGAATGCCCACAAATACTCTGTATCAGCAGTGTGCCGCGTCCTACAGGTAAACAGAAGCACTTATTATTACGAGGCAAAACAAAGGCCGGATGATTCAGAGCCTGCCTCTGAAATCACAGAAATTTTCAAAGCAAGCCGCAGCAATTACGGTACACGCAAAATAAAGAAGGAGCTGATGAAAACAGGAAAACAGGTATCCAGACGCCGGATTGGACGGATCATGAAGCAGCAAGGGCTTGTTTCCAACTACACAACCGCACAATTTAAGCCGCACAAAGACACCTGCAGCGAATCTGAAACAGAAAATATTGTGAACCACCAGTTCCAGGGAAGGGAATACAGGGATGTTGTAATAAGCGATCTAACCTATGTAAGAGTCGGGACAGGCTGGAATTACATATGTATCCTTGTAGACCTCTATAACAGAGAAATCATAGGTTATAGTGCAGGAGAGCATAAAACAGCGGAACTTGTAAAAAAAGCATTCCAACGTGTGGAAGGAAACCTTGCGGATATCCGCCTGTTCCATACAGACCGTGGAAACGAATTCAAAAACCAGACAATCGAAGAACTTCTGGAGGCATTTAATATAGAACGGTCCCTGAGCCAGAACGGATGTCCATATGATAATGCCGTAGCAGAAGCGACATTTAAAATAATAAAAACAGAATTTGTATGGAATGAAACATTTGCAGATTTGAAGGAATTGAAATTGAAGTTATGGGATTATGTGAACTGGTATAACCATCACAGAATACATTCCGCTTTAGGATATCAGACGCCGGTACAATATAGGGAAAACAACCTTAAAAAAGTTGTCTAAAAAAGTGTTGACAATCCATTGCCTTAATATTTCGGTCAAAGTCTTCTATGTGCTTTTCATATGCCGCCTCAGCCTCGGCGTCAGTTTTGAACCCTCCGACTTTTCCATAATTAACACTATAGTCCTCTTGCAAATATTTCGTTCGATGATACCACGATCCTCTTTCGAAAAATGCATGAGGATATTTTTTAGAGCGTATAGCCATACTACACCTCCTTCATAATCTTTTAAATCTCACCATTTATCCACTTGTCAAAAGAATCCTTTGGGACTTTGTAAAGCCGTCCTATCTTTATCACTCGAAATGGGTCTTGTTTTTTATTTACTTCCCCAAGAAATTCATATGTTTTGCTCCTTTCGGGTTGTTTCCTGCCTTTATCATACTGGCTTATCAGCACTGACGCTTAAAAATTTTTCGTAAAAAAACCTCCCATTTTATGGGGAGATGCGAGATAATAGAATTAACAACCAAACTATTTTTTCGCACACCCATAAAAGAGAGGAGG
>CAJTFX010000040.1 GCA_910575555.1 Lachnospiraceae bacterium | reverse complement strand
TCTCCGCTCGTTCAAGCGGAAACTCGTTTGAATCTTTCAAGGTTATTCCACTGTTCAGTTGTCAAGGTTGTCTGTTATCTCTCTTGCGCGACAACTTCTATATTTTATCACAGTACTTCGCGTCTGTCAATAACTTTTTTATATTTTTTTGTAATTTTTTGTCTTTCAAAACTCTCACAGTTTCTGACAATGATTTACATTTTTCAGCTGTTGCTCTCAGCAACGAATGTTATATTACCATGATAATCCAAACATGTCAACTACTATTTTAAATTTTTTTAAATTTATTTTTAAACCGGCCTTCTTTCCTTAATTTAAAGCACAGACTTCTTCCATTTAGAATAAAAACCGGAACTATATTGACAAACTTGAGATAATATGATTTAATATACATATGAACAATTATTCATGTATATACAATTTCCCGTTGACCATAATAATTTATTCAGGAGGAATGCATCCATGAAGGATAATACAAACCATAACCATTATAATGAAGGCTGCTCCTGCAGGCATGAGCAGCAGCATGAGCAGCAGCATGAGCATGAAATACACTGCTCCTGCGGACATGAGCATCCACATGAACACTCCGAACATTGTTCCTGCGGGCATCAACATCAGCATGAGCATCCACATGAACACCACGAACATTGTTCCTGCGGGCATGAACATGATGAACAGCAGCATACGGAAAATCACCAGCATCAATTGGACTCCGGCACAGTCAGCGGCATCCAGTTCACCTGCCTGATGGACAATTTAGGCTGCGCCAACTGTGCTGCCAAAATGGAACGCCGTATCAATGAGCTTCCCGAGATCAATGCCGCGGTTCTTACTTTTGCCACCAAACAGCTTCGAGTATTCATCAAACCGGAAGCGGCAGGCAAAGAAGAATCTTTGCTCAGACAATTCCAGGAAATCTGCGCTTCCATTGAACCGGAAGTCGTGGTGCGCAGGCAGCAGGCTTCTGAGAAAGGAAAAAAAGCTCTTCAGAATTCAAAAGCAGAAGCGGCAGGCAAACACCAGTTTTCAGAACAGCAGCTGGAGCTTGCTTTCATTATAACAGGAGCCCTTCTTTTTGCTGCCGGAGAAATTCTGGAACATCTACATGGGGGAGGCTCTCTTCTGACCTCTGTCATTTATGTGATTTCCTACCTGATTCTCGGCGGCCAGATTGTTCTGACAGCTCTCAAAAATTTATGTAAAGGCCAGATTTTTGATGAAAATTTCCTGATGAGCCTTGCGACTATCGGCGCATTCGCCATCGGAAACTTTCCGGAAGCTGTGGGCGTTATGCTGTTTTACCGGATCGGGGAATATTTTGAAGAGGCTGCTGTCTCCCGCAGCCGTTCCCAGATTATGGAGGCAGTAGACCTGCGGCCGGAAGTGGTTACCCTTGTAACGGAAACCGGAACAAAAGAAATTCCCGCAGAAGAGGCAAAACCGCAGGATGTCCTGCTTGTCCGCCCCGGTGACCGGATTCCGCTGGATGGCACTGTAATTGACGGAGAAAGCCGTCTGGATACGTCACCCATCACCGGCGAACCTGTTCCGGTCAAAGCCTCCATAGGAGATGCTGTCACCTCCGGATGCATCAACACCTCCGGTCAGCTGAAAATCCGTGTGGAACAGACCTTAGAACATTCCATGGTAACCCGCATTCTGGATTCTGTGGAAAATGCCGCTGCAAGCAAGCCCAAAATCGATCGGTTTATTACCAGATTTTCCAGGATATACACGCCTTTTGTGGTGGCTGCCGCGCTTGCCACTGCCATCATTCCTTCCCTGATAACCGGGAACTGGAATCACTGGATTTATACGGCGCTGACATTTCTTGTTATCAGCTGCCCCTGCGCACTGGTATTAAGCGTACCCCTTGCGTTTTTTTCCGGAATCGGCGCCGGCTCAAAGAAAGGCATTCTGTTCAAGGGAGGAGTTTCCATCGAGGCTCTGAACCGCATTTCCACTGTTGTGATGGACAAAACCGGCACTGTTACTGAGGGAAACTTTGCGCTGCAGAAAATCATACCTTTTCAGAATTATACAGAAGAGGAAGTTCTTACGCTCTGCGCCTGTCTGGAACAGCATTCCACGCACCCTATCGGCATCAGCATCACCACTGCCGCCCGGGAGAAAAACCTTACTCTGGAAGAAGCGGCTTCTTTAAAAGAAATTGCGGGACATGGAATCCAGGCTATACTGTCCTCCGGCGAAACACTGGCCGGAAACCGAAAGTTAATGGAAAAATTCCAGATTGATTTGTCCGGATTCAGCCAGAACAGCTATGGCACCGAAGTTCTGCTTGCCCAAAACGGCCGTCTGGCAGGATGTCTGCTGATTGCAGACACTGTGAAACCGGAGGCCGCCGAGGCTGTGGGCCGTTTAAAACAGCTTCATATCACAACTGCCATGCTGACCGGAGACAGATTGGAAAGCGCCAGAGCTGTTGCCTCAGAAACCGGCATCCAGCAGGTGCATGCCAAACTGCTGCCGGAAGATAAGCTGACAAAGCTTCGGGAAATACGCAAAAACAACGGCGCCGTCATGTTTGTGGGAGACGGCATCAACGACGCTCCCGTTCTGGCCGGCGCAGATGTGGGGGCAGCTATGGGAAGCGGTGCGGACGCCGCCATTGAAGCGGCAGACGTGGTGTTCATGACTTCTAACATGCAGGCGGTTCCCGCTTCTATTTCCATTGCAAAGTCCACCAACCGGATTGCATGGCAGAATGTTGTTTTTGCCCTGGCTGTGAAAGCCCTTGTTATGATTCTGGGACTGGCCGGCCACGCTTCCATGTGGATGGCAGTATTTGCAGACAGCGGCGTTGCCATGCTGTGCGTTTTGAATTCCATTCGGATTTTATATGGGCGGCGGTAATATTCTGTTGGATATATTTTAAACATGTTATTACTCCGGCGGTTAAATATCGACGAATTTTAACCGCCGGAGTAATAGTAATAATTGTACTGACTTTAAGCAGCGCTGTGAAGAATCAGCGCTTAAGACAAAAAAATTCAGGAACTGTTGGACTTCTCTTTCTCTTCCAACAGTTCCTGAACTTTTCTTTTACATAATCTGCCCGATGGCTTCCCGGATATTTCCCACTCCCACAATCTTAACGCCTTTGGCGTCTGTCAGGCCAGGAATGGAAACTTTGGGCAGAATACACGTTTCAAATCCAAGTTTTCCGGCTTCTGTCACCCGCTGCTGAGCCATACTGACTGCCCGGACTTCTCCGCTTAATCCTACTTCCCCGAAGCAGATGGTTTTCTCGTCCACCGCAATGTCCCGGAAACTGGAAGCAAGGGCCATAACAATTCCTAAATCCATCGCCGGTTCGTTCATCCTGATCCCGCCTGCAATATTGACATAAGCATCACAGGCCGATAAGGACAGTCCCGCCCGCTTTTCCAACACTGCCATTAAAAGATTGACACGGTTCAAATCGGTTCCTGCCGCCGTTCTTCTGGGTATCCCAAAATTACTGCGGCAGACCAGCGCCTGAATCTCCGCCAATATGGGCCTGGTGCCTTCCATGGTACAGGCAACCACAGAGCCGGAAGCGCCTTTGGGCTTTCCGTTCAGCATAAACTCGGAAGGGTTCATCACTTCTGCCAGGCCCTCTTCCCGCATCTCAAAAACGCCGATTTCATTGGTGGAGCCGAAACGGTTTTTCACGCCCCGCAGCACCCGGTATGAAGCATGGCGGTCCCCTTCAAAATAAAGAACTGTATCCACCATATGCTCCAGTACCCTGGGACCTGCCACTACCCCTTCCTTGGTCACATGGCCCACAATAAAAATGGTGGTTCCTGTTCCTTTGGCAATCTTAAGAAGATGCCCGGTGGTTTCCCGCACCTGGGAAACGCTTCCCGGCGCACTTGCCACTTCATCACTGTATATGGTCTGAATGGAATCAATGATAACAACCTTTGGCTTCTGCCGTTCCACCACCTGTTCAATCCGTTCCATCCCTGTTTCGCAAAACAACTGCAGGCCATCGGAAAATCGCCCGATCCGCTGCGCCCGCATTTTGATCTGCTGCAGAGATTCCTCTCCGGAAATATACAATACCTCCATTGTCTCGGCCAGATTCCGGCATACCTGCAGCAGCAGCGTAGATTTCCCGATGCCGGGATCACCGCCTACCAGTACCAGCGAGCCGGGGACAATTCCGCCTCCCAGCACCCGATCCAGTTCTGTAAAGCCTGTTTCCATACGCTCTTTGGACTGCATATCTATTTCAGAAATTTTGGAAGGCTTTAACTCCTCAGTTCCTCCGGAAACAGGCTTGAGCTTTCCCGCAGCTTTTTTCTCTACAGCTTCCTCCACAAAGGTATTCCATTCCCGGCAGCCCGGGCACTGGCCCATCCATTTGGAAGATTCATACCCGCAGGACTGGCAGAAATATACCGTAACTTTTTTCCCTTTTGCCATAAATATTATCTAAGCTTTTGTAATCTGAACAGAAACGGGAGCGTTCTCGCTGAGTTCTACGCTGAGACTCAGCTTTCCGCCCAGGTTGGTCTTCATATTCCCGGCATTCACTCCGCCCACGGTTACCTGATACTCTGCCTGCTCTTCCAGCTCCAGTGTAATCTGTGCGTCCTCCGGCCCCTCAACCTGAAACTCAATGCCGCTGTCTGTCACATGAAGCCCGCTTACGGCAGTTCCAGGCACAGATTCATATACAAACATTCCATTCCGTTCCAGCTTGGTAATCTCCTTGAAGGTCTTTACCTTATATAAATCACCGCCAAATTCATAATTGTCCAGCTTGGACTTTGCGGCCAGCTTGTAATTCCCAAAACTTAAGGTCTCATTGTTCTCTGTACGAATCAATTCCTCTACTACAGCCATTCTTTTATCCTCCTGTTGAAATCTTGTCCGTATTTCCAGTACCCCATCCGGTTGGATGGAGTCAATATTAATTATATAATAAATCCTGCTGTTTTGCCAGTAATATTTCCTTTTATTTTTCTTTTTTTACGGTAAAGGAAACCTCTTTTTTATGCATGGCTGCTTCCACAAAATCTCCCTGCTTAATGCGGCCGGATAAAATTTCCTCTGCCAGACTGTCTTCAATCTTGTTCTGAATCATTCTGCGCAGGGGCCGCGCGCCGTATTTCGGTTCGTATGCGGTATCCACAATATAACCTTTTACAGTTCCGGTAATGCGAAGTTCAATTCCCATCTGCTTTTTGCAGCGATCCACCAGTGTTTTGGTCATAAGGGTCACAATCTTTTTCATATCTTCTTTTGTCAGTGCATGGAAAACAATTGTTTCATCAATCCGGTTTAAAAATTCCGGTTTGAAAATTCTTCTTACCTCTTCCATGACACTGTCCTTCATCCGATCGTAATTGTGCTTTGCATCCTCTACGGAAGCAAACCCCAGAGCCTTCGGCTCAATGATGGACTGGGCGCCTGCATTGGAAGTCATGATAATAATGGTATTTTTAAAATTGATTTTCCGTCCCTGGGCGTCTGTGATATGCCCGTCATCCAACACCTGCAGTAAAATATTAAATACATCCGGGTGGGCCTTTTCAATCTCGTCAAACAAAATCACGGAATAAGGATTTCTCCTTACCTTCTCGCTTAACTGTCCGCCTTCGTCATAACCTACGTACCCGGGCGGCGAACCAATCATTTTTGAAACACTGTGTTTTTCCATGTATTCGGACATATCCACCCGTATCATGGACTCCTCTGTGCCGAATACGGCCTCAGCCAGAGCTTTGGAGATTTCTGTTTTTCCTACGCCGGTAGGCCCCAGAAACAGAAATGATCCAATGGGGCGGTTGGGATCTTTCAGACCCACCCTGCCTCTTCGCACCGCCTTTGCCACCGCTGACACCGCTTCTTCCTGGCCAATGACGCGTTTGTGAAGGACAGCTTCCAGCTTCCGCAGTTTGGCGGATTCTTCTTCGGCAAGCTTTTTAACCGGAATCTTTGTCCACTGAGCCACCACCTCTGCAATCTCATTCTCCCCTACTTCTGCTTTTCTGCGTTTCATGGATTTTCTGGCTTTTTTCTGAATTTTATCATATTCCGCCTGGAGAGCTTCTTTTTCTTTCCGCAGCTCTGAGGCTGTTTTGATTTCTATTTTCTGGATAGCTTCTTCCATCTCATCGGTTACACGGTTGATTTCAATTCGGATATCCTGTAAATTGGTGGAGGTTTTTACCCCTTCCAAACGCACTTTTGCCGCCGCCTCATCCATCAGGTCAATGGCCTTATCCGGCAGAAAACGATCCGAAATATACCGATCCGCAAGCCGGACTGCCGCTTCTAATCCTTCGTCGGTAATCACCACCTGATGATGCTTTTCGTAAAATCTGCGGAGCCCCTTTAATATCTCCACCGCATCCTCCGCTGAAGGCTCTTCTACCATAACCGGCTGAAATCTCCGCTCCAGCGCCGCATCTCTTTCGATATATTTCCGGTATTCTTCTACAGTGGTGGCTCCTATCATCTGAATTTCACCTCTGGCAAGGTAAGGTTTCAGAATATTGGACGCATCCATTGCCCCCTCTGCGCCGCCGGCTCCGATCATTGTGTGAAGCTCATCCATAAACAGTAAAATATTGCCGGCTCCGATCACTTCCCGTATGACTTTCTTGATACGCTCTTCAAATTCTCCCCGGTATTTAGAACCGGCAATCATACTGGAAAGATCCAGCGTAATCACCCGTTTTCTGGCTACAGATTCCGGAACCAGCCCTAAGGAAATCTGCTGTGCAAGTCCTTCTGCAATGGCTGTTTTCCCCACTCCCGGCTCGCCGATCAGACAGGGATTGTTCTTTCCCCGCCTGCTTAAAATCTGAATCACACGGCGGATCTCCTCTTCCCGGCCGATTACCGGGTCCAGTTTTCCCTCCAGGGCAAGCCTTGTCAAATCTCTGGAGTACTGATCCAATACCGGCGTAGCTTCCAGATTTCGTTTTCTTCCTCTCGCGGATTTCAGCTCTTCCCTGGAATAACTGCCTTCTTCGCCCATAGCCACCAACAGATCAATATATAATTTCTGCAGATTTACGCTCATGGTATTTAAGAGCCGCACCGCCGCAGACTCATTTTCTTTCATAATGGCAAGCAAGAGATGTTCCGTGCCGATTTCATCGCTGCTGAAATGCTCCGCTTCTTTTTCCGCAGTTTCCAGAACTCTCTGGGTTCTGGGGGAATATCCGTCTGCATCCAACAGAACCGTCCCCTCTCCCGGGGAAATCAACTCCTCGATCAGTTCCAGAAGCTTCTTTTCCTCCAGATGATTCTCCGTCAGAACTCTGGCTGCCACTCCGCTTCTCTCCTGCAGCAGCCCTGCCAGAATATGTTCCGTGCCTACATAATTGTGCTGAAGCTTTCTGGACAGCTTTGCAGCCAGCTCCAGAACTTTTCCCGCCTGGGATGTATACTTTTTATGCATTAGTTCCTCCTGTTACGATTCATATTCATCAAATATCTCATCTATCAACTGATGTATCTCTTTCCTGGAAATATTTTTGCAGACTGCTTTCGCCAGTATCACCTGAAAAGTCTCTCTCATTTCTGAAATTGCCTGACTCTTATCTTCTTCCAGAAAAATAACAGCTCCGTTTCTGCGGTCCAGGCGGATAAACCCTTCCTGCCGCAATACATGATATGCTTTATTTACGGTATGCATGTTAATTCCGATGCTCTCGGCAAGCTGGCGCACCGAAGGAAGGGATTCTCCCTCCTGGTACTGATTGGTGGCAATTCCCAGCACAATCTGATTGCGAAGCTGCATATAAATTGCCTCGTCACTGTTAAAATCAATCTCTATATACATATGTCTCCTGTAATCCTGATTCCTACAAATCTTCCAGATCTATCACTTCAAAATCATCCTTTCCTTCCGGCGCTTTCGGAGCCGCGGAAGGCGCCGGCTTTCTGGACGCTGCCGGAGCCGCAGGCTTTTTGCGCATAGCCGGAACCGGCGGTACCTCTGTCTTGGAAGGCGCTGCCGGCGTTTCCGGCATTCTGGGCGGCACAGAGGCTTTCGGCGCTTTCTGCATCTCAGGGATTTTGGGCAAATCCGGTATCTTGGGCATGGCCGGCATCTCTGATTTTCTTCGGGAACCGGGACCGCCGGCTTGTTCTGACTTTCTCTGGGCGCCGGAAATACCGGTCTGTTCTGGTTTCTTCTGGGAACCGGAGGCCGCCGGATATTCGGATTTTTTCCGGGAAATCGGATCAGCCAGTGTATCCTGCTTTTTCCTGGTTTCCTGTTTTGCGAAAGGCATGGGCCTGGTTTCCTGGCTCACCTTGGTTCTTTTCTTCGGTTTGGGGGCGTCCTCAAAAAGATCGTCCTCATCTTCATCGTAATCTCCCGGTCTGCCCCGCAGAATCAGATTGACAATCACCACCAGCAGCACGGCAATCACAAATACCATAATAGCCGTTGTTTTCCTGGAGCTGGATTTCTTCTCATTTAACTGTTCTTCCAAATCTTTATATGCATTCTGAAGGCTCTGCATTTCCACACTGCTGTCTGTCTCTCCCTCCTCCTGGGGCGTTTCCTGTACAGCTTTGGTCTGGACATACCGCTGAAAAAATCCTTCTGCCGTATCATACTGATACCAGCCCATGTTTCCAAAACTGCTGACGCCGTATACCAGGGAAAACTCTGCTGTTCCTTCCGGATTTGCGGCTGTCCCTTCCGGATTTGCGGCTGTCTCTTCCGGATTTGCAGTCTCTCCTTCCGGATTTGCGGCTTCTCCCTCCGGCGCTGCTGCCGGCGCGGCCTCTCCTTTTACAAATACAGGAACATTTTCAAATCCCTCCACCGCCGCTGCTGTGCGGGTATAATCCGGGGAAAGCCCCGGTTCTGCCGGAGGATCTAATAAAATGATATATTTTTCTCCGATTGCTACTTTGCGGAACTGGTAAAGGCTTCCGCTTGCTTCATCAAAAACTGCAAGGGTATTTTTTACTTCAGTGCTGGGTGTAGTAAGGTAAACCAGTTTCAGCGCGCCTTTGTCAAACTGCAGTCCCTCTACCTGTTTTCCCTGGCAGGTTACTGTTGTTTTCGTAAAATCCTGGGGCACCGCATCCTCCGGAATTGCCTCTGCCAAATCAAAGGGATGCCCGTTAATGGTAATTCCCTGGGGATTTTCCTGGGAAACTGTCTCATCCTGAGTTTCCGGAGGAGTCTCCAAAGCTGCAGCGCCTTCTCCGCCTCTGGTCACTATAATCTTATAGGTAGCAACGCTTCCGTTTTCTGCTTTCACCACAATGCTGACCGTATTCTGTCCCGGCTGCAGATTATCTGCCCCGGTGATGGATTCCACCTTCGCCTTCTCATTGGAGGGTTTTGCATTCACCGTAACGCTTGTGACATCTTCTGCTACGGCTGCAGTATAATTTGTTTCAGAATATTGAAAAGCCGGAGACAGCGTACCTGGAGAAATAGACAGGGATGCAAGGCTGTTGTCTTCTGATTTGTTGGCGTTATCTGTTTCGCTGTTAGTATCCCCATTCTCTGTTTCATTATTTCCTGCGCCGGTTCCTTCATTTATCGTAATCTTGGTGCCTCCTGCTGTAAGCTCTCCGTATTCCACTGTTCCGTCACTGACGCTTACACCGTTGGAACCGCTGACGGTAACAGAGGCAATTCCCGCTGCCGTTGCTTTCAGCGTAATGGACACGTTGTTTCCGCTCACTCCAACATAGCCGTCACTGCCGCCTGTATAATCTGCCTCGCTGCAGCTTACGAAGGAGAATTTCCCGCTGTCGTAATTAAATCCCATTTTGGCAATGGCTGCTTCTCCGTTGGGGCCTGACGCCCAGGCAGTTACCGTTACGGTATCTCCCACGCCTACTGTGGACGAAGTTACCGAAATAGTCACTGTTCCGCTTGCATGGGCCGTCATTGGCGCAAACAGGCCAAACAGCAACAGGAATGATAATAAAATGCCTGTAATCTGTTTTGTTCTTTTCATATTCCACACCTTTCTTCTGTTCAAAATCTGTCATGGTTCCTTCTATATTTTAATCTTTATTGCTTCTTATGGCATACTGCCCCATGATTATTACTCCGGCGGTTAAATATCACAGTAGATTACGCAGAACAAATCTTCATATGCAAGGCGGAAGATTTTAGCTGTAGCGAGTGCTACAGCGATTGATGACAACGCAGCAGATGGGGGTTTGGGCAAGTAAGATACTGCGATATTTAACCGCCGGAGTAATAAATACCATTATAATTTTCCTGATCCCATATTGTCAAGGGTTATGAAAATAAAAGCATTGGATTCTGCAGATGCTCATGCCAAACGGGACTGCCGCATTAAGAAATGCAACTACAAGCTACCATATCCTGTAGTTGCATTTCTTAATGCGGCAGTCCCTGTGTATCGAAATACAGATTGTTCGCTATAGCCATTTATCCACCATCCGCCCCGCCGTTTCCCGGAAGGCCACTGCAAGAACCAAAGTAATCCCAAAGCAGAGAATGACATATCCGTATTTCCTCAGATCGGAGGGTTCGCCTGTCAGCAGACAGGGTTTCAGCATAATCATCGGAAGTCTCTGCAGAATATACAGTCCGAACAAATTTCTGCCAAGCCATTGCAAAGGCCGGCTGTCTATCACAATCCTCATGGTAAATACCACCGTCAGTCCGGCAAAGGTGAATACCCACCACTGGTATACGGCAAAATGCTCATTTCCTATGAAATACACAGACAGATATCCGGCTGCAAACAGCAAAAGCGTCAGCGCCCAGGTTCCCCAGTTCCGGTTCACCAGCTTTTCTATTCTGGTACGATACAGGGAAAACAGCATTCCCCAGGAATAACATAAAGCGGTATTATACCACCAGTCCTCTTTTCCCAGCAGCCGCAAAACAGCAATGTACGCTAAAGACAGCAAAAGCACTCCCAGGGCCGCCTTTACATGGCTTTCTTTGCAAATCCGAAAGGACGCATACGTAAACAGATACAGCCACAGAATGCAGAACACATACCAATTGCTGTTCCCCACACTGTCCCAACCGGTAAAGACCAACAGCACTTTTTTCAGGCTGTAACGGGCTCCCTCCAGATACCTGCATGCCAAAAACAAAAGCATGGCACAGTCAAACTGCAGTAGCACCTTCAAAAATCTTTGCCGGGGAAGCTGCCTGACATATGCCTGTCCTTTCCCTTTGATGGATTCCATCACTCCATAACCGGAATAAAAGAGAAACATTACCACAATGCACTGCCCAATCTGTCTGAGAACCTGGTAAGGGCGATCCAGATATGCATTTGTAAATTCTGTGTAAGTCCAGATATGGGTAAAAAACACCATTACAAGAAAAAATCCTTTGATGCTGCCTGTCATTTCCACGGACATATAAAACCGTGATCCGCCATCTGCCTTCCGAAGCCCCAGGACGGCAAGAAGCATAAGCGCTGCGAAAAATAAAATCATTTCTTCACCCCTTGTTCCATTATACAAGAAAACCTCTTTTTTGTACAATGTTATTTCAGCAAAATCTGATTGGGCGCGGTGTAATAGCTGTATACCGTTTTTCCCATATCCAGAATCATGTCCTCCTTCTCTTTGGAGCTGAATTCAGACTCTCCGTTCATCAGCCAGTAAGGAGCGTCAAAAAAGGCTGCTTTCGGATCTACCTTTTCATAAAACTCCCGGCCAAGCCCCTGAAAACCGTGATGAGCCATCTGAACATAATCGGACTTTAAGCTGTCCCCGTACGTTTCCACCAGATATTCCGTCATGCGTTTTCTGACTTTATCCGTCCTGCCTCCCGCGCTTCCCACATCGGCGCAGAATAACATGGATTCCTCTCTGCCCTTTACCCGAAACAGCAAAGAACCGTCGTTCATCAAATCATTGGACAGCTTATCAATTGTTTCATCATACGCGCTGAGCACCTCCAGCTCCAGTCCCAGCACATGTATCCTGTCACCTTTGTGCAGATATTCCAGACCGGGGATATCCAGAGAACGGAACCGCTCCAAATCACTGTAATCTTCCCAGGATGCATTTTTCTTAAGAGTTTCCATATCCGGCAGTTGGATGGTATAAACATGGTGAATCTGAATTCCCTGAAGATCTTCATAAATATTTAAAAAGGATGTTATATGGTCCGGATGGGGATGGGTCAGAATCCATGCTTCCACATGATTGCCGTACGTTGCAATGATTTCCCGCAGCTTTTCTTCTTCATAAGCCTGTCCGCCGTCCACAATCACAAGCCCGGTGTCCGTGGTTATCGTATAACACATTTCCTGCTGCTGCATAACGTCGCCAAACTGAGTGATTTTCCACCCTTCTTTATGAGGCTTCAAATCCGGAATATAGCTGCTGACCTGACTGCCGCTCTGCGCGGATGCTTTCTGCCATTCCTTCTGCATATTTTCCTGTATGGACTCAAACTGGCGGACCGCCTCATGGAGACGGTTGGTTTTGGAGTTTACTTTCCAGATTCCTCCCATTGCCGCCGCCATAAAAATTATCGCTGCAGCTATAAAACCTGCTTCTTTGATTACCGCTTTCCTTTTCATTCTGACAACCTCCCTGCTGCAAATGATACCGTTATGATACTGCAAAAGAAAAAGGTTTCCCATACCTGTGGAATAAAATTAAAGGTTTCTTAAGTTTTTGTTTAAAGAATCCTTATAAATTCAAGAGGCTTTGCGCCAAAATTCCAGCTCTGGAATTAGTTTGCTTATAATCAAACAGCAACGGCGCCGACAGCCAGCCTGGATATTTCTCCCTCAACGGATAAGCCCCCGGAACACAGTCAGTCCGGGGGAAAATTTTTATACACTGTTATAAATACTCGGTGATCTCTTTTACCTGTTTTGCGCTTTCGTTCTTTTCTTTCACAAATAAGGAGCTGCAAACTCAGCCATCACATACGTTCCAGAATATCACAAAGCGTTTCATATGCCTGTTCCCGGATAATTTCATCGATCAAATCCTTTCTCAGCATCAATTTTGACACCATCTCAAAAAACTTCTGAATCTCACTCCCCTGGGAACCGTTCAGCGCTGATAAAATCACAAGCTGAACCTGATTAATCTGCCAGAGAACCGGCCGTTTCAGAACCGCTGCGCATACAAGGTTATCTTTCAGTTTTTTCTCGTATGGATGGGGAATTGCCATCATATTACCGAAATCTGTGCTTCCCATCGATTCCCGGAATAATACTGATTCACAGAAATCCTCCGGCAACGGCCGGATTTGCCCAACCCGCCTGCACAGTTCTTTGATGACTTCTTCCTTCGTTTCTCCGGAAACGTCCGTAAAGAAAAACTCCTTTTTGAAAAATCTTTGAATATAAGAATGATCCATTGCTTTCTGTACTTTTGCCAGTTCCAACTGAGTGCCGAAATCATGCAGAATAATAATTGGAATATTTACCTTCTTGTCAATAGGCACTGTTGAAAAAATATAATCAAATTCTTTCAAGTCACGCTGCTCCAGTTCATACAGACTGCAAAGTTCAATCTGGTCGATAGAGCCGGAAAATTTTTTCTGGAGGCTCAGCAATAAGAATCTTGCGCTAATTTTTCCTGTTGCACAGACCAAAAGCACCTTGCTCTTTTTCTGCCTATCCCCGTTTTGAAGATGCTCCGCCTCAAAAATCATTGCCAGATACGAAATTTCATCTTCGGAAAGGCTTTTTTTGTAATGTCCCTTCAGCACAACAGCAGCCTGGGAGGCCAGCAGATAGGGAAAGAAATATTTCTCTTTGATTTCCTGAAGAAGCGGATTCTTAACCGCAATTCCGTAGGTAAGGCGGATATCCAGGGATACCATATGCCTGTTTAAATACATCCGCAGATTCAGGTTCCCCCGCATCTCCACCTGATATGTGCAGTAAATGCTTTTTAAAATTTCTTCGGTCAGGCTGTCGATTCTCTCATCAATAACCATGTTTTTGGTAACTGCGCCGTCCATTTGCTGAATACAATTGCCCTGTAGATATAATGCTGTATAGGCAATTTCCGCTTTCTTCAGGGACACTCCCACCCCTCTTTTTTTCAATTGAAGCAGAATCCTTTCTGCTATCTGCATATTTTCTTCATCAATGTTTTTATCCGTACATGTTTCTATGCAAAATCCATGCCGAATGCGGCGCTCCGTAACATAAATATAATCAATGAAATATTTTAAGGCCAGTTCGGTGAAAGACAGCCTCTCTTCCATTATGATATCAGAAAGGATATCTCCCCGGCTCACCCTTTCTGCACAGACCTTCTGATCCAACAGCCGCCAATCACTGCCTGTCAGAAGATAATGGTTCATGATACACTGACGCTTGGAAAATTCATGTCCCCGCACCCGCATGCCGTATCTGGATTTTTTCTCCAGAGCCAAATCATATTTCTCAAAAATAAATTCCACATACTTTAAAAGCTGGGAAACCGACTGCTCCGAAATATAAAGGAAGTCCCCTATCATCTCCCGTTTCACGTAAGACGTGCTGCTGAGCAGAAGAAGCAGGATATACCGAATACGTTCTCTTGGGGTATTAGGCACCTTCTGTTCCGATTCCTGCAGACGTTTCTCCCACTGTAAAAACTGTTTCGGCTTCTCAACTTTCAGCCTATATCCCTGTCCATGCTTGATTTCGATGGACGCCCCGTTGCGTTCCAGCTCTTCCTTCAGTTCCTTCATCCGCTTGCGGAGAGTTTTTTCTCCTATCTTACTCTTTTCTGCAAGTTTTCTGGCAGGAATATATTTTTCCATGCTCAATATCTGCAAAATTTCCATTTTATCCAGATGATCCATACCCATTTCCTCTATTTACACGATTCCGGAATGCAGTTTCCCAATTAATCCAAATCCTCTCCGTTTGACTGGATTACCTTCTGATACCAGAAAAAAGATTCTTTCCGGCTTCTTTCTTTGGTTCCATTTCCCTTATCATCCATATCCACGTAAATAAAACCATACCGTTTCTTCATCTCTCCGGTTCCCGCTGAAACAAGGTCAATGCAGCCCCAGGGCAGATATCCCAACAGCTCCACACCGTCTTTATCCACCGCTTTTTTCATTTCTGTAATGTGGGATCTCAGATAGGAGATTCTGTATGAATCTTGTATCTTTCCGCATTCATCCACACTGTCCTCTGCTCCAAGACCGTTTTCCACAATCATCAGGGGCAGCCTGTATTTGTCATAAAGCTGATTCAATAAGACTCTTAAACCCAGCGGATCAATAGCCCATCCCCATTCGGATTCCGAAAGATAAGGATTTTTCTCTCCGCGGTACAGATTTCCCTCTGCCGCCCGCGCTTTGGATTCCGCTGAAACCACACTGGAATTGTAATAACTGAATCCAATAAAATCCACCGTTCCCTGACGAAGCGCATCTTCATCTCCAGCTTCTTTCCGGAGATCAGCCTGATTCCGTTCCAGTTCCAATAATTTATAATTGGGATAGGCGCCCCTGCATTGCACATCCAGATAAAAGTCCCTGACTTCACGGCTCTCCTGTACCTGAAGAAGCGCATCTTTTGGATTGCAGGTATTCGTATAAAGCAAAATGGCATTGACCATACAGCCAATCCGAAACTCCGGATTGATCTCCCGCCCCAATCTGACAGCCTTTGCTGAGGCAAGCAGCAAATGATATACAGCCTGCTGCCTGCGTCCATAATCTGCCGCATCAGACATTCCCAGGGTCACATAATCCTGCATAAAGTTTATTTCATTAAATGTCATCCAGTACTTCACTTTTCTGCTGTATCGCTTAAAAACGAAACGGCAGAAACGGAGAAAGCAATCCAGGGTTCTGCGGCTGTGCCATCCGTCGTACATTTTTGCAAGATGCAGCGGCATATCATAATGATTCAGCGTTACCACCGGTTCTATTCCATATTTTATTAATTCATCAAACACATCATCATAAAACTGCAGACCCTCTTCCAGAGGCTGCTCCTCTTCCCCCTGGGGAAATATTCTTGTCCAGCTTATGGACATACGGAATGCCCGAAACCCGATTTCTGCCATTAATGCAATATCTTCTTTGTAGTGATGACAGAAATCCACTGCCTGATGGCTGGGATAATAACAGCCGGAATCATAATATCCTTTACATCCTTTTGGAATGCGCTGTCCGTCACGCTCCCGGCTAAACACTTTTTTCGTTCCGTCTGAAAGCTCTAGGGTCAGCTTCCGCTTTCGGTCCCCGGCTCCATCCGTCATAATATCCGAAGTGGCCGGCCCTCTGCCGCCGCAGGCAAAACCGCCTTCCAACTGATTGGCTGCAGTGGCCCCGCCCCACAAAAAATCCCTTGAAAATCCCATTCCTATCTCCTTTCTTTCCTGATTTTCTCTATATCTGCTTCAGCAGCCTGACACAGCCCTTCTGCTCTTTCAAACAGACTCTAAGTTGACGCGCTGTTTTTCCTGGCAATCTGCTGTTCCTTCTCATATTCTTTCCTGTCATCCACCCGGAAGAAGGGATACCAGACGATATAGTCAAAGACAAGGCAAACCACCCACAGAAGCAGGAACTGCCAGCCTCCTGCAAGGAATGTAAACACCGGCCTGGGCGTCACCCATGCCAGATAAACGGCTGGATTTACCGGAATTGTAATCAATTTCATATAGAGCACCGCAATCATTCCGTTTCCTAAGGTTGCCAAAATCAGCGGGATAAAATACAAAGGATTCAGCATAACTGGAAAACCAAAGATCACCGGTTCATTAATATTAAAAATATTTGCCGGAATCACCAGTTTTTTCATAGCCTTATATTTTTCTGATCTTGCAAAAAGCGTATTTAAAGAAAGGGCAAGTGTATTGCCAACGGCATCATTAACAAGAACGTAATAAACCACTGCTGCCGCCAGAAACGGAAGAGGCTTCCCTGCTGCATAAGCTTCAATATTCGCCGGCATGGTTCCCATGAGCACCGGCATTGCAACTGCACTTAAGGTTGCAGGATGAATACCGAAAAACCAGAGAAATACCGTAACTGTCTGCACCAGAATAATTCCCCATGCAGACGCGCCCACATTGAGAATCAGCGCCTGAATCAAAGTTGAAATACAATTAAAAATATCTCCGTACGGAGTCAGGGTAAATACATACCTCACGGCAAATACACCGGTAAAAATAATCATATTCACAAAAGTCGGCGACAGCGCCTGGGAAACATTTTCCGGAACGGTATCCGGCATCTTAATGCTGATCTTCAGTTCCATCAGTTTATGATATATTGCAGGTATGATAATACCAATCAGCATTGCAACAAAAATACCGTTGCTCCCAAGATCCGCAAGTTCGATCATAGTGACTCCCTGTTCGCTGGCCTGAATCGGAATAAGGGCGAGATAACATGCGATAGTAATCAGGGTCACCATCATTGCCTCTTTGCTTCTGATAGAATACGTATACTTATAAGCAACCGCCCCCACAATATAAATTGCCAGCAGAGAAAGTGTCAGGGAAATAAAATCGTTGGCCGCTGTATTTATGCCTGCGCCTGTGAGAAGGTCCTGCCACGGCTGTATGGGGAGATTTGCCGCCACCGCAATAGCCGCCACTCCGATGGTAATGGGCATCACCATGACAAAGGCGCCTGACAAAGCCTGAATTACTCTGTTGGCCATTACCCTCTCACTGAACTTGCCCACAACATTACTGAAAAAATTCTCTATTCCTTTCATTTCCGGCTCCTTTCTCTATCTTCCATTGATTTGTAAACCGAAATAAATTCATCCGCCAAAATAGAAAACATTTCCGCGCTCATGAGCTGATCTTCTGCATGCATTAAAAACATTCCGGTTTCCACAGGTTCACCAGCCGCCTCTTTTGATATCAGTTCCGCATGAATCTGATGACCCTTAATAAAATATTCTCTGCCTTCTTTTATCATATTTCGAGCGCCTTCAAAGTCGCCGCATTTTGCACAGTGGATTGCCTCAATGTAATTGGTTCTTGCCATTCCCACCTGTGAAATAATCTGAAAAAAAATCTCTTCCATTTTTACTCTCCTAAAATACTTATGATATGCTCAAGTACTTTTTCCCCGTTCATCTGTCCATAAAGCACAGGATCAATACTCTCCACAGGAACCCCCGGACAAGCGTCCTTCACATTGTTCAGCTGAAACCTCACCTGGGGCCCCAACAGCATAATATCCGCGGAATCTTTAAAACTCTCTGCCTCCGCAATGGCATAAGCGTTCACAGTGCATTCATAATTTTTTTTCTCGGCCGCCTCCCTTATCTTTCTCACTAAAAGACTGGTGGACATGCCCGCTGCGCAAAGCAATACAATTCGTTTCATAAATCTGCTCCTTCCTTCTTTTTTTGATCTATACCTGTGAGCAAGATGATTTGCCGGCAAATTCCCTTTTTCAAAAAAACAGCAAACCTATATGCTCTCCCGCATACTTCCATTTTATAAGTTTCCGCCAATTATTCAATCCGCAGAATTTCCACTGTCAAAGTGGAAATTCCTATAGGCAAAGTTTTTGTCATAAGAAAATCTGCAAAAAAAGAAGCGCCCCTTGTCATAAAGATTGCGCTTCTTTGCATGATGAAATGATCCTAAAAATACAGGTCTTTACCGAAAAATTTACTTTGAGGTAATACGCCCCACATTCTTGATTAAAATCGAAATGCTTCCATCCGGATTGGTGATAAATTCAATATGCTCCCCATCCTGATACTGTTCCATAGGAATTTTAATTTCCACTCCGGTATCTGTGGTCAGGTGCTGCTTTCCAAATTTTCTGGCTGTGCTCTCCGCCTGAGGTTCAATTCTCACATCCGGCCCCATTTGATACTTCTCCAGTTTTTCCTGCACTTCTTCTTTGTACTCTTCTTTTTCCTTAAAAACCTGATCCAGTACAAAGGGCACAGACACTGCGCCTGTTTCCGCTAACTGGCTGTGTATAATCTGCTTGGTTTCCATCTGCGCCTCAAACTGCTCCCCCTCATTACAATACTTTTTCTGCACCGTGTCAATGGCCCGGGTAACAATGGAAAGCTGGGTTTTGGGAGACAGGGCTCCGCTGCAGTTTAAAAATATTTTTGAAAAATAATTGGTTTTTACGCCGTTAACAGGATATTTTTTCTCTGTCAGAATAACCGTGAAATCTGACAGACTGATGATTGCAGCCTCTGATAATTTCTGGGTTTCTGTGGGAAGGATCGCCCGAAATTTAATAATCTCATTGGCATTTCCAAATGCATCAGAGTGGGTCTGATGGGTATAGGAGGTTCTGTAATCCATTTTCAGCAGCGCAAGATACATTCCCAGTTTTGCTTCAAACAGAACCACCACAAAATCCGCCTGTGGAATCTCAATATTCTGATTCATAATTTCATACAGCCAGGCTGCCATATTCCGGCTGATTTCTATAAATGTTTCCTCCTCCAATCCGGATTCCGCAAAAGCGGCTATCTTTTGATATACCTGGGATTCCTCCCTGCAAAACTGACAGGTTTTCTTCTCATCTGTAGTTTCCACCCGGTAAATATGCTCCTGCAGAAAATCTCCGAAATCGGAACCGTAATCCAACAGGGCGTCGGAAAGAACCGGCACTCCCACTGTGGAATCCAAAATATGCACGATAACCTTCCGAAGCCTGATTTCTCCTTTTTCCATTTCTGTTCCTTTCCTGAATATTTAAGGAACCATTAAGAAACATCCGCCGGAGTAATATTTCTTAACAGTTCCTAACCGCCAAAGCAACTCTCCCTGGCCGCAGATATTCAGCTTTCTCCTTCTATCTCAAGTTCCACCGGACAATGGTCTGAACCAAAGATCTGCGTATGGATTTTCGCATCTTTCAGCCTGTCCTTCAAATCCTCCGACACTACAAAATAGTCGATCCGCCATCCTGCATTTTTCTCCCGGGCTTTAAACCGGTAAGACCACCAGGAATATACCTGCTCCAATTCCGGATAAAAATACCGGAACGTATCCACGTAACCGTGACTTAAAAGGTTGGAGAACTTCTCTCTTTCCTCATCGGTAAATCCGGCATTTTTCCGATTGGTTTTGGGATTCTTCAAATCAATCTCCTGATGAGCCACATTAAGATCGCCGCAGTAAATAACAGATTTTTGCTCCTTCAGCCCGTCCAGATACGCAAGGATTGCCTGCTCCCATTCCATGCGGTAAGGAAGCCTTGCCAGTTCATTCTGGGAATTGGGGGTATAACAGGTTACAAGGTAGAAATCCTCGTATTCCAGCGTAATGACCCGTCCTTCTGTGTCATGCTCCTCTATTCCTATTCCGTAAGCTGCCGACAGAGGCTTATGCTTTGTAAAAATTGCCGTACCGGAATACCCCTTCCTCCGGGCATAATTCCAGTAGCCTTCATACTCGTTCGGCAAATCCAGGGAAATCTGGCCCTCCTGCAGCTTGGTTTCCTGAATGCAGAAAAAGTCTGCATTCATTTCTTTGAAAAAGTCCAGAAATCCCTTCTGAACACAGGCCCGCAGGCCGTTTACATTCCATGAGATAAACTTCATATGCGATATGCTCCTTTTTAATAACGGATCTTTTAATTTTCATAGATTATAACATGTCTGCCTTTATTTTGCAAAAACATCCTGAAGCCGGTATACACCGCCGTTTGCGGACATATATGCTGCCTGTTTCTTTGATTCGGCAATTACAGCTCCTCGTACTGAATGATTTCTTCGGTATATTTCCGCTCCATATTATGCCGGGCTTTCCGGTGTTCCACCGAATCAAACAAAATGGAAAAGTCATAATCCTCCGGATACAACTGGGAGGCCGGCACATGGAGTTTTACCCGTTTGTGGTTAATCCATATTTTTTTATGGGGCATCTGCACTCTTAACACGCCCTTTTCGTTGGCCGGCATACAGACAATTCCGATTTTTTTATCAGGATAGACCATCACACTGTCTCCTGTCTGGTATCGCGGGACGGAATCTGCCGGATGTTTTTTCCTGGCTTTGATAATTTTATTTCGGTTTCTGCCGCCCTGACCTTTTTCGTCCTCCGGCTGCACTGCAGAATATGATTCCAAAAAACCGTTCTTTGGGGCTGGATTTTCTACGGCTCCCCTCTTGTTGCTGCGGTATGCCCGGACTGCCTCTTCCCCATAAGCAGCCCGGACTGCCGTCTCAAGAACCGCGTCCGGCATCCCCAATCTGCCTGCAATCAGAAAAGCGCAGCTTTCCCCTGCTTCTCCCAGCACCATCTGATAAGCGGGCTTGAGCGTCTCTTGGTCAAAAGTCATTCTGGCATTGATCATGCCCTGAGCCTTCTTTGCATATTCCTTCACTTCCGGATAATGGGTGGTAACCAGGAAATTTGCCCCGGATTTTCGGAGTTCCTCCAACACGGCTACCGCAATTCCCATGCCCTCTGCCGGGTCAGTGCCGGAGCCTAATTCATCCATAATAATCAGGCTGTCTTTGCCGGCTTCTTTCAGAATTTCCAGTACATTTTTAATGTGGGCTGAAAAAGTGGATAAATTCTCTGTCAGATTCTGCCCGTCGCCAATGTCGCACAAATAGGAATCATTCATGCAGATATCGGCTTCTTTGCAGGCAGGATGCAGCCCGCACTGAGCCATCATGCAGTTCAGCATTACCGTCTTGATTGCAACCGTTTTTCCCCCTGTATTTGGTCCGGTAATTACAATGCCCCGCACTTCCCCGCCCAGTTCAAACTGCAGCGGCACATTGATTCCGGCATCCATCAGCGGATGTCTGGCATCTTTCAGAATAATCCTGCGCTCCGTATTGATTTTTGGTTCTGCGCCATTTAAGTCCATGCTTAGTTTTCCCTTGGAAAAGATAAAATCCAGTTTCTCCATAATTCTGATATTTTCCTGTATTTTTGGGGCGGCGTCCGAAGCCATGGCGGTGAGCGTATACAGAATCCGATACACTTCATTTTCTTCCCGAATGTTTAATAGCTGCAGTTCTTCATAGCAGCTTAAAACGGCATTCGGCTCAATAAACAATGTGTTTCCAGTGGCCGATTTATCTATCACACTGCCCGGTATTTTCATCCGGTATTCTTTTTTTACCGGTACGCATATCCTGCCGCTGCGGAGGGTGCAGTAATTGTCGGCCATAACATTTTTATTGGCGCGCATCACCTGCTCCGCCTTCTGTTTCATCTTTTCCCGGCATTTTACCATCTGGCTGCGAATCTGGCAAAGCTCTCCGGACGCGTAATCGTCCACAGATTCATTTCGGATCTGCCGGCTGATTTCTCCTGCCAGTTCTTCCAGGGAATCCAGATTTTCCTCATAGTAAGCCAGAGGATTTTCATTAACTTTTCCCCGGCTCAGATAATCTTTCAGCCGGCGGACTGCAGCCAGAAATGTTCCCGCCTGTTCTAACTGCCGGGGCAGCAGACAGTCCCCTGTCTGGGAAATCATCAGAATTTCCCTGATTTCCTCTGCATTCTGCAAGGGCGGCGCACCGAAGCACTCCATCAGCTTCCGGCTGTTGGTAGTATCTTTGATTTGTTTTCTCAATTCGCTTTCTGATAAAAAGAAAGACGCATTTCTTATTTTGTCTCTGGAAGCCTCTGTCACTGCAAGATTTGCCCACAATTCCTTTATTTTGTCAAATTCGATTTGTGATTCATAATTCATGGCTGATCCTTTCTTTTTCCATTCTGGTTGGCCTTACAAAGCTTTTCTGACAACGGCCCAGAACAAAGAGAACAGGCACCGGCGTCCTGCTGCACAAAAAAAGCACAGCCATACAGCCATGCTTTTAATCTCCGACAACATCAGGAATGCGTCAGGCATTCCACTGAGGGACAGAATTCACATCATGATTCAGCAATTGTAAGGCGAAATTACGGCAGTCTGCGCTGTTTGAAACTGGACAGACTTCAAGCCTGAACCAAAACAACACCTGCCTGTGCAATATTTATTTTGCAGCATTCTCCATTACAATTACATTTAACATACATGTTCCTCCTGAAATTTATTTTTGTTCAGTATAACGGTAAAATTATTTTCTGTCAAGGCAAAATGAAATTTAACACTCCATTAGCAGTGGATTTCGCCCCACGCAATACGCCCCTGAACCGTTTGTTTCGCCAAAGGGCAATCCGGCAGTTCCTGTGTATTGCAATATAGATTGTTCGCTATTGTTCGCTGTAGTAACAGAGCGTGTTCGAAAAATGCTCTAAGACAAATCCAAGCTCCCAATCACTTCCTTCAGCGTATCCGCCGAACGTTTCAGCATCTCCATTTCTTCCTCATCCAGGGCAATGGGCACATGGGATTCCACGCCCTTTAATCCCACCACCGCAGGCATGCTCAGGGCAATCCCTTCCATTCCATAAATCCCATGCTGCATAGAGGACACGGGCAGGATGGATTTTTCATCCCTGACAATACATTCACAGATCCGTTTCACTGCCATGGCAATTCCATAATAAGTGGCCTGCTTTTTGGAAATAATTTCATAAGCGCTGTCTTTCACCTTTTCTGCAATTCGGTCCATGGTTTCTTCATGATTAAAATGCCCGCGCATCTCACAGAAATCATCCACCGGAATGCCGGATACATTTGCGCTGCTCCAGGCGGCAATTTCGCTGTCTCCGTGTTCCCCGATAATAAAAGCGTGAACGCTCCGGCTGTCCACCCGCAAATGTTCGCTGAGGGCATATTTCAGCCGCGCCGTATCAAGGACTGTGCCGGAACCCAGCACCCTCTGTTCCGGAAATCCGCCGATTTTTACCGCTGCATAGGTCAGGATATCCACCGGATTGGACACCACCAGAAGAATTCCCTGAAATTCCCGTTTTGCAATTTCCGGTATAATGCTCTGATAGACAGCCACATTTTTATTGACCAGATCCAGCCTGGTTTCCTCCGGCTTCTGGTTTGCTCCCGCGGTCACAATAAGAACGGCTGCGTCTGCTATATCATCATACGTTCCGGCATAAATTTTCATCTGTCCGGCAAACGGAATTCCGTGGGCAATATCCTTCGCTTCCCCGTCTGCCTTGTCAAAGTTGACGTCCAGCAGCACAAGTTCTGTAAAAAGCCTGCTCTGCATCAGGGTAAAAGCGATGGCAGACCCTACGAATCCGCATCCGATGACAGCTCCTTTTCTTGCATTGATTTGTTTCTCCATTGCTGCATTCGCTCCTTTTCGGGTATTGTTTCAATACTTTTAAAATGTTTCCATAGTATGCCCGTTGTGAGTATCTGCTATTCTTTCCTGTTTTGCTATTACAGGCTGTCAAGCCGCAGAAGCATCCATGTTATTTTTCCTCATCGCCCGTTTCAAACTGATTGATCATTTTCGTTAATTTTCATAATGAAAAATATTTTCAAAACAGTATAAAATCCATATTGACACATCGACGATAACATGTTAAGATTAAGTCACTAAATTTTATAGCACTTTGTACATATACCGGAATATTTTTTATCTATCTTTTGTGCTATTTGCAATGATTATTTGCGGGGGCTATGCAGCATAATTGTTATTTTGCATATATTTCAGGCATACTGCACAGAACGGATAACCCTTTTCGGCAGGTACAGTGCTTTCCATTAAGGAGGAGGAGAAACATGAAAAAGAAAACTCTGAAAAAATTTATCGCACTCACACTTAGTATGGCAACCGCTTTATCCGTTGCGGCATGCGGCAGTTCTCCCTCATCATCTGAATCAAATGACAAGCAGGACGCTCAGACCGAGGCTGATGACAAAGCCGATACCGAGGCTGATGACAAAGAAGAAGCAAGCGGCGACAAAATAGAACTCAGCGTGATTGCAGCTCAATACGGACAGAACACCGCTGACTGGTGGAAAACCTTTGAAACTGATTTTGAAAAAGACAATTCGGGCATCGACATCAATGTAGAAGTTATTTCCTGGAATGATATTTCTACCACAGTTAATACACGCGTTGCAAACAATCAGGCTCCTGATATTCTGAATATCGACGTATTCGCAGATTATCAGGCAGACGACCTGCTCCTGCCGGCACAGGACTATGTTTCTGAAGAGACCTACGGCAAGATGTATGAAGCATTCTTAGAGCAGTCCAACGTAGACGGAACCATCTGGGCGATTCCAGACCTTGCTTCCGCACGCGCAATGTATTACAACAAAGACATCTTAGAAGGCGCCGGCGTTACAGCTCCTCCTACCACATGGGATGAACTTACCGAAGCCTGCAAGAAGATCAAAGAGAAATATCCGGATGTTTATCCATGGGGTATTGATATGACCACAGACGAAGGCCAGGCTGCTTTCGCTTACTATATCTGGAACAACGGCGGCGACTTCACAGACGCTGACGGCAACTGGACCTTAAACAGCCCGGAAAACGTAGCTGCAATTGAATACGCAATTCAATTAATCAAAGACGGCTACACCAATTCAGACCCGGCCAATGAAACACGTTACGATTTGCAGGATATGTTCGGAACCGGCAAAGTTGCTATGATGATTGCACCCAACAGTCTTCCTACTTATGTAAAAGACGGCGGCAATGAAGTAAACTACGGCATGGCTCCTATCCCCAACAACAACGGCACTTCCGTATCTGCCGGCGTTATGGACCGTTTCATGTGCTTCGACAACGAATATTCTGACGAAGAACTGGAAGCAATCAAGACCTTCTTCGATTACTTCTATGAGGACGAACGTTACTCTGCATGGGTTGAGATGGAAGGTTTCCTGCCAGCAACCAAGACCGGCGGCGAAACACTTGCAGCAAAAGACGAATCCATGGCTGAATGGATTGACATTGTAGGCAGCTGTAAATTCTATCCCACTGCCAAGGCAGAATGGGCAGATGTAAAACAGGGCGTTATCAGTGCTGAACAGAACGCATTGTTAGGCGAAAGCGTTCAGGAACAGCTTGACAACTTACAGGCAGAAATCGCTCCATAACCTCTGTCTTACGATACAGCACATAAGCCCCGCTTAAGACAAACCAGGAGACCGGGCTTTCGCCCCGGTCTCTTTTATCATAATTAATGAGGTGTTTCTGTGAAAAAAATAATTCAAAAAATTGAACCTTATATCTGGATACTGCCCAGCGTCTTGCTGATGTTTGTATTTATCCTGATTCCAATTGTATTCGTATTCCGGATGGCCTTAAGCAAAGTCAGCAGGGCGGGACTGATTAAAGGATTTACCGGATTTGCCAATTTTTCCAAGATATTGTCCACTCCTACTTTTTCCATGGTGTTAAAAAATACCCTGGTATGGACCGTGGCAGTGGTCGGACTTTCCACTCTCCTTGGATTTATTCTGGCACTGTTATTAAACAATGCATTTAAAGGCCGTAAAGTTGCCCGGGCCATCGTGGTATTTCCATGGGCAACCACATTGGTAGTACAGGCCAGCATTTGGAAATTTATCATTGATACCGACTACGGCACATTGAATACTCTGCTGATGAGGCTTGGAATTATTGACCATGCCGTCAACTGGACTCCCAGCGCCGGCGCCTGGTTTGCCTGGGAAATCGCCTGCGGTATCTTTGTTACCATCCCATTTGTTACTTTTACTGTTTTGTCCGGCTTACAGTCCATCGACGGCAGCTACTATGAAGCCGCAACCGTTGACGGAGCCAACTACTGGCAGCAGTTATTCAAAATCACTATCCCGCTGGTCAGCTCTTCTCTCACTGTCAGCACCGTATTAAATATCATTTATGTATTTAACTCGTTCCCGATTATCTGGAACATGACAAAGGGAGATCCCGGCAACCGAACCGACACACTGGTTACCTACCTGTATAAACTGGCTTTCTATAACGGCAAACAGGGCGAAGCGGCAGCCGTATCTGTCATCGGATTTATGATACTGTTAGTCTGCGCAACTGTTTACATGGTAGCAACCTTGCGGAAGGGGGATGAATAAGATGAAAGAAACTGCACATAAGCCTTTAAACGGCAAGAAGCTTGCATTGAGAATCCTCCTGTATGTGGTGGTATTTCTCATATGCCTGCTGATCCTTTATCCATATTTCGCCATGTTCTGCACTTCCCTGAAAGACCGTTCCGAGATATTCTCGGCAAGCGGAACTGTGGTCCCGAAGAATGCTCTGTGGTCTAACTTTGCAGATATCTGGAGCAGGGCTCCCATGGCAAAATACATGATGAACTCCATTTTGATTGCCGGCGGTTCCACGATTATTGCTTTGCTTTGCGGAATTCCTGCAGCATATGCGCTGTCCCGGATGAAATTCAAAGGCGACATTGCTTTCCTTGGATTTGTCATTGTTTCCCAGATGTTTGCGCCTGTGGTTCTTTTGATTGGTATTTACAAGGTTATGATGACACTGAACCTGACCAACAGCATTCTGGGCCTGATTTTTATCAATGCAGCATTTAACCAGGCTTTCACCATCTGGCTGCTGCGGGGCACTTTCATGGGCATCTCCTCCGAGATGGAGCAGGCTGCCAAAATTGACGGCTGCAACCGGTTTGAAGCTATGATTAAGATCCTGCTTCCGGTGGCTGCGCCCGGTATTGTTACCACGCTGATTTTTGTTTTTATCAATGCATGGAATGAATATACCGTTGCCCTGACATTGATTTCTGACGATTTGAACAAACCTCTGACCGTTGGTATCAATATCTTTAACGGTTATAACATGATTGAATGGCAGTATTTGTTCTCAGCTTCTCTCTTCGCAATTGCTCCGGTAGTAGTTCTGTTTGCAATTATTGAGAAGAATCTGGTCAGCGGCCTTGCATCCGGCGGCGTAAAAGGATAAAGGCAGTTGTAACTGTGACTCATTTAACAAGGGCTGCTGCAAACAGCTGTTCTATGCAAACCAGGAGATTCAGACATCCTATTGCATATCAGCTGTATTTGCAGCAGCCCTTGTTCTTATGCTATTCCCTTAAACTGGGCCATATAAAGCTGATAGTAATGTCCTTTTTTCTCCATCAGCTCTGCAGGGCTTCCCTGCTCTAAGATTCCGCCCTGATCAATCACAAAAATCCGGTCTGCCTTCTGTATCGTAGACAGCCGATGGGCGATTACGAAGCTGGTTCTTCCTTTTAAAAGAGCCTCAATGCCCTGCTGCACCAGAAGCTCCGTATGAGTGTCTATACTGGAGGTGGCCTCATCCAGAATCAGAATTTTCGGCATGCTTACCATAGTCCGGGCAAATGCGATCAGCTGTCTCTGGCCGATGGACAATCCTGCGCCCCGTTCCTTTAACACTGTATCATACCCATGCTCCATTTTCTGAATAAATTCATGAGCATTCACTGCCTTTGCCGCCGCCACAAGCTCTTCTTCCGTGGCGTCCATGTTCCCATAGAGAATATTTTCCCTTACGGTTCCCTGGAAAATAAAATTCTCCTGGGTCATCACTCCCATCTGACGGCGTAAACTTTCCAGAGACACATGGCGGATATCCTGTCCGTCCACCAGAATTCTTCCGTTCTGAATCTCATAAAACCGGCTGATCAGGTTCACCACCGTGGTTTTGCCGGCTCCGGTTGGCCCCACCAGCGCAATGGTTTCTCCCGGTTCAATCAGAAAACTTACATTTTCTAATACTTTTGTTTCTGCGGGGGTTCCTTCATCATAAGTAAAGGACACATTCTCAAATTCTACCCGGCCTTCCACCTCCGGCAATTCCTGCACCTTTTCGCTGTCAAAAATATCCGGCTCCGTATCCAGTATATCAAAAATCCGCTCTGCCGCCGTCAGGTTGGTAATCACCTGATTATAAAAATTGCTCAGATTCATAACCGGATTCCAGAACATGTTGATATATGTCCCAAAAGCCACCAACAGCCCAACGCTTACATACTCTGCGCCGATCATCTGAATGCCCACCCAGTAGAGAATCATGGCTCCGATGCCCCAGCAAAAATCCACCGAGCTTCCGAACAAATCCGCCACCCGGGCCGACCGGACAAAGGCCTGCTCATGCTCTTTTACCAGACCCGCAAAAATATCCTGGGTTTCTTCCTGGGCATGAAAACTCTGCACCACGTTCATGCCTGCAATTCCTTCGTGTACATAGGCATTCAGATTAGAGCCTTTTTTCCTGAAAATCTGCCAGCTCTCATGGGTATATTTCTGAATCAGCCAGATGGACGCCGCCATCAGGGGAATGCTGCTGAGAGAAGCCAGCGCAAGCCGCCAGTCCTTCACCACCATAATCACCACCACGCCGCAGATGGTGATAAAATCCGGAAGCAGCGTAGTCACCGCATTTACCAACACGTTTTTCAGGGAGTTAACGTCCCCGATAATCCGCGCCAGTATTTTTCCGGTGGGACGGCTGTCAAAAAAGGAAAAGGACAAGGTCTGAATATGTTCATACAATTCCTGCCGGATATCCAGAAGAATCTGGTTGGAAATCTTCGCCATCACATACATCCGTATCTTAACCATAATAATAAAAATGATATTCAAAGCTGCTGCAAAAACAGCCAGTTTTGCCAGGCCATTCATATCCCGGCCGGCAATATATACGTCAATCGCCGCTTCAATCATCAGCGGATTAATCAGGCTGATCCCCACGGTGATCATCATACAGATCACCACTCCGAATATCTGAAGCTTATATCGAATCATATAGGAAAACAACCGTTTCAGGGTTTCGGCTTTTCCGATTCCCTCTAACCGCTCATCTTCCCTGAATGAATTTACTGCCATAAACCAGTCACCTTCTTTCTATCTTACTAATTCTTCGGTTATGCTGCCGGTTCTTCGATTACACTGCCGGCTGCTGTACTGCATTGCCGTACTGGGCCTGGTAAGTCTGGTAATACAGCCCATGCTTTTTCAAAAGCTCCTCATGGGTTCCCCGCTCTTTAATCCGCCCGTTTTCCAGGAAAATTATTTCATCTGCATTCCGCACCGCCGAAATCCGGTGGGCAATAATAATCTTGGTGGATTCCAGTGTTTCCAGGGCTTTTTGAATCTCATACTCTGTCTCCATATCCAGCGCAGAGGTGGAATCATCCAGAATCAGCACCGGTTCCTGTTTTGCAATGGCTCTGGCTATGCTGATCCGCTGTTTCTGTCCGCCGGACAGGCCCACGCCCCGCTCTCCCACAACGGTTTCATAAGTTTCCGGCATATTTTCTATAAACCTTCTTGCCTGGGCCAGCTCTGCCGCATGAAGCATTGCATGGCTGCCCATGGTGTTCCGCTGCCCCATCCGGATATTTTCAGAAATGGTGTCAGAGAACAGAAACACATCCTGCATCACTGTGCCTACGCTGCTGCGCAGCTGTTTTAAGGATAAATCCTGTACATCCACACCATCTAATTTCACGCTGCCTGCCTCTGCGTCAAAAAACCGCATCAGCAGATTTACCACAGAGGTTTTCCCGGCTCCGGTGGCTCCCATAATCCCCAGTGTTTTTCCCTGGGGCAGATGAAAGGAAATGTCTTTTAAGATCTCCTGCCCTCCTCTGGCAAATGACACATGCTCAAAGGAAACCTCGCCTTTTACCTGTTCTAATTCCACCGGATGCTCTCTCTCTGCAATGGAAGATTTCTGCTGATAAATCTTGTTGAGCTTTTTCAGCGACGCTGCGGCGGAAGATAAGTCATTGGTCAGCCATCCCAGCATTTCCATGGGCCAGACACAGTTTCTGCAGTACTCAATAAACGCCACCAGGCCTCCCAGCGTCATTGCTCCCTGAATCACCTGTACGCCTCCGATAATAACCATAACCACCGGTAAAAGTTTTCCGGTAAACTGAAACACCGGATAATACCGCACCAGGATTTTGGTCTGCTGCATGTTTAAATCATAATACCGCTGATTGTGGGAAAGAAATTTCTGAATTTCAAATTTCTCCCTGGCAAACGCCTTCACTGTACGGACGCCGGCCAGATTTTCTTCCGCTATGGTGGTCAGCTCTGCATTTTCTTCACTGATGGCTTCATAAATTCCATTCAGCTTCCGCTCCATAAACACGGCTGTAATTCCCATAAGAAGCATGACTCCCAGAGGGAAAAATGCCAGCTTCCAATTCAGGGTAAACATGCAGTAAAGGACAATGGACACATGAATCGTCACTTCTATCATCAGCATGCCCACATACCCCAGGGCATTCCAAACTGCGTCCACATCATCCTTCACCCTTGCCATCAGTTCTCCTGTGTTGGTGTCGTCAAAATAGTCCATGGACAGGCTTTCAATGTGGGCAAATAAATCTTTTCTCAGTTTTGCCGCAATCTTAACGCTGACCACGTCAAAGGTAAATTCCTTCAGATAACCGCCTACGGCCCTTCCTGCCCCGATCACCGCAATTGCGCCTAAAAGTCCGCCCAAAAGCTGCACCTGGCCCCCAAGAATCACATCATCCACAATACGTTTCGTGATCAACGGATACAGCATATCCAAAAGAATTGCCGTCACCATGCAGACAATGGCAAACAGGTAGGCATACCAGTAGCGCCCGATATATTTGAATATTTTCTTCATAACCAACCCTCTCCTTTCCCGGGATCTAAAAATACCCCGTGGATAAACCACGGGGTCACTTTCACTGTTCCATACATATGCCGCAAACTGCGGTCAGATACACATGCATACACATTGCTGCTATTCAATTCCTGTTCTGAATCTCTCACAAATACTGTCTCTGAACTTAATGGGGAATCCTGCCTGCAGCCGCCGAGGTAAATCTATCATCTGTCCGGATGAAATTGTTTTTGCCGATCGTATTTAATGTAATCATAATTTTACCTCGCTTTCTTTTATATTTGTCACTTTCTTTATTAAATCATAGCTGCTAATATTTGTCAATTACTATTTTCAGAGTTTTCATAATGTCTGCGGCCTGTGATACAAAAATCCTACCAAAGCTCCGCCAGTTCATAAATCAGTTTTTCTGTTTTCTCCCATCCCAGACAGGGGTCCGTGATGGATTTTCCATAACAGTGCTCGCTGACTTTCTGGGCTCCGTCCTGGATATAGCTTTCAATCATCAGCCCTTTCACAAGTTTCCTGATATCGGCGGAAACCTTGCAGCTGTGCAGAATGTCTTTGCTGATCCGAATCTGCTCTAAGTAATTTTTCCCGGAATTGGAATGGTTGGCGTCTACAATCACCGCCGGGTTGGAGATCTCTTTTTCCCCGTACAATTCCAGTACATACTGCAGATCTTCATAATGGTAATTGGGAATATTGCGTCCGAACTTGTCCACATATCCCCGCAGGATTGCATGGGTATAGGGATTGCCGCCTGTCTTTACTTCCCAGCCCCGGTACAGAAACGTATGGCTGCACTGGGCTGCAATGATGGAATTCATCATTACCGTAAAATCTCCGCCGGTGGGGTTCTTCATGCCAACCGGAATCCCAACGCCGCTTGCCGTCAGCCTGTGCTGCTGATTCTCTGCTGATCGGGCGCCCACCGCCACATAGGAAAGCAGATCGGAAAGATACCTGTGGTTCTCCGGATAAAGCATCTCGTCCGCACAGGTAAAACCGGTCTCCTCCACCGCCCGCATATGCATCTGGCGGATGGCAATAATGCCTTTGAGCATATCAGCCTCTTTCTCCGGGTCCGGCTGATGCAGCATGCCTTTATAACCAACGCCAATGGTTCGGGGCTTGTTGGTATAAATACGGGGAACAATAAAAATTTTGTCTGCCACTGCATCCTGCACCTTCCGAAGCCGCAGAATATAATCCAGAACTGCGTCCTCATGATCTGCGGAGCAGGGCCCGATGACCAGAAGCAGCCTGTGATCCTTTCCTTCAAAAATACTGCAGATTTCTTCATCCCGTTTTGCTTTTATCTCTGCAATCTGCCTGCTTACCGGAAACTGCCCCTTTAATTCTTCGGGCGTCGGCAGCTTCCGCAGGAATTCCATCTCCATTTCCATCATAACCTCCATCTTGCCGTCCTGCCCTTTCAGGGCCGTAGGCATATCACGCATATTTTTTCGTATGTATGATACCCCTACGAATGCCGCTTGTCAACCTTATTCCAACAAATCCTGCTATTCAGTCAGGCTGTGGGCAGTTCCTCCAGAGATTTGAAGGTGTATCCCATCTCCTCCCATTTGGTCAGCACCTCATCCAGAATTTCTCCGTTGGTTTTCGAAGTATTATGTAACAGCACCACCGCTCCCGGATGCGCCCGTTTCAAAAGTTTTTCAAAGGCTTCCTCATGGGTGGGCTGACTGTTCTGATCCCAGTCCACATAGGCAAGACTCCAGAAGATGGTCTGATACCCCATATCTTTGGCAATCTGAAGGCTGTTATTGCTGTATTTTCCCTGGGGCGGCCGGTAGTATTTTTCCATGGGGCTGCCTACGGTCTGTTCATACAAGGTTTCCAGTTCCCCCAGTTCTTTGGCAAAATCCTCTTTTCCCATATTTGTCATATCGGGATGATGGTAACTGTGGTTTCCCACAATATGTCCCTCTTCCACCATGCGTTTCACCAAATCCGGACTGGTGGAGAGATAATTTCCCACCACAAAAAAGGCCGCCTTTATCTTATGCTTTTTCAGCGCATCCAAAATGGCTGGCGTATTGCCGTTTTCATAGCCGCAGTCAAAGGTCAGATACATTACCTTTTCCGATGTATCTTCCATGTAATAAGCGTCGTATTTCTTTAGTTCCTCACAGGAAGCGTCAGCCACCGGGGGCTTGCCCTCCTCCTGAAAACTTAGTCCCCAGTTGCCCTCTGCATCCTTTTTGATGGCAGTGCTTACGGTGGGGGCCACCTGGGCTGCAAACCGCCCCAGGAAAAAGGAACCGGCAAATAAAACGAGTACCAGAACACACGATGTCAGTTTGAATTTCTGCAATGCAATGACTCCTTTTCCACTCTGTCAAGAGCAAAATTTCTTTATTACATGGATATGACGCCCCAAGGGATTTCATGCCAGAAAACACTCCCACTCTTACATTTCCGGCCTGCGGGCCGCAATGAAAACAAACCTCCTGTGTGTCAGACATATCTTAGCAGCGATAGATAATGCTTTCTGCCAACTCCTTCGCCTTCTGTTCGGAAGTCAGGTAAGCAGTCAGTGTTAAACCAAAAGGAATTGCCGTTCCCATGCCCCGGCTGGTAATCACATTTCCGGCCTCTGCTACCTTTTCATAAACAACCTCGGCTCCTGTCAGTTTATCCTCAAATCCCGGATAGCATGCCGCCTTTTTTCCTTCCAGAATTCCAGCCTGGCCCAGAACGCTGGGAGCCGCGCAGATTGCCGCCACCAGTTTCCCTTCTGCGGCAAATGAACGGATTATCTGGTTCACACCGGCATGGTTCCCAAGATTCACCGTTCCCGGCATTCCGCCCGGCAGCACAACGCCGTCTAATTCAGAAAAATCCACTTCCTCATACAGACAATCCGCCAAAACCCCGATTTTATGGGAACCCTGCACTTCCTTTTGTCCTGTAATGGAAATCATCACTGTCTCCACGCCCGCCCGGCGCAGAAGATCCACCACTGTCAGACCTTCAATTTCTTCAAATCCTTCCGCCAAAAACACACCTGTTTTCTTCATGATATTTCATTCCTTTCTTACCGTTTTTCCAGTTCAGTACAAAGGATATTGTATCACAAATCATTCATATTAAGAACCCCGTCATTGTAATCGGCCACATCAAATTCCCGATTCTTAAAATAATATTTTCGATCCTCTTCTGTAATTTGCCGCAGAACCCTGCAGGGATTTCCTGCCGCAACCACATTGGCCGGAATATCTCCGGTCACCACGCTGCCGGAGCCAATGACCGCATTGTCTCCAATGGTCACCCCAGGATTAATTACAACACTTCCTCCAATCCATACATTGTGCCCAATGGCAACTCCAATTCCGTATTCATAACCGGAATTTCTGGAATCCGGATGAATGGGATGGCCTGCCGTATAAATGGATACGTTCGGGGCAATCATTACATTTTCTCCTATCACCACTTTTCCCACATCCAGAATCGTAAGGTTATAATTGGAATAAAAGTTATTTCCCACTTCAATATTGTAACCGTAATCACAGTGAAACGGCTGCTCTATGTGTATACTCTCGCCGCATTTTCCCAGAATTTCCCGTATACACTGCTCCTGCTCCTCTTTTTGGACCGGAGATAAGCTGTTATACCTGTAGATCCGCATTTTATTTTCATTTCTTTCTTCCGTCAGCCCGTCCAGCCATGCTTTGTAGGGCAGCCCGGCCAACATTCTCTCTTTCTGGTTCATACATTTCACCTCTCAGTATTTTTCAGACACACTCCAGCACCATCACGCCGCATCCGGCCAGTTTCAGCGTTTCACTAACATGATTTTCCGGCAGGTTCGAAAGAAGCGTACGTTTTACCTGATATTCCAACGGCAGATTTGCCGGCTCTTTTCCGAAATTTGCCGCTATCAGCACTTTTTTTCCTGCTGCGTGGCAAGCCCCGCCGTCATCCAAAATCCGGTAAAATGCCATAATATTCTCCTGCTGTTCATAGGCGGGGGCGAATGCGCCGTAGGTAAAGGTCTCTTTCCATTCCTCTGACTTGCGCAGGCCAATCAGCTTCTGATAATAATGGAGGACAGAATTTTCCTCTTTCTGCTGCTGTTCCACATTGATTTCGGAATAATTGGGGTTCACTTTCATCCAGGGCGTTCCCTCAGTAAATCCTGCATTTGCTTTGCCGCTCCACTGCATGGGCGTTCTGGCGTTGTCTCTGCTGAACCTTGCGCATGTTTTCAAAGCCTCTTCACTGGTTAATCCTGCATCCACTGCCGTCTGGTACTGATCCTTCATGCTGATATCGTCGCACTCTTCCATACTTTCCCAGACACAGTTCTGCATTCCGATCTCCTGTCCCTGATAGAGAAAGGGAATTCCCCGCAGCAGCAGGCTGACCGTGCCCAGCATTTTCGTTCCTGCCGCATTTTGGGCATATTCCGGCAAAAATCTGGAAACGCCCCGGGGCTCATCGTGGTTTTCAATAATATTTGCTTCAAATCCCACTTTCTGTAATTTCATCTGTGACTGAATCACTGTCTCTTTCCATTCTTTGAAATCAATGTCCGGCGCATCGTACCAGCCATGCTCTCCTTCGCTGAGACAATGGGCGCTGAAATCAAAGATTGTGGAAAAATGTCCGTCCTCACCGATAAATTCTCCCAGTTCGTCCTCATGCATGTTAAATACTTCCGCCACCGTAAAAGCGTCATATTTTGCAAAAGTATTCTCCTTTAATTCCTTCAGCAGCTCTCCCACTCCCTGGGTACTCTCCACCGCCCGGTAGAATGCCGCCAGGCCGTCCGGCCCGTCCGGCTCCAAATCCGGAAAATCTGTATTTTTCTTAATATTGATAATGGCGTCAATCCGAAATCCTGCCAGACCTTTTTCCAGCCACCAATTGATCATATCATAGAGCTCCTGCTTCATTTTGGGATTTTCCCAGTTCAGGTCCGGCTGCTCTTTGGCAAAGGCGTGAAAATAATATTTGTCTGTTCCAGGCACCGGCTCCCAACAATTTCCTCCGAAATAAGATCGGTAATTGCTGGGGGGATTCCCCTCTTTTCCTCTCCGGAAATAGAAATAATCTGCGTATTCTCCCTCCGGATCTGCCAACGCCTTCTGGAACCATTCATGCTTGTCGGAGCAATGGTTGATTACCAGATCCATCAGAATGTGCATTCCCCGTTTTTTCGCCTCTGCCAAAAGTTCATCAAAATCCTCCATGGTGCCGAACTCCGGGGCGATTTTATAATAATCAGAAATATCATATCCCTGGTCCACAAACGGAGACTGATAGACGGGAGAAATCCAGATAATATCAATACCCAGCTCCTTCAAATAATCTAATTTGGAAATAATTCCCCGCAAATCCCCGATGCCGTCTCCGTTGGCGTCGTAAAAGCTTTTGGGATAAATCTGATATGCTACCTTGTCATGCCACCATTTTCTGTTCATATGTTCCTTCCTTTCTGAAACCAGTGCTCCGTTCAGAGAGAGCACCGGCAGGTTTCCTTAAAATTTATTTGCCTGACTGCTATCTTTTTCTGTAAGATACTGCTATTATAATGATATATTTCCAGATTTTCTTGCAATATATTTGCCTGTTATAACACAATCCTGCTATTTTGAAGAAAGGCCGGACAGCAGGTTTAGAAAAGACGCAAAAAAACCGGCAGCAAATTTATAAGGAGAAGCTTATGAAAAAATTACATTCCCTGATTTCAGAGCAAAAAGAAGCCGCCAGACACGGGGAGGCTTTTTTCCCCATCCAAAAATACATTACCGCTCTGTCGCCCCAATACCCTGTGTTGACCAACCACTGGCATGAGGAAGCGGAATTTACCCTGATACAAAAAGGGCAGGGCTCTTATCAGATTGAACTGACGGAATACACCGTGGAACCGGAGGATTTGATTTTTGTTCCTCCTCTGATGCTGCATTCCGCCTCCATTCAGCCAACGGGAGCCTTGCTCTCGGAAACTTATGTTTTCCATATGAATTTTCTGGGCGGAAATTCCACTGATATCTGTTCCACCAGATATCTGCTTCCTTTAACCCACCACGAAATTATCCTGCCCTGGGTGGTTAAGCCTGAGCATCCCGTTTACTTTTCCCTGCGGAAATTATTTTCCCAAATCAGTTCCCTGTACAACGGCGACATTCCGGGCTATGAACTGGCGTTAAAATCTCTGTTTCTGCAGGTTCTTTTCCTGCTGCTGCAATACCAGGAGACTGCGCCGGCCCCGGATCACTCTGCTGTCCTTTATTCAGAAAAATTAAAAACGGTCCTGGATTATATGGAGCTGCATTATATGGACGCCCTTACCGTTTCAGATTTGGCCGGCCTCTGTTATTTCAGCGAATATCATTTCATGCGTTTCTTTAAAAAACACATGAGCATGACATGCATGGAATACCTGAACAACCTCCGTCTGGAAAAAGCAGTGGAGCTTTTGGAATACGACAACGCCTCCATTCTGGAAGTTTCCCTGTCAGTGGGATTTCATAACCTTTCCTATTTTCACCGGGCATTTAAAAAGAAATATCACATGACGCCCGGAGAATTTCTGAAAATAAAGCAGAATCCCCTTTGACATTTTTAACCAGAAAACATAATATTTTCCATTATATTTTCTTTACCTTTGCAGATAATAACACCATGGTAAGCAACAGCGTTTCGAGGCGGACATCATTCCCAGGAATGAGCCATTTCGGAATGATGTTCTTGCCAGAAAGAAAACAATAAGAAAAATATTTGGAGGTGAATCGAAATGGCTAACAGCAATTCTGGTTCTAACACAAGTAAAATGGCAGTACCTCAGGCAAAAGAGGCAATGAACCGTTTCAAACAGGAGGTTGCATCTGAAATCGGCGTACCTTTGAAGGAAGGTTACAACGGTGACTTAACTTCTGCTCAGGCTGGTTCTATCGGCGGAGAAATGGTTAAGAAGATGATTATGAAACAGGAACAGCAGATGTCCGGCGGACAGCAGTAATCATTACTGGATCGTTCTGCCCAGATAGAAATTCCCCGGTTTTGGACAAGCTTCAAAGCCGGGGATTTTTATGCCAGCACTGACGCTTAAAAATTTTTCGTAAAAAAACCTCCCATTTTATGGGGAGATGCGAGATAATAGAATTAACAACCAAACTATTTTTTCGCACACCCATAAAAGAGAGGAGG
>CAJTFX010000039.1 GCA_910575555.1 Lachnospiraceae bacterium | reverse complement strand
GCAAAGTTTTTTGCCGGAACGTTAATTTACATCTGCATTTATTTTAACACAAAACTCTACTAAAATCTACTGTTTATCAGTATTTTTAGTTAATGAGCAGACACTAGTTAAAATGTGTGTTATAATAGTCTTGTTAAAAAAACGCATTTATGGAGAATAAAGACATCTCAGAAGGACTTGGCGTCAGCATTAATACTGTACGGCTTTGTATCAGCAAATATTTTGAGGGTGGAGTTAAAGAGGCATTGTCTGATGCACCCTGCAGCGGGCATCCGGTTGAAATTACGGATGCCGCCAAAGCATGGATCATCAATAATCTGAAACAGGGCGACAGCCATATCACCCAAATCCTCTGCCAGATAGATGCCATAGATATTCACCGGCTTTAACATATCAAGCGCCACGCTGCCAGACCTGACGCTGCTCTCAATCCGCCCTTCCACGCCCATGGTCAGCAGGTTCCCCATAATGATGGATACCATGGTATAGGTGAGCATGTCCTGCTCCCTGACTCCCGACACAGCTTTCGTCCCGCCATAAGCAGCATTCCAAAAACATGCCATAGCAAACATGAGCAAACACTGGATTAGTATGGTGGAGATAACATTGAACCGGTAAGCCAGAGCCGACTGTATCCGAATTTTTGTAACAAATAAATAAGCTTTTATGAAAACACACCCTGCTAATCTATCGCCAAATCGTATTTCACTACATCAATATTCACAATCCCATCTGCAAAAAACGAAATGCCCTCTGCCTCCTGCTCCGTGTACATAGTCGCTGTCATCACCTGTTCACCGTCATTTACAAAAATTTCCACGCTATAGCGGTCTAAGATCATCCTCAGCTTCAGTTCCCCATCCACAGAATTTACCAGGCTGCGGCGCTGGTGGATGATTGCCCTTCTGGAACCGGAAAACTTCCTGTCTACCTTCAGGATAGACTCCTTGGGACGGAAACTCAAAGCAGTATAATATTTGTCATTCTGGGCAAACCGGACAGCAAACTTATGGTATAGGTTTTGCGTATCGCCGGGCCGGAGCGTAAGCTCCATATCAACTCTTCTCCCTTTGATTCCGTCAAGCTTAACAATGCCTGAAACTTCCACGCCCATATGAGCCACTTTATTGCGCCGCATCTTATCCAATTCCCGGATTGGCTTCTGATAGAGCCTTCCGTTCTTGATGGACAATTCCCTTGGCAGGCTCATCTGCCCAAGCCACGGCGCTTCCGGTGAACGGATACTGCAGGAATCCCAGTTCTGCATCCATCCAATCATGACCCTCCGCCCATCCGGCGCCAGCACGGTCTGAGGCGCGTAAAAATCAATGCCATAGTCAATGGACTGATTATGTGTTTCATGAAAGGCGCCCGCTTCTTCCTCAAAATCACCCAGCAGGCAGAGCGTCCCATTTCCATTATGGTATTCAAACCCTTCTGGGAGCATATCCTGCGGGCTGGTAAGCAGCACCCATGTTCCATCCAATTCAAAGATATCTGGACATTCCCACATCTTCCCAAATCGGTTGTTGTTGGACGCTAAGACACTCTGAAACTCCCAGTGAAAGCCATCTGCGCTGGTATACAAAAGGATCTGCCCGCTTCCATCCGCAGGACGGTTCCCTACCACACAGGCATAAGTTCCGTCTGATTTTTTCCACATTTTCGGGTCGCGGAAGTCAACTCTGCTTGCGCCTTCTGGCAAATCTTTTTCATCCAGCACAGGGTTCTGCCCATATTTTTCATAATCTGTCCCATCGCCTACCGCAACGCACTGTGTCTGCACTTCCTGATAATCGTCATTTCCCAGATGCTCCTTCACCACGCCTGTATACATCAGCAGATGCCTTCCATCCGGAAGTTCTATGGCGCTCCCGGAAAAGCATCCGTCCCTGTCATAAGCCTCGTCTGGCGCCAATGCCGCCGGGCGGTATTCCCAGTGCAGCAAATCATCGCTCACCGCATGGCCCCAATGCATCGGCCCCCATTTGGATTCGTAGGGATAATACTGATAAAACATATGGTACTGCCCTTTATAATAGGAAAACCCATTTGGGTCATTCATCCAGCCTGTACGTGGAGATAGATGGAAATCCGGACGTTCATCTTCTTTTATTAATTTTCCGAAAGCCTCTTCGTATTTTCGCGCTTCACGTAATGTCTGACTTGTCATAATTCATATCTCCTTTCCAAAATAAATATACACAGGCCGTATTTTCATCCATATTGCTGAAAATACGGCCTGGCATGTTACTGAACCGTTTAATTTTCCGCCGTTTCTGCGTTGTACTTATCCAGATAGACTTGGAACAGTTCCAGATATTCACTTAAGCCATATGCCTCTAGATCCTCCAGATAATCTTCCCAATCTGCATCTGTAAACCCGTTCATAATCCAGTCTGCTTTCTTCGCATTGATGGCTTTTGAAATATCTGCCTGCAGGTTCGAAAGCTTCTCCGTATCATCACGGCTCATGAAAATATTGGGATATACATTTTCGGTGTGCATATCCGGCGTATAGTACTCTTCTATCCAGTCAAGGCGGTACTTCGCATCATCTGGGCAAGTTACATATACGTCATAATATTCATCCAGCACAGCAAGGGGTCCGCCTACCGCTTCTGCCTCCCTTACTTCTACTGGGGAAGCATCTCCCAAAGGCGCATGCTTTAGCATATCCTCACCCTTGTCATTCTTGCCCATTTCAAAGATATCAAAATCATCATCTTCCCCATAGGTTCCCCAGTTATTCTGAGGGGACTGCATCGGCGCGTACATCTGGTCAAGCCATGCGCATACCAGCGCCGGGTTCTCAGCGACTGAAGTAACGACGCAGCGCCCGCGGTCATATCCGCTGGTATAAGAACCGTTCTGCGGGGTCAGGTTCCTTGTATCTGCCGTCAGCACCGGAAGGGGAACCCAGTCTTTTAAGTTGTCAATATTCCCTACATCCCAGCTAAAGCAGACCCCGTAACGTCCGGATTTCCCCTTGGATACATAGGTAGACCACTCCTGCGTAAATGCTTCCGGATCAATCAGCTTCTCCTCGTACAGCTTATTCAGCCACTCAATTCCTGCCTTATATCCTTCCTGCGTTGCACTGCAGATTACCTTTTGGTCGTCAGTAACTGCAATATGCCTGCCCTTATCTGCATCGCCATACCCTTCCCCAAAGCCATTTATCAGGATTGCAGGATCTTGGCCGCCGTCGTTTACAATACAGGACATTGGGATAATGCTCCCGTCAATCCCAAACTCTTCCTGAAGCTCAGATGCATGGTCCCGGAACTGAATCAGAACTTCTTCAAATTCATCAACCGTTTCCGGTATTTCCAGATTCAGGAAATCCAGCCACTTCTTGTTGATAAAGCTCATATTATCAATCGTCTGGATTGCCTTTTTTCCAGAACCAAGCTGTTCAATCCAGGGCAGCGACCAAATATGCCCATTTACATCCGTACTCATAACCCGGTATTCTGGATATTTGTCAAAAATAGCTTTCAAGTTGGGCATATAGGCGTCAATATACTCCTCCAGCGGGATGATTGCGCCGTACTCACCATATCTTAGCAGATTACTGTCTGTAAATCCAGCAGTAAAAATAAAATCCGTCAATTTATTCGGGTCAGACATGTTCAGAGAAATCTTATCCGCCCATTGGTCCGCCTGAATAGCCGTCCAGTCAATCTCAACATTTGTCTGTTCCTCAAGCCGCTTAAAGATTGTCCTGTTATTCGGGTCAGACTCTGTATTGGCAGGATAACTAATCATGCCAGTCAGCGTTTTTTTCTCCTTCAGCGGGAACTGAAGCTCCGCCTCGTCTACCGGACGGAATGTGCCGTCATTGATTTCCTTCTTTCCACCGCAGCCGGCAAGGGAACCTGCCATACAGGCCGCTAATGCCGCCGCTATGATTCGCTTTCCATATCTAAATCTCATACTGTGCCTCCTTCTTACGTTCCTGCTTAGCCTTTTACGGCGCCAGCCATGATACCGCTGTCAAAATATTTTTGGAAGAACGGATACATAATCAGAAGCGGTAAACTGGAGATAATAATGGTTGCATATTTCAGGAGTTCTGCTAACTGCGCACGTGCCGCCGTACTCTGCATATCTGCAATCATGCCTGATTCCGGCTGGTTCTGAATCAGGATAGAACGGAGCACAAGCTGCAGCGGCTGCCTTGCAGAATCATTCAAGTAAATCATTGCGTCAAAGTAGCTGTTCCACATGCCAACGAACTGCCATAAGGTAAGCACTGCAATCACAGGCGTACATACCGGAAGCAGAATCTTAAAAAAGAATGTCAGCTCGCTTGCGCCGTCTACATCTGCCGCCTCACGAAGCTCCTGGGGAATTCCCCTGTAATACGTCCTTGCAATCGTCATATTCCAGACACTGAACGCCCCGGGAAGTATTACCGCCCACATACTATCCACAAGCCCCAAGTTACTTACGACCAAATATGTAGGAATCAGGCCGCCGCCAAAGAACATCGTAATCATGAAGATAATATTGAAAAATCCTTTTCCCTTAAAATCTGCCCTGGACAACGGATAAGCCGCCAGCAAGGTAACTGCTACGGACACGACTGTAAACAATATAGAATAGATAATCGCATTTTTAAATCCAATCCAAATCTGGGCATTTGTCATAACACGTTCATAAGCTGTCGTCGTCCATTTATTAAAATCAAATGTAATCCCTTTGTTCTGCAGCGTAATAGGATCCATGAAGGACGCCACGACAATGTAGATTAGCGGTACCACAATTGCAATTACAAATAACCCAAGCAGCACATACCCAATTATCAGCAGAAGCTTATCCTGCGTTGAATATCTTGAAAATACGCTTTTCTTCTTCATCCCGTATGCACCTCCTTATAATCCCTGTCCGTCATTCATCTTTGCTACAATTTTATTCACAACAAGCAGAAGAATCACGTTAATCACAGTATTGAAAAGGCCCACCGCCGTTGAAAAGCTGTAATCCCCATCAATCAAGCCCTTTCGGTATACATAGGTAGCAATGATTTCAGAAGCCGGAAGGTTCAGGTCTGTCTGCAGCGCATATGCCTTCTCAAATCCGATACTCATGATATTGCCTGCCTGCAGGATAAACTGGAGCACTACCATATCCTTGATTGCAGGCCACTCTACTACCCGGATTTGCTGCAGGATATTTGCTCCGTCCATGACTGCGGCTTCCCTCAGCTCTTGGCTGGCATTGGATAAAGAAGCGGTGTACATAATAGAAGCCCACCCTGCCCCTTGCCAGATACCGCTGATAATATAGATAGAGCGGAATGCCTCCGGCATTGTCATAAAGTTGATGTCACTTCCCAACAAAAGGTTTACCGGGCCGGTCACAGAGAGGAAGATACGCACGATACCACAAAGTACGATGACCGATACAAAGTTCGGCAGATAAAGTATCAGCTGTATTTTTTTCTTAATACCCGTGCTCTGGATCCTGTTCAGCAAAAGCGCCAAAATAATCGGAACCGGGAATCCCCACAACAGGCTGTATACACTCAGCTTTAATGTATTTGCCAAATAACCCATAAAATCAGGCGAAGACAAAAACCTTGTGAAATGCTTTAGCCCTACCCACTCGCTGCCAAAGACCCCTTTAAAGGGATTATAATCCTGAAATGCGATCAGGATACCGCTCATAGGCGCATACTTAAAAATCAGTGTCAGCAATAATGCCGGCATTAAGAAAATCAGATAAAGCTGCCAGTGCTGCTTAATGTATAACAGCGCGTTATGCAATCCGGCGCCTGTGTTGCCCTGTTTTCCACTTGGAACAGTTTTTGTAGTTGTTCTCATAATTTCCTCCTTTCTTCCAAATCCCTCCATTTTTGCATTTGCCTACTCCTATTGCTTACTATCCCCCTTCCATACGTTAAAATTTGTGCATTTGTAAAATTTTGTGTTGAGATTTGTATATTACATTTATACCATCAATTTTACATTTAGTCAACACTTGATGGTTCATTTGCCCAAGTATTTTTTGCGGTTTTTTACTTTTATGTACAAAACGACTTGGAAAAATACCATTAAGCAAAACTTAACCCATAAATTATTTCATTTTTTTAATTTTTACATTTGACACATAATCATTTGCACATTATAATAGTAATTAGCATCACAGAATGTAAAATAAACCATAACAGCATTTAGGTACGTCAGCTTTTATTATAGGATTAATGACAAGGAGGCATATATGAAGACACGAGTTACTATTCAGGATATCGCAGAAGAACTGGGCATTTCCCGCAATACTGTTTCCAAGGCCATCAACAATACCGGAATACTGGCAGATGCAACCCGGGAAAAAGTATTAAAGAAAGCAGCAGAGATGGGTTATAAGCAATTTTCATATGTAAAAGTAGTGGATTCAGGCATGCCGGTACTTGCCCTTTCAGCGCCGAAAGAAAATGCCGAGATTGCCTTATTTATCACGAATTTACTGGGAAACTCCCATTTTGCAACAGTTATGCTGGATAAATTCCAGAAAGAGCTTTCAGGGCTGGGATACACGCTTACCATGCATCGGATTCTTTCGGAAGAAATCAATTCCCTGACGCTTCCTGCGTCCTTTTCCATAGAGCGGACCGCCGGTATTATCTGCATTGAGATGTTTGATTATAACTACGACAAAATGATTTGCAATCTGGGTCTCCCCGTTTTACTGATAGACGCTCCAGCGCCTTGTTTCAAAGAGCCTTTAGAAGCAGATATCCTACTCATGGATAATCAGTCCAACATCTATCTGTTCATTCAGGAAATGATACGGCGCGGAAAGACAAATATCGGATTCATTGGCAAACATCTGCATTGCCAGTCCTTTTTTGAACGCTACACTGCTTATCGGCAGGCCTTGTACCTGTCAGGGCTTTCCTGCCCCGATGCGTACTGCATCACAGGGAATCCGCCGGAAGGCCTTGACCCGGACCCCGCAGCTTATCAGGATTATCTGACAGAATGTCTGCAAAAATTAAGGCACATGCCAGACGTATTTCTGTGCGCCAATGACTTTGTGGCGATTGATGCTATGCAGGTACTGAAGAAACTGGGGTATTCCGTTCCGCAGGATGTCTATTTGTGCGGATTTGATGATTCGCCGGATGCAAAAATTGTTACGCCTGCGCTTACTTCTATCCATATACATAGCCAAATCATGGGATACTACGCCATAAACCTGCTGATGTCCCGTATCAATGAGCCTTCTTTGAATTATTGTACCGTGCACACGGAAACTAACCTGATTTACAGGGAATCTACAGAAAATTAATCAGAAGCAGTAAACCATGCCGTACCTGCCATATACCACATAGGCGCCCAGGGGAGGCAGCTTACACAAACAAGGAGGAACCACTATGAGAAATTTATTCAATCTGGACGGACCGCTTATGCAGCTTATCAACAAAGTCGTTTACAGTGTTTATCTGAATATCCTATGGTTTATTTGCTGCATCCCCATTGTAACAATCGGGGCGTCAACCACCGCGCTTTTTTATGTCACATTGAAGATAGCCAAGAATGATGAGGGCAACATCACGAAAGCTTTCTTCCATTCTTTCCGGGTAAACTTAAAGCAGAGCACCATCGTCTGGATGATTCTTCTATGCATGGGAATTATCCTTGGCGTGGACGGGTATGTCGTATACCACATGCGGTACGAAAATGCTTTCTGGACCCTTTGTACTGCGTTCCTTATTATTGCCGCGGCTGCCTATGCCATTGTCCTCATGTATATTTTCCCTCTTATGGCAAGATTTGAAAATACAATTAGCGCAATGTTTAAAAATGCGCTGTTTGTGGGCATCCGGTTTTTGTTCTGCACCATATCAATGGCTGCCATTTATTTTGCAATGCTGCTGGTTGTAGTACGCTTTTTTACCCCGGCTATCATTTTTGGGGAAGGCCTGTGCGCATTGCTCTGCTCATGCCTGCTGTCCAATATCCTGCTGCTTTGTCAGGAAAAAACAGAATCTAACCAAGAATCTGCCTCTGAACCGCAGTAACTTCCAAACGAAAGGATGCTGGGAACTTTTTAAGCCCACGGAAATTTGCTTATGAAACCGAATAAAACTATAACCGCAAAAAAGGAACAATGGAAGCGGCTCCACGGAAAACAGAAGCTACAGTACATCTGGGATTATTACAAATTCCCAATGATAGTCTGTTTCATCTTCCTATATATCATCGGCTATACCGCTTATGGGCGCTTTACCAGGAAAGATACTGTGCTCTATGCCGGCCTTATTAATATATCTTCCAGCGAACCGCTGAATCTTCAGCTAAGCGAAGATTTTCTGGGGTTTATGGATGAAAATATTTCCCAAAAAAAGGTGCAGTTATACACCGGGCTATACCTGACTAGCGACCCAAACAATCCGCATCATGAATACACTTATGCCTCCCGCATAAAAATCCTTGCTGCTATCGACAGCGAACAGCTCGATGTAGTTTTGATGGACAAGGAGTCATTTGACGCATTCTCGCAAAACGGATACCTGTGCAATCTGGAGCATTTACTTCGGGATTTATCTCCAGATACCTTTGACGCGCTAAAACCATACCTCGTTGCCAACACATCCATTTTGGAAGACAATTCCGAAGATTTACTTGCAGACAGCTCCCTGCCTTATCAGGCGGTAACGGAAGAATACCCAATGGGCCTTATTGTTTCACAAAAGGGGTTATTGAAGCAGGCAGGGTTTCACGATGACATATATCTTGGCGTGGTCGGCAATTCTCCCCGAACCGGCAATGCTGTAAAATATATCAACTATTTATACACAGGAAATGAACAATAGCTGTCTGGAATATGCCCGGCTGATAAGTATCTGGAAAGTCCTGCGCTGAATTGAAAAAGTAAATTCCAGTGCAGGACTAAATTCCACCAGCCATATTCCAAAAATGTGAAACGTTTACTTCCAGTCTGGCAGCAGATTTTTATCAGTTAGTTAGCGATTGAAACGGATCAGCTTAGGCATCAGATTCACCTCGTCGGGTGAAATACGCTTAAGTTGAAGCGTTTTCAAGGTATTTTCGCCTTATGACTTCCATGCGGCATCATAAGGTGTTTTCCTGTTTCAGAGGGTCGAAAACAAGGCGTACAGCACCCTTTGTACAGCAGTTCATCAGGGATGCCAGGAAGAGTTTTTCTTTCGGGAAAAAGAAGGTCAAGAGCGTCTTCTTGGATTCTCCCGAAGAATGAACCGTGTCTATTTCAACATAATTTTGTTGGCTTGCACTTTTGAAACTTTAATTGTTCCATAAACCGATTTACTTCTTTCTGATAATTCGGTAAAAAATGGTCAAAATGATCCCTGCTATATTCAGCCCACAGGCAATCAAAAAAGCATTTTGGTAAATTCCGGTTGAATTATAAACGCTGCGCATAATCTGTGGTCCAAAATATCCCGCAAGTGCAAAACCAATGAACATAATTCCATAATTTACACTGTTATTACGCGCACCGAACTGGTCTGCTGTAAAACCCGGATACACTCCCATAAAAGAACCAAAACTAACACCAACAATACAGATTCCAATATAGAATAACATCTGCTGTCCATTTGCAGAAAAATACAGGCACAGCATTCCGGCAATACATAAAATACATGCTGTCATCAACGTATTGATCCGGCCGATTTTATCTGATATATATCCCGCCACAATTCGTCCCAACGCATTAAAAAGGGCAAGGATTGATACCGCCGCACTCGCTGCAATGGCTGTCATCCCAATCATTCCCTGTGCCATTGCCGATGCCTGGGAAATAACCATCATGCCACTGAAAGCTCCGCTTGTAAGCAGAAGCAGCATGACATAAAATACCGGCGTCCTGAGCATCTCTTTCCAGTTCAGATCTGCTATGCCCTTTTGCGTTGCAGGCGGTTTGTAACCTGCCGGAACATAATTCTGGGGACACTGCTCCAAAAACTGTGTGCTTATAAGAATAATAACCAGAAAAACCGCTCCAACCGCTTTGAACGCAACCGTAGCATTCCAGCGATTTACAATAATCGTAATAATAGGAGGCAGAATCACGGAACTCATTCCATATACAGCAGTCGTAATGCCGCCTATCAGACCACGTTTATCCGGAAAATATTTCACACTCGTAGAGATGGTTGCCCCATAGGCCATTCCAAGTCCCAGTCCGGCTATCAATCCATAGCTGACGATTAGGAATGAAACGCTGGTTGCAAAACCAGAAATCACCATGCCGCCGCCAAACATGATACCACCCAGTGTAATCACCTTTTTCGGTCCCAGCCTATCATTGACTGCTCCGCCGGAAATCATCGTAACAGGCCCTACTGCATTTGCAATTGTATATACAATTGCAAGATCACCAGATGTTACATTCTGTCCAAGGGCATTGCTAAAATGTTCTGCCATGGAAGAAGCAAATACACTCCATGCATAAATTGAACCTAAACACAAATTGATCAGACATGCTGCCGCTAGTATGATCCATCTTTTCTTATCTAAATTCATAACCTTTTTCCCGCTTTCTCTTAAATGTCTAAAGCAGCATGGTAGCCCCAATAGACGGCATTTGTAATCGTTGATACTTTTGCCGCATCACCAATCACTCTTACAAAAGGCGCTGCATCCTGTAATTCTGTAACCGCATCTGTACGTGAACGCTGTCCCAGGGCACAAATTACTGATTTTCCAGGAACAAGCTGCTTGCTGCCATTCTTATCTTCACAAAGAATTCCATCCGCTGTAACTTCCAGGCCCTTGTACCCGGTATAAACAGTTGCGTATTTCTCTATTTCTTTTAAAAGAAGCGGACGATGGCGTACATTTGCATCTGGAGCAAGTTCATCACGCATTTCTACCAGGCAGACTTTTTTACCTTCCATGCCAAGATGTATTGCGCATTCACACCCGGCAAGGCCGCCGCCAAATACGACTACTTCGTCACTGACCTTTTCTTTTTCCAGATAATAGTTATTGACGAGTACTACATTGTTCCCGTTCAAACCAGGAATCGGTGGAACCAGCGGCGTGGAACCAACGGCTATGATCAATGCATCCACATCTTCTTTTTCTGCGTATTCTTTCGTAACCTCTGTGTTCAGACGGATTTCTACACCTGCTTTTTTTGCTAAGAGTTTGTATGTACCAGACAGTTCATACATTTCGTGTTTAAAAGGAAGAGCCTGTTCACTTTTTAATATACCGCCCACATCTGATTCTTTTTCGCACAGAATAACTTGATGCCCCTTTCGGGCTGCTGTATATGCCGCATACAATCCGCCCGGGCCGCCGCCAGCAACAAGCACTTTTTTCTTCTCCGGAGCCGGGAGCACATCCCAGCCTTCCATTTCACGTCCGATCAATGGATTCACCGTGCATCTTCTGGTAGAGGTAGCAGCCCTTTCTGCCATACAGGTAAAGCAGCGGAGGCATTTTACAATTTCATCCTCACGGTTTTCTACAACTTTTCTTGGCAGGCATGGGTCAGCCAGAAGCGCTCTGGCCATATATACAATATCGGCTTTACCACTGGCAATGATTTCCTCCATCTGATGAGGGTCATTTAAACCTCCTAATGTAGCAACTGGTATAGATACATGTTTTTTGATCTCTGCAGCCAGATATACATTACAACCATGTTCTTTAAACATGGAAGGATGCGTATCGCCAAATCCTCTCTGGTACGTGCCGGCAGATACGTGAAGCAGATCGATATAAGGCTCTATCTGTTGTGCAATCCGACACCCCTCTGCAAGGTCATAACCCCCTTCGAACAGTTCGGAACCGCTCAGACGGAATTCGATTGGAAATCCAGGCCCAACGGCCTCCCTTACCGATTTCAGTACTTCTATTGCCAGACGGCAGCGATTTTCAAGACTTCCGCCATACTCATCCGTCCGCTTATTAAAATACGGAGAAAAGAACTGATTCAGCAGCCAGCCGTGGCCGCCATGTACCATGATCATTTCAAAGCCAGCCCGTTTCGCCAGGCCTGCTACTGTACCATAGGATTCTACAATTTCAGCAATCATTTCTTTTGTGAGCGCCTTTACTTCTATGCCATCTGGCCGGATAATATCACTAGCACCCCACTGGTTCATGGATTTCTGTTTTGTCTTATCTGTCATATAAGTTCCTGCATACATGCCAGAATGCGATAATTCCAAGCTTGGCATAGCTCCATGGCGGCGTATTGCATCCGCAGTATAGGTTGCTGCAGCAAGAGAATTTAACACTGCTGTATCCAGGTGGTACGCATGCGAGCCGTCTGTCTTTGGATGCACCATACATTCACTGACAGTAACAGCAGCCGCGCCGCCTTTTCCTCTTAATTCATAAAACGCAGTTGATTTTGGTCCGATGCAGCCGTCATTTGTGATATCTGTGCCGCCCATCGGCGCAGAAAACATACGATTTCGAAATGTCACTCTTCCGATCGTAATAGGGCTTGATAAATGTGGAAATTTTCTTTCCATGGTTTTTCCTCCTTTTTCAGATGGATATTTGTTATTTTCTTAACAATATTAGAATAGCATGAAAAAAAGCTGTTATCTATCATTAAAAAGATAACAGCTGCCAACAAATTATTGATACGCGTTTCCAATTTAAAAAATGTCTATTAACTTTCTTATCAATGCTTCTTTTTTGCGGTCTTCCTTGCACACTATGGATATTTTCCATGAAAATGCATCCTGCAATTTAATCCGGTGTATGCCATCCATACTTATATCATGTTTATGGATATTTGTATCAATCCCAATTCCCATTTTTTCCCTGCAAAACCGATAGATTAGCTGGACTTCCATTGTCTTAACGCGGATCAGGGGAATAAATCCAAAATCTTTGCAGCGCCCCACAAAATTATGATAGCAGGAAAATTTTTCATTAAGCATGATCAAGGGCTCATCCCGTAGATCATTAACTGAAAGAAGCTCCCTGTCATATAGTGGATGTCCTTCATATACCAAAGCATCCATCCCGCGTTGATACATTTCCCTTGTATATAATCCGTTTCGTCCAATACTGCCAATTACAAACCCCGCATCAATGATCCCCTGAAAAATTTTATCAATAACCTCCTGGTTTTCCAATTCTTCCCACTGAATCTGTATATCAGCATTTTCTGTTTTAAATCGTTCCAACGTATGGAATGGGAATACATTTAATACCCCGCACGAAAATCCAAGCTGAAGTTCTTTGTCCATTCGCTCAATCCGATGAATTCCAATTTCTATATCATCCAGCCTGTTTAATAGCTCCCGGCAATTCTCATACAAATATGACCCGCTTGCAGTCGGACAAAGCCCCCTTACGGAACGTTCAAAGAGAGTCGTTTGTAATTCTGCTTCCAGTTTTGTAATAATCCTGCTAAGCCCTTGGGGAGTGATAAAAAGCTGCTTTGCTGCCTGATTGATCCCCCGTTCTTCATATACACGGCAAAAACACCGAATGTCCTTTGTATCCATGGTATACATCTCCTTAGTTAGCAATCTATTTTCCTCTTAATCTCAGCCAATGCTTTTCGAATCCGGCATATCCGAGCCGGAATATACAGGTATATCTTTTTATTTTCGTTGAACAGACATTTTCTTTAAATTCACATTGCTTTAAGTTTAGCATCTTTGAATAGGGTTTACAAGATTTTGTTGAGGACAGGTATTTTACAGTGGGTTACGCAATTACTATCGACAAACTTGCAAACACTTCAACGCCTGCGTTTTTTCCTGCACTCTCGAAAGCATATCCTGCGTGAATATAGCAGTTATTTAATTTTCGATGCACTAGTAATACAGCGAACAATCTATATTTCGATACACAGGAACTACCGGATTGCCCTTTGGCTAAGCAAACGGCAATCCGGTAGTTCTGTCCGTATCCAAAGACAAAAGTTCGCTGTAGATTAATACACATTTGAAATCCCCCATAACATTTTCAAGTCAGCATTACAAAACAGATTGCCATCTTCTGAAAAACCATGTATAATCGGTTAGAATATAGTTTCATATGCATTCAGCCCAAAAGAAGATACAGGGCTTCGCATAAACAATTTCATCAGCTCCGCTGAAACAAAACACAATACGAAGAATCACACAGGATGGAGGAACCATGGCAGATTTAGGAAAACCGCAGAATACCATAGCGGTATTGCAGAAGTATCATTTTAATTTTCAGAAGAAATTTGGCCAGAATTTTCTGATAGATCCCAGAGTCCTGGAGAAAATTATCGGCGCAGCCGGAATTACCAGAGAGGATTTTGTGTTGGAAATCGGGCCGGGAATCGGCACAATGACCCAATATCTCTGCGAAAATGCCAGAGAAGTAACGGCAGTGGAAATCGACCGGAACTTAATTCCCATTCTGGAGGAAACTCTGCATGATTATGAGAATGTGGAGGTAATCAATGAAGATATCCTCAAAGTGGATATCAATGGTCTGGCTCAGAAAAAGAATGGCGGCAATCCCATTAAGGTAGTGGCTAATTTGCCCTATTATATTACAACGCCGATTATTATGGGATTGTTTGAAAGCCATGTGCCGGTAGACAGCATCACTATAATGGTTCAGAAGGAAGTGGCGGAGCGTATGCAGGCAGGGCCGGGAAGCAAGGATTACGGAGCGTTGTCTCTGGCGGTTCAGTACTATGCCAAACCGGAAATCATTGCCAATGTACCGCCCAACTGCTTTATGCCCAGACCTAAAGTGGGAAGTGCGGTGATCCGGTTAGTGAGGCATGAGAAAGCAGCAGTACAGACAGAAAACGAAAGGCTGATGTTTTGTATCATTCGCGCATCTTTTAACCAGAGGCGCAAAACCCTGGTAAACGGATTAAATAATTCGCCGGAAATCTCAGCCTCAAAGGAGCAGATTGCAGGCGCATTGGAGAAACTGGGACTGAATCCGGGGATACGGGGAGAGGCTTTAACCTTGGAACAATTTGCAGAATTGAGCAATGTTCTGGGCCATTATCTATAATAGAGTTCATCAATGTTCTGGACGGACCTGATTCCGGCGCCCGGAGATTAATTACCGCTTTTTTTGAAATTCTATTACATCCTTCTGGAAGCGTTTCAGAATATTCTGGTTCTGGAGCCTGGGATTGATTCGGGCTTCAATGGCAATGTTGTCGAAAAATCCGCACCAGAGCTTCTGATATTCCAGTTCTTCCGGGGAAAACCGGTTCAGCATATCTTCATTCAGGCTGCAGGTATCTGTCAGAAAGAATCCTTTCCCCTGGGGATGGAGGGCAGCCAGGCTGTGGGAGGCGTCATAAATCATGAAGTTTTCCTGGGGAAGCCGGTCGGAAAAGTGTTCTCCCAAAAAAGGAAGTACATGATTCTTAGGATGGATTCTGGCAAAAAGCAGGCCGTTTTCCAATTCCTGAAACCGCAGGAAGCCAAGCAGATGATGAGCTTCATTGCCGGTGCTTCTGGAAAGCTGAAATACCCGGTTGACGTAAGGCTCTCCCAGATAATTCAGTACCTTGCTGCCGTCTTTCAGGGATAATGCCAGTACAATGGTGCGGTAAAGAGCGTCTGCTTTGTCCAGATGTTTCTTTCGTCCGGCGGGTTCCTCTAATGCAGCGGCCGCCTGGCACAATTCCGTATATGTTTCCTCTCCCAGACGGCGAAACAATGTGCGTGCGACTTTTTCACTTTTCTCATAATCGGTGGAGACTGTGATGTATTCGTCAAATAAAGTGTAGTTGTCCGGCGGACAGGCGGTAAGGGAAATATTTGCATGTCCGTATTTACTGGCCCAGGCGTCATAGACGCCGGTAAAAATTCCGTCAATGCTGTTCTCGCATATGAATACATACATGGCAGTTCTCCATTCTTTTCTTTTTATTCACACATTTATTTCCGTTCATTTTCAAGTTATATAAAACGTTCAAGCTAAACGGTAACAATCTGCTGTCCTGGCGGAAGTATCCGGGCGTCTGTCAGTTGGAACTCAGAGCGCATATCTTTGTCAAAAAAGCTGAGCTGCTGATAGCCGCTTTCCCGGATGTCTTTGGGAAGCTGAGTCTTATCCCGCATTAAATTCTCACAGATATAGTTTTCCTCCAGCTTGGTGTTGTACATCATTTTGCCGGAGCAGGTAATGAAATACAGGGCGCGTTTCAGAACTACGCCGATTTTCTTCAGATCATCAAAGTTAAGACGATTCCTTTTTCTTGCTTTCACAATGCGCTCCGCAGACTTGTAGCCAATGCCCGGCACCCGCAGCAGCGTCTGATAGGAAGCCTTATTAATTTCCACCGGGAAATATTCTAAATGGCGCAGCGCCCAATCGCACTTGGGGTCCAGAAAAATATTAAAGTCCGGGCGATCTTCCGACAGCAGTTCTGAAACCTGGAAATGGTAGTAGCGCAGCAGCCAGTCCGCCTGGTACAGCCGGTGTTCCCTCAGCAGCGGAGGGCCTCCGGGCAGGGCAGGCAGCATAGAGTTGCCGTTTACATTGACAAAGGCGGAATAGAAAACACGCTTAAGCTGAAACTTCTGGTAAAGTCCCTCTGCAACGCTCATAATCTGAAAATCATTCTCCGGAGTAGCGCCGATAATCATCTGGGTGGACTGTCCGGCAGGCACAAACCGCGGAGCTTCCCGGTAAACCGTCAACTCCTGCTTATTGTCCGTGATCCGGTTCTGAATCTGACGCATAGGCTTCAAGATGGTATTGCGGGACTTGCAGGGGGCAAGCCGGCGCAGTCCGTCAGCCGTAGGAAGCTCCAGGTTGACGCTCATACGATCAACAAGGAAGCCGGTCTTTTCTATCAGCAGCGGATCGGCGCCGGGAATGGACTTCACATGGATATATCCCTGGAAGTGATGGACATTGCGCAGCTGATAGATGGTCTGGTAAATCAGATCCATGGTATAGTTGGGGCTGATCAGGATGCCGGAGCTTAAAAACAATCCCTCAATGTAATTGCGGCGGTAGAATTCCATGGTAAGGGTGCAGATTTCTTCCGGCGTAAAAGAAGCCCGGGCCACATCTGTGCCGCAGTTATTCAGACAGTAGGCGCAGTTGAAGATGCATTCATTGGTAAATAAAATCTTCAGAAGCGAGATGCATCTGCCATCGGCAGAAAAGCTGTGGCAGACGCCGGGTGCAATGGCATTACCCATTCCCCTGCCGGTTCCCTTCCGGTCTATGCCGCTTGAGGTGCAGGCGACATCGTACTTGGCGGCGTCAGACAGGATTGTTAATTTCTCCAGTAAACTCATGTTTTTCTGTAAATTCATAAATGAACGGCCCCTTTACATACATGTGCGAACTCATGTTCTGAAATTATCATAACACAAGGCTGAGAAAAATGCAAGAAAAATAAGAACATTTGTTTGAAAAAATTAAATGCATACTTCCTAATCCCCAATCATATAGTCTGAGAAGGGGGTGCTTTATTGAAAGAAAAAATAAAAACATGCCTGGCAGTCTGCATTCTTGTAATTACAGTGCCCTATGTGGTCACTCTGGTGTTTCAGGGCGGGGAGACAAGCACAGGAACCGGGACAATCCAGGAAGCGTTGAAGGAACCAGCAAAGGAAAACTCCGGCCCGCAGAAAACATCCGATGAAGAAGAAAACTCCGATCCGCAGAAAACATCCGATGAGAAAGAAAGCCCCGGCCTTAAGAAAACAGATGCAAAACAGGATGTGGAAGGATATCTTACCGGTATCCTGGCAAAACAAATTCCCCTGGATTATCAGAGGGAGGCGGTGAAAGCCCAGGCGGTAATTGCCAGAACGGCGCTGACTCTGGCATTGGAAACAGAAGGCCAGAAACTGCCCGAATCCATGTCCAGAGAAGAAATGCTGGAATTGTGGGGGCAGGAGGGGTTCGAACAGAATTATCAGCAATTGGAAGAAGCGGCACAGGCTACAAAGGGAGAAATTCTGCTTTACAATGGAACGCCTATTCAGCCGGCATTTCACGCCGTCAGCGCAGGAAAGACCAGAAATGCAAAAGAAGCTTTTTTGCGGGAGGACGAGCCCTATCTGGCCGGCACAGACAGCGGAATGGATATTCCCTCTCCGGATTTTCTGAAAGTTGTTTTCCTGGAACAAGAAGAATTTGCAGATAAAATAAAAGAACTTTGTCCCGAGATTCCAAAAGACAATGTAATGGATGCCGTAACTGTCACTCAGCGGGACGGCGCAGATTATGCAGTCCAGGTGACAATCGGAGAGAAAACTGTGACGGGAGAAGAATTCCGGAACTGCCTGAATCTGAATTCCTCCTGCTTTTACCTGAAAGAAGTAGAAAATAAAATACGCATTGTCACAAAGGGACTGGGACACGGCCTGGGGCTCAGCCAGTACGGAGCCAATGAACTGGCCAAAGAGGGGAAAACTTATCAGGAAATCCTGCAGTATTATTATAAAGATGTTTCCATCGAAAAAAAGTAAATCTTTGAATTTTATTTTTTATCCTGAATAATCCTTGTTTTTCCGGCAAGAATAAGAAGGAAAAAACAAACAGAAATGGAAGGTGACAGGATGAGAAATAAAAAATTTGCAGCATTTTTCAATCGGAAATCCTATCTTGTGGCTGCGGTGATTATGGTAGTGGCAGCATTTGGCATGTTGGGCCTGTATTATGCAGGACAGGAACGGGAACAGGAAGAACAGCTGGCGAAAGAGCGTCAGCAGCAGGTGCAGCAGGCAAAAGAAGAGGACGCGGCGAGAGAACAGGCGGCCGTGGAAAAAGCCAGAGAACAGGCGGCAGCAGAAGCCAAAGCCCGGATGAAAGCCAAGAAAAAAGAGGAAGAAGAGACAGAAGAAGTATCCGGTATGATTGAGCCGGTGGAAGATGATTTTATGGATGAGCCGGAGGTGGTGGCAGAAACCAGCGCTCCTGTGCAGCCGGAGCTTCATTTTGACGCAGCGGCGGATTTAAGCTGGCCTCTGCAGGGAAATGTTATTTTAAACTACAACATGGATCAGACCGTATATTTTGCAACTTTGGATCAGTACAAATATAATCCGGCGGTTATTCTCCAGGCGGCTGTGAATACTCCTGTGAACGCAGTGGCTTCCGGAGAAGTGGTTTCCATTGAAACCAGTGAGGAAACAGGGCTTACCATGACGGTGGATATGGGCGACGGATACAGCGCCCGCTACGGACAGTTAAAAGAAGTCCCCAAAAACCAGGGCGATTATGTGGACAGCGGAGAGATTCTCGGCTATGTCAGCGAACCCACCAAATATTATTCTGTGGAAGGCTCCAATCTCTATTTTCAATTGCTGAAAGATAATCAGCCAGTGAATCCCATGGAATATCTGGAATAATAAAAGTTTGCCGCAGGGCTCAGGCATTTTCAAACACACGCCAAATTGCAGCGTGTGTTTGAAAAGCCATGTTACAGCATGTGTTTGAAAATCCATATAGCAGAAAATCGGCGGCAAATCTCAAAATTTTTCTTGAACTTTACCAGTATTATGTGTGAAAATAAGAATAAAAGTTTATTGCAATACCGAAGAAAACAGGCACAGTTTCCGGTATTTTTCATAACATAGAGTATAAGCAACAGAACGTACGCAGCACTGGCTCTTTTACCAGTTTTTGAAATGTTTCGTCTTATCTCCTATTTAGAAAAATACCAGTTTTACCGTGCTGCTTTTGCATACAGGAGACTGCTTGCAGTCTCTTTACATAACAGGGAGCCGCTGATGAAAGAAAAACAGAATATTACTTATATCCTCCGGTGCAGTGACGGGACGCTGTATACAGGATGGACGAATCATTTGGACAAACGGGTCAAAGACCACAATGCAGGCCGGGGCGCCAGGTATACCAGAGGACGCGGGCCGGTGGAGCTGGCATATCAGGAAAAGCATGATACGAAACAGGAAGCCATGCAGCGGGAAGCACAAATCAAGAAAATGACCCGGAAAGAAAAAGAAAAACTGATAGAAGCCTATCAAAAAGAAAAGAGAAATTAATGTTTAACATATTGGGACAGGCAGAGGCTGAAGTTTTTACGCAGAAAACCGCTCCAACCATATGCAGCTGCATGTTATTGAAGCGGTCGTACAAGCAGATTTTACAAAACAGGCATATTTGCCACGAAACAGTACATCATAATAAAATGACATACGCTGCCGCCCATCACAAACAGATGGAAAATTTCGTGGGAGCCGAAATTCTTATGTCTGGAATTGAAAATAGGCAGTTTCAGAGCATAAATAATGCCGCCCACCGTATAGATTATGCCGCCGGCCAAAAGCCATCCGAAAGCCTGAGGCGAAAGGGAATTGATAATCTGTGTAAAAGCCAGAACGCATACCCAGCCCATGGCGATATATAATAAGGAAGAAAACCATTTGGGACAGGTAATCCAGAAGGCTTTTACCAGGATTCCTGCAAGGGCAATTCCCCAGACAAGGGTCAGAAGGCTGTAGCCGGTGCGGCCTCCAAGGACGATTACGCATACCGGGGTATAAGTGCCCGCAATCAGAACGAAAATCATCATATGGTCAAGTTTTCTTAAAATCCGGTTGGTCTGTTCGGACAAGTCCAAAGCATGATAAGTGGCGCTTGCGCCGTAAAGCAAAATCATACTTGTAATAAAAACCGCCAGGGAAATCACATGAATTTTATCAGGATTGGTGGAAGCCCGGATCAAAAGCGGCGTGGCGGAAAAAAGGGCCATCAGCATGCCGATAAAATGTGTAATGGAACTTCCCGGATCTTTTAATTTGAATTTCATGGTAATATCTCCTCCTTCAGTTAAATGAGTTCAGTAAGGTTTCTAATTCATAGCCGTTAATAGTATATGTAAAAGTAATTGAAATATGAACACATAGTAATTAAAACTACATTGAGTGTAAGTAAATACTACACCTTGTCGGAGTGAATGTCAATAGAAATGCAGAAGTTTTTCAAAACAGTTTGACAACCGGTAGTTTCTCTGATATGATTAGCAACAGGTTTGCAATAGAGAGTGAAAGGAAATATATGGAAACAGTAAGATTTGATGAATTAGATTTATACCCCCAGATATTGCGTGCCATTCGCGAAATGGGGTTCGAAGAAGCTACTCCGATTCAGAGCAAGGCCATTCCTGTAGTAATGGAAGGAGTAGATGTCATTGGACAGGCACAGACCGGTACCGGGAAAACCGCGGCGTTTGGAATACCATTGCTGATGAAAGTAGATCCCCATAATAAGAAAACCCAGGCCATTGTACTCTGTCCCACCAGGGAGCTTGCCATCCAGGTGGCAGAAGAAGTCCGCTGCCTTGCAAAATATATGCATGGGGTGAAGGTGCTTCCTGTATACGGCGGGCAGGATATTGTCAAGCAGATCCGCTCCTTAAAGGGCGGCGCCCAGATTATTATCGGTACGCCGGGACGGGTGATGGATCACCTGAGGAGAAAAACCATTAAGTGTGAGGAAGTAGAGACTATCGTACTGGACGAAGCGGACGAAATGCTGAATATGGGATTTCGGGAAGATATTGAAACAGTGCTGGAATATATTCCAAAAGAGCGGCAGACCGTATTGTTTTCTGCTACCATGCCCAAACCGATTCTGGAGATTACCAAGAAATATCAGAAGGACGCCGTCACCATTAAGGTGGTCAAAAAGGAGCTGACCGTTCCGAATATTGAGCAGTATTATTATGACGTAAAACGCAAGGACAAGGTAGAAGTGCTGAGCCGCCTTCTGGATGTGTACGATCCCAGACTTTCCCTGGTTTTCTGTAATACCAAGCGCATGGTGGACGAGCTTACCAACGCGCTGCAGGGCAGAGGATATTTTGCAGAAGGGCTTCACGGAGATATGAAGCAGATGCAGCGGGATCGGGTTATGAACCATTTCCGCAATGGAAAAACAGAGATTCTGGTAGCTACCGATGTGGCGGCCAGAGGAATTGACGTGGATGACGTGGAAGCGGTGTTCAACTTCGATCTTCCCCAGGATGACGAATATTATGTGCACCGGATCGGACGAACCGGAAGAGCAGGACGAACCGGCCGTTCCTTTACTTTTGTCAAGGGCAAAGAGGTTTACAAATTAAAAGATATCCAGAGATACTGCAAAACCAAGATTCTTGCCCAGAAAATCCCCAGTATGGAAGATGTGGTGCAGGTAAGACTGGAGAAAATCATGGATCATATCGGCACAGTCATTGAAGAAGAAGATCTGACCTCCATGGTAAATATGATTGAGAAGCAGGTAAACGAATCCGATTACACCGCTATGGATATTGCGGCGGCATTCTTAAAACTGGCGCTTCTGGGTGAAGAGGAAAATGCCCAGAAGAGCATGGAGAACTTTGAATTCGGCGATACAGGCGCAGAAGAAGGCATGGTGCGTCTCTTTATCAACATCGGTAAAAAGCAGCATGTACGGCCCGGAGATATCTTAGGAGCCATAGCCGGAGAATCCGGAATGTCAGGAGATCTGGTGGGCGCCATTGATATGTACGATAAATACACCTTTGTGGAAGTGCCCCGGGAATACGGCAAAGAAGTGCTGCGGGCCATGAGCAATTCCAAAATAAAAGGAAAGAGCATTAATATTGAGCCTGCAAACCAGAAATAGAGGAATGGTTTGGCAGAACGCACAGTAAGACAACCAGTTTGAAGCATATTGTCCCGTCAGAACAGAGCACATGGAAGCGTCTGTTTTGACGGGATATTTTTATGGAGCATGCTGTCCTTTAGGTGTGATTATTAAACAGAATATGGTATGCTTCATTCAAACAAACAGAATTTTGCAGGAAAGGAAAAATAAAAATGATTGTTTTGATCACCGGGGCTTCCCACACAGGAAAAACAACACTTGCACAAAAGCTGCTTGAAACATATAAATATCCGTATTTTTCAATCGACCATTTGAAAATGGGTTTGATTCGCAGCGGCTATACGAAGCTTACACCGGAAGATGATGACCAGCTTACAGATTATTTGTGGCCAATTCTTCGTGAAATGATTAAAACTGCCGTAGAAAACCAGCAGAATCTTATAATGGAAGGGTGCTATATTCCTTTTGACTGGTCAAAGGATTTTGAAAAGGAATACCTTAAGGATATCAAATATTACTGCCTTGTAATGAGTGAAACTTATATAAAACAGAACTTTGCGAGCATAAAAAAATATGCGAATGCTATAGAAAACCGTTTGGATGATGAATGGTGTACGATTGAAAGTGTTTTAGAAGATAACGCACAATTTTTTGAACTTGCAAAAAAGCATGGTGTAAATTATGTGCTGATTGATGATGAGTACGACATAAGCATTGATTTGGAAAAGCTGTGATGCTGATCAGAGTGTGTTTTTCTAAAATAAATGAAAACCAGAAATAAAAACCCACTTTCACACACAACCGCTTACACAAAAAAAGGGTATGCCGGATTGCTCCAACATACCCCCAAATCTTCAAAATGTTAATTTTTCAGTACTTCTGATTAGCCGAAGTATCTCTTTAACAGACCTGCAAATGCTTTGCCGTGTCTAGCTTCATCCCTTGCCATTTCATGAACAGTATCATGGATTGCATCCAGGTTCGCAGCCTTTGCTCTCTTAGCCAGGTCAGTTTTTCCAGCAGTAGCGCCATTTTCAGCTTCTACTCTCATCTCCAGATTCTTCTTGGTGCTGTCAGTCACAACTTCACCTAATAACTCAGCGAATTTTGCAGCGTGCTCTGCTTCTTCATAAGCAGCTTTCTCCCAGTACAGGCCGATTTCCGGATATCCTTCTCTGTGAGCAACTCTTGCCATAGCCAGATACATACCAACTTCTGTACATTCTCCGTTGAAGTTTGCTCTTAAATCTTCGATGATATCTTCAGAAACACCCTGAGCTACGCCAATTACATGCTCAGAAGCCCAGGACAAATCTCCGGACTGCTCGGTGAACTTGGAAGCAGGAGCGTTGCACTGAGGACATTTCTCAGGCGCTGCATCTCCTTCATAAACATAACCGCATACATTACATACAAATTTTTTCATAATAAATTCTTCCTTTCTATGTGTTTTAAATTTTAATTGACTAAGTAAAAACAGTAATTGTTACTGAAATTAAGATAGCATATCTTGTGAAGCCTGTCAAGAGATATTTTGTGTTTTTTCTGTGAGCAGTTGATGCTCCATGCAGGCAGCAGTGTATTCTGCCTGGGGATTCTGGCTGTCTGCTTCTTTTTGCAGGCAGGCTTTGCAGGTTCCAAGAAAATATGTGATATGCCCGTCAATCCGGCCTTCAAATTCATTGCCTGCCAGGATATTGATATGATTAATGTTTTCCAGTTTCAAATCCATAACGCTGCCGCATTCCCTGCAGAATACGTGATAATGAGGGTCTGCGTTCCAGTCAAAGCGATCCGGTCCGATACCAGTGGAAATTTTCTGAATTTCCCCAACCTCCGTCAACAGTGACAGGTTGCGGTATACGGTTCCCAGACTGATGTTTGGAAACTCTTTTTTTACATTTGTATAAACCGTCTCGGCGGTCGGATGATCCTGGCGGCCGGAAAGAAATTCCCTGATACACTCCCGTTGGCGGCTGTATTTCATCAATGGTCTTTCCTCCTGTAAATAATGATAATTATTATTGATTTCTATATAAATATAATCCCTGGCTGCAAAAAAGTCAAGAGCCAGAGCGTGTTTCCAAATTTTTACAGGGAATGGAGAAGCCATTCCCTGTAAAGATATGTCGTATTATTTGTGAGACTGCCCGGAATCTTCGTTTTTCTGGGGAGGGGGTTCCGTTTCGGATTCCTCAGAATCAGAATTACTGGAAAAAATACGGTAATTTTCTTTTCCGGCGGGCAGGCTGATATATTTTTTGATGCCAAACAGAATTCCAATGCTGATAATGGTAATCAGGTTTTCAATGACGGTAGTGTGATCCAGTATCATATGACGGGCCACCAGAAACATTAAAACCTCCAACACAGTATCTCCGTTGGGCTGACAGAGCATTTTCAGAAACTCAATGCCAATCAGGATATTAAACACATATCCCACAAAGGTCAGAAAAGCTTCGCTGGAATATCTGTCATTCCAATAATCTATAAAAGAGCTGCCCAGGGAGAAGCAGGCAATCAGAAGGGCCGCCAGAACAATGACAGCCATCAGAAGTTCTAAAAAATCACAGGAGTCAAACAGTGCGTTCCTGGTTTTATGCAGTAATTTTTTCAATGAAATTCTCCTTAAGTGTTCAGTATGACGGATATCAAAAACCGAGCGCTTTGCTTTGAATCCTGACCATGGGCGTTACTTTTACAGTTAGCTCGGCCCAGGCGCCCTTACGGCACATGAAAGATTCTGCTTAGTGCTGCTTTGTTCCCAACCTGACACGGTTCACAGAGTTCCATTGCGTAAGACCCAGACGTCATCACCACTTATAAAAGGCAGCCCCACAGGCAAAAACCCGGGGCAAAGCATCACTCCAACTATAGCGGATTGTTGGTACAGGGCACCGCTAACGCCCCAGCTGCTCGGATACCTAAGTATATCCTGTTTCACAAAAAAAGTCAACTGTTCTGGGAGCTTTTCTCCGATTTTTGCTGACGCAGATGTTTAAAAAAATTGCTGAGCATAGAAGAGCATTCCTCCCCCAGGATGCCGGTTTCCAGTTCCACCTGATGGTTGAAGGCCTGAATCTGCAGAAGGTTCAGCACAGAACCGGCGCACCCGGCTTTGGGATTCATGCTTCCGATGACAACCTTGTCCATCCGTGCCTGTACAATGGCGCCGGCGCACATCTGGCAGGGCTCCAGGGTTACATACATGGTGCAGCCTTCCAGACGCCAGTCGCCCAGTTTTTTACTGGCTTTTTTAATGGCGGAAAGCTCTGCATGAGCCAGGGTGTTTTTGTCAATATTTCTCCGGTTGTATCCCCGGGCAATGATTTTTCCGTCGGATACAATTACGCAGCCAATGGGAACCTCCTGTATTTTTTCCGCTTTTTTCGCTTCCCGGATGGCGGCTTTCATAAATTTTTCTTCCTGATTCATAGATCCTCCTTCTGGACATCTGATCTCTGTCAATGTTATTATATAAAAAAACAGGAGAAGTTACAATGAAAATGACATATCAGACAGAACGTTTGGAGTTGAAAATTCTGGACGATACGGCCTGCGCCAGAGTTCTTCAGTTTTATCTGGATAACCGGGAAATGATTGAACAATACGAAACAGACCGACCGCCCCAGTTTTACACCGAAAAGTTTCAGAAAATGCTGCTTCAGGGAGAATATAACCTGGCGGTAAAGCAGAAATCTCTCCGGTTCTGGGTGCAGGAACGGGAGCGGCCGGAGCAGGTTATCGGAACAGTTTCGTTTCATAATATCAAATATGGATTTTTTCAATGCTGTGAACTGGGGTATAAATTTGACCGGAGATTCTGGGGCAGAGGGTATGCCCGGGAAAGCATTTTAAGAGGAATTCAGGTGGTATTTGAAGAATTGAAGCTGCATCGGATCGAAGCCTGCGTACTGCCTGGAAATACTGCATCCCGGAAACTTTTGCTGAACCTGGGTTTTGAGTTTGAGGGAATAAAAAAGCAGAGCGTCATGCTTCATGGAAAATGGAGAGACCATGAATTGTACGCTCTGCTGTCAGAGGAGCCGTCTATTCGTTCAGATAGCGATACCAGTAGCCGAATTCTCCGGTGTTGACCGGTGCGGATTTCTCGTTGCGGAATTCCGGGAATCCGAATAAAGTGGCCATCACCCGCTCGGGATTCTGGTAAACTCCGGGAATTCCGATAAACCAGCGTTTATTTCCGGCTTTTTCCGTGATGCCGAGAATCAGATAGCGGTAGTTGAAGAAGCCGTGAAGAAGGAAACTGTTGTTGCCCAGATACCAGTACTGCCTTGGCAGCAAGCGCAGATCCTTTAATTCCCACCGTACACAGAGAGTCTTTTCATCTCCGGCAAAAGGAGTCATTACAGGATAATTCTCCATAATAAATTCCCATTTCAGGCTCCAGTTTTCCGGCAAAGGCTCCAGCTTCGGGATGGATGGCAGGGGTATCCCGTTTCTGCTTTGAACATTTTCTCTGAAGTTGGGAACGGCTTCTGCGGCGCTGAGATCCGGGGAAGGCGAAACAGCATTTGTTTGAGAAGAAGCAGCATTCGTTTGGGAAGAAGCTGCTGGCTCCTTTGCCTGCTGCTGTAAGGAAATATCTGTCTTGCCGGCCTGCTGCGGTGAGGAAATATCTGTCTTGCCGGCCTGCTGCGGTGAGGAAGCCGCTGCGCTATTGTGCCGCGTGGAAGAGACAGTCTGCCCCGCGAAAGCGGTATCTGCGCTGCCATGCTGCTCAGATGCAGCGTTTGTTCCCCCAGTTTGCTGTGGCAGGGAAGCGCCTGGCCGGTTGTTCTGCTGTAGTGAGGAAGCCTTTGCGCTGTTATTCTGCTGTGCTGGGGGGAAGCCTGCATGGTGACTCTGCTGTGGTGAGGAAGCCTCTGCGCTGTTACTCTGCCGTGGCAGGGAGGCATCTGCCTGGTGGCTCTGCTGCTGTGTAGAAGAAGCATCTGCGTAGCCCTGCCGCTGTGTGGAAGAAGCGTTTGCATGATTGTGCCGCTGCGGCAAAGATGCGTCTGGGCTGTTGATATTTTGCAGCCCGGAATCTGCTGATTTTCCGGCCTGCTGCGGTATGGCAGCGTTGGCATTCGTTTGGGCAGCTTCCTTCTCTTCTGTCTGAGGTTTCGTCGTTTCCTGTACTTGTTTCGGTTCAACAAAATTTTTCCGGATAAATTCACTGTCGTCCCACTGGCTGACAAACATGATTTCCTCAGAAAGCGGAATGAAAATCCCTCTTATGTCGTCCAAAGTATAACTGCTGTCTGCCAGAGGCTCCCCTTTCAGAATTGTCTTAAAATCTCCGCTGCCCCGGGGAAGGCTCATGGTTCCCAGTGAAATTCCAGGATGCCTGCCCCTGCTTGTGGCATAGAAATACACCGGGGCCAGTGAAGAAGTGTGCCCGGTGTTTTTCATATGTATTTCCACGAGGCACTGGCCGCCCCGTTTTTCAATTTTGGCAAATCCTACATTGTGTCGTTTGGTTCCGTGTTCATATAAATAAAGATACGTAATCATTCGATGGAATTCAGACATTTTTACACTCCCACAAAAGTTTTTACATCTTATTCCGTTTCGGCGGAAAATATTACTCCGGCGGTTAAATATCGCAGTAGTAATATGCATAAGCTGCGGGAGTTCTGTGCAGATTCCGGAAGGATATCATTATTTCTGCCCGGTAATGGCCAGGCCATGGCATCATTATTGCACGCCGCCACATGGATATCATTATTTCTGCCCGGTAATGGCCAGAGCCAGGTCGGAGCCGAAGGAGGACATATTGGCCGGAACCCAGGTGTTGTTCTGAATCACACAGTCAACGGTGATATCTATGGTCTTTTCTGAAGGCGTAACATTCCGGTAAGCTTCAATCAGATTTTTGCTGTAAATATCCATCAGAAAAACCTGCCGTTCCTCCGTTGTGGGGAAATTGCTCTGCTGGGCTGTTTCCCTGGCCGAGTAATAGGCGTCTTCATCCAGGTTGAATTCATTAAAATATGTGGTGTGAACCACCACAGTTGCCTTGCCTTCGGATTCTGAGACAACTTCTGCCGTTGCGCTCATTTTGGCAAGAGCCGCTTTTCTGGCTTCGCAGAGCTCTTCTAAGACATCTTCCTCGATTTCCTGGCCGCTGGCGGAAAAGTTGGCCCGGATGGTTTCTTTCAGGGAAGCGTCATAAGTTTCTTTGGCGGCGTTGATATCTTCTTCTGTCATGCCCAGGGAGGTGATTCCCTTGGTGTCGCCCAGTATATACAGTTCATAAATTGCCTTGATAGAATCGGCGGCATTTTTTTTGGGTCCAGTGCAGCCGGAAAGAAAGGCAATGGAAAAGCACATGAATAATAAAAAGGAACAAAATTTTTTCATGGGAAAATCCTTTCTTTAATGTAGTCATTCTTATTATATAGGCAATTAAAACAAATGGCAAGAAAAAGAGAATTTAATCGGAGATTTGAGCATTTTTTAGACAGGAGTGAGAAATTACCCTATAATGGAGCCAGGAGTGATAAAAAATGGCAGTGTATGAAATTGGAAATTACATTCACGATATGAGGGTAGAACGGGGATATTCCCAGGAAGAACTGTGTTTTGGAATCTGTTCTGTGGGCAATTTATCCAAGATTGAAAATGGAATACGGATGCCCAACCGGAAAACGGTAGAGGCGTTTATCCAGAGACTTGGCTGCAGGGATGTATTTCTGCAGTATTCCAGCAGAGAGGAGATGCAGCAGACCGAGCTTTGCAGTCAGATAGTTCAGAAAATTACAAATTACAAACGTGAGGGTTTAGCGGAGCTTGTGGACAGATTTGAGCATACAATTGCAGAAGAAGATATTTTAAATTCCCAGTATTGCCGCTTTACCAGAATTATATTAAAGCAGATGGAGGAAAAAAACTGGGCGCAGGGGCTTAAAGAGCTGGAAGAAACCCTTAAGATGACAAAACCGGACGGGATCGGGCTGAAAGAGGTTCTGAAAGGGCTTTTGACCTATAATGAAATTCTGATTTTGATCAGTATTGCCCGTAATTACAGAAAACTGGGACAAAAAGAAGAAGCCATAGAGATTCTCCAGGGCGTCAAGCATTATATGGACACTCATATCATGGATCGGACGGAAAAAGTGCAGAAATATCTTCTGGTGCTGTTTCAGCTTTCCAGACTTTACCTGGACAAACAACAATATGAAAAGACAGTGGAGGTGTGCGATCAGGGAATTGCAATGAGCAAGGAAAACAACCGGTTTTGGCTGTTTCCAAGGCTTTTTATCAACAAGGGACTGGCCTTGCTGGGGCTGAACGAGAACGTACAGGCGAAAGAGGCTTTGCAGAGAGGATATTGCGCCTTTTATGTTCTGGGCAATGAAAAACAGTGCCAGCGGTTAAAAACCTTCCTGCAAGAAAACTGGGACATAGAATTAAAAAGTAATATTTTTTGATAAATTTTCCTCAAAGTGCATGGACGGATGGGAAAAGAAGAGGTAAAATAAGCGTTAGGAGTATTTAATAAGGGAATAACACTCTCAACAGCTCTGAAAAAAATCTTTGTTATTGTTTGGAATATTGTGAGAAATTCACGGAATTCGGCAATGCAGGGATTTTTTTCGTGTAGAAAAATATGAAGCCATGGCCTTAATTGCTTTTTTGGGTAGGCTTATAGTCAAAAATGACGGTGTAGGTCTTTCCTTTGTACATTTTTCTTATCCGGTAGGAGCCGGATGGGAGCTTTTCAATCTTCATGGTATCATCCTCCTTAAAAATGGGTATTAAAATAACAGCTCTGGGGCAGTTTCATTTTCGGGGTTGAAAAATTTATGTGCGTGAGATATAATATGCTTAACAAGACAGCCGAGAGATAGCCGACACCTATCTGCTCCGGCGAATCAAAGTTAATAAGTTACAAAGATAACCGCCTAACCTTTACCAGAGACAGGGCGGTTATTTTTTGTGCTTGAAATTACCAACAAGGGTAATAACGGAACATAGCATAATTACAAAAGTAAATAAATCATTGTATGTAACCATCATATATCCCATCCCTTCCGCAAGACTCGGAGCAGATGGGGAACCGTCTTTCGGCTGCCCAGTTAAGCATATTATATTGTCATGGTTCTGTTTTGGAACACCCTCGCCAGGGGTCTCCCTAATGGGGATACATTGGCTCCTGCATGGAGTCCTGGGAGTAGTTCCAAGGGGGAGCTATTCTCGGAAACTGATCCACCCCATCCCCACATCTACCCTGTAAAAGCATGAGATGAGGTACATAAAAACTACAATACAAGCTATGAACTCCTGGAACAACCCAAATAAAAATAGCAGTTGAAAAACATGATATTCCTTTTTGTTCATTATCATCTGCCTCCTGGCCAACGCCATCTCCATATCTCCCATGTTCTTTTCATATATGTCACTGCGCTTCCTTCCACCTCCGATTCCTGCATATCTTGTGGGGTTGTCGCATTAAGTAATTAGTGCGTAGCTCCTTTTCTATGAAAAAATAACTTCCAGACCTCGAAAGAATCCGGCGGTTGGTGTAAAATTAATGTATGACAAAACACATTAGCTTGCAGAAAAATTATAGCCTAACTCAGAGCGGATATCAATTAAAACTTCCGCTAAATATTGAAACCATTATTCCAGAAGATGATTCTGTGCGGCTGCTCAGTCAGTTTGTGGAGGCATTGGATTTGACTGACTTATATTCTACTTACGAAAGAATAAATTCAGCATCCCCAAGAACGTTACTTAAGATTGTGCTTTACTCTTACATGAAAGGCATATAACCTCCAGCATGGGGTGGATTCCGAATATATTACCCGGCTTACCATAGGCCAGTAGCCTACCGATACAACAACCCTGATTCCATTTTTAAAAGATGCAGAAAAAAACTGAAATTCAAATACAAAAATATAACCGCTGATGCAGGGTATGAAAGTGAGGAGAACTATCTTTTTCTCGAAAACAATGGGTATCTTTCCTATATAAAGCCCGCCAATTATGAGATTTCAAAAACACGTAAGTATAGGAAAAATAGAAAATATGGAGTATGACGCGGAATTGGATCTGTATATCTGCCGGAATGGAAAAAGGCTGATGGCAGACCATATCAGGCATTCCAAAAGCAAAACAGGTTATGTAAGTGAAAAAACGATTTACAAATGCGAGGACTGCAACGGATGCCCCTATAAAGCTGAATGTATTAAGGGCAATAATTGTAAAACGCCGTTGGAAGAAAGGACGAAAACACTTCAGGTTGCCAGAACATTTCTAAAATACAGACAGGAAGGTTTGGAACAGATCCTTTCAGATGAAGGCATTGTTTACAGGATGAACCGGACCATTCAGACGGAAGGCTCTTTTGGGGATTTCAAACAGGATATGCAGTTTCGCAATAAAAGCAAGAAAAATGAAGCTGCCTCTTCACGAATTTTTATTCGTTAAAGCGACAGCCCCATTTCAATATTTATAAAATTTGTCACGTAATTTGTCATAAAAATAAAAAAGAATTGATATTTCGGTGTTTTTAAGAACGGAGGAGGGGGGATTTGAACCCCCGCGCCGGGACTACCGACCTACTGGTGTTCGAAGCCAGACCCTTCAGCCGCTTGGGTACTCCTCCATGACGATACAATTATAACAGATTTTTTCAGAAATGCAACCGGAATTCGGAAGAAAAATCTTGTGATAGGGAAAATTATGATCTATAATATTTTGGTAGGCAAAGTAAAGATTCAGATGATTGTAAAGGATGTGGAGGAAACAATGAAAAGAATTGGAATGCTCACAAGCGGCGGCGACTGCCAGGCATTAAATGCGGCAATGCGCGGTGTGGTAAAAGGGTTAAGCAAGAACGTAGAAGATTTGGAAGTATACGGTTTTTATGAAGGGTATAAAGGTCTGATATACGGAAATTACCGTCTGCTCACCGGTTCTGATTTTTCCGGAATTCTTACAAAGGGCGGCACGATTCTGGGAACGTCCAGACAGCCGTTTAAGATGATGCGGGTGCCGGATGAGAAGGGACTGGATAAGGTAGAAGCAATGAAGCAGACGTATTACAAGCTGCGTCTGGACTGCCTGGTAATTCTGGGCGGAAACGGAACCCAGAAAACTGCAAACCTTCTCAGGGAGGAAGGCTTAAATATCATCCATCTTCCTAAAACTATTGACAATGATATCTTCGGCACAGACGTAACATTTGGATTTCAGAGCGCCATAAATATTGCAACAGACGCCATTGACTGTATCCATACTACAGCCGCTTCCCATAACCGCGTATTTATCGTGGAGGTTATGGGCCATAAGGTAGGGTGGCTGACACTGTATGCAGGAATTGCAGGCGGGGCCGACATTATTCTGCTTCCGGAGATTCCTTATGATATCAACAAAGTGGTATCTGCCATTGCAGGAAGAAATAAAGCAGGAAAAGGATTTACGATTCTGGCAGTTGCAGAAGGAGCCATCTCCAAAGAAGACGCTAAGCTGTCCAAAAAAGATTTGAAAGAAAAGATGAAAAACAGGAAATATCCTTCTGTTTCCTATGAGGTGGCAGCGCGGATTGAAGAAAAGATCGGAAGCGAAGTGCGGGTGACTGTTCCGGGCCATACCCAAAGAGGCGGAAGCCCCTGTCCTTATGACCGTGTGCTCTGCACCAGACTGGGAGCGGCAGCGGCAAATCTGATTCTGAAAGAAGATTACGGCTATATGGTGGGCATGGTCAATGGAAATACAAAGAAAGTGCCCTTAGAAGATGTGGCCGGCAAGTTAAAAATGGTAGAGCCCAATTCCAAGATTATAAAAGAAGCAAAATTAATCGGCATCAGCTTTGGGGATTAAATATGTCATATACAGCGTTATACCGTAAGTTCCGTCCCCGGGAATTTGAAGATGTCCGGGGGCAGGAGCATATTGTTACAACGTTAAAGAACCAGATTCAGGCAGGCAGGATCGGACATGCCTATCTGTTCTGCGGAACCAGGGGAACCGGCAAGACTACCATAGCCAAAATCTTTGCTAAGGCAGTCAATTGCGAGAATCCCGCCGGGGGAAGTCCCTGCGGCCAGTGCGCTTCCTGCAAAGCCATTGCCGCAGGCAATTCCATGAATGTGATTGAGATAGACGCCGCTTCTAATAACGGTGTGGATAATATCCGTGAAATCCGTGAGGAAGTGGCTTATTCTCCGGCAGAAGGCAAATATAAAGTCTATATTATTGATGAAGTTCATATGCTGTCCATAGGAGCTTTCAATGCGCTGCTGAAAACCTTAGAGGAGCCGCCCTCCTATGTGATTTTTATTCTGGCTACAACGGAAGCCCATAAAATTCCCATAACCATACTTTCCAGGTGTCAGCGGTATGATTTCCGCAGAATTACCATTGAGGCTATTTCAGAACGTTTGACAGAGCTGACGAAGATAGAGCAGGTGGAGGCAGAGCCTAAGGCCATCCGCTATCTTGCCAGGGCAGCGGACGGTTCCATGCGAGACGCCCTGAGCCTTCTGGATCAGTGCATTGCTTTCTATCTGGGGGAAAAACTGACCTATGACCGCGTATTGGAAGTGCTGGGGGCTGTGGACACAGAACTGTTTTCAAAGATGCTCAGAAAAATATTGGCAAAAGACGTGACAGGCGCAATTTCCCTTCTGGAAGAACTGATGATACAGGGACGGGAGCCGGGACAGCTCGTGGTAGATTTTACCTGGTATCTGAGAAATTTGCTTTTACTGCAAAGTTCTGATAATATGGAAGACGTGTTGGATATTTCCAGTGAGAACCTTTTGCTGCTGAAGGAAGAAGCGCAGATGGCAGAAGGGGAACAGTTCATGCGCTACATCCGGATTTTTTCGGAGCTGTCCAATCAGATACGGTATGCGGCGCAGAAACGCGTTATGATAGAAATAGCGCTGATAAAACTGTGCAGACCCCAGATGGAACGGGACTTTAGTTCCTTAATCCAACGGATTGCCCAGTTGGAAGAGAAAATGGAGCAGGGATTTGTCCCCGGGATAACGGAAGAAACCGCGGCCCAAATCCGTTCTAAAGAGCGGCCGGCAGAAGAACCGCAGCCGAAAAAGCAGCTGCCCAAAGCCGTACCGGAGGATGTTCAGCAGGCGGTGAAAAACTGGCGTTCCATTATCGAAGATTTATCCGGCGTATTGAAAAGCTATCTGAAATCGGCACGTCTGAGTTTAACAGGCGGGAGTCAGCTGTTGATTGTACTGGAAGATGAGGTGGCGGAGGCGTTTGTAAACTCCCAGGCCCATATTCAGGAGCTGAAAGAGGCCATAGCAGACAAAACCGGCAAAGAAGTGGAAATCAAAGTCCAGTTAAACGAAACCGGGCAGCCCTTTGAATCTTCTTATGTGGATCTTGGGAAAATCATAAATATGGAAATAACCATCGAAGATGAGGAAGAATAACAGCAGGATAGAAAGGAGAAAATATCCATGGCAAAGCGCGGCGGATTTCCGGGAGGAATGCCCGGCAATATGAATAACCTTATGAAGCAGGCTCAGAAAATGCAGAAGCAGATGGAGGAAGCAACCAAAGAACTGGAGGAAAAAGAGATTACGGCCACTGCAGGCGGCGGAGCAGTAGAAGTAACCATTACCGGTAAGAAGGAAGTGACCAGAGTAAAGCTTGCAGAAGAAGTGGTAGATCCCGACGATATTGAAATGCTGGAGGATTTGATTATGGCGGCCACCAATGAGGCTCTCCGCCAGATAGAAGAAGCGTCTCAGCAGTCCATGTCCAAAATTACCGGAGGACTTGGCGGAATGGGCAGCGGATTCCCATTTTAAGAGGGAAGCCGCATTGGCAGGCTTGCAGGGCAAAAGCGGCAATTTCCCCATTTTAAGAGGGAGGCTGTATTTGCAGGTTTGCAGGGCAAAAGCGGCAATTTCCTATTTTAAACAGGAGGATGCAAAGTGGATTATTACAGCAGTCAGATAAGTAAACTGATTGAGGAGTTATCTTCTCTGCCTGGAATTGGAAGCAAGTCGGCGCAGCGGCTTGCTTTTCATATTCTGAATATGCCGGTGGAGCAGGTGGAAGAACTTTCCTCTGCCATCATAGAATCCAGGAAAAAAGTGAGATACTGCAGAACATGTTTTACCCTTACCGACGAAGAACAGTGCCCCATCTGCAGAAATGAAAGCCGGGATCACAAAACGATTATGGTGGTGGAAGACACCAGGGATTTGGCGGCTTATGAAAAGACAAATAAATACGAAGGAGTGTATCATGTGCTCCATGGGGCAATTTCTCCCATGCTGGGCATTGGCCCCGGGGACATTCGTCTGAAAGAGCTGATGCAGCGCCTTCAGGAAGAGGTGGACGAGGTAATTATCGCCACCAATTCCAGTCTGGAGGGAGAGACTACGGCCATGTATATCAGCAAACTGATAAAGCCTACGGGAATCAAAGTGTCCAGAATTGCCAGCGGCGTTCCGGTAGGCGGCGATTTGGAATATATTGATGAAATGACACTGTACCGGGCGCTGGAGGGAAGAACAGAATTGTAGAATTCCGTCGAAATATTTTTTGCAGGCATGACAGGGATTTCCAAAAATTGCAGACATTATATGCTACCATGTGGAAAAAAGAGGTGAAAGCATGATAGAAATTGTTTGCAAGGACGGATTACAGGAAGAGAAAAAAGAAGGAAACATAAGTCTGCCCAGGAACATTCGTCAGGTTGGAAGTCCCGGAGGAAGACATAAAATTTACATAGAAGATTATGTGTATACTTATCTGAAAGCCGTTGCAGGGAAGAAAGAATCCTGTGCTGCGGTGTTTTTGGGTAAAAGCCGGATGGCGAAGGATATCCGGTATACCTTTGTCAACGGAGCGCTGGAATGCGGCAGCGGGATCTTTCAGTGGGACAAGATCTGCCTGGATGACAGTTTTTGGAAAAACCTGGAAAGGGAGCAGAAAAAGTATTTTCCGGATCGGGAAATTGTTGGATGGTTTCTGGGAAAAGCAGGACAGGCATTGGAATTGTCCCCGGCGGTGGAAGCGGCCCACCGGAAGTATTTTTCCGGCAGGGATAAGGTGCTGATGCTGATGGATGTGTTGGAGGAAGAAGAAATTTTCTTTATCTATGACCAGGGCTATCTGCAGAAACGCGAAGGCTATTATATTTATTATGAAAAAAATATTCCCATGCAGGAATATATGATTCATAAAAAAGACGAGGAGCAGCGATTGGGAGAACTTGCGGCTGAAGAAGAAAGCCGTACGGAACATTCCCAGACAGAAGAAAACCGTACGGAACATTCCCAGACAGAAGAAAACCGTACGGAACGTTCCCGGACAGAAGAGAACCGGGCGGAGCATTCCAAGACAGAAGTTTCCGAAGCAAAAAGCGGACACACACCGGCAGAAATGCAAGATTCGGAAGCAGGAAGCTCCCAGACAGAAATCAGCGATGGAAAGCGGAAAAAACCGGGCGCGGAGCCTGGGGATACAAAACAGGAGAGACCCCATGGAGAAACGGGTGATTCGGGAACGGAGAGGCTGTATGCAGGAATGCATCATTTAAAACAGGGCAGCCCTCATGGGGAAACTGGTGATTCAGAACAGAGGAATACTCAGCTTAAACTGGAAGAATTCCGGAAATTGCGCAGGGAGCTGAGAGCAGATAGCGGCAGTCAGCTGAAAGCAGATACAGGCAGTCAGGAAAAAATTTTTGCCAGAAGCAATTTGGAAGAACCGAAAACCCAGGCGGAGGAAGCTTTAGAATCCTATCGAAACATGATGGTTACCAGACATGGAAGGCAGGTAGAGCGGCAGAACCGGAGATTTCTCTATACGGCATCTTCTTTTTTCCTGGTGGCAGTCTGTGTGCTGGGGATTACCACCATTAACAATTACCGGAAGATGCAGGAAGTGGAGGACGTGCTTCATGTGATGCGAAGCGGGGAATCCGCCCAGAAACGTTCAGAAAATCAGGACGGCGTGGTAGTGGAAAGTGTGGAATCCCAGGTGAAGCCTTTGGAAGAAGGGCAGCAGGCCGGAGACGGAAAAGAGCAGGGCAATGCACAGACTGATCAGGCAGCAGCTTCCCCGGACGGACAGCCCCAGGGAACAACTCCGGATACAAAAGGTGCGCAGTCCGAAGAACCTTCAGGAAATCCCGACAGCGGACAGCTGGAAGGAACCCAGGGGAACGCAGGAGGTGCACAGCCGGAAGGAGCCCAGGGGAATACAGGAAACGGACAGCCGGAAGGAACTCAGGGGAATGCGAGCGGACAGCCGGAAGGAGCCCAGGGAAATACAGGAAGCGGACAGTCGGAAGGAACTCAGGGAAATGCAGGCAGCCCACAGCCGGGAGAAGCCGCAGAGAACTCAGGCGGTGAGGAAAACAAATCCCAGGAGACTTCTGCAGAACAGCCCCGTTACTATACAGTTCAGCCGGGAGATACCCTGGCTTCTATCTGCATTAATATTTACCATAGCCGTGATATGATGAAAAAAGTATGTGAAGCCAATGGCATTGAAGATGGGGACAAGATTTATGCCGGCCAGAAACTGCTGCTGCCATAGCGAGCCGTCTTTTCTGCTGCGGTTTTCCCACTGTACTTCTATTTTATTTTCTAAAAGGTGTGCATCGGGCATCGGATTGTGATATGATAGGAACAGACTCAAGAAAACGAGCTTGCACACGGAGGTGTAGTTTTGGCAGATAAAGCATACCGGGTGGTAAAATCGGATGTAGGGGTAAAGTCAGATGTAAAGGGAATGAACGAAAAAATCCGAAAACATCGGAGAAAAATCTTAAGCTGGGCGGCTTTTGCGGCGATTGCGTCACTGCTGACAATTGCAGGAATTTATATCTACCTGCAGACCAGAACATATTCAGATTATGATATTATAAAATCTGTGAAACGGGAAGATTCTCCGGGTACACAGTTTGACGTTTTTCATGGAAATATCCTGAAATACAGTAGCGACGGAGCCTCCCTTGTGGATGCGGACAATAAGACCATCTGGAATCAGACTTATGAAATGCAGTCGCCTATGACGGATTCCTGTGAAAATTATGTGGTAATCGCTGACAGAAAAGGAGATACCATTTATATTATGGATATTTCCGGACCCTGCGGAGAGATTAAGACCGCCATGCCCATTCAGCGGATTCAGGTGGCAAATCAGGGAACAGTGGCTGTCCTGATGGAGCAGGAGGGAACCGGATACATTCAGGTCTATGATAAATCAGGAACTTTTCTGGCAGAAGGAGAAGTACATACAGAAAACAGCGGTTATCCATTGGATCTTGCCATTTCCAATGACGGCAGGAAACTGGCGGTTTCTCTGCTGGATGTAAATGAGGGAAATGTGAAAACCACTGTAACATTTTTTAATTTTGACACAGTGGGGCAGAATGAGATTGACAATATTGTAGGACAGTATTCCTATTCTGATGTTGTGGTTCCCAAAGTGGAATTTCTGACAAATGACGTGATGGTGGCCTTTGGGAGCAGGAAAACAGTGATTTTTGAAGGCGCCCAGAAACCAAAAGTTAAGAAAGAGATGGAAGTGGAAAAAGAAATCCGAAGCATATTTTATAATGACGCTTACTATGGATTCGTCTTTGACAATGAGAATAAAGAGCAGACTTATCAGATGAAAATATATGATTTACGCGGAGCAGAAGTACTTTCCCAGGAATTTCGGATGGAATATGAAGAAATCGGATTTCTGGAAAACGATGAGATCTATCTTCGCAATAATCTGGAATGCGCAATATTTACTTTGCGGGGCGTTCAGAAATATCATTCCAATTTCGAGAAAAATATCTGGAAAATTATGTCTGCCGGCAAAATCAGAGATTACGTTTTCCTCTTGGACAAAGAAACTCAGAAAGTAAGGCTGAAATAGGCCGGAGAAAAGATACAAAGTACATGCTGAAACAGGTTGGATAAAAGACACAAAAGAACGTGCTGAAACAGGAGTGCAGAAAATATGGATATTTTATTAATAACAGTGCTTGTAGTTGTGGGAGGGTTTGGGCTGCACGGCTATATACGGGGGATGGTGAGAGTTGTATTCTCTCTGGCGGCAGTTTTTGTAACAATTATTCTGTCATCTTTTGCAACGCCATATGCTGCAGAATTTCTGAAAAAACAAACGCCGCTGTACGAAATGATTCAGGAAAACAGCAAAGGCTATGAGTGGATTGCAGAACAGGCAGCAGACGCTGTGGTGGAAAGAATTGCATGGATTCTGGTATTCATTCTGATTAGCATTTTGCTTGGGGTTTTGATCCATGTTCTGGATATTATTGCAAAGCTGCCGGGAATTGATACCATCAATCATGCAGGCGGTCTGGCCGTGGGACTGTTAGAAGGGCTTGTAATAGTCTGGATTTTCTTTTTGGTCATTACCCTGTGCCAGGGGAGCGAATGGGGCAGTCAAATGATGAATGAGATCCGGAAAAATCCCTTTTTGGAGCTGCTTTACGAGAATAATCTGTTGGAGCAGATATTTGAAAAGTGATCATCACTTGTGCTGCATTTACTGGGGAGACTGTTCTGATGCAATAGCTCTGGATAAATAGTCCTCTGCTTCTGACGGGGAGAGATTGTATTTTTTCATAATTCTGGCTTTAATGTCAGACTCTGGGTGTCCGAATTCCCGAAGCGTGTCAATAGTGCCTTGTATTTTGCCGGTCTGAATGCCCATCTGTTCTCCAATGCGGATGCCTCTCTGTTCACCAGCTTGTTCTCCGATGTGAATGCCCATCTGTTCTCCGATTTGGATACCATTCTGCTCTCCGATATGAATTCCCCTCTGCTCTCCAATCATAATAGCCTTTTCCCGTTCCTCTTTCAGCATCGCCTCTATCTGAGGCTCCATAATCTCCATTAAAATATCAAACATACTCTCAGCTCCTTTCCAATGTTCTATCATCTGTTTATTAGCTTTCAGCATAACCGTCAGCACAGAATCGGCAAAGTTCCGGTCCCCGGCTTCCGTAAGGTTTTTCGTCAGTGTCAGCAATCGTTGGGCAGTGGGTTCCGCCACTTTCCTGGAAAGTGCGCAGAGCCATGCATGAGCGTTCGGATCTAATTCCTGGGTGACAAGCACCTGGGTGGGGAAAGGGACGGTGCCCTCGATATAGTAGATTCCGGCATAAGGCTTGGTGATGGAACACCCCTGGGCCCTGAAGTGGCAAAGCAGCTTCCGGGGCCTGGCATCCCGGACAAGGGAAACAGTGATATCATGGGCCTTAATGGAATCCACCGTCCTTCCGCCGGATTTATAAAGGGCGGCGTAGGCCATGGTCTTGTAATAGACGTCAATGTCCAGAGCGTCTCCCGGAGATTTGTATTCCATAATGTTATGTCCCCGGAACAATTTTCCGATTTCGTTGGAGACGG
>CAJTFX010000038.1 GCA_910575555.1 Lachnospiraceae bacterium | reverse complement strand
CGAGCGATGGTATGCCCGGAGCACGTTCTATTTGGCAAGGGTTAGAGGTGCTATGCGCATTGCTTGCTTATCGAAGTTATCTTATATAAATGTGGGTCAAGTTAAGATCAAATAAAATGGGGTTGTTGTATTTCTCAATGCAACAACCCCATTAGGAGCATTTATCATTATTTCTTCACTGTTACCGTAATCACAACCTTCTTTTTACCTGATTTTACTGTAATTTTAGCTTTCCCAACCTTCTTCGCTGTGATTTTTCCTTTTGAAGATACAACGATTATCTTTTTATTCGAAGATTTGTATGTAATTTTTTCTTTACTGGTAACTGGTGTGCGCACAGCTGTCAGCGTTGTGCTTTTCCCTTTCTTTAAGGTAAGCTTGTTCTTTTTCATAGACTTTGCAGTTACTGCCAGTTTCGTGGTGGTTACGGCTTTTTTCTGCACCTTGACAGTTACCGAAGCAGAAATTCCACTTTTTAAGGTAACGGTAATCTTCGCAGTTCCTGCTCTTTTACCTGTGATTTTTCCTTTAGAAGTTACAACGGCCACTTTTTTATTAGCGCTTTTCCAGGACTTAACCGCATCTCCCTCTGTCATAGAAATAACCTTCACTGCGGCGGTTGACTTTTTTACCTGCAGTGGAATTTTTTTGACATTCAGCTTGATGGTTGGTTTCAGTTTCTCTATGTTTTGTTTCTCTTCTGTATCGCAGATTTTACATACCCTTGTCCTGATTCCCTGTTTCAGCGCAGTTGCTTTGAGGGTAACTTTCCACTCACTAAACGAATGGCTAACTGCGGGAATTATTTTACTGTCCAGAACTTTGCTGCATACGGTACAGCTCTGCTCCTGAGAGCCTGCTGCAATACATGTTGCCGCTTTTACAATAGTGAAAACTCCTGGTTTATGACCGGCTGCCGGAATTGCCTCTGTCTTTGTAATATGACACTTACTGCATGTTAAGGTTTTGATGCCCGGCTCCGTACAGGTGGCGACTTTTTCATCTTTTTGCAGGAAATTGTGCTGGCAGTTGTCCTGACGGACCTGTATTACAAATTCACCTTCTCCTGGCCAATAAATATCACCCTCTTGATTTTCTCCGGAAATCATCATTGGAATTGTTAATCTCCGCCCATTGGGAATATCCGAATTTACTGTAAATCCTCTTTTATCAGCATTTAATGTTACACCTGCCGTAAAATCAAACCGATATGACAGTTCTCCAGTCTGTATAACGCCTTCTTTATGTTCTAAATCAAATCTCTTCCATTCAAGTTCTACAACGTCTACTGTTTCGCCTGGCGCTGCAACGACCTTTCCTGTTACCCATTCATAGCTATCTCCCACTACAATAGGGATTCGTTGTGTAGCTATGAAATCCTGCGCCCCATTCTGAGGTATGGTGCACTTTAATTCTAAAATGCATCTAGATTCTTCTATCCCTCTTACGGTTCCATCCTCTTCTACTATAATTCCTCCCAAATCAAGGGTTTTATTTACAGCCCTGTCTTTCAACACTGGTTTATTCCATTTTTCATATGTAACTGCATATTGCGCCGGTTGTAATTTTTCCCATTCCTGTGCCCCCGTTTCTTTGTTAAAATATCCATGCCATACTTCAGATTCCAGTTTCAGCTCCTCTCCTGGAAAAAGAAAGTGTATTCCGCTGCTCGTCCATGCGTCAAACTTGTAAATATCTTTTTTTACAGATTTCTCATAGGTTAACATTTTTTCCCTGCCAGAAGGCAGAATCAATACATAGCCTAGCTTTGTCCATCCGCAATTATTTCCTGTCAGAAAAATATCATTTCCTTCTTTTTTTACTGTAAATAAATCAGCGTTCCCGGATTCCGGCTTTTGTTCTAAAATTTTCACTTCTTTAATATCCAACATAAGTTCCTTCCCAAAAGGAATTTCCTTATTTCTCACATAACATTTAATTTTCCCGTCTTTATATTTTTCAGACGGCCCCAACATAACTTCTTGCTCCTGTTCCAGAATTTCATAATCTGGTTCTCTTACTTTAAGGTTCACTGTTACACGGCCTACTTCCTTGCCCTCTACTTTTATGATGGCAAAAAGATTACACCAAAGATAGTATTCATCATTAGGTGACAGCCCAGCATTTATCATATCTTCCTTTAACTCTTTAGAATTAATCGTAATTACATTGCCTTTATCGCCACTCACGGCATAAGCATCTTCATCGACAATTATATCATAAGTATCACCCTCCAATTTCCACTCAATCTCATATTCTCCGCCAATATTATCTGTATCTAACGTAAAAGTTGACTTTTCTTCGGTCTCTTCAGGATTATCATCATCTACAAAGATCCATTTATACCTATTGCTATCTCCCCAACCTCCTTCAACGGGTATATAGCTATAAGATTTTTCCTTAAAGCTTAAAGTTTTATTGCAAATCGTTTCTGCTCCCTTCATTGCGCAGATGTCTATACCGGAAAAATAACTATTATTCAATCTTTTTACCGTAAAACTTCCTTCTTCCTGAGCAACCTCCCGTTCCACCAATACGTTATCTTTCTCAATCCTAAAATTTTCTTCTGAAAAGTAAAATATGTACTGACAACCGCTTTCTACCTCCGGTTCTTTCCCCTTTTCATAACGGTACACCAAGGGTTCAATTGTCACCGTTTCGCCCGGCCATATGTCCTCTGTCCCTTCCGGTTCCCCCGGGTCTAACACATAATACAGATTTTTTACCTCCAGGGCATAAGTATAGGATGCTGCCACTTTTCCATCATCCCGCACCTCCGCTGTAACGTTAATTGTATAATCGCCCTCTTTATTATCTGGCGCCTTCACCTGAAAGCTGTTCCCCGTACCAGTTGCTGCCTCAAATTCCGTATCCTCTGACTCCGCTTTCCAGGCAACATCTGCATCCGTGACTTTCTCATAATGACGAATCTCACCATCATTTGTTAAATAATTCAAAGAAACTTCAGCTGTCAGATTAACAGATGATCCCGGCAGCATTTTATTTATGCCTGTATCTGAATTAACAATCTGAATTCTATAATCTTTATCATCCACAATAACATGTATTGCAACCGTCTCCGGCTTTATATTAATTGCCGCATCATCCGGCGATATCACGTTTTCCATATCTGGTACACATGTAATGGTAATATCTGTCTCTCCGCATTCTCCGCCAATTACTTCCCATGCACTTTCTGTTTCCTGTAATGCTGCAATCTTATCATCTGCACTCACAGCATTTGTTATTTCCATTGGAACTCTTTTATCTTCTCCCGATATCCAGAAACCACTGTCCTTTTTAGAAATAGTGCCTGACCAGTGGAAACCAGGAAATACCTGAATTTGATTTGGTAATGCAAAAGAAGGCCGATACATGCGTTCACCGGTTTCTGACGTCTGCACTGGCTTTTCCAAATTAATATGTTCGTCTGGTTTCTCTTCCAATTCTGCAAACTGTTCCGGTTCTTCCAGATTAATATGCTCTTCTGGTTTTCTTTCAATTCTACAAACTGTTCTGATTCTTCCAGATTCCAATCTCCGCCGCCTGATTCTTCTCCTGATAAATGCTCTGCCGCCTGAACAAAACACCCGGTTCCTGCCGCCTGACTTAAAATGATTGCTGCTGCTAAAAATATTGATAAATATCGTTTTCTCATAAAACTCCTCCTGTGCTTCAGATAGGTTTGCTATCTGTATCCCCATACAATTTTAACAGTTACCATTTACTATTCATTATACCCCCCCCCGAAAAATTTCAAGGTTTTCCAGGTACTTATTTTTTAATAAAGAAACATTCAGGAATTAGGATTCTATAGATAAATCTGCGGAAACTCAAGAAGGGATACGAATATTGAAAAAGATTTTTGCATATACTATAATGCCAACAGGCAAAAGAGATTACAAGTCCATTTGGACGCAAAAATGAATCCCCAAACCGTGCTGCTGCACAGTTTGGGGATTCTTCTTATCTTTTATACCAGTAAAGCGCCCGGTAGACTATTTGCTGCCTTTGTGGTCACTATCAAGCTTAAAATCTATGCACCTCCGCCTTCTACACGACTCTACTCCTCTGCACTCTGTCCGTCACCCATTCGATTCTGCTTTTCCGCAATCCGCCCGTCACTCATCCGGTACAGCACATCCGCCTGCCGGGCAATGTCCGGATCATGGGTGACCAGGATGACGCACCTTCCATCTTCATGGGACAGTTTCTTCAGGTTCTCCACTATCCGGCCGCTGTTGGCCGTATCCAGGTTTCCGGTAGGCTCGTCCGCCAGGATAATCGGCGCTTCTGAAGCTATGGTTCTGGCGATCGCCACCCGCTGCTGTTCTCCGCCGCTTAGCATCCCTGGATATTTCTTCAGCATAGTCTCGTTTAATCCCACGCTTTCTAAGATTTCGTTGATCCGCTCCTTCCAGTTTCCCTTCTTCCGTCCGGTAAGCCCAAGGGGATAGGCGATGTTTTCCTGCACCGTTAGCAGCGGAAAAAGGTTGTAATTCTGAAAAATAATGGATAACTGCCTTCTTCTGAGATCATCTCTGTTCAATTCCCGGTAGCTTTTCTCATTCAGATAAATTGTCCCTTCCGAAGGCAGGTCAAGCCCGGCCAGCAGAGAAAGCATTGTGGTTTTTCCGCTTCCGGATTTTCCCTCAATAACGCAAAACTGCCCGGACTGGAACTGGGCGCTCACTTCCCGAAGCGCATATGTCGTCTGGTAATGGTTGCTGTAACGGTAACTGACATTTTCTATTCTTAACTTGTTCATGTTTGATCCTTTCCTGGAAAACTTTTACATTGGGACACGGCAGTCAATATCGGGTTGCCCTTCGCTCACAAACCAGACAACGCTAATAAGTCTTTCCAATATACAACACGTTTTTCCTGCATACAACAACAGCAGAAAATGCCGAACCTGAAAGCTGAACAGCCATAAAGGCAAGAAACACTCTCAACCAGGTTTCGGCCGGAAATCCATAGCCGGCGCAGAGCAGCACCACCATAGCCGCCCCGCTTCCGATGACTGCCAGAACTCCACTGTATAAATTCAGCTTAAGAATGTCTCCTTCCCGGCATTTTAGTCCCCGCTCCTCTGCATACTCTTTACGAATCAGGCACAGCCCTTCGTCCCCAGACAGCAGGGCTTCAAATTCCTCCATACTGACTGAAAGATTTTCCGGTTCTAAAAGAAATGCCGACACATCATTGGCGGTTGTCAGAAATACGCTTATTTTCTTTTCATCCTGCCTGCTGAAACTGACGTTTCCGTAACTTTCCGCTGTCAGCACTTTATGGGTTACGTCCAGCTGCTCCAGCTTATCCGCCATCTCTTCCCGTATCCGAAGCCCCTGCTGCCTAATCCCGCTGACATCCGTCAGATTCATGGTTACGGGAATCTGCTGCCCCAAGTTTTCCAGGGCCCGATAGTTTCCTTCAATACTGTCAAGATAAATAAAGATAAAAGTGATAAAGATAAAAGAAATTAATATCAATAAAAAACTTCTGCCTTTATTTCTCACGGCATATTTTATTCTGTACATAGTTTCCCACCAACCTTTTGCATTTTACCATGCTTTATACACGCCTGTTTGTTCTCCTGCCCTCTTCTATTCCTCTTCTCTCACTCCCAGCAGCTGAATGGGATTCACCTTCAAATTCCTCCGGATCAAAAACAGGGACATGATAAATACCCCGACCACTTCCGCGCTTACTGCCAGAACCACGCTTTTTAACACAATTTCCTGGTTGACCGCTGCAAACACTTCCTTCTTTTCACTGGCTGCAATCCCTCTGGAATACATAGAACTGAAATACTCATCCTCCACAGATACTTTGTCAAGCATCATTGAATTGGCAATTCCTCCAATGCTTCCTCCGCTTACGGCTGCTAAGACGGCCAACAGTATAATCCCGGTAAGCAACGACGTCCGGCATTCTCCCCAAGACATTCCCAGGGCCCGTTCAATGGCGGAACGCCTTCTCTCCTTTATAATCGCAGAATACAATAAAAATGCGCTGCTGGCTATTACCGACACCAGACCTGCCAAAAGTATAATAACGGCAATGGTCTGCAGATGATTCATCTGAGAAGCGAACTGCTCATATCCATTGTCATCAAAAGTAATTTCCAAGAGGGCAGCCTCCGGCAGTTTAGAAAATTCTTCATAAAAATCATTGATTCCTCCGTTTTTTATCTGAAAAGATGCATTGTAACCCTGCATGGGACCTTCTGCAATAATATTCGACACCTGATCTTCCGGAACGGACGCACTTGGAATGATAAATTCATCCGGAAACAGCTCATATAAATCCATACCTGTTGACTGGCGGGAATAAATTCCTTTGATAATGTATTCTGATTCAAAAAATACATCCTGCTTTCCGCCTTCTTTATTTAATATATCTGTCCGGAACATCCAGGTTCCATCACCTGAAATAACGTTCTGCACGGTTGAATATTTATAATCTGTAAAATAGAACTGTAATTTGATTTTCTGCCCTATTTCGAGGTGATTTAATTTGGCAAAGGTCTGTGGAACCAGACACACCTTTGAACCATTTTCATATTCCTCACTGCTGATATCTTCCCCTTCCACTACAGTTGCCTGCCCTTCATGAAACGGGCTTAACAGACCTGTATGATTGGTTGGCGTAACCGGCACTGCTTCACAAACCATTCTGTTTAATTCATCTATCAGATTCTGACACATGGCGCCTGTGTCTGTATTCCAAAAATCCGTTCCCATTTCTTCCCAACAAAGCGTCTTATCCTGACTCAGAGAAATTGTCAGCGGATAATATTCCAAAATATCTTTCATATCTGAATGACGATCTAAAACATTTAGCAATAGAAAAGCTATGTATGTCTTTCCGGCTTCCAAAGGCTTTGTTTCTTCCTTGTAATGATCGCAAAAGAAAATCGTTTTTCCCATCATAGACGCCTCCTCGCCTACACAATACACATCTTTCACTTCCACTTCTACCGGTTCACTGGGGATGCAGTCTTTCAGCGGAGTAAAGGCAATTAATGAGCCAGTCATTCTCTTTTCCTGGTTTGTGTCATAGGAAGTAACAAAATCAGGGCTTACCGCACCGAAAAACGGCCGCCGCTCCAATGGATGAATATATTCAACCTCAAGATCATTCAAGATATCCGGAGCTATGTACTGTGTATAATTTGAACTTTCTATTAACTTATATTTTTTCAGGGCTGCATCCCAGGTTTTTTTCATGATCAAGCTGTCCGGTTTCTGCGTCACGGTCCCTATAGTGGAAAAAGTGTCCTTCATCCGATTTATGGAATCCTGGACTCCCATCCACAGGCTGCATCCCAATGTGAAAAAAACAGTGCTGAGCATAATAATGCCAAAAAACAAAATGCTCATCCATTTTTTCCGAAACAGCTGTTTCAGGCTGTTTTTCATACATTCATTTTTTCTTTTCATCATTGAAGCTCCTTATTTTAATTACTGCCTCGGCGTTAAATATTTCCAATGATTAGTTCTTCCATATTTCCCGGGCATAGTCTGTCTCTGGACAAACCTGCTTCTGTGCCATATCTTTCGTGAGACTGTTTTCCTGCTTCTTATATCAAATATGAAAGACTGTTTTTCGACCCAGTTTGTCATAGATTAGAAGATTTTCCAACACGCTCTAATTCATATTGTTTTGGCATAACCAACACCACCTTTTTCTTTAGTATACCAAAAAGCATCGGATTGTATCAGCCACAACCCCAACCTTAAAGCCTTTTAAGAAAAGGATAGAAGAATATTAATGGATATGCTATAATTCTTGTGTTGTCCAACCTACACCCGGCAACGGGAGGAGGTGTTTCCATGGAGTTTGTCATATCTTTTATAGTCGCTGTTGCGGCTGGTGTAGCCTGCCACTACATCATCAAATGGCTTGACAGTGACCGAAAGGGCAACAAATAGCCTAGTGGGTGCTTTGCCACTATAAAAGAAAAGAAGAATCCCCAGACTGTACGCTACTACGGTTTGGGGATTCATTCTGCGTTCTCATGGAACTGTCATATCTTTTTGCCTATCGGCATTATAGCATATGCAAAAACTTTTTTCAATATGCTTTTGGCAATTTAAAAACTATCCTTATCTGGTATCAGTCAACTATAATAACTGCGTTCAAAACAGCCGCCAGAGAATACATCATTCCAATGTCGCTTCTATACACTTTTTGTCCATCCTATCTCCTGACTCTGACGTTTCATTTGTTTTTCGTCTTTGCCCTCATTTTTTATATTTTCTATAATATCCCTGCAGTATTTTGCAGTTATCATTCCGAATCTTGTTCAGTTTCCGATAAGATTCACTGCTTTCATATGCTTTAAACACTTCTTCTGGTATTCCTATCTCCGGCCCAAAAGTTAATAGTTTTCGTATCATGCTCACCAAAAAACGCAATGATAAACAAAGGCAGAGCACATAGACCACAGCATATAAACGCAATCAATAATTCCTGCAGCATAAAACACCTCGTTGTGGCTGATTTTTATTATACCTGGAAATACCTGACTATTTTCGTCCAGAAGAAAAGCATCCGCCCCCTGTCCGCCAGAATAAACTCTGTTTTTCACTATCCACCGCAAACGCATCGGAAAATTTCATCCTAAAACGAATAAACTCATCCCTAACAAAAAATCTATAATTTCATCCTACAGTGAATTTATTGACTGCATCCCTACCTTGGCGTCAAACCCGTCCATCTGGTCATGGATAAGGGGTTTTACACCCGCTATGTGGAGGGAGGTAGATTCAGCCAGTTTATTTCGCTGATATTGACATCTTCTTCTCATGGATTATGATATTACTTTTTGCAGTTCATAGATAAATTCATCTCTATTTTTAGGCGATATTCCAACAATATTTGTCACGCCACGATCTCTGCATTTAATAAAGACCATTTTTTCACTTAATGCTGGATGTCTTCCTAATGAATCTTTCTTATAGACATCCAAAATCTGTTGAAATGAAATCTCATTCTTATATATACCACATCTTATTTCCAGTCTATCTTCCTCTAAAATATACTTTGTATTAATCACGGGATATACTATTGCAAAATAGTACGCAATTGCAGCAATTACATATGCAACAGAGATTGCTGCCATATTTCCATCACCACGTATATATAGAAATGAACCAACTATAATAACTGCAATCAAAATAGCCACCAGAGAATACATCATTCCAATGTCGCTTCTATACACCTTTTTGTCCATCCTATCCTTGCTCCTTCCACAATTTTATAAAATCATTTTCAGTTTCTCAATCTGTCGTACGTCGAATTAGATTCTTTTTTTTTACACATCGTGTATCAAAATCTCTCAATGTTAATAACTGACCATCATTTGAATATTCCAAAAAAATACTCCCTGGTTTTATAATATTTACTTTATTTGGAAAACAATAGTAATCGTAAGGCAAAAATGTCATCTTTCCTTCTGGAATTAATACATTCTTTACTATGAAAGCCTTTGGCTTCCATAGTATGGATGGCCATGCGGCCTGTCGCACGACAAGCTAAGCAAGATGGGGGTTTACTATCAATCCTTCCTCCGATTGTTCAAAACAATCCCGGCATTGAAACACGATAGGCAACATAAAAGCACTCTCACTCTTCAAATATATTTCAGAGTCCTTCGTACACAAATACATATTATTATCCATATATTTCAAGGACATAACGCATACGTCATCTTGCACTTTTTGATATTCGAGAATTCTTTTTGATTCTTTTTATTGTAAAAAACTTGATCAAGTGTAATCTTGTTAATGTATTTAGAAAAAATAGATAAACTATTTACTATTAGCATAAGAAGTACAAGAACAATAGCTTCAAGCTTTTTTTCTTTTAATTCCTTATAGATTAATTTAAACATACCTTCATTTCCTAACACCTGCTTCAATCATTTAGGCGTTTCGTAAGCAACGAATAATATAGGATATTGAATTATCCATCGTATTCTGTGTTAATTGCATTCTAAATAAGTAGTTGTTTGTATCCCGATGCATGTGTCAGCGCTAATTTTGCCGCCTGGAACAGCTACTATCGTAACCGCTTGCGTCCTCTACAACTGATTTTGGTTTATCCCTTATGTTTTCCGGAACTACATGCCACAAGGTTCAATCCGCTTAATTTCTGGATTTCTTTCACATCATCAAATCGAGCGATATCTCTCACCTCTGCAACAATTCGTGACAGGGAATTTTCTCCCATGCCTTTGATTTCCAGGATGTTTTCAGCATGGGGGATTTCTTTGCACTTTGCATGAAGCATTTCTTTTTCAGATAACTGTTTATAAAGACTTTGAATCTGCTCTACAATCCACCTGATTGACTTACGCTCTGCACCTGCTCCATCCTTTCTTCATTTCTCTTTATCATAAAATTTTTATGTTCTTTAATTTATGTAAAATTTCAGGTAATTGGAAAAATATATTTTATAACATCATCCCACAAAGACCTTAAACTAACATCTAAATAACCCATAACAGTTCCCTCCTCCCTGATTCAGATAGTAGCAGATACTGTTATGGGTTACAACTCTAACCTATGGAACGGTCAGATAACTTCTCAAACGGTTCACCTATTTTTCAATATTACTTCCACAATAAACTTTCTTGGTTCTCTTGTCACTTTCAACGTACCGGAATACCGCTTTAGCGTATCACGGACATTACGCATTCCAATCCCATGGTTCCGCTTATCCCTCTTTGCTGTCCTTAAAAACTTATTCGAAAACTGCTCTCCAGTTATTCCCAGAAGCGGCGCGCTGTTTTCAATTTTTATTCTCAGATATTCCCTGCCCTCTTCCATTTGAACATGGATGTATTTCTCTTCATTTTTAACCTGCGCAATCCCCTCCGCCGCATTCTGCAAAAGATTTCCAAAAACAGTGCACAAATCTGCGTCAGTAAGCTCCAAATTGCGTTCTATCCTCCCTGAGACTGATAATTTTGCGTCCGGCTCTATAATGGAACCATAATGATTTACAAGAGAATCCAATGTTTATTCCCTGTATCATAGAATTTTCGCTGCACAAATGCCGTTTGTTTCTGCATACTCCCGATATAAGCCGCTGTCTTCTCTGCATGTTCTTCCCGAGCCAATCCATCCAGACAAATTAGATGATTCTTCAAGTCATGACGGTATTTTCTGGTTTCTTCTTCCCTTTTAAGCATAGCTTCATAGTATTTTTCCTGCATTTCTTTCAGTCTCCGCTCCGTTTCCGCTGTCCGTTCCAGTTTTTCATTCACGTTTCTGATATAAATGAAAAAACTGCTAGCACACATATGGCAAAATAAGCCCCTGAACTAAAAATTCCCGCAAATCCCTTGAATCTGTCATCTGAAATATACCGTTTCGCGTAATTCAAACCGGCGGCAGTCAGTATCACTTCCAGGGTCATAAGAATGATAAGTAAGACCGTCCATTTTCGTATGAAGCGAATCATATTTTCTTTTTCCATCCAATGTTTTCTAGCGTTAACAGCTTTCAGCGCGGTCAATATTCCCAACGTTGCCATACTTCCGCCTAAATAACCCCACTTTTCCGCTAATACAGTCCCTCCGTATCGCTCCAACAGAGCGGCTATGCCTATCTCACAGAAACTTTCCATACAGGAAATGACAAACAGCAGCAACAGTATTTTTCCTGCTCTCCTTTTCCAGTCTGTGTCGGCCATGAAAAAAATCAACGCCACTGTCAATCCATATGCAATAATATACATATGCCTTTCCTGTATCTGTCCAGAAAACACAAATACCCCATAAAGAATTATGGCTGTCACTGCCAGCCATTTTCTGCGCAATTGTACAGAAAAGAATAAATTCATCCCTAGCTGATATTCCCATAGTTCAATCATAAAACCGCATAATCTTATCCCTGCCATCTTTACTCCCTCCCTTTGAAGCTACCGAAAAATCCTCTGTTGACAATCCCCTTCCATTTCGAATCACAGCTTACCCCGATACTCCAAATCAAATTCTATATACGCACGTTCAAATTCTTTCTTCCGCCGCCTTGACGCCTTAATCTTCTCTTCTCCAATTGTAACAATTCCATTCTTGTAATCATCCACATGCCCCAAATTCACCAGATACTTCCGATCCGCACGGGAAAATAACCGGGGCTCCAGCAGTTTTTCCATCTCTTCCATAGAAGCTTCTTTCCGAAACCGCTTCCCTCTCACCATCAGTTCCACATAACTGCCATAAGAATTTACATATGCGATCTCTCTCTGGTGCACCTGATAAAGTTTTCTATTCCTGTATGCTTCCACGGTTTTAAGCCCAATCCGTCTTTCGAGACAGGCCTCTATCGCCTCTTCAATCTCTGAGGAATCAAAAGGCTTTGTCACAAAACGAAGGGCGCGGATATGAAATGCCTCTTTATACCGTTCTTCGACTCCGGTAGCCATAATGATTGCACATTCAGAATTTCTCTGGCGAAGCATCCGGCCGGTTTCTATTCCATCCACTTCCGGCATTTCAATATCAAGAAAAGCAATTTCCAATTCTTCTGCCTGCTGCAATAAATCCTTACCAGAAGAAAAGACCAGAATTTCAAATTCCAGCCCCGTTTTCCTGACGGCCTGTTCCACCAGGCCGTACAACGTCTTTAATATCATTTCTTCATCGTCACAGATTCCGATCCTCAATTGACCCATTCTTGGTGATCCCCTTTATCTTTCTTGTATCTAATATACCCAGCGACTCCCACCTGCTGCATATTTAATGATTACCGCATAATATTTTCATTTTATCTTAACATACTTTTTAAAAATTCCATTGCTAACCTTTTTGCAATGATACCACTTTTACTAAAATAGTCACTTTGCTGGATTTTCTTTCCATTGTATCATACGGCAAACTGCGTCCGCAACCTAACTAAAAAATCAAACTCACCCTTTCTTCAAAAATATGATATAATAACTCCGAATAATAATCAATGTCTGCGAACCTCTGAGATGCTCTCACCCATTTTTATCATGTTTTATACCTGAGAAAAGCGAAAGGAATGGATTTGAAAATGAAAAAAAATATCAGAATAACCAAATCCCGGCAATTCATCCTTTTAGAAACCGTTTTCTTTTTACATACTGGCATAATCGGCGCAGTTTATACTTTGTATCTTTTATCGTTGGGACTTTCTATTTTTGAAGCTAACATGATTAGCGCAATGTTTAACGTCTCATCCATCGTCTTTGAGGTTCCCAGCGGCGCAATGTGTGATTCCGTGGGAAAAAGAAAAACGGCTCTTTTTGCCGGCGTTTCATTGTTCTTGGCGATGTTTTATTTCCTAAGCAGCATCCATATCATAGTGGTTCTGTTGGGACAGCTGCTTTGGGGGCTTAGTTATGCTTTGGAATCCGGAACCATTGAGGCCTGGCTGATAAATGATGATGCTTTAAAAGGAAATGAACTGGACCGCATATTCGCCGCCTCCCGCAAAATTCAGGGCATTACTATGATAATCGGCAGTTTTATCGGTACATGGATTGCGGAATATTTTTTGAAATATATTTGGTTCATTCCCTGTTTATCTTCTATTTGTTTTATAATTATGGTTTTAAAGTTTATTGATGATAAGAAAACTGTGCAATCGGGAGCTTCTGTTTTATCGTTGTATAAAACATCCTTTCAGTATATAAAGATGGGCCCGAATTTGATTATAAAAAACAGGCGGCTAACCTATCTGTATATTTTTGTTACGTTGATGGGATTTGTTTCTTCGCCGCTGATGGTTTTTTGGTCAGTCTATTTAAACCAAATTGATTCCAGCTTTTCATATATGTATCTGTCGATGGTATGGTTTCTTATTCAATTGTCCATTATCGCAGGTAATCAAATTCTGGAAATTGCCGGAATGTATGCGGAACGAAAAAAAATATTAACGATTACATTCCTGATTTTCGGAATCAGTATTCTGCTTATGAATATCAAAAAAGGACTATTAGCGGCTGTCTTTCTAATCTGCATACAAGAAATTGTCTGGTCGATGATTTCTTCCATTCAAAGAGGACTTCTGAATGATTATATAGACGATCAGACGCGGGCGACAATGATATCTTTTTCATCTCTGTTCCATGCGGCTGGTAAGATTACTGCATCATTGTTATTTGGGTTTCTTGCCGATAAATTTTCTATTCTATTTGCATGGACGCTATCCGGTTTATTATCACTGCTTACTGTTTGGTTTGTACATATCATGTACAAGGAACTGGTTCCAGGCAATGAATAAATTTTTACTCCGGCGGTTAAATATCATACAAAAGATCGTCTGTATTGGGATAATTCAGGGTTATATCTATTCATAGATTAACTAAATTTTCTTCCGTTATTTTCACTGAACTCTTTTTTAAAGATTACCATACTGGCAAAAAACAATATTGTACAAGAAAATGAAATTACGATCATAGTTTTCAGTGAGCCAATAGACGATAACACAAATCCGCCGATTACTAAGCCGACAGGATTTACTCCCAACAAAACCGTTTTAAATACACTATTAATTCTGCCTAAGTATTCCGGATTTACCCTTTCCTGACGTATAGTAATTACCATAATATTAATAACCGCGCTGGTTAACTCAATGATTACCGTCAATGCCGCAATCCATAAAAAAGAACGATTCGCCGGAAGCAATAAACGGCATACGGCGTCAAATCCAATACAGCCAATTAATATTTTTAAACCTGTTATCTTTTTAGTAAGCACATTCGTCAGTAAAGCTCCTGCCAGCGCCCCTAAAGAATATATCCCTTCTACTATGCCAATTATATCTGTAGAAATCTTTAATTGATTTTTCATGTAATCTAACAGTCCGTTATAATAAGAAACTATGATCAAATTAGAGCACACCACAACCACCAACATTTTCAGAATTTTTTTATCCTGCCATAGAATATAAAATCCATCCCTTATTTCATATCCTAACTCTTTAAAGTGAAGTTTAACCCATATTTTGCGTTCAGATACGGACTCATCAACGGATACAAATTGTAAAATTAAACAGCTAAATAAAAATGTAATTGAATCAAATAAGAAAAAAAATCCTATTGTGTCTTTACTATATAAAAATCCTGTAAGAATAGGAACCGCAAAATTTGTTGCATATTCAACACCGAAAATCAGACTATTGGCCTTGGTTAATTCTTTTTTCTCAACCGTATACGGAACTAACGTTGATTCCGCTATAGAGTGAAAAACAAAGCAAATTCCATTAATAAAGGCGGCAATATAAATAGTTGTAATTATAAAGTTTCTTTCACTCTCAGCATAACAGCTGAAAACAGAAAGAGATAGTTAAAAAATCGTATACCATCACATATCTGCATCATTTTCTTTATATTAATTTTATCAATCACTGCCCCGAATGGTAATCCTAAAATCAAAAACGGTATCATCTCCATTGCGGAAATAATTGATAGTTGAAATGTTGAGTTTGTCAACTCTAAGATATAAATTGGCAATAAGAATGTAATACATGCGTTTCCTAAATTGGAAATGAAAACGCTGATATAATATTTCTTAAATGCACGGCTCATAACTACCTCCAATCATCTTCTTCCATAGTTATAATTCACAGCAGCCATCAAAATAACCCACAACAGTTCCCGTCTTTCTGATTCAAATAACAGATACTGTTATGGGTTACAATTCCAACTTATTAAATGGTCAGATAAATTCTATGACTCATCCTGTGTTTACTGATTCGCCTGATTCCCGCACTTGGGACAGGTATTTCCTCCCCGATAGGTGTACCCGCAGCGATAGCAGCATTTCACGTCATGCTTTTCCTTGGAAAGATAAGCAATGCTTCGAGACTCCGGCTTTTCCTGCAGATAGGATACAAATTCTCCCAGAACCTCCCCGAATTCTTTCAGTTCTTTGGAGGAGATTCCTCCCGGAATCTTTGTTTTCTTTCCATTTCCCCGCTTCACATAGATTCCTTTGGACAAAAGCCCTGTATTTCCTTCGATTCCTGTTACTGACCGGATGGGAATCATCTCGCTGCTGAACATGCTGTTATAGAAAATATGCTCCGGCGTCAGAATGAAGCCGTCTCGTCCGTTTTTCTTGGCAGAAGCATCACAGATCAGGATTGGAAACTCATAACGGTCCCGTTCCTGGGCGTAAGTATTCAAGGCTCTTGCCGCCAGCTCCGCTTCTCTGGGCGCCCAGTCGCCCCGCATAATTTTGCGCACCTCATAGAAATGAAGCCGTTCTGTATCGCTGATTCTTCCGCTTAATGCATCCTTGAGCTTTTCCACCAGAAGCCCGCATTCATCCATTTTCAGCTTTGTCAGGCGCTTGTCTATCATTTCCAGTGTGTTGGTCTTGATTTCTGGCAGGAACACTCCGCCCTCGATTTTCTCATAAGCGCTGGCTGCTTCGTCAAAGGACATCAGGGGAATGTTGGGGCACATTTTATCAATCACCTTCTGATCCATGGCCATCACTCTGCCCTCTATCTCCCTGATGGCAGGCTCTGCCTGTTCCGGCAGAAATCCATCTTCACGAAGCTTCGTAAGCATCTGCATCAGCCCCCGGCGGTCGGCGCCTGCCGCACGTTTCAGCATCCCGGCAATTTCCCGCTTCTCTGTCAGCCTTCTGGTGCCTTCGAGTACTTCATTATAGACCGATATATCTTCTCCGTCATACTGGTTTAATTTATCGCGGAACGTCCGGTACTGGCTTCTTGTCATATTTTCCGGTACGCGGGCAATCAGATCCGCCGCTTCCTCCTGTCCCCGCTTTTTCTTTACTTCTCCCAGGGCCTCCAACATCTCTTTTTTAATCAGCTCCGGGCATTCTGACTGGTTAATTTCATCCATGACCCGTTTGATGACTGCGTATGACTGGGTCATGGCATATTCCGCTTTCTTGCGTACCTCTTCGGCCCCTTTCTGGTAAGCGGCCTGCCGCAGCAGCTTCTCATATTTCTCCTTGTCCACCCAGTCCAGACGCTCGTCATCCTTCACCTGCTCCCGCAGTCTCCGCAGCTGCCACATGGACATGCGATCCAGTTTCCGCATACGGGCGTCGTATTTCTCTTTCACGGACAGGCTGCCGTTGCTCTCTGCAAATTCCGCTTCCAGTTCCGCTTCAATTCCATTGGGATCTCTGGGATCATCCTGTTTTCCGGCGCCTTTTAAAGAAGCATCCATGTCTTTTTCGGGAACATCCCGTTCCGGTTTTTCTTTTGTATTCCGTTTTCCGAAAAATCCCTTTTTCTTTTCCGGCTTCCCTAAAGCATCTGCATCGTCGCCTGAAGCCTGGGCCCCGGCCTCCGTCTGTCCGAAGGATTTCCGGCCGTCCTCCTGGGGCCTGTCCCAGTCTTTATTAGGGCTCTGGGGCTGCTCGGAGGATTCCAAGCCGGAATGATCCATGGGCGTTTCGGAATGCTGCATTGCCTGTCCCTGGGATTTTACTTCGGAATCCTTCTCAGCTGTTTCCGCAGCTCCCTCCGCTTTTGATGATTCTGCTTCCTGTTCTGGTTTCTTTTTCTTCTTTTTCTCTTCCTGGGCTTCCTTTCTGGCTTTCAGCAGTTCCTGAATTTTCTCACGGAACGGCTCTGCCTGCATCAGAGGGAAGAAATTTTCATCAATCTTTTCTTCTATATTATGCAGTTCTTCCTCAGACATATGCTCCATATCCGCACATGCCTCTTCAATGGGCGGCATGGCATGTTTGCCCCGCTGAGACGCAAATTCATTAAAATTGCAGTTGGAGGTACGTTCTGCATCCCGGCCTAACAGCTCCCGGTAATCCTCATAGGCGTCCCGGTCGCCGCCGAATTTCATGGTATAATTATCCCCTTCCCGAAGCAGCTTCCCGGGTCTTGGCGTGTAGAAAAGGTTGCAGTTGTCGCAGGTATAGCTTCGGGCCAGGTATACGCCCCCCTCTTCCGTCTCAATGGGGAATTCCTTTCCCTGGGGATAAATTGCCATATACAGCTTCCTTGCGCATTCCGGACACTGATAGCCGTTTATGTAGAAATTATTTCCAACACGGGATGCCTTGCGCTCATATGCTGAAATTTCGCTTTTATGGAAGGTGGCTTTGGTCAGGCTCCAGCGTACCTTATGCCACAGCCCCAGTCCTTTTTCCTCCGGCTCCTCTTCCTGTTTTTCTTCTTTGACCTCCTGGGGCTTACGCTTTCCTTCCTCCATGGCAGCTTTAACCACCTCTTCAAAGGTCATCTGAATATTATCTTTGTAAAACCGGAAATTATCGTCCCGATACCCCGGAATAATTTTCATATCTTTTAAAATCGCATAAAACAATGCATTCAACTGACTGTAGTCTTTGTCCACCTTCAGCCCCCGGATGGAGCCCCATTTTCCAAATGCATACAGCGTCATATTCAATACATTGGTAAGCGTCTGGTTCTCTCCCACCGGCTCCATATCTTCTTCCTTGTCCGGCAGTTCAATGACATTGGTCATAATTTTCCGGTTATCAAAATTAAAAATCAGGGATCGGACTTTTCCCGATAAAATCAGAAAATTGTTCAATACCACAATATTTCCTGTCCATACCACATTAACATCCATAGTTTTCAGCATCCGGCTGAATATATTGTTTAACTCACTGTTTGCTTTCAGTAAGATCATTTCAAACACCTCGCCTTTCTGATCATCTCTCTGGGTACTCCGTTCTGCCTGCAGATTCTCATAACCCTGATACCGCTCTGCCAGTTTTCTCCCGGCTGCTGCTTTGGAGTATAGTCTCCGCCACAGGCAGTTTTATCTTAATTTCAAATTTTCCCCACATGTTACCGCTCTCCTTCCCAATCATATATTACCCCGGCGGTTGAATATCGCAGCAGATGGAGGTTTAGACAGGTGAGATGCTGTGATATTTAACCGCCGGAGCAATAAAAGCATCTGGGTATATTCTATCACACCGGAAAACCTCTGTAAACGCACAAAGGTTTTTCTTGCAGATTTCTTTTGGCAGGTATAAAATGGTAACTGTTGAAATGTGATAAAAATCAGGGAACTATACAGGAAAACAGACAAAGGAGCGATCATATGCCGCAGAAAATTGATACGATTATTTTTGACTTAGACGGAACTTTACTGGATACATTGACAGATTTGACAAACAGCGTCAATTACGCCATGGCCCGCTATGGGTTATCCTCCCATTCGGAGGACAGTGTGCGCCAGATGGTAGGAAACGGCGTTGCCCTGCTGATAGAGCGGGCCATTCCCCAGGGACGGAATTTTCCGCAGTACGAAGACTGCCTGAAAGATTTCCAGGAACATTATGCGATTCATAAAAAAGACTGCACCCGGCCGTTTAAAGGTGTGATGGAATTTCTGAAAAATGCCGCTGACAGAGGCTATAAACTGGCGGTGGTATCCAACAAATTCGACCTGGCGGTGAAAGGACTCTGCGAAGATTTCTTTACTCCTTATATTACCGCCGCCATCGGGGAATCACCGGAAGTTGCCAAAAAACCTGCGCCGGATACGGTGTTTGCCGCCATGAAAGAACTGGGCTCTAAAGCAGCATCCTGCGTCTATGTGGGAGATTCCGATGTGGATTTGGCTACAGCAGAGAATGCGGGAATTCCCTGTATCAGCGTTAGCTGGGGATTCAGGGACCGGGAGTTTCTGCTTCAGAACGGCGCAAAACGGATTGCGGATACAATGGATGATATCTGGGAGATTCTTGCAGATTTGTAAAAACAGACGCTTACTGTAGCAGGAATGTGTGCATTTATTCTCAGGGAAACAGCGGCGGTGGATTCCTGGGAATAAATGCGGTAGAACACTACAATTTTTCGATGATGCATTCATGCACTTTTCTATCTGCATCATAATTGATGCCAACCAACAAAATATCTCCTGTATATGCTCTAAGCCAATCAGTATATCGTTTCTCCTTAATCTGTGCAATTGCCCCTTCGGCTGATCTGTTCCATTTTAACTCAATTAACAGAGCCGGACATTTTACATTCCTTCGGGGAAGGTACACGACATCCGCAAACCCTTTTCCTGATGGTAATTCCAGATTAGGCGGGAGATAATATGCTCTTGCGCTAAAGTAGGCAATAAGTATGGCACATTTAAGGGAATTTTCATCATTGTATTTCAGAATGGAAGATGTTTCATTATGAATCGCTTCCATACACTCAGCTACCTTTTTTCCCTCCATCTCCCATGTGCTTTTTAATAGAGAAAAGGATCTCTCAACTGCCTCTGCAATTCCCTCCCACTCTTCTCCTTCTATTGCATTCAAAAACTCCTGAGACACCTCCTGATTTGGGATATAAACCTCTTCTGTTGATTCATCAAATGTTAAATATCCCAGATGCACCAAAAGCGTTAATATATCATCCTTAGATGAAAACGACGTCATATCATTTTGAAATTTCCGCGGATTGATCCTGTAGCGTCCGTTGCCAAGCATCGCAATGACAGCTTCTCTCAATCCATCGAAATTCTGTTCAATATATCCCTTTAATGCTTCGTAGGTTTCTGTTCCTGTCCAATAGCTTCTGAATTTCTTCCAGGTCAGCACATCCACAACCGATTTGGGGTTGTAAACATGAATTTCTCCTGCCTGATAACCGTCATACCATTTTTCCACTTCCGTGAAATCAATTCCGTGCCGTTCACACTGGCTTTGCACTTCTTCTTTTGTAAACCCAAAATATTCTCCCAAATTTTTCGGATCTATCATAGAATATTCATCAAAAATATTGATTGCTGAATGCTCCCCATATTTTTTAATGGGAAGAATTCCTGTCATATAAGCTAATTCTACATATTCTGCCCCTTTAAAAAGTCCCCGCAAAAAATCCAGATAAGCTTTCTGTATTTCCTTCCGCTCCTTTGCAAAACGGAACACACAATCCCATTCATCAATAATAAAAACAAAACCTTTTCCTGAATGTGCATAAATTTGTCCCAATACACCAGGCAGTCCATATTGATCTACACAGAAATAATCTCCATACTCAGGTTCCAGTTCCCGAATTACAGCTTCCTGGATCTTATCTATAAAAATATCAAGATGTGACTTCTCAAATAAAAATCTCTGAATATCCAACCGTATCACGTCATGGCTGTTTAAATGAAGCTCAAATAACTCCGTCTGCTCTACTTTTTTTCCGGCAAATAGCTTTCTGGAATCACAGCCTTTGCTATAATATGCTGTGAGCATATCTGCAGCCATGGACTTTCCAAAACGGCGGGGACGGCTCACACAGACATTTTTCACCCTTGATTTATTCAGTTTTTTATTCATAAGTGAGATCAATTCCGTCTTATCAATATAAATTTCATCCAGAACCGCCTGCCGAAATGCGGTGTTATCCGGATTTAAATATAAGCCCATCCCATTTCTCCTTTCCGTCTGTTTTGATAATCCCCACAGACCTTCCCCCTTCCGCTAAAAAAACGGAAGCATCAATACCAAAGCCGCTATGCCAAGCGCCACAGTAATTCCGCCGAACAGGCAGCTCATTTTCCAGTAATATTTCCGCTTCGCCTCATTCCCTTTATTCCGGTATCCCAGAATAAAAGGAATAATCGTCATAACTGCAGAAATGCTCAATGCAGTTGCCAGATAATTCAATAGATTCATCTTCTTCTCCTGCCCCCTTTTTGAATCCGCAGACTGTATTTTCACCGGTTCAAGCTGCCGGTTAATCCAGTCCCCTAAATCCTTTTCCGATAATCTCGCTGCTGTTTGTAATCATCATAAACGCTCCGGGCTGATTCCATCTGATATAATTCCTGAGCTGTACTGCCTGTCCCCGTTTCATCACAGTTAATATGATATATTTCTTATGATGGGTATACGTACCTTCTCCTTCAAAAATCGTAGCGCTGCGGGTCAGCTTCTCATGAATAAAATCGCAGATGGGCTCCGGATCGTCACAGACAATTGTAAAATATTTACACAGATTAATGCTTTCAATGGCGGTATCTATCACCAGGGATTTTGCCATCAGGCCGCAGAAAGAAAATAAACCTGTGGCTGCGTCAAAGATAAAGCAGGCTGCCACGGTAATCATCAAATCCACCAGAAACAAAGCCGTTCCGATATTTACCGTACTGTGCTTTTTCAAAACCATTGCAATAATGTCAGTGCCTCCGCCGCTGGCCCCGATATTAAACAGGATAGCGGAGCTTAAAGCCGGAAGCACAATGGCAAACACAAGCTCCAGCACCGGCTCATTTGTCATGGGACGCGCCATAGGATAGTATTTTTCCAGTCCGCTTAAACCTAAGGACATGAGCACGCTTACATATACCGTTTTCGCCCCAAATTCCCTGCCGAAGCAGGCAAATCCCACAACCAGCAGAGCCATATTGATCACAAAGTTAATTGTTCCGGCGCTGAACGGGGTCACGGCGCTGAATACAACCGCCATGCCCGTAACACCTCCAAAAGAAAAATGATTTGGAAATTTAAAAAAATACACTCCGATTACCAAAAGAACTGCCGCAAAGGTAATCATCCCATATTCAAACAGCGCCAATTTTACACTCTTTTTCATTTCTTACTCTTCCCCGTCTAACTCCAATTCCAGTTCACCATCGCCAGATTCTTCTGCATCCTCTGATTCTCCGTCGCCAGATTCTTCTGCGTCCTCTGATTCTCCGTCGCCAGATTCTTCTGCGTCCTCTGATTCTCCATCGTCAGATTCTTCTTCTAATTCTTCATCTTCTCCGTAATACTCATCCTGGGAAACTTCTTCCACATCCGCATTTTCATAGAGGAAATTAACCACTCTGCTGCGGACAATCTGGGTGATAATCGAAGTTTTTCCATAATCTGCTTCCAGTTCTTCCACCGTATCATACTCGTATTCTTCCAACAATGCCTGGGCTTCCTCCTGGTATCCTTCCTCTGTAACTGCCAGTCCTTCCTTGTCTGCAATGGCCTGAGCCACCAGATATTCGTTTACCTGGGCAATCGCTGCGTCCTCAACTGCTCCTTCTCCCATCTGCTCTAAAAATTCCTCATATTCCATTCCCATCATAGAAGCATAGAACTGGTACCCCGACACAGTTTCATCATAGTAGAAATCATACAATTCCTGAGGATAACCGTCTACCTCCGCATTTTCCACCGCCATCGCCAAAGCGTCCTCTCCGGATGCAGAAGCAGATTCCTCCTGGGCAGTGGCAATCAAATCTCCCCTTATGTATTCTTCATATTCCTCAATGGTCTTGTAATCTGTCACTTCCGCCACAAATTCATCGGTATATTCCGGCACAATCACCTCGCTGATTTTGTTGATGGTAACGGTAAATTCCGCCTGTTTTCCTTCCGCCTCAGAGTCAAAATATTCCTCCGGAAAAGTTAATGGAAATGTAACGGTTTCCCCTTTGTTTTTACCAATCAGACTGTTTTCAAAGTCCTCCAGAAAATCTCCGGACCCCAGTACAAGTTCATAATCCGTATCGCTTCCGCCTTCGAATTCCTCCCCGTCCATCACTCCGGTATAATCAATATTGACGCTGTCTCCTTCTTTGGAAGGGCGGTCAGTAATTTCACGGTATTCCTTATTCTCTTCCTGCAATTCCTGAATTGCATACTCAACGTCCTCTTCCAATACCTCCGGCACCGGATACTGTACTTTCAGATTCTTATAATCTCCCAGTTTCACATAATCCTCTGCTTTAAAATTCAATACGTCATCATAAGCATTCTCTGCGTCTCCCTGCTCCTTTGTACTTTCATCGGAGTCCTCTCCGGCAGAGTCCTGTTTTGCTGTATTCTCTGTCCCCTTCTTCGTATTTCCGCATCCGGCAGAAAACGCCATAGCTCCTGACAATATCAGCGCAACGGCCAAATATTTCCTTCTTCTCATTGTTAAATTACCTCCAATAACTTTTTTCTATGGTTCAATAACGTATTTTAACATAAGCCGGTGAAAAAATCATGAAAATTATCATATTTTAAAAAAAAGCTGCCGGAAACCTTTTCCAACAGCTTTTCTGACTTCATATGAGGGTTCTTCCCACGTACTATTGTATCATTTCTCCCTCTGTTTTGCCGCAGTAAGGAGCAAGCTCCAGACGCACATACCATCCCTGTTCGTGATCGCATACAGGGCAGGTCATGGGCGCCGCCGTTCCCTCATAAACATATCCGCAGTTTAAACACATCCATTTTGTTTCCACTTTGGAGATAAATAACTGATTATCTTCCAGAAGTCTGGCAAACGCCCCGAAACGATCGCCGTGCATTTTTTCAATTTCTGCAATCTTATGGAACTTCATGGCTGCCTTGCCAAATCCTTCCTCCTGGGCCTTATCCCCGAAATTCTTATACACATCGTCGTGTTCTTCGTACTCATTGTGCTGCGCCATCTTCAGCAGCTCTGACATATTCGGGCTTAAATCCACCGGATAGGCTCCGTCAATGGCAATGGTTTCCCCGGCCAGTTCCTTCAGCTGGTTATAAAAGATTTCCGCATGCTCTTTTTCCTGGTCTGCGGTAAATTTGAAAATCTGCTCCAACACATAAAGTCCCTGCTGATGGGCCTGGCCTGCTGCAAAAGTATAACGGTTTCTGGCCTGGCTCTCTCCGGCAAATGCGCGCATCAGATTCTTCATGGTTTCGCTCTGTTTAAAGTCTGCTGCCATAATAATTTCCTGCCTTTCTTTTCCAATCTCATAATATTTACCGGAATAGAATGTGCAGAAAAAAGAATTTTATACTTGTTCTGCCAATGCAGGCTTCCCGCCTGCTCCAGAGCATATTTGAAACACATATCAGCAGCAGCGCACAATTGCCCCAAAGGGCATCAAAGCCAGCTTGGCGATTTTAAAACACTGGATTCCAAAAGGAATCCCTATAATGGTACAGCACAGTAAAATGCCGTTTATGGCCGCAGACACAGCCAACGGAATTCCGCTTATCAGCAGCCATAAAATATTTGCAAGCACAGACCAGGTTCCTCCGCCATATTCTACTTCTTTTCCAAAGGGAAAGAATGCCAGAGACGCAAACTTAAAACACTGGGTCCCTATGGGAATCCCCACAATCGTAATGCACCACAAAAGCCCTGCAGCCATCCAGCAGATTCCCTGCCATAATCCGCCGCATAAAAACCAGATCAAATTACCCAAACAGCCCATCTTTTCCTCCTTATTCTCATCCATGAATCTTTTCTTTATTATACTCCAACGGCTGTCTGGATGGAATAGGTTTTTAGGAATTTTACCAGGATTTGCGGCCTTAATTCAAAACAATGGCATGAACTGCTTCTACCAGATCCACCGCATAGCTTCTGTTTACCAGGGACACCGGAGTTCCATCCACAGCTGCAGCACAATTGCTGCCATCCTGCCGGTACAGGCTTATCTGAACTTCAGTATCCTTTTCACCGCCAAGATACACCGTCAGGCTGATTTCTTCTTTCTCCGTGTCCATTTTATCAGTAAATTCAGATGCCGTAAGCATGGAAAGCGCACTTTGAAAATCTGCAATATCTATTTCCTTGTCCTGATAATACCAAATGGTTTCATCCTTTTCTTCTTTTGCACTTAAGGTATAATCCTGTCCGTCCAGTGAAATATCCACCTGATACACATCCGCAAAATCCGCCCAAATCACTTGTTGATGACGCAGATCATTATAAGATGCAGCTAGCAGGCTTTCATACTCTGCTCCGGTGATTTCATAAATAATCCGGGATTCTCCCACCCGGAAATAGGCGGGCGCTGAATCCTGCCCTTCTTCACCGTCTTTCTCTTTCGCCTTTTCTTCCGCAGAACGTGACAGATTCAGCACAAAAGACTTGATTTCCTCTTCGTCACCCTCTTCCTTCAGAACCGGATATTGCACAGTTATCTGAAGTTCCGGCGTATCCAGACCGTAACGGGCAAGTTCTTCTTCCTCTGCATGGTAAGACACATAATTGCTGACGCTCAGACTGCTGACAGATGACAGATAACGCTCCACTGCTGACGTATCCAGCGGAAGATACGACTGATCCTCTTTGACAAAATATACATCTTCTTCATTATAAGTATGAGCGCTTTCCTCCTGATAAACAATTTTATAAGATTCACTGCCCGCAAATACAATTTCTTCCGCCTTATCTATAGAAGGAATCTTATCGTTTTCAATCATATCTTTCAATTCAAGCTGAAAGAATTCCATTGGATCACTGGATGCAAGATATACATTGCCGTCCCCGATGGATACATAACGTTCTTCATCCATGACGCTGTAATCCCCCAGAAGAATTTCATACGTCTTGTCGTCTGTTTCTATCCGGATGCTGCAGGCCGGATCATCCAGTCCGTACTGGGCATAGTCTTCCACATTTTTGATAATAAAAGAAACGCCGAAAGACTCAAACACCCCAAGCAGCTGCTCCACTTTATCTTTACTTACCGGAAAAGTTTCATCGTCGTCATACATCCATGTTTCATCCTTATGGAACGCCAGTTTTGTTTCCTCATATTCCCAGGAAAGTGATTTTACATCCTCATTTTTCAATTCCAGTATCACTTCATCACTGTTTTTGATTTCTTCCTTATGCTGTTCGTAACGGCTGACGCCAAAAGCCGCAAGAGACACTGCAATCAGAAGGGCCAGTAAAACACATATTTTTTTAGACCGGTTCATTCTGTTTCCTCCTTCTGCTTATAATCACATAGATGCCATACACCAGAAACATCAGCGGAAATACGCCGATCATAATTACCTTCAAATATGAAGCTGTAGATTCATTTATGGTAAGGTACTGATAGCTTAAGGATTTGCTTCGGATAGCCAAGGCCTCCCGCTCCCCAATCATTGCGGACAGAGCGTTCATTCCCAAATCCAGATTTGCGCCGGAAGAATAAGAATTATACAGCTCATCGAGGAAATACGAGGAGGCAAACCATATAATCTGACCGTCATTCCCACAATCCACTGATACTGCCGCCGCAAAGGGCCCATCCGCGTCTCCTTCTTCTTTTTCATATGTGGAAATATCATATCCTGCTGATTTGCTGAACGCCTTGTCTGACGTACTCAAAAGCGCCGTAACTGCCTCCGAAGCGTCATTGACCTTCATTCCCTGAACAAGCGGCATGATGGCGTAATAATTTCCCTCAGTCAGCGGATTGGTAATCTCATGATCGGCCATATCGGGCAATAATATATAAGGCTGTTGGAACGCATAGCGCTCTCTGTCTCCCTCCACTACAACTCCCTCTTCTGCCTCAATATCATATTCCTTCAAAATACTGTACAGATTGGCCAGGGTTCCCTCTTCTGTCGGGCCTGCCAACACCATCAGTTTTCCTCCATTTTTTGTATATTCCGACAGCATTTCCTTTTCTTCCCTGGAAATATCACTGGTCGGCGCATAAATCAAAACCACATCAGCTTCTTTTGGAACCGTATCCTCCTTCAGTAAAGTAAAGCTGGTCACTTCTATATTCTGTTTTCTGATCTGCTCGGAAAATACCTCTGACATTTCAGCCTCTCCATGTCCCTCCGTTACATAAAGCTGCGGATGATCCTCACTGATCACGTAATCAATTGCGGATGTAATCGCTCCCTCACCATCAAAAGACGTTTCATAGGAATAAGACGATATGCTTGTTTCCGTCACATAAATTTCATTATAACTAATGTAGCGGCTGCTTTCCCCGCATTCCACAATCAAACTGTTGTTGGGCACGCTTTCCGACGTATACTGCTGGGTAAATGTGGGGTATACATCCGGATTTTTCTTCACAACCTCAATACGTTCTGACAGGCTTTCATACTTTTCCAACAGGTTAGAAATTACATCGTCCTCTTTCTCAGACTGAACCACCCAATAGATGGTCACATCCTTTTTAAGCGCATTTACCACTGCTTTCGTATTACTGGTAATAGAGTAAAGTTTCGTGGAACTGATATCAAACTGAGTAAGCGCAGCCGGAAGCGCCTCGGCAAGAACATTAACTGCAACCAGAATTGCCAGTACAATTCCTGTAAGCGCCAGAGAATAAGATCCTCCCAGAAATGCAATCCGTCCCCGGGTTCTCTGGTCTGATTTATTTGGCAGTTTTATTTTTTTCATCAATTGTACCTCCGTTTCTCAAGGGACTGCACCGACAAAAATAGAAAAAATACAATCACTGTGATGTAATAAATAATTGCTGTCAGGTCAAACACACCGTTGACAAATTTATAAAAACGTTCAAACAGTGATAATTTCGTCATTATATCCGGCAAAAGCCCTTCAAATTTGGATCTGTCCAAAGCATATACTCCCAGTACCGCCAGACACAGGGCAACTGCAACTCCATAAGCCAGCCTATTATGTTTTGTGACATACCTGACCACAAACCCAAGAACTGCCGCTATTCCTGCAAAGGCAATTGCAGAACCCAATGAGGTAGAAGATACATATTCTGCCAAAGTAACACTGTAATAATTCAGCAAAATAACCGATATGGCAATACCTGCGGCAAATCCTGTATTTTCTGTCAGAGAAGAAATAAATATGCCAACAGCAAGCAACGCCGCCCCCATCATAAAAAAAGCAAACAGGGAACCAAAAGAGGTTGGAAGATACACTTCCCCAAACTGAGCAAAAATCAGCGGATAAAACGAAATAATCAGAAGGGGCGCCAGATATACAACCAACAGCGCCAGATATTTTCCTAAAATAATATGTGTTGTTTTCAGCGGAAGGGAATACAAAAGCTGATCTGTTTTCTGCTTCCTTTCCTCCGCCACCACACGCATTGTTACAATCGGAATCATAACCACAAATCCAAGGCTGACAAAGCTCAGAACATACTCAAAATTTGCCACTGCCGACTGAATATTGTAAAGCATGGCGCCCAGTCCTACCAACGCCAGCAAAAATGCTGAGAAAATATATGCTGTCAGGGAATGAAAATAATTGGACAGTTCATGTTTCCACACGGCAATCATTCTTCCACCCCGCTTCCTTCTGTGAGTTCGATAAACACATCCTCCAGATTGGCTTTCTTTGCCTCCATCTCAATAATTGCATTGCCCTGATCTGCAAAAGCGAAAAAAATCTGCCTGCAGATATCCCTGACATTGGCTGAATCTGTTTTTACAAAAATATTTACCGCATCATCTTCTCTCTTTTCAACCTGATATTCCTCAGCAAACTCCATACGCTCCATAATTTCTGACGCCTCATCCACAGAGGCTTCCGCCGTAAATGATACCTGATTGGAGGACAGCATGAGCTTTTCAAGATTCCTCGGCGTATCAAAAGCAACCAGTTTTCCCTGAGCAATAATCAGCACTTTTTCACAAATAGCCTGCACTTCTGATAAAATATGGGAACTTAAAATAACCGTATGGTTCTCTCCAAGCTGTCCGATTAAATCACGGATTTCTATAATCTGAATGGGATCAAGACCTACGGTGGGCTCATCTAAAATAATCACTTTGGGATTTCCAAGCAATGCCTGAGCAATTCCCACCCTTTGCCGGTAGCCCTTGGAAAGCGCCGAAATCAGACGATTCTTTATACCTCCTATATTGGTCTGTTCCATTACTTCCTCCACCTGCCGCTTAAGTTCTGCCCCTTTCAGTCCCTTTGCCTCTCCTACAAACCTCAGGTATTCCGCAGGGGTTTCATTCATATACAGCGGCGGCAGCTCCGGAAGATAGCCCATCAGTTTCTTCGCTTTCTCCGGTTTTTCAAAAATATCGTACCCATCAATGCTGACTTTCCCATCCGTAGCAGACAAACATCCCGTCATAATATTCATTGTGGTCGACTTTCCCGCACCGTTTGCCCCTAAGAATCCGTATACATGACCCTCGTCAATTTCAAAAGACAAATCATTCAGCGCCATAACATCGCCATAATATTTTGTCAAATGTTCCACCCTGATCATAATAACCCTCCTTGCTTCTTTTCATTACGCTTTTCATTTTAAAAAATAAAGCTAAAGGCAGACTAAAGATCGCGGTGATAAATCTGTGAACAAAAAAGTCACTATCATTTTGTTCTTGCTGCGTTCCGTTTCCTTCAACATCCATCGGTTCATCCGAGGCGCGTCATTTTAACGATTCGGTTTATCCATTCCACTGCCTTTGCCATGTTCCATAGAACCCATATCCGAAATGTTGAGAGCGGAAGCGTCAATCAATGAACTGCTGTTCTGTGCCTGTCCGTCAGAGTCAGAAGCAATCGTACCGTCCAGCTGCCCGCTCACACTTTCTGCACGGAGTAAGCAAAATTCTTTCAGAACATCAACGCCTGTCTGGAATTCCTCATAAGTACAGAATTTTGTTGCATCGCTTTCTACGAAAGGTGCAATCATTTCTCTGGTAGAATCAATCATTTCTGAAAAATATCCGCTGTCAAAGTAAGTTTCGATAAATTCAGCAAAGTATCTGTGATACAGCTCGGTGTATTCTTCATTACTGAAAATCCAGGCAAGCATCGGTCTGGAATCCGCTGTTCCGTTTAAAACAGGAGAATCTATCGGATAGTTGACAAGAGAGGTTGCGTCTTTCACATCTTGAAATCCGCCGAAAGCAAGGTTATAATCCCAAGGTATCATAGAAAGCTGCCCGTCTTTTTCATAAAGGTAGTAATTATGAATCATCGGCCCCGTGTAGCTGTCAAAATTACAGACGAAATTATGGACTACAAAATACCGAATGACTTCATCAATATTTACAGTCTCGTCAATATTTTCGTTGCTGTTAAGCTGTTTTAATGACGCAATCAGACGATCTTTATCTGCATCGGTAACATCCGTCTTAGCATTATCAAAAATATTTGCATAACTGTCATACTCATCGTCAGAGTAGATAAGTTTTACATCATCGCTGCCCATTCCGACGCCTGCTGGGCCTTGAACAGGCATTTTTCCGCCTTGAAAATCACTGTCCGCCGGGCGCTCACCATTTGGCGGCTGCGGCATTTCTCCCTCAGCAGGCACTTTGCCATCTGGCGGCTGCATACCGTTTTGACCTCTTGGCGGCGTCAAATTGTTTGTCTGATTGCCTTTATCTGCAGGCTGCGTATCGTCCGTCTTTTCCAAAGTATCTTTCATTTCTGATGTGGTTTCTTCGTTTAGTTCGGCAGCCCAATCATCCATATCAAACTTATTGCCGTTACCGCGGCCGCCGCCCATGCTCATACTGTCAGGCTTGTATAATTCTCCGTAGTCACTGCCGTAATTTCGTTCAAGGAACGCTTCCTCAATACTTTCAACTGCTAAATACAGACCCCAGTCCTCACCGTTTACCGTAATATTGACATAGCTGCAAAGCGGTGCGTCTGCACCCTGCTTCTGCATCATCTGATAAGAAAGAAAATCTTTCATATAGGTGTTATCCTGTATGATGTTATTCAAACTCAATTTATCCAGACCGTAGTAGTTCTTTGTCTTGTCATAGTGATCAAATTCGATTTTGAAGCTGTAACGGTCATTCCCATAGCTGGCCACTTGTGTTAAAGAGGTATTTCCTTTTGCACGAATGGCTACGTTATTATATGCTTCATTATCAATAACCACGGAGCAAAGAGCATACTCCTCATTTGTGCAGGTATCAATAAAGCTGTCCCAATCGTCCATAACAATATCAATGGTATGGACCCTTGATGTATCAAATAGACCGGCTTCATAGCCCTTTACCCTGGAAGCTTCTGCCACTCCAAAAGATTTGGCGTTCATAAAAAGAGCAGTTAAAATCAAGGAAAAAACAACAATGACGCAGCAAATTTTATCAATATATTTGTGCGTTGACATAATTACCTCCGTTATCCCATATAATCGCCGTTATAGCTTACAAGAACTGCACTGTTTACACCGTTCATCTCTGAAAGAATATTGATAAAGTCGGTATTGTCTTCCTTCATACGAATTTCCGCATTCACTTCAACAAAACCTTTTTGAGCGGTTTTGCTTTTCAAAACGCAGCGTCCTGCCTGTTTCTTCAGAAATTCCATAGCTTTTATTTCGCTGTCGTGATTTTCGCAGCGAATAACTACGATATAAGGATTAAGATGAGACTTCTTGTTTGCAAACACCAAAAGAACAATACCGATTACAACGCTGCCGAATACAGCAAGCGGAATCATTCCTGCCGCTAAAACAATACCGCCTGCAATGGACCAGAACAGGAACGCAATATCAAGAGGTTCTTTAATGGCAGTGCGGAAACGAACGATAGACAATGCGCCCACCATACCGAGGGAAAGCACAACATTCGATGTTACCGCTAAAATAACGAGGGTTGAAATCATCGTAAGCGCAACAAGGGTAACGCCGAATGAGGACGAATACATTACTCCCGAAAAAGTCTTTTTGTAAATCCAAAAAATAAACATGCCGATGCCAAAAGCAAGCGTTAATGCGAGAACCATATCTAATATAGTTACGCTGGAAATGTTCTCCAAAAAGCTTGATTTAAAAATATCTTGAAAAGTCATAGTATAACACTCCTTTAAATATAGTTTTTCAGATTAACCGTAAATTCGGCAGGCGGCGTATTTGGAAAACGCCGAGCTGTGTCTGCCGTTTAACTGAACAATATCCCGAATGACCGAAGGTAAAAATTCATCCCACTTCACTTCAAGGATAACAGGCGCGTCTCCTGCGGGAATCGTAACGCAATCATTCCTCAAAAAATCTGTTCCCCTAATTCCTGTGCGTATGTTGTAATCCAAAGTAACACGCGCATTGCCGGGGGCATACACAAACGCTTCTCTTGTATACTCAACAATCGTTTTGGGCTGTAATCCCTGCGTTTGCATTTTTAGATACAGCTCCTGCACCAGTGGATTTACGCTTTCTCTGAATATATCCACATTGCAATCTGAAACCGCCTGCGCCTCAGCTGCGGACAGCTGCGCCTGTTCTTTATGACATAGACCGTTTATCTTGCTTTTCTTTTCAAGCAAGATAAACGACAGATCGCCGTTGTAATATCGAACCCGAAATTTTTCACGCATATTCACACCGTTTATTTTTTCTGACAACGCCTTGTCCTCTAAGTTGTCAAAATACAAGCTGCGTATTTCGTATGTTCCGTTTATAGCGTGTGCGTCCATCGCCATAACGGCCTGCAGCCTTGAACGAAGCGCATGCATATCGGAACGGTTAATTTCGTGTTTCCATTCGTGACGAAACTTCATTGTTTCACCCCCTTTCTTCACTTTGTGAGCATATTATAAAAAAACTGCCTTAGTTTTGGCTTAGAAAAAAGACTTCACGAAAAAATCGTAAAGTCTTTTAAAAGATAATTACAGCGTAACCGTAAAAGAGACAAAATTCGGATTTTCATACTCGGCGGTAATACTGCCTTTGTTTGCCAGGACAATAGACCTTGCCACTGATAATCCAATACCGTAACCGCCTGTTTTCTGTGTACGAGCCTTATCGTCCCGATAGAAACGGTCAAACAATTTATCAGGCGGCGTATCAAGTAACTTTTCGCAGCTGTTTTTTATCAGCAATTTGATACGCTTATCGCTCTTTTGCAGCCTAACAATTACCGTTCCCCTGTTATTTGTATATTTTGAAGCATTATCAAGCAAAATAGAGATTAATTGTGAAATTTGTTCCTTATTTGCTTTAATTATCACATTTGGTTGAATTTCAGTCTGTAAGGTTATGCTGCGAAGATTAAGCGGTTCTGCAAAAACCCGTACATTTTCGCTGACTAATTCACTGAATGAAATTTCTGTTTTAATAATTTCTGCAGCGCTTTCATCCATCTTTGCAAGAAGCAGCAGATTTTTCATTAAACCGTTTAATCTCACCGTTTGTTCCCTGATATTCTTACTCCATTTGTTTTCGCCGTTATAAAGCTCCATAGCTTCCGTATTCGCAAGAATAACAGCCAGGGGAGTTTTAATTTCATGACCTGCATTTGTAACAAATTGTTTTTGCCTTTCCATGTTCTCTACAATCGGAAAAATAGCTTTTTTGGAAAGAAACATCACCATAAACAACATAAGAATCCAGCAAGAGATCCCAATTCCGCCTGAAAGAAACAGAACTCTTACATAGGAAAGTATTTCTTCAGAAGTGTCAAGAAAAACGATGACTGTTTCATTACCCGTATGGGAATTACTGATTTGATATCGGTATTTGCCCGCCTTTCCCACACTTGTCCCTTCATCAAGAACTCTTAAAGCAAGTTCTTCTGCGCTCGCTTCATCAACTAAAGAAGTACGGCTCACATCGGTAAAAACAATCTGTCCGTTTCCATTTAACCTGACAATAAAAAAATTGGAAGATAAAAATTTATCTCTTTCATCTTTAGGTTTTATTCGAAAATCAAACGGCGGCGCAGAATTCGGCGGAGGCTGAATGTGGTCAAAATTGCCGTCTGCTTCAGAAATCATAGTCAAAGTTTTATCCGTTTCAGTTCTAACCATTGCAATGTTTACAATATTAATTATACCAAGTAAAATAAACAGCAGTATAGAAACAGCAATCATAGCGGTAAATACAAATTTCTTCTGAAGCGCCTTCATCATCCCTCTATCTCCAAAGTATATCCCACATTTCGTTTTACCCGTATCGCAACATTAGCAGAAAGAGCTGTCAGCCGTTTGCGAAGATAGGAAATATATACCCAAACCGTTCCCAGTTCCGCATTGGTCTCATATCCCCATACTTTTGTGAGCAAATCTTCAGTGGAAAGATAAATCCCCTTATTCAGCATTAAAAGCTCCATAAGTTGGTATTCTAATTTAGGCAGCACAAAAGACTGACCGTTACAGCTTAATTCGTAGCTTTGCATATTTAAGGTGAGATTACCGACCTTCAAAATATCGGGCCTGAAGTTTTCTTTACGCCGAAGCATTGCACGAACACGGGCAAGCAGTTCCCCCATGGCAAAAGGCTTTGGCAGATAATCGTCCGCCCCCATATCCAATCCCTGGATTCTGTCCTCAATTTCCACCTTTGCCGTAAGCAAAAGAATCGGCGTATTATTTCCTTTTTTTCGCAGCTGTTCAAGCACTTCAAGTCCGCTCAATTCCGGCATCATTATATCAAGAATCATACCGTCGTACTGCTCGGCCTCAGCATAGGCTAAAGCATCCGCGCCATCGTACACCGCATCAACATTATATTTATGATATGTCAGTACATCAACTACTGCTTCCGACATACTGATTTCATCTTCCGCATATAATAGCTTCATTAGACATCACCTCAATTATATAGTATTGCCTATAACTTAGTTAAAACTTAAAAAAGGGGCTTAGACAACAATTTCTATTTTAAAACTGTTTTAAATCCAATATTATTTCCCCCTTTATTATATGCGCTGATTTCTCCTCTGTGGCTTTTCACAATGGCTTTCGCAATCGCCAGCCCTATGCCGAACCCTCCGGGGGAGGTTCTTGCCTTGTCCTCCCGGTAAAACCGGTCAAATAATCTCTCCAATCTGATATTCTCCACATTTGCGTATGTGTTTTCAACATAAAGAACCGGATGTTTTCTCTCCTCTAAAACCACATGAATCCTTCCGGCCTTGTCGCAGTATTTCACCGCATTATCCAAAAGAATCCAAATGACTCTGTGAATGGACGTTTCATCTCCCCGGTACCGAATTCCCGGCGCAATCCGGGCCGTAAGCTGTTTGCCCCTGTATTCCGCCATCATCTGAAATTCTGAAACCGCTTCCTTTACCATATCGCTCAGAGAAAACATCCGGCAATCCAGATTTGACCGGTCTTCATCCATTCTTGCCAACAGTACCAGCTGGTTTACAAGAGCGTTCATTCTCTCTCCCTCGCTCCGGATATCCGACAGCCATTCATTTTTGCCCACTTCTGCTTCCAGAATATCCAGATTTGTAAGAATCAGCGTCAGCGGCGTTTTCAGCTCATGATTGGCGTCTGTGATAAACTGTTTCTGTTTCTCAAAGCTTTCTGCCATTGGCTTTACCGCCCGCCTGGAAAACACCACCGCAGCCAGCCATATTATCACCATACTGACCACAAGAACAATTCCTGCTGCCAGAAGCACCCTCTGAAACATGAAACGGCTCATACTGCCGTCCACAAATACAACCGTTTTTCCCAACTCTCCCTCATACATCTTATAGCGGTAATTCTCCATCCATCCCCGCTCTTTCCCTCTTCTGTATGCCTCTGCGCCATACTCTCCGGCAAGTGTTTCTGTCACCGAAGATACGAATTCGATGTCGGCCTTTGCAATATTTCCCTTTTCATCAAAGCAAACGGTAAAAAAACGAGTGGCAAAGGGTGTTTCTTCCGTCATAAAATCCGGCATTTTTCCCATTTTCGGAAAGGGCCCGTCCCCTTCAAATTCCGGAAAAATACCGTTATTTTCTGAAATGCGGTCTGTCAGCGCATCCATCGCCTGATTTAGCTGATTTTTGCCGATACTGAAAATCAGTGCAAAGATCGCAGAAAATACAAGAAACACGGAAATTCCGCAAATGCGGATCACTTTCTTCTGCAAATGATAAATCATGATTCCGCCTCCAGAATATATCCGGCCCCCCGCACAGAGCGAATATGGATCGGCGCTCCAATTATATCTAATTTCTTTCTGAGATTTGAAATATGCACCCAGACGGAACTGATTTCCACATTAGCCTCCCATCCCCATATATGGATCAAAAACTGTTCTGGGGAGATAATCATCCCCGGCTTCTGCATCAGCATCTCCATGATTTGAAATTCCTTGGCGCTCAGCGACCGGGCCGTCTCCTGAAAAATAATTTCATATGTCGACCGGTTAAGTATTGTGTGATGAAAGGTTAGAAGGTCCGGCATATAATGTTCCTTCCGCCGCAGCATTGCCCGCACCCTTGCCAACAGCTCTGACGTGGCAAAGGGTTTGGGTAAATAATCGTCTGCGCCTGCATTCAGTCCTTCTACCCGTTGGGAAACTTCTGTCCTTGCAGTCAAAAACAGAGCCGGTGTGGTAATATTTTTCTCCCGAAGTTTTTTCAATACCATAATACCGTCCATTTCCGGCATCATAATATCCAGGACTAATCCGTCATACTCTCCAGATAATGCATATTCCAATGCATCCGTTCCCGTAGATACACCATCGGCAGTGAATTTATTTATTTCAAAAATATGCAGCAGAGATTTCAGCAATCTTGCGTCGTCTTCCGCAATCAAAATTCTCATTGATGTTCCCTCCGTCTGTTTTTTCCATTATAGCATTATACAATTAAGAAAGGCTAAAGATTTTCCGCTTTTCTTTGAAAATATTTTCGATATTCAAAACAGACAGAAAAGAACTCCTGCACCGACCCGTTTATCCCTGATTCCCGCTTTTTTTCCTTATCTGTATTTCCTGCACGATTGTATGGTAAGTCTTTTTGTTCAGACGGTAGAAATACAGCACTAACGCTGTAATAATCCATAAAAGACCCGGAACGGTAGTAAAAGAATGTTTCATCACAGTCAGTACAGCCGGGTTCTGCTGTTGGTTCGCCGCATATCCCATGCTGCCCAAAACTCCCGCCAGAACGGAAGTCCCGATCGCCATTCCTATCTTATTTCCCAGTGAAATAAACGCATACTGGAAACCGTCGTTGCGAAGCCCTGTTTTCCATTCTCCATATTCCACACAATCCGGTACAATGGCATAAATAGCCGTGTTAAACCCTGAAAAGAAAAACTGCGACAGACACGAAAACAGATAAAACTGCACCGGTGTCTTACCCACCGTAAAAAAGTACATACTGAACATGCTGATTCCGGTAAGCAATGCAAAGATAGAGGCCGAACGTCCCTTATTGTTTGTCAGCCGGAATACTACCGGAAAACAGGCCGCTCCAATAATCGAGGGGATAATGATGCAAAGGGAATATGTACTGAACAACGCCTGGTTTCCTTCCACATAAGTAAAATAATAAAGGGCGTCTGCATTCCTTCCGTAAAGCGTAACTCCAAACAAAAACTGCCCTGCCACCGCAATCATATAGGGTTTGTTTTTTGCCACAGCCGAAAGCTGCACTTTTAAAGATATTTTTTCCTTTTCAGGCACCTCCACGACTTCCTTCGTTTTGGCAAAGCAGAAAATATGGCAGGCCGCAAAGATGCATCCGTAAATAGCCGCCACCAAAAGATATCCCCGTTTATCATTTCCGCTGCCAAGGGCCGCAATCAGAGGAACCGTGATAATGTTGATAATGCCGATGGCGATCATTGCGCTGACGGAACGAAACGTATTGATTTTGGCCCGCTCTTCTATATTCTGTGTCATGGCGCCGCACAGCGTCCCATAGGGAATATTCACGCAGGTATAACCCAGCACCAGAATACAGTAAGTAATTGCCATATAAACAATCTTTACCGTAGACGGCCAGTCCGGATGGGCCCAGAATGTCAGCATCAATACAATGGCTGTAAGGGGCGCAGCAACCAGCAGCCAGGGACGGTATCTTCCCCATCTGGTATGGGTTTTGTCACTCAGCCCTCCGATGACCGGATCGTTGATGGCGTCCCAAAACCTGGAAAACAGCATCAGTCCCGCCACTGCACCCATTCCAATTCCAAAAACATCCGTATAAAAAATCATCAGGAAATTTCCCACAAACATCCAACTGAAATTACACCCCACATCGCCCATGCCGTAAGCAATTTTGCTGATCAGCGGCACTTTTATATCTGTATTTTTCTGTTCCATTGCCATCCTCCTTCTAAATACTCCATTCCCAAATATATACGCCTCCGAAAAAGAATTTTTCATTCCCTGTGATTTTCAGAGGCGTAATATCTGGTTCTACGGCCTGGTTACTCTGCAATGCGGATCACAGCTTTTACAATATCCGCCTTATTGTTTACACTGTAATCCATGGCTTTCTGCGCCTCATCCAGTCCAAACACATCTGTCACAATGCCTTTCAGATTCACCTTGCCTGCTGCAACTGCATCAATGGCCATCGGATAGATATGGCGGTAACGGAACACAGTCTTAAAGGTCAGCTCCTTATCCAGCGCAAGGCTCATGGGAAGCGTCATTTCCCCGCTCTTGCTGTATCCGACCAGAACAATCACTGCACCCTTTTTCGTCATATGGATGGTCTGAACGGTGGTTGCCTGGGTGCCTGCTGTTTCCACAGCAAGATCACATCCTCTGCCGTCCGTCAGCTTCCTTACCTCTTCCACTGCATCTGCCCGGCTTCCATTGATGACTCCGTCCGCTCCCAGTTCCAAAGCTTTCTGCAGCCGTTTTTCCATAATATCCACCACATATACCCTGGAGACTCCCATTGCTTTTAATGCCATCATCGTTACAAGGCCGATGCAGCCTGCGCCCATGACTACCGCTGTCTGGCCTGCCCTTGCGCCGCCCTGCATAGCCGCATGAAAGCCCACTGCCAGGGGTTCGATCAAAGCTCCTTCCAATGTACTTACGTTATCCGGCAGTTTAAAACAAAGCTCCGCTTCATGGGCCACATATTCCTGGAAAACCCCGTCCACCGGAGGCGTTGCAAAAAATACCACGTCCGGGCAAAGGTTGTAATTTCCTGTTTTGCAGAACTCACAGTGTCCGCAGGTTTTTCCAGGCTCCAATGCAACCCGGTCGCCGACCTTTAAATGACTGACATTTTTCCCCACTTCCACCACCGTGCCGCCGAGCTCATGTCCCAGTACAAAGGGCGGCTTTACCACATAATCCCCGATTGCCCCTGTCTCATAGTAATGCAGGTCGCTGCCGCAGATACCCACATATTCTAATTTTACAAGAACCTCGTCGTCCTTAGGCTCTGGAATCGCCCTCTCTTCAAACCCCATTTTACCGATTCCCAACATAACAGCCGTTTTCATTCTACCTTCCATTTTTAATTTCCTCCTCTTTCTTTTATTGTTTATTTAATACTTTATTAAATAGTTTTATTATGTGTATGATTTTATTCCAGTAAGTGATTTTTGTCAATATTAAATTCAAAATCTTATATTTTTTCGTCAAATCGACCAAATTATGCATTCCATTTTTAGTAGAAATTCACATATTTTTAAACAAAAAAAGAGATTCCATCTCTGAAATCTCAAACTTTCATTTTAATGAATCTTTATACCTGTTCCATAAACAGCTCTATCACTTTCAGCGAAGCCCCCAGCGCCGCCGCTCCAATCTTATGGCTGCAGGTTCTGATAAAAGAACTGTCCTCTGCAAATGTGTTCCTTTCTGATACCTTATCCCGGATATCACAAACAAATTCCTCCATGCAGCTTCCTACATAACCTCCCAAAACAATATCACAATCTAACACCATGTGAATATTATTCACTGCTATGGCCAGATAAGACGTATAATTTTCCCAGAGGGCGGCCGCTTCCGGTTCCCCATTCCTCAAGCGTTCAAAAAAATCCTCCACTCTTCCGTCGGTCAGGCATTTTGCGGAGCAGTAGGCATCCAGGCATCCATATTTACCGCAGTAGCAGGCTTTCCCATCCGGGACAACTGTCATATGGCCCGCTTCCCCGCAGCGGAAATTCCGCCCATGCTCCAGTTTTCCGCTGCTGTAGACAGCGCCCCCTACCGTATTGCTCAGGGACAGATAAAAAAAACGCTCCATGCTTTCAGACTGAATTCCTTCCGCATACGCCCCCGCATTTGCATCATTTAAGAAATGGCAGGGATAAGGGAAAAAGCGGCTGACAGCGGAAAATGGCAGAGATCTCACTCCAAGTACATGGGAATCCGCAACCACTTCCTGCTCCAGATCCATAATTCCCGGAAATGATATTCCAATTCCCAATATGCTCTCCCTGCCGCATCCGCCCTCCTTCAAAAAATCTTCCAGTTTCCCGCAGACCTCCTTATAATAATCATCTCCCGGGGCATAGGGCAGAACTATCCGTTGGTATTTTAAAATCCTGCCCGTCAGTTCTGTCAGAACCATACTGATATGATTTTTTGTAATGTCCAGTCCTGCCGCTTTTCCGGCGTTCTCAGAAACAGCCAGGGCTTTCGCCCGCCTTCCCCCTGTAGATTCCATCTCCCCCTTTTCTTCTATAAGCTCCCGCTCAATCAATTCTTTGGTGATTTGCGTCACCGTTGGAAGGCTTAATTTCAGTTCATAAGATATGTCAGGATTAGATGCCATCCCTGTTTTGCATATGTAGCGAAAAACCTCGTTTCTGTTCTTCTTCTTTACTTCCCTGTTTGTATTTTTCTTTTTATCCATTTTGGCTCCCATACTTTCTAAAAGTGTTTATCTAAGTATAACATACCACAAAAAGCACAGGTTTTCCACGATTTTTTTGTTTCGCTGTAATTAGTGTCTGCTCATTAACTAAAAATACTGATAAACAGTAGATTTTAGTAGAGTTTTGTGTTAAAATAAATGCAGATGTAAATTAACGTTCCGGCAAAAAACTTTGC
>CAJTFX010000037.1 GCA_910575555.1 Lachnospiraceae bacterium | reverse complement strand
GGCAATGAGAAAGCTCACACGCAGGAGCTGGGGAGTAAGCAACGCATATAAAGTGCAAAAGTTGAACCGGCTTATCCGGGGATGGGTAAACTATTTCAAAATCGGAAGCATGAAAAGGCTGAGCAGACGTCTTGACGAAAACATCCGCTACAGACTTCGTATGTGTATTTGGAAGCATTGGAAAACGCCACAGAATAGAGCGAAGAGCCTGATAAAACTGGGGATAAGCCGCAAATATGCGTGGTCTACGGCATACACAGGGGCAAGGATTGCCTACATATGCCAAAGAGGGGCTATGAACATAGCGGTAACAAAAGAGAAACTAACCCGATTTGGATTAGTTTCAATGTTAGACTACTATACCGAAAGGTGTGTTACTTGTTAAGTTGATTGAACCGCCGTATACCGAACGGTACGTGCGGTGGTGTGAGAGGTCGGAATTTCTCATTTAAGAGAAATTCCTCCTACTCGATTATGCTCCATTAGCTCAGATGGGAGAGCACTCGACTTTTAATCGAGTGGCCATGGGTCCGAGTCCCATATGGAGCATGACCGCCTGGATATTGAGTTTTGATAACAGGAGGTGAAAGACATGGTGAATCTGCCAATCATAGATATGACGGGAACAGGACAGAACATCAACAGGCTGCGGAAACAGGCAGGATTATCCGTAAAGGATTTACAGGATATTTTTGGTTTTGCTACACCACAGGCCATATACAAGTGGCAGCAGGGTGTAACTCTACCCACCATAGATAATCTGATGGTGTTGGCGGCAGTCCTGCAGGTACGACTGGATGATATTCTGGTCATAGATGCAGCGGCTCAGATACAGATTGGCGCATGAATGAAAAAGAAAGAGAATGATTGATTAAGCAGGCTGAAAATGCCTGCAAGTAAGGTCCCCTGGTCTAAAGGTCAGGACACTGGCCTTTCAAGCCGGAGGTATTGGGTTCAAGTCCCATGGGGATCATTATGGCTCCTTAGTCTAAAGGTCAGGACGCCGGCCTCTCAAGCCGGAGATGATGGGTTCGAGTCCCGCAGGAGCTACTGTGGCTATAGGACAATGGTAGTCCGGCAGATTGTGGCTCTGCTTATGGGGGTTCGATTCCCCCTGGTCACCCCATGGATGGGTATGCCTAGTGGCGAGGGCAGCGGACTGTAAATCCGTCACAAAGAAACATCGCAGGTTCGAGTCCTGCCCCATCCACTTTCCGTTTGTGTGTCCGAGAGGTCTATGGTGCCACCCTGCTAAGGTGGTGTGCGGCAACGCACCGAAGGTTCGAATCCTTCCGCAAACGCTCTAAACCCTATTTTTCTACAAAAGAGATTGTACTATCAAGTTTTCAGGAAAAATCTTATTAATTAGTCTTTAAACCTAATGTAGATAAAAGTGAAACAAAATTTATGGCTATTGGTTCTGGGATTCCTTGATATTTTCCACTCATGTATTGAGCTCTGATATTGGTATTCACATGAATTTTATTATCATAATAGGTTATACATTGTATTTCTTTATCCCCATCTTCTAATTCATTTATCACATAAATGCATTCCTTTGGAAGTCCAGATTCCATAAGCAGGGTATTATGTGTAGTCATAATTAACTGACCTGAGAGATTCTCATAAAGAGAATTTACGAGGCTCTGCACCAATAAATCATGTACACCAGTATCAAATTCGTCAATTATTGCAACAGAACCTTTAACGACCACAAGCATAAATGGAAGTAATTGTAAAAGAGATTGTGTGCCCGTTGACTCCATAGAAAATTCTATTGATCTTTCATGTCCAGCTATTAACTTTGTTTGCATTAGCTGATAGTGTATAGTATTTTCTTTAGCAGTCCGCTTGTAAAATACTTTTTTGATATCCCGATTTGTACTTTTGAAAAATATGTTTAGCATAGCTTCGCTTCTATCTAATAAAATTTCATCTTCTTTAGAAATAGTGCCTTCATCAAAATCTCCAAATATTTCATGTGGCAATCCAATAATACCTCTCTCTTGCCGACTGCCGAATTTGACTTTACAAGATATTCGAGAAAGAAATTCCATGATGTAGTCAAAATTATCGGTTAATTGTTCCTTGATATATTCATCTGCTTTATCATCAGATTCATGCATTAAAATAGAAAGCAAAGAATGTTTTCCCCAGTATTTGGAGCAAGCTAATTTAATTTCTTGATATGCACTTTTTTCAAGAAATATTTTAGGACTAATAGTAATTTGTTCTGGAGTAATATCAAAGTATACCCCCTTATTTTTGGTAAGAATGTATTCTAAGCGTTCATGTATAATTTGGGAATCATTAGTCTCTAATAAATAACGACCACTCTTTTCATGTATACGGAAACCAAATTCCATAGACATAGAATCTTCAGAAGCAGCCATTTTATTCTCACGAATCAATGTTTCAATATCCTTATATCGCATTTTAAAAAAACGTGCAAATTCTTCGTTGCTTAATGAATCCGGTTCTTCAGAAAGGATTGATTGCATGATATCTCTAACATCCATAGTTCTCAAGGTCTCAGATAACATAAAAAAAGCAGAGGCTAAGTTTGATTTGCCAATGCCATTTTCACCATATAGTAAAATCAACTTTTTAGGATTTCTCTTTTTGTCAAGAAGATTAAATTCTATATCTCCAAAAGATTTGAAGTTTTTTAGTCTTATATATTCAAACATGGTATATACCTCCACTATCATTATACCACAAAAAATAAAATAATCAAGAATATTTTTCTTCCATTTGCGAAAAAATTACGAATATAGACAAAAAATATGTTGAAATATTGGAGAAAGCATGATATGATTAAATTGTTAGCAACCATTGGCGATGAGTGCCAATATATTTTATATGCAGGAGGTAACAAAACATATGGTAAATGTTCAATCAGAATTTCTTACTTTTCACGACAAAATTAAACTTTCGGAAGAAAATCAAGAATTGCGCGATAAGCGTGATATTCTATTAAATAAACTGAGGAAGAATATATCTGATGAAGCAGCATCTTTTACAACTTTCAATCAGGGAAGTTATGCTATGGGGACGGGGATTAAGCCAGACGATGGGGATTTTGATATTGATGTAGGTTTGAAGTTTAATATAGACCATGATGATTATTCGGATCCGGTTCAAGTAAAGCAGTGGGTAAAGGATGCTTTAGACGGTCATACAAAAAGTGTAAAGATACGGAGGTCTTGCGTTACTGTTACATACCAAAAAGACAAAGAACCGATATATCATGTCGATTTTGCGGTTTATGCAGCCAATAATGCAGACAAGCAAATGTACATTGCGAAAGGGAAGGAATATTCCACAGAAGAATATCGTATCTGGCAATTATCTGATCCGCAAGAGTTATTGAATTATCTGAATTCATTATATGATGATTCAGATGATAGAGCGCAGTTTAGGCGTGTTGTACGCTATATGAAAAAATGGAAGAACCAGCATTTTATTACTTCTGGGAATAATGCTCCAACAGGGATTGCGTTGACAGCATTAGCGTGTAGTTACTTTACGTCGTATTATTCAAAGGATTTTTTGACAAATAAAAAGGCGTATGATGATTTTAAGGCACTGAAAAGCTTAGTTAACAATATACAAAATGCTTTTAACCTTACATGGGATAGTGATGATCAATGTTTTTATCGAACAATAACACAATCCTTACCAGTTCAACCGGGAAATAATTTATTTGAAAAGATGTCGAATAAGCAAATGAATAATTTTTATAACCAGATTTCTGCAATGTATTCAAAACTCACAGAAGCGGAGGGGAAAAGCAAGAAGTCAGAAGTTTGTCAACTTATGATTGATATTTTTGGAGAGGCATTTCCTGCTGCTGTAGATCGCAGCTATGTAGGAACGTCTGAATCAGCATGATGGAAATCGCACAGTTAGAAAATCTTATAGGTAAACTAAATTATGAGAGACATGTTTTCTTTGAAATACTGCCGAAACAATCGACAGTATTTCAAGGAACTATAGTATTGCCAAATGAAAAATTAGTTTTAAAAATAGACTTCTCCAATTATTTTCCTTTGGAGTTTCCGATTTTCAGTATAGAAAATGCACAACGGTTTTATCCTCATGTTGATAATGCAGGGAAGATTTGTCTTTTTGATGATTCATCTCTCTTGATACAGACTGATATGCCAGATCAGATGTTATTAGATGCTTTTGATAGAGCTGTAGATATATTATGTATTGATCCGGAAAGTTACGAATATAAAACAGAAGTTGCGCGGGAATTTAATGCTTATTGGGCAGAAGTATCAAAGATGATATTATACACAAATCTTTCTTCATGTATGGGGAAAGAATACCAAAATTTATCAGTAGTTCGAGCCGAAAACAGATTACTTGTTTCAGAGAATATAATGGATTCTGAGTGCTTGTTAAAAAATAATTTTGGAGTGTCTCTAGAAAGAAAATCAAATATTGATTGCCTGCTAATACGATTGCGTTCATTTTGTATTCCACCAATACAAAAGATGTATACTTGGAAATGGTTAAGAAATTTTATAGCAAAAAATATTACAAGTAGTCAGAAAAAAGCATTTAATCTTTTTCTGACTGGAAAGAGACGTATATTTAACCAGTTTTTAATATTATCAATTCCTTCAGAAAACCAGGATATTATTGTATCATTTCATATTTTCTGTAAGAATGGTCAATTTAGAAAAATAGAAAAAATGATCAATTGCACAGTTACGCCTGTGACAACCAGACCCATAGATTATAATTTTCTTTTAAAGCGGTGTGGCGTAAATATAAATCTAGCTGAGAAATCGGTTCTTTTATTAGGCTGTGGCTCAGTAGGCAGTTATGTTGCTAGTAATCTTTGTCAATCAGGGGTTTGCAAGCTTGATATTTTAGACAAAGACATTTTGAGCGTTGAAAATGTATACCGACATCTTTTGGGCTTTGATGTCGCTACAAAGAGAAAATATAAGGCAGATTTAGTAAAGGAATTTTTAGAAAAGCAATATCCATTTGTCGAAATAGATTCATTGAATTTTATAGATCGTAGTGTAGAAAGCTTTATGCGAGATGTACAGCGTCTAAAAAACTATGATTTAATTATTTCAGCATTGGGAGAACCAACAGTTAATTTAGAGATTAACAGAATTTTATGCGATAAATATATAAATGTTCCATTTGTTGTCTGCTTTAATGAACCCTATGGTATTGGTGGACATGTTATTGCAATAAACAATTTCTCTGGTGGCTGCTTGAGATGTATGTATACAGATTTGATCTCTAATGATCTTGTTCCTTTCAGAGCTAGTCTTGTTGCACCAGGTCAGAATTTTAAAAAGAGTCTATCAGGATGTGCCGGATCATTTGTAGAATATAGTGCTTTGGATAGCCAGCAAACAGCACTTCTAACAGTTCGTTTGTCATTGGAAGTTTTGACTGGACAGTGCAAGGAAAGTACTCTTATATCATGGATTGGTTCGGAAGATAATTTGATAAATAATGGATTTGAAGTTTCGGAATATTATGAGCATATTAGCGGTCAAAGTTATTGCAGTATCACAAGGAAAAATATACCCATAAATGAAAGGTGCCCTATATGCTCAGAAAAACAGGATTAAAAATCAAGACCCCCAGCATGGTTATTTATATAGAAGAAAATATTTTATTAGAAATTAGCAAATATCAGAAACAGAGGCAATTTAAACTGGAGTCTGGAGGAATCATAATAGGATATTATGATTCCTTAGAAAGAGCTCTTAGGATAACAGATATAACATGGCCACAAATAGATGATATTCGTGGTCGGTATAGATTCATTCGTAAAGAAACAGGTCATCAAGAAATAATGGATAGGCTATGGGAACAATCTGGATATAAGAAAAGCTATTTGGGAGAATGGCATACCCATAATCAACGCAGACCAATACCGTCACCCATAGATTGTAATAACTGGAAAAATATCTCTAAGAGACAGCATAATTTCAACGAACAATTTTTTATAATAATTGGAACTATGTGTTCTGGAATATGGATGACTGAAGACGGAAAGATACAGAAAATAGGAGAGTGGGATAATAATGGAACAATTATGTAAACTGTACAAAAAGTATTATTATTTGATTTTTACACTACTTCTTATTTTATTTTTAATTTCGCTTGGAACAGGTGAAATTTTAAAGAAAATAGAAATTGGAGAAGTATCGGCAATTTATAATACTATAGTGGCTTTTATACCCGAGAAATATTTGATGGCTTTACAAAGAATAAGTTTTCCAATTGGAAGCTTATTGGTAATATCTATAATATTATTTGCATGGAAGAAACGAATGAATGTTCTGTGTCATGTATCATTAGCACATGGAATGGCGCCGCTATCTCCTAATGTAAAAAAAGAATATTATATAAAGGAAAAGAATTTAGACATTGTAGGGTATTCTTACCCTAATGATCTTCATCAGATTATTACGGAACAGGATTCAGCGATAAAAGATTTTATTGCTACAAAGGGGATACATAGTTATTATGGAATAGCTCATACTCCACTAATTTTTCGAGCCGGATATATGTATGGGGATCAGCAAGAAATACATTTGTTTCACAGAGCGCGTAATAATAGTGCAAACTTTGAAGAGTGGGATGCTTCTGCAGATACAAAATGGGAAACAAGTTTTAAAGAGATAACAGAAGAAAATAAAAGTTGTAAATCAAATAATTTGATTGTTGCAATATCTACATCATTAGAAATTAAAAATATAGAGATAGCATCTATCACAAATACGAAATATCATATTATTAGATTCCAACTTCAAACTTTAGGATTTGATATAATTGGAAATTATGCACAAGCGGAAAATCTTCGAAAACAAATTTTATCAAAAATAAGAGAAATCGTTAAGAAATATGATATTCAATGTATTCATATGGTAATCTCATCATCAGTAGCATTTACATTTTTTTTAGGTGCAGGGTTCAGTTCTCAACATGACCCAGATGTTATTGTTTATCACTATGATAACGGAAAATATGTATGGGGAATTGATATGAAAAAAAATGGTTCGGATGCCGTAATAATTCCGTGATTGCAATTATAAAGTATAAGAAGGTCATTGCAACATTAAGTTAAAAATACAATAATGTTACAATGACCTTGTCTTATATAAAATATCACAGATTCTGCCGGATAATCCGGGTAATGATCCCCACAGCCACGCCCCGTTCTTCATCAATCCGGGTGACGGCAAAGCTTACTTCATCTTTCTTGCTGTGAGCCCGGTAGTCGTAGCACGGTTTTAAATAATCACTTTTTTGGATATATATCGCCTAACTGTTCAAATATTAGTTTTTGCATTTTCTGTTTTCTTTAGATAAAATATTCACTTAACTATTGCAATTCTGTAATGCTAGAAATCAAAAAGCAGAAATCAAAAATGCGGCAAGGTCTTGCAATCCAGTAATAAAACTGCTATACTGTATACATCAGTTTCAGTAATTGCTTCACAGCGATTATAGTTTTCCGGTTACACAGTGTCTGAGAGTTCCCGCTTTCAGGCACTTTTTTTGTTTCTTATGCTTCTTTCATGTAAGAGGCACAGATCTAAGAAAGCAGGGGCATTCTCCCCTGTCCTTCCAATTTAAAATATTATACTGGCCCTTGGGCAACAAAAGCATTCAGAGAATGATGATTCCATTCTTTGGGTGCTTTTTTATATAGATCTGGAGCCAGAAGGTTCCTTTACTTTTTATTCCGGGAGCACATGGCTTACCCGTATAGATAAATATTTTACGCAGATATGCAGAAAGGAAATGACGGATGACTCTTTATTTAACAGTCAGTACTGATTTGGAAGACCTTGTGATTGACTATATCGAGGTCAGATTGGTTACAAGCGAAACCGTATCCCTGAACTGGGACGAGAGTGAAATCGAGAGGTCGGACAGCGGTTTCCAGGCTCGTTGCAAAGGCGTTTATTTCGATGAGGAATATGCCAACGGAAAGTTAGGTAGCCTTCGCGGGATGCAGATTGACGGGATTGGCATCTATTCTGAATTCGGAAGTTATTCAGATATTGTCATAGCAGAGATGATTTTTGAAGATGCCGGGGAGCAGTATGAATTAGAGCGCTTCCTTCCTTATATCACAAATATGGGGAGGTGTGCGGTGTCATGAACGAAAAGCCATTAGGAAAGAAAGATTTTATAGTTGTCATGATTCCGTATTTTGTGGAGGTCATAACAGATGATATTCCTGACCATATCAGGATGTTACGCTTTGAGGCAATGAAACGGGTGCAAAACTATCTACATCATTATGAGGTGCTTGGCTATATGCCCGGCCTCTTATGTGTAATTGCGGAAAAGAAATGCAGATACATAATGGCGGCTACAACGAAAGCGGACATTGAGCAGATTATTAAGACTCATTGTTCACATTACGATGGCAACAGGTTTATTCCGGGACCGTATAGTATTCCGGAAGAGGAGATGATCTGCTGGAGTGAAACATCAAAGAAAGAACCATTAACTTCGGTAGGCCTCGGACGCTATCTGGAGCTATTCCACCAGGTGCTCCCGGAGGAAAGCAAGTTTTTGCCGGTCTGAAAGGAGCAGTTATGGAATTATCAGGAAAGAGAGGAGAAGATATTACCTTTGCAGATTTGCGTGTCCATTATGGGACTGGCCGTTCCATTCATGTTTCCGGTACTGGCCGTGACAAGAAATTCCGGTACCGGTATGGCGCAATGACGGATCTGGGCGATCTGGAAATTTCAAAGTGGAAATCCCTGATAAACGCCCTGATTGAACAGCATGGGGAACAGGAAATCCAGCGGCAGCTTCGGCAATGGAGCAAAGCGGAATGTCCCTGGCTTCGCAGCGATGACGAGATTGAGGAATATGCATTGCGGCTGCATGCTGCCAGGATATTCGATGATCCGGCATGGGCAGGTTATATCACGTTCAATCGCCAGTACCGGCCAGAAGTGTTTGAGACAGCCAGGCTGATCTGGATTAAAGCCTCTTGTTGCCAGAAAGCAGGACAGATTACAGAAACATAGCTGGATAAGGCAATTTATATGGATGGTTGGACACGATGCCCACATTGCGGCCGGTTCTCCAGCTTCCATATCTGCACTCCAGAAGAAATTCAAAAAGAAAAGGAGATTTAAAAATGGGTTATTGCATGGAAATGAAAGGCAGCAAATTTTTTGTGCCGGCAGAGCATACAGGGCTTATTTTGGCCATGACAAAAGGGCAGCCATACGATTTTCAGTTGGATTCGGATGGGAACATTTCGGAACTGGAATTTACAGGTGAGAAGCTCGGCAGTGATTTTGAGCTGTTTCAGTCGATTGCGCCTTATGTACAGGACGGCAGCTATATCTGGATGCTTGGCGAAGACGGCAGCCAGTGGCGCTGGGTGTTCCAGTCAGGGGCATGCAGGGAAGTCAAAGCAAAAGTGGAATGGCCGGAAACATAGGAGGTTTATTTTGGCAAAAACAAAAACAGCAAAAATTGAATTGGTGGAAGAAATAAGAAAATTATCATCATCTCAAGGCTTAAATACGGTGTTTACGACGTTCTTGGAAATCACCGCAACAAGCATTGCTGCACAGATTGATACTGTCAATGCAGCGGAACGAGAGAAACGATATCAGGAGATGGCTTCCCAAATAATACCGGAAAGCCTTACATCATATGCACGGATGTACGCACTGCTTTGTTTGGCTGCCAAAGAGCATGAGGACGATCCTTGTGATATTCTTGGCGACATTTACCATGAACTTCGGCTGAATAATGAGTGGAACGGACAGTTTTTTACTCCTGATAATATCTGCAGGATGATGGCTCAAATCATCAATCCGGTAGACGGATTTACTGATAAGGAGGAACCTGTCACAATCAATGAACCTACTTGTGGTTCTGGCACGATGATTATCGGCGCTATATGGGCAATGTAGCGGCAGAATTTTGATTACCGGCACAAAGCTTTTTTTGTAGCACAGGATATCGACATTCGATGTGTTTGGATGGCATACATCCAATTGAGCCTGTATGGGATTCCGGCAGTGGTCATTCACGGAAACACCTTAACAATGGAAGAGTGGTCCCGTTGGTACACACCGTATGCCCCGGTTCCATTTGCAAAAGAATCGGTATAGAAAGGAGCTTATGTATGGGAGCAAAAGAACACAAAGCAAATATTAAAAGAATGAAGGAGCTGACTGCTAAAATCCGGGAGGCGGATACCGCCTATTACAGAGATGACAAACCCATTATGACAGACCGGGATTATGATGCTCTGACAGATGAGCTGAAGAGCCTGGAACAGAATACGGGTTTAACGCTTTCCGGTTCACCGACACAGAGGGTGCCCGGTGAAATCTTGGAAGAGCTGACACCAGTACGCCATACCAGACCGATGCTGTCTGCGGATAAAACGAAGTCCGTTGATGACCTGGTCAGGTTTGCAGGTACGAGGGATGTTGTGCTGTCATGGAAACTGGACGGCTTGACGCTGGTGCTTCGCTATGATAATGGCGGGCTGCAGCAGGCGATTACCCGCGGCAGGGAAGGAATTATCGGAGAGGATGTTACACATACCGTCCGTACTTTTCTGAATGTGCCGCTGACGGTTCCTGTCAGGGAGCCGTTTGAGATTCGCGGTGAAGGCGTCATCTCATGGGCAAATTTTAAAAAGATCAACCTGAGTCTGGAGGAGCCGTACAGCCATCCCAGGAATCTGGCAGCTGGCAGCGTGCGGAAGCTGGATGCAGCTGAGGCCGGGAAACGGTTCCTGGAATTCTTTGCTTTCGACCTTGTGACAGATTTGAAAATACAAACAAAATGCTGGCAGATGGATTTTATGGAGACAAACGGTTTTTCAGTAGTGCCTCATGTAAAGCTGTCCCGTATGGATGCTGCTTCTATTAAGGCAGCAGTGGAACAGATGGATTCCAAACATTATGGCTATCCGGTAGACGGGCTTATCATGGAATATGATGATGTCAGTTACGGGAAAAGCCTGGGAGCTACTGGACACCATGAGAACCGTCTGATTGCCCTGAAATGGCAGGACGAGCTGTTTGAAACAAGGTTTCTTGGGATAGAACTGGCGACAACCCGTACCGGCATGGTGAGTATCACCGGCTTGTTTGAACCGGTGGAAATTGACGGAACGGCAGTCAGCCGTGCATACCTGCACAACCTGGATATCTTTGATGAGTTCCAGTTTGGTGTGGGAGATAGGATCCAGGTCTATAAAGCCAATATGATCATCCCACAGATTGCCAGGAACGATACACAGAGTAATACATTTACACTGCCGATGGTTTGCCCCTGTTGCGGCGAACCACTTGCAGTCAGGACAACATCCGGGGGTACCCGTCAGCTTTTCTGCGAAAATCCACACTGCACTGCCAAATTGGTTCAGAAATTCGACCATTTCTGTGAGAAAACCCGTATGGACATTGAAGGCCTTTCAGCGACTACGCTGGAGAAATTCATTGGCCATGGGTGGATCCGCAATTTTGGGGATTTATATGACCTGGAGCAGTACCGTGAGGAGATTGTGAGTACGGAGGGCTTCGGTGAAAAATCGTTTGAGCGTCTGTAGGCGTCTATCGAAAGGAGTCGTAATTGTACGCTGGCCAAGTTTATTGCCGGGTTGGGCATTCCGATGGTAGGAAGACATGCCGGCCGTGACCTGGATGCGTATTTCCAAGGTTCTTGGGATGAGTTTGAGGCTGCTATAGTAAGCGGCTTTGATTTTACGCAACTGCCGGATTTCGGAGAAACGATGCACAAAAACATATATCAGTGGTATCAGGATGCGGAGGAAGCAAAGCTTTGGCGTCCGCTGTTATCTAAAATCAATTTTATAAAGGAGAGTTCAACTATGAATACAAATTATAATACACAGTTCTATGGAAAAACTGTTGTTGCGACTGGAAAGCTGGAGAATTATACCCGTGACGGAATCCAGGCGAAGCTGTTGGAGCTTGGCGCAAAGCCAGCCAGCTCAGTTACAAAGAAAACAGACTACCTGATCGTTGGGGAAAAGGCCGGAAGCAAGCTTACCAAAGCGCAGCAGCTCGGAATTAAGACTTTGACGGAAGCGGAATTTGAGGACATACTGGCAAAATGATGCCGGAATAACAGTGGCGGAGCAGGAGACTGCTCCGTTTTTTTAGGAAGGGATCAAGATATGGAAAACATAAAATATCGCTGCCCGGTATGTGGCGCAGAATGCTTTGAGGTTACGGCCCATGTCACTCAGGATTGGAAGATTGACTGCAATGGCAGTTATATGGAATCCATGGATGAGTGTGTGGAAGTTACCCATTATCCGGATGAGGATGATATTTGGAGTTGCGCAAACTGCGAGTTTTATGCAGCGGGAAGCATGTTCCGGGTACCCACTGATGGGCAGAAAGGAGAAGGGGATGCGACGTAAGAAAATAGGCGTCAAAAATTTTCATGGCAGTGTGGATATTACAGATCCTTGCTATAGCAGGGATGTATGGTGCCGGATGAATGATATGAAAATCAAAGAAGGCGAATATACCTGCATAGTTTGGTATCACACGGCGAAAGGGGATTGCAATGGCGAGCCATACGCATACAAAGTGGTTGGCATTATCGGTATTTATCTTGACGGCAGGATACCAAACCAGAAGACAATGAAAGAAATCGGCAGCATTGGCGTTGATGCCGGCCTGGCCGGATTCTTCCACAACAAACCCGACTACGATGATAACGCCTGGAGCGCTTTTTGCGATATAGTCCGTCATGGCGACGCCTGGATTACCGCAGATGGATTTTGCAGTTCATCTGGATATGGGGATGGCGGCTATGCTGTATATGCCCAGGAGCAGAATGGCGAAATTGTCGCATTGGAAATCAGATTCATATAAAGGAGGCAAAGGTATGGAAAACACAAAAAAGATGCTGGAGATTACCGGAAGCCTGGTTTATCCGATTACGGTTGGTGAATCGGCGTTTATCCATGAGGAAGAAGGCATCCGCAGGACAAGCACTGTACTGAGTATGGAGAAAATGTCCCCGTCTGAGGTGTGCTTTGAAACACGGAATACAAAGTATTTACTGCATATGTCTTCAGGGATGGAGGTGAGTGCGGTATGAGCAGTGAGATTTTTTATGATAAAGCATTTATCCGTGTGGATGACAGGTATATCCCGGTTGTCAATCATGGATCGTCTAACTGCTTTGATTTTGACAGCCGTGGACGGGAGATTCCGGAAAAGCATTGGTCTGTTCTGAATTACACCCGCTGTGACAGCCAGATCTTCACTGCAGAAGAGATGCAGCATATTGCAGAAGTCTATGAAGCTGCCAGTATGAATAACCGTGGAGGAACCAGGAAAAGCCGAAACCGTTCCTTTGAGGAGGGTGAGTTTGGCCGCTGGATTCTTGCCGGCATGAGATCCGCCTATACGGTGGAGGAGTACAAGGAATATGGCAATACGGTGGTTGTGATTGATTACAGCGATTCCTATTGGCAGAAGCATTCGGTTTACACGACAGAGGAGTTGATGGAAAAGCTGAAGGAACTGGAAGGCCGCAGTATTTCCGTGTCCTTCTGGGATGACCGTCATGTAACCCATCCGCCCATGCGGCGTAAGGGACAGCCAACGGTTTTTAGCTTATTGCCGGAATTCTATGTGCTGCGTGCTGAACAAGGATACTTTGTTAAGCGCAGCAGTCAGAGAATTTGGTTTTCAAAGAATGAAGACCCGCACTCTCAGTCTATTCGCAAGTTTAAGACTGAGAAAGCGGCGCAGAAATATCTGGAGAATAATCGGGAATTTTTTTCGAAGTGTGCGTTTGAAATAGCGCGTATACAGAACGGAGGTGTTCCTGCATGAAGGCTACCGACATTCTTTGGGATGTTGATAATGAAGAGGAATTGGAGTTACTGCCGAAAGAGGTTGATATTCCGGTCGAATTGACAGATGAGGAAGAAATAAGCGATTATTTATCCGAATTGACCGGATACTGTCATTGTGGTTTTTCCTTGTCTACGGATTCGCCTCCAGGAAAAAATAAAGCGAATGACGGTGAAAAGGAATCAAAAGCCAGCCGGTTTCGCAGTGTGGTGCAGACGCGGGTGAACAAAATCATCAAAATGGTGCGTCTGCTTGGAAACTGCTCCAACCCTGCAGTGTATGCCTTTACAGGCGAACAGGTACAGCAGATTTTTGCCACATTGAGGGATGAGATGGACAAGGCGCAGAAACGGTATACGCAGTCGTATGAGGAACGGTTTTCTCTGTCAGAGGAGCAGTCAGCTGCCTTAACAGAGCTTCCTACGATTGTATTGCCCCTGCCGGATGGTTCCAGGCTTAGGGCGGTTGTCTATGGGGGCGACAGCTTCCCGGCTATCAATATCTACTGGGATACAGATTTACACAATTTTGACGGGCCAATCTGCTTTGCAGAATACAATCCGGAACGCAGCCCCTGCCACGAGGTTTGCATCGGAGCATACCAGTCTGATAAGGATGACACTATTTATTACAGGCCATATATGGCAGAAAGGGATTCAAATGAAGAGGATTAAAATAAACGGCGCAGAGCTGGACATGGGAAAATTGAAGAGCCGTCAGGAGTTGATGGCATACTTCAATGAAAACGGCCCTACTCATTCTGCATTGATGGATTTTTGCGAGGAATATCGTGAGAAGTACGGCAACGAGCTTTGCTGGAGCTATCCGATTTCTGACGGCAAACACCTTGGAACCTTTTTGGTTCTGGTGAAGGAGGGAATTTTGAGCCTTCCCTATAATGATGCGGATAAAGTAGGCTATGAGCTGTTCTGCGTAGATGATGCGGTAATGTTTGAGGACTATGGGGACATGGAGATTTTCATAGATGACTGGAATACGTTCCATACCGATCTGCTGCAGGCCATGAAAGCTATGCGGGATTATCTTTACAACAAGGAGGTGGCTCAAGATGGCAAAAATTGATTGGATCATTCATTGCTGCGCCAATGGCGTGGTGTGTGATGAGTGCAAAAAGGTGGAAACGGGATTTCTGCAGTATGCCTGCAATGCCCATACGCATGGCATGGAAAAGTATCACCATATGGATTTCCAGATGGTGCTTTTCCTGCCGCCAGAAGAAATCGGCCGGATTCTCAATACATTAGGGCTTCGTGTCCAAGCCGGCGAACGGTTCCATGACGGTGACTTGGTCTCCGGCATTTATGAGGATTGCAATATCCGGCTGAATGAGTATGAGGAAACCGGAAGGACCGTGCTGCGTGTGATCATTCCCGATAAATACAATGTCTTTCCGGAGGACGCACGCTGTATGCCGGTTTACCGTCTGCAGCTGCTGACAACGGAGGGGCTGTGCCGGGAAGGCGGTGATTCCCTGTGAGAGTGGTTTTGTACCAGATTGCGTTGGAGGAGAAGAATGCCCGGTTGCTTTTCCGGGATTTGCAGTCCATAAAAGCGGCCAGCGGCAGCCGGGTTCCGGCGGAGGCATATGAAGCTGTATATCATGGTGAAGTGGATGCCAAAACGCTGGAAGATATTTTCTGTATTTTCAATATGGCGCATCCGAAAGGATACTGCGGACGGTCTCTTTCTGTATCCGATGTTGTGGAAGTTTTTGGCCCACTGGGAAACAGTGACTTCTTTTTCTGCGAACCGGCAGGGTTTGCCAGGATTGAGTTTGATAAGAGCCGTACAAGAAGGATGTAAGGAAAAAATGGGTATAGGTGCCGCCATGGCACAGAAAGGATTTGAAGATGGAAAAATTGACATTAAATTATAGGGGGCGCGACAGCTGGAGCCGTCCGGTATATGAGGCAGGAGGAAACTTGTATGTGGATGTTGATCCGCGTAAAGACCGGAAACCGCATATCTGCACAAAATACAACAATGAGTTTGACGGCGAGCCAGATATGCCGGTTTCAGAGGATATCCAGTTTACGTTTGTACCGTGCCGTGACACATGGAATTAGGGAGGCGTAATAATGGCAATTACAATGATTTGGGATTTTGACAGTGATACGCCGCTCTCGATCAGGGACAATATGATGCGGGTAGACTGGTACAACGCAGGAGAAGGCCTTTGCGGGGATTATGACCCGGATGACCCTCAAGACATAAACCTGTTGCGGTTTGATGTATATGTTCTGGGGGAAAAGGAAACAGAACATGGATCTGATGATGGCTGGAAAGAGGTTGAAGACGCATCATATTGTACGAATGTGCCGGCAAATTCAGCACATGAGATTCTTGAAGAATCGTTAAAATATATTTTTTCCGAGTATAGAGGGGTCATAGATCAATATCCACACAATTCATTCCGGAGACTTGGAGAAAGGCTTAGTTGGATTTCTGATTTGGATTTCATGTCAGAAGCTCAGAAAGGAGTATCATGAAGGAATTTATGACGAAGATGGTTCCCGTGGAGCCAAAAGAGCATTTCCCTTTTCACTGCCAGCAGTGCGGTGCGTGCTGCCGCCATGTAAAAGAAAGCGTCCCTCTGGAAAGCCTGGATGCGTTCCGTCTTGCAAAATATTTGCGGGACAGAGGGGAAGCTATCCAATGTATGGACGACGTCCTGGCAAAGTATGCCGTACCGGTTTTGCTGCATGAGTCTGGATATATGGTTTTCATGCTGGGTACGGTGGGTACAGACGATGCGTGCATTTTCCTTAGGGATAATAAATGCACCATACATGCAGCCAAGCCAAAGGCGTGCCGTACATATCCGGTTTCGGTGGGGCCGGCTGAACGTGGAGGCTATGAGGCGTATCTCAGTATGGAGCAGCCGCATCATTTTAACGGGCCGCAGCAGTCAGTCAAAAAGTGGGTTCAAAAGCGATGCTCGCGACAGGATTATGACTTCTGGAAGACGGATATTGGATCAGCGCAGGAGATTGCAAGGCATTTGGAAAAGCTGTCCCTTAAACAGAAAAAAGGGGCGCTCCTTCAGTTCCTTCGCTATAAATATTCAGAGTTTGACCTGGACAAGCCTTTTACGGAACAATTCACAGAAAACAACCAGAAGCTTTTAGAAGCTTTAAGGAATCAGACGCAGAAAGGGGATAAAGAATGAGGATTACGCAGCTAAACATGGAGATATTACAGGCACAAGCCCGGTTAAATCTAGCGCTGTTTGAATATTTTACGGCTGGCTATGGTAATTATCGTCCGATAGAGGGGACAAAAGAGCTGAATGATTCCAACCGTCAGGTAATACTGGCGATGCACGCTGTTTATGGCGGGGTATATTTAGGATCATTTTCGGATGCAGCGCCGCTGGCTTTATATGAAGGGCAGGAAATTACGAATTTTAGTTGTGATTTCTGTGTCCCATGTTACAGTGGCGAGTTGGAGCAGCTTATACGTGACTGGCGTGAAAATGGCAATAGCAAAAGCCTGGATAACGCCATGAAATTAGTGGAACAGCTACAGGGGAAAATCCTTTGCTGGTCGTAAGTACAGGAGTGGCACATGGACAAAAAGATAAATACCTTTACCATTGAGCAGTTAGAAAAAATTATGATTACCCGTGGAGCAGTCATCAGGGCTATTCCCATGGAAGTGACGCATGTATTAGAAAAATGCCATGCAGACAGATATCCACATGGCGAAATCCTTTATCTGGAGGAATACAAGCGGGAGATGCTGCTGGTCAGGGAAATACCGGACCATGCCGGGGAGTTTATGCTTCAGGAAGAAAGGAATACCGGGAGTACCGTAAAGTTCCATACTCCTGCGTTTTTTGGTTCTATTGCAGAGATCATCCGATGCCTGCAGGAGAATGGTTAAGTCACTATAAAAACAATCAGGTCAGTATGACACAAGCAATGAGGCGCCAGTTTCGGCGCCTCTGGCTATTTCATGAAAACAAAATTTTTATAGATACGCAGATTCAATTATATTAGGAGGAGACAAATATGGATCACAGATTAAAGGACATTGCAGAAAACCTTGACAGAATGACTATCGGCGTGGATGAGCCGTTTAAATTCAATTGCGATATGTGCGGGAAATGCTGCATCCACAGGGAAGATATCCTGCTGAATGCAAAAGACATCTATCATATGGCAAAAGAGCTTCAGATGGAACCGGCAGAAATGTTCCAAAAGTATTGTGAAACTTATATTGGGGGATCTTCCAGGATACCTATCGTCAGAATCAAACCGCGCGGACCGATTATGAGATGCCCGCTGATGAAGGAGCGTAAATGTTCCGTACATAAGGCAAAGCCGACAGTGTGCGCAATGTTCCCGATCGGAAGGTGCATAAAAATGGAAGCAGACGATAAGAACCCTGCTGTCAGTACCAATGAAATCACATATATTTTTACAGATCCCGGTTGTGGGGACGGCTCTAAGACCCATACGGTTCGGGAATGGCTGGGTGAATTTGGAATCCCGCTGGAAGATGAATTCTTTTTCGCATGGAACCATCTGATTGCCGAGCTTGGCAGTATATTCCGTGCAGGGGAACAGGTTTTAAGTGAAAGGACCATGAGCGCCGCATGGCAGATGACTTTTGTGAAAATATATCTTGATTACGATTTGGGCTGGGATTTTATGCAGCAGTTTAAAGCGAATGCAGAAGAGGTCCTTGACATTATGCGCAGGATGCCTGCGAAGAAGGATAAGAAGAAAGGTGGGAAATAAGATGGCGGAAGACCGCAACCAAAATCAGATTATCCGCAAGGATGCCCGTAACTGTTTTGTGGAAAGTCTGAACGATGCCTTTGAGATTGGGAGGATTCATCTGGCGTTTGCCACCTATGACCTCAGTAAACCGGCAGGGCAAAGGCAGACCAACAATATCCATATCTATATCGCAGTGGATGAGTTCCTGGAACTCTGCCGCAAGATTACTTGCGGGGAACTTCGGTATATGATGCAGAACAGAAAGAAAAGCGGGGATAAATCTCCATTGTATCAATGTCTTGGAGGAACATCAGCAGAAAAGCTTGCCAGGCAGGGACGTGCCCGCAAGGATGGCATGAGCCTGTCGCGGACAGCGCAGCTCTTATGCGGCAGCAAATCGGATTTCCTTTTTGTTGCAGACAGCGGGCCAGGTCAGACGGATGCAAAAGGCCTGATTGTTCCCAGGTTTGGAAGCAAGCCGGAGAACCATGTGGCCATCAGTATGAGCTATGAGGTTTTCAGTGAACTGATGATGCTTACAAAAGTGCATTTTGAAGCTTGGCTGTCTGCATGGTATATGCAAAAGATTCAGTCAGGGAAGCCTGCGAAGAATAAGCCGCAGGCAGATTCCCAGTATCAGGAGAGCAGTTATGAGCCGGAGAATGCTTCGGAGCAGATGTTCTAAAGAAGGTAAGAGTCTCTGTCACATGTTGCATAATGTGACCAGAGGCTCTTATTTTGTTTGGCATGGATGGGACTAATGAGTTTGGGGGTATTTTTCAATCATCTGTTCATAGGATACCTCACAGTCTTTCTGCCGAAGTCTATGTTGTTCCTGTTGATAGAAAAAATAAAGTTCTCTGTTGATGAGGTTCGCCTGTTTTTGTGTTTTGGCTGGGACAAGTGCAAAATAATAGGGCTTCCCATTGAAAGTAATTGTTTTAACTGTACAACCGTTATTTTGGTAAAAACGGATAGATTCGTAATCACCATCGTCAATGGGATAATATATCATTGGACAATGGTTCGAACTGAAAGTTACATTAATACTGGCATCATTATTTAGGACCATATATTTCCTCCATTGCTTGATATGATAAGAAAGAAACCCTGACATTATCAGACTTATGGTATGTTTGACTAATCGAAACGGAATCCTCCTTTCAGTTAGGCCAGTGTTCCAAGACTGGCGAGTTGATATTTTGTTCCCTTTCGGATGTTTCTTGGAACATGCTGATCAGGCGAGCCAACCGATGGGATAGTGCAGTTTATTGTCATGCTCCAGGACATGTTTGCTATATTAAAATTTTACAGGGTATGTGTATTCATAATCAAATGACAAATTTATATATCATTCATTCAAATTATGTTTAAAAAAGAGAGTGTACATTGAAAACTATTCGTGATAGAATATTTCTATGAAAATTGGAATAATCCTAGTAAAATTAGAATGGGAGATATGTAATGAGTAATAAAATGGAGTCGAATATAACATTGGAACGCATGAAAGAGCTGAAGGGGAATGACTCGCAGGAGGTTTTTGCCCAAAGAATACATACTACTCAGAGTAATATCAGCAAAATGTTTAAGGGAATGGCACCACCATCAGCGGCTACATTGACGGAACTGGCAAAAGCATATCATGTTTCTGTTGATTGGCTGCTGGGGCTGTCTGATGAAAAAGAGTCTGAGAAGAAGGTTCAATCCCACAATTTGACTGCGGAGACTGTAACATATGCTGATGCAATGGCGGTATTGGAGGTTCTTTATCAAAAGGGTTCTATAGAGGTTGGCTATGATAATAATGGCTTTAACAGTGAACCGGATCCAAGTACGATTTATGTGAAAGACAAGGTGATTGCATATTTTTTGGACAATCGTTTCAGATACAGTGGTGGCAGTCAGAATATTTATGATATTTGGATGAAACAGGCAATGGGCATTTATGACAAATATTTGCTTTTGCAATGGACAGATACTGTAAATACCCTTTATGAGCAAAATGTTCCAACCCCGTTATCAGATGAAGCAATAGCTTCGCTAATTAATGATATCGTAAATGAACGTTTAGAGATTAAGCAGACACAGTCGGATGGATTTATGGATATTCCTGATGAAACGCTTCCATTCCAATGAACGAGTACTTATCTTTTTATTTTGTAGCAGTAATGCACCTTTATGGGGGTGAGCAAACATTATTGGTGGATTCATTAAGGAGGAGGTTCGATTATGCTAGAAAATGCAGAGATGATTCGTTTATTTGATGATGAAGCGGGTGTGTACTATCCGTCATATATGCTTATGAAAATGGATTCATCCATAAATTTCGATAATTTTGAAAGAAACAGAGATGAGCAGAAAGGCACATTTATGCATGAATACTGCCATTTTATTCAAGATGTATCTACAACCTATGGTTATATGACATATGTTTGCAATTTACAAGAGTTGCTAATTAAGTTGCAGTGCATAGATGTTAAAGATGATACTCTAATCCAAAAAAACAGAGACTTTTATACATTCTTTCGCGGATATGACGAGATAAAAGACAATATCATATTTGTTAATGCTGTCAACATACAAGAAGATTTATTATATAAAGAGGAATACGAAGAAGATGAATGGGAAAGTGTAATTGTAACCTATAATGGGAATAAAGAATTTGTGTTTGGCGGATATTGTATTGCGGAGAGCATGGCATATTTGTCAGAAAAAAGGCTATATGAGGTGCAGGTGCGAGAAAAGGAATTCCCATATAATGTTTGTCAATTAATCTGTGAGAAGGAATACCCAGAGATTGCTGATGATATGATTGTTTTGGGTTTATGCGAGTTTGCTTTATTAGAACAAAATTCGGGAGTATTTTTTGTTAAGTTGATTCGGAAGATGAAAAAAGATAACTTTGTTCCTGAAGATGTCAGAGAGTTAGAAAAGTATGTTGAAAATAACTATAGTATTGGATTTAGGGGAATAAAGCAGCGGATTGAAGATATTTTAGAGTGCTTGTATCCAGGGGAAATAGAAGAGTTTAAAGATATAAAGGAGTGGATTGTTTCCAGATTTGAGTTGGGGTGCGAGCTTAGAGAGACATCAAATATTTTTCTCAGTCTATGTTTATGTGTGGATGATGTTCATATAAGATATGGATGTATACAGAAGGTGATGAATGTGTTAGAATTTCCTATTTTGATTGATAGTCAAAATTATTTTTATTCAGGTGCATATAAAGGTGGAAAAGATATAGAAATTCGATATTTATTAGGGCCTTTTATTTTGTGTGAAATGCTTGACAGGCATGGAAAGCTAACAGAAAAAAGATGTCCGCTGCTTGCAGTATGCAGCAGTTTGGAAGGGTATCATGGGTGCAAATATTCGCTTAATACGGAGGAAAAAATATGTGATGAAAACTGTATGTTGTATTTGTTTTGTAAATTATATGGCATTGCTATAGGTTAAAAAGGTATAAATAAGAGAGCTACATTGGTTCCCCATCTGTTGGGCTAATAAAAATGCCAGTCTTAAAAGGAGACTGGCAAATTTGAAAGTTGGATTTATGGAGTTGATTAGTTGATAAAATATTCTTTGTATAATTTATTTCTATATAGTTTATCTTGTGTGACTCTGATTACATCCTGTGACCGCTTATCTTCTATTAATCGTGCAATCAGTTGGGAAAGTTTTTCCTCACCTTTTTCTACACCTTTTTCTATACCTTTTTCAACATTAATCTGGTCTCTCATCAGCAACGTCATATACTCATGCCTCCATTCCCGATTCTGTTTTGCTTCGTTTACAGCTTCATCAAGTTCCTGTACAAAAGTATCATTTGTAGTTTTTCCGGCGGCATAATCTAAAAATGCCTTCAGTTCTTTGCTGACGTCATCCATGTCGCTGTCTGTGTTCAGAAAGATCTTTGTGGTTTCATCCCCCATGGAAATGTTGGAGTCCTCTTTACAGAGGTTTTCAAATGTATAAATATGCCGCCTATGTCCAAAAATGTCTTCCAGGCAGATAAAAATAATATAACTGCGGTTCAGCTTTCGGTACGTCTGTCCCTTATCAATCAGCTGCAAATCTATTAAACTCTGATAGTATCTGCTTCTTTTAGGGAGTTCTTTGGTGTCGCTGGCCTGCATTTCTATATTGTATACAATATTTTCATTATCCTTTACATAGACATCGAGCCGGATGCTTTTGGCATCAGCATCTGGTTTGATTGCCTTCTGTAATTCCGGATATTCGATATGATCTATTTTTAAATCTGGAAGGATTCTTTGCAATAATTCCTGGCACAATCTTGGATTCAGCATGACTTTTCCAAACAGAAAGTCATTTGATATACCTAAGTCTTCCCAATTTGTCTGGTTGACGCCCATTTGCTCATTGCCTCCTTTTCCTTATTTTATCATGCTTTTTGCTCTGGTTCAATTGGAACTTCAACATTTTATCTCAGCTTAATCTCATCACTGTCCCCCACCAGCCATTCCATAGTGACATCCAATGCTTTGGCGATCATACGCAGCTCTGCATCACAAACATGCCGCTGGTTCTTTTCGATTCTGGAGATGATTAATGGAGTCATGTCTTCCATACCCATGAATTGGAGCTTTTTTGCCAGATCTTCCTGTGTGATGGGTGGCTTTTGAAGAGCCCTTCCCAATCGGACTCTTTCTGAGCAAATATTTCCTTTTATTGTAAACATACTCTTGCCCATGTGAATTAGCCCCTTTAATATATCTACTTTCGATATTTTTCATCTGTTCTATTGATTTTATACAGAAACCAGGTATAATGTTGGATAAACTAGGTATAAAATATCTAGTTTAGATAGTTTTGAAAAATTTTTTGAGGCAGGCAATGGGGAATATGCTTTATCGGATGAAAAGAAGGCCCAGCCCCAAATGGCATCAAGATAAATTTGTGACAATATATAAAATAACCTGGGATTGCCACTATGGAATGTATGGCAGAAAAAAGGCACAAGTATGGCAGAGCATTGCCGATGACATAGGAAAAGAAATCTGTTATACTGCTATCGTCTACAAGTGGATTCAGGAGAGTCCGCTTGTTTTTTATTCCAATAAATCAAAGGAGCGTGATGTAATTATGAAATATTGTCCTTATTGTGGCGCCGGCCTGCCGGACGGTACAGTATTATTTTGTCCGGAATGTGGAAAATCTCTTCCAGATGAAAAGAAGAATAGTGATCAGTCGGATGCAAAAAAACATAAACCGGAAAAGAAACTGCGTTCAAAGAAACGTGCCAGAAAGCACTCAGAGCCTGTTTTGGATACTTCTTCTGATGAAACACAGGCAGCGGATGATTATGATGGATATTATGATGATATCCTTCCAGTAGACGAAGGCAGACAGAGGGAAGGGATTGACCGGTCAATTGTCAAAAAAATAGCGGCGCTGGTAGGCGGGCTTGTAGTTGTTATAGGAATCTGCATTGCCCTTATGTATCTGCTGTGATCTTTTGTTGTAAATATCTTTGCCACATCGTGTAATCTAAATAAAAGAACATGAGGTGATGAAGATGATCTATATATCCAAAGGAATTGTGGGGAAAGGCTCTACAACAGAATTAGTTCAGGTGATAAGGGGCGGCCGGAGTATTTACCTTTCCGGCAGAGAAGCTGATTTATGGCTGAAGGGACGCTTTTCATTTTCATTCTCCCAGACAGCTGAAGAGGAGCGTACATTGCATCATCTAGTTCGTATGGGTCTGGCAGAAATGGAACCAGAAGAAAGCAATGACACAAGATATCAAATCCTTACAAGATGCATTTGCTGCCCTGCAAAAGCGGCAAAAAGAAAGATAGGCTTATCTATGGGAGAAAAAACCGTGCTGTCCTGGCTGGTAAACGCCGGGATCAGGCTGTCTACGGCAGAGCTGGTTTACTTGATTGAAAATAAGGTGGAAGCAGGGCCAAAGTTTTTTTATCCGGATAACCGGCAGGCATTGGTAGAAGCGATCTATACGGTTGATACCATAACGGACAACATTCTGGAAAATCAAATGGCAACGGCAGGGTGCCGTGACCGTGTTGTGCAAAGCATTCTTTCCTTATTAAAGAAAAAGAAACTATTGATATTGTGAGGTGGTGGGATTGAAAAATGAATTTGGACGTATTCCGGAAGCTATGCAGCGTCAGGTTGTGCTTCGGCTTGCTGTCGGCGCAGGATTTCTGTTCCTGTTTCTTGTATTGCAGATTTATCTGGGTGATATCTGCTTTTCGCTTCCATGTCTGCTGTTTGGCAGTGGGATGATTGTAAATGGAGGCCTGCTGTTTTATAATGGCATCAAGGGCAATTTCATCCGTGTCCAGGGCATATGCAGGCAGATTGAAACGACAGGAATACGAAAACGGATAAAGAACCTTTATATTGATATGGAGCCATACACATTAAAAATGCCTGTTCGCCACAGAATAAGGAATTTAATCAGAGGCGATACTGTAATTATATATTTATCAGAAAAAACACCAGTGTATGAACAGGACAAAGGATATATGATTTGCAGTTATTATGCACTGGAGATTAAGAAAGAGGTGTAGTTTATGGAAACATCGGAACGGGAGAAAATATATTCTCTGGTGGATGAAATCAGGACATTGATAGAAGAAAATGAAAAAGAAGACGGGACATTCCGTTTTGATCCGATACGTGCCATGATTGCTTTGGATTTTGCGAAAACTGAGATAGCCAAAACAATTGATGCACCAGATTTGAAATAATAATTTTGAATGAGTTTTCAGGCGGATTGACTATTGAAACAGGTTATGCTATAATGCATATATCAGTTTCAAGGTTTTCCAGAGGAATCCAAAGTTAGCAGAGTTTTCACAGTGTCAATTAACACATGAGTGTTGGTTGGCACTTTTTTTGTTATATAGGAAACTTCGTTCCCTATATAAAAATCCTCCGGGCGGATGCGCACTCGCGCGAAGCTGTAATTTGTCGCAAGCGACCGCGCTCGGCGCAGGAATGTGCTTTGCACATTCTTTATTCATCCAATGGTTTCTGCCCCAAAAGCGGGTTGAAATAAATAAATGATATGGCAGGCGATCCCTGCAGGAAAGGAGAATTACTATGTTAGACGTAATTGCAACCAGCGCCGTTGTATCCAGAGGCTATGAAGGTGCAGCAGCGCTCAAATTTTCAGAGAAAGGAGATGCCGTAAGGTTCCGTATTGGAAAGAAGGTTTATGATTCCCGTGCTGAGAACAACACCCGTTGGATGAACCTCTCGGTTAAGGCATTCGGGGATGTATGCAAGAGGATTGCCAAAATGCAGCTGAAAGAAGGCTCGTTTATCAATTTCCGCGGCAGGCTGGACGAAGATAGTTGGACAGACCAGCAGACAGGCGAATCCAAAAGTGCAATGGTCGTTATCCTGGACGACATCGAGTATGCCGGCGGCAAGCCTAAAGAGAACCAGGATGCGAACCAGCAGCCAAATGGCGCAACTCCTAATACCAGGAAAGCGGCAGCGGCACAGCCTGCAGCGCAGTCTGCAGGAGGACAGATGCCGGACGGCTTTACAGGCTATGAAGCGTTTGGCGGCGGCTCGTTCTTTGACGAGAACTGAAAGGAGCAAAATTGAATCAGGCGTATTGAGACGCACATGGGTTACATTCTGTAATTTCATGTGCGTTTTTTTGCGTCCTGCATTCCAGAAAGGAACCAAAAACCATGGATAACAGAGAAAAACAGGTCCGGTTTGTCCATGAGGCGCTTGTTGTTATGGGGGTATTGGCGCTGCTGTGCTTTGTCTGCAGGCTATGGCCGATCCTCCTCCTTGTGATACTGGGCGTCCTGATTGCGGCAGTCCGGATGGTATTTCTGGCAGCAAAAAAGGTGGAAACCGTAGAACCCATGCCAGTGCCACAGCCGATACCGGTACCGACGGAAACAGATGTGAAAGCGCTTGCCTATTCTGTCATACTCAGACGGATTACTGAGCTGGTTGCAGCTGAGTATCCGGAGGCGAGATGGGTATGGGAAGCGCCTAATGCGAAAGCGTTGTTTGAAACGGGCGCCGATTTGTTTGTGCTGCTGAACCGTGCGGGCGGGTACCGACGGGCAAAGGTCAATATCCACAATCTTCAGGTCCTGGGCATCGAATATGAAACGGCTGCAGAGCCAGCTAATCCAGAGCCGGAACCGGAAGAGCCAGAGCAGCCTGGAGAAAATGAAAAGGAGAGCTTAAAGCTTATCGCCTTTGAATGGGCGGAGGCGCACATATTTGAGCTGAACACACGGTGTAACGAGGCGATTGGGCAGAACCTGTCGGAACTGCTGATCTATGCGGATGAGCTTCCAGCGAAAGAGAGCTGGGAGGATGTCTGTGGCGAGCTTGTCAGGGCTGGCCTGGAAGATGTCTGCTGTGTGCCGGAAGGAATCAAAATCAATCTTACGCAATGAAATGCAGAAAGGAAATGAAATATGAGTGTATCCATAAACAATATTTTTAACTACAGCCGTCCGCTCCCGGAGCCTTTTGATACCATTACCAACAAAAAAGTCAAGGTTTCTTCTAAATATGGGAATGGAAGCACGGCTTCAACACTTTGCGCTACGGTCATAAAAGCAGTGCATGCAGTCTGCCGCTGTATGAATGGCAGCGGGGAAGGCGCGGTCGGCGTGATTGACCACCGGACTGTGGCAGAATACAAATCCTCCATGGGACCGGATGCCTACCATCTGGTCGTTTATGACAGCAATTCAGGTTCGGTGACGGCAAGCGTTTACGATAAGAACACGGAGGTGTTTGAGAGTTATACGCTGAACGCTTCCGGCCGTGACGGGGCTGCCGTCATGATGGCGCTGATGCCGATCCTGCAGGGGGATGATGAGTTCCAGGAAAATCTGGAGCAGTATTACGACCAGTTTCACAGCGGGTATCCCGATATGGCGAAGGCCACGGAATGCATGGCCATGCTGTGCGACAATGCTTACCGCCGGATCAAGGATCCTGCGTGTTCCGCCCATATCAAGGTAGGCGTGGACAAGTCGGGTAACCTGATGCGCGTTTCACAGGCGCAGCTGGATTCCGGGGCGTTTGCACCGACCAGCGTATCGGCAGGCGAATTTACCATATTTGCCAAGACCGGGCCGGCAACGATCAAGAAGGCGGTTTCCCTTGTGGAGCATGAGGACTTCGTCGGTAAGTATGGGCTTCATAAAAGGGCATTAAACGCAGTGGAGGAGAGCCTTGTCCCGAAGCTCCCGGAATGGTATATCATTCCGCAGGAGGTTGTGGACATCTGCCGGCATGCGCAGGCAACAACGGGCAGATCCATGCAGATGCGTAATTTCCTGTTACGCGGGCCGGCAGGCACCGGTAAGACAATGGGAGCCAAAGCGATTGCTTCCGGGCTTCATCTGCCTTACATGAAATACACCTGCTCTGCCGGTACGGAAATATTCGATTTTGTCGGTATGATTTTCCCAGATTCTGATTCGGCGTCAACCGGCGATGCACAGCTCGATAAGGAGAAGGAAACCTTAAAAAGCATGGGCGGCGTGAATTACGCCAATGTGTCCAAGCTGATGGGGCTTCCGGATTTGGATGATATGGACTATGACCCGTCAGGCGTTTACCAGGCTTTGACCGGAACGGAGAACCCCGCGGCAACCTCACAGGATTGTATGCGGATTGTTCTGGACAAGGTGACAGAAAAGGTGCGTGCGCTTTCAAAGCGGGATGAGGCATCCAAAAGCAGCGGGCAGACCTACAGTTATGTGGAAACGGATTTTATCAAGGCTCTGAAAAACGGATATGTGATTGAGATCCAGGAGCCATCCACGATTGTGCAGCCCGGTGTGCTGGTGGGCCTGAACTCCCTCTTGGAGCAGTCCGGCACGATTACCCTGCCCACGGGCGAGATGATTGAACGCCATCCGGACGCAGTGGTTGTAGTGACAACAAATACCAGCTATGAAGGATGCCGTGGCATGAACCAGTCCGTTCTGGACAGAATGAGCCTGGTGCGTGATGTGGAGCTGCCGGAACCGGAAGTAATGGTCCAGCGTGCCATGTCAGTTACCGGCGCGACGGACGAATATCAGGTATCCCAGATGGTGCAGGTGGTAAATGATATGGCGGAGTATTGCCGTAAGAACAGTATTACAGACGGCTCTTATGGAATGCGGAGCCTGATTGACTGGATTATCAGTTCTGAGATTACCGGGGATGTCTACCACTCGGCGCTTTACACGATTATCAGCAAAGCGACTGCCGATGAAATGGACCGGGAGGCATTGATCAGCACCGTACTGGAACCGATATTTGCGCCGCCCAGAAAGAAAGCGGCAGTATAAAACAAATAGGAAGGAGGATTACCCTATATGGCAAGGGTGAATCACAAACTTGTGAAGCAGCGCCTCAATGAGAAGCGCAGCAAAATTACTGACCGCCAGTTCTTCTCGTCTCGTATTCTTGCGGGACACTTTGAAGATTTGGCGGCAGCGCAGACACGGCGGTATCATTATAACCGCCGTGTGCGCGTTAACCTGTATTGGAAGCCGAAGGACCCGTTCCTGGCGGCGACGGACAATATGTACATCCGTATCAATTCGGGGAACCCAATGGTCACGAAGGTAAGGGGGCGGGAGAACCGCTACCAGATTGTGTGCGGTACGTTTGCGCATGAGCTGGGGCATGTCCTATATACGGATTTCCTTGCCGCACAGACCCATACCAATTATCTGGAAAGATACAAATGGTACCCCTATCCGCCGGATCTGAAGACATCCGTAGATGCAGGAAAAGAAAGGGCGTTCTGGGATTATGTCAAAACAGACACTAAGAGCCTGGAGGCAGTGCAGTTCATCGCACACCAAATCTCAAATGTCATCGAAGACGGGTACATTGAAAACCGTGTCCTGACGAACTTTCCAGGTACGATTGGATATGGCCTGGAAGAACTGCGGAAACAGCATTTTGCATCGATTCCAACGGTAACGCAGTTAATTGAGCAGGAGGATGACGGCAGCAGGCATATTTTTGAAAGCATCCTGCAGGTTTTGCTGTCCTATGCAAAATTCGGTGAGATCAAGTATGGCGACGAGCCTCTCAGTGATGAGCGGATCCAGACAGTATTCAAGCTGATTCCAGACATTGACAGCGCACTGATGAGCAAATCCGGAAAAGAAAGATTACATGTTGTCAATCTGATCCTGGTACGCTGCTGGGAATACATAGAAGAATTCTGTGAAATCTGCAAGAAGCGTCAGGAGGATGCCGCAGCGGCAGGCTCTCCTGCAGGCATTGGTGAAATAATGGCTGAAGTGTTGAAGTCAATTGCAGGTGGATCTGAGATGGGTGAAGGAAGCAGTACGCCGGTACCGGAGGCTTCCGGAAGTTCTGAAACTTCGGCAACGGCAGGCGCGCGGGCAAAAACGCAGGAAGATGCAGAGGAAAGCAAGGAAGAGGAAGAACCAAAAGAGGAGGATGGAAGTTCTCCCCAGACTGAGACGGAAAATGAAGAAAATCCATCTGAGTCTGGAGAGGCACAACCAGAAATTCCAGAGGAATCTGAGGGCAGCGTTGGTGGCTCCGGGGAAAATTCCGGGAAACAGGAGACGGTGGAAAACGAAAGTGGCAGAATCCCCTATCAGCAGACGGAATCCCTTTCCGAACCGCTTGGAGGGACAACCGAAAAGAATGAGTCCTATGAACGGGAGCAGTATGACCGTGCCGCCGATATTGAGCGTATGCTGGATAAAATGGCAGAAAGGGCGGCCTGTGAGCAGCTGGAAAATGAGCGCATCCAGGAACTGAATGATGTTGCGCAGAATATTTCTTATGGAAATATCCATGCCGGCGTCAGCATCCGGATCAACCGCATTTCCAGTGTGGATGAGGAATTGACGGATCAGTACGATATGATATCGGCGCCGTTAATCAATATCTCGCGCCAGCTGCAGAAAAGCCTGGTCAAACAGCTCAGGGAAAACCGCCGTGGAGGAAAGCAGACCGGTCTGATTATGGGAAGGCGTTTGGATGCGCATGCCTTGTGCCGGAATGACGGCAAGGTGTTTTATAAGAACAGCCTGCCAAATGAAATTCCGGAGCTGGCAGTAGGATTGCTGCTGGATGAATCGGGTTCCATGTGTTCCTGTGACCGCAGCACCTATGCAAGAGCGTCAGCGATCATCCTATATGATTTCTGCCAGAGCCTTGATATCCCGGTAATGGTTTACGGCCATTCCACCGGATATGACACAGTGGAGCTGTATTCTTATGCAGAGTTTGAGAGCTTTGACCATGACGATAAGTACCGGCTCATGGACATCAGCGCCCGCGGAAGCAACCGTGACGGCGCAGCCCTGCGGTTTGTGGCGGAACAGCTTTCCAAACGGCCGGAAGCAGTGAAGATACTGATGCTGGTTTCGGACGGACAGCCGGCAGATTCAGGATACGGCGGCTCTGCAGCAGAAGAAGATCTCCGCGGCATTAAGCAGGAATACCAGCGGAAAGGCATCCTGTTTGTTGCGGCTGCTATCGGCAGCGATAAGGAAAATATCGAACGGATTTACGGGGATTCCTTTTTGGACATTACCGACCTGAACCAGCTGCCCACGAAGCTGACCAGTGTGGTCAAGCGGCATATACGGGTATGACAGGTCAGGGGGAGATTACAGATCCCGCCCCACCTGGAAATCAAAAGAAACTTATAATAAAACAACAAAGAAAGGGAATAAAAACATGAAGGCAATCAGTATTGGAAAAAGATATGAAATTTATGACGACTCGCTCAAGGCTTATGACAGGCTGCCGGCGAAAACCTATACCGTCCGTTTTGAAAAGATGTCCGGATTTTTTCTGGAGACGCGCACAGACCTTGCTGTAAAAGAGAAGGTCTACGGCGTCCATCCGGAGAAAGCAGACAAGGTGTTCCAGGCGTTTACGAAATTTGAACGGAACCTGGGCGTAATTTTAAGCGGCGACAAGGGGATTGGAAAATCCCTCTTTGCCCGGATACTGGCGTCAAAGGCTGTGGAAGATGGATATCCTGTCATCATTATTGACCAGTTTATCCCTGGTATTGCCTCATACATTGAGTCTATTGAGCAGGAGGCTGTTTTTCTGTTTGATGAGTTTGACAAAACCTTTGGCAGCGCCAGCTCCGGAGACAATGGAGGAGATCCGCAGTCCAGGCTCTTGAGCCTGTTTGATGGGACATCCCAGGGGAAAAAACTTTTTATCATTACCTGTAACAGCCTGCGTAAGCTGAATGACTATCTGGTAAACCGCCCTGGGCGGTTCCATTACCATTTCCGTTTTGAATATCCCTCTTCGGAGGAAATCATGGAATACCTTACAGATAAGCTTGGGACACAGTATGTCAGTGAAATCCAGAAGGTAATCCTGTTTTCCAAGAAAGTGGCGCTGAACTTTGACTGCCTTAGGGCGATTGCGTTCGAGCTTAGTATGGGAGGCGCATTTGAAACGGTGATCCAGGACCTTAATATCATCAACACCAGGGAAACGGCTTATAATGTTACCCTTCATTTCAATGACGGGACAGTCATGAAATCAAACAACTGCCGTCTGGATATGTTCAATAAAGAGGGCAGGGAGATGGTGTATCTGGATGACGAGAAGGGCAGGAACATGGTTACGGCGGAATTCAAGCCGTCTGCGTGTGTCTATGATCCTACGCGCAGCGCAACGATCCTTCCGGCGGACAGCATCATGCTATGCTATAACGATTACTATGGGGAGGAAGCGCAGGAAGAAGTGCAGAAGCTGATACCGGAGTATTTATCTATAGTCCGTGCCGCAGAAAGAAACATTCACTACCTGACGGCATGACAGAATGCGGGGAGTATCCCTGATTTGAGCCAGCTGCCCACTGGGGCCGTCCTATATGGAAGAACGGTATTATGGGTATAACAACATCAAAATATAAAAATATGAAAGATGGGCAGCTGAAAATACAGTTGCCCATCTCTGTCTTCAAGAAAGGAAAATAGAGATGCATTTTAGAACATTGGCAGCTGTACAAGCTCCTATTACTATGAAAGCCCTTAGCTTCCATAGCATGGATGGCCATGCGGCCCGCCGGACGGCAGGCTGAGCATGTTGAGGGTTTACTAGAAGAGGATAAAGCAAAGGATTTAGAAATTGCGGCTGTGCTTGCAGAGCTAAAAGCAAGAAAAGACGCGGAAAAAGACAATATTATGTTAGGCGTTTACATGGAGGAGTTAAAGAATCTCCGTTCTTCATTTGCAAGAGCAGTCAATCGTGAAATTGTTGGGATTATGGATTTTTATTCTGCAGATCCGATAAATCCGGAATACCTGTCTTTTGAAGATTACACGGAAGAGCTGCGCAAAGAGTATAATTCAACAGCAGATTGTATCAAGCTTGCGCAAGGAAAGATTGTCGAAGCAAACGGATATCCTTTATGGGGGTGTTTTGTGATCCGGAATGGAAAGGTATTTCAGAGAGAAGCCGGTCCGTTAAAACATGAAAAGCGGACAAAAAGGGCTAAGCGTATGAGGGCATTGCCTGATTATCCCAGAAAAAAGCTGTATGCCAGCTTTGCAGATTATGCGGAAAACGGGCGCGGATTTTCATATGATGAGGAACATGGAGGCTATGGCTTCATTTATAATCCTAATGTTATGTGGGACTGGTATCAAATCGGCGGCAGATGGCCGGAGATGTTTTTGGTCAAAGATTCGTGTACCGATTATTCGGTTGGCGAACGCAGCTGGTGTAATGAGAATTATGAATCCGTTGCGCCTGAAGGATATATCTGGGTATGTGCTGCTAAGAAAAAGGATATTGAGTGGCAGGCAATGCGCGAGTGGCGTGAGAAAAAAGCCAGGGAGCGTTTCTCAAAATTAGAGAAAATATTTGTTACGGACCAGTATGAAGAAGGCTTCAGAGGAGCCATAACCCCTCAAGGCGTTTTTTATTATGGAGAAATGGAGTATTTCAAGGGTGAGACAGTTGAGGATTATCTGAAACGGAATGACATCCTTGATCATCGGAAGTATCCGGTATATGTCCACGATATCGTAGACGCAGACAATTGGTTTAGCAGAGAGGACTTTGAGTGGATAAATAACGGCGCTGTTCCTGTTGACTGGCCGGAACGCATAGACGAGTACATTGACAATCTGGAAGACGAGGATGTTCTCGTAGGCGTGGACTATCATATTTAAGGGAGGGATTGGAATGATTATAAATCGAATTGGCGCTGAATTTGAGTATGAAGGCGTTACTTATGTGGTTGGCGCATCCATTGTGGGTATGCCTGGAAGTGAATACGAGGGTTTGTATGGAAGCATTACGGAAATCCGTGACGGTGAGGATAAAGATACGGAAAATGAAACGCCGGATATTTATTGCTCCTTTGAAGTCCCGGTGATTCCTTACGATGTAGAAGAGCTGGAGGAGAGGTTTTCGGAATTGTACCAGAATCCAAAGACCATTGACGATATTGTTCTGGATTTGGTTATCATGGCGCCGGAAATGATATGCCCGCTTGATGACCTGAAAGAATGCCGTCATCATCCAATGGTATTCATCCTGGCAGAAGATTGGGCGGTAGAAGGCGAACACGGCAGTTCTTCTGAAGTGTATACGGATTTCGACGATGCCAAGCGCCTATTGGTCCAGAAATTAGAGGAAGAATTGGAAAACGGATGTATTCCGCGGTGGGCCGGTTATGGGAATTTTGTGGTGCATTCCACTGCAGATTCCTATGAATGCTACATTGACGGGGAATACTGCGAAAACCATTATTCGCTTTCAATCATTGCCCAAAAACTTTGCGCGTCCAACCGGTTTGTAAGGGAGCTTGCTGAGATTCATAAAGCCTCCTGCCAGCTTGAGGATTTTGTTTCCCAGGTGTCAGACTGGGGTGAAATTGCAAAGCTTACAGATGAGAAGTATGAACGGATGGTTCATGACCGACGGTTCCCGGAAAGGCTTCAAAATGCACTTGGTAAGAATGACCACTACTGGGAATCTTACTGGGAAACTGTGTCAGAGGTTGCACACGAATTGGTAAATGAGTATTTGGAAAAACCAGACTGCTATAAGCCGGAAACAGATAACCCCTATCCCCTTTGTGTTGGAAACGGCACAAAAAAATGCAGGGAGTGCTGTCTTTGGGTTGATTTACAGCCTGACATAGAGTAGGAGGGTAATTGTATGAGCTATACATCTTGGCATACCTATGGGTACGGCATATGCGTCTCCGACATCAGAGAGCCTTCTGTGGAGCGTATCCAGAACTTGCTGGCAATGGCGCCGGTATTGCAGAAGAATATTCAGGAATGGCTGGATGAATGTGGGGTTTCAGAGCCGGATTATGACGACTATATGGAGTTCGATCAGGATTTCAGACTTGGATTGGCCACTATTCTGAAAGAAGTGATTCTGGAGGCGGAAAATGTCCGGCTTGAGGCTTGTGACAGCTTTGAAGGAAAAGATTATCTGCTGTTCTGTCCGGATTACCCATGGAATCTGGCAAATCAAAAACAAATAAAGACGGAAGAGGAGGTTGCCGGGATTTTTAAAAAGTACATCCCGGTTCTGACAGACGAGCCGATTGACATAGATTACCAGTCGGTCGAGAATGGGGGATAAGAAGACGCCATGTATAAAACACAGGATCAGGAAACGGCTCTGCTTAGGGAGGAACTTTCAAAACTCTTAACAACCCTGAAGCATAACCGGGAGAAGGTTCCCCTTGACGTGCTGAAGACAAAGTACAAAAAAGGTTATGACACGTTATGCGTAAGCATTAAGCGTTCTGCATCGGACTATGCCAAGCGGACGGCTCTCTGCGGTATCCGTATTCACGAGGATTATCTTGATGAGGCAGCAGCTGTCATCAATGGGACGATTGAACGCTGTGGGATTTTAAAGCTGCTTTCCAAAGCGGCTTTTTCCCATCAGGACATAGATGAATTTGATTCCCTTGCCGGGACGCTGCGGGAGAAGATCCTTGACGGCCTGGAGCCTTTCTATAGGAAGCATCTTGGGCTGTACATCACGCCGGAATGTCTGGAGAATCCGGATGTGGCGCCGCTCATCTACTGTGTAGCAAATGACTGTGTCCTGCAGGATGGAAAATGGATTCCATTGGAGCTTTATAAAACCGGCTCTGTGCGCCTGCAGGAAAAGTGCGTATAACCGTCAAAATGAAATATGAAATGGAGGTGGCATTATGCCTGAAAAAAGCGAATCAAGGCCGCTTACCAGCATTGTATCCTATCCGGAACGCGGGGAGGGCGGCAATAACCGTTACCGCGGGAATTGTTCACCGAAGCTGGTTGAGGATCTGCTTGGCTTCTTCCGCCCGCAGGAAGTCTGCGACTATATGTGCGGGAGCGGGACAACGAAAGCGGCTGCGGACAGGCTAGGCATCAGCAGCCATCTGTACGACCTGCACAGCGGATTTGATATCATGAGCTGTGAAATACCGGAGCGGCCGGAATTTATCTTCTGGCACCCTCCATACTGGGATATCGTGACCTATTCAGATGTCATGTATAATGCGTCGGAGGTCCAGAGCCGGTATGGGTATGATCCAAAGCAGTCTGACCTGTCCCGTATAACGGACTGGGAAAGCTTCGTCGGGGCAATGAACTATGCCATGATGAAGCAGTATGCTTCTATGGAAAAAGGCGGGCGGATGGCAGTCCTGATGGGCGACATCAAGAAGAAAGGCCGGCTTTACAGTATGCTGGCAGAGATCGTGAAGCCAGGGACGCTGGAGAACATTATTATCAAGGCGCAGCACAACTGCTTTTCGGACAAAACCAGGTACAGCGGTTCTTTCATACCGATTCTGCATGAATATGTGATGATTGTCCGGAAAGACAATGCACTCATCTGCCCGATCCTGATTTCGGAGAAAAAGCAGGCTGACATACGTGATATTCCGGGGGCAACCTGGCGGGATGTGGTGGCGGCTGTCCTGGAACAATGTGACGAGGCGGTTCCCCTTACCTATTTATATGGGCAGATTGAACCATACCAAAAGGTTAAGGGACACAAATGGTGGAAAGAGAAAATCCGCCAGACACTGCAGTACCATCCGGAGCATTTTCAGCATGCAGGCAGAGGGCTCTGGAAGCTGCGTACAAAAACGAATTAAGGAGAAAATGAGTATGGAGGTAAAGCGCGTTTATTATAACGATGACGGCATTCTTATCCCTGGACACCTCATGAAGCGGAGATTCCGGAAACCCGTGTTTTATCCGTTTGATAAGAAATGTGGGTTTGATTATGAAATCATGCGCGATGAAAAGCTGATTGTTGAATACAGCCTGGAAGCGTATCGAAGATTTTATAAGGATGCATATCCGGAAGGAATTCGGATCCTGTTGATTGAAATGAAGGACGATCCGCATCCAATACCAGCCGGGACGAAAGGGACAGTAGATTCTGTCGATGACGCCCCGACAATCCATTGCAGGTTTGACAATGGAAGATATCTTGGAGTCATTCCTGGGGTAGATGTGTTCCGTAAAATTACAGAGGATATTTGATTATCATAGTCTGGAGATAGGGGGATGCTGCTTTTGCGGCATCCCTTTTGTCGTTCTATGGCAGGAATTTGTATTATTTTAATAAACCATTTCGGGCGAACCACAAATTTGAAATCAACATGAAGTAAAGATTGCCTTTTTGATAATATTTTGATAAAATTAGGATAGAATAATGATGAGAAAGGAGCGATTAAGTATGATACAGATTCGGCCCGTTTCTGACCTTAGGAATAAATTCCCGGAGATTGAGACCATCGTAAACAATGGGGAGCCGGTCTACCTGACAAAGAACGGTTATGGTGCGATGGTCGTTTTAAGCCTGGAGGAGTATGCAAGCCTGACAGACAGTATTGAAATGAAACTTGATGAAGCTGACCGGCAGGCATCTATATCGGAAGAGAGGCTTTCCCATGAAACAGTCTTCCGTAATGCAAGGGGTGCGGTGCATGGAAAATAAACCTTACCAGCTCCGGTATTTGCCGATATTTGAGCAGGATTTGATCAATACGGCGAATTATATTACAAATGTTTTGAAAAATGAGGATGCAGCGCTTCGGCTGATTGATGATGTGGAGTCCGCTATCCTGGAAAGGTTGGATAATCCTGTTGCTTTTGAGCCATACCGTTCTGTAAAAAAGCGGGACCATCCTTATTATCGAATTTATGTGAGAAATTATGTTGTCTATTATGTGGTGATTGGTGACGTGATGGAGGTCCGGCGCCTGATATATGGTGCAAGGGATACCGACAGGCACTTATAACGAATACAGGGTTCAGGGCAGTTTGTCATTGATGATTAACTGCTTTTTCCATTTTTGAAATAAGAATTTATAGAATTTGGAAGATATCTTGGAGTCATTCTCATGGTGGATGTGTTCCGTAAAAATACAGAGGATATTTGATTATCATAGTTTAGAGATAGAGGGATATCGTTTTTGCGGTACTCCGTTTGTCGCTCCAAAACATATATTTGTTTTATTTTTATAAATTCTGGCATACTAATGCCAAAAGGCATTTACATTCATTCGTTAAAATTATATAATATAAAGAAAGAATGTATATTAATGTGGGTAGGCGGTGTTTATGGATGAGATTTATAATAAAATTGAGTCGATAGCAGCAGAGTGCAATGGCTTTGTAAAAACGTCGCAGATTGAAGCAGCTGGAATTAGCCGTGGCGTCATAAAAAAATATGTTGACAATGGCTCATTGGAACGGGTTCGGAAAGGCATTTTTGTTCCGGCGGATGCAGACATTGATGAGTTTGCGTTGCTTCAGGTCCAATGCTCCAGTCTTGTGTTTTCATATGGTACGGCTCTTTATGTTTGGGGATTGACTGAAATTATCCCGCATACATTTGATATCTCGGTTCCACAGGGAGAAAATATTTCAAGATTGCTTCGAGATAATCAAAATATAAAGGCCCATTATGTTACGAAGGGCTTTTATGATCTCGGTATTACGGAAACGCAGTCTCCGCAGGGAGCGGTAATCCGGCTGTATGACAAAGAGCGCTGTCTGTGCGATCTGATCAAAGACAGAAATCAAATCGAAAAACAGCTGTATGTTCAGGCAATCAAGGATTATTTCAAAAACCGTCCGGATGTCCGTAAATTGCTGAAGTATGGAAAAACCTTCGGAATAGAAGAAAAAATAAGGACTTACATGGAGGTATTGTAATGAAAACACCGGAACAGCTAAAAAAATCCATGTGCTTTTGAATACAGTTGAGAAAATCTCAGAGCTGATTAATATAAATTGGAATTAGGAATAATAAGAAAATGCAAATCGCAAGTTAAGGAGATAAAAAGCGTGAGAAAAATAAGTTTATTTATTGCAATGAGTCTTGACGGATATATTGCAGATAGTAAGGGCGGTGTTGACTGGTTGAACGGACAAGGCAATGTTGATGAGAATATTGATACCTATTCTGAGTTTGTAAAAACCATTGATACGATTTTAATGGGTTGGAATACTTATCATCAGGTTGTTACTGAACTTTCTCCCAAAGAGTGGATATATAACGAATTTACAACTTATGTTATCACACATAATGAGCATACTTCCTCTGAAAAAATCCGATTTGTAAACATAAATCCTGTTGATTTAGTAAAAAGGCTAAAAAAGGAAGACGGAAAAGATGTTTGGATATGTGGTGGAGCGAATCTTGTCGGACAGTTAGTAGATGAAGACTTAATTGATTATTATTATATTACCGTAATTCCGACACTTTTAGGTTCTGGTATTCGACTTTTTGAAAGCGGAAAATATGAGATTAAATTAAGATTGCTTCATACACAGTCCTATAATGGTATGACAGATTTAATTTATACACGAAGATAAATTCCATTTTTTGCTCTGTTTCAAAAGAGTATTATATAAAAATATGATAGTGAGTTAAGGCAAGATAAACCGAAACGGGATGTTTTGCCTTTCATTTTGTTATGCTATGCTGCCTTTACGGTGGCATTTTTTATATTTTCAGCAGGAAGGAGGCAGGATAGAGATGAATATTATTTGGTTTTTTGCAGGGATTATGATAGGAAGTATGGTTGGGGTAGTATTGATGTGCTTGTTACAGATAAACCGACATAATCCTGAAAATAAGCAGCAGTAAACCCGGCACCTTTCGTTTTCGGACGGATTGACGATTGTGATGAATTCTGTTATAATGCATATATCAGTATCAGTTTTGGTTTTAGCCAAAAACAGTTTAACAGAAGTTTCACAGTGTCATTTGCTTTTTAGCGGATGGCACTTTTTTTGTTTTCCGGCCTTATTTTGGCACAAAGCAGGCAGTCCTTTTGGGGTGCCTGTTTTTGTTATATACGCGAATCATGATCCAGGAAGAAATGCTTGCATTTCTATCTGGCGAATATCGCGACACCGGGCAGGTTTCCTGCACGGATATCAAGGCGGTAAATCCGTCAAAAAAATGAAAGGAGCATGTATTATGCAAAATTGTCAGGACAACTACTCTACAACCTTTAGTTCTTACAGTGCGATGTATGATTACCATGATGAGCAGACGAAGAAAAGCCAGTGGATTACCTGCAGAGTTGATGAGCTGCAGATAGAGCCTCTGGATGCCGCTTCCCCTCTTTATGGAAATCTATCTGCATTCGCGCTGGGAACCAGTCTGGATGCTGTGGAAGATACAGCATCTAACCTTGGGCTTGCCATGCGCGTCAATGGGAATCTTTATCCATTGCGCATGACAGCTAATAAGAGCCTGCTTGACCGGGCGAAAATCGGAGGCACGGCATTGCCGAAACTCAGCCGCAGTGTGCTGGCTGAGGTGTTGAATGCTTGTTTGAAGCTTTATTCATCTTCAGCCCTGCTTCTAATCCGTGATGAAAAGGTATCAGCTGTACACTCCGGTGATTCGACAGACTATTCGATCCTTCCGATCAATGAGCTGCTGGGCACGCTAAAGGCAAAGCTGGATGCCCGCTTCCCCGGAAATGAGTATGAGTGCGGTTATTGTGATCATTCTCTGGTCAGCGCTTCATGGAAAATGCCAGATCAGAAAGAAGATCTGCTGGGAGCCTATACAAAGCTTCTGGCATCCCAGGGAAAAACGGCGATGGCGGATAAGCTGATGCCGGGTATCCGTTTTATCACTTCGGATACAGGTGTCGCTTCAGCAAAGGTATCGGCATTGCTGGTCGGCGGGCAGCACCCAATCCATATTGGAGGCTGCATTGCTGTAGACCACAGGCACCAGAAGAAAGTCAGCGATTTTGACGCGGCGCTTGATCAGCTTTTTGCCCAGTTTGGCGATTCCATTGCCAAGCTGCAGAAACTGCTGGAGGTGCATCTGGATTATCCGGTCAATGCAATGACTCGTATCTGTAAGAAATTGAGTCTGCCGAAAAAAGCAGCCGTTGAGGCAATCGCTATGTTTGAGATGGCTTATGGCGGCGGGACGGCAACGGCACATGATGTGTTCCTCGCCATGCAGGAGATTCCTTTTATTCTCAAGACTGAGAATACGCCAGAAAGCAAGCTCCTTGTTGTCGAGGAGAATATGGCCCGTGCGCTTACCTTTAAATGGGGCGATTTCGATCTTGCAAAGGCGGTGAGTTACTGATGGCAAAACCGATTATATTATGTGATACTGCAGGAATGACCAATGACAGATGGCTGGAGTACCGTATGCATGGCCCAAAAGGAGATATTCCCTATACAGTCGGTGGAAGCGATGTGGCAGCTATTTTTGGAGTTTCACCGTGGACAACACCCATGGAACTGTGGCTGATTAAGAAAGGCCGTATGAAGCCGGCAGCCAAAAGCAATTCCAATCAGCTGATGATGGGACACCTGCTGGAGCCGATTGCCGCATACTGGTATGGGCAGAAAACAGGAAATGCCGTGACAGAGGACACACATCTTTACCAACATGCAGACCATCCATATGCGCTTGCAAACTTTGACCGCAGGTTTACCCGGAAGTCAGACGGCGAGCCAGGAATTTTAGAGTGCAAAAGCTGTACCTACCATAAGGCGGACGAATGGGCGGATGATGCAATCCCGCTGCATTATGAGTTTCAGCTGCGTTTCTATCTTGCAGTTGCGGATGTGGATATCGGCGCTTTTTCAGCGGTCTGGGGCAATAACCCGGACAATGATTTAGCTCTCCCGGAAATTGTCCGAGATAGGGCAAAGGAGGATATGATATTTGAGCGCCTGGAGGAATGGATCTGGAGCCTGGAAAATGATAAGCCGCCTACTATGGCAGACGTGGCGCCAAAACTTGCACTGCAGTCACTTGCACGGATTTACGGCTCAAGCCAGGGGGGATTGCCCACAGTGGAATTCTCGCACAAGTATGAGCCTGCGCTCCGTAAGATTGCGCAGCTTCAGGGTAAGGTTACAGACTGCAACAGAGAAATTAGAACATATGAAAAGGAGATTGAGGCACATAGCGTGCGAATTGCTGGTGTTAGTATATAAGTGTGGACAGGAAAAGTTGAACAACCTATACTATCAAATGAAAGAGCAAAGGAGATGAAAGGCATGGCGAAAAATCAAAAATCTTACACTCCGGAATTTAAACAGCAGATCGTGGATCTGTATCATGCCGGAGG
>CAJTFX010000036.1 GCA_910575555.1 Lachnospiraceae bacterium | reverse complement strand
CATAGTTCTATTGGTTATTTGACACCACAGCAAAAGGAGGATGAGGAACTAAAAAAAGCAGCATAATCTTTCGACTTTTTTTGTCCAAAGTATTGACATAGGTCCAGAAAGTTGTCATTGAGCAAAGCGCCTTTCAAACCCAGGAACAAACCGGTGGCCACCAGGGCGGGGATAACAGGAACAAACACGTCTCCAAAAGTCCGGATGGCTTTTTGCACCTGGTTTTTACCGTCCATTTTTGCTTCTTTTGCTTCGCTTGCAGTGGTTTCCGCAATGCCGAGCTGAACAATCTGTTCATAGACCCGGTTGACATGGCCGGTGCCAAAAATGATCTGATATTGTCCGGCTGTGAAGAAAGTGCCCTTTACTGCGTCGATTTCGCCGACTTTTTCATCATCAGCAAGAGAACGGTCTGCCACAATAAGGCGCAGCCGGGTGGCGCAATGGGCAGCAGATTTGATATTTTCCGACCCGCCGACAGCCTGAATCACTTCTTTTGCTATTTTTGCATAATCGTAGTTCATAACTTCCTCCTTAAAAATTTTGTTTTGATGTACCGTGCAAATGCACATAATGTACTCGCGTTCATCATGATGCGAGAATAGCATGTCATAGGCTGAAAAGTCAATATAAGTGTTGAAAAAAACGTAAAATCAGCAATTTGCATAAAATACACAATTCTGTTTTGGTGAAAACAGAAAAAGAAAGATATCGGATTGACATGGTGATTCCAGAAATCTATAATGAATAAAATGAAAGCGTGTTCATTATAGGGACATACAAAGGAGGTTATCATGAATCAGAAATTGATTTTTTTGGATATTGACGGTACTCTGACAGAACCGGGGAAAAACGTTCCGCCCCCGTCTGCGGTTGAAGCGGTGCGCCGGGCCAGGGAAAAGGGGCACAAAGTAGTGCTGTGCTCCGGCCGGAATTATGGCATGCTCTTTCCAGTGCTGGAGTTTGGTTTTGACGGACTGGTTGCCAGCGCCGGCGGCTATATTGAATACGGAGGCCAGGTGGTTTACGACTGTCCAATGACCTCAGAGCAGCAGAAGAAGGTACTGGATGTGTTTAAGGAAAGCGGCATTTACCGCACCATCGGAGGCAGGAACTGCAGTTATACAGACGAGGGTTTTAAGGAATTTCTTGCGGCAAATGCCCAGTCCAGGGCCAACAGTGAGTTACTGCGGTGGAGAATTCAGATTGAGAGTGAACTGGGCATTCATCCTATGTCGGAATACGATGGGGAGCCTATTTATGGAATGGCATTTATGAGCAGGGGAAAAGAGCGCCTGGAAAAACCCATGCAGGAATTGCAGGATGAATTTGACTTCTGCATTCAGGATCAGGACGCCTGCGGGATTGTGAATGGAGAACTGGCCAGCAAGGCTTTCAACAAAGGAAAGGCAGTGGAAAGATTATGCGGATTTCTGGGCGTTTCCCGTAAAGATACAATTGCTGTTGGAGACAGTATGAATGATTTAGAGATGCTTCAGGCTGTGGAAACCGCCGTCTGTATGGCGAATGGAAGCCCTGCCCTGCAGAAGCTTGCCCACATGGTCTGTCCGCCGGTCACAGAGGACGGTCTTTACCATGCTTTTGAAAAACTGCAGGTAATCTAAAAAGCAGCCGGAGTAATACATGATTTACATAGGCCAGAAAGAACAAGGCAGCGGCAGTTACGATATCTGAACCTGCTGTATAAACAGGCCCTCTTTGATGGAGGTTTCATGATAAATATTATCATAGCGGTTCAGGATTTCAGATACATTGTGAAGGCCGATGCCATGGCCGTTCCCTTTTGTGGTCACTTCCTTTTTATACATCTGTGTGACAGAAAGCCCTTTGTCAACAAAGGTATTGGATATAATAAATACGATATCCTGATTCATTTTGCCCAGATGAAAATTCACCACCGGCTGTTCTGTTTCCAGACATGCTTCTATGGCGTTATCCAGATAAATTCCAAGCATTCGGGTCAGATCTACGGATTCCATGTGAATGGAATCAATTTCGTCCGGAATATCAATATTCACTTCAATATCCAAATTAACGGCTAACAGCAGTTTGCTGTACAGAATACTTTTCAATTCCAGGATATGGATATGTAAGAGCTTGTTCAATGCGCTGTTTTTCTGTGTAAGGTTTTTTTGCATTGGCAGAATATGCTCATAGAAAAAGGCTTCCAGTTCCCCATATTTTTTCTCATCAATATATGCGGCCAGGGAAGTCATAATATTGATATAATCATGCCGGAAAGAACGCAGGTTATTGTATACCATTTCCAGGTTTTTGGTGTATTCGTTTAAGTTTTCCAGATATTCTATTTTTTTCTGAGTTTCATAATTTTTTCTGGCTGAGTACAGCGCAATCAGAATCATGCTTATGGTAAACGCGGTGTAAAGGGCAATGGAAGAAGCCATTAAAAAAAACTCTCTGTGCGTAATTTCCAGGGTATCGTAATAAGAAGCCATCGTGTAGCTTGAAAATGCGCAGAGCAAAAGGGTTAAAGCAATGAAAGCCATCAGCTTTTTGTTCATTTCTTCAAACGTAGGGAGCAGATATTTGTCCTGCAGCCGTCTGATCAGATACAGAATGGGGCAGGATGCCGTTATGGTACAGACAAAGAATATGAATAAATAAAGTGCGCTGGCATTTAATTCTTTCACGGAGATATCCCATAACATATTAGCTGCAAACGTGAGTACATTACACACAACAATGTTTACCAAATAACTCAGCGTAGCATAAAAAACCGCATATAATTTCTTGGTGAATTTCACTAACAGCAGAGAATTTACCGTCAGTGTAACCAATAGCAGAAGCGAAATGTTCAGATACATTTGCAGAAAAAAAAGCGCTGAAAAGGATAAAAAGAAAATGGGGTATTTTTTTATAGGAAGATGCGGGTGGATTAATATGAAAATATCACCAGTCAGCATGAGTCCGGTAAAGATGGATGAAAGCAAATACAGTGTAATCATAAAAAACTCCTTCGTGCATTTTATTAACAAAGATCATTCAGAGCTGATGGCAAAATTATTACTCCGGCAGTTCAATATTATAGTTTATTGGGAAGAAATTGGCAAGACAAAACCCATTTATGATTCAAAAATAAGCGTTTGCGACAGAAAAGACAGAATACGGATCTTTTGTTTTATAATAAAACAATTAAGAAGAATGGCCATGATGGGGCATTTCTTATGATTGACAAATTTCAGGCGTTTCGCGATAATGATATCAGGCAGGACAGCCGCAAGGAGAATATGCAGTATGCTGAAACTATATATTTGCGAAGATATAGAAGTGCAGAGAAACAGAATGCAACAAGTAATCGAAAACATGATTCTGATGGAAGAACTGGACATGGAGTTTGGCTGCGTTTCTGAAGATCCCCATAGGATTCTTAACACAGTGAAAGAAACCGGGGAAGTCGGAATATATTTTCTGGACATTGCCCTGGGCGCAGATATGACAGGACTGACTCTGGCCCAGGAAATCAGAAAATATGATCCAAGAGGGTTTATTATTTTTGTTACAACTCATTCAGAGATGAGTTACATGACGTTTATTTACAAATTAGAAGCGATGGATTTTATTTTGAAGGATGATCCGGAAGAACTGGAAAGAAGAATGTGCGAATGCATTCTCAAAGCCAGTCAGAGATTTGCGTCTGTGAATAATAAAGTGCATGCGAATTTTTCAGTGAAAGTGAACGAAAAGGTATTTACCGTAGATTATGATGAGATTCTCTTTTTTGAAACGTCTCCCAATGTACATAAGATTATTTTGCACTGCAAAAACCGTCAGATGGAATTCTTGGGGAAAATCAAAGAAATTGAGAAAGAGGTGGACGGCCGTTTTTACCGCTGTCACCGCTCTTTTCTGGTAAACAGAGACAATATCAGGAAAATTGATTTTCAGAACCGGGTGATTTATATGGTCAATGGAGATGAATGCCTGATTTCGTCCCGGATGATGAAAGGATTAAAATGAAATATAAAAAGCTGAATGTTACCGGGCTGTCTCAGGAGCATTCAGTTTTTTTATTGGGTCGGCGGCCGGCGTTTGCGATTCTCGGGTGAGTTTTTGGAGGCAGATAAAAGCGAAAAAGACAGAAAATGGATCGTTGGCTATAAAACCGCAGATATCGGCAAAAAAACAGGTATAATGATATCTGTAAGGAACAGAAAACAAATTTCAGGATTGTTCCTTAAGGCTGGAAAGGAGAAAGAGAGAATATGAGGAATTTCTTAATAGGAGCCGCCATAGTAGCGGTAACAGTGATGATTTTAATGGCAGTCAGTATCTTCTGCAATGTGGAAGGCATTTATTTGGAGTCGACAGCGATGGGTGTCGTGTTAGGGATTGGCGCAATGATGGTTTATCAAAAACTGACGAAGGGAAAAACCCGGGAAACAGGGAAATGAATCACAGGCTTTATGCTGTGAAATTTAACCGCAGGAGCAATATCTTCCGGTCTCTGTGAAATTTGCCTTTACACCGTACATCCTCTTTGGTATAATAAATCCATCAAGTGAAAATATTAAGAAAAGAGATGACAGGAAATGATGGTTTTTATAATTGGAGGCGTGGTGCTGATTGCGGTAATCGTTTCAGTGGTGGCGTCTGTAGCCGGAGCAGTGGCAGGAGTCGTAGACGAGGACAGCGAAGATTAAATTTCTGAATACTGCATTTGATGCGGGAATTATCATTTTAGAACGATTTGTACCGAAGTGCATGTGAAAATATTTTCTCAGATGTGCTTCGGGAAACGCTTTAGCATGATAATTCCTTTTTTCGTATTGCGGAAAGAATGGAGCGTTGATTTTGAAAGAGCATATTGTATACAGGGTTCAGCCGGGTAGCATCGCAGAAGAACTGGAGGTGGCGCCGGGGGACAGGCTGCTGTCTGTCAATGAACATGAAATAGAAGATGTATTTGACTACCATTATTATACCAATGAAGAATATCTTACCCTTGTGATCCGTAAGGAAAACGGCGAGGAATGGGAACTGGAGATTGAAAAAGAATACGAAGAGGATTTGGGCATTGAATTTGAGAACGGCCTGATGGATGATTACAAGTCCTGCCGCAATAAATGTATTTTCTGTTTTATCGATCAGATGCCAAAGGGAATGCGGGATACGCTGTATTTTAAGGATGACGATTCCAGGCTTTCGTTTCTGCAGGGAAATTATGTGACCCTTACCAATATGAAAGATCATGATTTTCAGCGAATTCTGGACTACAGGCTTGGGCCGATTAATATTTCTGTGCAGGCCACAAACCCGGAGCTTCGCTGCAGAATGCTGAACAACCGGTTCGCAGGAGAGGCGTTAAAGAAGATAGACACGCTTTATGAGGCGGGAATTCCCATGAACGGCCAGATTGTCCTCTGTAAAGGAGTCAATGACAAAGAGGAGCTGAAGCGGAGCATAGAAGATTTGATGAAATATATGCCTGTGATGGAGAGCGTGTCGGTGGTTCCGGTGGGGCTGAGCAGATTCCGGGAGGGGCTGTATCCCTTAGAGCCTTTTACCAGGGAGGATGCAAAAGAAGTGCTTCAGACCGTCCATCATTATCAAAAATTGTGCATGGAGCAGTCGGAGCTTCATTTTATCCATGCCAGCGACGAATGGTATTTGCTGGCAGAGAAGGAGCTGCCGCCGGAAGAACAGTATGACGGATACCTTCAGCTGGAAAACGGTGTAGGAATGCTCAGGCTTCTGCGGGAAGAATTCCGAGAGGCGTTAGAGCAGGAAAAAGCCGGAAGGCCGGAAGCTTCAAGGGAGTTAAAGGCAGAGGAAATCACCGTTGCCACAGGCGTTCTTGCCGCTCCGGCGCTGAAAGAGCTGACGGCACAGTTTCAGGCGGTTTTCCCGGAAAAACAAATTCAGGTAATTCCCATTCAAAATCATTTTTTCGGAGAGCGGATTACGGTTTCAGGGCTTTTGACAGGACAGGATATCTTAGGGCAGCTGAAGGGAAGGAAGCTGGGAGACAGGCTGCTGCTGCCCTGCAATCTTCTGCGCAGCGGGGAAGAAGTGTTTCTGGATGATATTGCCCTTTCCCAGTTGGAAAATGCTTTACAAGTGAAGGCAGATATTGTAAAATCAAGCGGACAGGATTTGGTGTCGTGTTTGATGAGAGAAAGTTAGGAGAGTGGAATGAGTAAACCAGTAGTTGCAGTAGTGGGGCGTCCCAACGTGGGAAAATCCACCCTGTTCAATGCGTTGGCAGGAGAGAGGATTTCCATTGTCAAGGATACGCCGGGGGTTACAAGGGACAGGATTTATGCCGAGGTGAGCTGGCTTCATATGACCTTTACCCTGATTGATACCGGAGGAATTGAGCCGGAAAGCAAAGATATTATTTTATCTCAGATGCGGGAACAGGCGCAGATTGCCATTGATACGGCGGATGTGATTATTTTCATGACGGACGTGCGCCAGGGGCTTGTGGACGCGGATTCCAAGGTTGCGGATATGCTGCGCCGCTCCGGGAAGCCGGTGGTGCTTGTGGTGAACAAGGTGGACAGCTTTGAGAAATACATGACGGACGTCTATGAGTTTTACAATCTGGGAATCGGCGATCCGATTCCGGTTTCCTCAGCGTCCAGACTGGGAATCGGCGATATGCTGGATGAAGTGGCCAGGCATTTTCCGGAACATGCAGAAGCAGAAGAGGAGGACGAGCGGCCCAAGGTTGCAGTCGTGGGAAAGCCCAATGTAGGCAAGTCCTCGCTGATTAACCATCTGCTTGGAGAAGAGCGGGTGATTGTGTCAGAGATTGCAGGAACCACCAGAGACGCCATTGATACGGAGATTACCTGGCAGGATCGGGAATATGTGTTTATTGATACGGCAGGATTAAGAAGAAAGAGCAAGATTAAAGAGGAACTGGAGCGGTTCAGCATTATCCGCGCCGTTACGGCTGTGGAGCGGGCCGACGTGGTGGTGGTGGTGATTGACGCCACCGAAGGCGTGACGGAACAGGACGCCAAGATTGCAGGAATTGCCCATGAACGGGGCAAGGGAATTATCATAGCGGTGAATAAATGGGACGCCATTGAAAAAGACGATAAGACCATTTACAAGCATACAGACCGAATCCGTCAGGTTTTAAGTTTTATGCCGTATGCGGAGATTCTTTTTATTTCGGCCAAAACCGGGCAGCGTACCCGGAAGCTTTTTGATATGATTGACGTGGTTTTGGAAAACAACTCCATGCGGGTTGCAACGGGAGTGCTGAATGAGATTATGACCGAAGCTGTTGCAATGCAGCAGCCCCCTTCCGATAAAGGCAAGAGGCTGAAGCTGTTCTACATGACGCAGGTTGCCGTAAAGCCGCCAACGTTTGTAATCTTTGTAAATGATAAGGAACTGATGCATTTTTCGTATACCAGATATCTGGAAAACAGAATCCGGGAGGCCTTCGGCTTCCAGGGCACATCGTTAAAATTCATCATTCGGGAAAGAAAGGAAGGGTAATATGATTCTCAGCAGAGTTATTTGTCTGGCCATTGGTTATGTTTTGGGACTGTTTCAAACAGGATTTATCTATGGGAAACTTCACCATATTGATATTCGGGAATACGGAAGCGGGAATGCGGGAGCCACCAACACGCTGCGCACGCTGGGGTGGAAAGCCGGCCTTATCACCTTTCTGGGAGACGCGGGAAAGGCCATGCTGTCCATGCTGATCGCCTGGCTGTTATTCCGGGAAAAATATCCGGAGGCAGTGCATTTACTGAAGATGTACGCAGGGCTTGGAACAGTTCTGGGCCATAATTTCCCCTTCTATATGAAGTTTAAAGGCGGAAAAGGAATTGCCTGTACGGCAGGATTTCTGCTTGCCTTTTATCCGCCTCTGGCAGTTCTCTGCCTGCTGGTGTTTGTGGTGACCGTGGCTGCTACCCGTTACGTGTCCCTGGGTTCTATCCTGGTGTCCCTCTGTTTTTACATTCAGTTACTTATCTTCGGGCAGATGGGCCATATCAGGGTAAATGCCGGGCTGCTGCCGGAGGTTTACGCTGTGGGCGCCGTGTTTACCATTCTGGCAATCTGGCGGCACCGGGCCAATGTGAAACGGCTTTTGACCGGGACGGAAAATAAAATTTCCGTCAGCAAGTCAGGGGATCTTAAGAAAAATTCATAAGAACATTACGAAAGAGAATCTCACAGGCGGGGATTCTCTTTTGTTATATCATCTGCAAAACATCAAAAAGGAGAGTGCAGCGCTGAGACAGGGAGACAAATTAAAGGACCGCTATGAAATTCAGAGAATTCTGGGAGCCGGAGGCTCTTCGAACGTTTATCTGGCTTATGACAAAGTACAGAAGAAGAACCGGGCAGTCAAGGAGATCCGGAAATCTCAGGGAGCGGGGGAAGAGATACACAAAATAATCATGCGGCAGGAAACGGAACTGATTATGAGGCTGAATTATCCTTATTTTCCATCGGTGGAGGAAGTGGTGGAGGAGGAAGAAGCCTTATACATAGTAATGGAATACCTGGAAGGGGAAACGCTGGAGCAGGTTTTAAAGCGATCAGGGCCTCAGTCCCAGGCAGACGTAGTCCGGTGGGCAAGAGACATGTGCCTGGTGCTGGGATATCTTCACAACTGCCGGCCGCCGGTGATTTACCGGGATATGAAGCCGGGCAATATTATGCTGCAGCCCGGCGGCAATCTGCGGCTGATTGATTTTGGAGCAGTTTTCACAGGAGATGGTGATACGCCTAATCTCGGGACCAGGGGATATGCGGCGCCGGAACAGCTTGCCGGAGAGCAGGCGGACGCCAGAACGGACATTTACGGTCTAGGAGTAACCATGTACCATCTGCTGACCGGGCAGGAACCGGGACAGGTCAGGGACGGAGCCTTTCAGATCCGCCGCTGCAGCCGCCGTTTGTCCCGGAAACTGGACAGAATTGTAAGGAGATGCACCTGTCCAAATCCGGATCAGCGGTATCCCTCCTGTGAAGATTTGAGAAAAGATCTGGAAAACTTTGCAAATCGCAAAAAACTATGATACAATAAGCAGGTTAAAAACAGAACATGTGTACCAGAACAAGAGGAAAGGAAAAGAGAATGGCAAAGAATCAGGAATACGGCGCCGGGAATATTACCGTATTAGAGGGCCTGGAAGCAGTGAGAAAAAGGCCGGGCATGTATATCGGAAGCGTGTCCCGCAAGGGCCTGAACCATTTAATTTATGAAATTGTAGACAATTCTGTGGATGAACATCTGGCAGGATTTTGCGATACCATATATGTAACCCTGGAGGCGGACGGCTCCTGCACCGTGGAGGACAATGGCCGGGGCATTCCCGTGGGAATGCATGAAAAGGGCATGTCTGCGGCCCGTCTGGTGTTCACCACCCTCCATGCGGGAGGAAAATTTGACAATGACGCCTATAAGACCAGCGGCGGCCTCCATGGAGTAGGTTCTTCTGTGGTAAACGCTCTGTCCGCCTGTTTGGATCTTCAGGTGCATCTGGGCGGGAAGATTTATCACGACAGATATGAAAAAGGGAATCCGGTGGTTGAGTTAGCGCAGGGGATGCTGCCAGTGATTGGGAAAACCAAAAAGACCGGCACCAGAATCAACTTTCTGCCCGATCCGGAAATATTTGAAAAAACCCGTTTCAAGGAGGAGGATGTAAAAAGCCGCCTTCATGAAACCGCTTACTTGAATCCCAGGCTTACCATTGTTTATGAGGATAAGCGGGGAGAAGTTACGGAGCATTTGGAATTTCACGAGGAAGAGGGAATCAGCGGATTTGTGAAGGATTTGAACCGGAAAGCGGAAGCGGTTCATGATGTGGTGTATTTTAAAGGAGAGAGCGAAGGAATTACCGTGGAAGCGGCGTTTCAGTATATCAATGAATTTCATGAAAATGTGCTGGGATTCTGCAACAATATTTACAATGCGGAAGGGGGAACCCATCTGACAGGATTTAAAACCATATTTACCACGGTGATCAACAATTATGCCAGGGAGCTGGGGATTTTAAAGGAGAAGGATTCCAATTTCACCGGGGCCGATGTGCGCAACGGCTTAACGGCTGTAATTTCCATTAAGCATCCCGAACCCCGGTTTGAAGGCCAGACCAAAACAAAATTAGACAACCAGGATGCTTCCCGGGTGACCGGCAAAATAACCGGAGAAGAGATTCAGCTTTATTTTGACAAGAATCTGGAGAATCTGAAAAAAGTCATTGCCTGCGCGGAAAAAGCGGCCAAAATCCGCAAGTCAGAGGAAAAAGCCAAGACCAACCTTCTGACCAAACAGAAATTTTCCTTTGATTCCAACGGCAAACTGGCCAACTGCGAGAGCAGAGACGCTTCCGTCTGTGAGATTTTCATTGTGGAGGGAGATTCTGCCGGCGGTTCTGCCAAAACAGCCAGGGACCGGAATTATCAGGCAATTCTGCCCATCCGGGGGAAAATTCTGAATGTGGAAAAAGCCAGTATTGACAAGGTTTTGGCCAATGCGGAAATCAAAACCATGATCAATGCCTTCGGCTGCGGATTTTCGGAAGGGTTCGGCAATGATTTTGATATTTCCAAACTGCGCTATGACAAGATTATCATTATGGCGGATGCGGACGTGGACGGAGCCCATATTTCCACGCTGCTGCTGACGCTGTTTTACCGTTTTATGCCGGAGCTGATTTTCGAGGGACATGTCTATATCGCCATGCCGCCGCTGTACAAGGCTATTCCCTCCCGGGGAGCGGAGGAATATCTTTACGACGACGTGGCTTTGGAAAAATACCGGAAACGGCACAAAGGCCCCTTCACCCTGCAGCGGTATAAGGGACTGGGGGAGATGGATGCGGATCAGCTGTGGGAGACTACGCTGAATCCGGCTACCCGTATTTTAAAGCAGGTGGAAATTGAGGATGCAAGGATGGCTTCTGACGTGACAGAAATGCTGATGGGAACAGAGGTTCCGCCCCGGCGGGAGTTTATTCACGAGCATGCCCATGATGCGGAGCTTGACATTTAATGAATGTTTGGCACAGATAACTGACAGAAAGGATTTACCATGCAGGAAAAGGAACAGATTATCCGAACGGAATATTCGGAAATAATGCAGAAATCATACATAGATTACGCCATGAGCGTGATCATCGCAAGGGCGCTGCCGGACGTACGGGACGGATTGAAGCCTGTTCAGCGCAGAACCCTCTACGATATGCATGAACTGGGCATCCGCCATGACAGGCCCTACCGGAAATGCGCCCGTATCGTGGGGGATACCATGGGTAAATACCATCCCCATGGAGACAGCTCCATCTATGAGGCGCTGGTGGTGATGGCTCAGGAATTTAAGAAGGGCCTGCCCTTAGTGGACGGCCACGGCAATTTCGGTTCCATTGAGGGAGACGGGGCGGCGGCTATGCGTTATACGGAGGCCCGTCTGCAGAAAATCACCCAGGAAGCCTACCTTGCCGATTTGGACAAAGATGTGGTGGATTTTGTGCCCAATTTTGACGAGACGGAAAAAGAGCCCTCCGTGCTTCCGGTGAAGGTGCCCAATCTTTTGATTAATGGCGCGGAAGGCATTGCCGTGGGCATGGCTACCAGTATTCCGCCCCACAATTTTTCCGAAGTGATTGAAGGAGTGAAAGCCTATATGAAAAACCCTGATATCACAACGAAAGAGCTGATGGAGTATATCAAAGGCCCGGATTTTCCCACCGGGGGCATTGTGGTGAATCAGTCAGATTTGCTGCATATTTATGAGACAGGCGCCGGAAAAATCAAAATCCGGGGAAAAGTGGAGATTGAACAGGTAAAAGGCGGCAGGCAGCGGCTGGTGATTACGGAAATCCCCTACACCATGATAGGGGCCAATATCGGGAAATTCCTGATGGATGTGTACAATCTGACAGAGGCCCGGAAAACCAACGATATTGTGGATATTTCCAACCAGTCCTCCAAAGAGGGCATCCGCATTGTACTGGATTTGAAAAAAGGCGCAGATGTGGAAAATCTCTGCAACATGCTTTACAAAAAAACAAGACTGGAGGACACCTTCGGCGTCAATATGCTGGCAGTGGCAGAGGGCCGGCCGGAAACCATGGGGCTTGTGCCCATCATCCGCCATCATGTAAACTTCCAGTACGAACTGGCCACCAGAAAATACAAAACCCTGCTGGCAAAAGAACTGGAAAAGAAGGAAATCCAGGAAGGCTTAATCAAAGCCTGTGACGTTATTGACTTGATTATCGAAATCCTTCGGGGTTCCAAGAATATCAAAGACGCCAAAGACTGTCTGATGAACGGCAACACAAAGAACATAGAATTCCGCTACAAAGGTTCCGAAGCGGACGCCAGACAGCTCTGCTTTACAGAGCGGCAGGCCACGGCTATTTTAGAAATGCGCCTGTATAAGTTAATCGGGTTAGAAATTGAAGCCCTGATGAAAGAACACGATACCACCCTTTCTAATATTGCAAAGTATGAGGAAATCCTGGGAAGCCGCGCTGCAATGGCCAAAGTCATTATCAAAGAGCTGAACCGGTTTCAGAAAGAGTACGGCCGGGAGCGGAGAACTGCCATTGAAAATGCGGCGGAAGCAGTCTATGAGGAAAAGAAAGTGGAAGAGATGCCGGTAGTCCTTTTAATGGACCGGTTCGGCTATGTAAAGACAGTGGACGCCGCCACTTATGAGCGGAACCGGGAGGCGGCAGACGCGGAGAATAAATACGTGATTTCCTGTATGAATACAGACAAACTGTGTATTTTTACCGACAAGGGACAGATGCATTCCGTAAAGATTTTAGATCTGCCCCATGGAAAATTCCGGGACAAGGGAACGCCGCTGGATAACATCAGCAATTATAACAGCAATGAAGAAGTCATGGTCTGTGTCAGCAGCCTCAGCGGGCTGCTGGGGCGTAAACTGCTGTTTGCAAGCAGCGGCGGAATGCTCAAGCAGGTGTGTGGAGAAGAATTTGACGTATCCAAACGCACCGTTGCAGCCACCAAATTAAATGAAGGGGAGCGGCTGCTGCTGGTCCAGATTCTTTCAGAAACAGAAGAAGAGAGCATTGTTCTGCAGACAGAGAAAAACATGTTCCTGCGTTTTCTGGCCTCCGACGTGCCGGAAAAGAAAAAAGGAGCTATCGGAGTCCGGGGTATGAAAATTGATGAAAAAGACAGGCTTTCGGCCGTCTATCTTCTGAACCAGGAAGAACAGACAATCACGGTGAAAGAAAAAGAAATTGCCCTGCACCGGCTCCGGCTTGCCAACCGGGATGGAAAAGGCGTGAAAAAATAGCAGGCCGTCCCTAAGTCGAAGTTAGCAGTTAGTCAGCCGAAGCGTTACCCAGTTTTGCGTGCGAAAGGGCCGCCTGGCTGTTCCGTCCGTATCCAAATATATAAAACTTCTCTGTACTACTTAAAAAATATATATTACCACCCGAAAAACATGGAGGATTTTCAAATGAATACAAAAAAATTAGGTTTCGGCATTATGCGCCTTCCCCTTACAGACCCGTCGGATACCACAAAAATCGATTATGAAGCTTTCTGCCAAATGGCAGATCGTTTTATCAGCCAGGGCTTTTCTTATTTTGATACGGCAACGCCCTATCACGGAAAAGAATTCAGTGAACTGGCTTTTAGGGAATGTGTGGCGAAACGGCATCCCAGGAACGCCTATACCATCACGGACAAGCTGAGTTTTTCTCTGCTTCAGGAGGGGGACAGCCTGGAAGATTTTTTTACGGGACAGCTTGCCCGGTGCGGAGTGGAATTTTTCGACTATTACCTGCTCCATGCCATGAACCGGAATTATCTTGAAATGGCGGAGCGTATGGGGGCGTTTGAATTTGTGGCCCGAAAGAAAGCGGAAGGGAAAATCCGCCACATCGGTTTTTCCTTCCATGACAGCGCAGAAGTGCTGGAAGGAATTCTGGAAAAACATCCGGAGATGGAATATGTTCAGCTTCAGATCAATTATGCGGACTGGGAAGATCCGGAGGTTCAGTCCCGGAACTGTTACGAGGTCTGTGTGAAACATAAAAAACCGGTGATTGTTATGGAGCCGGTCAAAGGCGGGCTTCTGGCAAATCTCCCTGAGGACGCTGAAAATCTGCTGAGAAAGGCAAATCCCGGAATGTCTGCTGCCTCCTGGGCGGTTCGCTATGCGGCTTCTCTGGAAAATGTAGTGATGGTGCTCTCGGGCATGAGCAGCGAAGCGCAGATGGAGGATAATATTTCTTATATGAAGGAGTTAAAACCCCTGACAGAGTCAGAGCAGGAAACGCTTACGCAGGCTCTTGCGGCGATCCGCGCCAAAAAGAGCGTTGCCTGCACCAACTGCCGCTACTGTGTGGACGGCTGTCCCAAACAAATTCCGATTCCTGATTATTTCAAACTGTTAAACGGGGTCAGCCAGTTCGGTGACGCCAGATTTCCCGCCGCCAAAGAATCCTATGACCGGCAGGCCGAAAAATCTGGCAGGGCCTCCCACTGCATTCAGTGCGGCCAGTGTGAAACACAGTGTCCTCAGCATCTTCCGGTGATTCGGCATTTGCAGGAAGCGGCAAAGATGTTTGAACGGTGAAAAAGGGCAGTGAGAATATCGCAAATGCTGAATGGAAAAATATATCTTCATCCTGGAAATTTGTCTCCCATAAGGCTATACAGGATAGCTGGGGAGAATATATTCTGTTGAATATGCCCTGAGCCGGAACATGAGTCCAACCATGATTTCTGAATACCGGACAAAACTAATCAGCAAGGAAACCTTACAATGGAAGCTTGTGGAACTGACAGAAATGACAGGGATTATGATGAGTCCCTGTTATTTTTGTACTTTCAAATCAACATAAGGAACGGAGACATAGGCGGTAAGGAGTCGTCTATGTCTTTTTTGACAATGATTGAGTTAAGCCGATTCGTATTATGGATGAATAGATTTATAAGGAGGACGGTTCAAATGAAAAAATATGGTTACATTCGGGTTTCTACAAAGGAGCAGAATCCGGAACGGCAGTTTATTGCATTAAAGGAACAGGGCATTTCGGAAGAAAATATCTATCTTGACAGAATATCAGGAAAAGATTTTAGGCGTCCGCAGTATCAGAAACTTTTAGCAGGTTTGAAACGGGGAGATGCTTTAATCATTAAAAGCATTGACAGGTTGGGAAGAAATTATGGGGAGATATTGGAGCAGTGGAGAATTGTCACAAAAGAAATAGGGGCGGATATTCAGGTGGTAGACATGCTATTGCTGAATACAAATTTCTGCCATGGAGATTTAACAGGCATTTTTATCTCTGATTTGGTTTTGCAGATTTTGGCTTATGTAGCGGAAACGGAGCGGGTTTTTATCAGACAGCGGCAGGCGGAGGGGATAGCGGCAGCAAAAGCCCGGGGGATTAAGTTTGGATGCCGGAAGGTGGAAACGCCTGAGAAATTTGAAGAATATTTTCAAATGTGGGAACAGGGAATGATATCAACACGCGAAGCAGCGGCTGATTTACATATGAGCCATTCGACATTTTACCGCAGATGCTGTGAAAAACTTAAGAGTCAGAAGAAAATATTGTAACAAATAGTAGACAATGAGAAACAGGTTTTTTCAATCTCGCTCTCGTCTGCTTTCTGACAATTTTATCCATAAATACATTATAACCGAACTGTTTCAAAAAGTCTGCTTTGTGAAACAATTCGGTTCTGGTGATAAAAGGAAGGAGTAATTAAATTATGGGAGAAATATTCAGGTTTAAAGCGCAGCATAAGGCGATGGGTGGAATTGAAACAGATGCGGTAATATATGATAACAAAATTGAATTAAAAAGAAAAATATCTGGTATTGTTTCGATGTATTGTATTTAATAAAAATAAGCGTGAGATGGAAGAGAATTATAAGCGGATAAAAGAGATATTTGAAGAATTTTCCAGTAAAAATCAATCTGTTCAAAGTGTAACAAATGTTATTAATGAAGAATCGGCGTTGGACAAAATAAAGAAGCTGAAAGATTTATTGGATACAGAAGTAATCAGCCAAGAAGAATTTGATGCAAAGAAAGAAAAACTTCTGGATGCAATATAAACGGCTGAAGTATTTTGCATAACCGAAGGTGTAAAAGGAATTTCAGTATAGTATATGAAAGAGGGTGCAGACAAATGAAGAAACACATGGCAAAGTTTCTGGTATTCCTGCTGATGTTCGGCAGCCTTGCCATACATATCCCGGCCCTGGAAGTGCAGGCTGCAGACCAGGCAGAGGCTATCGTTGCCGTGGCAAAAAGCCAGATTGGGGTCAAAGAGAGAAGCAGCAACTCGGATGATATTTTTTACAATGACTGGTATTACGGAAGGCGGGTAAATAACAACGGCATAGCTGCAAAATATGCCTGGTGCGCAGTTTTTGTATCGTGGTGTGCAGATCAGGCAGGAATTCCTGCCAGCGTTATTCCTAAAACGGCAAATACTACAGATATGAAGAACCGACTGATTAATTCCGGAGGTTCCAGTCATCTGAAAGGTTCCGGATATGCTCCAAGATGCGGGGATATTATATTTTTCGGTTCTAATGCCAGCCAGCATGTGGGTATCGTGAAATTTTCTTCCGGCAATACAGTTTATTATATTGACGGAAATAATACCCAGACGAATCCTCATGGAGTGCATGACAGCAGTTGTTCTTTGTCCGCCGGCAATTTATGGGGATTTGTAACGCCGAATTATAGCAATTCATCTCCAGAAGTATCAGCTCCTTCCATTCATGTATGGATGTCAGATACTGGAATGGGAAACGTTCCCTCCGTTTACCGGACAGGAACAAGCTATTATCTGTGTTATGAATTGATTGATACGGCCAGTGGGAAACGTTTTAATGAGGTGGCCAGTGCAAATTATACAATTACAGAAACGTTTTATAAACCGGACGGAAGTACGGCATTTTCCTATAGTTATGAGAACAGCGACAATAACTGGATTTCCCATGTACCTCAGGAAGCGGGGGTTTACAGGGGGAAAGTGGAAATTACCGGAGATTATATCGGCGACGCAGAAGTGTCATTTGAAGTAAAAGAACATAAAGTAATGCTGCATTCATGGTTTTCCGAAAGTAAAATGGGTGAGTCTGCATCTGTCAGTAAAAAAGGAACAACATATTATCTATGTTATGAGATTATTGACGACGAGACGGGAGAACTGACCTCAGATCTGGATGGACAAAACTATACGGTGACGGAAACCATTTACAAACCGGATGGAAGCGTAGGCGGAACTCATAGTTACAGTAATAGCCTGAGCAATTGGATTGGCTTTTGCTTGGAGGATGAAGGTACTTATAAAGGCGTTGTCACCTTTACGCTAAATGATTGTTCAGCAAGTGCGAATACAGAAATAACAGTAGCGCATACCCACAGCTATACTTCAAAAATCACAAAAAGGGCCACCTGCGCTGACTCCGGCATAAAAACATTTCAGTGCGCCTGCGGTAAGAAATATACAGAAAATATACCGAAAACAGGGCATGTGTGGGATAACGGCAAAGTGACAAAGCAGGCTACCGCTGTTTCTGAGGGCGTATATACTTATACCTGCATTTCCTGCGGCTCCAGGAAAACAGAAAAAATACCTGCGCTTGCTTTGAAGCCGGGAGAAAATGGTATTCCAACTCCTCCTTTAAATTCGAATCCGGCCGGTAAACCGGAGGTGCCGTCAGATACAGATGAAAAGCCGAATCTTCCGTCAGATACAGACAAGAGGGATGATGCTTCGGGAAAAGAGGAAGGAGAAAATCTGGAAACAGGAAAGGTTTTTCAGGATTTTGCCGGCCATGCCGAATATGAAGTGATATCTGTAAACGGCTCTGAAATCTGTGTGGAATATACAGAAAGCACAGATGCAAAAGCAAGTGTCGTAAGAATTCCGAATACTGTGACGGCAAAGGACGGAACGGTTTGTAAAGTAACGTCGATTGGCAAAAATGCGTTTAAAAAGAATAAGAAAATTAAAAAAGTGATTGTGGGCAATCAAGTGAAGTCCATTGATGCCAATGCTTTTTATGGATGCAGAAATCTTACCTCTGTAAATTTGGGTAAAAGTTTGACTAGCATCGGCACAAATGCATTCAGCGGATGTACAAAATTAAAAAGTCTGACAATTCCAGCCAAAGTAAATAAAATTGGTTCAAATGCTTTTTATGGATGTAAAGATTTGAGAACACTGAATATAAAGACGGCAAAACTTACGTCCAAAGGACTCGGCAGGAAAGCATTTAAAGGAATTTCATCCCGGGCAGTGGTGCAGGTTCCGAAAGGAAAAGTTAAAGCATACCAAAAACTGTTTCGTCAAAAAGGGCTGAGCAGGAAGGTTAAATTAAAATGATAATGGATTTATAGAAATTCAGGAATAATTTAAAGGAAAAATATTAACATCGCAGGGAGGAAAGATTATGAAGAAAAAAAGAATACTCTGTGCTTTTATGAGTTTTATCTTAGCTGTAAGTTTGCTTTTCACCTTTGATTTGGAGGCAGAGGCCGTTTCACAGAGCGACGTGGTTTCACAGTTGGACTCTTACATTGCGCAGTATAACGGAAAAACGGCAAACTCTAACCAAATGTATATGGGGTCACAGTGCAAAGGCTTTGCCAACTGGATTTTTCTGAAGATTTTTGGAGTATATATTGGGCCTTATCCGGAATCTGCCAATTATAAAATAACTAATCCGAATGCCGAGACGGTGGGAATTATTGAGCCAGGCAATCTGAATGAAGAGTCAGCCAAAGCGCTGTTGAAAAAAGGCGTTCCGGGCGATTATATCCAGGTTCAGAGAAGTACGGCACGAGGCCGGGGGCCTCATTCCATGATATTGGCCGGAGTGAATGACGGTGGGATTGAAGTGTTTGACTGCAACAGCGACGGAAGGAATACCATTAAAAAATACAGCATAAGCTGGTCGGCATTTGATACGGCCAACAGGGCAATGTCTCTTTATCATGCTTATGGGTATACGGCCTCAACGAATACAAAACCTGTAAACCCAACTGTCTCACAAAATCAAGTGTGGTATGATATCAAAGACAGAATAGAATTAAAGGTTCACGCAGACGGTGCAACCAGCTACTTTATGTCGATATTTAAAGATGGGAATAAAATAATTTCTCAGGCAATTGATGGAACATATTCATTTGATGCATCTGCGTATGGTTATGGGAACTACAGCGCTTACTTTTCGTGTACAAACAGTGCAGGGACAATTGACACAGAATGGGTAGACTTTTCTGTAGTAGGAGCAGCGGATTATTCAAATGTTTTCGCTTCAAATTGGTGGTATGATTTGACAGATACAGTAAGCATTAGTGTTGATACAATTTGTGCGAAGGGACAAGTAATAGGTATTGACAAAGAAGGGGTGGGGAGAATTATCACAGAAGATGCAGAAAGTACCTATACAATTGCGGCATCTGATCTTGGAGTAGGAGTTTATTCTGCGTATTTTTCAGTATACAATGGTTCCGGTGGAATAGATACAGAAAGAGTGTCATTTGAAATTGTGGATACCCCCAAAAAAGGAGCTGTCGTTTCCACAACGAAAACAAGTTATACATTAGATGATACAGTTCAGATATCTGTATTAGTATCTTGTGCTAAAGGACAGGTAATAGGCATAGATGATAAAATAGGAAACAGAAGGATAATTACTGAAGAGGCAAATAGTGGAACATATTCAATACCTGCATCAAAGTTGGGGAGAGGAAAATATTCTGCATATTTTTCTGTATATAATGGTTCAGGAGGGTATGATACTTCAAGAATTGAATTTGCAATTGACAATCAATTAACCAATCCAGAGATTTCAGTTAATAAAAATAATTATAAAATTAATGAAGATATTATTGTTTCAGCTTCAGCAAATGGCGGAGTGGAGTTTTACACACTCAAAGTCTATAATATATCTGGAACAGAGGTATTAAAAAAAGATTTCACAGGACACCATATTACAGTGAGTTCAAATGAATTAGGGGAAGGGACATACACGGCAAAAGTAACATGCAAAAATTATGCCTTTGAATCAGATACAAAAACAGTATCTTTCAATATTGGGACTCAAGTAATTCCAGAGGAACCAGATAGTTCTGATACAGACCAAAATGTGGGAAACAAAGAGGATACCACTGAATCAAACCCAGGAGAGAAAGAAGATAATACTGATCCGAATCCAGACGATAAAGATAACATTACGTTAGAAGAACCTGGGGATCAGGACATTTCCGATTCAGATTCCGAAGAACCGGACGATATGGAAGAAGGGGATATCTTCCAGGATGATTCCGGCAATGCAGAATATGAAGTGATTGCTGTAAAAGGAAATACAGTCTGTGTAGAATATACGGAAAACACGAATCCGAAGGCATCCGTGATCAGAATCCCCGCCACAATTGAAGCCGCGGACGGGACAATTTGCAAGGTGACTTCTGTTGCCGGCAGCGCATTCCGCAAAAATAAAAAAATCAAAAAAGTATTTGTGGGCAGTAATGTGGAAACCATAGGCGCCAATGCTTTTTATGGCTGCAAGAGTTTAAAGAAACTGACGGTTAAAACAACCAGATTAACATCCAAAGGGCTTGGAAAGAAAGCATGGAAAGGAATTCCGGCAAAAGCATCGGTGCGTGTTCCGGCAGGCAAACAGAAAACATATCAAAAGCTGTTCTATAAGAAAGGAATGAGCCGGAAAATAAAAATCAAATAAATTTTTGCAAAACGGCAGGCTGTCCGGGTTCTGAATCCAGACAGCCTGCCGGAATTTTGAGGGAAGGCCGGGCTGAACCGCAGATCCCATAGCGTTCAAATACCGCCCATACGATGTTATTACTCCAGCGGTTAAATATCGACGTTTTTACTTGCTTAAATTTCCATCTGCCGCGTTGTGCCCGATAAAGCGGGGCAGACCCTCATCAATCGTTGTAGCACTCGCTACAACTCATTCTTCCGCCTTGCAGATGAAAATTTATTCTGCGTAAAATTCGTCGACATTTAACCGCCGGAGTAATAAATTAACCGCCGCAGTAATAACACTGGAAATTTTCTGCCAAATATGCTAAAATCTTTACAGCGTAGCGGCAGCTATGCCATATTATAGTGAAAAAGATATTGACAGGTGGGGACATGGAAAAAGAAACAGATGTAGTAATCGTAGGCACAGGAGCCGCAGGGCTGTTCTGTGCGCTTCAGCTGCCGGAGAGTAAGGAAATAACCGTTATTACCAAGGATGAGGCCAGAAACAGCGACTCTTTTCTGGCACAGGGAGGAATCTGTGTCCTGCGGTCAGAAGACGATTATGACAGGTATTTTGAAGATACCATGAAGGCCGGGCATTACAGAAACAATAAGAAATCCGTGGAGATGATGATAAGAAGCTCCGGAGAAATCATTGAGTTACTGCTGGGATACGGCGTGGAATTTGAACGGCGGAACGGGGAACTGGCATATACCAGGGAAGGCGGGCATTCCCAGCCCAGAATATTGTTCCATGAGGACGCTACCGGCAAAGAAATTACCGGCAGGCTGTTAGAAGAGGCCAGGAAACGCAGGAATATCACCATATACGAACATACGGAAATGATTGATATTCTCTGTAAGGATAATGTCTGTTACGGAGTGGTGACGGCAGACAGCCGGGGCATTGTCCGTCCTGTCTGGGCAGGGCATACAGTGTTTGCCTGCGGAGGAATCGGCGGATTGTATCAGCATTCCACCAATTTTGCCCATCTGACCGGAGACGGGCTGGCCATGGCGCTGCGGCATAAGATTAAGCTTCAGGATGTGAATTTTGTCCAGATACATCCGACGACGCTGTATTCGGAGAAGCCGGGCCGCAGATTCCTGATTTCAGAATCGGTTCGGGGAGAAGGCGCTGTTTTATACAATGCCCATATGGAGCGGTTTGTGGATGAACTGCTGCCCAGAGACGTAGTAACGCGGGCCATTGAGGAACAGATGAAAGCGGACGGAAAGCCCTATGTCTGGCTTTCGATGGAGCATATTGCCAGAGAAGATATTTTAAGCCATTTTCCGAATATCTTAAGGCGGTGCCGGGAAGAAGGATACGATGTGACAAAGGAATGCATTCCGGTGGTGCCGGGGCAGCATTATTTTATGGGAGGAGTGCAGTCGGATCTGGAGGGCAGAACCTCCATGGGACGCCTGTACGCAGTAGGCGAGACAAGCTGTAACGGCGTGCATGGGGCAAACCGTCTGGCCAGTAATTCCCTTTTGGAAAGCCTGGTGTTTGCAAGGCGGGCGGCTATGGATATTGCCGGCGCTGTTACAGAGAAAAAAGAGAAATACACAGAATTATTTTCCCCGGAGCAATATCAGGAGATTGATAAACTGCAGCAGGAAAACCATGCCCTGGTGCGGCAGGAAATAGAAAGGATGAAAGAAGCGTATGAACAACAGCATAACCATGACGTTAAATGCAGATGAGTTAATTTTACAGGCTTTGCGGGAGGATATCTCCAGCGAGGATGTTACCACCAATGCAGTGATGCAAAAAGCCCGGAAGGGAGAAGCCCAGTTAATCTGCAAGCAGGACGGAGTTCTGGCGGGTCTGCCGGTATTTCAGCGGGTATTTGAGCTTCTGGATAAAACCGTTTCTGTGGAATTTCATTATTCCGACGGCGATAAAGTAAAAAAAGGAGATTTAATCGGAACAGTTACCGGAGATATCCGAGCCATTTTGTCGGGAGAGCGGACAGCGCTGAATTATCTGCAGCGCATGAGCGGAATTGCAACTTATACCAACTCCATTGCGTCTTTGTTAGAGGGAAGCAAGGTGAAATTGTTAGATACCAGAAAAACCACCCCGAATATGCGTATTTTTGAGAAATATTCCGTAAAAATCGGCGGCGGTTACAATCACCGCTACAATCTTTCGGACGGAGTCCTGCTGAAAGACAACCATATCGGCGCAGCAGGCGGAGTGAAGGAAGCTGTCTTTATGGCAAAAGAATACGCGCCGTTTGTCCGCAAAATTGAAATTGAATGCGAAACGGTAGAAATGGTAATGGAGGCTTTAGAAGCGGGCGCAGACATTATCATGCTTGATAATATGACGGTAGAGGAAATGCAGAAGGCCATTGCCGTAATTGATGGAAAGGCGGAAATTGAGTGCTCCGGTAATGTGACAAAGGAAAATATTGAACATTATATTTCTCTGGGTGTGGATTACATTTCCAGCGGCGCGCTGACCCATTCATCGCCTATTATGGACATTTCCCTGAAAAATCTTCATGCAGTTTAGAACTTTTGGGAAACTTACCAGGTTCACAGGCTAAATCGCAGAGGAGGAAAGAATACAGAATGTCGTTTAAGCAATTAGATGGCATTCTTTTTTGTGGATTTTGACAGAATTTGTAATTTAATACTGAGGAACCATAGCGATACAGATAGAAATTTGATAAAACTCAAATTTCTATCACAATTTATTTTTACACTAAATATGATAATTTGGAAATATTTGTTTTAGAGAATAATATGCAATAAAAGGAGAAAAAAATGAGCCATTTAGACGAACTGGAAGCGGAAGCCATATACATTATGCGGGAAGTGGCAGCAGAATGTGAGAAACCGGTGATGCTATATTCCATCGGAAAAGATTCCTCTGTTATGCTGCGTCTGGCTATGAAAGCATTTTACCCGGAGAAGCCGCCCTTTCCCTTTCTGCATGTGAACACCACATGGAAATTTAAAGAGATGATAGAATTCCGGGACGCCACAGCCAAAGAGCTAGGCATTGAAATGCTGGAATATATCAACGAAGATGGAATCAGGCAGGGCATTAACCCTTTTGACCACGGTTCTGCCTATACGGACATTATGAAAACCCAGGCGCTGAAGCAGGCGTTGGACAAGTATGGATTTACAGCGGCTTTCGGCGGCGGAAGAAGGGACGAGGAGAAATCCCGGGCCAAAGAGCGGATTTTTTCCTTCCGGAACGAAAGTCATGCCTGGGACCCCAAGAACCAGAGGCCGGAAATGTGGAAATTATTTAATACCAGAATCAAACAGGGAGAAAGCATAAGAGTATTTCCGCTGTCCAACTGGACGGAAAAGGATATCTGGCAGTACATCAAGCGGGAAAATATTCCCATTGTATCCCTGTATTTTGCAAAGCCGAGACCTGTGGTTGTGCGGGACGGCCAGATGATTATGGCGGACGATGACAGGCTGAAGCTGAGAGAAGGGGAAACAATTGAGACAAAAACCGTGCGGTTTCGGACACTGGGCTGTTATCCTCTGACCGGAGCCATGGAGTCAGAAGCGTCAACTTTGGATGAGATTATAGAAGAAACTTTGTCCTCGGTGGAATCAGAGCGGACAAGCCGGATTATTGATTCAGACGGCGGCTCAGCCAGCATGGAGAAAAGGAAGCGAGAGGGATATTTTTGACATGAAGAATGAATTATTGAAATTTATTACCTGCGGAAGCGTGGATGACGGGAAATCAACGTTAATCGGACATATGCTCTATGATGCGAAACTGATTTTTGCAGATCAGAAACGGGCCCTGGAGCTGGATTCCAAAGTAGGCTCCAGAGAGGGAAAGATCGACTATTCCCTGCTGCTGGACGGGCTGATGGCTGAGCGGGAACAGGGAATTACCATTGATGTGGCCTACCGCTATTTCAGCACGGAGCGCAGAAGCTTTATTGTGGCAGATACGCCGGGCCATGAAGAATATACCAGAAATATGGCAGTGGGGGCTTCTTTTGCTTCCCTGGCAGTGATTTTGACAGACGCCAGCCAGGGGGTACTGCAGCAGACCAGGCGTCATGCCAGAATTTGTTCGCTGATGGGCATTCGCCATTTTGTCTTTGCAGTGAACAAAATGGATCTGGTGAATTATGACAGGAAACGGTTTAAAAAAATTGAAAAAGAGATCAAAGTGCTGATGGCAGAGTTTGATTACGGAACGCTGCGGATTATTCCGGTATCAGCTACAGAAGGGGACAATATCACCCGGAAATCTGAAAAAATGATGTGGTACAGTGAAGATACGCTGCTTCATTATCTGGAAGAAGTAGACGTGGGAGCAAAGGAAGGCCGGCACGGCTTTTCCATGCCGGTACAGCGGGTATGCCGTCCCAACCACAATTTCCGGGGCTTCCAGGGGCAGATTTCCTCCGGCGAAATTGCCGTTGGGGAGGAAATCACAGTAATGCCCAGCCGGGAGAAAGCCAAAGTGATCGGAATTCTTCAGGGAGATCAGCCGGTAGAACAGAGCAGCTGCGGGCAGGCAGTTACCATTCAGCTTGATACGGAAATTGATGTTTCCAGAGGATGTGTGCTGGAGAGAGATTATAAGCTTTCTGCGGCAAATATGTTTGCGGCGTCTATTTTATGGATGGATGACAACAGTCTGATTGCAGGACGGAACTTCTGGCTGAAAACAGGAACCCAGCTGATTTCTGCTACAGTGATGAAAATCAAGTACAAGATTGATGTAAACACCGGAGCGGAAGTCTACACGGACGCCATTTATAAAAATGAGATTGCGTTCTGTGAAATATCCACAGGCAGCAATATTGTATTTGACTGTTTTGAAAACAACCGGGAACTGGGTTCTTTGATTCTGATTGACCGGATTACCAATATGACCTCCGCCTGCGGAACCATTGTCTATTCCCTGGAGCGGGGAGAGAACCTGACCTGGCATAATATGGATATTACCAGAGAAATGCGGGAAGGGAGACTGGGCCAGAAAGCCATTACCATCTGGATGACGGGACTGTCCGGCGCAGGCAAATCCACATTGGCCAACGCTCTGGAGAAGCGGCTGTTTGCCATGGGCAGGCATACCATGTTGCTGGATGGGGATAATGTGCGTATGGGCCTGAATAAAAATCTTGGATTTACGGAGCAGGACAGAATTGAGAATCTCCGCAGAATTGCAGAAGTCAGCAAGCTGATGAACGATGCGGGCCTGATTGTGCTGACCTCCTTTATCTCGCCTTACCGGTTGGAGCGCAGGAATGCCAAAGAGATTATCGGGGACAGCTTTGTGGAGGTTTACGTAAGCACGCCTTTGGAGGAATGCGAACGGCGGGATGTAAAAGGTCTGTATCAGGATGCCAGACTGGGCAAGATTGCCAACTTTACAGGCATATCCGGCAGATATGAGGAGCCGGAAAATCCGGATATCGTTGTAGATACCAGCAAACACAGCCTGGAAGAATGTCTGGATATTCTGTTAGAGGGCTTAGAGAAGTATTTGTAAGAGGTGGAATATTATGAGTAAAAAAGCGGCGGCATTGCTGTTTTGCATTCTTGTAGTTTCCTGTCTGGCGGGATGCGGCAGTGATTCCGGGAAAAAGAAAGGGGACGGTACGGAACTTCTGAATGTTTCCTATGATCCTACCCGGGAATTTTATGCAGAATACAATGAGATTTTTAATGAATACTGGAAAGAAAAGGGCGGCAGCGATGTGACCATCACTCAGTCCCACGGGGGCTCCGGCTCCCAGGCCCGCTCCGTCATCGAAGGAAACGAGGCGGATGTGGTGACTCTGGCTCTGGCCCATGATATCACGGCCATTGAGAATTCAGGGATGATTGAGGAAGGGTGGATGGAAGAACTTGAGGGAAACAGCGCTCCTTATACGTCCACAATTGTGTTCCTGGTGCGCAAAGGCAATGAGAAAAATATCAAAGACTGGGATGATTTGGTGAGAGACGGAGTGGAAGTAATTACCCCCAATCCCAAAACCTCCGGCGGGGCCTGCTGGAATTTCCTGGCTGCCTGGGCTTATGAGCAGCAGAACGGCAAAAATCAGCAGGAAACAGAAGAATTTCTGAAGAAATTATACAAAAATGTTCTGGTATTGGATTCCGGCGCCCGGGGAGCCACCAATACCTTTGTAGAAAACGGGCAGGGCGACGTGCTGATTGCCTGGGAAAATGAAGCGTATCTGTCCCTGGAGACACATCCGGATGAGTTTGAGATTGTAACGCCCAGCGTCAGCATTCTGGCCCAGCCTTCAGTTGCAGTGGTGGATAAGAATGCCAGGGATCACGGTACAGAGGAGCTGGCCAAAGCATATCTGGAGCATCTTTACAGTGACGATGCCCAAAGACTGGCAGGAAAGCATCATTACCGTCCTTCCAATGAGGAAATCCTGAAAGAGTTTTCCGATAAGTTTGATTTGGAGATGAATCTGGTGACAATTGACGAATTCGGCGGATGGGACGAGGCTTATGAGACGTATTTCCAGGATGGGGCAGTGTTTGATCAGATTTATGCGCAGTAATATGGAACAAGGAGAATTTGAGGCGTGGAGCAGCAGATTGTAAAAGTAAAAAATAAAAAAGGAGTCCGGGTAATACCGGGATTCGGCCTTTCCATGGGAGTGACTCTTGCCATGCTTGGCTGTTTTATTCTGATTCCTCTGGCGTCTATTTTTATCAGCGCCAGTAAAATGAGTTTCCAGGAATTCACAGAGGTAGTTACCTCCAGGCAGGTGATGTCCGGTTACCTGGTGAGCTTTTCCTGCGCATTTCTTGCGGCCCTGATCAATGGAGTGTTCGGCCTGATTCTGGCCTGGGTGTTAGTACGGTACGAATTTCCGGGAAAACGGATCATGGATGGAATGATTGAGCTGCCCTTTGCGCTGCCGACAGCGGTTGCAGGTATTTCACTTACCTTTCTCTATTCCGACCAGGGATGGATCGGCGCGGCTTTTGATAAGATAGGCATTTCCATTGCATATACCCGCATTGGCATTACCATTGCCATGGTATTTGTGGGAATCCCTTTTGTGGTGCGGTCTGTGCAGCCGGTGTTGGAGAAACTGGACAGACAGTATGAGGAAGCGGCCATGATGCTGGGGGCAGGACGGACGCGCACTTTTTTCAAGGTGATTCTTCCGGAACTGTTTCCGGCGCTTCTGGCCGGCTTCGGACTTGCTTTTGCCAGAGGGATAGGAGAGTACGGCAGCGTAGTATTTATTGCCGGAAATATTCCTTTTAAGACACAGATTGCGCCCCTTTTAATTATGTCAAAGTTAGAGCAGTATAAATATTCCGATGCCACTGCCATTGCGCTGGCGCTTCTTCTGGTTTCTTTTTTGCTGATGCTTTTCATTAATTCACTGCAGATTTATATGCAGAAGTTCAGCAAAGCATGAAAATATGAGAAGCGCCCGGTTTGGCAAAATCTTTGGCTGACAAAGCGGGATGCAGGTAAGAAGGAGAATATTATGGCTAAGAAAAAGCAGAGAACCTATCAGCAGGACATGGTAGGGGACAGTATCAATTCCATCCAGAAGGTGGTGAAGCCTCAGGAAGAGGGCGGAAGCCGCGCAGTGAAATATCTGCTGATTGGTCTCAGCGTGCTGTTTCTTTTTGTGATGCTGGCGCTGCCTTTGGCAGTGGTGGCGGCCAACGCCTGGAGAGAAGGATGGGAGGCATACCTGGAAGCGGTACTGGATGAATATACCATCAAGGCGCTTTGGCTCACCATTCTGGCCACGGGAACCGCTGTTTTGGTCAATACCGTGTTCGGAGTGTTTGCAGCCTTTTTGCTGTCAAAATTTTATTTTCGTGGAAGGCAGGCCCTTGCGGCTTTGATTGACATTCCGTTTTCCATCTCTCCGGTGATTGCCGGCCTGGTGTTTATCCTGACCTTCGGAACTATGGGATGGATGGGAGATTTTCTGGATCAGTACGATATTAAAATTGTTTTTGCAGTGCCGGGAGTCATCCTGGCAACCATATTTGTGACCTTTCCCTTTGTGTTCCGGGAATTGTTTCCGGTGCTGAACGCCCAGGGAAAAGATGAAGAGGAAGCGGCGGCATTGATGGGAGCAGGCGGGTGGACGATTTTCTGGCGGATTACGTTTCCGCATATTAAGTGGGCCCTTTTGTACGGAGTAATTCTGTGCAGCGCCCGGGCCATGGGGGAATTCGGCGCGGTATCTGTGATTTCCGGCCATTTGCGGGGTAAGACCAATACCCTGCCCCTGCACGTGGAAATTCTGTACAATGAGTTTCAAACAGCGGCGGCTTTTGCGGTATCTTCCGTCTTAGTAGCGCTGGCGGTGCTGATACTGATTGTCAAGAGTCTGGTGGAATGGAAGAAAAAATAAGGAGCATGGGAATATGTATGTGGAAATGAAGGATATTTGTAAGACGTTTGACGGATTTCAGGCATCGGACCATGTAAGCTTCGGAATCGAAAAAGGTCAGATGGCGGCGCTTTTAGGTCCCAGCGGAAGCGGCAAAACCACTATCCTCCGGATGATTGCCGGACTGGACCGGCCGGATTTCGGCGATATCAGAATCAATGGGATTCGGGTCAATGATCTGCCCGGCAATAAACGCGGCATTGGGTTTGTATTTCAAAACTATGCGTTGTTTCGGTATATGACAGTGGCGGACAATATCGGCTTTGGCCTGGAGGTCCAGAAAAAAAGCAAAGCGGAAATCAAAACCCGGGTGGAGGAGCTGCTGGAATTGATTTCCATGGAGGATTTGGGAAAACGCTATCCCCATCAGCTGTCCGGCGGACAAAGACAGCGGGTGGCGTTTGCCAGGGCTTTGGCCCCGGACCCGGGCCTGCTGCTGTTGGACGAGCCTTTTGCGGCCATTGACGCCAAAGTGCGGCGGGAGCTGAGAAACTGGCTGCGGGATATGATAGAACGGGTGGGCATTACCAGTATTTTTGTCACCCACGATCAGGAGGAGGCCATGGAAGTGGCCAATCAGGTGATTATTATCAATCAGGGAAAAATAGAACAGATCGGGACGCCGGACGAGATCTGCTTCCATCCGAAAACGGATTTTGTGGCAGAATTTATTGAAACGGAGAGGTTTTCCGGGAAAGGGAGATGAAGTAGATGAAAACGTTATATTTGCACATCGGAACGCCGAAAACGGCTACAACTGCAATTCAGTTTTTTTGCAGGGATAACCAGGAATTATTGAACCGCCAAGGATATTTTTATCCTGTATTTGAATGGAAATATCCCAATGTGCTGCGGACCAGAAATGCGCATTTTCTGGTGGGAGACACGTATCTTTCACGAGAAGAGCGCAGTCTGGAGGAGGAAGAAAAAGTATTCCAGGAGGCATTTGGGCAGATATACGAAGCGTTTGAACAGTATGACGGTGTAATCCTTTCAGACGAGAGCATGTGGAACCATGGATTTAGAATTAATGGATGGAACAGGCTGAAGAAGGAACTGGAGAAAAATATTTTTACCATAAAAGTGATTGTATATTTGCGGCGGCAGGATGAATTCACCTATTCCTGGTGGAATCAGGTGGTAAAAGAAGGAATGAAAAAAACTTCTTCTTTTACATGGAAAGAAATGCTGGAAAAACTTCCGGTGGTTCAGCTTGATTATTATGGAACGTTAGAGAAGATAGCGGCAGTTGTGGGGAAGGAAAATATTACCGTAAGAAAGTTTGACAGGGCTTCCTTTGTGGGGCAGGCCATTCAGGCGGATTTTGCGGATGCAGTCGGCCTGGAGCTTTCTGAAGGGTATCAGATTGAGTCAAAAGTGGAAAATATAAGCCTGACGAAGAGCAGCAATGAGATTAAGCGGCTTCTGAACTGTCTGCCGGGACTGGATAAGAAAAGAAATGATCTGTTCCGGGAATATTTAAGCGGAATTTCCATGAATCCCAGGAATGACAGGCAGTACAGTATGCTTTCCGAGCCGGAACTGCGGGAATTTATGAGCAAATACGAGGAGGGAAACCGGAGGATTGTAGAGGAGTATCTGAAAGGGCAGGATAAATTATTTGACGACAGCTATCAGGTGGAGAAAAAGTGGGAGTCCGGCAATTCTTTGATGGTGGAGGACGCCGTGACGTTTTTCGGAATGGTTACCCTTTCCCTTCTGAAGAAAAATGAAGAATTGGAGCATCAGATTACCACTTTAAGATATAAGCTGAATCATCCGTTCCAGACGGTGGGAAACCGGATTAAGAATTCGAGAAAGAAGGCGCAGTAATATAGAGACAGGTAAATGAAAGGCGGGTGTTTACATATGGGCAAAAATGCGAAAGTTTTGTATCTGCATATCGGAACGCCGAAAACGGCCACAACTGCCATTCAGCGTTTTTGCATGGATAACAGAGAGGCATTTCATTCATATGGGTACGATTATCCGATGTTTGAAGTTGAATACGCTAACACGGGAAAATGGAGAAACGGACATTTTCTGCTTGGGAACATGAATCAGGCATCGTGGGATTTTGCCGCAGATGAAAAGATTTGCAGGGAAAACTTTGAACAGATTCAGGAAAAGTTTGAAGTGTATGATAATATAATTCTTTCCGATGAAGGTGTGTGGAATCATGGATTTAAATGTTCAGGTATGTGCTGGGATCAGATTCAGAAGGAATTGGAACAGAATCTTTTTACTGTGAAAATAGTTGTGTATTTGCGCCGGCAGGATGAGTTTGTCTATTCCTGGTGGAATCAGATTGTAAAGGCAGGCCTTCGGAAAACATCTGTCATTACCTGGGAAGAAATGATAAAAAGGCTTCCGGTGGTACAGCTTGATTATTACAAAACGTTAGAGAAAATTGCGGGTATTGTGGGAAAAGAAAATATCATCGTCAGAAGATATGACAGAAGCAGGTTTTCAGAAGGGCTGATTCAGAAAGATTTTATCCAGACAATCGGATTAAAGTTTTCAGAGGAATACCAGATTCGGGAAGAAGTGTCAAACGTCAGCCTGACCAAAAACTGCAGTGAGATTAAACGGATACTGAACGGATTGCCGGATTTAGATCAGAAAAGCAACGATTTGTTCAGGATGTGGTTAAGGGAATTTTCTCTTCAGTCCAGAGAAAACAGGAACAGCAGCATGATGTCTGAACAGGAGTTTCAGGAATTTATGGCGGAATATAAAGAGGGAAACCGCAGGATTGCCAGGGAATATCTGGGGGAAGAAAGACTGTTTGAGGAAACTTATCAGGCGGGGGAAAAATGGAACCCCAGAAATCTGGATATGATAGAAGATGTGGTGAAGCTTTTCGGAACTTCAACACTCTGTTTGATGAAGAAGAATGAAGAACTGGAATGCGAGATGTCAGATTTGAAGTACAAGCTGAAGCATCCCTTTCAAACGATGGGGAGCAGGGTGAAAAAATCCTGGGGGGGGGTACAGCAAACAGCCGTGAATTACGGCAAACGGTACAGTGAAAAAGGGCTGCCGCATTAAGAAATGCAATTACAGGGTATGGTATCTTGTATGTTTGCTTTTTAATGCGGCAGCTCTTTTGTAAAGTTAATTTAAGGACAGGCGGTTTATTTCGGCAGGAAATGTTGACTTTTTCAAATAGATGGGTTATGGTTAATAACGCAAAGTGGTGCGTATACAGAGAGGAATATTTGATGAAATCAACAAAAAAACTGTGGGGTGATTCCTGTTTTGATCGTTATTGTTTTTGGATTTTAATTGCCATTGAACTTTTAATGTCCTTTACTTTTCTGGGGTATCTTCATATACCGCCCATTTCTATTACCATCGCATACCTTCCGATTCTGGTGGCAGGATGCCTGTTCGGTCCTGTACCGTCTTCAATGCTCGGTTTGGTGTTCGGAATAGCCAGTATGTACAAAGCGTCCGGATCTTACGTTATGCCGGCAGATGCAGTATTTTCTCCATTTTTAAGCGGTTTTCCGGTGTCCAGCCTGCTGCTGAGCGTTGGAACCAGGGTATTGTTTGGATTTCTTGTGGGAATTGTGTTTCAATTTGTAAAAAGCAGGAAACACTACCGGATATGGAGCGGTGTGATTTCCCTGATTGCGCCGAAAATACATTCGCTGATTGTATATACGGCAATGGAGCTGCTATTTCCGGAACTTGGATATCACTTTTATTCTGCATTCCATTATGACTGGGACGACGCGGTTTTTGCAGCGATCTGCGTCAGTGTGGTTACGCTGCTGCTGACCGTTTACCAGGGGCATACGGTGCAGAATATTAAAACCTGTATGGATCAGTCTGTAAATAATCCCTATGACTCGGGAAAAGCGAATTTGTTTTTTGTCGTTTTTGAGTTTTTCATTTTTTGCATGGCAGTTTCTGCGGCAGTTTATTTTTCCCAGAGGGAGTCTTATATGCTGGAGAGGCACGGAATAGCGGTGTCTGCAGGAATAGCCGGAGATTTGCTGCATCTGCAGATACAGTTTTTGGTGGCGTCTCTGTCTTTGAATGTGATATCAGTTATTTTACTGATTTCCATGTATAAATATATGTCATACCGGGAATATAAAGGAGAGATCGATGAACTGACCGGCGCAATGGGCAGGAGGATGTTTCTTTACCATTGTGAGAAAGTCCAGAAGGGGAACCGCCAAGGGCAAAAGCCCCTGGGATGGTTTTTGTTTGTGGACGTGGATTATTTTAAAGAAATTAATGATACGTTCGGACATTCTGTGGGGGATAAGGTTCTGAGAGACATTGCGGGACACCTGCAGAGCATATTCAGGTGCGACGGGACAGTGGGAAGAATCGGCGGAGATGAATTCGCCGTTATCATTGAGCATTCCATGGAGCAGAAGGAGCTGGAGCGCCGTCTGAAACAGTTTCTTCAGGTAATTGCAGCTATCCTTCCGGATAAAAAAGTAAGCTGCAGTATCGGCGCCTGTCAGTTTGTGCTTCCCCGGAGTGTGGAACGGATATTGTCAGAAACAGACGCTATGCTGTATCAGGCAAAAGAAAACGGCCGGGCCTGCTATGTAATAAAAGCATGGGAAACGGACAGACCGGATGATGATTCAGGAGCATAGGAGAATATTACTCCGGCGGTTAAATATAAAATAATTCGGCCATAGTAAATTCATACAGGAGGATAAGTACAGGAATATGGGAGAGAATAAAACAACAGAAGCAGGAAACAGCCGGGATTACGGACAGATTGCAGAGGAAAATTTTCTGAAAGGATACAACTGCACCCAGGCGGTGGTTCTGGCATTTTCTGATTTGCACGGTATGGAGGAAAAAACAGCCGCAAAGCTGAGTTCTTCCTTTGGCGGCGGAATGGGCAGGCTCAGGGAAGTCTGCGGCGCGGTCAGCGGAATGTTTCTGGTGGCGGGGATGCTCTACGGCTATGACGATCCGAAAGATTACCAGGGCAAGAAGGAGCACTATAAGAGAATCCAGCAGCTTGCCCAGGCATTTGAAGAGCAAAATGGTTCCATTGTCTGCCGGGAGCTTCTGGGGCTGGAGCAGAAAAAAGACGCTCCTGCGCCGAAACTGCGGACAGATGATTACTACAAGAAGCGTCCCTGTCCTAAATTAGTGCGGATGGCAGCGGAATTTATGGCACAGTATATAAAGGATCATCCATTGGAATAAAAATCTAAACTTTTTATAAAATATGAAAATGGATATTGACAAAAAAAAAGGGGAGTGCTAAATTATGTACATAAGCAATTAGCACTCGATATAAATGAGTGCTAATAACTAAAAGAAATGCAGAAAGCAGAAGAGATAGTTGAATAAGGAGGAATTGTAATGAAATTAGTACCATTAGGAGACAGAGTTGTGTTAAAGCAGTGTGAAGCAGAAGAGACTACGAAATCCGGCATCATTCTGGCAGGAAGCGCACAGGAGAAGCCGCAGGAAGCGAAAGTAGTAGCTGTAGGTCCTGGTGGAATGGTAGATGGAAAAGAAGTTACCATGCAGGTGAAGGAAGGGGATAAGGTAATCTATTCCAAATATGCAGGGAACGAAGTAAAGGTTGACGGAGAAGAATACATCATTGTGAAGCAGAATGATATCCTGGCAATTGTAGAGGGATAGAAAAAGCGCAGCCAGGGCGCTGCGGCAGGAATTTGATGTAGTTAAAAGATATCATAACCAGATTGGAAAAGGAGACGAATTATCATGGCAAAGGAATTGAAATATGGCACAGAAGCCAGAGCAGCATTGGAAGCTGGCGTAGATAAATTAGCAAATACCGTAAGAGTGACTTTAGGGCCCAAGGGAAGGAACGTGGTACTGGATAAATCCTTCGGCGCTCCCCTGATTACCAACGACGGCGTAACCATTGCGAAAGAAATCGAACTGGAAGACGCATTCGAAAATATGGGCGCACAGCTTGTAAAAGAAGTAGCTACCAAGACCAATGACGTTGCAGGCGACGGAACCACTACAGCTACCGTTTTGGCTCAGGCAATGATCAAAGAAGGCATGAAGAACCTGGAAGCAGGTGCTAATCCAATCGTTCTGCGCCGGGGCATGAAGAAAGCGACAGAGAAAGCCATTGAATCTATCGCAGCAATGAGCCAGAAAGTAAACGGCAAAGATCAGATTGCCAAAGTAGCTGCAATTTCTGCAGGAGACGAAGAAGTGGGAAATCTGGTGGCAGACGCTATGGAGAAAGTTTCCAATGACGGCGTTATCACCATTGAGGAATCCAAGACCATGCAGACAGAGCTTGATCTGGTAGAAGGTATGCAGTTTGACCGGGGATACATCTCCGCATATATGGCAACCGATATGGATAAGATGGAAGCAGTATTAGACGATCCATATATTCTGATTACCGATAAGAAAATCAGCAATATCCAGGAAATCCTTCCATTGTTAGAGCAGGTAGTGCAGTCCGGCGCAAGACTTCTGATTATTGCAGAAGATATTGAGGGAGAAGCCCTTACCACTTTAATTGTAAACAAACTCCGCGGAACCTTCAATGTAGTTGCAGTAAAGGCTCCGGGTTACGGCGACAGAAGAAAAGCAATGCTTGAGGATATTGCAATCCTGACCGGCGGCCAGGTGATTTCTGAAGAAGTAGGTCTGGAACTGAAGGAAACCACAATGGATCAGTTAGGACGCGCAAAATCTGTGAAAGTTCAGAAAGAAAACACCATTATCGTAGACGGTGAAGGAGATAAAGAAGCAATTGCAGCAAGAGTTGCGCAGATTCGTACGCAGATTGAAGAAACCACTTCTGAATTCGACAAGGAGAAGCTGCAGGAAAGACTTGCAAAACTGGCAGGCGGCGTAGCAGTGATCCGCGTAGGCGCAGCAACCGAGACAGAGATGAAGGAAAGCAAGCTTCGGATGGAAGATGCATTGAATTCCACCAGGGCAGCTGTAGAAGAAGGGATTATTGCAGGCGGCGGTTCTGCATATATCCATGCAGCCAAAGAAGTTGCAGCTTTGGCAGAGAGCATGGATGGAGATGAAAAGACAGGCGCTAAGGTAATCTTGAAGGCGCTGGAATCTCCATTGTTCTACATTGCAGCAAACGCAGGTCTGGAAGGAGCCGTTATCATCAATAAAGTGAAAGAATCCGATCCGGGCGTTGGTTTTGACGCCACCAAGGAAGAATATGTAAATATGGTAGAAGCAGGAATTCTGGACCCGGTAAAAGTAACCAGAAGCGCATTGCAGAATGCAACCTCTGTAGCCTCCACATTACTGACTACAGAATCCGTGGTTGCCAATATCAAAGAAGATATGCCGGCAATGCCGGCAGGCGGCGCAGGCGGAATGGGAATGATGTAATTTTGACCGGCTCTTTGTACGGAGCATGGATGGCAGTTTCCCGGCTGCTAAAGATAGAAAAAGGGACTGAGGAAGATGAAACTTCCCCAGTCTCTTTTGCCATTTGAAAGTTCAGAAGTATTTTCAGGTCTTGGATTGGATTTGTTTATTGACAGTATCGTAAATATACAATAGAATTAATATGTGAGTTTATGAAAAAATAAGAGGAGAATAAAAGGAAGTGAACAGTCAGCAAATCAGAAAATATGAAGCAATGGGGTTCGATAAGGGGCAGATGGAAGAAATCCGTCAGGGGTTGGAGAAGGGACTGGATGTATCCTGGTATACTTCTGTAAAATATGACTGGTTTCAGATGGAAGAAATAAAAAAGGGGTTGGAATGGGGACTGAATGTATCTGTCTATGCCAAACCGGAGATTTCCTATGACCGGATGCGGCAAATCCGTAAAGCATTGAAGGAAGGGGTAGACCTGTCCAGGCATCAGGAGCTTGAGGCCGGATATCTGCGGCAAATCCGCAAAGCAAAGATTGGGCATGTGGATATCTTTTCCTATATAGAGGAAGGCTATGAGCCGGATCAATTAGAAGAAATCCGCCTGGGCCTGGAGCATAAGGCGGACATCACCCCTTATTTGATCAAAGAATTTCTGGGAGAATCCCTGCGTGAGATCCGTTTGGGCGTGGAAGAAGGTCTGGACGCTTCGGTTTACGCCAAAATTTATTTTGGATGGCAGCAGATGCGTGAAATCCGCCTGGGTCTGGAACGGCGTGTGGACGTGACGATTTATGCAAGGGAATTGTACCGTTGGCAGCAGATGCGCGAAATTCGCCTGGGTCTGGAAGAAGGACTGGATGTGTCTGCTTATAAAAGCATGATGTATTCTGCAAAAGAAATGAAACGAATGCGTCTGAAGATGAAAGAACAGGCGGAGCGGGAACAGAATGGGGATATTCAGATCGAACTGCTGGAGGAACAGGCAAGGCAGGCAACGGAATGTATGGTAACGGTCAGCCAGGATAAAATGGAGGCGTATGTCACATTAGAAAAAGGAAGCGGCAAAACAAAAAATGAAATTATGCGGCTTCTGGCAAAAGAAAACGTTGTATTTGGAATACTGCAGAAAGAGATAGAGAAGAATTTAGAAGAGGCGGAGCATGGAACGAAACGGTTTCTGGCGGCTCAGGGCACCCGACCGGAGCGTGGAAGGGACGGTTATTACGAATTCTTTTTCCGAACGGGAATTCCCCAGATTCCGGCAATCCGCAAAGACGGCTCCATTGATTATCAGAATACCGTGTATTTTGAGCAGGTACAGGCAGGCCAGGTGATTGCCGTGTACCATGAGGCGCAGCCGGGAATCGGCGGACGAACCGTGGACGGAACAGAGCTTCCGGCCCAGGGCGGCCAGGAAAAGCAGATGCTCAAAGGCAGGGGCTTTTTGCTTTCTCAGGATAAAAAGACTTATATCGCCCGGGAATCCGGCAAAATTGAACTGAAAAATAATGAAATTACAATACAGCCCCTTCTGGTAGTCAATGAAGTGACCATATCCACCGGCAATCTGCGCTTTAACGGAAGTATCTGGGTGCGGGGAAATGTGGGAAGCGGCGTGGTAATACAGGCCAAAGACGAACTGATTGTAGAAGGGAACGTGGAATCTGCCCGTTTGCAGAGCGGAGGCCGGATTGTCATTAAAAACGGTGTGTCCGGCGGCGGTATGGCAGTGATTGAAGCAGCAGGAGAGATCCATGGGAAATTTTTTGAGGGAGCGTCGCTGACGTCCAACGAAGGAATTTATGCCAATTATGTAATGAACTGCAACATGATTGCCGGCAAGGAGATCGTCATTTCCGGAACCAGAGGAGCGATTATCGGCGGAACAGCAGCGGCAGTCAACGGCGTTAAGGCCCATCATATCGGAAACCGGGCAGGTCTTTTGACGAATATTTCCATCGGCGTCAGCAAGGCCATGATTGAGAAGGAGGAAGAGGCTGAAATTAAATTAAAAAAGTTCCAGTCAGAACTGGCCATATTTGAGGAAGCCTACAAGAAACTTCAGAAGCAGTATCCGCCGGAGGTGCGGAATGGAATGGATTTGTACCTGAAAGTAGAACAGGCAACTTATATTAAGCGCAAGCAGATGGAGCAGCAGGTGGAGCGGACCAGGGAACTGGAAGAAAAAAGAAGCAAAGCAAATGAAGCAAAGATGGTGGTGTACGGTATCCTGAATGCAGGAACTGTTGTGCAGATGAATGGGATGCACTGGACTGCGGCCAGTTCCGTGAAGAATGTGACAGTGCGCTTATCCAATAAGGAAATCGGCGTATTTCGGAATTAAGGAGGAAAAAGTATGAACCGCCATAAAATGTTGATTGTGGATGATATGGAAAGCAACCGTCTGATTCTGGCAGAAATTTTCCGCAGTGATTATCAGATTTTGGAGGCGTCCGATTCAAAAACTGCTCTGCAGATATTGGAAGAGAATTATGCTGAGACGGCCGCAGTGCTTCTGGACTGGCATTTGTCAGGAGAGGATGGAAATAAAGTACTGGAAATCATGAAGGAAAAAGGATGGCTGGATCACATTCCTGTCCTGGTGGTGACGGCGGAGCAGTCGGTGGAAACAGAGCGAATCTGTATCGGGCTTGGGGCGTCAGATATGATCCGAAAGCCCTTTGACCGGGAAGTAGTCAGAAAACGGGTGGATAATAACATTTCTCTGTATCAGCATAAAAACCACATGGAAGAAAAGGTGCAGGAGCAGAATCAGCTGTTGCGCAAGCAATATACCGTTTTGAAGCTTCAGGCAGAGAAATTAAAGAAATCCAGCCGTCAGATGATCGACGTAGTCTGCAATATTTTAGAGCATCATTATCCGGAATTTGATGAAAATACCCAGACTGTGCGGGAAATCAGCAGAATTATCGGCAAAAAGGTGCAGGTGCATTATCCGGAGTACAAGCTGAAGGATGAAGATGTGGAAGCTATTGCAGAACTGGCCGCGCTGCGGGACATCGGCAAGCTTTTGATATCCGACCATGTGCTTTTCAAACCGGCCAAGCTTACAAAAGAAGAAAATGAATATATGAAATCCCACACGTCCAAAGGCTGTGAGATCATGAAAATGATGAAAGGAATTCAGACGCCGGAGGATTATAAGAAAAGTATGGAAATCTGCCGATATCATCATGAACGGTATGACGGAAGAGGGTATCCGGAAGGGCTGAAGGGAGATGAAATTCCCATCTCCGCCCAGATTGTGTCTGTGGTAGACGCATATCATGCGTTGATCAGCGAACGGATTTACAAACGCTCCTTTTCCAAGGAGGAAGCATATTATATGATTCTGGGCGGAGACTGCGGAATATTTTCACCCAAAATTATGGAATGCTTCCGTATGTCCAGAAAAGAAATTGAAACAATAGAGGTAGAAGAAAGAGAGGAAACAGTATGAATCAGGAGATAAAAGAAGCGTTAGCTGCAGCAGGAGTGAATATGGAGGAAGCCTTGAACCGTTTGATGAATAATGAAATGCTGCTGAAACGGCTGTTATTAAAGTTCAAGGATGATAAGAATTTAGCAGGACTGGAACAGGCAGTGGCAGAAAAAAGCTATGAGGACGCATTTCACTGCGCCCATACCTTAAAAGGGGTGGCCGGCAATCTCGGTATGGAAAAAATCATGAATGCAGACGTGGTGGTAGTGGAAAAACTGCGCAGCGAGAATTATGAGGGCCTGGAAGCAGACGTGGCAAATCTGAAGGAAGCTTATACCCAGGTGATGGATGTGATTATGCGGATTGAGTAATGGAAAGAAACATGCATGAAACCGCATGTTTTCAGACAATAAAGGAGGACAATTCAGGTGGGAAAAATTGCAGTTGTAACAGACAGTAACAGCGGAATTACCCAGGAACAGGCAAGAGAATACGGCATAAATGTGCTGCCCATGCCGTTTTTCATCAATGGAGAAACGTTTTTTGAGGATATTGATTTAACCCAGGAGCAGTTTTATGAGAAGCTAGAGGGAAATGCGGAAATATCCACTTCCATGCCGGCTGTGGGTTCCGTTACAGATTTATGGGATAAGCTGTTGGAGGAATATGACGAAATCGTGCATATCCCCATGTCAAGCGGCCTGAGCAGCTCCTGTGAGACGGCGATGATGCTGTCCCAGGATTATGATGGAAAAGTGCAGGTGGTGAACAATCAGCGCATTTCCGTGACTCAGAAGCAGTCGGTTATGGACGCGGCAGTCCTGGCAGAACAGGGAAAGAGCGCGGCAGAAATCAAGAATTATCTGGAGGAGACGAAATACGATTCCAGTATTTATATTATGGTGGACACGCTGGCTTATCTGAAAAAAGGCGGCAGGATTACGCCTGCCGCCGCAGCATTGGGCACTCTGCTGAAATTGAAGCCGGTGCTTCAGATTCAGGGAGAAAAGCTGGACGCTTTTGCCAAAGCCAGAACTGTGAAACAGGCCAAAAACATTATGATAGAGGCCGTTAAGAATGACTTTTCCAAACGTTTTAAAGATGAAACAGGAGAGAACATGCATCTGTATATTGCCTACACCAAAGATCGGGAAACTGCAATGGAATTTAAGGCTCAGGTACAGGAGGCATTTCCTCAGGCTGAGGTGACAACGGTAGATCCCCTGTCTCTGAGCGTGGCATGTCATATCGGGCCCGGCGCCTTGGCCGTTGCATGCGCGAAAAAACTATCTTAAGCGTTTGCAGACAGATTATTTCTGGATGCGGGGCAGGTTCCACCGGTAATGGGCGGCAAGAAGCCGGATGACCACAACTGTCAGGGAGCTGATCAGCATGGCGGCGGTGTCCGGAATCAGCCGGTACAGGAAAATATACAGAAATGCTCCGATTAAAGCGGCACAGGCATATACATGCTTGATGAAAACAAAAGGGGTATTTCCGGCCATCACGTCCCGCATCATGCCGCCGCCGATTCCGGTGGTGGCGCCTACAAAAACCAGAAGGAATATGTTGTTAATGTGACTGGTTTCCAGGGCCATGGCAGTGCGGATGCCTGTTACAGTGAAAATTCCCAGGCCCACCGCGTCTAAGGAACTCATCAGCCGTTCATAATGCTCCACAAAAGAGCTTTCCAACAGCTCTTTTTTCAGGTAAAACAGGAGAAACAGCAGGCAGGAGGTCAGAATGGCGGTGCCTACATATGCAAAATTCTGAAACATTTTAGGCGGGTGAATGCCCAAAAGGAGATCCCGGACACAGCCGCCGCCTACAGCCGTAGTGATCCCAAGCACATTGACGCCGAAAATATCCATGTTTTTTCGGATGCCCGTCATGGCTCCGGAGGAGGCAAACGCGATAGTGCCGACAATTTCCAGTATAAAAATAAACAGTTCTGTGTAAGTCATAGTTCTATGCCCCGTTTCTAATGCGTATTTTGGCCTATTATACAGAATAAAAATAAAAAATACAATGCAAAAGATAAAATTTCGTGGCCCATTAGAAATAATTATACCAAATATAATTAACATTGATTTTACTTATGAATGGATTTCCGCTATAATAGTGAAGTAAATGCTCATGACATACAGCAAAGCCTCCCTTCTGCCGAAGGGAACATAAAGGAGGAACTTTAAATGGTAAATGCAATTGTTGGTGCAAACTGGGGAGACGAAGGAAAAGGAAAAATCACGGATATGATGGCAAAGGAAGCTGACATTATCGTGCGTTTCCAGGGCGGTGCAAATGCGGGCCATACCATTGTCAATGATTATGGCAAATTCGCATTGCACACGCTTCCCAGCGGTGTGTTCTACAATCATACGACAAGCATTATCGGAAACGGGGTGGCGCTGAATATTCCGGTGCTCTGCAGGGAAATTCAGTCCATTGTGGACAGAGGTGTGCCTGAGCCGAAAATTCTGGTGTCTGATCGCGCCCAGATGGTAATGTCTTATCATATCTTATTTGACCAGTATGAGGAGGAGCGCCTGGGAGGAAAATCTTTCGGTTCCACAAAATCAGGAATTGCGCCATTTTATTCCGATAAATATGCCAAGATTGGTTTCCAGGTCAGTGAGCTGTTTGAGAAAGAACGGCTGAAAGAAAAAGCGGAAAGAATCTGCGAGACGAAAAATGTACTGTTGGAGCATCTTTATCACAAGCCGCTGCTGAAGACGGAAGAGCTGCTGAAGGAACTGGAGGAGTACCGGCAGATGATCGAGCCTTATGTCTGCGACACATCCGCTTATCTCTGGGAAGCAGTGCAGGCGGGAAAGAATATTCTGTTGGAAGGCCAGTTAGGTTCTTTGAAGGACCCGGATCACGGGATTTATCCCATGGTTACCTCATCCTCCACACTGGCAGCTTACGGAGCCATCGGAGCCGGAATTCCTCCCTATGAGATTAAGAAAATCATTACGGTCTGCAAGGCGTATTCTTCTTCTGTGGGAGCAGGAGCCTTTGTCAGCGAGATTTTCGGAGAAGAAGCAGATGAGCTGAGACGCCGGGGCGGAGACGGCGGAGAATTCGGAGTGACCACAGGACGTCCCAGACGTATGGGATGGTTTGACACAGTGGCAAGCAAATACGGCTGCCGGATTCAGGGTACCACAGACGTGGCTTTTACGGTGTTGGATGTGTTGGGATATCTGGACGAGATTCCGGTATGTACCGGCTATGAAATCGACGGAAAGGTTACCACGGAATTTCCTGCCACCGTGAAGCTGGAACAGGCAAAACCAGTGCTGGAAACCCTTCCCGGCTGGAAATGCGAAATCCGGGGAATCCGGAACTACGAAGATCTGCCCGAAAACTGCAGGAAATACATTGAATTTGTAGAAGAGAAAATCGGATTCCCGATTACCATGATTTCAAATGGACCGGGCAGAGATGACATTATTTACCGCAATGGAAAATAAAGGAAAGAATATGATAAAGAATATAGTGTTTGATGTGGGAAAGGTTCTGGTGGATTTTGACTGGCGGGGCTATATGGATACCCTGGGTTATTCGCCGGAAGTCTATGAAAAGGTGGCAAACGCAACGGTATTGTCTCAGCTGTGGAATGAATTTGACCGGAGCAGAATGTCAGACGAAGAACTTTTGAAGGGTTTTGTGGATCAGGCGCCGGACTGCGAGGCGGAGATTGTATATTTCTGGAATAATATGGGGAACTGCATTAAGCAGTATGACTATGCCTGTTCCTGGATTCGCAGCTTTCAGGAGTTGGGATACGGCGTATATCTGCTTTCCAATTATTCCAGACGGATGTATTCCCAGACCATTGAGGAGCTTTCTTTTGTGGAGGATGTGGACGGAGCCATTTTTTCTTATGAAGTGGAGGCGGTGAAGCCGGAACGGGAGATTTATGAATCCCTGTTTCAAAAATATGGCCTGGAGCCTACAGAATGTGTTTTTTTAGATGATAACAGGGCCAATATTATTGCAGCCAATGAGCTTGGCATGGCCACAATTCTGTTTCATACCAAATCACAGGCAGAGGAAGAACTGAAAAGCCTGGGCGTGGGCCTGGCGGAGTAAGAATTCACAGAGGCTGCCGGAAAATGCAATCCGCATACAATCGCTTGCTGTGACAGAAAAATTACAGGAGCGGTTGGGGATTTAGCCATTTTCCGGCAGCCCCTCTTTTTGAACAGTCCATATGTCAGGATGCTGTTTCTTCCGCTTCAGAGGAAGCTCTTTTTTTTATTAATTTGTAAACAAAACCATAGGCCCAAATCAGTACCGGAACTACAAAACTGGAAAAAAGGGATGCCATAAATACAGGAAAGAAATCTTTTCCGAGCAAAGCAAAAACCAGTGTGGACAGGTACAGTCCCAGTAACAGGACAATACCGAGGATTGCCAGAATGCGCTGTGTTTTCTTCATTGTATCCTCCATTCTGTGCATTTGTGCACAAACAGGCAGTTCATAAACATGGAACAGCCGCTTTCGCTTTTTGTTTTATGCTATTTATCATATCCTGAAATGGGAGATTTGGCAAGAACCATCAGCACTGACGCTTAAAAATTTTTCGTAAAAAAACCTCCCATTTTATGGGGAGATGCGAGATAATAGAATTAACAACCAAACTATTTTTTCGCACACCCATAAAAGAGAGGAGG
>CAJTFX010000035.1 GCA_910575555.1 Lachnospiraceae bacterium | reverse complement strand
TTGGTGAATTGAAAAAGTAAATTCCACTTTGTAAGATTAAATTCCGCTTTGAAAAAGTAAATTCAATAGGAATACAGAAAAAAAGAGATTTCATATAGAAAATACCCGAAATCAGAGTTAAAATACAAATAAAAGCTGTGGTTTTGGGTATTTTATTGCATGCTGAGCGGAAGTCGAATTTACGGTTGATTTTTCGGATAGAGTAAATTCCACCTCTGGGGAGATTCTGCGATGATGGCTGCAATAGATTCCTGCCCAGCTTTTTGATTATGTTTTAGAGTTTATTTTAATAATTCAGGACTTAAGATGATTTCATCAGCAGGAATCTTTTGCAGATGAAATATATCCAGAAGTTCCTTTCCGTATTGGAATTCAAATATCTCATACGGGCTCTTATTTCCAAGCTTCTTTCTTGCATAGGAATTGATATGGCTCATCATAAGATCAATCTGTTCCTGTGTATATTGGCCGATGTCTTCGCCTTTTGGAATGATCCGCCGGATCATTTCATGATTGTTTTCGCAGCTGCCTTTCTGATAAGGCGCACTGGGGTCGCAATAAAACATTTTCGTGCGTGGATTTCCCTGCATATCAGATTCAATGGCGGCAGGATTCGAAAACTCACTTCCGTTATCTGCTAATAGAACAGGGAACAGTTCTATAAAAATATCAGGTCTCATTTCCAGATAAAGACGGTTGAAAATATCGATCACAGACTGGGAGTCGTTGTGTTGTCTGAGAAAAGCAAGCTGCAGTCCCTGTTCCACGAAATGTATGGTGAGGAGAACTGCGCTGCCCTTGCTGCCTTCTACAGAATCAATCTGACGGATAGAGAGATCAGGATGTTCTTGCATATATGCCTGGAAACAGGAGAAATCACGTCCCAGGCGGCAGGCCTTGTCCACTTTGAGATTCTTGGAGACATTCTTTCTTGGGCGCATGCGGACGGTCCGTGGCATATCCATGTTTCTGGCAGTAAAAAGGCCGCTGTTTATATAGGCATACAGAGTCCGTTCAGATTTCATGAGTTCATCTGCATGGTGGACAGCGATGTGATGAAGAGATTGTCCTTTTATTAAAAGAGGCGAAACAATGTCATCGATCTGTCTGAGCTCACTTTCCGAGAGGGCAAAACCGGACCTGGATTCCTTTCTGACCAGTTCATACTCTTTTTGAGCATAAGAGGCTTTGTACAAACGCTTCTCTAAGGAACATTTATTACGTTGTGGGCAGCCATTACAGACATAAGGCGATTTAAAAAGTTTAGGGCAAACATACTTTTCATAGAGAATACAGGAAGAGGAGCATTTGCCACAGGACCAGCAAAAGCGATTTTTGCGGGAGGTACATTCGTGACATACCCTTTGAGCGGAGCATTCATGTTGAAAAGCCAGGAGGCAGTCATTGAAGGCTTTGCCATAGGCTCCGCTTTTTTCAAAAGAGATGTGATTTTTCACTTCTTTAGAGATGGTGGTACAATCCTTGTTTAATAATCTGCCGATTGCTTTAAAGCTCTCACCTTCGTTCAGTTTCGTTTCGATAATAATCCGGGACTCAAGATTTAAATGTTTTTGTTTATTCATAAGTACGTCCTTCCTGCCGGGAGGAAACAGTCATATTTATATAAAGGATTTTAACAGATCATTCGGAAAGATTAAATTCCACTATTGAGCAGAGGAAGACTTGCAAGATTAAATTCCATAGAGGGGTGGAATTTAATCTTGCAATTAAGTCGCCCAATATGTTCAGGAAAATTTAATAAAAAGTATATTGAAGAAATTATCTGCATATGATATAATGCCACTAGGCAAAAAGATATGAGTATAACATGAAATCAAAGAACGAATCCCTCAACCGTGATGCGACCATAGTTGAGGGATTCTTCTTTTTGTTTATACTGGAAAAGAACCCAGTAGGCTATTTGTTGCCCTTATCATTACTGTCTAACCATTTGATGATGTAGTGGCAAGCTACACCAGCCGCGACAGTAACTAAAAAGGATATGAGTATTGACATGAAATCACCTCCTCCCGTTGCCGGGTATCGGTGAGCAATACAGAAATTATAACATACTATTCCATGTGTTTCTATGCTTTTCAAAAAAGCATTTCATTTTAAATTGAAAACTTTTGCCCGAAATTCTGTTAAAATTTTAAGCATATAAAAATTTTAACGGGATTTCGGGCATTTTATATTATTCATTATATTACATTCCAGAGCATACTTATTTGCCAAATGATTTGCTATTTTTCTTAAAATAGTCTGAATCTTTTGGCAAATCATTCGGCTTACGGATATAACTGCATAATCTCAGCTTCAAGTTGCTTTAGTTCGTCCATAGATAAAGATGGGATATAACGTGCAATTTTTTCCAGTGAGAGTTCCCCGTCCTTAATCATTCTTTCTGCTGTTTCTCTTGCTTCATCATGTATTTCACTCTCAATAAACGACTTCAAAATCTCTTCTTCATTAAACAAACTCATCATAATCGTCACAACCTCCTTTTCTCTCTCAAGCAAATATTCCTTTAAAACATTCCTGTCTTTGCAAATGCGGATTGTTTCTAACACTGATTTTTGTGTCATTCCATGCTGCCCAGTCTGTTCGTTAAAAACTTTACAGAAAATAATGTACTGGTTAATGATGTTATCCTGGTCGCTTTCATAGATAACTTTTGCTTTTACTTCAATGTCAATATCTGCACCTTCAAAAAATTCTTTTGATAAAGATATTTTATCTGGCTTTTTTCCTTTATTGCCTGTAAAAACAACATAAAGTTCGGGTTTTGGCATTTTTACTTTTTTGCTTTTGTAATAGTTTTGTCTGGTATGTTGAAAGTATTCATGATAGCTTTGTGCCAGATATAGCAAAGCTCTTACTAAAATATTAATTGTCCATGTAGATTGTGCTTCTATAAGTATCATCAGCTTATTGTCAACAATAAAGCCTAAATCATTATAAAAATTGTCAGTCAGCACATTTTTTATTGTTATATCGGTCAATGAATCTTCTGTTGCCGTGATATCTTCCGGATGAAGCGTTTTATACAGCTTTAAGAGATAATTCTTATTCTGAAAAAGGTCAAGGAATACGCTGTTTTTTGCGGTACGTTTTGCCACGGCCTCTGTTATATTTTTTGTTTTTTCCTTCACCTCATCATCTCGGTTTGATAAATTTGTAAAATGAAACAATAAAACTTAATTCTATTATATCATAATTATACTGAAAAATTTTTATGTTTTTCATTAAAACTTTTTGCCCGAAATCCCGCTAAAATTTTAATCACATAAAAATTTATCTTTCTGAAATAATTGTTTTTCAGTAAAGTATATGTCTGAACTGTTGATTTTCGGAGAAAAAGAAACAGAGTTTTTCCTAAAATTTTTTATAATTGTTTTTTCTACGGGATTTCGGGCATTTTTTGTTTACAGGATGGTACTGCCTGTGTATCTGAATTGAAATCAGGTGGTTTTTATTCATTGACTGCCCTTTTCTGTTATTGATGCCCTTTCTGTTCTGGCATATTAATCATGTATCCTTTTACTTTTGGCATCTCTTTTACAATCTGAATGTCTGAAATATAACGGTCTTTTTCGCTTTTTAAGATTCCTTCTTCTTTCCAGCGTTTTAATATAATTTTTATATCAGGAAATTGGCCTGCATGGAGTATAGCTGTGAGCTTAATATTTGTAATGATGTAATGAAATTATGTGATGTATCAAGGAAGTATGAACCGGAAAAAACAAAAGAAATTTAAAAAGAGCAGGCAGGGATTTCCCTGCTTTTGTGCTTGTATAGGAAGATTCCTCCAGATTTCCTATACAAGTACAGATGATTATGCGCAGCTTGCGGAGATGATGTTTATTGCTGCGCAACCCGCTCACGCGCGGAGAATGCGTATAACGCATTCTTTTTTATATTAATATTGATAGAATTGTAAAGCTCCAATCAGGCATACTATCTATATATCCGCGCCGAATTCGCGACCACTTCGCGCCGGATTTCGCGCCAAACTTATTTTATCCTTATATAGATTACCCATTTACCTGAAAAAGTCACAAAAAAAACACCGTCCCCGATGCTCACAGTCATCAAAAACAGTGCTTTCAGTGCGCCTCCAGGGGCTCGAACCCTGGACACCCTGATTAAGAGTCAGGTGCTCTACCAACTGAGCTAGAAGCGCGTCTGTTATATCTTTAACACGAGATATATTATATAATAAAAAATTTAGAATTGCAAGAACTTTTTTAATTTTTTTTTAACATTTAGCTAACTTGACATAATAATTAGAAAAGGGTAGAATTGTACTAATTAAATAATACAATTAAGGAGAAGAAAAATGAAAAAAACTGGTAAAAATATAGTGATTGTGTTTCTTTTGGCAATTGCAGCATTTCTATATTACTATATTACGATTCCTGCATTCAATATTCATTCCATGGGAACCTGGTGGTTTCTGATTGGAGGGGCTATTGTTCTGACCCTGCTTTTTTCGTTTCGGAAGTCATGGAAAGGGAGAGAAAAGGGCCAGGGCAAAGGGGGACTTCATCAGCTGATGGACATCCAGTTCGGAATGGTTTCTAAAATTGGATTCGGCATAACAGGGATATTAATTTTAATTCTGGTGATTGGAACGTTTCTTTCTTCTCCGATTATCAATGCAAAGAAGTATCAGCAATTGATGACCGTTGAGGAACGGAATTTTTCTGAAGATATTTCACAGGTGGATTACAATACGATTCCTATTTTAGATAAAGATTCCGCAGCCCTTTTGGGAGATCGGAAAATGGGAAGTATGGTGGATATGGTATCGCAGTTTGAAGTAGCCAACGATTACAGCCAGATTAATGTAAATAATAAGCCGGTAAGGGTATCGCCTTTGGTTTATGCCAGCCCCATCAAGTGGCTGACGAACCAGAAATCAGGAATTCCCGCTTATATAAAGATAGATATGGCTACCCAGGATACTGAATGCGTGAAATTAAGCGAAGGGATCAAATATTCCAAATCAGAATATCTGAACCGGAACATTTACCGGCATCTCCGTTTTAAGTATCCTACCTATATCTTCACAGAGCAGTTGTTTTTTGAAATTGATGAAGAGGGAACCCCTTACTGGATTTGTCCGGTGAAAAAGTTTAATATCGGACTGTTTGGAGGAGTGACCATTGGAAATGTTGTAATCTGCAATGCGGTAACAGGAGAATGCAGTGATTATAAGATTGAAGATGTTCCCCAATGGGTGGATAAAGTATTTCAGGCGGAGCTTTTGATGGAGCTTTATGACTATAACGGAACCTTGAAGCACGGATTTTTCAACAGTATTCTGGGACAGAAGGACTGTCTGGAAACTACAGACGGCTATAATTATATTGCCCTGGAGGACGATGTTTGGGTGTATTCCGGCGTTACCAGCGTCAGCGGCGATCAGTCGAATGTGGGCTTTGTGCTGATGAATCAGCGTACCATGGAGACACGTTTTTACAAAATAGAGGGCGCGACGGAGAAATCTGCCATGTCGTCTGCAGAAGGCCAGGTACAGAATCTGGGCTATCAGGCAACATTTCCGCTGCTTTTGAATATTTCCGGGGAACCCACGTATTTTATGGCGCTGAAAGACGGCGCAGGACTGGTGAAAATGTATGCCATGGTAAATATTCAGAAATACCAGTGGGTGGCTACCGGTGACTCCATTAAGGAATGTGAGAAATCCTATACCCAGCTTTTGAAAACCAACGGAATTGCCGCGGGAAGCGGCCAGGAGAGCAAATCAGCTTCCGGGAAAATAGGCAGTTTGATGCCGGTTAATATTGAGGGAACCTCCCATATTTATTTTTCATTGGAGGGAAAAGAAGAGATCTTTGACATTGACTTGTCCAATGCGGATTTGCTTGATATTATAAAATATAATACAGGAGACAGCATTCGGATTTCCTATCTGGAAGGGGATAATCCTGTGAAGGTAACGGAGATTCAGAAGTGATGCTGAAATCCTGACAGAAATATTGCTGTTAATTTCAGCTGAAATTCAGAAACAACAGGTTTTACATTGGAGGTTATTATGAAAATACAGGAGAGATTTTTAAAATATGTTTCTTACTGGACCACTTCTGAGGATGGCAAAGATACCATCCCAAGCACAGAGCGGCAGTTTGCCCTTGCAGATGAACTGGCAAAGGAATTAAAGGAACTGGGACTGGTAAAAGTGAAGAGGGATGAACATTGTTATGTTTACGGCCTGCTTCCGGCGACAGAAGGATTCGAGCAGAAGAAGCCCATGGGATTTATTGCCCATATGGACACAGCGGTAGCTTTTTCTGGAAAAGATGTGAAGCCTCAGGTGATTTCAGATTATAATGGAGAAGATGTGGTTCTTCCGGCAACCGGAGATGTGATAAAAGTCAGTGATTTTCCCCATTTATCTTCTTTAAAAGGAAGGACTTTGATTACCACAGACGGTACAACTCTTTTGGGTGCGGATGATAAGGCGGGAATTGCAGCTATTGTCACTGCTGCGGAAGAAATTATAGCAGAGAAGATGCCTCATGGAGATATCTGGATCGGATTTACTCCCGATGAAGAAGTGGGAGCCGGGGCGGATATGTTTGATCTGGATTATTTTCAGGCAGATTATGCCTATACGGTAGATGGGGACTATGAGGGTGAAGTGGCTTATGAGAATTTTAACGCATCATCTGCCCGTTTTATCATTAAAGGAGTGAACGTCCATCCCGGTTCCGCCAAAAATATTATGGTCAATGCAGCTTCCATTGCCTGTGAAATTCAGTCTTTGCTGCCAGTGCAGGAGACACCGGAGCATACGGAAGGACGGGAAGGCTTCTATCATCTGGAGGGAATGAGCGGAGATGTCAACGAGGCCCGTCTGGACTATATTGTCAGGGATCACGACAGCGAAATCTTTGAAAAGCGGCAGCAGACCCTTCGCGGAATTGAAGAGAAGATGAATGAAAAATACGGCGCAGGCACAGTAACGCTGGAACTGAAAGAGAGCTACCGGAATATGCTGGAGGTGATGGAGAAGCATTTCTTTGTGGTGGAAAAAGCAAAAGAAGCCATCAAAGCAGCCGGAATGGAACCGGATTCCCTGCCTATCCGGGGCGGCACGGACGGCGGCAGGCTGAGTTTTATGGGACTTCCCTGCCCGAACCTGGGAACGGGAGGATATGCCTTCCACGGGCCTAAGGAGCATGTGACAGTGGAAGGAATGAAGGCTGTGGTGAAGGTGATTAAGGGGATTGTGGAACGGGCTGTGGATCAAGCGTAAATGGCAAATGAGAAAAGGGGATTCAGGTGCGAACACAGAACCGAGAAAATTTGCAAAGGAGAATCAAAATGATAAAACCCCACTATTTAAAGCCCGGCGACCGCATTGCAATCGTCAGCCTTTCCAGCGGAATGCTTGGAGAAGAATGCTGCAGCCACAGCCTGGAAATCGGCAGGAAACGAATGGAGGAATTCGGGCTTACTCCGGTGTTTATGCCCAACTCACTGAAAGGGGAGGATTATCTGAATCAATATCCCCAAAAGCGGGCGGAAGATTTGAAGCAGGCTTTTTTGGATACTTCCATCCATGGGATTATTGCTGCAATCGGCGGGGATGACACATTCCGACTGCTGCCTTATCTGATGGAGGATACAGAGTTTATTCAGGCGGTACGGAATTCTCCCAAGCTGTTTCTGGGATTTTCAGATACCACGGTGAATCATCTGATGTTTTATAGAATCGGGCTTCAGACGTTTTATGGCCAGTCATTTCTGTGTGAATTTGCTGAAATGGCAAATGAAATGCTGCCTTATTCCCGGGAAGCCTTTTTAGGCTGTTTCCATGGCTTTCATTCCATACGTCCAAGCGGGACTTGGTATGAGGAACGGGTGGATTTTTCCAGGGCTGCAGTAGGGAGTGAGCGTATTTCCCATAAGGAAACCCGCGGATATGAGCTTCTTCAGGGAGCCCGGGTTTTTGAAGGGGAATTACTTGGCGGCTGCCTGGAATCAATGTATGATATGCTGGAGTCCAAACGATATAAAGAAGAAGGAGAAATTTGCCGGAAATATCATATTTTTCCCAAAAAAGAAGAGTGGAAAGGGAAAATTGTTTTTTTGGAAACTTGTGAGGAAAAGCCTTCGCCCGAATTGCTGTATACAGAGCTGCAATCTCTGGAACGGGCAGGGGTATTTGAGGGCGCTAACGGGATGATTGTGGGCAAGCCCCAGGATGAGCAGTATTATGAAGAATATAAGAAAGTTTATTTGGAAATGTTTGGGGATAAAGAGTTGCCGATTCTGTATAATGTGAATGTTGGACATGCACTGCCCAGAGCGATCCTGCCTTATGGCGCCCGTATCCGGGTGGATGCAGGAAAGCAGGAGATTGTATTCTTATAAAAGGCGGGAAAGCCGCTTGCTGCCAAATATATGCACTTGATACATAAAACAACGGGATTGTCCTTTGATGAAACGAAGGACAGTCCCGCTGTTTTTGTTGTCTGAATTGTTTCTAAGGGCCTGATATAAAAACAGGCGAAGCTTCTAATTGGTAAATCTTACTGCCGTTCCATAAGCAATTACTTCAGCGGCTCCCTGCATAATCGCAGAAGAAGCATACCGGATGTTCACAACCGCGTCTGCCTTTAAAGCGGTTGCTTCTTCCACCATACGCTTGGTGGCAAGGGCCCTTGCTTCATTCATCATTTCGTTGTAAGCCTTCAATTCGCCTCCAACAATGGTTTTAAAGCCCTGGGTAATGTCACGTCCGATATTTTTGGACTGAATCGTGCTTCCTTTTACCAGGCCGAGCATTTCAAGCTCTTTGCCGGTAATATAATCAGTATTTACTAAGATCATCTTCTTCACCGCTCCTTATCTCTTGAATTCTTTCCACTAAGTTGTACACTGAAACGCCCATAAGGGCCAACAGCGCCAGGAGAAATACAATTTTTATGACAGCAGGTACAGGCAAAATCGTCCATAAGAAAAAGTAACTAAGCAAAAACAGCATCAGAATTACTGTAATAATCACTGGGGCAATTAATTTTGTACTTTTCATAATATACTCCTTTACATGCTGAAAACCTGGAACAATTTTATTATACGCTTTCTCTTACCTGGATGCAATCAATTTGTAAATAGAATTTCCCATAGAGGAAAAACGCTCTTCATATTCTGTCATGACATTTCCGGCATTCATACTTTCGTCCCGGTGCAGATCCCGGGTGATTCCGTCTAACGTCCATCCTGCTTCTTTTACTTCCTCCAGGGAAAAATCAAAAAGCTCCCGGTTGTCCGTTTTAAATTCCACGTTACCTTCTTTTGCTAAAATGGAATTGTAGCGGGCAAAAAACTGACGGGAAGTAAGCCGCCGTTTTGCATGACGGTCTTTCGGCCAGGGATCAGAAAAGTTCAGATAGATTTTTGCTATCTCATTTTCCTGAAAAATATCGCAGATGGTCTCTGCCTCCATTCGGATAAAGCGGATATTTTCCAGAGGTTCTTCTTCCATTTTCTGAAGGGCCCGAAGGAGGACACTGGAATATTTTTCAATGCCGATATAGTTGATTTGGGGATTTTGCTTTGCAAGAGTCATTAGAAACTGCCCTTTTCCCATGCCGATTTCAATATGGATGGGATTGCCGCTGCAAAAAACCTGCCGCCAGTTTCCTTTATACTGCTCCGGTTCCTGGATGCACCAATGACTTTCTGCAATGGCTTCTCTGGAACCTGGGATATTTCTCAATCTCATAAATACCTCCGAAAAATGATATAATAAAGCTATAATACCATACCAGAAGTTGCAACGCAACTTGCAATATGTTATACTATATGAAACTTGTAACAGATTTGTAAAATAAATGAGATATTTCGTAAAATATCTTAACAAAGATGCGGCAGGCAGTTTGAAGGCGTTCATGCAGCCTGCAGGAGAACTTAAGGAGAAATTTCATGAAAAAGAGAAAGATATGGACAGGTCTGATTATAGGGGCTGTAAGTCTCTTTCAGATGAATTTTGTGACTGTCCGGGCGGAAGAATACTGGCCGGAAGGCCCACAGATTGCAGGGGAATCAGCGGTTGTTATCGAGGCGTCCACAGGAACGGTTTTATATGATAAGAATTCCCATCAGCAGTCATACCCTGCAAGCATTACAAAGATTATGACAAGTTTACTGGCGGTGGAAAACAGCAATTTGGATGAAGAAGTGGTTTTTTCCAAGAATGCAGTTTACAAGACGGAAGGGTCCGGCATTTCCAGGGACGTGGATGAAGTTATGACCATGGAAGAATGTCTGTACGGCCTGATGCTGGAGTCTGCCAATGAATGCGGCTATGCCATTGCAGAGCATGTGGGCAAGGATTATGATGACTTTATCAATATGATGAATGACAAGGCAAAGGAGCTGGGGTGCAAGGATACGCATTTTAACAATCCCCACGGCCTGCCGGACGAAGAGCATGTCACCTGTGCCTATGATATGGCTCTGATTTCCAGAGAAGCCCTGAAAAATGATGTGTTCCGCATGATTGTCAACACCAGGCGCCACACCATACCGCCTACCAATAAGCATGATGAAGAAACTTATCTGAGCAACCATCATAAGATGCTTAATGATTACAAGGGAGACAAGCAGTATCTGTACGACTATTGTATCGGCGGAAAGACTGGATACACCAGTGTGGCCGGAAGTACGCTGGCTACTTTTGCAGAAAAAGACGGCATGACTTTGATCTGTGTGGTAACCAGGGAGCAGGCGCCCAATCACTATCAGGATACCAGAGCCCTGTTTGATTACTGCTTTGAGAATTTTCAGCTCTGGAATGTAGCGGAGAATGAGAAAAATTATTCTCAGGATATCAAAGAGAATAAGATATTTGAAAATGAGGATTCCTTTGTGGGATTGAATAAAGAGGGATGCATTGTGCTTCCCAAAGCTGCCGCATTTACTGACGCTGTGCCGGAAATTGCAGAAATCAATAATTCGAAAGATGTTATCGGAAATATTCATTATACGTATGCCGGGCGGACTGTAGGCGGAACAGATATTGAAATAACCGGGGCAAAGGTGTCTGAATATAAGTTCCAGAAGGCAAAGAATGAGGAAAAAGAAGATAATGAGCAGGAAGAAAAAGTAGTAGTAAACATTAATATAAAGTACATTCTGCTGGGGGTACTGGCAGTTGCGCTGCTTATTGGAATCGGCTTCGGCATTTATAAATTTGTAGATAATTACTATCTGATTAAATATAAGCTGGAATGCAGAAAACAGCGGAAGATGAGTTATAAGGATCTGAAATTCAACAGGAAAAAAGACTGGAAATAAGACATTGGAAGAGAATCTCATTTTCGAGATTCTTTTTTCATTCATAATTGACAGGGTAAGTGGATAAGAATATAATAAAAATGCATGTTTCATAAGAACGGATCAAAGTAACGTATCGTAATTACAGGGATAAATAAAATGGATAAAGAAAGTGAAGTATATCAGTTTCCGGAAATGAACCTGATCGCAGGAAGCGGCGCGGAAAAAATAATACAAAAAATATACGATTCTTCTCTGAGGGCCAAGTTGCTGCTCAAAAATGATAAATTTTTAAATCGGGAATGGTATCAGGAGCATTTAGTCAATTATCTGGAGTTTTTTGTTTCTGAGGAAGAATTTGCAGAGACAGCAGAGGAGTTGGAGGGCCTTTTTTTTATTGAGGGCGCTGAATGGGAGCAGGAGGAGCCTCAGAATGATATGGAACAGATAGAAAAAGAGCCGCAGAATGCTCCCCAACAGGAGCTGCAGGTTGTATTGTATCGAAAACTCAGTGAAAAGTGGCAGTGGGGAAGCAAGAATCCCAGAATTCGTTTAAAAATTCTGGAATGGCCCTTTCAGATTCCTTTTGAACTGGAATTGATTCCTTATGCGGGAACTGCTGTTCAGATAAAAGAAAAGACATTGGAGGATTCGGCGTCCCAGGAGAAAATAATTTACCATATGTTTTCCCAAGAGGAATATTTGTCCAGAAGTTTTTATAAAATAGTGGAGGAGTTGGAATTAATCACTCCCATGTCCTGGTACAAAGACGGGTACGATATTCTCACCACACAGATGATAAGCGGAAGAAAAGTATCTGAAAGTTTTGGACAGCTTTTTCTGGAAAATGCAATTCCTGGGCTGAAGGAGCGGCTGGAGATTGTGGACAGTTTTCAGGACTATAAGTATATGGAAAAACGGTGGGAGAATTATATGGGCCGTTTTTGGACAAAATCTCTGCCGCTTTGTGACGGTGATGAAATTGAGCCAGAATCAGGAGAGCCAAACTGGCAGCAGGTGATTCAGCTTTTTGTAAGGTTTTTTACGCCGATTTTTGATGTGGCTTTGAAAAATGAATTATTTATCGGCGACTGGATGCCGCAAATCGGGAGGTATCTGGATTAGGAAGGGAAGTTGCAGCACAGGGTATCTGGATTAGGAAGGGAAGTTGCAGCACAGGGTACTGCACAGTCAGATACCCGGGAGCAGGAAGAGGTTTGGAGAAAAGGGAGATGAATCTATGGATATTAATGCGTTTTTAAAGACAGTGGACGACCTGGTTTGGGGAATTCCGCTGATTGTATTGATTCTTTTGGTGGGCTGTTTTCTGACGGTTCGGCTGCGGGGGCTGCAGCTCCGCAGACTTCCTCTGGCTGTTAGAAATTTGATTTCTGATGAATCTGCCGGAGAAGAAGGAGAGGTGTCCGGATTTGGAGCCCTCTGCACTGCATTGTCTGCCACTATTGGAACCGGAAATATTGTGGGCGTTGCCACTGCTATTGTTGCCGGAGGGCCGGGAGCTTTGTTTTGGATGGTCATGGCAGCAATTTTAGGTACGGTTACAAAGTATGCAGAATGTCTGCTTGCCATAAAATTCCGCGTGGTGGCGGAGGACGGGCATATTTTGGGAGGCCCTTTTTATTACATAGAACGGGGAATGGGTGAAAACTGGCGGTGGCTTGGTAAAATGTTTGCATTCTTCGGTATTGCTGCGGGAGTGCTTGGAATCGGAACCTTTACCCAGATTAATGGAATCACCAGCGCAGTGAACAGCTTCTTTGATCCTGAGAATCAGTGGAGTGTCAATCTGTTGGGCAGAGAATATTCCTGGACGGTAATTATAGCAGGAATCATTCTGACTGCCTGTGTGGCCCTTGTGTTGATCGGAGGGCTTCAGAGAATTGCCGGGGTGGCGCAGGTGCTTGTGCCCTTTATGGCGGCCACTTATGTTACAGCTGCGGCGCTGATTTTAATTTTTCATTTCAAAGAGATTCCGGCGGCTTTTGTTACGATTGTACAGAGCGCATTCGGCCTTAGGGCTGCTGCAGGCGGCGCACTGGGCGCTATGCTCTTGGCCATGCAGAAAGGTGTGGCCAGAGGAATTTTTTCCAATGAAGCAGGTCTGGGAAGCGCACCCATTGCTGCTGCAGCAGTTCAGACAGACGAGCCGGCCTCCCAGGGCCTTGTGTCCATGCTGGGAACCGTGATTGACACAGTGATTATCTGTACCATGACAGGTCTTTCGATCGTAATTACCGGAACCTGGGATATCGGTCTGGAGGGTGTGGACGTAACCACCAGGGCGTTTCAGATTGGACTGCCTTTTGCGCCGGCGGTGTCGTCCTTTATCCTGATGTGCTGTCTGGTATGTTTTGCATTTACCACCATACTCGGCTGGGATTATTACAGCGAAAAATGTCTGGAATATCTGACAAACGGAAACCAGAAGGCAGTGAATATATACCGCCGGATTTATATTTTATGTATTCTGGCAGCGCCTTTTATGACGGTTTCCGCAGTGTGGACCATTGCAGATATCTTTAACGGATTGATGGCAATTCCCAATCTGATTGCGATTATTGCTCTGAGCGGCGTGGTTGCTGCGGAGACAAAGCAGTATTTGAAAAAAATTGACGGCAGGGCATAATCCTCATGAAAGAGATTTGGCAGATTTCATCTTAATTGCTGCGGCAGAGGGATTTTTCTACATAATCTGCGCAAGAATAACACTGGCAATGGTTCCGACTAATGTGGTAAAAAGGGCGCCTGCCAGGGTGTAGCGGGTTTTCTGTACTTTGGCGGTCATAAAATAAATGCTCATGGTGTAGAAAATGGTTTCGGTGCAGCTCATCATGATGGAGGTTATGGTGCCATAGTAAGAATCCGGGCCGAATTCCTTGAAAATATCCAGTACCAGTCCGGTGGCTGCAGAGGAGGAAAACATTTTCACAATGGAAACAGGCACCAGTTCTGCCGGAAAATGAAGAGGCTCGGTGAGGACTCCCAGGGCCTGGGACAGCAGATCCAGAAATCCGGAGGCCCGAAGGATTCCGACTCCTACCATCAGGCCGATTAAGGTGGGCATAATGCCGATTACCGTCTGAAAGCCGTCTTTGGCGCCTTTGATAAAATCATCGTATACATTATGATGGCTTAAAAGTCCGTATCCCACAATGGAAAAAATCAAAAGCGGGATCATGGCGTCTGATAAAAAAAGGAGGATTTTCAATGAAAGATACCTCCTTTTTTCTTTTTGGATAAATCAGCCTGGCTGCGGCTGTATGTAGAGGGGATTTCCTTTGGGGGAAGCTTAGGGTTACGGGCGTGTTTGCGTGTTTGCGGCAGAGCATACATAAATTTGGCGAATACGACTCCTGCCAGGGTGGAAAAAAAGGTGGCAATCATGGCGGGACCTAAAATGGATGCGGGATTGGCAGAGCCGTACTGGCTGCGGTAGGCAATCATATTAACGGGAATCAACTGAAAGGAAGAAACGTTCAGGATCAGGAAGGTACACATGTCTTTACTGGCAATCTGGCTGTGACCGTTTAATTGGCCCATTTCTTCCATTGCCTTTAAACCCCCTTGTGTCAAGTTAGTGACACGAACTTTGTGAAAAACATCTTGTAATAATGGTTTTTTCCTTTCTCTTATTGTTGAATAATACCAAAACAAGAAAATCAATATAATAAAAGCAGGATTTCTCCGTTTCATGAGTTCCTGCTTTCACAATCCACCGCAAAATTCATTATGCCAGTTGTAAATCATTCTCAAGTCTTTCCACTACACTCAATGGCAAATCTAAATCCTCTGCAATTTCCTCTTTTGTCATTTTTCCTCTTTCCAGCATACGCTTTGCTGCTTCAATTTTTTCTTCATTTAAAAGCTGCTCCATGATTTTACTCATAATTTTTCGTCCTTCCTCATCTTTCTTGAAATATCTTGCCCGGTCTGCTAATTCCTTATAATTCATATCGTCTGGATCAGCACAGCTTAAATCGTGCATCAACCGCCCTAATGGTGTATCATCTTTAATCTCTCCGTTTACATATATAATATGTGCTTTATCATTAAACAACGCCCCTGTTTCTTGAATTGTCCTGTCAATATGATAAATCGGGAGATTACCTTCAAGCACATCATTCTCTGTAATAAATACCACATACGTTTCCGCCAGCATTTCCGTATCATCTCCCGGAAGAATGGAATTTGCATCCATTAAACTGCTGTTATATCTCGCACGTTTCGGCTTTGCCCCACTGTCGGCTCGTTGCAGTTCTACATCGTACTGTTTCTTTGACACATCATTTGTCTTAACATCCATTCTGATAGAACGCCCTTGCAGGTTCTTTATTACCGCCTGTACCTGTGCTTCTTTTACAACTAACTTTGCATCATTCATAATAATGCGCAGCATCAGTTCTACCCCTTTGGGATAATCTTCCAGACATTTTGTCATAAATTCGTCATCAAAATAACTCATTTCCTGTAAGCGTTCTAAAAGCAGCTTCTGTTTCTCTTCCCTTTTCTGCTCATTTGTCATATCCTATTCTCCTGTCCTTATAATATCATAAAAACCTTAATTTTTCAATGTTTCCACGCTTTTGTCCTGAAACTTAAAGACAACCTCAACCCGGTTGCCGCCATATACATAAACCGCATCTACAAGCTGTCTGACAACCTCTTTTGTAAGGTCTGTTAGATTTTCTTTTCCTTTTAACAAGTTTAACAAATCAGACTTTTCATCCGGTACTGCTGTTTCTTTTGAATGGCAAGCCCTAAGTTCTGCTTCATATATTTCTATCTGCTTATTGTTATTTTCTTTTTTCTGTAAAAAACAGTCAGCATCAATCTCACCTTTTGCATAGCTTTCATACAGTGAAAAATTGCTATCTGTAAGTTTTTGAATCTGTTCCTGAAGCTGCTCCTTTTGCTCCTGATCCGCCTTGACACGCTCCTGGAACTGATTGTTATATAAATCCTGTAACCTTCCCATTTCCCCTGCCAGCATTGCCTGATTCCTGATTGCTGACAAAACAACTGCTATGAGTTCCGTTTCCTTGACATTCTCCGGGCAACATCCCTCCTGCTTCGTTTCATAGTAATATCTGCAATAATAAGACGCATTTAATCTGCTTCGACGCTGCATATTGTGTCTGCATCCACCGCACTTTACCAATCCCTTAACAGGCGAATCCGCACTTCCCCTTTTTCTCTTTTCTCCCTCACAATATACCGTCTTATCTAAATTTTCTCGATCTGCCATTTTTTTTATGCTGCTTGTCCGGGCATCCATGCTGTTCACATATTCAAATAATTCCTTTGATATGATTGGTTCATGTGTGCCTTCGCAGACTTCCCATTCATCTTTCGACAGGCATTTCGTTCTTCTTGAACCGACCTCAATAGTTTCCTTTTTGTGAAAAACTGTATTTCCCACATATATCTCATTTTTCAAAATTCTTCCTATGATAGAGCCATTCCACACCTTTTTTTCGCCCTGATATTTCCATTGGTAGGTGCTGCCGCTTTTCACTGCATAGATTTGTGGCGTAGGAATATCTTTCTGGTTTAAATGCCTCGCCACCTCCGCCTTAATTCCACATTCTGCATACTTCTCAAAAATCATGCGTACAATAGCCGCCGCTTCCTCATCTATTACTATACGGTTATGGTCAGTAGGCGATTTTTTATAACCAAACGCCGCAAATGTAGCAAGGTATTTTCCTCTCTTACGCCTTCCCATCAGGTCATTTTTAATTTTAACAGAGTTTTCTTCGCTAAAATAATCATACATCAGATTCTCAAACGCAACATCCATATCTGGTGTCGTTCCTTTATAGTCTTTGCTGTCAAAGCTGTTATTGACAGCGATAAATCGAACATCCAATAATGGAAATATCTTTTCAATGTAATTACCGACTTCAATATGGTTTCTTCCAAAGCGTGAGAAGTCCTTCACAATGATAATGGACACTTTACCGGATTTTACATCTTCCAATAGTTCCTGAACCCCCGGTCTTTCAAAATTTTTACCGCTGAATCCGTCATCTATGTATTCCTTTATCTCAAAACCCGCAAATTCCGGTTTTTGCTCCACAAACTTGCGTAGAATGAGCCTTTGATTTGTGATACTATTGCTTTCATCAACCATATCACCATCTTCTTTTGACAGCCTTAAATACAGTGCCAGAATCATAAACAGCATAAAATCACACCTCCTAGTATAATAATGATATAGCCACAAGAGCTATAAAGTTAATAAGTTACAAAGTCATATCTGATGAATAGCTGAAGGAGGGTTCCCCTTCCATCAGAGGTTATTGATAAAAATTTTTACCATGTCTGAGGTTTCCTTAATGCACCAGACAAAATATAGAGGTATAATCACTGAGGCAGGATCATTGACGACGCCTCCTTGGGAACCGGCCTTCCGGCTGGTGAAACCTCCAATTAAGTCTGTCAGTCCATTCGGTGGTGATTTATGTTTTGGCTGGTTGGGAAGCCCCAGGCTATACCTGTATAAGCCGCTAGGTTGTGTATCCGCCTTCTGGAAATGGATACCTGCCAGAAAGGATAAAACCATGCAATACCAAAAAGTACTTAAGATGCTGGAAAGCATCCCCTATCTCTCAGTCGGGCTTGATGTCGGGGCAGATTTCACATGGATGTCCATCATGCTCCCAAACGGCACCCTTGCCGGGAAACCTTTTAAGATCGTTCATTCCGATCCCCAGTCCCGGGAACTTGCCGTCGCAAAAATAAAGGAAGCACAAGAGGCGTATTCTCTTAAAAGCCGCTGCTTCCTTGAGTCCACCGGGATCTACCACATCCCACTCCTGTGCTTCCTTCGTGATAAGGGTTTTGACTGCTCGGTCATTAATCCTATCATTACTAAGAATAGCACAAATATGAACGTAAGGAAACTACATAATGATAAATTTGATTCAAAAAAAGCTGCCAGGGTAGGGCTGGATACTTCCCTGAAGGTTTCCATCATCCCTGATGATGAGGTCATCGACCTGCGTAACCTGGTCCGGGACTACTACTACTTCAAGGATCTGCAGTCCGCTGTCGTCCTGAAGCTCACTGCAGAGCTGAAAGTGTCATTTCCCGCATACCGGAAAGTGTTCAGCAAGGTCACCACCAAGACTTCCTTAAAGCTCCTGGACGCCTACCCGCTTGCGGAGGATCTTCTTGCTGCCCCAAAGGAAACGGTGGTGGAAACAATCCGCTCCACAGCACGTTTTGGGGAAAAGTATGCCCTGGCCAGGTATGATGCCCTGCGGACTGCAGCGGAAGATGCCGCCATCTTTGGACGGGCCCTGAAAAGCAATTCCGTCCGCATCCGGCTCTACATAGACTCTTACCGGGAGTACCAGAAACGCCTTGACACAATTATGGAAGCAATCCATGCTACTGTTGATGGCCTGAAAGACAGTCCGGTTTATGGCCGTATCCTTCTTCTTCAGTCACTGCGCGGCGTAGGCTTCATGAGCGCGGTTGTCCTGGTCGCAGAAATGGGCTCTTTTGACCTGTTCCCTTCCCCGAAGAAGCTGTATGCCTACTTCGGCCTGGACCCTGCCGTAAAGCAGTCCGGGAAGTTCAACGGGGACAAGGTACATATGTCAAAAAGGGGTTCCAGCCTCGCCAGGCGCATCCTGCATATGGTGGCGCTCAATAACCTTAAGGTGGACAAGGGCAGCGGGATGCCTGTAAATCCGGTCATCCACAGCTATTATGCCGACAAATGCAAAGCCAAGAAGAAAAACGTGGCTGTCGGGGCTGTGATGCACAAGATATGCAACATCATCTTTGCTATGCTCCGGGACAATAAGCCGTTTGAGGTCATCACTCCTCAGGAACACTGTAAACGGTATCTGGCAGCGCATCCTGACAAGGTACAGAGCGCAGCTTAACAAATTTTTATGAGTCTTGAAAATTTCCATAGGGGTGGGCTTATTAAAGTTACCCTTTTTTACATCAACCGCTTGAAAAAAACTTTTTAATCATTTTTCATTTTACCTATTGACATTTCTTAGCTGGACTTTTGCATCCAACTATCAAGAACCGAAAAGCAATCCTGATACCTTAACTTTATTTCCACCCGGTTATCAGTAAAAAGCTCTATTCTGTCAACACAGATTTCTACCATTGTTTCCGTCAATTTCCTTGTATTCTGAAAGCAAAGCCAGTCCGACAATAGTTTTTGCAAAGCCGCCTGACACTTCTTTATCCCTTTTACCTCTTTAGTACAAACATTCTCCTGTTTCCCGCATAGTTCTATTTTCTCATGATAGGTACTTTTATATTGCAGAAATGCCGCCTGTGAGATACTTCCTTCCGCATAATCTGAATATTTCTGCATATACTCTTGCTCCAATAGGTTCTTTGTACTCACAATCTTTTGTCTTTTCCATTCTGTCTGTTTCAGATTTTCTTCAAAGGAATAACGAATATCTTTTTCTATCTTTTTCTTTATCCCTTTTATCAAACTCAAATGCCTGCGTATCGTGCCATACAGAATATCACACAGCAAGTCCTCTGCAATCCACCTTGTATCACATAAATCGCAGTGATTTCTATGAGTACTGCACTTAAAAATCTTGTATTGCTCCTTTACCCCATTGACAGAGCGATAAGCGCCTACCCTGACCATATTTGCCTTACAAGAGCCGCAGAACAGCTTCCCTTGAAATATATTTCTCTCAAATACAACCGTTTGGCGTTCACAGGCAGATTCGGTTTTTTTATCCTTTGTCTGACTTAGTATCTTCTGGACAATCTCAAACATCGACTTTTCAATAATCGGTTCATGGTTATTCTCAATAACAATCTGCTCCTGTTCCGGTACTGGACTTGCCTTTTTCCCCGCAAAAAAGCTCTGCTCTGATTGATGTCTTATAACCCTTCCGATATAAACAGGGTTTTCCAGAAGCCGCTTAATTGTAGAACAATGCCATATTTTCAGCTCTTCTTCCGGCTTCCTATATACACTGCCTGTCGAAGCATATTGCTGTGGTGTATAAACATGGTTATCATACAGCCATCGGCTTATTGCATAATTAGAAATCCCCTCGCCGCACTGTTTAAATATCTCCCGTACAATCGGAGCTGTCTGCTCACAGATCATATAATTCGTACCACTTCCATTCATCTTATATCCATAAGGAATCGTAGCACTGCGATAGAACATCCCTTTTTCCTGTTTCGTCCGAAAGGTGCTTCCTACTTTCTTGGAAATATCCCTTGCATACATCTCATGCATAAGGTTTTTAAGAGAAATAAGCAAAAGTTCTCTGCTGCAATCTGCATCAGCACTATCATACCTGTCAACAATGGATATAAAGCGCACACCTAAGAACGGAAATACCTTCTCAATATAATTGCCGGCTTCTATGTACTCCCTTCCAAACCGGGATAAATCCTTGACAATCACACAGTCAATGATTCCTGCTTTCATATCTGCTATCATCCGGCTAAATGCCGGACGTGAAAAATCTGTTCCTGTTTTCCCATCATCAACATATTCTCTTACTATATTCAGGTCAGGACGTCTACTTATATATTCCTGTGCCAGCTTTCTTTGATTTTCTAAGGAGTCGCTCCCTGTATAGTCACTGTCCACCGATAGCCTTAAATAATCTCCAACCTGATATACTTTGTCAGTTTTCTTTGTTTTAACATAGTTCTTTCTATACCTGTCCGCTGTCCTAGCCATTGATGCCCACCCCCTTCATAGATGCCGGAATGTGCCCAGTAGGATTGCAGGCAATACTACTTGTAATTTTACATAAGGTTTCGTATTCATCCTGATACTTAAAGGTGATCTCAATTCTGTTTTCTTCATAAACAGTAATTTTCTCCACTAATGACAGAACGATACTTCTATCTAACGATGTGATATTTCCTTTTTTCGTAAATGTATCAATCCATTCATTCGCAAACAGTCCTTCTTTAAAAACTGTTTCTATCTCCGCCTGCAATTTTCTGATTGTTTCCTCTATCTCTGCGGACTTACGAGCAAAATTTTCTTTAAACTGCTCATATTCATCTATGGAAATAATCCCTGCCGCCAGATCTCTGTGCAAAGCCATTTCCACCTTCTTACACTGTTCCAGCTCTTGATACTTAGCAAGGATTTCCCGGTCATTCGCCACCACATCATCATAACAGGCTTCATTCTCTTTCATTAAAGTCAAAAGTTCATCCAGTTTGGCAACGTGTTCAATATGCCTTTTGATTGCATCCAGCAGTATATCTTCTACCACTGACTGGTTTATGCTGTGGCGGCTGCACCCTTTTCCTTTATTATAAGTGGCACATATATAGTATATGTTCTGTTTCGCTTTATAACGGTTACAACGTCTGACCATACTCCTGCCACATTCCCCACAGAACATCAAACCGGACAGCATGAACAAAGTTTCTTCATCCGGAGATTTACGGGTGTCAAGATTTAAGAGTTTTGCCACATTTTCAAAATCCGCCTTACTGATAATCGCTTCATGGGTATTTTCTTTTACCGCCCACTCTGTTTCCGGCTTTTCTATAACCTTATTCAGCTTATAATTGACTTTTTCACGTTTTCCCTGTTCAAGCACACCTATATAAATCTTGTTCTTTAATATGCGGTTAATAGATACCGCCGACCATTTTGCTTTTGCATTTTTCTGAAAACCGCATTTATAATTTCCCCCAAGTTGTCTTTTGTACTCGGAAGGCGCTGCTACACCAAGTTCATTGAGTTTTTCAGCGATTGCCGCCGAACTCATACCTTTCAACTTCCAGTCGAAAATCTTGCGTACAATATCAGCCGCATATTCATCTGGTATGATTTTATTCCTGTCCGTTTCCAGTTTTTTATAGCCGTATGCAACATGAGCGCCGATATACAGCCCGCTTTCACGCATAACCTCCTGATGACTTCTCACTTTGCCAGATATATCCCGGCTATAATTATCATTTACAAAATTTTTGACCGGAATCAGCAGATTTACATCGCTTTGCGTAGCTGTCAGGCTGTCAAAATGATCCAGTACAGATACAAACCGGACATGATAGGACGGGAAAATTTTTTTCACATAGCGTCCAGAATCAATGTAATCACGTCCTAACCTTGACAAGTCCTTAACAATGACCATATTCACCTTACCATCGTAAATATCCTGGCACATACGCTGAAAACTTGGACGTTCAAAATTAAGTCCTGTAAATCCATCATCTATATAAATGTCATAAAGGGTAACATTTGGCATAGATTCTATTGCTTTTAATATCAATGCCTTTTGATTGGCGATGCTGTTGCTTTCTTTCTTGTCCTTGCTCTCCCGCAAATCTTCATCTTCTTTTGACAGACGCAGGTACACAGCAGCCAAATAAGATATGTATGAAATGTATTCACCCATACCGCTTCCTCCTAATTTTATAGTGCTGACAAACCATAAAATCAGGGTTCCACATATGAATTTAGTCCTGAATATAGTTTAGCACAGATTCCCGCTTTTGTCCAATGAAGAAATACGCAATTTCACTTGTGAAAGTTTCACATTGCACTGGCAGTTTTTAATATCAGCTCCTGCAGCCGATCCGTAAGTGTCACTGTTGTATCCTCAAAGCCAATCTTAACAACATATTCCCCATATCTATAACAGTAAGGATTCTTAATCTGTTCGAGATAGTCCTTAATCTGTCCTTCCCGGCTTTTCCTTTTATTTACTTCCACTTCTCTTATATCTGCAAGTTCCTCCCTTTTTACTGTCCTTACATCCACATTTTTCATTTCTTCTATGCTCAATATACATACACCTCTTTCACTTTTCCACATTCCATTATATTGACATCTGCTTGTCCTATATGTATCATGTCCCACGCCAAATCATTATTTTTTGATATGTTTATCAATGAAAATTCGTCTGTAAGATAAACTTTCATTGATAAACATATTAAAAATATCCTCACAGGTGACAGGAGGGAAACCTGCCCACATTGGACTTGCACCATCATCTTTTCTATGTGACTGACTTTCGCCAGAAGTATCATTATCACGAAACTGCTTCTTCGCCAATAGAATCCCCGCTTCCTATACAGGAAGTTTTCTACTCCAACACTGATATTTTTTCGCTCGTGCCTTTGCTTCAACATCATCAGATGCTTCTTCACTTTCAATTCCTTACCGGAACAGACAGTCCTAGCGTATCTGCTGCGTAGCTCCACAGTTTCTCACGTCCTATGAGGTTATTGTATATTCAATTTTCAAGGTACACCGCTGTAAATCCTGTCAGCTATGGAAAAGGGCAGCAAGCCGCCCTTTATACCGCTTCAAACGCCAGTATCTTTGTGATTAGCTTTGTTTCAAGCCTCCGGCGCAGTGTTTCATCGACACAATAATGAAGCCGCCCTCCCTCGTCATACATCTTCCGGGTGGACAGGGTAATTATGTATCCCTCATAATGCTTCAGGACTGTGTTGATTGCCAGTACATCGCCTTCTGATGCTGCCTTAATGATATGGAAAGGCAACAAATTCTTTTCTTCTCTGTTCTTACATCTCTGTTTCATCTGCTTTTCCCTCCATAATCTTCCTTAAAATCTCAAGTGAGCGTGTCCGGTGTTCATGGACTGTGCTTCGGACAAGGTTCATCTCCCTTGCTATATCCGCATCGCTCATTTCCAGAAAATACGAAAGTAGTATTACATTCCGCTTCCGTTCCGAAAGTGCCTGCAACGCTTCTGCAATCAGGGTGTCTTTCACCTCAATGTCATATCCATGCACTGTAAAATGGCTGTTTTCCACTCCGTATTCATCCATAACAAACAACTGGTTCAGCTCCTTTTCAGACAGTTCAGAAAACATGGCTTCATGTTCCCTGCGGTAATCCATGTGCCGGTAATAGTTAATTGCTTCGCCCTTGAGCGACATCTGGCACAGGCGGTCAAAGCGATGCCTGACCGTCATTTCATCATGGCAAGAAGGTTTCTTCATACGAGTTCACCTCCTCCCCCGCTGTGACGTGACAAAGGCATACGCCTTTTCCCTTTCCGTTGTATCTGCCAAATAGCGGTAGGCTGATGTTCGGGTGGGTGCAAAATTTGTTGAAAAATTTTGTATATAAAAAACGCCCGGACAGGCAAAATGCCCGCTGGACGTTATTCATATCTGTTATTCTTTTTTCTCCATACGCTACGGGAGCGTATAATTCACTTATCAGGGTATATCCTGCTTCACTGCCTGTAAAACACCTTATAAAAGAGCCTTTCCACGCCAGAAGCCGGACAGGTTCAAAAAGTCAAAAAAATATCCCTCAGACCATTCAGAACACATAAATTCCCCTGAACGTACCCAAAGGATAAAAATTCACGCAAAAAACCTCTGGATACTGCGTTTTTTTATATGCAATATCCAAAGTCTTTTTATTCTTCTATGTGCATTATGCCCCTCTGATAAAGTGATTTATTAGTGCATTTTAAAAGTAAAATGTGCAATATACACTATACATGGAGGTGCATATATGGCAAGAAAAAAGAAAATTGACAAGGAAATGGGATTCCGTCTGAAGAAAGCCAGAACCGACCAGAAGCTGACCTATGAAGAACTGGCTGAAAAATCCGGCGTTTCCTCCCGCTATATCAAGGAAATCGAAAATCATGGAAACGTGCCAAGCATTGAAAAGCTAAGGCAGCTCATACAAGCCTTACATATTTCCGCCGATCCGTTTTTCTATCCAGATGCCCCGGCAGACAATCTCGATTACAAGCGTCTGCTGGTCTATCTGTCACAATGTACGGAGGAACAGATAACAACAATCCTTGCTATTGTGGAAGCCTATCTTCGGACATACAAACATCCCAAAGAATAGAATATCCCCAACATCTGAATTTTTTCATGAGTATTTCTGGATTTTTCTGAACTATGCAAAAAGGTGGCTCGCCTTCTGTCCTGCCAGCCACCTCTTTATCTATCTGCTGAATTTTTTAAGAAGCTCCTTTATCCGCATACGCTTTTTTATAATGCCCAGTCCGTCAAGAACCTGTACACTGTCCACAAATCCCTGATAATATGCCCTCTGTTCCTCCTTGTAATGGGCATGATCCACCGCATCCATATAGTCCTCCACAAACTCCCTGTCCTCTTTCGGCAGCTTGGAAAGATATGCTTCAAATGCCTTCTGCTTCTTTTTCAGTTTCCGGCTGGCTGCTTTTGCTTCCTCCGTCTGGACGGAATACTCCCTGTCCTCTGATTCGCTGCGCAGTTCCTCAAAGACACCTGCCAATGTTTCAAAAACTTCATTCATGTCTGTTTCCACCTTTCTGTTAAACGTAATTTTGCATTTTACAGGCAGTATTATCAATCCCCAATTTTCTTTCCACAAGATAATTCTTCTACACTTCATCTTTAGAAGTATATTATCAACAATATTTCGTAAAATCAATGATAAGGAACTTCATCTTTAGAAAGTTGGTGGTAGGATATTAAAATCTATTGGAACAAAGAAAGCAACTCCAAAAATCTGATTGGTCAAAGGGTTATGGAACTGCGGACGGAAAGGAAGCTGTCACAGAAAGCCCTTGCCGAGCAGCTCCAGCTTGCCGGATATGAGTTTAGCGACCTGACTGTTTTACGGATTGAAAAAGGGACAAGGTTCGTTCCGGATTATGAAGTGGTGGCTCTGGCAGAGTTCTTCCATGTATCCTGCGAATACCTCTTAGGCGTACAGGACAAAAAATAAGCAGCAATCTGTTTTCACATCACAGACTGCTGCTTAAATTTTTGTTAAACCGATAGCCAATGCCCCATACGGTCTGTATGTAAAGCGGCTTGCCCGGATTGTCCTCTATCTTTTCCCTTATATGGTGGATATGGCTCATGACAATATTATAATCACCAGAATAAGGCTCCTGCCAGACAATATCATAAATCTGTTCTTTACTGTATATTCTGCCGGGACTCTGCGCTAATAAATACAGTATTTCAAACTCCCTATTGGTAAGCATAACCTCCATACCATGTATGATCACATTCCTCTCTAACAAGTTCAGCTTCATTTCTCCAATACTAATGTTCTTTTCTCCTTGAAGCTCATTACAGCCTTCGAAGCGAGTGCTTTCACTTACAATTTGCAATATTCTCTGACATACTTCTTCTTCACCTTCCGAAAAAGATAATATTACTATTTTACTCATTATAATCACCTGTCTTATGATAAACAGCTCCATCCTATATCTGTTTCATCTTATCCCCTATCACCTCCCTATATCATTGAAACCTAATAAAGTGAACCGGAACACTGCAAAAGGCACCAGATGCTTTATTTGTATTTTATCAATATCAGCTTACTTTAAGATGAATTTTAGCTTACGGATTTGTAAGGTAAAAAAGAGCGGGTAACTTTTTAAGCTGCCCGCTCAAGAAAGAGTGAAAATTTATTGTGCGCTGATGTTTTCAACAATAGACATTCTCTGCAATCGTTTTGCTGGTTCTCGAACCGCTAAAAGAGAAGTAAACAGAACAATAGCAATTATAAGGATAAGAGGAATGAACGGAACGCTCCATGCGGTTCCCCAAATATTTGTTATCAGGCTCACAAAGATAACCCAGTGCATAGGAAGGCCTATGATGCAGCCCCAAATTGCTCCATTTACTGCATAAGTTCCCGCTTCTGCAATTATCATTTTTACAAGCTGTCGGTCACTCATTCCGATTGCCCGCATACCTCCATATTCTTTCATTTTTGCAGCTACCCCCATATTGATTGTATTCATAATATGGAAAACAGTAATTGCAACAATAATAGAAAGAAAACCATAAACAAGGATAGCGAAAGTGTGATACAGGTTTCTTTGCTGTTGCACTTTTGAAAGGCTGTCTGAAAATATCACCCCGCCATTAGGGAACAGGTTTACGATTGTTTCTACGTTTCCGCTGGAAGCATTATTCTCAAATTGAATATCTATAATAGTATAGCCGGTTTCACCAGTCAATGCAGTAAAGGTTTTTTCTGAACAGAAAAAGGTCTCCGTTCCCTCTACACGGGCTAAAGGACTGTCAGATAAAATTCCAGCAACCGTAACGGTCTGCGTCCTGTCATTGATAGATAAGGTTATATTGTCACCAACATTCACGTCAATATTTCCCGTCTGTACGAATAATATTTGATTTTCCTGCTGCATGACTGTATCTATGGAGCCGGATACTAGAGAATCTGCCGCCCACCCAAATTGATTTTCTTCATAAGATATAAGGTTTGCATTGTAACTTTTCCCACTGCTTTCTGTTGGGACATTATAGGCAAACATTCGCCCGTATGCCCGTTTGACAAAATTGTTTTGCTTGATCTGTTCTAACAGTTTGTTGTCAATCGAACAAGTATTGGTTTCACTTGCTATAGACAATTCCGGCGTATATTCCGGCGGCACAAAAGCATTTTTCATAAAATCAATCAGCGTACTGAATGTGAGAAACAGCGTAATACAGACAGCAAATGCCCCCGTCATTAAAACAAAATTTCTTTTCTTTGATTTTGCATGATGAATACCCATTGCAATTTCAATCTTAAAAGCCTTTGTATTTGCCGACTTACGAAATGAAGCCATTTGTCCGGCATTTCCCGATATAGCCATAAGCGGAGAGACTTTTGCTGCTCTTTTTGCCGGAGAACGTACGGCAAGTAAAACAGTCAGCAGTCCTAACAAAATACTTGCAATGATACTGATCCAACTTATGCCAAAAACCGGCATAGCAGAAAACCATAGAGGATTTATTACCCGCATAGCAGCAGATAAAATCCAAACAATCAGTATAGAGAGTATAATCCCAATCGGGATAGCTGTTCTGCACCAATAGATTCCCTCTAAACGCACAAACCGCATGATCTGCCTTTTCGTTGCGCCCAAACACCGAAGCATACCAAAAAATTCTGTCCGCTCTGCAACATTACTGTTCAAACTGCTTGAAATCATCAGAATACAGGTCACCATAACGATAACAGAGAGGATAAAAGCGACTTGATAAATCTGGTCTACACCTGTTTTCCCTGCTATCTGTCCTTGTATACTCAAAAGAGGGATATTCCCTGTCATCTGCTCCTCCGATAGATGATTACTTTCCTTTATACCCTTGATTATATCCGGTATATTGCATATACGCGAAAATTGAACAACATAACTTGTATCAGCGTCAGCAACCACAAGTGCCCCGAATCCTGTTGGCGTCATTACTGCAATCGGTGTATCTCCCTCAACCAAACGTGAGGTTTCTGTATCATCTAAAAAACCAACTACCGAATAAGCTGTTACGCTTCCGTCTGATTTGTATAATTCGACCGTCTCATTCAATGAAATAGAAACAGTATCCTTGAGCGAAGAAGATACGGCAATCTCGCCTGACGCATTTGGATATTCCCCCTCTATAATTTCATTCAGAAATATATTCTCAAAAACTTTTCTTTCTTGCGCACTAATTGAAATGGTCTGTCCTTTTATAGAATATCCTGCTTCGGAAGAAACCGTATTATGCCATCCGGAAACCTCTGTTTCCGGACGTGCTGAAATAAAGGAAGCCGTTTGTGTATCAATAGAATGAAACTCATAATGCCAGTTACCGCTTTCCTCCATTTGATGCCTTGTAACACCCTGTAAATACATATCCGCAAGCCCGAACATGACAGCAACCAAAAGAACCGCAAGGGTAATGCAGATACGTGTCATTTTACTTTGCTTGCGGTGAATTTTGGCAGATATAGGAACAAGTTTAAGATAATGTTTCATTTGCTCTCCCTCCCAAATCTGTAAGAACACCGTCGCTTACATGAAATACCCTGTCAACCAAAGCAGTTAGGTTGTTATTGTGTGTAATCATTAAAATAGTTTGCTGGAAACGCTTTGAAGCACTGGTCAGCATATCAATAACATCATGGCTGTTTTTACTGTCAAGGTTTCCTGTCGGTTCATCTGCTAAAATAAGTTTCGGCTGTGTAATCAGTGCCCTGCCAATCGCTACTCTTTGCTGCTGTCCCCCGGATAACTGGCTCGGTAAATGGTGGCGGCGTTCAGTAAGCCCCAGCAGACTAAGAATTTCATCTACTCTGTCCGGCTCTGGTTTACGGTAGTCCAACAACAGGGGAAACATAATATTCTGCTCTACGTCCAGTTCCGCTACAAGCTGGAAAGACTGGAAGATAAAGCCAATATTACGCCGTCTGAAAATCGTCCGTTTTTCTTCTTTCATAGAAAGCAGATTCTGCCTGTCAATAAAAATGGAACCCGAAGTTGGCATATCTAAAGCACCGATACAGTTTAGCAGGGTGCTTTTTCCAGAACCGGATTCGCCCACAACAGCGGCAAATTCGCCTTTTTCAAGGGAAAAAGACACATTTTTTAAGGCGTTTACTTCTGCTTCCCCTTTACCATAAGTTTTGCACAAATTCTCAACTCTTAAAATTTCCATAAATTGATAACCTCCTTTTATCAAAAAGGATAACAGGGGCAGCTTACAATTCGGTGAATTTAACCTTACGGTTTCGTAAGGAGAGATACTGAAAAAGTGGTTCCCTCATGTAAAACACTCTGTACGGAAAGAAACCCGCCCTGTCCTTCGATAATAGATTTTGCAAGAGGAAGTCCTAAACCAATCCCCGGCATATTCAGAGAATGTCTGCTTCGGTAAAAACGTTTGAAAACGTGGTGTATATCTTCCGGGGCAATCCCATTTCCATTATCAGAAACTAATACCCGTATCATAGTTGGCGTACATTCCCAAGTAATGTGAATTATTCCACCCGGTTCTGTATGGTCTAAAGCATTTTTTACAAGATTTCCAATCGCTTCACTTGTCCAGTCCATATCACAAATAATTGTTTGATTGGGTGTTCCTTTTACAATAATCTGCTTATTTTCATGTGCTGCCCTTGTTGTGAGTTCGTTAATAGCGTTTTCAACTAACTCCTGCACAAAATAGGATTTTTTTTCAAAAAGAATATTTCCAGTATCTAAACGGGTAATTTTCAGCATAGACAGAATAAGCTGCTCCATGCGTTTTAGGGCAGTTCCGATTTTTTTTGAAAACTCCCTTACCGTATCGGCATTATCCGGTTCAGTTTCTATAATTTCCTGATACATCATCAATGCTGCTAATGGAGTCTTTAATTGATGTGAAATATCTGAAATTGTGTTTTTCAAAAATTCTTTTGTCTTATGATCTGTTTCTTTTTTTGCCTGCAGCATAGTAGCAAGCTGTTCAACAACAGCAAATAAATGAAAAATATCTCCCTCGCTGTCTTGTGGTAAATGACAAGAGTAATCGTTGTTAATATAACTGCCTATGATTTTTTCTGCCCGCTGGTATAATTTTTTCCTCATCTGCAAGAAGAAAAAAATCGCAAGGCAAAGAACTGAGGTTAAGCTAATACACCCTCCAAACATCATAGACAAAAAATGATACTGGAATTGAGAGAAATAGGGAAGCAGGCTACCCATTACATTCTGGGTAATTCCCCAATCATTTAGCAATTCTACTCCTGCGGTACTGGATTCTTTGGAAGAAATCGCATTTGCGATCACCTCTTTTGAAATACCTTGTTCCAGCAATGAAGATACAATAGCCCTGTCATGTTCTATATACATGGATTTTGAAATGGATATTTGGGTTTGAGAAAACCATGCAGCTATCCCAAAAAACAAAACAACATACATAATAATGAATAGAGAAAAACATTTAATCTGCCTGTCACGAAATATGCTCATACGCACACCTCTTTCCACTGATAGCCAAATCCCCGGACTGTGATTAAGTGCTGTGGGTGAGAAGCGTCAATTTCTACTTTTTCACGAAGCCGCCGGATATAGACCGATAAAGTATTGTCGTCAACAAAGTTTCCTGTCCCGTCCCATAAATCATTTAGAATAATATCCCTTGAAACAATACGGTTCGCATTTCGCACTAACAGGCAAAGCAGACGATATTCCGCATTTGTTAATTCTAATAATCTGCCGTTCAATAATACACGGCTTCCTAACAGGTCAATAGAAATATCTCCACATTCCAAAGTATTTGTTTTATCTTGTGCAGATACCCCCGCACGTCGCAGTAAAGCACGAATACGGGAGCATAGTTCTCCTAATTTAAAGGGCTTTGTAACATAATCGTCTCCACCACAGTCTAAGCCCCGTATTACATTGACTTCTTCATCAGACGCAGTAAGGAAGATAATCGGAATTTGTACATTTTGCTTTCTAACTTTTTCGCAAACCTCAAATCCTGTTCCGTCTGGTAGAGTAACGTCAAGAATTAACAAATCGTACCTGCCTATTTCTTTTAAACATATCATTGCTTCTTCGACTGTACGGGTAATATCTACATGAAATCCATTTTTATTTAGTGAGTATTGCAGCCCGTCTATCAAGCCAATATCATCTTCCAGAAGTAATAAATTATTCATTCCGAAACTCCTTTCTCCTTGCATCCGCTGGCTTTTCAGCATCCTTTGGTATCATCCAAACCCTACTAAATCTTATTGCTCCGGCTACCCTTTCCTCTAAACATAATCGTTGTATTCTTCGTTCCGAAATTCCCCATTTTAATGATGCTTCTTTTACTGATATATATTCCATTTCTTTCCCTCCATCTTTTATCCAATATTAGACGCTTAAACGTCTAATATCAAGTAGAAACTCAATTTTTCCCAAAATTTAATAATTAACGACACACCCTTCGGGAGTGTCGAGGGTAGATTAGCAAGCACTGCCTATGTACGGACACATAGGCGAAATTCCCCATACTTCCCTACCGTCCGTATGATGAAATTTCCATAGGGAAGTATCCCTAACCCTCTTTGCTTTTCTTTCCGCTTTTTCTCTGCCAGTCCTTGACCTTCTCCCGCAGATTTGCTACAATAACACATGGATAATTCTATCCAAAACAACTGAACAGACACGAAACCAGACTGTTGTAAACCGGACAAGTTACAGCAGTTTTTTTATGCCCAAACTTAGAAAGGACGATGTAAAAATGGCAAGCAGGACACGAACCAACCGAAACGAATTTCACTTAGATGATAAAGAACAGTATATTCTTGACGAGAAGTTTAAGCTGTCCGGCATGAAAAGCAAATCAGCTTTTATGCGGAAGCTGATTTTATACGGATATGTCTATGACGTGGATTACAGTTTTTTACGGGAATACAATACGGAACTGGGGCGGATCAGCTCCAGCTTAAACCAGATTGCGAAAAGGATTAACAGCACAAACCACGTCTATCAGGAAGATATGGACGAAGTAAAGGAGTTGATGAAACAGGTATGGCAGTCACAAAAATCCATGCTATCACAGCAACCGTTGATAAAGCGGTAGACTACATATGCAATCCGGACAAAACGGACGAAAGCATCTACATTTCTTCCTATGCCTGTGCGCCGGAAACCGCAGCGATTGACTTTAAATATACCTTAGACCACTGCCGGGAAAACAACCCCAATAAAGCATATCATCTGATACAGGCTTTCGCTCCCGGTGAGGTCAGCTTTGAGGAAGCGCACCAGATCGGGAAGGAGCTTGCGGACAAAGTTTTAGAGGGAAAATATTCTTATGTTGTCACCACACATATTGATAAAGGTCACGTCCATAACCACATCATTTTCTGTGCCGCCGACAACATGGAACACAACAAATACCATGACTGTAAACAAAGCTATTACCGCATACGAAAATTAAGTGACGAGCTGTGCAGCGAGCATAACCTTTCCGTCATTATCCCCGGTGGAGAGCGTGGAAAAAAATACAACGAATGGCAGGCGGATAAGAACAGCGCCGCATGGAAAACACAGATTAGAAAGGACATCAACGCCGCCATAAAAGCATCCTCTACTTATGAAGAATTTCTGCTCCTGATGCGGGCGAAAGGCTATGAGATAAAAGGCGAAACTTTTGGGGAAGATGCCCTCAAATTTATCTCCTTCCGTCCACTCGGCAAAGACCGTTTTGTGCGTGGCAGCATCAAGTCACTTGGAAAGGAATACACGAAGGAGCGCATCAAAGAACGGATTGAATTAAAACGGGAACGGAAAGCAGTTATCCCGAAAAGAGATTACGCAGACAGGCGGTTGATTGATACCTCTGATGAGAAATTCCAGAACAGTCCGGGACTGCAAAGGTGGGCGGCGGTGGAAAATTTAAAGATTGCTGCACAGGCATACAATGAAGTGGGTTCCATCGCGGAACTGGAACAAAAAATCTCTGTCGCTTCCGCCACCGGAAAAGAAGCAAAACAGACCATCCGCAAGTTGGAAAACCGCATCAAAGACCTTGCGGAAATCATTAAATATGCGGAACAGTACAAAACCAACAAATCCTACCATATTGCCTATAAGAAATCGAAAAACCCTGATGCATATTTCCGCAGGCATGAGAGCCAGATTATCCTATATGGCGGCGCAAGGCGTATGCTGGAACAGGCGGGCATTTCCTTAAAAGGCTTAAACATCGACAAGCTGAAATCTGAATATCAGGCGCTGACCGCACAGAAAAAAGAACTGACTGCCACCTACAAAAACAGCGAGAAAGAATTGAAATCGCTGAACCGGAAACTGGAGAACCTGAACCAGTATTTAGGGCGCACAGAGCCGCCTAAAAAGGCACAGGAACAGCCAGACCGTAACAGCAACCCCTCCCGGTGATTCCCTGCTAAAAATAGCTTTAAAAGCAAAAAATAGCATCATGGAAATGTGCATAACTCCCCATTCCGCTATGGACAACACCATTCACAGCATATGGAAAAGCAAAAGCCTCAGATAGTACATCTTCCAGAATAACGGACATCATGTCCCGCATGACGGCATTGACATCTGTTCCGTTTTTAATGCTGATGTCATTGTCTTTGAGATAGCTGCGCATCATTTCCCTCATTGCTGCTTTTTGTGGGTTTTCGTTTTTCTTGCCATAATAAAACCTCCAAACTGAGTAATTCGATCTTACATCAGTTTGAAGGTTTACACAAACTTTGGGATAGCCCCTTTCAATCTTCCCGCACTTTTAATTGTGTTTTGTTACCGCAGACAGGGCATAGGAGCCATTTTTCTGTGTTTATGGCATATATCCTCGCTGTATATCGGCTTAATATCTATATGAACCGCCGTTAGGCTACTACATTTTGTTTGAAAATTATTTAAGCATTTCGGAAGTCTGAAACATAAAATAATTTTCCACAACAGACATTTTGACTGTTTCCGTACTACACGTTTCTACGATTGTTTTTAGCTGTTCAAGCATATCATCAGAGGACATATCTGCAAGCACCTCTATATCCGTTGAGTTCCAAAAATTTTGGACTTCATTGATTACTTTTGTAAGTGCCAAATCTCTTTCCCCAACCGTTAGTTTGTTGGCATCAAATTGATAAGAAAATCCATACATAAGCTGTGTCCATACCGGCGGGTCAAGCTCCATATTCTCTCTTGATAGCTCAAAACTAAGGTCTGGGTCAATAGGTGGTTTTCCATAATCGCTACGCATTTGCACAGAGTTTTCGTTATTAGAAGCCTTTACAGTCAAAGATAAAAAGCTGCGTTCTTCTGCATCTAAGTATTCCGGAAATTGGCGGACTGCTATATCATTTTCAATGACTGCTGTATAAGCTCCATCCATGTTCTGAGTAGACCACTCGACCAAGTTATTATTAAACTCGATCACAGTTAAATTTTTATAATCTGCTGTTTTTAGAGCCAACAAGGATTGATAATCTTCCTTTGTACCTAAAGGGGTCTTTGATTTTTCTTCATTTGTTACCTCTGCATTTGACGAAGGACTTGAGCTATATGCTCCCACATATGTTGCTCCACATAAGAATAGTCCTGCAAGTGCTGCTGATACCAACACGATAACCTTTGATTGTTTTTTGTACGCCATAATTGCACCTAACCTTTCACTTAATATTTTTTTGCTTTCCCACAGTGTTACAGAAGTTGTAGAGTTTTTGTAATTGCCGCCTGCTTTAATTGCATTAAGTAGTGTATCGCCATAACCTCGCCTTTCTTTGGGGCTAAGACTGGAAATGACTGCTTCATCACAAGACAGTTCACACTCACGATTTATTTCTTTACCAATCACATATACGAAGGGGTTAAACCAATGTAAACAGATTACAGCTTGTGTCAACCATTTGTAAAGCAGATCCGTTCGCTTATAGTGCGTTAACTCATGCAAAATGGTAAATCGAAAATCTGACATAGAAATATCAGTCGCAGGCAATACAATACACGGTTTCCAAAATCCAATTAGCAAGGGCGAAGAAACCAAGCTATTGGAGCATAATTCGACATTTGTCTTTATGTTCTGACTGTCGATTATTTTGCCGAGTTGTTCCAGTTTCTCTATATCTGTTACTCCGGTACACCCTGCCCGAACGTACTTTACGAAGCTTTGATAAATAGTGATTTTTCTTATCAGCAAAATCAAAGCCACAACAAACCAAATTGCCCCGATAATTTCAGTTGCTCCTGCTTTCCTGTTGGTAGGTGATGGGTCATAAAATGGATTTTCTGCTAAAACAGGTTGATTTGTTCCCGCACCATCTCCTAAGAAAAAGTCACCGTCTGCATGAGAATAAGCGTTGGTAATGGGTTCGATTACCTCTGTGCTGATGTTGGAAAACAGGTTGCTGACAAGGTTTGTTTCGGGCGCAAATGGTATCAGCAATCGAGCTATGACAATAAGCCATACATAATACTGCCATTTATGACTTAACCTGTTTTTGTAAACAGGTTTGAGTAAAAGCAAAATTAAAACAAGAATTGCCCCTGCAACAGACAGCGAAAGAAAAGTAATAAGCCCGTCATTCATTTTCTCTTTCCCCCTCTCTCCATCGTTTTAGCAGCTCTTCATAATCGGTTGGCGAAAGCATCCTGTTGTCTATCAGCATGGAAACAAAGTTTTTCATGTCACCCTCATAGATTTTATTAACAAACTGCATTGTTTGTGCTGACTGATATTCCTCTGCTGAAACAATAGCTTTGTATTCATTTCTGCGCCCGATTTTGTTTGTTGTCAAAAAGCCTTTCTCAATTAAACGAGATGACAATGTGATGATTGTGTTTTTCGTCCATGGTGTTCCTTTGTCCTCAAGACCTTTGAAAATATCCGCATATAGTGCCGTGCCACCATTTGCCCAAATGATTTTCATTAGTTCCAATTCATAATCAGATATTTGCTGCACATTACTTCCTCCTTTGATGACAATCTGTACTCTATACTTAAGATAACACTTTGTAATCCAAATGTCAATAGCTAAAATTTGGAACAAGCAGGAATATCTAAAAAGGTAACCACTGCCGCCTTTATCCATAGGATGCAGGAGCCGTTCTAATCGCTCGTTGGTCGGTTGCCCACCTGTGAAAGTGCTATATCCACGGTGTTTTGGTTGTCCTGCTGTTCTCCGTCCACAAACTCCACGCCGCTTAAATCGGTGGAGGGGCTGCCGTCTATGGAGCCGCCGCCAAAGAGCAGGGGCTTGCTGCCCTTGGTTTGCAGATAGATGTTGTCCATTTCAAGCTGTTCGGCGGTGAGAAGGCTGTTTGCCACGGTGTTGACGGTGACATTGGTCAGGCTGACGTTTAAGATGTAGTAATCATAGGGGAATTCTCCCTGCACCTTGTCTGCCTTGAAGTATTGTAATAAGGCGGTAAGGTATGATGCGGGCTGATGAGGGTCATGCCCGATGGGATCTAAATCGTAGCGGTACTCGTCATAATCGGGGTAGTCGTTTTCTATGCGGTCAATCTGTGCCTGCAATGCTGTTTCCGGTGCGGTGTAATCGTCATTGGCGGCAATGAGTTCCTCGTTAGCAGGAGGATACCGCCCCGGCGATGACCGCGGCAAGCAGGAAAAGACAAGCACAAGAAGCAATACCTTTGGATTTTTAGAAATTGCCGCTGCCGCCTTTGTCTGAACTCAATGCAGCAAAAAGGGAGAATCAGGATTATGAATTAGCTTGTGTGGAGTATGAAAAAACTTACGGAGAGAAGGTAGTGAATACAAGGAGTGTCAGAGAGAGAATCCAGCAAAAAGAACAGATAGTAAAAGACAGAGAGCTGGGCAGAGAGAATCCGGCAAAGCAAAAAGATAAAGGCGCGAGGTAATAAAGGCAGACGATGGTAAAGTGAAAAATGTATGTCAGAAAAAAATGAAAGCAATATGTAGAAAAAGCGGGGCGTTACAGGTGGAAAGGAAATACAGTGAAAGAGATATAAGGTCACGGGGGTGGTGTGTATAAATTGTAAGCATCGCTTTCCCACATCCTGCAAACAGTGTTGCCCACAGCTCCATAAGACGGGAAGTTATACACATTGCCCACAATGCCGAAGGCGGCGGAATCCCTCCATTCCTTTCTGCCTTGTTTTAAAAAACATAAAAAAATCCTTGCAGATAAGACCATATTCCTGTAATATAGTCTACAAATCTGCAAAAAAATAGGAGTGCCGAAGCACCCCCATTCCCTAAACCCTCTTGCAAAATTCGCAGTGTTGGTTTATAATCATCTTAGAAGCCGAAGGATTCTAGCACGTCCGACGGTTGTTCAATCGGAAACGAGTAATCAATTTTAGAAAAACAAACGGATCACTGGCTATTCTCTATTCGCAGTAGAGGATAGCCTTTTCCGTTACTTGCGGTTGTGTTTATTGTCTATGTATGTCAAGGCTGTAAAAATCACCAGCACTAACGTAAGCACTTCTAACGTATTCATACCGACCTCCTTTCCGTTTCCAGAAAGGACAACCGCAGACTATCCCTACTCGTTCTAATCTGACTAAAAGAATTATAACACGTTATGTCGAATAATGCTATAAAAGATTTGTGTTAATCATTCCGCCGCTTCCAATGCCACCTTTGCAAATTCCGCATCGCTCATATTTTCCAGTTTCCCCAAGACCTGTCCGGCAAGTTCCACCATGTCGCTGTCCTGTATGTGGGGGATTACGTTCTTTATGTCGGCAATCATGCCCGTCCTGTCCTGTCCCTCAAACACACACATCAAATTGATTTCTTCCACTGTAAATTTATCCATAGCTTATATCTCCCTCTCCGATTTTTTCTCCGTTCCCTTTTCCGGGACTTCTCTTTCTGCCTTATCCTTCTGCTCGATGACCGCCTTTTTCTCCGCCAGCTTTTCCTTTATGGAAATTCTGCCTGCTTGCTTTTCTTCTTTTGGCTTCTCATTGTTCAGGACGTTATCAATCATGTTATAGTTACATTCTTCCAGTTCCTCAATCTTTGCAAGCGGTTTGTATTCTGCCAGCTTATCTAACAGCTCCTTCGCCTTCCTTGCGGTCTGGACGCTCTCACTGTCATCAAGTTCTGTCCCTTTCCCGAAAATATCCGCCATTCCTTCCCGGATACTGTCTGAAATGAGCGCATTGAGAAAATCATTCAGATACCCGGTATTCCCGTTCCTAATGTCCTCTGTAATATTCGCTATCTGCGCTTCCCTGTCCTCCACCGTATGATTGTACTGGTAAGTGTCAAAATCATACGATAACTGGTCTATCTCCGCAGCAAGGAAAGCCGCCTGCCACTTTTCCAGAGAACCCCGCACCTCAATGTCCGGCAGCTTGTCGATCAGCTCCTCAATAACCTCTATCGCCTTCGGATTGTCTGTAATATCCGGCACATAATCTAAAAACTCCAAGTCTGCAACTCCGCCCGAAACAATATCCATCTGCGTGTCCTCATAACTTTCTGTTCCTTCTGTGTGGATATTGATGCCGATGCTTGGGATACCATTCATCCTATCCGGTGGTATCCGGTTGAAAATGGCGATTGCTTCCTCCACGCCTACGATATTCTCATGGTATTCTCCGAGATTGTGAAACTCCCCGCACTCCGCCACTGTAAGGGTAACAACCGTCTGTTTTCCCTCCTGTGACTGCTCTGCGGCTTTCTCCTGCATGGCGGCACGTTTTTCCTCAAGATAGGCTTCCACACCCGGAAGATATTCCCCAAGCGTTCCAGTCTTGCCCTCCGTAATAGGATTGATGTCTACCTTAACGCCGCCGATTGTAAAACCGTCCTCGTTAAAGGCATTGAACAGGTCATCTTCGCTTTCCCTTCCCCGGTACTCCACCACCACGTCAAGGTCAGAAGCAGCTTCCTCTAAACCTCTGCACCGGCTTCCGGATACTGCTGCATCAACAAGCTCTATATTTATCCCATACTCATCAATTTTGGACTGCAAATAAGCGTAGACACTCAGTTCTATATCCTCCTGCGACTGCCCATTGATGCCATGAAATAATTCCTCTGTCCTGGCTTTAAAGTCTGCCACCGCCTTACGTTCCTCCGCATCCTTCCGGATACGGTTTTCAATCCCATGTTTTGCTTCCTGCTCCGCTTTCTCTGTCAGTTCGTCATAATCAATCGGTATCAGTTCATCATAGGTGTGAATATTTCCCTCCAGTTCACTCCTGTGCATCGGCTCTTTCAAATCCGTCACAATCTCGTCAAGCGCCTGTCTGATTGTTATGTCCGGATTGTCATATACGCCCCCGTCCAGTTCCCGGTAATTCATATCGTAAATTGTATAATCATACCCCTCAGTGGCTTCCTGAATACTGATATAACGGTCTGCCAGACGGAAGGCAAGTTCTGTTTCCGCCCTGTCTACCGCCTGATTTTGGGTATCTATGTACGGGTTTTCCCACTCCGTAAACGGTACATCTTCCACGATGTGCTTCTGGTTGGCTGTTGGCATGAGATGTTCCATTTTCCCCTGTTCATAGAGGGCATCAAACCTGTCCATATAAAGGGAAATATCGTCAAGACCGCTGCTCTTTAGCTGGTACTCAAACCGCTGTTTCACAAAATCCTTGATTTCCTCCGGTGACATTTCCCGGTGAACCCGTACCTTGTCAAAGCCGACCTCGTGATTTAAAGTCTGCAAATCCTCCATGAAGCGGCTGCTTTCCTCTGCCGTCCTGCTGTGCGTAAAATCCAGTGACAGACAGTTTTCATGGTTTCTGACGTGAATCAGGTCAAATTCGCTGCCATTGACGCTAAATCCCAAAGTTGCCCTCGCCATATCCGGCTTGTCCTCTGTTTCCTTTCCCCGGTACTCTGTGAATTTCGCCATTGCTTCCGGAAGGCTCTCAAAACGCTCCAGCCTGCTTTTTTCCGGGCTGTTCTCCGCCCAAGTGGATAAATCCTCAATGACATAATAGGAAACTTTGTCATTGTCTGGCTCTGCCATTGTATTTTCTGCCGCTGTATGTTCTTCCGCTGCTTCTGCCGGGATTTCCGTAACTTCATCCCTAGCCGCATCTTTTTCTGTGCTGATTTCCGCCGATACCGAAAGCTCCTTTGTAAACTCCGGTATCTCCCTGTAACCAACAGAATCCACATAATGGCTCGTGTTCTTCCCGTCCTGATGCAGCACCACCACGTCACTCACAGAAAGGGAATGCCCGGTAAAATCTGCCGGGTGGTCTATGTTGAACTTGGTATAAATATCCTCAAGACTCATGCCCTCCGTAAGCTCCCCGGTATAGACAAGGGTGTAATTCTCTCTGGAAACCGGGATTCCTTCTTTTTCAAGGTAATCCATATCCATAAAGCGAATATCCCTTGTTTCCGCTGAATCTTTAAGCTGATAGATGCCATACCTTCCCTCATTGCCATATAAAAGCTGTGCTTCCCGGTTAGGCTCGCTGTCCTCCAATTCCTGCTTCATGGACTGGTATTCCTTATAAGCGTTCCAATCGCCTTTTTCCACGCCGAACAGCCCGTCATGCTCCTGCAATGCCGCCCTGTCCTCTACAAGCGTTTCTGAACCGTCTGCGTGGAGCTGGTACACCGACACATCCTCCCTGAACAACTCCGTTGCCCTGTCCTTTGTCAGAGGGAGCATTTCATCCCAAGAATACCCGTATTCGTGCATCTGCGACAATCCCACCATACCGTCCGGGAGAGCGTCAATTTCTTCCTCTGCTACCCTGATTGTTTCCCAAAGCAGAGGTAAATCGTCTTTCTGCTCCGCAAGGGAATGTGCAAGGGAAGTGGTCTTATACATATCATCCAGCTTATACGCATGGTTCATAATCAGATTGCGCTCATCGCTGTCATATACCGACCTGTGAAATTCCATGCGGTTAATGAGCTGCTCCGCCTGTACCGTTGCCGGAAGCTCCGAAGCAGTATGCACTTCCCATTCGCTCATATCCACATCAAAATCATAAAACTGCGGATACCCGTCATTCAAACCGCCGCTTCTCATAATCGGCACAAACTCCAAACCTCTCTCCTGCAGATAATCCAACACATTACCATTCCACTCATTTTCTTCCAAAAATGGTATGGCATATAAAACATTTGCCACTTCTGACTGCATATCTACAATTTTTATGGTTTCATATTCCCCGCTGTCCGGTGTGGAGATTCTCACAATCACATCGCCATATTCAATCGGAACATTCGCCCTTTCCCGTTCTTCCTGCAACGCCTTAAAATCCGTTATCTCATGGGTATCCGTATCATAGGCATAGTCTAAATGGTATTCTTCTACTTCCTCGCTCCGTTCATTGGCAAGCAGCGTTACCCATGCCCCGGCTCTTTCAAGGTAGGCTTCCACATTCTGCCTGTCATCGTCTTTCATGGCAGACAGCAGATTAAATATTTCCGTCCTCTCCATGCCTTTAATATTCAAAAGGTCATATTCGGAACGGTCTGTATTCGACACAAGCAGGATAATGTCCTCCTGTGACTGTTCTGCGGCACGTTCCTTTTCAATCTCCAGAAGCTGCGCTTCAATCCCCTTTATCAGTTCCGAGGAAGTCCGGCGTATGGTGTCGAGGGAAGATTTCAGCTCCGGCATCTCTTTTCCGCTGCTCCACCCGGCGATATACCCGAAAGAATAATCGGACGTGTCAATCCCGAAATGCTGACATACGGTATAGGCGATGCTCTCGGCTTCCACTTCTTTGGTTTCCCGGTCTTTATAGACTGCTTTCTCCGTATCCTGCTCCGCTTCCCTTGCATGGAGCTTTGCGTGCGCCACTTCATGGACTCCGGTCTTTGCGGTCTGCGCTTCGCTCATGCCCTCTTTAATGGCGATAGGGCGGCTTAAATCAATAAAATATCCTTTCCTGTCACCCTCCATTTCCTCATATCGGATTGGGACAGGGGAAACCCTCTCTAACGCTTCCATAAAATCCTGATAACGCTCCACATTTCCATGCAGTTCATTCACGCCAAGTCCGGGAAGCTCTTTCCCGTCCGTCTGCGAATAGTCGAACACTGTCACGACACGAAAGGCGGGTATCTTTATCTCCACTTCCTCCATGACGGGCATCCCGTCCCGGTCAAGCACAGGCTCATTCGTTACCGGATCAATCTTCTCCTGTTCCTCTTTGATTTTATAAGGCGCAGGCGCAAGGATACGGATACCCCTCTCGCCCTTATTTACATGGCGTTCAAAATTCCTCTGCCATGCCTTGTACCCGGCAACGTATGTCGCATCCGGGCATTGTTCCTCTATGAGCTGGATATTGTTTGCGCTGTAATTGTGGAATTTTGACATGGTGTTCAGGTAGCTTTTATATTTCTCCCCTTCAAACAGCTCCTTCAAGCCTTCCTCCAGCCTGTCCGTTATCTCTTTTACTTTCTGTTTTTCAGTTTTTGCATCTGCCATATGGTTATCTCTCCTTTTCCTCCATAAAAACAGGGGGCAGATAAGTTTCCCTGTCTGCCCCCTCTTTGGATATTTTTATTCGCTGATATTTTTATAAACATTCCTCTTTGCTTTTTGCCTTATCCGGCTCCGGCGCTTTTTTCTGCTGTCCCGCCTTTTCCTTCATCTGCGACAGCTTATCCTTTACGGACACCCGCCCTCCTTTCTCCGCTTCCTTCCCGGCATCCAGACGGGCAGAGAGCCGATCCAGCTTTTCAAACGCCTGATCCGCCCCGTTAATCTTCTTCCGCAGGTTCTCCACTGCCTTTTTTACAGGCGTGTTGACCGCCCTCGTCAGACCGACACCCGGCTTTTCGTCCGATGCCTCTTTCGTTCCTTTCCCGGCTAACAGCCTGCCCACGTTGGAAACGCTGTTCCCAATCTGTTTCAATTCATCCCCGATGCTGTCAATCTGGTTGGCTGTCTTTTCACAGTCCGTCATCACGTCAACCAGACGTTCCCGGTAGCCGGAAAGCATGGACTTCACGCCGGAGATTCCTTTCTGGAGAACCTTGCACATCTCCGCCCTGCCTTTTTCCTTAAAAGTGCTGACCGCCTGCGCTGCTGTTTCCACCAGACGGTTTCTTACCGCTGTCAGACGTTCCGACAGGCTTGTGACTTTCTCCTGAAGGTGGGATATTTTCTCCATAAGGTTCTCCGTAACGGACTTCGGCTGTTTCTCCTGCATCTGCGAAAGCTGCTCCCGGACACCCTGTAATTCATCCACCATTGCGGCAAGCTGCACCTGCATACCCGCCACATACCAGAAAACCCCCATAAAATCCTGTGACTGCTCGTTCATGTTCTGCTGGTTCAGCAGCTCCATAAGCTGCTTTAATGCGTCATTTTCCTCCATGACCTGTTTTGTGTTCTGTCCTGCTGTTTCCATTTTGCCCTCCTTATAAACTTTCCTCTTTTCCTTTACCTTTTGAAATATCCGGCTTTTCCGGCTGTTTCTGCCCATATGCCCTCTCACGCATCTCGGCAAGTTTCTCTTTTACGGAAATGCGCCCTCTCGGACTGTCGGCTAACATCCTCTCCTTCCCATGCTCCGCCACCTTCTCCGATACTGCCCGGTTCACCTGCGGTCTGAAAGGCGCATCCGCCACCGCTTCCGCATCACGCCCCATTTCCTCTGTATCAAGTTCCTCCTGTTCCCCGTCATTCTCCGGCTCATCGTCCATATCAATCCCATCGCCGCCCTTTTCGTCCATGTTTAACAGGGCATTTAGCTCTGTCAGGCGTTCCAGTTTCTCCGCAAGCTCCGTTTCCTGTGCGAATGGCTTTGTGACCTCCACCTTTGCGGTTTCAAGCTGATGCTCCACGTTCTCCAGTTTCTGTGCCACTGTTTCCATTCTCCCGGTCATGCCCTCTAAAGCGTTGCTTAACCTCTGCAAATTCCCCAACGGATCAGTGCCAATTTCCACCTCATGGCTGATGCTGCCTTTTAAATTCACCGTAAACTTGGAAAAGAACGAATCGAAGGAAACGCTCATCTTGAACCCCTGATACTCCCCGATTGTGACTGCCATATTCGGCTGTTTTGCGCTCCGGCACATATCAATCAGTGCTGCCCCGGCTTCCTTTTTGTCCGTATATACCCGGTTTCCGATTTTAATGGAGAAAGTGTCCTTGTCCGGGAATTTATTCTGTGCATAGGTCTGAATGTCGGCACGATACCCCGCAAGGCGTTCCTTCATGGCGGCTATCTGCACCGGGTAATGCTTCACGATATTGTCCTCTAAGCGGTACTTCTGGCTGGTGTGGTTCGCCTTTAACAGCTTTAGCTTGGATACCTGAATATCTAAATCCATCTTTTCTTTTATGTAGGGATTGCCCGTTGCCAGAGCTTTCACCTCGGCATAAGTGAGAGCCGCTTCGTCTATGTCCTCACAGCTTCTGACCGGGGATTTGCTCGTCATAATCTGCCCAATGAATTTCTGCTTGTTTTCGATAAGCTGGTCGGGTAGGTCAGCGGTATTACTACCGCCTTCCCCCCTAAGAACCGTACGTGAGAGTTTCCCCTCATACGGCTCAAGCACTTATAAACCCTGTTGTTCTAACAGA
>CAJTFX010000034.1 GCA_910575555.1 Lachnospiraceae bacterium | reverse complement strand
AAATACCGCCATGGGATATCCACACCATAAACGGAACATGCACTATACTTTATCAGCAATAGATTGCTGACAACCGTAACAACCACGATGGAAGGCTGTATCAAAAGGCTGGAAGCCCCAGATTCCATACTCATTCTGAAATTGACGGTACTTCACCGAAAACTCTTTGGATGTCTCAAATAAGCCACACAATCAAGAAACTGACAAACTGCCTAAGGATGGCAGGCCATGCTGCAGAATCTATCCAATGTTGATCCAAGCTCTAGTTATTATCTGGCAATAGATTATCACTATTCCGGTTAAAAACATGAAAAATCCTATCCAAAGTGTTATACCTTTCCAAATAAATCAGCAAATCTAGAAGGGGAGCGGACATCTAATGAATACATTCGTCGATTGTAGAACAATACCAGTCCACCAGTTTTTAACATATGTTATCTATTAGTTCCTTTCTGAAAATTTGATATACACCAAACATTATATCAGCGTCTTATTTTCCCCTTGAGTACTCTTTATACAGCAACTGACAAAAACTTTCCAATTCTATACAAATCCAATAGACCTATACCTATGGGAAAATCCTTGAAAACCTGCCATCTAAGTGTTAATATATTATTGCAAATCAGTTTAAGGAGAAATAGTTATGGGATATATTCAACATAAATCAGAAGAATCTCTTGAAGATTATTTAGAAACCATTTTGATATTAAGCAAACGCTTACCTGCCGTGCGGTCTATAGATGTGGCAAATGAACTTAACTTTTCAAAACCAAGTGTAAGTATTGCAGTGAAAAACCTCAAAAACCGAAATTATATCACTGTATCAAGCGATGGATATATCAGTTTGACCGAAACTGGAAAAGAAATTGCAGAAAAAGTTTATGAATGCCACAATCTGTTGACAGACTGGCTCATTCATTTGGGCGTAACCCCTGAAATTGCCGCTGCCGATGCATGTAAAATGGAGCATGACATCAGCCCTCAGAGTTATGAGGCTATGAAAAAATGCATCCTGTCACTATTAAAACAATAAAAAGGCGTTAAGTCCCAGAAAACCCCTGCCGTTTTCACGATATTACGCAGGGATACCTGTATTTTCAAGTGGATAAATGGAAAATTTCCTTAAGCTAAAAATACGTTAAACGCCTTAGGCTGTTTCTATTTCTGCCTGATATCCCATTGATGCCAATTTTCTAAAAAAGTATTGCTCTAAGCCTGCCCCGTCTCCTTTTCCAGTAAAATTGATAAATAACCTCCCGCCATAAGAAACAATGCCGCAATTACAAGCGGAATTCCTTCTTGGTGTCAACATAAAATCCATCCTCTGAATATGCTGCCTGATTTCTTCTAAGCAGACAGCTTCACCTAAATTTGAAATACTCAGACACGAATTCCGCTCACCATAAAAGTGATAAACCGCCTGCACAATAATATCCTTTATCCATAAAGGCAGAATACGGAACAAAATCCAGTTTTGGGATCGAACATTTGCTGCAATCATCGCCGAAAGATATTGTTGTGTCGTTTGCTCTTCCAACTGTTCTGCAATCTGGCACACAAGTGATTCGAAAGGAATTTCTGCAGCAGTCTGTGTGATACATGGAAGCGCATACAGCGAAAAATTACGCAGTGTCTTACTTGAGAACCGTTTCCGCAAATCAACAGGAACCATAATCTGAATCGGCTTACACTCTTTCTCTCTGGCAGCAGAATCTCTTTGCAGCTCCATTACCGCATCAAACATAACTGCGGTAAGAAACACTGTCAGACTAACACCGTAATAATGCGCTGCATCAAGAAGTTCCTCTGTAGAATAGATTCCTGTCGTTATATGAATCAAGGAACTGGAAGAAATCGGCGGCGGCAGCCTGTACACTTTTCTGTGACTAGCGGAAACTGCATGTCCTCTGGCATAAGTGATATAATCATCTGCAGTTTCCTCCGCACTGTTCTGCTCCAATGCTTTAAAAAAGTATTCCACGTCACGATTCATTTCGGGATAACAAAGCAAATAATATTCAGCCAGCAGAGCATTCAAAAAGATGCTTCCACCATGCCCGTCAGTCAAAGCATGAAAGCACTCCACTGAAATATTATTTTCAGAATATAAAACCCGCATTGCACAAACTTTTATCTCTTCTTTTGTCATGCTGGAAAGATGTTCCTGCTCTTTCTGCACCTTTGGCGGCACTTCCACTGGAACCACCACATATTGAAATGACTTTCGTCTGATTCCTGCTACAATTGTTGGAAAACGCGGAGTTATATGGTCTAACGCAGTCTGGAGAACTTCCGGGAAAACAGAATTTGTCAACACTGCGGCAACCCGGAAAAAATTTGTATATCCTTTTCGCATGGATGCTAAATGGATAATTGCCGAATTGTCTAATGGATAACTCTTGGATACTTTCTCTTTCATATCTGCCCCTCACGCCAATAACAGCTTTTCCCTCCCTGTGAATTCATTTAAATGTCCCCGAAAACAACATAACATCTCCGGCAGTTTCATATAATCGCTTGGACGCATCAGAGATGTGTCTTTCGGCAACTCCAATGCATGGCTCCTGCATAACACCTCACTGACAAACTGCGAACAGAAAAAATAGTGTTTTCGATGATAAGGAATATTAAAATGGCATAACAGCAGCCCAATAATGTTAAAATGATATTTCTGGGCATTCTCCATGATCTGTTCCACTTCTTTCTTTGCGCTTTCAAATGTTTCATCGCTCACCTGTAATTTATAAACGGCACACGGGATTTGGGTATGCCGTTTATAATACCCGCTATGCAGATTTTCCGCACATGGACCGGCAGGGAATAAAGTGCGCCCATTTTTCCGTGAAGAGCTGTATAACGTCTGCAAATTTTTGTCAAATGCTATAGAAGCGTGCGTATATGCATCAGCAGTAACAAAATGCACAATTTTTGATAGTATAGTCTCTGATTTTGTTAAAAGAATGTATATGGTTTTCATCGCAATCTCCTTTTATAGTCTTTTCTTCTACCGTAAATTGATTATGTCAAAGCAATGTTTGAAAAAGTTCAAAGAAATGTTTGAAAATTGTTGCTGATGACATTTTCACTTTACATTTTTCTTTTCATTGAGACTGTTGGACAATCTGCAAATATAAATCTTCTATCTTATTGGCGAATACATTAATTGAAAACGCCTTTGCCTTTCTTGCAGCGTATTCGGACATGGAATTGCGCAGATGAAACTGATCACGAAACATCAGGGCATACCTTACAAATTCATCCGGATTATTGTATTGCCATCCGTTTTTTCCGTTCTCAATCACACCGGCCAGGCAATCATCACAATCAAGTATTGCCTACCATTTTCTTTTCTTTACAAATGTGTTATCCATGAAATCCTCCTTGTCTGATATAGAGAAAGACGGGGCATATCCCGTATCAAGCCCCGTCTTTTCCATGTCAGCCAATATCTTTCTTGCGGTGAACCAAAAATCCCACAATGGCAGCGACAAGCGCAGTAATACCTGTTGCAGCAAGCAGCTTTTTCATGTTCGCACCTCCTTCAGATCATACTTTAACGGAAATATATAGGCAGCATATTTCCTTGCTGAAACCGCCTCCATTTCCGGCTTCTCCTTAGAATTCATTTCATAAGCTCATTGCTGAGCGCTATAATCTGCGGAGCCAGTTTTTTCCGGTCTTTTGCTATAATGTTACTATAAAGTGGGTATACAAAAGCAAGACCGACAAGGCCGACAAGGCCAATCACAACTCCAGCAGCAAAGAAGTTTGTCCAAAGCATCGTGCAGCACATTCCAATCCCCAAAACCAGAGAACTGATAATCCCCATAATAATTGCAGTAATTTTGCCACGCTCCGTAGATTTCTGATCCAGTTTACGGAGCTGCTCCATCTTATCCTCTTCTTTCGGCAGATACTTCTTTCGGATATTGTCTACCTCCTCATGCCGTCTTGCAGCGTAAGTGTAAGTATAGGTACGTTTTTCTTCTTCCATGACAAGAACCTCCAATAATATCTTAATGAATACCTGTTTTTTCATTACAGAACACATTATACTGTGTTAATATTTGAGAATTTTTGCTAAAATGTTTGAGAATTGTTAATTATGTTTTTTTCACACGCCCAAAAAGAGAGCCGGAAATCCGGCTCCCTGCCTGTTCTAATCAGCGAAACACTTTAATCCGTGTTTCTTAGATTTTTAGTCGTGCTGCAGTCAAGAAAACTGCAAATTGCCGCCGCACACTGTTTAACACCGATGGAACTGTCAATCAGCAAATCATAGTTGTGTACATCACCCCAACGCAAATTTGAAATATTATGATAGTAGGCGGCTCTTGCTTTATCTGAACGGTAAATATTTTTCACGGCTTCCGCTTTCGTATCTCCATATACTTCCATAACCCTGTCGATGCGATACTCTTCCGGCGCATAGATGAAAATTCTTACTACGTTGTCATATCCCCGTAAGACATAATCAGCAGCACGCCCAACAATTACGCAGGAACCCTGGGCTGCGATTTTGTTTATCATTTTTTCCTGTGCAATAACCGCTTGTTGGACAACGTTTGTGCTTAAATATAATTCATGTAAAAGCTGAGGGGAATTTGCATTGATATCCGAAATAAATTCCTTATGCAGCCCGCTTTCCTCGGCAGCTAATGCAGCTACTTCTTTGTAATAAAATGGAATATTCAATTTCTCTGCCACCACTTTACCGACTTGTTTTCCAACAGAACCATGCTCTCTTGCAATCGTGATAATGATCCCCTCTTTAGATTCTTTCAATAGCGCTTTTGAACGTCCTTTCATTTGAGTTTCTTTCCCCAGTGAACGCATAAATCTTACAGTCATAAAAACGGCAACTGTCATAGCAAGAAAATCAGCTATGGGAGCTGCGTACAAAACTCCCTCGACACCAAAGAAGCAGGGCAGGATAAGCACCAACGGCACGAAACAAATAATATCTCTGGTAACTGATGAAACAATCGCATGAACTGGCTTTCCCACTGCTTGGAAAAAAATAGAAGTCATTTTAATTGTGCAGGTAAACACTACCAATGACAGGAAAATGCGGAATGTCAGTTCTGCAAAACGCCAGTAATCCTCCGGGTTTGGAATGTTTGTAGGTTTTCCAAACATACCGACAATAAAATTTGGAACTAACTCAAATAATAAAGTAGAAACAAGCCCAATAACTACGGTTGCAGTTAAAACATAATGATACGTGGTTTTTACACGTTCATAATTTTTTGCGCCATAGTTATAGCTGATAATCGGCTGACAGCCCAGAATAATACCAACTACAATATTAATGACAACGGTAAAAACCTTGCTTTCAATGCCAATAACCGCAATCGGAATATCAATGCCATAATGGGAAAGTGCGCCGTATTTTGCCAACATCATATTACAGACTAACGAAATAATAACAATCGTCATCTGAGTAATAAAAGAAGATGTTCCCAGTTTCAATGCAGTAGAAAACACGCCCAATTTAGGAATAAAATGCTTCCATTTCAATCGGAAAGTCTTTGTGTGAAAGAAATAGCGGACACTAATCACAAAAGACACCGTTTGCCCGATTACCGTTGCAAGGGCAGCGCCTTTCATTCCCCAGTGAAGTCCAAAGATGAATGCTGGGTCAAGAATGATGTTTACAATCGCACCTGTAAGCATAGACGCCATAGAACCTGCAGGACTGCCATCTGCCCGAATAACAGCGTTCATCATATTCATCAGCATAAAAATTGGAAAGAACACAAGAATGATATTAAAATATTCTATCGCCATACCGATACTGTTTTCTGACGCTCCAAACAACATTAAAATCTGTGTTTTGAACGGAAAGAATACTGCCAGTAGGACAATACTTGTCAGCAATGTAATTGTTATGCCGCTGCCGATACAGACAGGTGAATTTTTTGTATCCTTTTTTCCCTGACAGATACTAAGGTATGCGGCACAGCCATCTCCAAAGCACCATGCAAACGCCTGCGCAATAATAAAAATTGGAAATACAACACCAGTTGCGGCATTGCCCAATGCGCTTAATTCACTGTTGCCGATGAATATCTGGTCTACAATGTTGTAGAGCGCGCTGACCAGTAAAGATAAAATGCAGGGGATTGAAAATTTAAGCATGAGCTTAGGTATTTTTTCTTCCCCCAAATAGTTCATTTGTTGATTTGATTGCATTTGATTAACCTCCATTTATTGTGATTTTCTTGGAGTCTTTATCAGAGAAAAGCTGCCTAAAAACTACGCACAAGCAGCCATAGACAAATTTTAAAAATCTGTCTGTACTCAACAAAAAAGCAGCATAGAACCTGTCAAAGATTCTACGCTGCTCGCTGCTTGACTAAATTATTTTATCAGATAAAATCCTCAAAAGTCAACTCACAAAATAAAATTCTATAAAAACGACAATCATATAGCGGGAATGCTATTGTCATTTTGCACAAAAGGAACACACTGAATTTTCTGGCGCTCAACATCCCCGTTTCAGGCATACGGAAAACACAGAGCCTTTTCCTTGTGTGCTGGAAACCTTGATTGTTCCCCTGCTTAGATCAATGATTTTTGCCACCATTGCCAATCCAAGTCCGTAACCTTCCTGTGAATGCGAGGTGTCTCCCTGATAGAACCGGTCAAAAATATGCCGGAGCGTCTGCTCGTCCATTCCGCACCCACTGTCAGAAACAGATACCCAGACGTCTCCGCCCATTGTAGTCTGTGTCAATGTAATTTTGCCGCCGGGTTCTGTAAACTTAACCGCATTCATCAGCAGGTTATTCCAGACAATCTCCATCATATTTTCATCTGCTAAAACATAGGCTTTCTCTTCTATGTCAGCGGTAAATTCCAATCCCTTTGCCTCCATCCGGTCTGCCAGATTCATCACACAGTCAGCAAGCTGCCGGCACACATCATAGCTTTGCGGCAATGGCATAATTGATTGATTTTCCAGTTTGCTTAACCGCAGGATATTGCTGACCAATGAAGTAAGCTGCTCAGATGCTTGGAAAACAGTATCAGCATATTCTTTCCTCTGCCCGGCAGTCAGATCCGGGTTTTGCATAAGGGTTATATAATTTTGAATCACAGCAAGGGGCGTCTTGATTTCATGGGAGACATTGGAAACAAAATCATTTTTCAATATTTCGATGCTGGCCAGTTCCTCTACCATTTTATTAAAGTCAAGGAACATCACATCCAGATAATCAAGTTTATCCTCCGCATGGCACACCTCTAAGCGGGCAGTAAAATCCCCCTCAGACACACGCTTTGTTATTTCACCCATATGTCTCATTGGCTTTTCATATCTTCTTCGGATACTGATCGTTGTAAACAAGCTGAACAATGCCGCAACAACTGCCCAATACAGGATAAGCGGGTTGACAAGCTCCGGCGGAATGATATTGGAGTCAAAATAATTCACCAGCATAAAGGACTGCCCAAAAGCAAGCAGGATTAAAATGGCAAATACTATGACAAACCGGCTCCATGAAAAAGTATGCCGTCTGATTCTCGGATCAGCAACGGTTTTTTCAGGTTTCATTGGAGCACCGCCTTATATCCCATCCCATATACAGTGACAATCTTAAACTCCGGTCGGTTCGCAAATTTATCCCTCAGCTTTGCAATATACATATCCACAGCCCGAAGCGTTGCATCGGAATCCGCATCCCAGAATTCTTCCATTATCTGTGAACGGGAAAAGGCTTTCTTGGGATATGACAACAGCTTAAATAGGATATGGAACTCCCTGACAGTGACAGGGATGCCTTCACCGTCTATTGTCACCGTCATTTCTTCGGCATTCATAACAAAACTGCCGATGGCCAGAATCCTGTTATTGGCAATTCCACTCCGGCGCAGCAGCGCACCGATATGCAGCAGCAATTCTTCAAAATTTATCGGTTTTACCATATAGTCGTCAATCCCTGCAAGATACCCCTTGCTTTTGGACGGCATATCATCCCTTGCAGTCATGAACAGGATCGGAATGGCTTGGTCACTGCGCCTGACTGTTTCCGCAAATTCAAATCCGTCTGTCTCCGGCATCATGATATCAGAGATGATGAGGTCAAACTTGTTATGGTATAAGGCATTATATGCCTCTGAAGCATTCAGTACGCCAATGCTTTCATATCCATGCCGGTTCAAATAATTACAGACAGCCAGATTCAAACGGCCGTCATCTTCCACTATTAATATCTTATGCATTTTGTTCCTCCATTGGATCTGATATAGCTCCCCCTAATATTTTGTCTGAGGCTGTCGGGCATCACCATATTTCACAAGATATCCTATCAACACCCCTCATTCCTTGCTGAACCGCACTTATTGGAAATCCGATTCTCTCCTCTGCAGAAACCGACCTGCTCCAAATATTGCATATTTAGCCTCATCCATCCATATATCTCATTATACGATATAAATGTTTGAGAATTGTTTCCAACACAGCAAAAAACAAAAAACTGAAGTCATTTCATCAGTTCATCCGATAACTTTATAATTTCCGACGCCACCTTTTCCCGCTGCTTTTTTGTAATATGAATATAGAGAGGATAAGCAGCAACAATTCCGATAATGCCTATAATCCCAATTATGATGCCGGGAAGCATCAACCCCTCCCACACCATTGTGCAGCACATACCAGTGCCGAAAACCAAAGTACTTAAAATCCCGACAATAATAGATACGATTGTGCCGGGTTTCGTCACGCTCTGGTCCAGTCTGCGCAGCCGTTCCATTTTATCCTCTTCCTCTGTAGGCGGCATATACTTTTCCCGGATATTTTTGATTTCTTCCTGCTGTGAAGCAGAATAGGTATAACGAAAAACAACTTTTTTCTCTTCCATTTTGTCTGACTCCTTTCCTCATGAAATGTAATCTATCACATATTTGTTTCCAAAACGATTCTGTTATGTTTGAAAAGTATTAACTTTCAGCTTTTTTAGTTCCTTTGATGATTTGACAATCATAAAAATTGCCATACCAAGCACAAACGTACAAACCCCGCCCCCTGTTGCACCGGTTATCGTCTGCCGGGATGAAAAATCATCTGCATTCCCAAAACGGGCAACCATAGCCGTTTCTAATGACAGGATTGACACCATTGCAGAAACAAGATTGATTACTTTCGCCGCAGACAGAACCGGACTTTTATGTCTGCGGAACTGGATGACATTCTTAAATGCAATGATTACAAGATAAAAAGAGTATGTTGCCATTGCATAAATTAAAAGCCCGGGATAATCATAACTTTGATTCTTGTGTACCATAAAAGCAACGATTCCGGCCAATGCCTGGTTCATTAACAACAGCAATATGCCGCACAGACGGTAACGCTTTAATTCTTCTTCCAAATGATTCCCATCCGTTCTTGCTTTTCCACGACGGAACAGCAGAAAACGCATAAATGCCAACAGGATATAGTAAACTGCAACCGAAACAAACCATACGGAGTGATAATAGATTCCCGACGCCATTTTCATCACAATATACAGCAGATTGATGAAAAATCCCAGATAAAGCGAAACCTCCGTGCGGAACTTTACATCTTTTATAAAACGTGCCCCCAACGGAATATTCATCAGCTTTTCCATCAGCGGATGGCTGTCAATACCTGTCTGAATTGTCTTCACAAAATCATCCATGTAGGATAAGCCAGCCTTCGACAACACCATTCTCAATCTTCTTGTAGCCATCCGTAACACCCTCTGCAATTTTTTCGTTTGTTTTAATAAATTTTGATTCAGACATCTCATATTCCTTCCTGTAGATATTTTATATATCTGTACTGTTTCTGCGGACAAATACCATTATAATTTCGCCTTCCTATTTTAAACCTTTACAAACCGGAATCAGGCAGAGCAACAGTATAATGCCAACGACACCAACGATAATTCCAGGAATCATCAGACCTTCCCATACCATAACCATGCACATACCAACACCAAGTACTAATGCGCCAACAATGCCAAGCGCCACCGTTCCCACCGCCTTACCGGTAACTTTAATTGCCGGCCTGCCTTTCATTTTGCGGCGTACAATCAGCATCACAAGCAACACTACTGCACCGACAGCAGAAATGACAACGCCCGGCATAAATGCATTCCACTCTGGCAGCAGACACATACACATACCGATTGCGAACAGGATTACCCCAATCGTGCCGAGAATCAGGGTGATAAAATTTTCTTTCTTCATGGCAAATACCTCCGTTTATTTTTCAGTAATCTCTCATTTCTTGTCTGTATCTTACGCCTTAAATGTTTGTAAAAGATTCAAGAAATGTTTGAGAAATGTTAAAAATGTATATTCCAACATTTTTTATCTCACCCAGAATGCCTATTGTTCCGATATATTATCCTGCACCGCCTATTTATTGATGAGTTCATCACTCATACTCATAATATCAGGAGCATACTTCTTTTTACGGCTGTCCGTAACCAAAGAATATGTCGGATAAGCTGATAATGCCATGACCATACCCGGAATGCTGAGTGCGAGTCCTTTTTTCAAGTTATCCGATACCATAATCAAAGACATGCCTGTTCCCATGACCAGAGCGCCCGCTAAACCAAGAATCGTTCCAGCAACCCTGCCCGGCTGCTTTGCTTCTCTGTCTATCTTCTGAAGCTGTTCCATTTTGTTTTCTTCATGGCTGACATATTGCCTGCGGATATTCTCTGCTTTCTTTTGATCCTGTTCATTTACTCTGTAATCGCTCATTATTTTTCTCCTTTCAATTTGGCTTTTCGTCATATCATTATTCTGACAGTTGGTATTTGATTGATAATCCTCAAAAAATGAAAGCCACTGGATTTCCTGCCAGCAGCTTTCGTTACTCCGAGTTTCGGAATGATGGCTTAGTTTTCCTTTACGAAAAGGATGATCACTCCCTGATCCGGGCTTCCAAGAAGCTGCTGAACCGTCCATCCATCACTGGCCATAGGCTTTATGATCTTGTTGATCTCGTCCTCATATCCACCTACGCCTACTTTCTTGACTGTTTTTACTTCATACTGCATTTTTATGTCCTCCTATTTTTACAGTGATTTCTCACTTGTTGACAGAACTATATAACATTATTGTTTTTGTAAGTTTTAAGTTTTGTTTCGGTATTGTTAAAATTCCAAGTCCAACATACTGAGTAATTACAAAGTTTCAAACTTCTCGCCGCTCTTTACTTCATCACTGTAAAGTTCACGGGGAAGGATATTCGGATAAGCGTGCCACTGGCGGACAGACATACTGCCCCGGCCTCCGCTCAAAATTCTGACAGTGCCATCATTATTTGTAAACTTTCCCGTCACATTGTCAAAAATCAATGTTGCAACAGGATTATCCGGCACTTTGAACGTCACGCCCCATGTGCGGGCATTGCAGACGTGTGCCCTTGCCTCAAATATACCATCCTCCACCTTGATTCTAATATTGTAATAAACCGGTATAAAACCATCAAGTTCACGCATAAATGCCCAATCCTCATGTTCGATTGTCATTTCACCTTCCGGATAATATCTGTCATGTTCCAAATCGTATATGGCAAAATCTTTCATACCAAGCCGCATATCGTACATAGAAGAATGAATCTCGTTAAAGGTGATAAATCCCCAATCTTCCCAGCCTCCCAGTTCTGCGGCAGAGGAATCCACGGCGACATACCTTTCGCGCTGTCCGGTTCCCTTTACTTTAATCGTTTTCCCATTCAGAACAATTTCGCCATCTACGTTACCAGACCAGTTGTAGCCGTAAGTGATGGAGTGCTGAGTAAGATAGGACGGCTTCTCTCTGCCATACCAGAGCGGATAGCCATGTGCCCTGTGATACAGATCAGCTTTGTATTCGCCGTCGCAGGTATCAAGTGACAGGTGCCATGTCCCATTATCAAAGCACTCTACCCTGTATTGAGGACCGCAGGTGACAACGACACTGCTTTCCTTCTTTTCAATTTGTAATGTTCCCTGCGGATTCCTGTAAAAGTGGTTCATGCAGGCGCCAGGATATTCAGCAATCTTGTAGATGGAGTTTTTGAGCTGCCTCACTCCACCCTTGCCTTTTGCGTAGCACAGATTGACCAAATCCATCTTTTCGAGCGCAAGGGAGAGGATAGAGCCGCCAAGGGCATAAATTTCTCCGTCATCGCCCTCTACATTGAACTCAAGCAGCCAGTCTAAAAAGCCGCTGCGAACTTCTTCCTCTACGCCATTTCTCGCTTCATCTGCAAGTGTTACTTTCGGATTTTCAATTTTCATTACAATAATCTCCTTCCTATCATTTATGGCAGGCAGCGTTTTTTCCCACCTGCTAAACGAATTATAAAACGCTTATGTTTCTAAAAGTTTCAAAAATTGTTTTAGAAATATTAAAATAACGGTGAAAACACTTTCATAATTTCCGCTACCAGTTTTTGCCAGCTACGCATAACAGCCCTGTCTTTTCTTATCTCTCCCGATTGCACCAATGTATCCAAAAAATCTGACTTCATTTCCGCAATACAGTCTGTATCATACATCCATGCGCCACATTCAAAATGGTGGACAAGGGAACGATAATCCATGTTAATGGTTCCGCAAACAGCAAACTTATCATCACATATATAATTCTTAGCATGGATGAACCCAGGGGAATATTCATAAATTTTTACGCCATCTTCAAGAAGCTCCTTATAATTTGAGCGTGTCATTAAAAAAACGGTTTTTTTATCAGGAATATGCGGAGTAATAATCCGCACATCCACACCCTTTTTTGAAGCAATACGCAGAGCTGACAGTATTTCACGGTCACAAATCAAATAGGGTGTCGTAATATAAAGATAGCATTTAGAAGCATTTATCATATTCAGATACACATTTTTACCAATAGTATCTGTATAAATAGGTGCAGGACCGGAGCCGAAAGGAATAACAACGCCTTTACAGTCTGCCGGACTCCACTGCATTTTCATGTACTTTGTGTAGTCAATTGGTTCCTTACTCTGTGTATTCCAGTTCACAAGGAATAATGACATTAGATTCCGCACTGCTTCGCCTTCAATTTTTACAGCAGTGTCTTTCCAATGGCCATGCTTCATAACGGCATTTATATATTCATCTGCCAGATTGACACCACCCGTAAAACCCACACACCCGTCAATAACGGTAATTTTACGGTGATCCCGGTTGTTATGAATATGGGAAAGAACCGGTGAAAACCTATTAGCAATCACACAATGGATACCCTCATTGCACAACACCTTATGGTAATGCCACGGCAATGTTGAAATACAGCCAAAATCATCATACATAAAATAAACTGAAACACCCTGCGCCGCTTTCTCTTTTAAAATCTCATGAATGGGATTCCACATCTGTCCTTCCTGCACAATAAAATATTCCATAAAAATGAAATGTTCTGCTTTTCTCAGTTCTTCCAACAGTGCGCCATGAAAATCCTCACCAACAGGGTAGTATGTTGTTTTAGAATTTCCATAACAAGGCATTCCCCCAGAGCCATATAAATAATTTGCCTGTAGCCATGCGTCTGCATCCTGTTCCCGCAGACTGTCTATCTTTGCTGTCTGCTGCTGATATTGTTCCATTCCCTTTGCCGCCATTTCAAAACGGGCATATTCTTTATGGCTGGTATTGTTGCTTGACAGGAGCATAAAAATAAAAGAACCCAAAACAGGAAGCAGAAAGAGAATGATAAGCCACGGCATTTTAAATTCCGGTATTTCATCCCGGTTAATCAAATAAAGTAAAATGCCAAAATGGAATATCCATGCCAGAATTGTAACAGGCAAAAAGAATTCATATAGCAGAATAAACACAGCCAAAAGCTGTGCAAATTCCAGTAAAATACAAAATACCCCTACAAAAAAACGTGAACATACGAATTGAAATATCCTGCCCATAACAGCACCTCTTCCCATAGATAATCAAATATTTTGTACCTATTCTACAGTTTTATTGTTTTTGAGATATTCGAGAAATGTTTAAGAAATATTAAAATTAGATATTATGCACTATAACCCTCTTTGTCACGAACCTATCCTCTTTTGATTTTGTCAGGGAGGCAAATTGTGAATAAAAAATGAGGTGATTTCGATAAAGAAGCCTCACACAAATAATATTCCATGCTCACTCCTTACGCTTTCCACAAAACAATAAGGGAGTCCGGTCACTCTAAATGTGCCGAAATCCCTTTATTTCTACTGCATTACTGTCAGTTCAGAAAGTTTCTATGTAGAGTTTTCCACTTCTATAATATATTTTCGGCATCTGCTGGGATACGCTAAGCAATTACAACTAACCTAAAAATAATTTAAATTGATTTATTCTTTCTGTATTCAGAGGGTGTACAATCATATTTTTCTTTAAATATCTTGTATACGTATGCTCTATTTACATAACCAATAATACTGCAAATATCCTCAACCTTTTTATTGGTGGTCAGTAATAATTTTGCCATATGCTGTAAGCATATGTCCTGATTATATTCCGTAATAGAACGCTGATACTTTTTTTTGAATAATTGATTTATATATACACCGTTATACTGTAGAATACCTTCAAGTTCAAACAATGTGATTCGATGTTTGTTGGTATCCAAAAACTCCTTGGCTACATTAGCCAGGCCAAACTCTCCGGTTTGGCCTAGATCATGATATTCAGCATCATAATGCTCTGACAAAGTAAATATTGCAGTAAGTCTGTATATAATTCCCCTTACAAAATATTTGCTTCCCGGCATATTGCCCTGCAATTCATCTTTCATGGACTGAATGAGCTTGATAGCGGAATAATATGCATCCTTAGTTTTTGCTCTTGCAAGTATAAAATCTTTGTTTTGATAATGTGACAAACTACTTCTATTTTCAAGTAAATGTAACATCGGACGCTGAAAAGTCACACTCGAATCTGTAGGCCATGATTTTATATAGTCTAACGATAATGTTATGTAGATCAGATGCTGATCTTGATGAAAGTATTCCATATGCCGAGTTGCACGATTTAATATGCAGACATCGCCTTCATTCAAACTATAAAGTGCTGATTCGATCTGCATATCAAGTTTACCAGATTCAACAAATATAATTTCCCAATAGTCATGATTATGCATTTTACCCGTGACGGGATGTGAACCGTGCCTGACTTGAAAATCAAAGTCAAGATACCAGTGATGTCCATACGCGCTTCTATGTCCAATGTCATTCTGGCTGAATGATACGAATTGAAGTTCAATAGATCTTTCTGACAATACTACATCAGGTAAATTAGCCATTGATATTCGCATATCTCTTGTAAAACCTTTAACATTGAAAATTTCCGTAAATATGTCGCTTATTAATATTTTTTCGCCGCCTAAATTCATCATATTATCTCCATAATATCTCGCCCATACGTCGAATACGATACAAATTACCAAATTTACTATTCATAAGATATATTTTATTGTCTAAAATATGAAGTGTCAAGATATTAGTTGACTATGTAGAGCAAAATGTTTTTAGAAAGAGAGGCAACAAAAATGAAAATTGACAACCCCAAAGTAACGTTGTCCGACGAGGCACGAAACGGCGTAAAAGAAGAAGTCAGAAGCGGATTCCTTGATTGGCTATTTGAGTTTAATGTGACAGGGGATGACGGAGAATTGTATATGCTTGGCGGTTCCATCCTGTCAATGGAACTTGAAAAAATGGATCTGGTTACAATGATTCTGGCAAAAGGAAAAGGCAGCGTAAGGCAACTTCCAAACTCTATTTACAAACTGGCAGAATATCCAGGAAGCGTTATGAACAAGATGTACAAAAACTGCAAAGGCACACTGGAAATTGAAAAGCGTGAACACAGTGTTTTGGTAAGCTGTGGCGAGGAGTATGCGGTTGAATGCTTTGACGATGGGGTCTGGCACTTTATGCTGGATACGCAGGATGGCGAATATAAAGCGGATTTATATCATCGGGCGCATGGATACCCGCTTTGGTATGGCCGGGAAACACCGTCATATTTGACACAACATTCCATCACCTACGGCTATAACTGGTCAGGGGATGTGGACGGGGAATTTACCTATAAAGGAAAGACTGTCAGGGTAAAGGGAACCGGACAGAGGGAACGATATGTAGCAGTGGATTCCTCTGCCGCAGAACTTGGCGGGTGGGAGGACTGGGGTTTTATCACATTTAACGAAATCCATTCCTCCATGTATGATATGCGTCTTGGAATGAAGGATTTTGCAGTTTTTGATTTACAGACAAATGCCTATTATCCGGAAGGGAAAATGGAGATTTCCCATGAAGACTGGGCATTTCTGCGGGAGCTGGACGGTTTTATCCCTACTGTGTATAACATTAAGATTGAAGTGTCAGACGGTGTTTATGAAGTGCGGGCTCATGTATGCAATGCCAGGACATGGGGAGTTACTTTTAAGGTGCCAGACAATCCGGTAGCCACATTGATTTTTGACAAAGTGGATGGGAATTTCACTTATCATAACGGCAAGGTTAAACAATTGACAGGCGGAAGGGGTTCCATGTCCGTAAGGCAGTGGCATGCCTATCCTAATATCTTGCCAAGGGAACTGTACAGCGATGAGATAAAGACAGGGGAAAAATTTGATACATTGTAAGCAGTGCAGACCTGGAACAAGTAAGTTGAATACCCTGATACTACTATTCTATAAATTCTGAAATATTTGATGTTTAGGAGGCCAATTATGGGAAATGATACACAGAAGAAAACTAAACTTCCAGGAAAAGAAAGGCTTAGTTACTGGATTTATTTTGGGGGACAAAATATGTTTTATGGACTGGTGGCCATAAATATGCAGATCTTTTTTTCGGACGCAGGTATAACGGCTACTGCTATTGCTGCTATTATGTTTTTCACCAAATTATGGGATGCTGTGAACGATCCATTGCTTGGGATCATTGTTGATAAAGTTCATTTTAAATCCGGGCGCTTTTTGCCATGGCTTCGTATTTCCCTACCTATGATTACTGTTAGTTCAATATTTTTCTTTTTTCTACCTGTTCAGGTAAGCCCTGCAGTCAAGATTGTATGGGCAACTGTTGCATACGTGGCATGGAGCATGTCTTATACATTATGCGATGTACCCATCTTTGTTCTGCCTACGTCTATGACAGATAATATTGAGGAGAGAAGTCAGCTTCTTACAACTGGCCGCTTCTTTGCAATGGTAGGGATAACAGGTACATGTATGGTGTTACCAATGCTTCAGGCAAGAATGGGATGGCTTGCTGTCGGTTTATTGTTTACAGCAATAGCCGCTGTAGTTATGCTGCCGCTGCTTATTACTGGTAAAGAACGTTATGTAGCGAGAAAAGAAGAGTCCATTTCCTTGAAACAAATGTTTAAATATGTATCTAAAAATAAATTTTTATTGATATTTTATTGCGCATTGCTTTTAAGCGGATTATTGAATTTTATGCAGTATGTTCAGATTTACTTAGCACGTATATGCCTGGGAAATCAGGATTATGCATCTGTTATCAGTATGATATTGATGATTCCACTTGTTGTTTCAGGAATTATGGTTCCTGTTATTCTCAGGAAAGTCGACAAATATAATTTTTATATTTTCAGTAATATTGCGGCTGCGCTTTTAGGGATAATACTGTACTTTGTTGGTTATTCGAACCTAACATTCTTTTACATAATGCTTTTGATTCAGGGATTTTTTACAGGTGCCAATAATATTCTGCTGTTTACCTTTACTCCAGATTGCATTGAGTACGGAACATACCACACAGGTGAGCGTGCAGAGGGTGTGGCGGCATCGGTACAGACATTCTTTTCAAAATTAATCGGTTCAGTCAGCGGACCTATTGCAATGCTGATCTTGTCAGGCTTCGGGTTTATTGAAGGCGAAAATGCCGTACAGCCTGCATCGGTCACAGGTGGGCTTTGGCTTCTTTATACAGTTTTTCCAGCAGTAGGGATGCTTCTTGCCGTAGCAGTCCTGCGTTTCTATAAATTAAGAAGTGCTGATGTACAGTTTATGGCCAGATACAATAATAAAGAAATATCGAAGGACGAGGCAGAAAGCCACTTAAAGGAAAAGTATGGGCCAGCAGCAGAACTTACATATTAGAAAAGACGATAATATTAACAGATTCAACCAAAAGGAGGTAGCAAAATGTTAGTAAAATTCAATTTCTTATCAAAGGCTTTAATGCAGCAGACAAACGTAACGATGATTCTTCCTTCCTGGGGGCTTTTCGATGAGGCCAATGGAAAGGCAGAGAGCTATGTTCCCGGAGCAAAATTTCAGGTGCTCTATCTTTTCCATGGAGGCACTGGGGATGACTCGGATTATGTAAATTTTTCAAATATTGTCAGATATGCGGATGACAATAAAATTGCAGTAGTCATGCCGGATGCGGACAATTCGAGCTATATTAATCAGCCTGATGGTACTCTTCCCTGGCCTGCCAAGTATTGGGACTATATTTTTGAGGAATTGCCAGGAGTATGTACATCCATGTTCCCAATCTCTGACAAACGCGAGGACACCTTTGTCGGCGGGCTTTCCATGGGTTCCATGGCTGCTACAAAGTGGGCGGTTTATGGCGGAGAAAGATGTGCGGCAGCGTTGATCATGTCCGGCGGCGGGATGGATACGTCAAATATCATGTCTGTTGTGGCACAAAGTGCAGGGAATGGTAACGGAACCGATTTTGCTGTCGATACTGAAGCTATTGCAAGACAGGGCATAAAATTTGCCGATCCTGATGATGACCTGTTCATTACCGCCAAAAGGAATGCGGCGGAAGGGAAGCCTCTGCCCAAGTTATTCATGACCTGCGGTGGAAATGATTTTATTCGTCATTTTGCCCATGCATCTCGTGATCTGTTTTCTGAATATGGATATGATGTTTTCTACAATGAAGTTCCGGGATATGCACATGAATGGGATTTTTGGGATTTATCTTTAAGGAAAGCCCTGAATGAAAAGCTGCCCATTAAACATGATATTATTATGCCATAAAACGTCTAAAAAAATGGTGTCAGCCAGTAAATAGGTTAGTGATGGGTAATATAACTTACCAGTCTATATGATGGCTGACACCAGCAATATACAGGAGGAGACTATATGAAAAATAATGAATATTCAACAAATCCATACGCGCCTCCTATCCAGGGAGTTTTCCACAACCAATCGCCATTAGATAAGACCGTTCCGGGAACATACACTGTGTATATACCCAGGTCATTTGAGCCATGTTCACCTGCAATCGTAATACTGACACCGGATGGAATTTCCGCAGAAAATTTTTATAAAAGCGATCGCGGCACTAATTGGGTTATGGTTGCAGACATACATGGAGCTGCATTAGTCATTGCAGAGCCTTATGAAGCAGGAAAATGGAATTTGAATAATTCTCCTACAGCAAGATTTGATGAGCTTTTTCTTTATGAAGTGTGGAACACAATAAATAAGAAATTTGCCAGTATTCCTGCGGCTTTCGATTTAGATGAGAGGTCCCTCTATTGGGTAGGCTATGAGGAAGGCGGCAGTGCTGTACACAAGATGGCTTTGTTGTGGCCACAATTATTTGCCGGGTTAGTAAGTATTAATGGCGAAGACGTATCATCATATATTATAGATCTCTTTGGAGGGCAGGCTTCATTTCCTTTTGAACAGTCACAAAACACTGATGGAAAACAAACCATAGGGTTACTTAACAATAAAATTTCAGTTCCTGTATGGATGATATCTGCTGAAAGCGGCTCTGGTAAGGATGATTTAAAGACGCATTGGATAAACGCGGATAATGCTGTATATTCAGGCTCAAATGAATATGCTGATGAGTGTTATGCGAATAAAGTGACAAGGATTTGGATTACAAGAGGGCGGGTTATTACAGAGGAAATTATTTACAGTGAATTCTTATACCCTGTCCAGAGGTTTGATTTCATTCCTGGCGGCGAGTTAAAATGGCGTATTCCTCTTGTCAATAACGGAACTACAGGTTTCTTTTTCACAGAGACGATGGTAGACGGGTTTTTAAGAAGATGGTGGACATATATCCCAACCAGCTATGATTCCAGCAATGCTTACCCTCTTATTATTGGAATGCACGGAGGGTCTAATGATGCAGCCGCTTTTATCGGTGATTCTAGGTGGAACGAGGCGGCTGAGGCGTATGGTCTTATCGTGGTATTCCCAATGGCGTATCCATGCCCATTACCTGCGATGGATTGGATTCCGGTCCCTATTTGGAATCAGTATACAGTATCTCCAAGCAATGCTCCGAATGATGTTTCGTTTATTCAAAATGTTATAAAGATTACCAAGCAGAAATATTCGATTGATGACAAAAAAATATTTGCTACCGGGCATTCAAATGGAGCAGGGATGACATGGCGTTTAGGGCTTGATGTACCGGAGGATTTCACTGCAATCAGCCCATCAGGATATACCATGGGTTCCATCCCAGACAAATCCTTACCTGACCCAGTTTTGAAAAATCCTTTGCCGACATGGGTATTTATGGGGAGATATGATGCACTTAATGCAGATGCATTTTTTGAGGGAAACTGGAATGATTTATGTGTAAGCTATTGGTCAAACAGGGACAGCTTTATTTCCAACATACATCAAACTGCATATGAGGGGAGATATTTTCACCGCACATGGACGAATGGAATAGATAACATTCCAATTTTCAGATACTCATCAGTGGCAGACTGCCCCCATATATACCAGCCGGAGGAGTGTAATATTCTTTGGGAAAAGTATTTTTCAAAAATCACAAAAGATGCTTCAGGCTCCCGCTTTTTTGAAAATCAGAAAATTATCACAAGCAATTCCAGTAACTAGCCTGTTTTTCAGGGCAAAGCCGAGAAGAACGGTGTTTTGAAGCCGATTAGAATCTGACGCGAAAATATGTGTCAGAAACAATAGCGCCCATTTCTTCAAATGCTGTTTATGGGAATATTGTAAAGGAATTGGTCAAAGTGGTCGTTACAAGCATAGCCAAGTAGCGTGGAAACGGGAGAAGCCATGGAAGATGGCAACAGCCAAACACTGTTTAGGGAAAGACTGTTGTAATCGTAACCCTTGTGTCAACAATTGCTTTCCTGCTGTTCATCTTATGCCGCATTAGATTCTGCAAATTGTTCAGCGAGGCAATGACTTGTATTTAGAATTCGACTCATCTTACCTGCGCATTTTTATGTTTGCCATATTCCTGAACGGTATTGAAATGTCAAAAAGGCATAATTGCTTCGCTAAGCAGGCAGGTTCTGTTTCATCTCTCGCTTATCCTGATTCTGCCATTATATATCGGGCTTAACGGCATCCTGTTTGTGGGAGCAATAGCAGATGTAGCGGCGTGTGTGCTTTCATTCCTTCTAATCTGGCAGGTATTTATAAAAGCAGACAATTAAAGTTGACAACAGTATGTACTTAGATTATGGGTTTCCTACAGCAAGGAATTGTTTCAAATACCCTATCGCCGCCCTGTCATGCCTTTTAGAAAATCCATGCCTGCCGCCGTCTAACGGGAAGAACGATACGGTTCCTGCCCCATCGTTCTTTCCTCTATTCTCCGAATACATTTCATACGCACGTTTTGAATATTCCATATTCACAATTTTATCTTTTGTGCCATGGACTATTAAAATATCTCCTGAAAAATCCTGTATTTCCTGATAAGGGTCCATCCCTATCACATCCCGGACATAGCATTTTCCCAGCTTCATCGGCCCGCAACGGATGATATCCGGGATATTGCCCGGATCAAATTTTGCAAACATCATCTTTCCTGCCCTTGCGTCATCGGGGATGCAGAGGGCAGGATAAAACATCACTAATTTTGATATGATGCCGTTCAGCTTTGACGCCGCGATTGCTGATACAAAACCGCCCTGGCTGCATCCCATTAAAAGGATTTCTTCCGGATTGCTGTATTCCCTTCCCCGTGCATACCGGATAACCGCCTCTAAATCTTTCACTTCCGTTAAAACGGACATTTCTGTTGTACTGCCGTCACTTTTCCCTTTTATCACGCACCCGCCGCAAAAATCAAAGCAGTATGAAACATATCCCATTTCCGCCATCGCTTTCGCATACTGGCGGACCGTATCTTGAAAAGCCATAAAGCCGTGGCTTACAATAGCGATTGGCAGGCAGTCCCCCTTGGGCCTGTACTCTGTTCCCCGGATGGTAAGGTTGTCTCTCTGGCATGTAAAAGCCCTTTCGTTAATCTTACCACTCCCTTTGTTAAAAAGACCAACCATAGTATTCCTCCGCAAATTGGTATTCTCTGTTTTTAAAGTAAGTATATCATAAAAAAATATGTTAAATCTATCTGACTCCCTATCCATTTGTCAATAAAATTCCCCGCAGGATTTTTGTTTTTTATCACATGAAGCCGTACCGCCTGCTGCAGCACGGCTTCATGCTTCCCATCACCCCAACACCCAGTTCTGGCTTTCGGTCTGAATCTTTACCATATGGGAATAAATCCCATCTTTGCGGTACAGTTCGTCCGGTGTGCCTTCTTCTGCCACACACCCTTCTGACAATACCACAATCTTATCCGCCCCTGCAACCGTCCGCATCCTGTGTGCAATCACTAAGACCGTCTTATTTTTAATCAGGCGAGAAAGCGCTGACTGGATGGCGGTTTCATTCTCAACGTCAAGCGATGCAGTTGCTTCATCCAAGAGAATAATCGGTGCATCCTTTAAAAAAGCACGGGCAATAGAAATACGCTGCCGTTCACCGCCGGACAACTCACAGCCGTTTTCCCCAATGAAGCTGTTCCATTTCTCAGGCAGTTTTTCCGCAAATTCATTTACATTCGCCAGCCTTGCCGCTTCAAGAACTTCTGCATCCGTAGCCCCTTTCCTGCCAATGCGGATATTCTCCATAATCGTGTTGTCAAACAAAGTTACATCCTGAAACACGATCGAATACAGAGACATCAGCGTTTCCGGATCGACTTTTGACACATCCATGCCGCCTACTGTGATCTTTCCCCTGCTAATATCCCAAAAACGTGCCGCCAGCCTCGATACCGTAGTCTTTCCCCCGCCGGAAGGACCTACCAGTGCCGTAACCTCGCCCTGCTTTGCAGTAAAAGATACATCCCTTAACACCGTCTCCTCGGAATTGTAAGAAAACCCTACATGGTCAAACACAATATCACATCCACAGTTAGAAAGGGCATCCACGCCTCCCTGTAGCGGATGGTCCAGTATTTCATTCATCCTTTCAATATTGCTGTTCGTTGAGATGATGCCTGCAAGGTTCTGTAATGCCCCTTCCAGCGGATCATATAAACGGGAAACGACTAAAAGGAACAGAAAAAATGTAATGACGTCCAGTGTGCCGTTTACCAGTAAGGCAGAACCCACCAGCGCCACCCCTGCAATACCAAGCTTTAAGACAAGGCTGGCCGACACTACGAACACTGCCGTCCCAAGCTCGCTGATGACCGCCCTCTTTTCAATCGCCCGTACTTTTTCGTCCAGCCCTTCCAGATAGCTTTCGACTGCATTGTTGGAACGCAGGTCATTCATGGTCTCCATGCATTCCTGTATCCCGTCCTCACAGGCAATCCTCGCTGACATTGCCTTGCGGGACAGCCCTTTATATACCCCGGCTGCAAAAGCAACAATGGCAAATGAAACGGGCAATACCCACAGCGCCGCCAATGCCATGCGCCAGTCAAAGAAAAAAGCGGACAGGGCAATCAGTGTTGTGGAAATCAATGCCCCAAGCAGGGGAGCCACAAAATGGGACTGGCTACTCTCCAGCACGGCACAGTCATTCATAATGGAAGATGTCAAATCCGCCAAATCCTTTTTCCCAAAAAAGGACAGCGGTATTTTCCGCAGTTTTTCTGCAAGCGCAATCCTGCGCACCCCTGTCTCCAGATAGGTGGCAAGAAATGTACCGTTATATTGGAACCATGTAGCCAGAAAGATCAGCCCCGCACACACAATGCTGCCAAACACATAAAACACTGCCCTCCTGCTGTCCACCCCGCCATCCAGCAGATCTTTTACCAACTGATACAAAAGACCTGCCGGAAACATAAACGCCGCATTCTGCAAAGCACTGGCAATGCTGCCTTTTATCGTATCTTTTGCGCCTTTATCAGAAAGCGCAAACCGTCTCTGCAATTTCTTTATCATCTGATTCATGCCTCCTTTGCAACTTTCCACTGCACGGATTCCTGGTAATCCTGCCACATCTTCCCAAACAGCCCCCCTGCTTTCTGCAGCGTTTCAAATTTCCCGCTTTCTGCAAGCCCCCCGTCTTTCAGCACAAAGATATTGTCTGCGCCTGCCACCGTGGAAAGGCGGTGTGCAATCATAATGACCGTCCTGCCTTTTGCAAGTTCCGTAAACGCCGCCTGCACTTTCGCCTCATTATCCGGATCTGCAAATGCAGTTGCTTCATCCAGAATAATGACCGGCGCATTTTTCAGCATCGCCCTTGCAATCGCAATCCGCTGCTGTTCCCCGCCGGAAAGGTACACGCCTTCCCGCCCGATGACAGTATTTTCCCTGTCAGGGAATTTTTCAATAATATCCATGCACTGTGCAGCCTTTAATGCCTGCATCGCTTCTTCCCTCGTGGCGTCCTTCCTTCCCATCCGCACATTGTCAAGGATGGAGGCTTTTATGAGCCTGCTGATTTGGAAAACAAAAGAAACCGTATCCATCAGTTCTTTATTGCCAATGTCTTTTACATCCGCTCCCCCTACCGTGACGCTGCCGCTCTGTGTGTCAAAGAATCTGGCAACCAGGCTTGCAAGGGTAGTCTTCCCCCCGCCGGAAGGACCTACAAATGCCACCGTTTCCCCTGCACCTATTTTCAGTGAAACATTTTGCAGCGCATTTGTGTTTCCATCGTAACTGAATGTAACGTCTTTTAGCTCTACGGAAAAATCTTTTGGGTGCTTCCTATTCCTGCCTTCTGCCAGCGGTTCCATAGAAAGCACTGTATCAATCCGCTGCAGGGCATCTCCCACAATCATTTCATTCTCACTCTGGCGCATCATTTTACCAAGCGTCAGAGAAATAACGGGCGTTAAAATGATATAAAAAAGTAAATTCAGCAAAAACTTTTCTTCCACACCGTTTCCGGTAAAACAGATTCCTGCAGCAATGAGGAATACAAAAACACTGTTGATCGCCAATGTATAGAGCATCATCGGCAGACGCAGTTCTTTTGTATAGGCAACCGCCCATTTTTCATAATTGTCAATCGTTGCCTTAAATTTTTTGAACGAAAACACGGTCTGCCCAAAGGTTTTTACTACCGGTATGCCCCTTACATACTCCACTGCCTCACAGGACATGGCAGACAGGGCATTCTGGTATTCCACCATTTTCTGCTGCATACCCTTCCCCGTCATCCTTGTCATCGTGGCAAAACCAAGAACCACGGGTATCAGGCTTAAAAGCCCAAGCCTCCAGTCAAATACCAGAAGCAGTGCAAGCAGCCCCACGATTGTAGCAAATGCTTTTGCCTTGTCCGGGAGCTGGTGGGCAAGGTAAGTCTCCGCCGATCCGCTGGTTTCCGAGATAATCCTGCGCAGCTTTCCTGTGCCGAACTGCTCTATCTTACCCAGTGGAAGTGTGGAGATATGGTGTATCAGTGCGAGCCGGACATTGGTAGCAATACGGAACGCCGATAAGTGCGAACACATAAGCCCCGCAATGTAAACCAGCATGGATAAAACAGCATACAGCATTGCCATCCAACCATAGTGCGTAATATACACTGCATTCTCAAAATCCGGCGCTGCTTCCAGCGCCTCTTTTAAGATTCTCCAAATGTACCAGAACGGCATGAGCGCAATCAGGGCGCTTGCCGCTGAAAAAATCCACGACAGGTAAGTCAGGATTTTATGCTTCCCGGCGTAGCCTAAGAGCCTTGCCAGATTTGATTGCTGTTTCAAGTCAATCCCTCCTTGTGAAATAATAAAATTAAATTGTTCTTATATGATATTGGAAAAGCTGCAGCCATCTCCTTATATCCATTTTCATTCCATCCTTTCGGTTAGTTTTTCCTAACCACTATCTAAAAATAATAGAAAGCCTACGCTTTCCACTTCGGAAAATGGGGCATTACTGCCCCATGATCTTCACCCACCCTGCCGTATAAAAATCACAAAGCTCATGAAAATAGAGTTTTGCCTCTTCAAGCGGCATATCATGTATGATCATTTCAAAATATGCATTTAACAGTCCCGTTGCAAGAATATGCTCCAGCCTCCGGTCAATCTTCGGAGCCGGGGAACCCAGTTCTTCAAGCACTCCATAAAACTTATGCGTCGCTTCCACCTCAATCTCCACCATATCATCAATCATGCGGGAATAGCGGGTGCCTTCGGAACATTGCAGCAGCAGGCGGTATTCCTCCTTATGTTCAAAAGCATGTAAGAGTATGTCATTCATGCAGCCTTCTGACAGTTTGCCCAGTTGGGCGGGCTGTTCCTTTATTGGCAGTCTAGCAAAACTCTCATGCGCTTCCTTGTACCGGTTGATCACATATTCATACTGCCCGCCTACGAGGGCGTCAAAGAGTTCCTCTTTGCTCTTATAATATCCATAAAAAGCCCCTGTTGTAACACCTGCCGTTTTCACAATGTTGCGCAGGGAAGCCGACCTGAAGCCTTTTGCAAGAAATTCTTTTCTCGCGGCTTCCAGTATTTTTTGTAATGTTACCGAATCATCCATTCTTCAGACCTCCATATAACACTGTTATATTACGATATATACGCTCTGTTTGTCAAGTAGTTTTGACTAACTTTTTTCGTAAATAGAAAATAATATGATGCCAAATGAGGCGTTATACACTGCATTGCCGGAAACTTTCAGGAGACTTTTTCGGAAAGCTGCCATAACCATATTTTTGTCAACAAAAAAGCGCAAACCCCTCATATGAATTCCCTCATATGAATTTACGCTCTCTGCTATTCGATTATATTATTATAAACAATCTTGCCTGCCGGCATCCTGCTAAGGCTGCCCGGAAACCTCTCCTTTCGGGATTGTCTTTATACCAAACAAGAAATAAAGGATATGGAATACCCACACGCAGGCAAGGACAATCCTGCCGACAAGAACCTGATCCATCATGATGAACCCCACCGACATCAAAAGCGTCACTGTCACCATAATCTTAATCTTGGTCTTACGGGTCATGCCCCTGCCCTTTACATAGCTCTCCAGATTGTTCTTATACAGCTTTGTCCCGGTAAACCAACGGTTCAGCCTTTCCGAACTCCTGGCAAAACAAAACGCTGCAAGCAGGAGGAACGGGAAAGCAGGCAGGAGCGGAAGGACTGCCCCCAATGCCCCTAATGCAACGCCGATACAGCCTAAAACCACATACAGTATTTTTTTAAGTTTCATCACACATCTCCAATCGCTTTTTCTCTTTTTTCACTTCCAATACATGGCGCACAGCCATCACCGGGTGGCGGAATATCATTCTCGGTCCCGAAAAACGCATGACTGTGCGAATTTCTTCCCTCATTTCAGACTTATAGCAGTGTACCTTACAATTAGAGCAAAATGTCTTATTCTCCATAAATGGGCATTTATCGCTTCTCTTCCTTGCGTATGTATTGAGAGCCGTACATTCTAGGCAGAGTCCCTTTTTTCCGCCATGCCGTTTCCTGCAGTAAAGCGCAACCATCTCCGACACCAGTTCTTTCTCCTTTTCCCGCTTTGCACTGATATCCTTATGCATCAGCTTACCCTCCCTCCTGTCCGTGAAAGGCTTTCTACCGAATATACGGCATCCGCAATCCGCATCGTGGACTGCCTATGGGATACTAGCAGCGCCGTTTTTCCGTCCTGCCCTTCCCGCAGGGATTTTAAAATGACCGCCTCATTTAAGCTGTCAAGGTTGCTGGTAGGTTCGTCAAGGAGCAGGAATGGCGCGTCATGCAAAAATGCCCTTGCCAGCCCCAGACGCTGCCTCTCCCCGCCCGAAAGCGTATCCCCAAGCTCCCCAACAGGCGTATCATACCCCTGGGGCAGCCCCATGATAAAATCATGGATGGAAGCTTTCCTGCAGGCCTCCTCAATTTCAGCGTCCGTTGCATCCAGTTTTGCAATCCGCAGGTTATTCTTTATACTGTCATGGAACAGATGGGTTTCCTGCGTCATGAAACTTTCCATATTCCTTAAATCCGCCGTGTTGATTCTGGTAATATCTCTGCCGGAAATCTCCAGCTTTCCGTTCCCCGCATCCCAGAACCGCATGAACAGCTTTAACAGCGTGGATTTCCCGCTCCCGCTTTTTCCGACAATCCCTATCATATTTCCTTTCGGAATCTTCAAAGATACACCGTCAAGGATTGTTTCCGCCCCATAGGAAAAGCTGACATTTTTTGCATCTGCGCCTTCAAACGCCGTTTTTTCCTTTCCCTCCACTTCCTGCACTGGGGGCGTTTCGTCTAAAATGTCCATCACACGGTTCCCCGCCGCGAAAGTGTTCTGCAGTGTGCTTCCCAGATTTGCAAGCGCCACAGCGGGACCAAAAGAAGAGAACAAGGCAATCGTCGGGATCAGTACTCCGGCAAAATCCACTTCTGCCTTTTGATACAGCGCTGCAGATAGAAACAGCATACATAAATCAAACAGGAGGATCGCCGTATTTGTGACCGCCATATTCCTCCCTGCGGTACGCTTTAAGCGTTTCTCGGTTTCCGAAAGTGTGTCCGTCCTTTCATTCATCTGGATCAGGCGTTCCCTGCCCCTGCCATACTGTATAGTTTCGGAAAGCCCCCGCAGGCTGTCAAGGACGAAGCCGCTTAAGCTTCCCGCTTCGGTGCGGAACGCCATACCGTCCCCGCCGCTTAATTTGGAAGTGACGACTGGTATCGCAATCCCCACTGTTACATATGCCAGAAGCGCCAGAATCCCCAGCGCAGGGTGGAAAGACCCGATGAACAGGCACATAACGGCAGTATAAAAAAATGCGATTGCAGCGGGTGAAATGGTGTGCGCATAGAACACCTCCAGCAGCTCGATATCCGAAGTGATGACCGAGATCAGGTCCCCTTTGTCCCTGCCCTCCAGTTTTGCAGGGCAGAGTTTCCGTAATGCGAGAAACACCTTATCCCGGATCAGCGCAAGCAGCTTAAACGCAATAAAATGGTTACAGGACTGCTCTGCATAACGCAGTACTGCCCTAAGTACGGCAAACGTCAGCACACATATAAATATAGCTTCCAGTTTGGGCGTCACGGCAAAGCCCAACAGGACAATCACTGCATATCCGCCCAGGATTGTGATAAAGGACGCACACAAATGCCCCGCCAATCCCATAAGGACCGCCAGTGTCATAAATCCGGCAAGAGGCTTCACAAGGCCGATAAGCCTTGCCATAACCGCAAATCCGCTCCGTCTTTTCATACAACCGCACCGCCCTTTCCCCTAACCCGGCCTTCTGCACCAGCAGAATGGCCGTCCTTATATTCATCTTGGATGTTCCCATAATTTTCAAGGTTCTGCTGTGTGTTCCACAGCTTTGCATAAATGCCATCCCCTTCCAGCAGTTCCTCATGGCTTCCGCTTTCCGCCACGTTCCCCGCATCCATCACGTAGATGTTATCTGAGGCCGTCACATTGGCAAGACGGTGGGAAATGAGGATGACTGTTTTTTGTCCTGCCAGCGCATGGATCTCCCGCATAATGTCGTTTTCGCTCTCCACGTCAATATTGGATGTGGCTTCGTCAAAAATATACACCGGGCTGTCATGAAGCAGCGCCCTTGCCAACGCAAGCCTTTGGCGCTGCCCTCCCGAAAGATTCGAGGCTTTTTCCATAAGGAGCGCATCCAGCCCACCCTCAGATTTTAAAAATCCTGCAAGGTTGGCCCGTTCCAGAACCTCCCAAAGCTCCCTGTCCGATGCATCCGGCTTCCCCATCAAAAGGTTCTCCCTCACGGTGCCTTTGAACAGATAGCTTTGATGGCTGATATAAGTGATGTTTTTCATCAGCTCCGCTTCTTTTATATCTTTCAGTTCCTTTCCGCCGATTTTCACTGAACCGCCATATCCCTGGTTCCTCCCCATGAGGACTTCCGCCACGGTGGATTTTCCGCAGCCGCTCTCCCCGACAATGGAAACAAATCCCCCTTTGGGGAACTCCATGCGGATTCCGTGCAGGATTTCCCTTTCTCCATTAGAGGAAAGGTCTCCATCGGAGGAATTGCCGTCATAAGAAAACCTCAGTCCGGTACAGACAATATCGCAGTCCGGTGGAAAGCATCCTGTTTTTTCTTCTGCTTCGGGAAGATCCAGTAGGCCAAAAATCTTATCGCTTGCCGCCATGCCGTTCATTGCCACATGAAAGAAACTGCCAAGCTGCCGCATGGGGATAAAGAAATCCGCCGAAAGCAGGATGATCAAAAGACACCCCGAAAGAGTCACATTTCCCGCCCGAAACTGCATCGCCGCCATAATCACCCCTAACGCAGCGCCTCCGTAGGCAATAAAGTCCATAATCGTGATGGAATTGAGCTGCATAGCCAGGACTTTCATGGTTATCCTGCGGAATTTCTCTGCCTCATGGTTCATCTCCTCGTTCTTAAAACCGTCCGCCTGATAGATTTTAAGCGCGACAAGCCCCTGCAGATTTTCCAGAAAAGTATCTCCTAAAGCCGTGTACTGCCCCCAATATTTTGACAGCAGCTTTTTCGCCCAAGTCTGCACCGCCGCTATGGAGACAGGAATCAGCGGCACACAGACCAGCAGAACCACAGCGCACGGTACATTGACAAAGCACAGATACACAAACAGCGTCAGAGGCGCAAGACAGGCATAGAAAAACTGCGGGAGATATGCCCCGAAATAGGTTTCGAGCTGTTCCACTCCCTCCACCGCCACCTGCACCACTTCCGAGGTTTTTACCTGCTCATTATAGGAAGCACCGAGCCGCAGGAGTTTCCCATATATTTTTTCACGCAGCGTCTTCTTGACCGACCTTGACGAGAGATACCCCATACGGCTTGAGAGCGTTGTGCAGATAAAACGGATCGCAAGCGCAATTACCGCAATAAGCGCAGTGACGAAAACGCTGCCTTTCTCTGCCGTTTTATCATAAAGGGAAGCCAGCAGACCCGTCACCGCCGTCATCATGGCGATATTCGCCGCAAGGGAACACCACTGCGCCGCTACGTTCCCCACTATGTACTTTTTGCTTTCGCTGACTGTTCCAATCAGCCTTTTATTAATCATCATAATGTTTTAACCTCTGCTTTCACTGCTATCCTCCGTTTACCGGACGCCTCATGCCCCATTTTCGAATCCCTCCTTCTCCCCTGCCAAAGTTTTAAACGCCCATAGCTCCTTGCGCATCTGGTTCAGCCTGTTTTTCATGAACAGCATACAGGCGGAGCCGAGCGTCGTCCCAAGGAACGGTATCAGGATGCCCTGAAACACTTCCGTATGCATGGCTTCACCTCCCAAAAGCCCCGAACAGCCCTTTCTTCTCATACGGCTCACTGCTTACGGATATGGCATCGTATCCCGCCTTTGTCACCACGCTTTTCAGTTCCTGCTCTGGGATGTCCTTCTCCGCAAGGATGACCGTCTGTTTCTTTGAACGGGAGCTTGTCACTTTCTTTACCTGAAGGGCATTCCTTACAGCCTCGTTAATGTGTGCCTCGCACATACCGCAGGCCATTCCTTCGATGCCCACTATTATCTTCACCATAAAAAATCCTCGTGTTTTTCGCTGCGGAATTAGTTAGTTTTTACTAACTATTGTTTCTTATAAAAGCGACTACCGATGTTAGTAGTCGCTAACTCAGCATTAAGTATACCTCTTACATATCGTTTTTGTCAATAGGATAAAAATTGATCGTTGAATTTTTAACAAAAAGTTCCATTCAAAGAAAACTATTGAAAAATGCCCTTACAGAAAATTTATACATGGGAAACGGCTGACCGTCTCCCGATCCGCCGCCTCTCTCTTTAATCATCCTTTTTATTCCTACGATCCACATAGGTCAATATTGCAAAAATACATGAAATAATTGATACCACCTCTAAAATACTCATACACAAGCATCTCCTTTCGCTATCTTTCTTTTTCCAACAATGTTATAATGTCTGTACAGCCATAACCCCTGTTTACGTGTATACTATAATATCCTCAAGGAGTTGGATTCCAGTTAGATTCTGGTTGGATTTTTAAATTTGCTGAAAGGAGAATATCTTATGTCCGACATCGTTACATCTTCCGATTTTTTCCGCGCCTTATTGATGCAGTGCATAGGAACCATTATGATTGAATGGGAACAATGGGAGTTTCCCCAGCCGTCTTTTGACAGAGGCTATTTCAATGAACGCCTCAAACGCCCAATCCCTGTAAATACCCTCACACGCCAGAGGACAAAACGTCTTTTTGAAAATATTTTTTCCCCTGATAACCGCAGCGGCAGATTTCAGGAGCCACAAGCTGTTGAAGCTGCAAACGCTTTGATTGCACTCATAAACAATTATTTCCATATTGATTTATCTGTCTGGGAAAACCATTATACAACAGAAAACAGCATCAGCCGTTCCCATCTTCTCTCCTGCCTTGATATCATTTTATCATTTGCAGAAGGGACAGAGACACTGCCATCAAAACAAATATCTGATTCCCTGAACAACTATATAAAAGAGATTCCTGCTGCTGAAAGTGTGCCTGCCGACTTGTATCCAAAACTGCTGACCTCTGCACCTTACCATCAGGTTTCCCATTTTTTTGGACGCAGCAATGCGACATCTTCTTTGATTGAACATTTAATCTCTGGGCAATCCTGCTATCTACACGGAATCGGCGGTATCGGTAAGACAGAAATTGCAAAATCAGTCTTAAAACAGCTTCTTGGCATGCTGTCTTCTGACTCTGGATTTACCCATATTATGTGGATCAATTACACGGATGGGAACTTCGCGCTCTCCCTTATACGCGCCCTAAACCCCGATGAAAATACCAAAAACTTTGAACAGGCATTCCAGAAAGCTGTTTCCAGCCTAAACCAGTATCATGAGCATTTGCTGCTTATCATTGATAACGTAGAAAATGGCGATGACGAGCATCTGCTTGGGCTGTGCGGATATCTCAGCTGCCGTTTTCTAATTACAAGCCGTTGCGAAGGGTTCCCTGCCTTTATCAAAATACCTGTCCCTCCACTTTCTGAGAATGACTGCATGACACTGTTTTACTCTTATTACTTCAGCCAGAAAGATGATGCCATGCTCAGAAAAATCATTCAGCTTGCAGACCGCCATACCGTCACAATAGAGCTTCTCGCAAAAATTGCGGACTCAGAGGAAGTTTTACTACATGAATTCTATGATTCCCTGGTCCAATGTGGTTTCCATATCAGTACAGAGGAGGTGGCTGCTGTTCATGAAAAGATGCATTCGGAAGGCCGTATTATTGAACAGCTCAAAAAACTCTTTGCCGTGTATGGATGCAGCCCTAAAGAACAGCATTTACTGATTCAGGTTTCAACCATTCCTAACATCCAGTTTGTATTTGAAAAAGCCAAAAAATGGTTTGACCTGGATAACCGTACCTTGCTGAACCATTTAGTTAAAAAAGGCTGGATAAAGAAAGAATCCCTTTATGACAATGGCCGAAGGCATTACTTCTACTATATTCACTCTGTGATAGCATCCGCGGTCCGAGCCCAATTTACAGAGCAGCTTTATCAGGCATGCCAGAATTTCATCTGCGAAATTACATTGGAAATGAAAGACATCCGTTCACAGAATGATGCTGCCAAAAAAGAATTAATCCAATTCAGCTGGTCGCTGAATGACATTTTTCAAGGACAGTTACATTCAGAAAGTGACTGCGGCTTCCTTTGGGCCCTGGCTGAAATCTACCGGGATATTGGTTACTATAAACGTGCAAATCCGCTGTTAGACCAGCTTTTTACCCTCTATACAGACCTGTATGGGAATAACTGTATCCAGCTTGGGTCTGTCCTGAACAGTAAAGGCATGATTGAATATAACCTTTCCCATTTTGATGCGGCGCTGGATTTCTACCAGAAAAGCCGGAATATTCTAAACGAATATATTGACCCTGAAACCATTTCCCCTTTAGCTAAGGTAGAGCTTGCGAAGCTTGACCTGAATATTGGGAAAACTTATTTAAAAATCGACTATGCCAAGGCTGGTACATTCTTTGACTGCGCCTATGAAACACTGCTCTCGGAAGAAGGACCGGAAAGTCATCTTACGCAAAATGCCCTTGCGCATAAAGCGATGTTTTTAGAAGATACCGGCCAACTCCTGGACGCAGAAAAAATATATGAGAAAATATACCATCAGAGCAAATCAGATGCAGAAGATTATGATACGTTACTGCTGCACGCCTCCGTCGCACATCATATTGGCAATATATACTCTGATTATGCCCCTGAAAAAGCGATGCCTTTCCTGACAGAAGCAAAGGAAATTTTGTGGGACATTCTTTCCCCTACCCACCCGGATACCCTGGATGTCCTGAATTCTATCTGTTCCCTTCAGCTCACAATAAAGGATAATTACTCTGAAATCCTGTCCAGCCTCCAGCAGTTGTTGGAATTATACATAAAAGCATATGGACCGGATGATCCACAGGTAGGAACCATCTACAACAATATAGGGCTTTGTTTTTATTACATGGGGCAGCCTGATGAAGCCATCAAAAATTACAGGAAATCCATACAGATTAATATTTCCACTTATGGTAAAGAGCATCCTTCAACGGCATATATTTATAACAACGTCGGCGCTGCATACTCAGAAACGGAACATCCCGAAAAAGCCATTCCAGAGCATGAACACGCATTAAAGATCTATGAAGCAGCGTATCCAGACAAACTCAACCTGGATTTTGCACTTACCCATGCAGATCTTGCAAGCGCTTATTTACAGGAGGGAAATGGAGACAAAACAATGGAACACCTGAATGAAGCATTTGACATATACGGCAAAATGCTGCCCGAAAATGCACACCAGTTTATTTATCCATACTGTACCCTAGCTAATCTTATGGCTGCACTAAGGAATTATGACACTGCCATTACCAACTATTCCCACACCATCTGGCTTCTGCTTGAGAATGGGTATACCGAGGATTCCGATGCAGTTCAGGAATTCGCTGCCAGGATTAACGACTTGCAGAAAATACAGGGCAGTAATCATTGATTAAATTATGCTTCCTGAACAGGCTGCCAAATATTCAATTATAGATTATTTATTGCATATCTGGAATGCTAAATACGCTATAAGGAGAAGAAAATTTCTAATTCTATATGATACACATCCCTCCTGCTTGTTTATACTAATTTACATCACAGATAATATTTTTCTTCCTTTATGTAAGACTCCAGCTAGACGACCTTTTACAGATATTTACATAATCCTTATAAATTCCAGCCTTTGCCATTTGATGTTTCCGACACCGGCAGGAGGGAAAACGCCCGCCGCCCATCCTTTCCTGGACGGGTTCTCCTTCTGCCCAAGCCACTCCACATATTCCGCACAGCCCCTCGTGACATATGATCTGCTTGCCTTTCAGTGTATCCATTAGCGGTCCCTCCTAAAAATGGGCATAGGAAAAGCACCGCCGAAACGGTGCCATCCAATATGTGATATGCATAAAACCCGGAAAATCCCGCAAAGCGGAATGCCCATATATTATTTTGTCTGCTCAAAGAGCCAGTCCCTGACAGCAACCAGCCTGTACCCATAATTAAAGGATGCCATATGCTCCGTCCCGCTTTCCCCTTCTTTAAATACAGTCCCGGTCTCAAAGCGTACCATGTTCGCATCAAGCCCAAGGCTTATAAGCTGCCCTGCCGCCGCCGACTGTTCTTCCTCACTGTCCTGCGCACTCCATGTTCCATAGCTGTACGGAATGTCATCTGTGTCAAACATTGCCATTACATCATCCTGCCCACCGGACGCCTTTACGTCACCGCCTGCCGTGATGTAGAAAAATTTCTGCCCCTCCATCCCTTTCAGGACAGACACATCCCACTGCCCCGATACATACATGCTTGCCGCAAACAGATCAGGATATTTACTGTTCAGGTAAAGGGACGTCATGCAGCCCATAGACTGGCCGGTGGTGTAAATCCGTCCGGGATTGATGCTGTATGTGGACTTGAGTTCGGAAATCAGGCGGACTGCCGTCTCAACCTGCCCAGAAACATTCCAGTTATCATTTACAACTGTTTCCGTAAAAGCCGGAACTATAACAAAAGCCGGGTGTTTCTGCTGCTCTTCTTCCGTTACCCAGACCACCGCGCCATAGTACTGCTCCACAAGCTGCCCGACGCTTTTCCCTGAGCCGGTAGCATCCGGGATAAACATGATAAGCGGATACTGCCCGGAACTGTCATAGCCTTCCGGGATATACAGGCTGTATTCCAGGGACGAGCCGGTTTCCCCATCCTCAAATGTAAGCTGTTCAAATTTACCGGCGTTCGCATCCAGCACCTCTTGGATTTCAGGATCATTTTCAACTGCCATCCCTCCAGCATTGCCCCCACGGCCGCCGTTTCCTCCCTGCATCCGGTTCCCCATGCCGCCATCGAAACCGTCACGATCCGTCCGCTCCCCATTTTCACGGGATTCAGGACGACCCGATCCGGCATCTGCGCTTTCCGAAGGCATTTCCGTTATGGAAACATCCTCCGCTTTATCCTTCGTGGCATTCCCACAGGCCGCCAGCGACATTGCCAAAAATACACCCATAACCATGCAGGATAGTTTTCTTGCTTTTTTCATTTCACAACACCTCTCTGTTCTTCATATTTGAAGTACAATATAATACCGGCTGCCGTTCAGCAGCTTCTATAAGTGTGGTCCGCAGGGAAGCCTTCTTATAACCTTTCTCTAAAAACTCACGCTTTGCGCTTTCGAGGAGCTGTTCCTTTGTCACTTTGTCCCCTGCCAATCCATCATCCTTTTCCAGCATAACACCGTTATCTTTCTTTATTATTATAGTGCTTTAGCTTGTGTCAAAGGATCCCTGGAATTGATGCCTCATTGCATCTTCTGCGCTAGTCCAGCAGGTTTTTCATGCTGTTCAGACTGATTGCCAGGGTAGAGGCATTATGTACAAAAGCAGACACTGTCGGCTGTATCAGGCCGCCGGCGCCCAATAAGATCAGTGCGGAATTAATGCCGATAATGCCAAAATAGTTCTTCCGGATCCGTACTGCCAGCCTGTCGCTGATTGATTTTAAGTCCACAAGCCCTGATAAATAGCCCGCATCCACCGTAATGTCGGCAATCTCCCTGGCAAGCTGCGCCCCGTCGCTGATTGCAATCCCTGCGTCCGCAGCCGAAAGTGCTGGTGAATCATTCATGCCGTCCCCTACCATAACAACCTTTTTCCCTTCCGACCTTTCTTTTTCAACAAAGGCCGCCTTATCCTCCGGCAACACTTCAGAATAATATTCATCCACGCCGGCTTTTAACGCAATGGAACGGGCTGTCCTTTCGCTGTCTCCTGTCATCATGACAATTTTCCGGAAACCGGACTTTTTTAAGGAAGCGACCACATCCGCGGCCTCCTCCCGGAGCGGGTCTTCAATGCAGATGACAGCGGCCAGCATCCCGTCTACTGCCATGTAGAGATGGGAATATTCTTCCGGAAGCCCTTCAAACCTCTGCTCCATCCCTTCCGGTATCTGGCAGCCTTCATCTTCAAACACAAAATGGTAACTCCCTATGACCACCCTGCTTCCGTCAACCATCGACGAAATCCCATGAGCCACAATATATTCCACCTTAGAATGTCTCTCTTCATGGTCAATCCCCCGCTTCTGCGCCTCCCGCACAACTGCCCTTGCCATGGAATGTGGGAAGTGCTCCTCCAGGCATGCCGCAAGCCCAAGCAGATCTTCCCGGCTCTCCTGGTGAAACGGCACGATTTCTGCCACGGTTGGGTGCGCCCTGGTGATGGTTCCTGTCTTATCCAGAATGATGGTATCCGCTTCCGCAACCTTCTCTAAAAACTTCCCTCCCTTCACAGTAATCCTGTGCGTGCCTGCCTCCCGAATTGCCGATAATACCGCTATCGGCATGGCCAGCTTCAGGGCACAGGAAAAATCTACCATCAGCACGGATAATGCCTTCTGGGCGTTCCGGGTCAGCAGATAAACAGAAGCCGCGCCCAGAAGCGTATAGGGCACCAGCCTGTCTGCCAGATGTGCCGCCCTGCTTTCCGCAGAGGATTTCAGCCGTTCCGATTCCTCAATCATCCGGACTATTTTTTCATATTTATTGGAACCGGAGGTTTCCGCCACCTGGATTACCAGCTCCCCTGCCTCCAGCACGGTCCCCGCATACACATAGCCGCCTGTTTCTCTGGAAACCGGCAGGGATTCCCCTGTCAGGGATGCCTGGTTGACTTCCCCGCTTCCTCCCGTTACCACGCCGTCAAAGGGAATAACGCCTCCCATCCGTACCACAACGAAATCCCCCTGCCTTACCTCGTCCGTATCTACCAGGACCTCTTTCCCATCCGCTATCACCCATACTTTGCCGATATTCAGCGACATGCTCCTTGCCAGGTCATCCACAGATTTTTTATGGGTCCACTCTTCCAATATTTCCCCAATGCCCAGCAGGAACATGACAGATCCCGCCGTGCTGATATTCCCTCTCAGCAGGGATACTGCGATCGCGGTCCCGTCCAGGACGGACACTTCCATTTTCCCCTTCCCCAGCGCACGGATCCCCTTCCAGATATATTTTATTGATCTGCAGACTATAAAAACATACCTGACCGGTACAGGCAAAAACAGCTTAGCTCCCATGCGCATGGCCACTTTCTGGATAATTTTTTCCTGGTATTTTCGGTTTAATTCCCTTCCGGAATTCTGCCAGACATGCTCCGGCGCCAAACCCTCCCGGAACGAAAACCTCTGCAGGATAGAAATGACCTCCTCTTTTTTCCCGGTATAGCATATGGCCGTATCCTGGTTCCTTTCATAGACTTTCACGGCCAAAACGCATGGCTGCTCCAGCAGATAATACTGGAGGATATCCGCATCCTTCGGCGATATCCTCTTTAAGTCCATATGTATCCGGATCCGTCCTTTTATTTCATGTACAATTTTAAACTTCATATCTTGCCCTCCATTATCAGAAAACACCTGCAGTTTCCTGCAGGTGCCCTGATATTCCCTTTCCCGGAAACGGTTTACTTAAATCTCTTCCTCCTTCCCGTTTCCGCGCTCCTCTTTCAAGCTGCCCTCATCTTCAAATTCTGTCTCCCCGGCAGCCCGTTCCTCATTCATCTGCACGGCCTCCGCATAGATGTCCTCCGCATTTTCCTGAATGCGTGAAACCGTATCCATAATACATTCCTTTGCCCGAAGCGCCGCTGCCGTGCAATATGTATACACTTTTTTCGCATCCCCGCAGGACAATAGCCGGATGCCTGCTGTGCCGAACAAAACCCCGGCTGCAAAAATCCCGGTTTTTTTCGTGTCAATCTTTTTTAACATATCCAACATACAGTCCATTCCTCCTTCCCTTACTTATGCTTATAACCTGTGTAAACTGACATCGCCATACATATGATTGCGGCCCATGCCCAAAATTTATGTTTCTTCATCCGGCAGCCCTCCTTGATTGTTTTATTATACCTGCTCTCCCGCAGACTTTCCAACAGTTTTATCTTAATGGTAAAATTTCTCAATTAGGCATCCATCAGCCATCCATCCTAGACCCCGGTTCCAGTGCGATGCTGACAATGCATTGCCTATTCGCATACCCACATGCGATAAGCCCCTCTAATACCACCTTAAAACAATCCCTGGTACAAAGCTTGATTACCGTATGGTCATCCAGCTCAATGATAAATGTATCTTCCCCGCCATGATCCATGCGGCAGACTATTTTATATGTTTTTCCCTGCAGATCGCCCCCATCTCTTCCAAAAGGCTTACCATCCGGTATACAGTAGCCATGCCTATCCTGTCGTCTGCCTTTTTTATCTCATAATAAATCTCTTTACAGCTGCTGCATTCTTCACTTAAAATCACATCCAGGATCATCTGCCTTTGCTTTGTAATCCGGCAGCTTTGTTCCTTCAGCTTCTGGATGATCAGTTCTTTCTGCATCTTTGTATCCACGCGTATCATCCGTGCCGCCTTCCCGCCCGTAGCATCCTGCAATTCTACTGAACCATTATTTTGGCAGCCATATCCCTGCCAATGGCAATCCTTGTACCCTTCACATCCACAATCAGGTTTCCTCCTGCCTCTGATATAACAGTAACTGTCCCTCCGGTTACGAACCCAAGGCTTTCCAGGAACTTCTTTGTTTCTTCTTTTCCGCCAATCTTACAAATTGTACACCGTTCTCCCATATTCATCATCACAAGTGGCATCATATGTTCTCTCTTCCTTCTTGTCTTAAGTCATTTTCATATTTCTTATGATTCTTCCGATTTCTTATCTTTCACAGATAGTTAGTTTTCCCTAACTATTAGTGATTATAAAAGCGGCCCCTAATGTTAGTTACCGCTAACTTTTTTCTATTATACGCCTTTCTTGACGATTTTGTCAATAGGATAGTTTCTGAATGCCTGCGAAATCACCACATGGAAACATCTAACACACTCCTTATCCAAATAAAGCCAACACCCAGACCGGGCATCGGCTTTTAATTATTCATGCTTCCTGAACAGGCTGCCAAATATTCGGTTATAGAAAGCCGCATACTTTGAAAGCCAAATATGCTGTAAGAAGAAGATTTTTAATTCTATGCACATCCCTCCTTTATTTCTTAAGGCACTTCCATAATTAAAAGATATATCTAAACAAGACTCCACCTTTCCGTTTGCTCACGGATGTTGATAAATCGCTGGTAGAGGCCTGCCTGTCTAATCAGTTCTGTATGGGTTCCTTTTTGAACAACCCGTCCAGAATCAACCACCAGAATTTGCTCTGCATTTTCAATCGTTGCCAGACGGTGTGCTATAACGATGACTGTCTTCCTTGCAGTCAATTCATTAAGCGCCTGTTGAATCAGATGCTCGTTTTCTGGATCAACACTTGCTGTCGCCTCATCCAGGATGACAATAGATGCATCCTTTAAAATTGCCCTGGCTATGGAAATCCTTTGTTTTTCCCCGCCTGAAAGAGTAGCTCCGCCCTCGCCGACTACAGTTTTGTATCCATCTGTAAGCTGCGTGATGAAGTCATGGCAACATGCTTTTTTCGCCGCCTGAATGACCTCCTCATGAGTTGCATCAGGATTCCCAAAACGAATATTATTTTCAATAGTATCATGGAACAAATACACGTTCTGGAATACCATGGAAATATTTTTCAGCAGGCTGTCACAGGTAAGTTTCCGTACATCCATACCGCCTATGGTAATGCTCCCGCTGTCTACATCATAAAACCGCGCCAGAAGATTACAGATGGTAGTTTTTCCACTGCCGGACGGCCCGACAACCGCCGCCGTGGATCCTTGCGGAATCCGAAAGGTCACACCATCCAACACGCGTCTCCTGCCATATCCAAAAGATACATCCGAAAAACATATATCACTGTGCTCTATCCTGATGTCTTTTGCATCTGTATCAATAAATTCTGCTTTCTTAATTGCTTCCAGTTTATCCATTGCTGTCTCAATCAACTGCATCGTGTGCGCCCCATTCTGCACCTGCTCCACCTGTGAAAACAAGGTAAAGGAAAAAACAGACATCATCAGAAAGACGGGCAGTGTCATTTCGCCCTCCATAGTGAGAATCGCTGACATGAATACAATTCCCACAGACGCCAGTTTGCAGGAAAGCTGATGGAGGCCGTTACACCACACATAATCCAGCTCAATCTTGATATTGATTTTCCGGTGTTCAAAGAATGCGGATCGTATGCCCTGTACTGAGACACCTTCCTGGCCATAAGCCTTTACCACGGCAATCCCCCGAACAAATTCAATTACCGAGGTAATCAGCCTGTTTTGCGCTTCTTGATGAGTAATGGCATTGCGATGGCTGGAACAGCTCATCCGATGCAGAAAGAATCCGGAGCAAAGGACACCCGCCAGCGCTACAGCTGCCACCTGCCAGGAGAAAAACAGCAGGCAGAGTATCATAGCCGCCACATGGATGTAGGCTCCTATGATTATATCTGTCATCTTCATAGCATACATTTCATATATCGAAAGATCCGTAGTGACGGCTCCGGCTATCTCACCTGTGTCGTTCCTGTCAAAAAAGCCCAGGGAGACCCGTTTTAAAATGTTGCCAATCTGGATTCGTTCCTCCGCCGTTTTTTCATATGCAATGCTTTCCTGAAAAGTTGCCCGGAGATAAGAAAAGGCAAATCTTCCTCCAATCGCCACAACCATAAACCCTAGCGCATAAAAAGCCATGACCGGCTTCATAGTGGATTCTCCCCGGCTGTCTTTTATCATGCTGTCAAGGAACCATGCTGCTCCCATGACCGGCAGCGCCGTAAACATGGTCTGCAAAAAAGACCATAAAAATCCCCAGTATAGACGTTTTTTATATTCTCCTGTCCAATGGATAATCCTCTTTACCGTTTTAAACATGGCACATATCCTCCTTCCTGTCCGTCCCTTTGTTTCCTGCGGACCAGCTTTTTGCACCAATATGCGCCTCCCACATCTGGCGGTACAACTTGCTTGCCCTAAGCATTTGCTCATGGGAGCCTGCAGCCTCTATATTCCCCTTATTGATTAATACGATATTGTCCGCATCTTTTATAGTGGAAAGCCGGTGAGCAATCACCAGCAATGTTTTCCCCTTCGTCAGCCTGGCTATGGATGCCTGCAGCTGTGCTTCATTTTCCGGATCTGTAAATGCTGTGGCCTCATCCAGGATGACCACTGGCGCGTCTTTTAAAATGGCCCGGGCTATGGCGATACGCTGCCTCTCCCCTCCCGACAATTTCGCTCCGGCTTCTCCGGCCAGGGTATCCCATCCCTTCTCCAACCGGCTGATAAATTCTTCACATTTGGCCGCTCTGGCCGCCTCCAGCACTTCTCTTTCAGATGCCTCTGGTTTTCCAAGTCGGATATTTTCCAGAAGGGAGCAATTGAATAAAAAATTTTCCTGTGACACATAGCTTACCATTTTGGCCAACTGTGTCAGAGGTATTTTTCTAATATCGGTACCGCCAATCGTAATACTACCCTCCGTCACATCCCAGAAACGGGCAATAAGCCTGGCTACTGTAGATTTTCCGCCTCCAGAGGGTCCTACCAACGCAGTATAACTCCCTTGCGGTAATTCCAGATCCAGTCCACGAAACACCTCTTTTGTCCGTTTACCATAGGAAAAATATACCTGTTTTATAGAAATTCCAAAATCCTTCAGCGGAATTTCTTCCTTTGTTTCCAGAAGCTCCGCAAGCCCCAGCACCTCATTCACATCCCGGATTGCATACTGGATAGACTTATAGTCATTGACTGCTGTATTAAACCAGCTCACCGGTCCGATTACGCTCAAAGAAAGGATAATCCCAAGAGTCAGCCTTGCCGGTGTCAGGTTCCCTGCTAAATATAACAATATTCCTGTTGGCAGAATTCCAAGCAGAGTGGACGGAAGAATCGCTGCCCCTAAATTCATCAGCCCCCATGTTGAACGGAACCAATCCAGAGTAAAGTTCTTAAACTCTTCCACGGAATTGGCATATTTCTGATAAGAGCCTGTAGACTGATTGAAAGCCTTAATAACTTGAATTCCTTCTGTATATTCAATAATGACGCTGTTCACATGATTGGATGCCTTCATATACTTATCATATTGAGAACTGTAATTTTTCATCATGATCCCATAAACTATCCCCCCTATAGGGACGCAGGCCAGCGCAGACAAAGCTAGCAATGGGTCTATTACCAGCATATATGCAAACACACAAACAGGAAGAAGCAGATTAGATGTCCCCTCCGGAACCATATGAGCCAGAGGCAGTTCAATTGTCTCCACCCGGTCAACAATGACACTTTTCCACTCGCCTGCCGTCTTAGACAACGTATCCCCAAGGGGCAGCCGCATCAGCTTTTCTGAAAGCGCAAGGCGTATGTTCTCCAGAATATGGTAAGCGGAAATATGGGAAAATGTTGTAGACAGGCCATGGAAAACCTGTTTTATAAGATACCCGGCGGCGCAAAGACCGATCCATGGCAAAATCTGCTCCTTTGAAGGTGTTTCTTCAAAAAAGAGCAGGATAATACGATAAACGCCCAGATAGGGCAAAAGCCCACCTGCAACACTGCATATGGCAAGTGCTACGGAAACGACCATCTTCCACCGATATTGCCCTGCAAAGAACAGCACCGATGCAAATGTTCCTTTTTTCTGTTTCATAATCAGACCTCCTGAACTCTGTATAATAGAAAAACGCCCCCTTGAATTTGGGAACGCCTTTATCTTACCAGACAAAATTCCTGCTTTCCACTCTTGTTAGTTTAGACTAATCCAATCAGACAATATTTTTCCGATACTCTGTAGGCGTCACTCCTACCACGGAACGAAAAGCGGCGGCAAATTTTCCTGGGTTTTCATATCCCACACGTGACGCAATGGCAATCACAGGATCCTGCGTATTTTTCAGCATCAGCGCAGCTGCATTCATACGGTATTCCTTCATATACGCAGAAATGGAACAGCCGTAAATCCCCTTAAAACACTGTTTCAGGGATGTCTGTGGAAAAGAAAAATGTTCTGACAATTCTTCCAGCGTATACCAGTGCTCCAGATCTTCTGTCAGAAGCGCAACGATATCCTTCACCTTGTCTACCTGTGTCTTATAAAAATATGGTCGTTCCTCTCCGCCTGCCGGAACCTCCAATGTCTCCAGGAACAACAAAAGCTCCAGCACCTTGATCTTAAAATAAGGCAACCTCACATGCTCTGGCAGATGATAGAGTTCTGAGAAAACGTGATCCACCTGCACGCCTGCCCGCATAATAAAAGTACGGTCGTCCGGGCAGAATTTTTCCCGCAGCCGGACAACATCCACAGAAAACCCCTCCATGATATGCAGCAGCTCTTCCCTGATTTCTTCCACGTCAAAGCTGATGGTTAGACCATGATAGTGGCAGAGCGGAAAGACAAAATCTGTACAGTGGTGTTCCCGTGAGTTTACCTGCATATCCCCACCTTCCACATAAATATAACGGTTTCGATCCACAGCCCATTCAATCCGTCCTTCCCTGCAGTGATCAATACAGAATATCTGTCTTCTTGGCTGAAAGCCTGAGTCACACCGCTCCATGTGAAAATCATTGTATATCAGACAACATCCTTTAAATACTGGATAGACGGTCATCATTCCTTCTCCGCCCTTTCCCAGTACCTTAAAGATTGTGCAAGTTTCATCCTCGCAGACCTTTCTCACATTACCGCCCATTTCATGCTCGGTAATCCACATGCTCATCCCTCGCTTTCATTAATCCTATATCCCATAAAATATTTTCAGTTTCCCCATGCCCTCACTGTCAAGAGGGTACTGTTCCCTGAGCTTTCCTCGCTCCATAAGCAGGATATCTGTACAGCAGGCCGCAATAAACTCCGGATCATGTGTAACGATAAAAATAGTCCTGTTCTTATCCTGCAGCGTCCGAATCCCTTCTGCCACCTGCTGCATATGTAAAAAATCCAATCCACTGGTCGGTTCGTCCAGAACAATGATCTCCCGGTCAGAAGTCAACGCAGACGCAATCGCTACTCTCTGCTTCTGCCCACCCGATAAGGACATAGGATGCATATCCTTAAATTCCAGCAAATCCAGACTGTCCAGAATCCATTCCGCTGTTGCCTGATCTTTCTGCCCCATAGATAACAATACTTCATCCAAAACACTTTCGGTAAACAACTGATGATTTACATCCTGCATGACCATATAACATATGGAAAGCCTTTCCCTTGCTTTTAATTTCTTTCTCCTTATACCCAGAATTCCTTTATCATGTTTCAACAATCCACAGATGCTCCGTATTAATGTAGTTTTACCTGCCCCATTTTTTCCAACCACAGCCACCACATGGCCAAGCGGGATCTCCGCCTTTGGAATATCCAATACAGAACCAGGTTTCCCATAACTGTAATAAAAGCCTTGCAACGAACAGAAATCTTTCAGGTGCGGCATATACCTCTCCTGTCGCCATATGTCTTTCAAATATGGTGACCGCAGCCCTCTGTCCCTGTAAAAAGAGACCTGCTGTCCAAAAAATGTCACCCCATCATAATCTCCGGCAATCTTTCCATCTTCCAGATAAATAACTCTGTCTGCCAGATCTGCCAGGAAATTCAGCCGATGCTCTGCAATAATAACGGTTTTTCCATTTGCCTTCCAGTACGCAACCACTTTTTTCAGCAGGGCAATGCCTTCCATGTCAAGGTTAGAGGTCGGTTCATCCAATACGAATACCTCTGGTTCCAGTGTAGAAACGCTGCCACAGGCAATCTTCTGTTTTTCTCCCCCAGACAGTTCAAAGATACTGCGGCCTAAAAGAGAACCCAGTTCCAGTTCCTCTACCGCATATTCCATTCTCCGACGTACTTCTTCCTCTGGCATTCCCATATTCTCACAGGCAAAAGCAAGTTCGCTGTCTGTATCCACATTAAAGAACTGGCTGCGGGGATTCTGGAATACAGAACCGACTATCCCCGCCATTTTATATAGTGCAGTATCTGCTACCAGATATCCGTTTACCACAACATTCCCTGTCAGGGTTCCTTCATAGTAATGCGGAATCAAGCCATTGATCAGACGCGTCAGCGTGGTTTTCCCGCACCCGGATTTTCCACACAACAGAACCACTTTGCCTTCTTCAAATACCAGGCTGATATCTTTCACTCCTGCGTCCGCCTGTTCTCCCGTATAAAAAAAGCTGACATTTTTTAGTTCAATCATAAACTATTTCCTATCCTAAACATTTATTTCCAATCAAAATACAGAATCCCAAAATGCATATCAGCATTACCAGGACATCAAACACGCCAAAACCAATACGGCAGATATTGGTTCTTTTCACCGATGCCCCCAGTCCACGTGTCAATGCTGCCGCAGATAACTCATCCCCTATCTTCACACAGGAAATCATCAGCGGTACCATGCGATATTCCAGCATTTTTCCAGGCTTTCCGCCTCCAAAATGTATCCCTCTCATGCGCATGGCATCCCCAATCGCACTATATTCTTCTCCTACCGTAGGAAAAAAACGGAACATTACAGATAATGGGATTGTAAGTTTCTGCGGCAACCCAAGTCGCTCCATGGCTGCCATAAACTCACTGACTGTAGTTGTGCTTACCAAGTAACTTCCCATAGCAATTCCCGGCATAAAACGCGAGAACATACCACAGCACGCAACAACGATAAAATTCAAGAATCCCCTTGTTATGGGAACCAGAAACAGTTCCCCTGAAAATGCCGCTATGTATACCGCCACATAGGTCATGGCTGTTTTCCATTTTCTTTCCACCACAAACAAAAGGAACGGCACAGCAGTCAGCACCGGCTTTATAATATTCATTGCACCACCGTTCCCTCCACCTATTACAATGGACGTAATGGTAATAACCAACAGCATTTTTGTCCTTGGATCCAAAAACGCCCTCCCTTGCCTGCTCTGCAGCATCATTGCCCACATTATGCAATCCCTGCCCTTACAAAATGTTTCTTCAAAAGCTCCCTTCCAATCAGCGCCCCTAAGATGCCGGATAGAAAGGACGCAAAAAGCAGAGGAATCAGGCTCCAGTCTGGGATATACCCCATCAGTGTTTCTGCATATTCCTGCCCATAACCAGAAACCAGCATGGAAAAATAGTTATCTCTGGTCACTACAATGGGGATATAGTTTCCAATTACCCATGTGGAAAAAACACCATAGCTGAAAATACTTTTTTTCACACTGCCATATCCTCCTGATTTTAAGATTATTTCTGCCAAAATGCCACTGATTGGAGCTGTCGCGATTACCCATACGCCCATTCCCATCAAGCCGACTACCAGTCCGATCATTACAGACATAATCAGCACCATCCCGAATTTCCGGGCCTTTGTCAAAAACAGCATAAAAGGAATGCCGCCTATCAAAGGAACCAATACCGAGAGAAGAGGGATAAATATAGGGATGTACCCCAGCATTGCAACACCCATGCACACAATGAACATGATTGCCAAAAAAACACCTACTGTAATCAAATCCTTTGGTTGAATCTTCTGTTTCATGTAAAGTCCTCCTTTTAGTTAGAACAGGCTAACCATATATTAAAATAATTGGGGTCTGCAAAGTGCAAATCCCATACAAGACAGACTTTATCATATTGACATTTTTTTATCTGCTCCAAAATGTTGCAACCTGCTCCAAAACGGCAAAAAATCATCTGCACTTATTCATCTGCCACCGTTAGACATTTATGCATCATAACAAAAAGCCGATACTCATTTCAAGTGATAGCATCGGCTTTTAATTATTCATGCTTCCTGAACAGGCTGCCAAATATTCGGTTATAGAGAGCCGCATACTTTGAAAGCCAAATATGCTGTAAGAAGAAGATTTTTCATTCTATACGATACACATCCCTCCCTCTTTGACTGCATCTAATTACTATTTTGCCATAATGTTCTGAACGGATATGAAACTCGTATCGCCAACATATACATAATCAGCAACCTTGTCATTGTACACAGCTAATTGACGGGTATAGTACAACGGTGTTACAAGGCATTGGTCAGCCATCGTTGTCAGGATAGTCCCATAAATTTCTTTAATCCTTGCCTCGTCTGTTTCGGAATTCAGGTCATTTAACAGGTTTTCCGGCAGATACCCATAAACCTGTGCCAGAATCGGGTCGGTAGACGCACTCGGATCTAAGCCTGCAACCACAACCGTCGGATCATAGTATTGAAGTGCTATAATAAAGTTGTAACGGGAGTGGCTAATGAGATATAATCAATAACACAAGAAAAGAGGTACTCATTATGTCACAAAACTACACTCCTGAATTTAA
>CAJTFX010000033.1 GCA_910575555.1 Lachnospiraceae bacterium | reverse complement strand
NTTCCGGCGAAAATGAGCGATTTTTTGAAAATCATACCCAAATGCAATACCACCGAAGCGACCTTCCCAGTGCACCATAAATATTGCACAATATCCGCTGCCACCATTAGCAGCTATCACATTTTTTAATATCATTTCTATTTTATCTGTGGTAGCCTCAGGTGTTACTTTTTCGTCAAGAAACCCTTCCAGGCCATAAGTAAGCCCTGTCCCGGTGCATCCTTTGAAGGATTCGGTAGATGTTTTCCAGGTGCTGGATTCTTTATCGGTGTTTAGTGCACTAACTATCCCCGTCAAAGTCCCATCACCAATCTTGGAAATATCCGTTGTCCCAATTAATTTATACAAAAACCTCAAGTTTTTAATCCCTGTGGAAAAACCATTGAGTATGTCTTTGAGTCTCGCTCCATTAAAAATTTTGCCGATAGCCGTCCATCCGGTAGGGTTTAAATCATCCCCGCTAGTAAATGATACTGTAGTATCTTTTAAATCTCCATCTGTCCGGAGGTACTCTTTCCAAGCATACCATTCCCCATTGGTAAATATTCTTTCGAAAACTCTATTATTCTCCTGTCCCCAGACAACAGCTTTCTGGCTCCTTATTGCGCTGTTATCTAATGCAACATCAGTTTTTAATAAAAACCAGTACGAATTTTTGGATTCATATGGCAATGTTCCACTCACCATCGTAGACTGGCACCAGCATATGCTGCTGGTCTGGGGCAGTCCGCCTTCTCCCAGAATGTCAATGTTTTTCGTAAAAGTTCCGATCCCGAGTTTGCCCTGCTTTGTTCCGATTGCTTCCGTTAAGGCTGTTACAACATCGTCATTTTCCTGTATCGCGTCCGCAACCTCTTTTAAAGTATCCAGCGTTTCCGGTGCGCCGCCGATTAAATCGCTAATCTTTGTGTCAGTGTATTGTGTCAGTTCTTCTTGCAGTATGGACATCCTGCTTTGCAGCGCGGCCGTTTTTTCCACTACCGCCCTCAGGCTTTCGTCTATCAGATCCATTGTCTGGTTAAACTGCCCGATATCGTAAAAATCATCTTCGTCCGGTTTCGGAAATTTATATGTTTCTGTTTCAGTTGCCATGATTCAACACCTCATTCCTCACTTCTTTCTGCGTATATGCTGCAAGCTGCCTGTGCGTAAATTTCCCCAGCGTCTTATGCTGATTATAAAGCAGGGATAAATCAATCCATATGTTTGCCGGGATTACTTCTTTCAGCATTTCTTCCACCATGCCATAATTTTTCCTGTTGGTAAGGGCCACGCGTACTTTCACTTTGCTCTCCAGATGCAGGATTTCCAACAGGTATCCTTCTTTCCCACAGAGACTTTCCAGTCTTTTCCGCAAAACAGCGGCGGTATATGGAATCGTGTTATTCCAGCGGGAAAGGACACGGAACTTCCGGTTTTCTAATGTGTCATTGTCCAACGCAGTGACTTCCAGCATGGTTTCAAATTTCCGGATGCCTTCTTCATCTGCGGTTGTAATAAACTGATTATTTTTTATGCGCTCTGTGGCTTCTGCCAGTTTCTGCACTTCCGGCTGCTGGGCTTTTAAAGCCTTTTCCAGTTCTTTGTACTCCTGCAGGTATTCCGGAAGATACGACATTAAATCTATTTCCCGGATCATAATGTAACACCCCCTGACACGGGAATTTCTGCAGCATCCAGAATAATATTTTCCGTTTTCCCATTCAACGTAACAAGAGACAGGTCAATAATTCCTTCTATGGACAGCAGCCTTGCTTCTATCTGGGCCTGCCTGATTGCCAGGGACTCCTGTCCTTCCCACTGTTCCCGCAGGGAACCCAGATAATTGTCCACAGCCTGCGCCATCTGCGAATGCAGTTCTTCAAAGCTGTAGCCTGTATCATATAGGGCCTGGACTGCAACTGTAACTGGAAATTCCCGGGGCGTATCCACAGTAACCACATGGCCAATCGGCGCAAGCCCATCTCCTCCCCCATCCTGCAGGGGATCTATGACCTGCTGCACTTTTTCTATAAGGGCCCTGTCTGCCTTCCGGAAGCCTGCATCCAGTATGGTTAATTTCACCGTCCCTGCGCCGTTCCATACAGGCGCCACTTTCACGGCCCCCACGCCCGGAATAGAGTGAGTTTTATCCATATAATCCTTTTTATTCCCTCCAAAAGCCTGCGAATGAAAGGAATCAAAATACCGTTTTCTCAGGATTTCCGTGTCCTCCTCTTCCTCTCCCGGAATCAGCAGTTCCGTCAAATCAGCTGTTTCCAGGCCCGGAATATAATTCACTGGTATCAGCCGTCCGAATATGCCATTTCCCACGGTTCCTTCCGTCTCACACTGCAGCCTGTATGCTCCGTCTGAAATTTTTTCGGTGATAGCGTAATTCAGTTCTTCACAGCTGAAACGCGCGCCTGATTCCAGTTCCAGAGCAGGCGGCGTGAATTCCCCTTTCAGAATGGCATGAGTTGCTTCTTTCGGCACAATTCCGCGTTCTGACGCCCGTCTGAGTAAAAACTCCCGGGAAGCGTTGTCCGCAAAAGTCTCTTTTAGTATCACATCCAACTCTATGTACATAATCTGAAGCTCTATTGCTGCAGGCGCCAGAGCGTCATAAATCAGCGAACCTTCCCGTTTGTCCATGTCATCCGGTACCCGCTCCAGCATCCGTTCCAGTATTTCTTCATAAGTGACTTCTTCATACATTAAATTTCCACCTCCTTTTGCGCCTGCATGTCCCCAAACACGGTATGCACTGTAAAACTGGCTTTTACCGTGCCCCCGGACACTTCAAATTCGAACCCGTCCACTTCCTCTATCCGGTCATCCTGAAGTAAAGCCTCCGTTATCCTTCGCTCCAGTTCCGGACAGACATAGCTGATCGGCTCCCCAAACAGATCCAGAAGCTCCACCCCGTAATCCCAGGAGTAAATCAAATACTGGTACCGTTCTGTATTCAGCATTTTAAACACGGCCTGTTTCACGGCTTCCAACCCGTCCACTTTTCCCCGTACCCGAAATTCTTTCTGGTTCATTCTGTAGTTTCTGCTGGGCTCTTCTTCTATTTCAAAATCATCTTCAAATAATTCCGCTCCTTCCGGCAGCATTCCATCACCCGATTCCATGCAAAATATTTTTCTGTGTTACCCCATTATTCTGTCCAGTACAAAGTATTTCTGCCCGCCCTGCTGCCGTAATAAAAGCACTTTTTCACCGGCCTGCAGGCTGTTTTTCACTGTGACTTCCTGCAGGCCGGAAATACGATGGGAATGGCTGCCTGCAGATTCCCCAGTATTTCCCGTAAATGTATGGGTATGTGGGTAATCCTTGTCCCATTCCGTCCTTCCCTGAAATGTATGGCTGTGAGCGGATTCCGCGGGCTCTGTCTCCATGCTTGCTTCCAGTTTCATTGTATAATCCGTCACATTCCTAGACAGAAGCAATTGTGCCTCTCCAAGCTCCATCTTCTGTTCCACATTGATTTTTAATGGGGACGTGCTTGTAACAATCCCAAAGCACAGATTCACCGGCTTGTTGGCCTCCACTGCGTCCACCGCTGCCTTTTTAATTGTTTTTAACAATCCTGCTGCATCAGGCAACAAACTCACCCCCTCTTAGTGTCAGATCCATCCAATGTTCCTGACCTTTGTAAATATGCCTGCATTTTTCCACAAGCATGAAATTATTTAATTTCTTATCCCCAAGGCTCAGCCTGACCGCAACCATGCTGCCAGCCCTCACCCGGTTATCCCCAATCGCATTGGTGATTTTCAGATTCCTGGTTTTCTGGTTGTAGAGTTTTAAAAGCGCATCCGCTTTGGCCTTCCCGTTCTCCCCTTCCTGCAGGGTGTCAAAATACTGCAGGACGCCCCAGCGGTTCATGTTGGAACCGTCCTGGGCAATGTAGATTTCCCGTTTTCCGGTTTCTTCGTTATCATATGCCAGTTTGATTTTGTTATAAGTTCCATCATCTATACTGGAAGTGTAATCAAAGTTTTCTCCTGTTTCCGCATCTATCAGCAGATACTTTCCTTTCTTTTTAACATACATATCTGATATATTTTTTAAAGTCAATTTTCCAAAATCATCGTACAGGACAAACATTTCTTTTTTGTTCTGTATGGTTAAATCCAGGGCATTTTCCACCATTTCAAACAGAGAAGTGTTATCCTCCACCCGGGAAGGTATTACATATTCCGTGTTTTTCAGGGTGCCCACGGAAAGGCGGTAATCATCCGCAATCATTTTCACCACCTGGTCTGCCGTCTTATTTTCATAAACCCTGGTATCTTTATTGTTCAAATAGCGAAGCTGGTCGTAAGCTGTAACAGCGATTTCCTGCACTTTCCCTTCTTTCTTGGATCTCTGCTGTTTAAACACGAAGCCGAAAAAGATTTTCGCCCCGTTCACTTTCAGGCGCACCGGGCACCCTTCGGAAAAACTCAGCTTTTTGTCCTCCAGGACTTTGAAAGTGAGCTTTCCAGGGGTTCCTCTGCGTTCCGTAGACCATTCAATCCCCTCTTCCACTGCCGGCTGAAACAGCTTTGTCCCCTTTTCGTTTCCAATCAGAAGTTCTGTGTTTACTTTCATTTCTTCTCTCCTATTCCGGCGGAATGATAAGAACCTGACCGGGATAAATCAGGTTCGGGTTCCCGCCAATTACAGACTGGTTTGCATTATATATGACGGTGTAAAGGGAACCGTCTCCGTAGAAATGCTTTGCAATTTTCCACAGGCAGTCTCCTTTGACAACTGTATAGCTCTGCGGGGAAGCAGGCGCCGGGGAATTCTCCGTCTCCCGGGGCGGCAATTCTTCCTTTACTTTCTTTTTCTTGGTTTTCTTCGCGTTTTTGGTCATTTTCAATGTTTTTGTCCCGAAGCTCCGGTATTGTTTCAGTTTGATTTTTACCTTTACGTCAAATCCTTCCCCGGCATCTTCCACAATCGTGTAATCTTCCATGGAGACTTTCATATTTGTCCGGAACAACATTTTTCCGCTGGGCAGATACCGGGAAACTATAAACTGGAACGGCTTCCGTTTGGTTTTCAGCTTTTCAAAATAATCCAGGTAATACCCTGGCCGCTTGAATTTTGATTTATAAACGGCAAAGGGATATTTCGCCTGGGGAAGCAGGCACTCAAACTCAACGTCTGACAGTTCTGCCTTTTTCAACAGGTTCACCTGCTGCCCATTTATCAATGTTACCGTTTTATTTGCGTTGTTAATCTTTATCTGCAGTTTCTCCGGCGGAACCGGCAGCAAACATTTTTTCAGGTAAAAATCATATCTGTTTTTTGCCATTAGTGCACCCCTTCTGTAATGATTCTAGCCGCTTCATCCATTGCATCTGTAAGGTCGGATACAAAGCCGTCCAGGTCATTTGTCCCGTTCACGGTGTTTTTCATGCCGGACTGGTCTATGGTGATGCTGGCCGTGGTAAAGCGGTTTACGGTTTCCTGTTCTGCAATGTCGCGCAGGTATTTCAGATCCTCTTCTGTCACGTCCAGGGAATCTTTGATGGCCCCGGTGTTTCCGGCTATGTCATTCAGGTTCCCGGCTGCTGTGCTGTTGTCTAAGCCGGATGCTATTTCATTTTCAAGTCCTGCGCCATTATCATCCTGACCTGGATCATTGCCAAAACCATCCGTCAATCCTTCCAACAAACTGGAGATTTTTTCTGCCACACCATCTCCCCATTCCGCTCCTTCCTCAAACGCCTGAGAAGCCCATCCCTCCTGGAAAGTTTCATAAGTGGACATTCCTTCGTCAAATGCGGCTCCAATGTCCTGATATTCTCCTTTGTTTTCCGCCGCCTCTGCCGCTTTTGCCGCATAATCTTCTGCTGCGGATGTAACGCCGGAATAATCGAATTCCACAAAGGGCAGCTTATTCAGTTCTGCGCAGATTCCTCCAATGACAGTCAGCGCTGTGGATAGCAGGCTGTAGAACCACGATTGAATAGAGCTGATTGCATTCTGGAAAGCAGTTTCCATATTATGACAAAGCGCCCCAATCGCATTCCAGATTCCTAACGCAATATTAAAAACTGTAAATAACAGGTTTTTAAAAAATGCTATTACCACATTGATGCCGCCAGTCATCACACCAAAACCAGTATTAGCAATGCCTGTCATTTTGGCAATTGCATTGCAAACTGCAAAAATCACTGCAATTAAGGCAATGATTAGCAAGATTATCCAAGTAAGAGGACAGGCCGCCAATGCCGCATTCAGTCCATGTTGTGCTGCTGTTTCTGCTAATGTAGCCCCTGTTGCCATTTTTTGGGCTGCCGCTTTCACTGCTTCTGATGCCGCATGCACACCATTGATAATTATGACAATTCCGGAAATAACTAAATAAGCCGCCAACGCTGCAATGATTCCGTACACAATCGGGCCAATCCAAGACCAGTTTTCCGCTATCATGTCTGCGCCAGCCACCAACAGGCCAACCACCTGCAAAGCAATAACCGCAACCAGCGAAAACGCTTGAATCATGCCATTGGCAAATCCCCACAACGCCTGACTATTGGCAAGCTGTTCCAGAATCGGGTTCGCAATCCCTACCAGCATGGTTAACGCACCTGCCGCATTGTTGACAACCTCCTGGAATGCCTGGCTGTTGGCAATGTCGTTCAGATTGTCCAGAAGGGGCTGCAGAGCCACCATAGCAGTATTCTGAAGGGAAGTCCCTATCTGTTCAAAGGTCATGGGCATACTCTCAAATTTTGCATCGGTTTCGTCCGCCGCCGCAAACATGGCGGCTTTCACAATCTCAGCAGTGATTTCCCCTTCAGCGGCCATGTCTTTCAACTGACCCTTTGGCACTTCCATGTAATCCGCAATGGCCTGAATGATATTCGGAGCCTGTTCCAGAATGCTGTTGTACTCTTCGCCCCGCAGAATGCCGGAACCCATGGCCTGGGTTAACTGCAGCATGGCCGCCTCTATGCCGGCCGCTTCTGTCCCGGCAATCGTAAATTGCTTATTCACCTGTTCCATAAAGGCAATGATTTCCCCTGAACTGCTGAAAGCGTCCCCGGCCATTAGCCCCAGTTTGGAAACTGCATCCGCCGTTGCCTGGTACGCTCCCCTTGACCGTTCTGCGGACTGAAAAATCACGTCCTGCAATTCCTGTGTAGTCTGCAGCCCGTCATTCATCATATTTAAACGGGCAGTGGTGGATGTCATCTGGTCTGACAGGCTGACGGCCGCCGCCAGGGTATGCATAGTGGCATAGGCGGCAACTGCGCCTTTTATCATCTGCACCAGGCTGTTAGCCTGGCTTGTGCCTTGTGAAATCTCCTGGTTAAACCGTCCCTGTTCATTCACATTGTCCCGGATGTACCTCTCGGTATTGCCTACGGTCTGAGACAGCCTCAGATATGCCGCGTTTGCAGCGGAAACGTCCATATCATCCATGGCGCGGTTCAGGCTTTCCTGCTGCTGCGTCAATTGGTCTAACAGCCCCCTCATTTGCTCTAGCCCTGCATTTGCCTGGTCTGTCCCAAAATTCACCGGATTGTTCCCTATCTGCTGCACGCGTTCCCGCAGCCAGTTGATTCTTGTGGCCATATGGTTTAAATCCTGGAATGCCTGGGGCGGGAAAATATTGGTGTTATAGGCCTGCCTGGCAATATCATTCTGTGTATTGCTCAACTGTTCCACCATGCGGTTGGCACTTGCGATTTCCTGCCGGAACCGGTCTGCGCCGCTTCCCACAAACACGTCCAGAGGCTCTCCCTGCCAGTGGACAGGGATTTCCACCGGCTCCACGGGCGGGGCGTGGGAAAAGGAATCTCTTACCATCCGCTCTGTATTGCTGACGCTCTGGGAAAGCCGCAGGTAGGCCGCGTTTATTTCCCCAATGTCCATCCCCTGCATGGCCTGGTTCAGATTTTCCTGCAGCCACAGCAATTCATCCATATTCGCCCGCAAGCGTTCCTGCTGGGCATTGGCCCGATCCGTCCCCATATTCAGCGGATTGCTTTCCACCTGGCGGATCTGCTCCATTAACCCTTGCATACGATTTTCCACGTTCTGGATATCGTAAGACGCCTGCGGGGAAAGAAGTTCCGTTTCATTCGCCTGCTGGGTGAGCCTGCTCTGGCTTTCTCCCAGACGTTCCATCATACGGTTCACTTCCGCCGCTTCCTGTTCAAAGCGTTCCATTCCGGTTCCATGGAACACTTCTAACCCTTCAAAAGAGCTCCAACCCGCAGGAGCCGGTTCCACAGGATGTTCCGCCACAGGATTTCCGGCTGCCGCGCTGTCCATGGCCTGGTTAAATTCCTGCACTGCCATAGTGGCCTGGTTTATGGCATCCCTGGCCCCTTCCATTGAGGACATGTCAATGTCTGCGCTTACCGCCTGCTGCATATCGTACATAGAAGAAATGGCCAGATTGACCGCCCCCATCACTTCATACAGGACGCCTGTAAAATTGTCCTGCAGCTGAATGCCTGTCTGAAGCACCTGTCTCACCTTCCTTTTGCGTTCATTTTCGCCTTTAATTTTTTTCTTTCTTTTTTATCAGCTTCTATCTTCATCTTAATTGCAGCTATGACGAAGGCTTTTTCCCGTTCCTCCATGTTCAGGAACACAGAGGGCAGGATATGCAGTTTCAGAAGGGCGTAGTAAGCATAATTCGCCTCCCAGTCCCCGCCCTCTATCAGTTTTTTGCTTCTTCCACCTTATCTTCGAAAGACGCGTTAAATCCCTGGAATTTCTGCACAAAATCACACAGCCGGTTGTACTCCCCCGGATCATCCACCATTTCCAGCAGAAGTTCCTCCGGCCGTTTCACTCCGTAGGAATCCTGAAGCTCCGCATTGTCCAAATCCGGATAAACCACAGAAGCGGCCACCATTTTTTTGACGTATTCGGAAGATTTCAGTTTCGGCCGGAATACATTGGGCTTTCCGGTCACCTGCACGTCAATGGTGCATTTTTCCCGGATTTCCTCATTTTCCGCGGAAGTGATGTGGCGGAACTCCCATTCCAGGGGCTTGCCGTTTTCATCACAGAGTGATTCCGTGGGCGCATACCGCTCATTTTCCTTTTCTTTTTTGTTGGCTCTCATAAATCTTGAAAATTCTGACATTGTTTCTTCCTCTCTTTCTTTTTCTGATTTGTCTATTTTTTTACTATGTCCCTGCCAGGTCTTTAAACTTCTCAGGCATATCCCAGCTTTCAAAGGTTCCGGAAAGCTCCTCTTCCAAAAGCTCTTCCCCTGCCTGGAACTTCGCCAGAGTGAACTTCTCACACAGGCAACCATGCAGGCTGATGGTCTGCCGTCCCGCTGCGCTGGTCTTATCTTCGTTTGTCACCTGCATTTCAAAATATGGCATGGTTCCTTTTTTCTGGTACTCATCGGCCATTGCCCGGAATGCGGACTGGTTGTAATGGGCCGTCCCTTTCCAGGTTCCCTTCGCACCGGCCGCTTTATGCCCCATCCCTACTTTTCCAAGAATCGGCACATCCTTAATAACCACTTCCCATTCACTTTCAAATTCCGTCATGCTCATAAGGTTATAACGCTTGCCGCCAATGGTGACGTAACATTCCGCCGCCCCGCCGTAGACAGCGTCATTTCCGTTCATAATCGCTGCTTTTGCTTCCGCCATGGTTTATCCTCTCCTTCCTATGCAATTGCCACGCTCATGTACAATTTATCCATAGCATTGGTTACCGTGATTGAATCCGAAACGATAACGGATTTTTTATCAGTTCCCTGCTGCACGGCTACGTCCGTGTCCGAAAATCCCTCAATCGCCTGGATCTGCTCCAGCTGCCGGTGATGGGTGACAATATCCGACCAGAGGGAAATCCGCCCCGCATTGTTATTGGGAACAGTCCCCAGATATTTTGTATTGAACAGAACCGCAATGTCATTGCCGATCTGGTCGATTACACGGATCGTCTGATTGTCTTTAAAAACATCCCCCTGGGTGTCTGAAACGGTAACCATAGTGTTAATGTCTTTCAATACGCGGATATCCGCCCCTACTTTATGGAATACGAATTCCCCGGCTTTTATGGCCTTTTTCAGCTCATTCTGGGTGTATTCCGCTTCCACTGTAAATTCCCCGTCATAGATACGGTTCTGGCAGCTCCGGTTCACTTCGCATCCGGCCAGGGCGCCGGCTGTCCAGTAAACCAGGCTGCCCGGGCCCCATCCTTCCTCTGCGGCTGCGTTCTTGACGCTGACAACGCCGCAGTAATCGGCCTTTGCATCATCATGGAGAACGAGCTGAAACTTAACACCCATTTCATCCCGCATTCGTTTCACAAAGGAAACAAACAGGGATTTTGTAACCTTATCTTCCACTGTGATTCCCATAACATGGAACGTATACCCTTCGATTTTATCCAGGTATTCCTGATATGCCGCGCCGTCCGTTTCCCCGTTTGCGCCGCCTTCCATCGGAATCCCCGCAGACGCTTCCAACGCTGCTTCCCCTTTCCATTTCACATACTTGTTAGGCTTTAAATCCTCTGTCTTTGTAACTTTCTGTTCATCCACGGTGCTCTGCCCAAGGATTGTTTTCACATCAAACATGGTTTCATCATCCGCATTTACCTGAACCACAATTTTCAAATCATTGCCCCTGACGCCCCCATGAAGGGCCTCTGCATATTTGTTGGCCGCCTTTGCGCCGCTTCCGTTCAGCCTGTACCCGTAAAACGTCCGGGCATTCCGGAACAGGTCACGCATCCCTTTCATTTTCTCATGGGTGTAATCGTAACCGAAAATTTCCATGCAGTTTTCCCGGAATTCATCCCGATCCACTTCAAAGACTTTTCCCGACACACCCCAGTCCAGTTCCAGGGGCATGGTTACTATGCCCCGCTCTGACAGGGATGCATCTGCGGAAGCCGCTGAAACAAAATTGATATATGCGCCGGGCAGCTCCTTATTCTGCACTGTAAATGTTCCTCCGCCTAAGGCCATACTATTTCACCTTTCCTTTCCTGTAATCTGCCATCATCTGTTCCGCCTGCCTGATAGTGTACTGCCCGCCAGACAGCAGAAGGGCTTCTAACAGATCCCTTCTGTCCCGAAACCGCTCTGAATGGATTAACTGTTCTTTAGAAAACAGGTTCTCCGGTTTCCTGGTTCCGGCCGCTTCCGGCTTTTCCAGTTCGGCCTCCTCCTTTTTCGTTTCTTCCTGCTTTTCCAATGGTTTTGTTTTTGCCGGCATATTTATCACCTATCCTTTCGCCGTGATTTCTTTTTCCACTTCCTCCATTGCCGGGAGAGTCTCTTTTTTCTGGATATAAATATCATAATTGACAAAGAAATTGAGGATTCCGTCTGCCACTTCATACTTCATTCCGGTGCCTTTCACAAACCTTCCGGACACTTCCAGATATTCCAGACATTTGAAAAGACGTTCCGCCGTTTCGTTGCATTCCGCCCTTTCATGGCCCTGCCGTCCGGGAAAATACTGGATGCAGAAGAGATTTTCCCGGAAATAACGTTTTCCCAGAAAAAGACTGGAAGCCGGGTTTATACAGGAAATAAAAAAGCAAGGCTCTTTCAAGTCCTGCTTTATCTCTTCCATATGAATTTCATAGCCGTCACCAAATTCCCCATTCAGGGAAATGCTGACGGCTTCAATCAATGCGTTTATCAATGCAATGCACTCCTTAAAAGTTTTTCCAGTTTCTTTTCCAGTACTTTTTGGTTTTCTTTTTCCAACTCCTTTTCTGTTATTGTCATCATAAAATGCCCAGGAACCCATCCTTTGTGGTCTGGGGTTCTGTGTCCATATTCCACATAAGGCGCATATTCTTTTGAGTTTATAAGATCAATTTTATAAACGCCTCCTTCATTCCTTATCTCCCCGACACTCCAATCTCTCCTTAACCATCCGCCCACTTTTCCTTTCACTCTATGGCCTTTGTGGACTTGCCCGGTTTTACACGTATAAGAATCCCCGGAATAATCCCCCACCGGAGTGCGTTTTTTAACTTTTTCTAGTAAACGGGCAGCAAGTTCTTTCGTACATGCCTGCAGGAACGCATCTGTGTGTTTATTCAGCTTCTCCAGTTCCTTTTGGAACTTCTTCAAATCATTTGCGTTAAAATTACCCATTCTTCCCATGCTAAGCCCTCTCTTCCTCAAGTTCCAGAATGATTTCCTGATGGGACTGGTACACGGCCGGCACTCCGCTGCTGGTGTAATCTGCGGTAACCCCATTCTGTGTGACGGTAATTTTAGAACCCGGCTTTATCACGATTTCAGGAGACAGAAACAGTTTTATTGCCTGGGAAACTGCCGCAGCTGATTCCCCCTGGACTGCTGCATTGATTCTCTCAAATGACAGCCTGCAGGGCTGATTTTCCAATACCAGTATATCTTCAAAACCTGTCAGCTTTGTTCCTGCATCTTTCACCTTCCTGTGCTCATAGACCGTGCAGATTCCGCTGTAAAGGCTTTCCACCGCTTTCCGGTGCATTTTTCCCATATCCATCAGAATCCTACCTTTCTGTACCGGTTCAGCTGTTTCTGGTAATTTTTCAGAAGGGTCTGGGCATATCCGGAACTTTCTATGGTTCCAAAGCTGGTGCTTGTGTCCCCTTCACTGATGGATTTCACGGCCATGGGGACTGCGCTGTCCCCAAACTGCTCATTGCGGTACAAATCCATTGCCATGCGCATCACGGTATGTTCCAATCCCTTGGGGATCTCTTCCAGATTGCAGTAATTTTTTACAGTTTCCTCTGCATCCTGCAGGGCAAATTCCAACAACGGCTCCTGGCTTTCTTCTGAAATTCCCAACAGGTTTTTCAGTTTTTCCCGTTTTTCTTCCATGCACTCTCCTTACGCTACTTTGTGCCGTATGGCAACAATCCTGAGCTGCTTCCTTTCATATACCGGATTCCAGTTCTGAGCGTTCTGCAGTTCCTCTCTTGTGGGTGTTTCCACATGTTCCCGCACGGCTCCGGTATAGGCAATCCCCCGTGGATGTAAGATAAACGCTTTCCGGTTAATCAGATAATCCACACCGCCGCCGGTTTGTTTATCTCTATCAATTTCAGTAGCTACATGGCCTACCGGACTGCCATTCCCGAGGGCAATTGCGCCATTACCAAACAGGTATGTGGTGTATGTGCCGTCTTTGTCCACCGGACATCCGTCATCCACGGTGACTTTCCTGTCCTGATAAGTCTCAAATTCCACCCCTGTGGAATCCCGTTCCGTAGCAATCAGATTTTTCTTCTTCAGGTATGACTTGGTGGCGGAATGCATCGTAACCCCGGATAGCTGGCTCTGGGCATCCCCCAGAAGCTGACAGGCGTCAATAAACGCAGATGCACTAATTAATTTCCCTGCCGCCGCTGACGCTTTTGTCAAGTCCAGAATATGGTCCTCCATGGGAGTTATCGCCGTTCCCCCTTCCGGCGTGTATGTACCGAAAATTCCATGCAGAATAGCAATCAGTTCTTTCTGCATATCCCTGGCCCAATAAGCCGCCACCAAATCCCCAATCGCCTTCATTGGGTCAGAGCCCGCAAGGGATGCGGCAAGGTTGGAGCTGCCCCACATTTTCTGCCTGAGAATAGTGGTGGACACATCTTTGTTGGAACCGATTTTAGCCGGGGTCATCTTAACATCTTCCAATGTCGGTTCTGAATCTCCGGATAAATCTTCGAAGAACGGCATGTTATGAGTTCTTGCCGCTTCGCTTGCCAAACGGTCAAATTCCGCATTGTTCACCACAATTCCGCACTGGAACAATGCGGACAGCTCCATAGTTCTGTTAATGACGTACGGATTGAATAATTCCGGTACGATTACATCTGAAATTTTTGTAACTGGCATATTCTCACTGTCCTTTCTTTATGTTTTTAAATGGTTACTCCGGCAGCGGCGGCCATCTCTTTGGCCTGTGCCGGGTTTTCCCTCAGCAGTTTTCCCTGTTCAGTCAGGTTGAAGGTTTCTTTTGCAAATGGGTTATTGCTAGGCTTCCCTCCATTCTGGGGCTTATAGGAACCTGTATCTTCGCTTTTGAATAAAAACGCTTTCTTTTCCTGCAGGGACTTCACCTGTTCCTCCAAACCGATAATTCCGCCGTTTTCATCAATCACCAGCTTTTCTTTGTCAATCAGCCCGGCAACCAGATCTTCATCATGCACTTTCCCGTTTACGGCCAGTTTCACCGCATTAGCGATTTTCAGGCTTTTCAGTTCGGATTCATACCGCTCTTTTTCGGCCTTATTGCTGTCCTGGAGTTTCTTTATCTGGCCCTGCAATGTTTCATTGTCCTCATTGGATTTTTTCAGTTCCTCCAACTGCTTATCCCTGGCTTTCACATCTTCTTCCAGTGTCTTTTTTGCTTCGTTCACTTCATCAAACCTGGATTTTGGGATAAATCCCTCCAGTTCTTTTTTTGATGCTTCGGCCGCTTTCTTTGCCAGCTCCTCACTGATGCCGAGGACTGTAAAATCTTCTTGTTTCATGGTTTCTCCTCCTTCATCTTCACTTTTTGCCCGGTCGTGTCCGGTGATGTCCCGTTCTTTTTCGCCTGCGGTGCTGGAAAGGCGGTCAATACTGCTGCATTTTTGTACAGAAAAAGAGAGCCTGAGTGTTCAAGCTCTCTGGTTCTCAATATTCTATAATGGGAAACTACGCTATGACTTCTAACAGCATCTTTGCTGCCCGATCTGCCTGTTCTTCATACTGCTCATTGAATTTACTGTTTACTGTATCTCCTTTATCATAATGCAAATACAGATGGGCCAGTTCATGAGCCAGATTATAATTAATATCTTCTATTGTTGGCAACCCTTGCCGGATAGCAATACGGTTCCCTTTTAATCTGGCATCATATGCCTGCAATGGGGCAAATCTTACAATGATTCCTTTAGATGTGGCTAAATGCACTAATCTTTCAAATACTTTTCCGCTGTCTGCCATTCTGTGCCTCCTATCATGATAAAATATCAATCGTATATTGTTCGTATTCCGGTATTTTTACGAAATCTTTCGGAAGCGTTATCCCAAACTGTTCACATTGCTGTTTAAACACTTCCGCTATTTTATATGGCGCAGAACCCTGGCTTTTCATAATCCGTTCTGTCACTCTTCCTAAGTCTGCTACGCTAGAAGCCACCGCCGGATGTAAAGGAGCCAGCAATTTCACTTCCTCCATTTCATGGAACCGGTTTATATAGCGGGCAGTAAATTCTGTCCCTTTCTGTCCTGTCATTTTATGGGCTATGAACTCACAACCTTTCTTTGTTACCATAAAACAGGGAAGCGTCTTATTCTGCTCTGAAAGATAAGTTGATTCTATAAAGAAATCGGAAAGCGCAATATTGCTCTCTCCTAATTGTTCCGCATATCTGCGAATGTCTCGAAGTAATCCCTTATGTTCTTTTCCTACCATCCTTGCTACTTCCATAGAAGTAATTGCTGTTTTTGTCAATTCACTCATACATTACACCACCTTTTTCATTTCCAAATCTGCTGCATAATTCAGAGTAAATTCAAATGCATTACGGAATATCCATTCTTCAACAGCACATAAATATGATTCTAAAGCATTATCCAGCACTTTATATGCATTTCTGACTTTATCCGGCGCCTGTTCCATATTTTCCCAAAACTCACTGTAAATTTCTTTAAATTCTTTTTCATTCATAATAAAAACTCCTTTCAAAAAATATTCTTGAAAGAAGCCTCTCTGCATGTTATAGTATTTCATACAGGGAAACTTCTCTGTGACAAAGATTAGCTGTGTTGGTCGTCAAACTATAAACAGCTAATCTTTTTTAATATCTGACTTTAATCTGTGTATACCTCTCCTTATCCCTTCTGTTTTGGCTATCTGCTCTTGATTGCAATAGATTTCAAGAATTTCTTTTGTTTCATTGTCAAGCCTTACATGAATAGGATTCGATTTAGGGTTATCAGATTTTGGTCTGCCTGCTCGTGGACTCACTTTTTCACCCCTCTTTCTGTAGCCCTATAAATAATATAATTCATGTAGCCCAATAAGTCAAGGATTATTTTTATGGATAATATATGACTTTCCAGACCTCTCCCTAACAATAATTTTTAATTTATCCAGTTCTCTCACAGCATTTGTTACATATTTTCTTTCAATATTTGAAAATACTTTATACAACTCTTCTTGCTGAAACTGCTCTTCACGCCTAAGCCTATCTAGGGTATAAACTTTAACCATTTCCATTTGCTGAATCATTTCTTGATATGATTTATAATCTTTGATTGCTTCTTTTACCAATGAAATTTCATCACCTATTGTCATAAAATTAAAGTACGATCTTCCACATTTTCCAATTGAATAATATGTCCTTTTAACTTCTTGAAGATAATTTAAAGTATTATGTAGTATATTAATATCTAATTTCATCAATAAACGCTTATCATGCCGTTCATGAATTGTCGCAATATCTCCAAAATTTTCTTCAGATATGCCGCAATCAAAAGTATGCAACATCATGAATTTGTCGTACAATGCCATTCTTTCATTCGTAATTTCATCATATACCACATGACCATACTCACATTTATCCTGTTTAGGGCAGCCGTCACAATTACATTTTATATGTGTCCTATACGTTTTTGGGACATCTGCATAAGCCTGTGCATTGATTGTTTTGAGCCCTTCTGACGTATGATTTTTATTGTCTGTACTATGATATCTTTCTCTATTAAAATCTTCTGTTTTATCAAATTGACTTGCTTCCTTCGATTCTTCCCGAGGAATAACTTTAATTTCCTTAACAGGAACTCCAAATACAGTTTTATTTTCTGTTTCTTTTTCGGCTACGGGATGTGCGGGAGTTTCATCAACAGATTGCTCATGTCTGTCTTCTATAAAATCTTGTATCTGTTCTTCCGCTGTAATATTTACTGCTTTTTCATTTTTTTGCACGTCTTTCTTACGAAATACAGATTTAAAACATTTAAAGGAAAGCGCCCCAAATCCTACAATCATCAGTAAAAATATAACAATGACAACTGCCTTCCCCTGCTTAAAATCTGCATATCGCAAAAGCATAGTCAAGCTGAATATCCCTCCCATGCACATAAGCCCTGTTAATACCGCTGCTGCAAGCAACAACCCCTTTTTAATATTTTCCATTCTCAAATCAGCCCTTTCGTATAATTTACTAAAATTATACTATGGTCTTGTATATCCTACAATATTTTTTTGCCCGGTGATGTCCCGTTCTTTTTCGCCTGCGGTGCTGGAAAGGCGGTCAATACTGCTGCATTTTTGTACAGAAAAAGAGAGCCTGAGTGTTCAAGCTCTCTTTTTTCAAATTCCCTATAATACCTTACTAAAAAATACATGGGAACTACAACCCCGTCTTTTTCATCCATTTACCAGTAACTTTTCTATCAGTTCCAAATCTGGGATTTCAAAAACAAGCTCATTTTCCAGCGGATCGGAATCCTCAAACTTTAACCCGGCAAATGCAAGCCTTTCACCACTTACAACCGCCTGCGCTTCAAAAACTTTCCCGCTGTCCACAGCATCAAACCCGAAGCCATTATGGAAATCCACGTCCCCGCAAACAATAAAGGAAGCGAAGATTCTTTTTACGCCTTTCTGCAGTGTTCCCAGTCTCGCAACCCGGATCTGCCTTTCCTCTATCTCCACCCGTCCGCTGAACCTGGCAATACAGTGCCTACGTCCGCCGGATGTCATATACAACTCACCGTTGTCTGCAGGGATGACTTTTATTGTTTCGCCTGTCCTTCCCATATGAAATCCCCCCTTTCCAAATTAGAAACACCTAAATAACTTTACATAGTCCCTATAATACCATACCAAGAAATACATGGGAACTACAACCTACAACATCAATCTTTTAAAAGCGTTAGACTGTTCTTCTGTTTCAAATATCCAATCCCCATCCAAATCTATCTCTCTGGGCGTCAGCGCATCAAAAATCAGATTCTCAAATATCCCGTCTGTGCGCTGCATATCTGCCGAAAGTTCAAACCTGGTAACCGTCTGTAAAAACGCTTCATCTATCTCTCGGGCGGCATCAGGAGAAGGACATAAAACAATGGCGATATGCCGCTTCTTTATCTGGTAACTTTGCGCTCCAAGAATCGGCACGTTGGTGGAATGTTCCATAATTTCCACTCTTGGATTACACTTTGCAAGCAAAATGCGCCTGCCGCTAATGATTCCATACAATTCTCCCTGTTCTAATGGAATGCTTTTTATCATTCTTTTCTTCATTCTGGCTCCCTTTCCTTTCATTTTTCCACTATTTACGTTATTTCACTTGTATTTTTTTTCGTAGTATGGTATAAAATAATTAAGGAAAGGCCATTTCCCGTCCCCGTTGTCCCGATTCCTCCGAATCGGTTGATTGGATGGATAGATGGCCTTTTTTTATTTCTTATCAAACGCTTTTATAATTTCCCCTTCTTTTACAACAACCATTTTCTTTATAAATTTCGTATGTACAGAAGCATAAACGTCTTTTATCTGTTTTTCAATTTCATCTTCAGATAATGGACAGTTTGTAATATCAAAAATAAAATTCGGCGATTGCTTTTTCTTCTTTGAAACCATATTATAAATCAAATTCTTTCCTGAGCTTTTTAAGCTCTTTAAATCAAATCTCTCGCCATCAATCAGATAATCGGGCGTCTGTATGCCTTGCGGGTACATTACCTGCGGCACTAACTCAACCACTTTTCCATATTTTTTACTTAACATATCAGCAACCGCTCTTTCCTGGGCGGTTGGGTGAAGCACTACATGTTTTCCATCCACTTTATACTCTGCACCATCGATTACGCATTCCTGTTTCTCTACAATGCTGCCCTTTATTCCTTTGTTTTTCATCCATTCATCTGTAATATCCATAGGACTAATTTTATCATCCAAAGCCGCTTCTTGCAATCCTGGCTTTTCGTCCTCCACGAAAGACCTCTGCCAATCCTGATAAGTCATATCCCCAGGCACATAATACACTTTCCCATCCTCTTTCCTGGCTGCCCGCTTTCCCACGCTGTCAAATTCATCGTCAAAATACGGGCAGGTGCAGGATCTGCAGTCCACATGAAAGGGCGGCGCCGTCACTCCGGCTTCATATTGGGACATCGGGAAATGCTTCCCATCCATCTCCCGGCATATCTCTGATGTATGGCTGTCCAGTGTGGCCACTATCTCAAAATATTCCACGTCCAATTCCTGATAGCATTCTTTCTGCGCTGCAGAGGCAAAAAATGCGCTTTCAGTCATGACAAGGCGGCCGGCATTTGTTTTGGATGTTTTCATTTTTCTGGCTATGGCCCGGATAGCTTTCTGCGGATCTTCCCCGGTAATGATGTTCCTGGAAAGTTCGGTATGCAGTTCATTCACCAGCTTCTGCCGGTTCCCCCAGATCCGCTCTGAAAAATTCTTTCCATCCGGCGCCCAGGGCTTCTTTACCACTTTCTCTATTTTTCTGTTATCTATGCTGGCAAAATCCCATCCTACTCCAAAACCCTTTTGAATTTCATAGGCTGTCCGGTAATAGCTGTCTTTATAAATATTGCGTATTGTGCCATCCACGGAATCCAACTGATTCCCGAACATGGTTTCCAAACTTTGCTGCACCTGAAGTTTCAGGGATTCCAGCCTGCTGATATGTGCCCTTGCGGATGCATTCTCTAATTGGGCCATCCATGCGCCGGTTCTTGCGTTTTCTTTCCCATAGCGGATATAATCGCTGACTTCCCACCGGAATTCCTCTAATTCCTGCCCTCTCAGCATCTGGCGGGCCTGCTGCATGGTGATTCCATTGTTATTTGCAAACCTCTGGTACCAGCTTGCTATTTTCCCTTCAATCACCCTTTGGGCTTCCCGGTACTGCTGCTCTATCTCTTCATAGCATTCTCTCCCCTGCCTGTTTTCGGCCTCCTCTAACACTCTTGCCCGTTCCCGCCAGTAATCCCTATGATTCATCCTCTTCACCGCCGTTCTGATTTAGGCCGGTTTTATCCTGCTGCATTTCCCGGAAAGGATTGTACTGGCTCTCCGCTTTTTCCTGCTCTTCTTTTTCTTCCTCTTTCAGACGGCTCAGTTCTTTTTCATAATCTGTGACAAAGGGATGGTTTTTCACTATGGTTTCCCGGGAAATAATGCCGCTGCTCTGGCTGCATATTCCTGACAGCTCCGCATCACTCCGAATCCGGTTCCTGGTCCATGTCTGCTCCACCTTCTCACAGCTTATGCCCAAATAGCCGCAGATAGCGCGGATAAATTCTCCAAACCCGATCCGGAACTCTGTTTCCATTAAGCCAGCTTTCAGTTCCAACAGGGAATACATAAATTTCAAGGCTTCCCCTGAAGCGTTCCCATAATTCTCCGGCTGTGGATCTACCCCCTGGCCCTGTTCAAAAATTTCCTTTCTGGTCATGGTCAGCATTTTTTCCCTTGCCTCCACCGGAATGTCTATGGTAATAGTGGATAATCCCGGCTTCCCTTCCTCTTCATCCAGCTTTACGGTCTTATATTTTTTTAAATCTCCCAGGAATCCTGCAAGGTCTGTCCCACCGTAGCCGCTCAGCACAAAGATAATCTCCTGAATATCCTCCAGGTCATTGAAAAAACCACTGTATACCCGGTCATATGTGTCTATCAGAGGCTTCACATTGTCCAAATCGCTCTGGCCATATTCGTTATTGAAAAACGGAAGAAAAGGGACTCTCCCCAAATTATGGAGATATGTTTTTGCTTCTTCGGATTCCAAGTCAATGACGCAGTAATCAAAAATGGAATAATATAACAGGCTTTCCACCGTGTTTTCCTCTGCCCGGCAGAAAGCCTGACATTCTTTTTCCGTCCATATTTCATATATGATGTATATGTTCCCGTCATCCATGACTTTTTCATAAGTCCGCAGGACTGCTTTCAATTCCCGATCCAAGTCCTCTGTCCAGACCGGAATCACCTGCCTGCTGTCCACCACTCCGTACCGGAACTTTCCTTCTTCGTCAATCCAGTAATGAATCCAGGCCACGCCGCTGTTTGATGCGGTGACGCAAAGGCTTTTACAGACTTTCGGAAATTTATCTCCCAGAATCTCCGCCGTTTTTTTGCTGCCTTCTTCCACCCCTACGTCAAATAACGGGGGATATGTAAACATATAAGATGCCTTTTGGTTTACTAAAAGCCCATGGAAATTATGGGAAATCCGGTTGTCTGCATTCCGCAGCGGATTCTCTTCTTTCTCTTCCAGGTTCTTTTCTGGAAAGAGAATGTCATTCCTGTTTTTATAATACCGTTCCGCCATGTCCGCCTTCCGGACAAACTGGCTGTGTCCTGCTGCATATTTCTTAATCAGTTTTTTTGCCTGTTCCAGTTCCATGCCTGCGCCTCCTTACTTCAAAATAGATATGCCTTCGTTTTTATTTTCATATGAATAGATGGCATACCGTATGGCGTCCTGCACATCATCAAAGGCTTTTACCGGCTCTCCCTTTTTTTCATCCCACACATACATATAAATCTCTTCCTTGAACCGCTCCACATCATCCACAATGTAGAGTTCCCTTCGCTTATATAACTGGGCAATCCGTTCAATTCCGCTTAACACTTCCTTTTTTGCGTTCACTGCTTTCAGGCCGTTTTTCCTGAATTTTTTCACATATTCCGGCCTGGCGGAATCACAGTAAAATTTAATGTCCCCATATTCTTTTTTCAGTTTCAGGGCCTCTTCCAGCCAGAAATCAATTTCTTCGAACCGTCTGGCAACCTCTTTTACCAGATAATAATTGCCTTTATCATCCAGGCCGATTAAAACAATTGCCCCGTAGTGCTCATAGCCCCAGTCCACGCCTGCCATATATTTGACAAAATTAACGGATTTCAGCTTTTCCCGGGAAATATAATGGACATTCAGATTGAAGTCTTTGTATATTACCCCTTTGCCCATCACCCAGAGCCCTTCTATGTTGCGGTCATAAAACATGCCGGAAGGGGTGGTTTCTTTCATGTTTTTCTTATAACGGCTGCTCAGGAACGTATTGTCATCCAGCCGGTAATGGACTGCTTTGACGGTTGTTCCATCCGCTTTGTCGATATAATTCTTTTTCAGCCAGTGTTCCGGATTATCCGGGTTGGTGTCAATCAACATCCTTGCCCCTTCGCCGGAACATCTGGATTTTATTTCATCAAAGACTTCCTCTTTTGCCATAGTCCCTTCATTGATGTAAGCCCCATATGCGGTCATTCCCCTTATTCTTCCAAGGTCATTGGCTTTGGAATGGCCGAAGCAGCACACCTGCACCCCAAACATTTTAAAACGGTTATGCTTATCAAAATGAAAGTCTATTCCATACTTATTGGTCAGTTCATTCAGCACGTTCCGGTTCAGCGCGCCAAGGTCTGCCCCTGCAAGGATGTACTGGGGATTCTCTATTCCCTGCCCTGCTGCAATCCTTTTAATCCGCCGCAGTTCGTACAGGAACAGGTCATTGTCCAGGACTGTTTTTCCGGTTCGCTTTGCCCCATGGTTGATCAGCATAAAATAATCGCTGTTGACTGCAAACCGGAATGTGTCAAGCTGTTTAGGCGTGTATAATTCACTCAGCATGTTTCAGGGCATCCTCTATTTTTTCAAAATAGCTGTCCAGTTTCTCTTCCCTGTCATCCTTTCCTGCGTTTGCCCTTGCATTTAACAGGGCGATTTCCGCCCTCTGCTTTTCTGTTGCCAGATCCATATGGTCTGACAGCCACTGCAGGGCTTTCATCCGGTCTGAAAGTTTCACTTTAACGCCGGCCTTTCCTTTGGACACTTCGGACAGAAGGGTTCCGTCCACTTCTTTACTGTCTTTGATATTGACATAGCTGACAGCAATTTTCTCTGTTTTCCCGGTTTCCGGGTTTAGCACTTCGATTTCTTTGTTTCCAAATTCGGTATAATCCGTAATGTCCGCAAAGGCTATATCCATGTATTTCTGAAAAATGTCAGATTCGCTTAAAAACTCCCGGTTCAGCCGGTTCTGCTTTAATTCCTGAATCTCTTTGGCAATCGCCACATTTGACAACAATTTATAGCCATGGGCTCTTGCTGTCAGATAATTTACCCCATAGGCTTTCTGGTATGCTTTGGTGGCGTTAAAGCATCTGACATAAAAAATACAAAAAAGCCGTTGCTTATCCGTCAAATCCGCATTATCCATTACCTCTTTGACTTCATCCGCCACAGCTTCTTTCTTTTCTCCGCATGGTTTCCGAGCGTTCGCTTCCTTTTTTTCCGAACGTTCGCCACTCTTTTTTCCCTGCCTTTTTGGATCTTCCCAGTGGTAAGTGCTTTTCCATCGCCGCACGGTTCCGGCCGGGACTTCCAGTTTTTTCGCAATATCCACCAGTTTCATTCCCAGATAGAACAGCTTCTCTGCCTCTGAAACCTTTTCATTCACTTCACGGGCCAAACACTCACCTTCTTTCCACTGTGTCTTTTCCGCTGCATTTACCCTGCTGCATGTTTCCGCAATAGAAAAGGATGCCGGGCAAGTCAGCATCCTTTCAACGGTATATAGATTATGTATGGGAGGACCATGGAAGATAATCCGTTATTTGCTTCGTCTTACCTTCCACGGCTTAATAGCATATTAACACATCAAAAACGAACATTGTGAACAAATCGAACAAACTTTTATTTTTCTTTAAAAAATCTTTCCATCTCCATACGTATACTGTCACCTGTGGCTTTTCTTCCTATCTTTTCTGCTGTTTCTCCCCAAGTAAGCCCCTGGAAGATTTTGTATTTGATGATTCTCTGCATCCGCATGGGGATTGTGTTCATCCATTCTTCTGTCTGCGCCTTTATTTCTTCTGCTTTTTCTTTTCTTTCTGTCAATGCTTTTTCCAGTCTGCGCAGATTCCTGTCATCCCCGTAGTCAAATTCTGCACCTGAGATGTGAAAATTCTGGGGCTGATAGGGGAACTCCGGGTTGCTGCCTTTTACATTCCCAAGCATGGAAGGTATTTTCTTCTTCCGGATATTTTTTATTTCCTGCTCTGTTTCTTCCACAAGTTTACAAGCGTCTATGTATTCTGATAATATTTTTTTGTCCAATGGCTTCCCTCCCGCTGTTTTTGCGCTCATTTAGTTTTGTTTTCTCTGCTCCCATCCTGCTGCATATTTCTTTTTTACATCCCCGGAACTTTAATGCTGTCGATATGCGTCTCTGCGTACTTCCGCGCTTTTTCATATGGTCCATTACAGGAAAATGACGTGCATGTGTGGCTGCTGTTTCCCGGGCAGAAGTCGCATGTATGCAGTTTTGCATACTCTTCTATCTTTTTCTTTCTGGTTTCATTTTCGCTTTCCAGTTTATACCGCAGCTTGTCCGCATTTACCACTTCAATGCCGGCTGCATCCGCTGCAGCTATTTCCCCGCTCATTCCCTCACTGATGCCGTAATGGGTTCCCGCTATGACATAATCACAGGTTTTCAGCAGCTCTATGCCGGCGTTCAGCCCCAGTTCCCGTTCTTCCGGATTTTCTTCTTCCAGGCACAGGGACATATACAGATGCGGCGTGATTGGCGCAAGGCCGGCTTTTATAGCCTGCCTGGTAAGGGACTTTGCATATTCTATGTTCCTGGTTAACTCTTCATTGTTTTTTGCCCGGTAGGGGCTGCATATGTAAACTTTTTTCAATATTGCGTTTTTCCTTTCTATTCTTTTACATTTCAGGAAGTTCAATTTTTACAATAATCGCTTTTATCCATGGTAAAGAAGCCACTGCTTCTTCCATGAATTCAGCCAGACTGCCCTTCTGGTACATATTTCATATTCCCTCCGATTTCATTCAATGCCGCCGGATTTAACGATTCTTTTTGCTTCTTCAATCTCTACTGCAAGATTGCAAGGATAAAGTTCATCCTCATACTTCGCTTCTTCTAACCGCTCTACAACCTTATCCACATCATAGGCAGTAGGCTGTTCCTCAATTGCCTGTTCCAGATTTGGTGTCACATCAACCAGGACATTGCCCCTCAAAGACTGCATTAAAGCACTTCTGCTAATCAAATCACCATTCATTCTTTCTTACCCTCCAATTCTTTCAATGCGGCTTCGGCTTCTTCCCTTGTGAGGAAAACTTGTTTCCCGATAACGTATTCAGAGAATCCGTTTACATTGCTGTAAACACCTTTTCCGTCTTTCAGCTCCCAACCGTACAAATTTCCGCAGTTAGAAATGTGAGCCGCAATTACGGTATAAGGTTGAATCCTTTTCCGTAAGTCCTGAACCTCATACACCGTATCCCCCACCGCACAGGGAAGTTTCAGCAGTTTCCCTTGTTCTTCTAAATCTTCGTATTTCCCCAGCTTACCAAAGCATTTATCAACCACGCATCCGCTGCAGTCATCATTCCCCTCCCTCATTGCTTTGCAATTTTCATAGCAAAGTTCACAGTCATCTGCGCCGCCCTGTCTGTCTATGCTGCACAGCCCTTTTGGCATATATTCTCCGCAATATTCTATTGTCAGTCTCTCCATATTTCCTTTCCCTCCATAATCCATTACATGTAATCCTCTAATTCCATCTGCTTTCCCTGCGGCTCAAAATTCATCCATAGGACTTCTTTCTTCCTGCTCCGCAATTGTGTATAGCAAAGAGTCTCTTCCCTGTGCCAGCCTTTTAACATATCATTATATAGTCCCGTGTCATATCCGCTGATTAGCAGCGGGCCTTTATGTCGGACTGCTGCACCCAGTAATTCTTCATGGCTCTCTTCGTCATACATTTCACACCGGTACTGCTTCCCATGCCTTGTCCCCGGCATATACGGCGGATCTAGATAGATTAAAACGTTTTTATAGTTAAAGCGTTTTATTACTTCTATCGCCGGCCGGTTCTCTATCTGCACGCCCCTGAGCCGTTCTGCGGCATCCAGCACCCGTTCCGGCAGGCTGCACCAATCGGCTGCCGCATAGGCCCGTTCCCTTCCCTGGATGTCATTCTTCCATCCCACTTTTTCATCGTTTGTCCGGAAGCCATGACCCATGTTGAGCCGGATGCAGAAATTAACGGCTTGTTCCAGGCTGCTTTCCTGAACTGCTGCATAGCTATTTTCATACGCCTGCCTGGAATATGGGGTATAATAAATTTCATGGGCCAGTTTTTCCGGGTCTTTCTTTATCCACTCAAACAGGTTCACCACGTTCCCGTCTAAATCATTTATAGTTTCTATATGGGAACGGGGTTTACTAAATAAGACTGCCCCGCTTCCAAAGAACGGCTCCAGATAGCTGTGATGTTTCGGAAAGAAGCTGAGCACCCAGTCTGCTATGGCCCATTTGCTTCCCGGGTATTTTACGATTGCTTTCATGTCCCCTCCCTCATTCTTCATACGCAGACTTCTCCGCCTTTGTCCTTGTAATCTTGATTCTTTCTTTCATGGTGTACCCTATCTTTACTTTCACTCCATTTCCAATTTCAACAGTGGCTGACTGGATTTCTTCGTCCCCCACCAGTTCTACAATTTCATGCAAAAGGCTTTCCGCACGTTCCGGGGTGACTTCTAATTGATTCCCTTCCCCGAACAGAAACACGACTCTCTCATGGGCCCGCTCTTTCTGCTTTTTCTTACGCTGATAATAAGCTGCGCTGTCACAATTGCACATCTCCGTCACATACTCATTGATATCTTCCTGCGCCCATTCCATTGGCATTTCTTCTACCATTGCCTGCCCGCAGAACCGGCAGGCCCCGGTTCTGGTTTCCATCATGCCCCCTGCATCCCGGCATTTTTTTAGTTTCTCTTCCTGCATACTGCTTCTCCTTTTCTGGCCTGCTGCATCTTTGCAGCATTTATACGACATTTCCATCTTTTAGGGTACTGTTATTTTTCAATGCCATTTCTGCACCCGCCTGCAGTTTTAGGTATTCTTCCAAGACCCAGACCGCTTCTTCTGCAGAATAGCAGGTACACACAAAATGTCCGGCCTCTGCCATATCCTTTAAAAATATTTTCTGGCTGTCCTGCTTCCTTCCGGCTCCGTACTTCATTTCAATGTAAAGTCCATGGTATTTTCCATGGGGATACGGAAGGCAGAGATCACTTACCCCGGCTTTCACTCCCATCTGTTTCAGCTTTGCTGCTTCCGCTTTGTTTCTGCTACCGCCATTTGGAATATGATGCAGCCACTTTAATTCCGGAAAGCGCGCAATGCTGTACTGTGCCCACTGGATCACCGCAATCTGTTCTGTATCTTCGCTCCGAAGCGCATATTTCAAATTCATCTGTTCTTCTTCCTTTCCATATGATTTATTTTTGAATAATTATGCAGTTCTTTTCTTACAAGGTACTTCCTCTGCTGTCCATGAGTTATCCACATAATTTCTTTTGATTTTTGATGAATATTTTTCCAAACACTATTCTATAAGGTACTTCCTCTGCTTTTCCCATGTTTTCATGACTGATTTTTTCTGCCTGTTTTGAATATTTATACATATAGACCGTAAAGAGAGTTCAAAAATCCTTCCTCTTCTCGGTCGCGCCTTTCTTCCGCCTGGATGCGGGCCCTTATTTCTTTCTCCTGGTTCCCGGTATATTTGTGCTGTTTACGGGATAACACCTGAACATGATGCGGTTTCATGCATTTACTGACTTCCAGCCATATATCTGCGTTTTTTACAGGCTTGCCATGGGCATTTTTCCAATCTGCCTTCTCCCAGTTTTCCAACCACTTACTGTTTACGGCGCCTGCAAGGTATCCGGAATCTGCAAAGACATTCACACTGCAGGGTTTTTCCAGCATATTCAATGCCCGATACAATGCAAGGGATTCCAACATATTTCTGGTTGCGTTCTTTTCTCTTCCGGACATTTCTTTCATGGCTGCCTGTCCATCTTTTTTCATATATTCCAGGGTACAGGCATAATAACCAAATTCTGACCGCAGCCCTTTCAGCTCCACAGTGATGTATACATTGACTTCAAATTCTTTCATTCCCTCTGTCTCCTTCCCTTCTCAATCCGCACTTCCTCATAATGCAGGTATGACATTCCTGTATAGGGATTTACCCCGGTCACTATGGAATCTGGCACAATATAAAATCCCGGAGTGGGAGTTGGCCCTTCATGAATTAATCTCCGTACAGTCCAGTGTGTATATTCTTTGCGTTCCGGCTGCGGGCGCACAAGATTCCGGGATGGGTGATACCGTGCCGCCTTTCCCTCCGGATCTGTTCCATCGATGGGCGGCTTTACAAGATACTCTGCAAGTCTCCGGAAGCCTCCCGCCTCATATGCAAGGGTAAAATCCGTCATTCCCTGTTCCCAGTTCTTTTTTATAATCAGATCTGCATCTGTAATCCGGTTCAAAAGAATATGTATATGAATCCCACCCCGCTTTCCAATTTCCATACGGTAAATAAAGCGGAATGATTCATTTCTCTTCCGATAGTCTTTCCTTGTCTTATCCAGAAATTTTTTCATATGCTTTTTTACATCTTCGATTTTCAGCCTGGTTCCTTTCGGATACTTTAAAGTAATCCAGTAATCGTTCTCCCCGAAATTCGCCTTTATCAATCTCCGTACATTCTTCTCCCGGTTCCTCTGGTTCTGTATTTTTATCTGTTCCGGAGTGGCCTTCTTTCTTTTCGCCCGTTTCTCTCCTTTCGCTCCATACTTTCCTTTGTATTTAAATTCGTATTCTATGGAATTTTTAAAATGCCACATGTCCTTCCAATACATTCCGCCCTCCCATGCAGATACGCTAACTCTAATATTCTGATACTGCCAGCAAAGGGCGGTTTGCCCTGTCTGCCTGCCGCTTATCCCTTTGGCGCGGTTTGACAAAACATCCTGCACATGGTATGCTGGATGCAGCCTTTGCAGGCTTATCTTATCTATATTTTTGGGCATCCACTGGAACTGGATGCCCGTTTTTATGCCATTCTCTGTTTTTTTCTCCGTTTTGGATAAATACGCTGTGCAAACGTTCTGCCGGCTTCATCTTCCCGAAGCACGAGTTTTCCATAGGGTTCCTTTCTTTTCCTTTTCTGACTGGTGTGTCTGTAATTCCCTTCCGTATCCCGATAATACCGGATATAATATGCCCCGTTATCCTGCATCCCGACAAATTCCCAGTCTGCAGGAATGTCCCCTTCGTGATACCGGGAATGTTCCATGATTTTTCCTGCGATTGTTTCCATTCTTCCATCTCACCATTCCTTTTCATTGATTATCTTTTATATCTTTTTGGGAAACCGGCTCCGGATATGGCCTTTCATTGTCCTTTGCCCATTTACTGTATTTTTTCATGCATATCTCTTTCTTCCGAACATCAATGATTTCTTCCAGAACTTTCCGGATGTGCCCTGCCATATCTTCCACCTGGCTTTCCTCTTCCCAGTCATTTAAAATATCCTGCACTGCATCCACCAGGCGGCCCCATGCTTTGCCGTCTTTCACTCCCGTTTCCAGAACCGTATCTCCGGCCAATTCCCAGCCTGTGATTTTCCCATTATGTAAAACCGGACGGATTCCCTTTTCCGCCATACGATCCATAGTCCCGATTTCATCCGGCACTGCCAGCATGTCCAATAATTCTCTGGCTTCCTCATACCTGTGCTGCCGAATTAATTCTTCCGCCTCCCACTCTGCCTGGGCTCTCTGGTTCAATTGTCCTGCAGTTCCGTTTTCTTCTGTAAAGTGAACTGTATATTCTATTTTCATTCTCTCTGCCCCCTCCAATAGTCACATGCTTGTCCTTTCCTCTGCCATTCAGGCAGAACCATCTACGCTTTTTTCAACTATATGCGGCTTTATCCTCCTGGCCAAATCTTTTAAAATTACTTCTGCTTCTTCTTTCGAGACGCATTTATCATCACAGATTATGATTTGTGTTGGCCCCAACATAAACTTTTCCACCACGCGATCCATAATGCACCTCCTATTCCTTTGTTTAATTTATGCACCACAGATTGTACTTCTTTCCTTCTTTGATAGCTCCACATATAAGTTCATACTCTTCAAAAGTTAAATCACTGTTGATTTCCGCTATTCCCTTTCCTATAATATGCTTACAGGCTGCTGCAACAGCCGAGTACATAAGAAAGGGCATTTTAATACATTGTCTGGTTTTGAATAAATTCCATTGAACTCATGCTAATCATCTATTGCTTTTCCTTTTTCTCTCCCTTATAATCTTGTAGTAAAATGCTATTACATCAAAATACATTGATAAGGAGAAATGCACATGATTACCGTAAATGTAATGGAACTATTCTTGAAATCCGCTGAACTTCTTGCAGATGGTTATGAAAAAGTTGAACTTCTCGAAATTGATGGGGATAAAGGCACCCCTGCTTCCCTTTCCTTTTCTGCGCTTGATGAAATCAATGAAGAAAGCATTGATTATGAAAGTATTGATGACTGTCTCAATGACGAAAAGTTCTCCATTTCCTTCTCACCGGGTTCTATTGCCCCATACCCTATGACACTGGATGACCTCTTTCTTATCGCTCACGCATTGCAAAACGCTATTGAAAACTGTAAAACCGCTTTAGATGACAAAAGCATTTCTGCAGAATTACGCAGCGAAATTACAGATTCCATAAAAAGGTTTGATTCCTTTTATAATAACTTAAGTTCCTTTTTACGCGAATTCCAGTAATTGAATGTCATAACTCATTTTCCTGTCAGAAAAGCAGTTATGTTCTCTTGCTGCTTTTCTGACATCCATTACTGCTTTCCGGAAATCTTCTATTGTTCCTTCTATCTTTACAATTACATGGATATCCTTCTTTTTATTAGATACAACTCTTTTTACCTGTTTGGTTCCGGCAGTTTTATATCTGCCTTTGTATTCCATTTTTTGACCTAAGCACTTTTCTTCATTTATATACACTTTCCTCTCCTCCCATCTAAACTTGCAGTTCCTGCTTTTCTTGGTTCTAAAAACTTATCCGTGCCAACATTGACAGCTCCACAAATAAGCTCATACTCTTCAAAAGTTAAATTATTGTTGATTTCCGCTATTCTCTTTCCTATAATATGCTTACAGGCTGCTGCAACAGCCGAGTACATACGAAAGGAGAAACTTCACTATGGATATATCTATAATTGTGAATATTTGCTTAAGTGTTTCATCTTTTCTACTTGCCTTCATATCCGTTGTGATTCTAATTGTAACCATAAGACAAAACCATCTGATACTGGAAAATGAATCACGTGCTTATTTATCCATTTATGGAGACATAACAAATTGCCAGGCAATAGCTTTCTACCTTATTATTAAAAACTTTGGCAAAAGCAGTGCTCAAATTACTTCTCTTGAATGTGACACAGATCTAAGACCTTTTTCTTATGTGGAAAAATTGATTCCGTTTTCACATATGGCAGGCACTTCTATCGCCCCTAACCAATCATTCAAATGTGCCTTGCAACAAATACCTTTATTTACTTCTGGAATCCACTTTATTAACTTTAAAATTTCATACGAAAGTAACCGAAAAAAATATTCTGAAACTTTCTGTGTAAACCTACAATCATTTACCAATTCAATCCAGACAAATGATAATCCTTCGGAAGGTTCGGAACTCAAAACCATTTCCTATGCATTGCAGGACATTAATCGAAGGTTATTATAATTTTACAGGTGTGGTTCTTAACTTTTCTTTCGTTTTACTCAGAATATACTCAAACGCTTCTATTGAATGGGCTTCCTCTGGAAGTCCCTTCTTCATTGTCTCAATTACATTCCGGCAAGTTTCATTTACTGTTATCTCAGTCAGAGTAACCTGATCCGTTCTGAGCATATTTTCGTATGTTTTTATAATCTGTACAGGCATCTTTCCTCACCTCCCATCTGAACTTACAGTTCCCGCTTTTCTTGGTTCTAAAAACTTATCCGTGCCAACATTGACAGCTCCACAAATAAGCTCATACTCTTCAAAAGTTAGTCTCCGCTTACCGTTGAGAGCCAGATTCAATTTTGGAAGAGGTATCTGCGTTTCATTGCTGACATGTGTTTGAGAAATTCCATTAGTATCAAGATAGTTTTTTATCTTCATACCCACACACATCTTATCATCTCCTTTCGTTTTTTCGATTTAATCGAAGTTTATTTTATATTATACCGTTTATTTCGAAAAGTCAAGATAGTTTTTCGATGTTTTCGAAATATTATTATTTACAATATCGAAATATCATGATATACTCATAAACATAGGAGGTGCCGAATTATGGGAATGACCTTCGGTGAAAAAATTAAGGACTCTCGTAAAGCCCAGAAATTAACACAAAAGCAACTTGCTGATGCAATTGGTGCAAAGCATAACTCTGTCAGCGATTGGGAAAATGATAAAAACAAACCCGATCCGGACACAATTGAATTACTTTGCGGTGTATTAAACATCACTCCGAATTATTTATTAAAATCATTCGAAGAAGAATTCTCTACCAGAGAAAAGCAATTGATTAAAAAATATCGCAATTTAGATGCTCACGGAAAAAAAATGGTAGACTTCACATTAAATGAAGAATGGAAACGCTCGCATGAATTAAAATCACAAGATAGTAAAATTGCTTCATTGAATGCGAACAATGGAAAATCATCACGCATAGAAAATAATATTACTACGGAGCATTTGCTTCCAGATGCCGCTCATGATAGTACAAATGTGGATATAACAGAAGAAATGATTCAGCATGATGAAGAAATCATGAATGATGAAAATTTCTAAATCATGGGGATAGAATTAAATAAATACATATGGGGTGATATTTATGGATTACACAGACCTTCTCATAGAGGCAGACTGCAATCAGCTAATTGTAAAAGAAAAACCATTAGAAGCCTTTGACGGAAGAATTAAAGGAAACAAAATCGCGATAAAGAAAAATTTAACAACTACAGAAAAGAAATGCGTTCTGGCAGAAGAACTCGGACACCATTACACTACTGTCGGAAACATTTTAAACCAAAATTGCATCCAGAACCGTAAACAAGAACAACAGGCTCGTCTGTGGGCTTATAACAAGCTAATTGGGCTAAATGGAATAATCAATGCCTATAAATACGGCTGCCAAAACTTAGCTGAAATATCCGAGTATTTAGAGGTCTCTCCAACTTTTCTCTCAGACGCCATTGAGAAGTATCGTTCTAAGTATGGAGAATTTACAACGTTAGATAACTATATCATTTATTTCGAACCCTATTTAGCTGTAATGGAGATGTATTAAATAATAGATGACAAACTACGATTAAACTGCTTCGGCATTTTAATAAAAATTCTAAAGACAAGGGAGAAAATTTATTACATTATTAAAACGAATTGCAGGAGTTTTCACTGGACTATTATGTATAACTGGTATTTCTATTATATTCGAAGAACGTAAGAGTACTGGCATCTTTTTAATAATACTATTTGGAGCACTAACTTTCATTTTATTTAAACCAACCGCAAAAGAGAAACAAAAGAAAATTGCCAAACAGGAAAAACGCAAAGAAAAATTAAAAACATGTACCATGAAACATGTAAACGGCCTGCCCATTGCAGAAGATGTAAATTGTAATATAACATTAACAGATGACAAATATATTTTTTCATCCGGTTCCATGAACTTTGAATTGGAAAAATCAAAAATAACGGATATTTGTATCAAAACTGATACCGAAATACAACAGCAATATGTTTCAAGTGTTGGTGGCGCTGTTGTGGGCGGCGCTCTGTTTGGGCCTTTATGGGCAATGATAGGCGGAAGAGCAAAGAAAAAAACTGTTAAACATGAAAGTCACCATTATTTAATTATTACATACCAATCAGATGAAATAAAATACATCGGTTTTGACATTAATTACGCAGCGGCTTCTGCAAAAGTCTATATAGAAGATTTTAAAAACAGCTGTACTAATGCATCAACCTACCAGTTATAAACTCAAAGCACGTAACAATTGGAGAACAATAATTACTAAGGAGAAAATCTTATGGACTTTTCAAATGAATTGAACGAATTCGCGGCCAGAATATCTAAATTAAAAGAAAGCATACGCACAGAAGAAGCCACTAAGACTTCTCTTGTGCTTCCCTTCTTCCAATTGCTTGGATATGATATTTTCAATCCTCTTGAATTTGTTCCGGAATACACTGCAGATACCGGAACCAAAAAAGGCGAAAAAGTTGACTATGCCATCATGAAAAATCACGATCCAATCATTATCGTGGAAGTAAAACCTGTCAGCACAGAGCTGAATGCCAAGCATATTAATCAGCTTTTTCGTTACTTCACCGTAACAAAAGCAAGATTTGCCATACTTACAAACGGCATTACCTACCGTTTCTATTCTGACCTTGAAGAAACAAATAAAATGGATCTCTTTCCATTTTTCGAATTCAATGTTCTGGATCTAAAAGCAGACACCGTTGCAGAACTGATTAAATTCCAAAAAGAATCTTTCGATATGAAGGGAATCTTAAACAGCGCCTCAGAACTGAAATATATCTCTTTGCTGAAGAACGCAATTGCAGAGCAGTTCCATGACCCGTCTGAGCAATTTATACGCGCCCTGATTAAGAATATTTACACCGGAGTGAAAACCCAGGCTGTAATTGATAAGTTCCGGGAACTGACCCTGGCGGCAATTAACGACTATATTTCAGACCTGCTGAATGACAAACTGAAAAATATCATTTCCCCTGACATTTCCCGGGAACTGACCGACGACCTGACTGCATCCGAAAAAGAAAACGCCTTTCTTCCGGAGGAGACAGAAACCCTTGATTTCTTGAAAAACATGCTGAATACGGATGACATTTCATATAAAAAAACAACCCGTTATGCATATATGCATGTCACCGGTTCTCAGTACAAGTGGATTTGCCGTGTTTCCATCCGGCAGGAAAACAGGCTCTTAATCCTGCATAAATTTGAGGATACCGACTATGAAACGGAATACTTTTTTGATGACATAGAATTATTGGAACAGATTAAAGATTTGATTATTGATACATACCAGAAATGTAAAAACATGTAATAATATCATAAAATATCAATAAAAAAGAATTGCCGGCAAGTTATGATTAAATTGCTTCGGTATTTTAATAAAAATTCTAAAGAAAAGAGGAATATAACAATGAAGAGAAAAGTAATAACCATTTTATTGATGTGTGCATTATCTGTGAATTTTACAGCCTGCGGAAACAGTTCTTCAGAAAACAATGTAAGCTCTAAAGAATCCGAAGAGAAAAAGGAAGCCCCAGCAGACAATGCTGAAATCTCCGAGCCTGAGACTTCTAACCCGGAAGATTCATCACAAGAAACTGACGATTCCAAAGAAGATGAAAAAACACAATCTGAAGAATCTGACAACCCCCAACCTGAAGAAGAGACTCAACCCGAAGAGCCACCCTATGAGATGAACACCAGCGCAGCATTAAAAGATTGGACTATCACTGTTACGGATGCCCAAATCGTGGATTCTATTTCATCTGGCTATATTGTATTCTCTCCTAATGAAGAAGGAAATAAATTTATCCAGGTATATGCCACTGCTGAAAATAACGGAAAGCAAGCTGATAATTTCCTTCCAAGTTTCGGCATGGGAGACGATGTAAACGCTAAAATATTATATTCAGATGGATATGAATTCAGCGCAACAAATTTAATGGGATATGATAATGATTTACACGATTCCAACATTAATCCGCTGTCTTCCCAAACAGGTGAAATTGCTTTTGAAATTCCCAGCACAGTTGCGGATTCTGCAGATGAATTATTGATTCAGTTTTCATCTGGCAATGACAAGATAAAATTTAAAATACGCTAAGCCAGGAAGTATGGATGCCACTTAACTTATCCTCGCCTAATCATTTACCAATACAAAAAACACGTATCAATACGTGTTTTTTTATATTGACATACGTATTATTACGTGTTACAATATAACTATGATAAGGAAAGGAGTGATAAAAAATGCCATTAACACCTAGAGAGATGATAAAGCATCTCAAAAAAAATGGTTTTGAAATCATCAGTCAAAATGGTTCCCATGTAAAAATGCGAAATTATGAAACAGGGCGTCAAACTGTAGTTCCTTATCATGGTTCAAGCCTGAAAAAAGGACTGGAACAAGAAATATTAAAACAGGCGGGACTTAAATAGTTTCGCCCTTAAAAACCGGAGGTGCAATATGTCAAAATTATTTTATCCTGCATTATTCCACAAAGCAGAGGAAGGCGGTTTCTGGATTTCTTTTCCTGATATTCCAGAATGTCTTACGCAAGGTGAAGATATGGCACAGGCTTACGAAATGGCTGTGGATGCCCTTGGTCTTGCACTGACCTGCCGTGAAAAAGAACAGCAACCACTTCCTTCTGCTTCTGACCCAACAACAATCACCCCTGAATCGGATTCGTTCCTTGCAGTAATTGAGTTCGATATGCTTGCATATAAAAAACGTACAAATTCCCGTTCCGTGAAGAAAACTTTGAGCATTCCTGAATGGCTGAATGAAGCAGCCATGGCAATGGGCTTAAACTTTTCTCAGGTATTACAAGAGGCTCTTCTGCGCAAAGTTGCTGATAAATTTTAATAGGAGATGATAACATGAACAGACCTCTTAACCCCCTTGGCATCTATTACGCCTATCTTCGAAAAAGCCGTGCCGACCGTGACGCAGAAGCACATGGGGAAGGAGAAACTCTCTTGCGTCACGAGAAAATACTGGAAGACCTGGCTTCCAGACTCGGCATTACTATTTCTAAATTTTACCGGGAAATTGTTTCAGGAGAAACCATCCAGGACAGACCTGTTGTCCAGAAACTGCTGCAGGATATCAGCAATGGAAAATGTGACGGTGTTCTGGTGGTGGAAGTAGAACGTCTGGCACGAGGCGATACCAGCGATCAGGGAACGATTGCAAAATATTTCAAATTCTCTGATACTCTTATTCTAACTCCCCTGAAAATATATGATCCAACAGACGAATATGATGAAGAATATTTTGAATTCGGGCTTTTCATGAGCCGGCGGGAATATAAAACCATAAACCGCCGAATCCAACGCGGCCGGACAGCATCTGTCCAGGAAGGAAAATGGATTGCCAGCACTGCCCCTTATGGCTATGAGCGGATAAAGATACCGGACGGCAAAGGCTATACCCTTCAAATCGTCCCAGAACAGGCCGAAATCGTCCGTTTTATCTTCCACCTATACCTTTATGGGGAAAAGCAGCCTGACGGCTCTTATAAGCGTCTTGGGCGCCTCCTGATATGCAAGAAACTGGATGCTATGGGCATTAAGCCAGTGACCTCTAAAAAATGGTCTGTCAGCACCATTAAGGATATGTTGCAGAACCCTGCTTATATCGGGAAAGTCTGTTGGGGGAAAGATATTGAAAAGAAAGTCATTACAGACGGAACTACAAAGAAAGTCCGTATCAAAAACCCTGATTTCCAAATGTATGACGGCCTGCACCCCGCCATTATTCCAGATGACACCTTTCAAAAGGTTCAGGAACTTACTCATTCCAAGCCTGCTGCGCCCATTGTAAGTAATAAAATCCTGAAAAATCCCTTATCTGGTATTGTGAGATGCGGAAAATGCGGCACACCGCTTACCCGGGCAGTCAGCAACACAAAAGACAATTATTATAACTTGCGCTGTCCAAACCGCAACTGTGACAACGTCTCTGCTCCAATGTATCTTATCGAACAAAAGCTCCTGGAAGCTCTGCAAGATTGGCTGGATGGTTATGAATTGGAATGGGAAAAAGAAGGGCATACTTTTCATGAATCTGCAGTAAAGAAAAATGCCCTGCGCAATTACGAAAAAGAACTGCAATTAGCAAAAGGACAGCAAGATCGCACATATGATTTGTTAGAACAGGGTATCTATACTCCAGATGTATTCCAAATCCGCCTGAAGGCCATTTCCGATAAAATACAAGCAATTACAAAAGAAATGTCTGCCTTGCAGCATTCCATTGAAGAAGAGCAGCAAACCGCTTACGCATTAAACACATTTATCCCCCGGTTTCGCCACATCCTGGATGTGTACTTCCATACAGACAACGCCCAATCCAAAAACGAAATGCTGAAAAGCATTATAAATCATGCTGAATATATAAAAGAGGAACGAAACAAAAAATTTGGCCGTGACAATGCCAACTTCACGCTTGTCATACACCCCAAACTGCCTAAAAAATAATTTTTCCGCACAGACAAAACTCCTCTCTTTTCCCTTTATTCAAACATATCTATCAGACACTTAAGAAAACATATATCCTATATGCCTATACACTTACGGGCCGCCTATGGCAGTTGCGCCGCTGAATAAAGTTCGGGAAGTGGTGGAGTACGCGCTGACAAAAATACCGGCTTCCAAAATCAATCTGGGCATTCCCAACTACGGATATGACTGGACGCTCCCCTTTGTACAGGGCGCATCTAAGGCTGTCACCATCGGCAATATCCAGGCAGTTCAGATTGCCATAGCCAGCGATGCCTCCATACAATTTGATGAAACTGCCCAGTCTCCTTATTTTCAGTATTTTTCAGAAGGCCTGACCCATGAAGTATGGTTTGAAGATGTGAGAAGCCTTTCGGCCAAATTCAAACTGGTGGAGGAATACCGGCTCCGTGGGATGGGATACTGGCAAATTATGCAGCTTTTTCGGGCAAACTGGCTCCTTCTGGCGGACACTTTTTCCATTCGCAAAAAAGATGCCTGAAAGCTGCCAGGTCACCCCCCTGCCATGCCTCTGTACTGTATACAGCTTCTGCATTAATACTCGTAATCAATGCATGCCCTGCTCTCTCTGATCCGGCTTATAAATTCTCCGAACTTCAAATGCGCCGGATGAGTCTGGTATGCATTCAGTCCTTCCATATCTTTAAAATCACAGATCAAAGCCAGTTCATAATTGCTCTGATCCGCCTGGGAAGTGTTGCATACTGCCTCTATCTTCTCCAGAGTGGGAATTACATCTTTTAACTGAGCTGCCATGGCCTGCGCCTCTTTGGCATTCTCAACTGCGCTTTTTCCATTTGCTTCTTTCAGTTTAAACATAACGATATGTTTGATCATTGAAAAACCTCCCTGTCAATTGATGATATGATTCTGGGGCAATTCTCCTTATTATGCCTGAAAATAATAAGAAAAGCCGTAAACTTATGATTGTGCTAAAATCCTTAAGTCTACGGCTCTTGCCTGTAAAGCAGATAACGGGAATCGAACCCGTGTTAAAACTCCAATTTTTCCAGTAAAATTAAGGGTTTCAGCGTTTTTAGTTTGATTACTTTTGATTACCTGGTAATCAATTTACTTTAAATTCCGGTATAGAACTGATAATTTGAATCTTCTGGTCAACACTTTTTCTATTCCTATGATAATGATTTTCTGTACATAAAATATCCGTATGTCCCATTTGTCCCATAATTAATTTATTGTCAAGATGATTATCAAGCAAAATAGTGCCATATGTTTTTCTAATTTTATGTGGAGACTTATGATATATATTCAGTCTCGCACATATCCTCTTTAATCTCATTCTTACAGATTGTGTGGATATCCTTTTTCCATTTTTTACAAATATGTATTCACCAAATGGATTTTGTCTCCGTATTGCTTTTACAAGCCATGAAAAATCTTCTGGTATAATGGCAGTCCTTACTCCTGCCTGAGATTTGGGAAATTCTTTTACCTCACATACATATTTCTTATCCTCTCCAAGAAATCTTGTTTCAGTTCTTCTGATTTTGAATGTGTTATTATCAAAATCTTCATGCTTTAATGTTACAATCTCTCCAACTCTTGCCCCTGTCACAAACATTAGAAGAATTCCCAAATTTATCATATCTGGATTAGCTTTAAGATATTCCATTACCAATGACATTTCACTTTCATTAAATACCTCTTCATAATCCTCTTTAATAACTTTCTTGAAATCAACATCCGAAGTATCTAAATCTTGGAAAAGTTCATCAATATTAAATGAAATCAATTTTCTCTTCTTTGCCCGTTTCAGAAATCCCCTCGTAACAGTTTTCAAATTGGAAAATGCTTTTGCCGTAAGCTGATATTCTGGAATCTGTTCTTCCAAAAATTCCTCAAATTCTTCTGCGCTAATATGTTTTATCTTTTTCTCTCCAAAGTCCTTATAATGTCTTTTAAAAACCTGTTTATTCCTTAGATGTGTTGCCTTGGATATTTTATTGAGTTCCAGTCTCCTATCATTCCATTCTCCGAAAACTTCTTTAATTGTAGGATTCTCTGTCTGAATCTTCCAATATTCTACTACATCATTTTCAATTGCCTTTTGTGTTGTTCGTTTCTTTAATATCCTCCCTTTCTTATCATCCGGCAGATATGTATACCATTTTCCATCCTTGCCCTGCCAGATTTTATATTGATGCTTCTTTAATAATTCATCTCTCTTCATAGCTTCCATGCTATCCTGCACATCATGTAAGTCAAGCATACCACTTTTTATGATAAACTGCAAGATTTCCGTGCTCTGGCCATATTGCAGGGTTTCTTTTTTCATACTGTCTTCTATGTTTCGTCACCTCTGTTGTTCATTTTATCTATTTTATATGGAACATGCAGCAGGATTCTTTTTCCTGCCGCATGTGAATTTATATTTCCTCAAAGTTCTATACTTTCATATGAATGCGTGATGCGTTTTTAGTTCCTATTTCTTCAATAATATAATGTGTCTATCAAAATGTTTGGTTCAGTGACATTGCTGCATACTGCCCCATATTTATTCACAGTCTACAAATACTCTGCATTGCTTATATTCACTTACATTTCCGTTTCATTTTTTCTTTCATTTCTGCCATTTCTTCTATCAGTTCCACATATTCTTTCTGCATTTCTCTCACTTCTTCGAGCATATCCGTATATTCCTGATACAGTTCCTCTGCGGCTTTCATTCTTTTTATTGCCTTTTCAGGATCATATGTTTCCAACTTTTCCTTTAATATCCTGTTTTCTTCCTCCAGGCGGTTTATGATGTTCTGCTGGGTCTGGATTTTACGGTCTTTACTGGTCTTGTGCATGTTCGCTTCCTCCGTTGGTTGTGTGTTTTGTTTCTTCTTCATTCTTACAAACTATTTTATAAAGAACGTCTCGCATAATATTGACTGCATTTACCTGCGCCGTCATGATGCATGACAAAAATATTGCAATCCGATCATCTAAATTTTCCTCACTCTCTTCCAATAGAGTGAGGAATTCGTTCAGATTCTTTGAGAATTTCAATAAAATTTTGTCACTCCCTGTCTCTAAAACACTTTCTGAAATAATTCTGTCAATGTCTTCTTTGGTCGTTTTATCCATTTTCATTTTATCCTTTCAAAATAATGGGGCACACCATTTTAATGAAGTGTGCCCTTATATCTCCCTGTTATCTCCATAACTTCTCCATCCCGTTTTTCCTCCCAAGCAAATCGGAGGAAACGGATTCCACAACACATTTTCTTGTCCTTCCTTTTGTGCACATTGCGCTGCGTATTACGCTTTCCACGCTTTTTGTGAATTCATTGCTGTCCGTTACGTTTGGAAGGTTTATGTCCCCGAACGTAATGTTCACGTCCCCGCCGCCATACTGGTTGTTCTCAATCATGGATGTTGGGATGGGAAGGGTCATGGGTGTGGCGGTCTGGGGCGGGATGCCTGGCAACCCAAATTTCTCCATCAGGAATTCCGTCGGCATCTGCGAGATTTCCCACAGCCGCTTTGACATTTCATCGGTGAACACCATGTCCCCCTGGCCGACTTTGGTAAGCGTCCCTTCGTTTTTACTGAAATGGAGTTCGTCTCCATTTTCCCCAAGGAAGGCCGGCTGGTCATAGGGGATGTGTTTAGATCCGATATGGAACCCTTTCACCCCGATGGATTTCAGCTTCTTGTAAAGGCTTCCGGAGGTTTTCTGGTTGTCGTATTTCACCCCGAGTTTCTTTGCAAGCTCTTTCATCTGGGCGGTGGTCAGGATCTTCTTGCCGTGCTTGTCATAAAGCTTCTTATTAATGTCGGTAAGCTCGCTGCGCTTTGCCTTTGTGCTTTTCAAGTGCTTGTCCAGGTAGTCGTTCGCCGTCATTAGATCTTTGAAGTCCTGCGTCCGTTTGGAAATCCCCGTTTCCTCCAGAATGTCGGTCTTGCCGTCCTGCCCGTCTTTTCCATGAACCAACGCATCCCCGCTTTCCGGGATCTGCACAACGGTTGGCTTCTGCGCGCCTCCTTTTGGAACTCCGTTGGAACTCTGGGCGGCCGCGTTTATGATCGCCTGGTCTATGCCTGCTGTATTGTTTGCGCCTGTTCCAGCGTTTCCTCCGTCCGCCGTTGCGTCCGCGTTTGCGGAAGAGGCGATCTTGTCCGCGTAGGCCGTCATTTTCGCATGGAAGTCTTTCAGTTCCGAAAGCACTGCGTTGACGGAAGCCGCAATCCCAGTCCCTTCCAGGAGTTTTCCGAATTCCTCGGTGGGAGCGTAGCCGATTCCCGTCATAAGGGACATGATGGACTTCCCAGTCTCTGCGGCTGTGGCTTCCATGTCCTCCGTCAGCTTCCCGAAGTTTTCCGCCAGGGAGTCCACGATAAGCTGGATGGCCTCGTCAAAGCTGTCCTGCAGGTCGGAGAGCATTTCTTTTGTGTCGGAAATGTATTTGTCATACTGGGTTTCCTGCAAGTCACGTTCCGCTTCTTCCAAAGACACTTTTAAGGTCTGGATTTTCGCTTTTGTCTCTTCCGACACGTCCCCAGCGTAGGCTTCCAGCTGCTTGCGGATTCCCGCGATTTCCTTCGCCTTGTCCGCGATGTTTTTCTGGTAGTCGAATGCGTCCTTTTCCTTGTCCAGAAGCTCCTCATAGTCGCTGATCAGGTTTTTCAGCTTGCCGGAGAGGGCTTCATACCCCTGCGTGTAAAGGTCTATGACCGCGTATTTTTCCTCCTGCGCCGCCTGAATGCATTCCCGGTAGGACTGGAGCAGCCCGTCTTTCCGGTCGACCAGTTCCTTGTTATAGGGATCTTTCTCCAATTCGCTGTTGATTTTACGGATTTCAGACGCATAGTCCTCCGCCTGTTTCCGGTATGATTCATAGTTTCCAGCGTGGAGGAACGCGGCGGCTTTCCCCCGGCCTGTCATCCATCCAACGTCCTCATTTGCAAGGCTTTCCCGGGACAGCTCACCGATCAGGAAATCCGTTTCAGAAATGGTGTTTTTCATCCTGCTTTCCAGGTAGTCAAAGTTGTCCCAGTCAATCTGGCGCATCTGCTTCTGGAATTCCGCAAGGGAAACGGCGGATTCCTCGATTGCGTTCGTCACGTCGTCAATCCTGCCGCAGGCTTCGTACCATTCGTCTGAGAACTTTGTGACCGCGCCTGTGCTGACGGACTGGTTCAAGGAATCCGTGAGGTCTTTCCGTTTCCTCTCCAATGTTTCGTTGGTTTTCTCCTCGTTCTCCGTCAATCGTTCATAATATTTCCTGCTTGCCTGGTAGCCTTTGGCCTGGGCAATGTCCATGGAATTGTTAATCCTGGAAGCCCTCTGTTCAAAGACGCTGATTTTATGCCCGTAGTCCTTGTCGATGTTTTCCATCTTTTCCAGGGCGAGGGCTGCCTTTTCCGTCTTGGAGGTCTGCGCATATAAGTCTGCGGCGGCTTTTGCGGCGTTCATGGCTTCCAGGGCTTCGTTGTAATTGGAGCACGCAAGGCCGAAGCTGTTTGATACTGCATATGCTTTTTCCAGGTAATCTGCGGGGATTAGAATGCTCCTGCTTACAAATTTCGTTTTGATTTCATTTATGACGGCGTTCCCGGATGACTTGTTAATTACGCCCTTTGCGCTGTTAAAGTCATTGACGGAGACATTGTATGCTGACTGGTATGTGGACGCATTCTGGGAAATGTTGGAGATCTGCCTGTCCACATATTGGTTCTTTGCGCCTGCGGAGGTCTGGTTCTTTGCAGCTGCGGCATGGAGTTCGTTTTCTGCGTCTCTGCCGGACACTGTGTTTTCTGCTTTTTCACGCTTTGCCTGTAAGGCTGCGGCATACGCCTGTGCTTTGGCAAGGGTTTCCGCTTCTTTTGCGCTTAATTCGTTTTCCACGGCTTCATTGTAGGCTTCACAGTTGTAATAGTAGGTCAGGTTGCCCTTTAAATATTTCTGGCAGTATTCCTTGACCGCCTTCAGGGAGTCGGAGTCAATCTTTTTCCCTGCCTTGATTGCGCCGATGGCTTTCTTCAGGCGTTTTTTCAGCTTCTTGTCCTTTAGCTTCTTATAGGACTTCTCCTTTGTGAAGGACGCTTTGCCTGCCGCTGTTTCCCGGTCTTTTGCGGCGTTCTTTGCGGCCTGTGACTGCGCGCTTGCGTCTGCATTGCTTAATCGTGCCTGGGTGTCTATGTTGTGGTTCTTTGCGGATGCGGTTTCAGCGTTGGAAAGTGTAGATCTGTCCGCTTTGGACTGGTTCGCGTCTAAAGTATTGCTTAACTGCTCCTGCCTTAAGGATTTCTTCTCTTCCTGGGCGGTGAGGGCATACATTTCCAGGTTTAATTTGTTTTCCTCTTCGGCATTCTTATTTGCGTTGTAAGAGATGCAGTAGGAGAGGAGTGCGTTTAATTCCTTGTATTCTTTTCCCTTTGCGGATTTCAGGGCATTCACAATCCCGTTTATGGTGGACGCGGAAACTAATTTGCCCGCTTTCACCTTTGCGATCGCCTGGGTAAACAGCTTTTTGTTCTTCTTGGAAACGTCTTTCTTCTTTGCCTTTAATATTTTGTTTCCATAGGAAGCCCTGTTTTTGGCCGTCTTGTTGTAAGCTGTCTGTAGATTTTTCTGCCTTGCGTCAATGTTCTTCGCCTTATTGACAAGCAGGCTGTTCTTTCTGGAGGACGTGGAAGCGGTGGAGAGTTTTGCGTCTGTTTTTTCATCCGCTGTGTCCTTTGCGCCGTTTTTCGTTTCCGCGTTCTGTCCGGCGAGATTGGCTGATGCGATTGCGTTCTCAGCCATGGACTGGGTCAGCTCCTGGATGGATTCATTGTTGGAGTTGATCCGTTCGTTGTATTCGCGCCACGCTTCGGAACCCTTCGTGACGGTCTTTTGCAGTTCCTTCAGCTTTTTGTTCTGATTTATGAGGTTTTTGATCTGGGATTTTGCGTTTTTATTGAGTTTTGTGTAATCCTTTGCGCTTGCGGAGAATCCCCAGGTTTCTTTCAAGCCCATCGTGTTCTGGATGCGTTTGGACGTGGATTCCAGCTTGGAAAGGAGCTTTTCGTATTTTGTGATTAAAAGCTCAATCTTTTCCCGGGCTAATTCTTTCTGGGTCTTTTTCAGCTCCTCTAATTTTTCCTGGCATTCCAGGGCTTTTTCGTCTTTGCGTTTGACTGGTTCGCTAAGCCAGCCGGATTTAAAAATCCCTCATGGTTTCCCATGAGAACAGACTATATCTTTTACCTGTTGATTTTGGTTTTCTTTGAATTTTGGCATATTAAAAGAGCAGGGGTGCATATCCTGCTCTTTTTACAGCTTTATATCTCATACACTATTTTTTAAAATTATTTTCTAAAATGCACTGACCACCAGAAAATTTTGATTCATCCCATCCGATTTCAGTTGCTTTCCCTTTAAACCATTCTTGAACCTTTGGTGTAACTTTCTGCATATTTTCTTCGTCTGGATGTGCTTGATTGTAAATTCCTAATACTTTTTTGTTATTCACAATAATGCAAGGGTCATTTTTTGACCTATCATCTGGATCTGGAAAAACATATTGTCCTGCCATCTTCATATTATCCTCCCTTCTGAAAATTACGATAAAGTATATCGCATTTCCATTATATAACATTATTTGACAAAATACTATTGCTTTCATAGATTTAATTTATATCGTTTCATTAACCCAACAGGCAATCTACCATTACGGATAACCAACCGCTTGTTATCCTCTCGTTTGCGGATATGCAAACATTTAGTCGTTGAACGTTCCCCTGTTTGGGGCTTCGCTGCTGGTTGCCCAATCCTTATCATTTTCAAACTTTCACGTCTGGCCATATTTCATGCCTACGTTGTAGTTGATAAGGCTCTAAGGGTTTTCCAGGCAATTAGATAGAATTTTTCTTATCCATTGCTGAATAAGGTGGCGTGGTTCCACCACTCTTTGTAATTTTTAATCCGTTCTTTTAATCCGTCATCGGAAATATCCGCTATGTTGATGCTTCCGTCCCTGACCTGGCCTGCCCAGGATTCCTCCAGGCCGACGCTGTTCGCTTTCGCAATGTAAGCGTCATAGCCCTGCTTCTGGATGTTGATTTCTTTTGTGATTTCGGAAATGGCTTTCTTGTATTCCCGACCTCGCTTGGTGAAACTGCGAAACGTCTCTTCCGCGCGTGTTTTCAGGCGTTCAATGGCCGCTTCGATCCGTTTGATGGCTGTCTCAATGAAGTCGAAGGTTTCGATGGACTCTTCTTTTGCGGATGATCCGGATTTCCCTGACTTGCCGGAGCCTGAGCCGCCCGTTCCGCCTGACTTTGCGTAAAACTGTGAGGCATCAAGTTTTGCGCCTTCCAGCTGCGCGCTGAGCTCCTGCTTCAGCTTTTCTTCCGTGGATTTCACCATGAGGTTTCTGGCGGAATCCCCCACTTTCCCAAACATGGTGCTGGTGTCAAACTCCATGGACTTAAAATGCAACAGGGCGTTCGCAAGGTTCTGGATGTAGGAGGTGGACGCCCCGGCCGCGTTTGCAATCGCAATAATCTGGTCTACGTCGTCCTGGGTGTTGATTTTTACGCTGTTCACGTCCATCTTTGAGATGGCAAGGGCTGTAAGGTAATCTGCTGTTGTGCCGGAGGCTTCCCCTTCGCTTAGCAATGCGCCGATCTCTTCCCAGGTGGCGGCAGAAAGTTTCTTCCCTGCAAGGGCTGCATTGTCTTTTGTAAGGGCAAGCCATTCTTCCTGCATGGCAAGCCTTGCGTTCACTAATTCCGCCGCATTTACAACGCCATTCTCTTCTAACATTGCAATGGTGGCCGCTTTGGTTTCTTCGGTTAAGCCGTCCCAGATCCCGCTGCTGTCAATGAGGGAGGTTGCAAGGCTGTCAAAGGCTTTCTGGCAGGCATGGATGTCATCCGGGTTCTTGGTGACGGTTTTGATAAAGTCATCATAAACTTTCCCTGCGCCGCTGAAGGCAGCTTCAAAATCGTCATTGTTCAGGATGGAAGTCCAGTCGAATTCCTCCCCGTCCTGTACATCGTCGTAGACTTCCATGAGTGTTTTTAGGTTGCCCGCAACATTCTGCACACCGTCCAGGGAGTCTTTGTAGGATGGCGGCTCCGGCAGCTCCGTTTCTGAAATGTCTTTTTGCAGTATGCCCCATTCCGCAAGCAGCTCCAATACTTCCTGTATCCCTTCTGCATTGCCGTCCGTAATAATCCCGTATTCTTTTGCTTTGTCAATCAGTGAGTTGAAAACAGCTTCCCCCTCCTGCAAATCCTCCGTCTGGAGCATTGCAAGGACATCATTTTCTGTTTTCCCTTGTAACCCGCTTATATCAAAGTCTGGGATTATTTTTGTCTTGAATTCCCATTGTTCTACCATGGACTGTAATTCTGGGTGCATGGACTTAAAATAATCCGCAACCCATGCGTCCCCGCTTTCCAACGCCATGGAAACTGCATCCGTGATTATTTCTGCATAATCCTCTGCTGCTTTTGCTGCTTCCTGTTCATCTCCCAGAACTGCCGCATCCTGGTATTTCTGGTAAGCCCCATTAATATCATTGAATGCGCTTTTGTAAGCCGCCTTTTGGGATATCTCTTCATAAAGGACATAACTGTCGCACATCTCTTTATAATTTTCTGAAACTTCTTTTGCGGCATTTGCAAGGTCTGTCAGATAATTCCTGAAATTATTGGTTGACAGTGGGTTTGCGTCGGAAAACATTTCCTGAAGTTCCAAAAGTTTTTCATGCATCTCACTTGCGTTCCCGGACAGTTCCACAAACGGGTTGTTGGAGGCTGTTCCTTTCGTTCCATAAGTGATTTCCATCCCATTGTCTTCGAATAATTTCTTGAATTCTTCTATCTCTTCCGGGTTTAATCCGGTTGTGGCCACGGATAAATCCAGTTTCACCTTATAATCGCCATATTCCGATAACATGCGGTCTATGTTGTCAGAGTATCCTTGGACAAAGTTTGCAGCGTTGTTTGCAAATCCGCCATCGTTAAACTCATTCTTTGCTTCCTGCCACTGTTTCTGTGACAGTTTATCAAAAGCGTCTGATTGTCCGTTGACTGCTTCCGTGATTAAGTCAATTGCGCTTTTTTCGCTGCCGTATTTTTCGATTAATTCGTCCTGGATTGACATAAGGGTTTTGCGGGCTTCCATGACATCGGAGATGGAGGAGCCGGAATCATTGAGCACCGCCTGCAGCTCTTCCACTTTAGATTTGTAGCTGTCTATGTCGGATTTTGCGCTGCTGAAAGTGTTGCTTACTTCTTTTGCTTTTTCCCTTACTTCGTCCAATTTATGGCTGAAACCGGAAAATACCATAGTTGCCACCGACACTGCTGTCGCAATAGCGCCTATTGGGTTGGTCATAATGGAAACTTTCAGCGCGTCCATTGCGCCGCGGAAGGAAAACGTGGAAACTGTCGCTGCATTTTCTGCGCTGGCAAATCCAAGGGTGGCAAGGGTCTGCTGTCGTTCTGCTTCTGCTACTCCCATACCTGTTAGAATTTGCAATCTTTGAGAATCTGTCAATCCTTTAGTTGATAAAATTAACTTTAATTGATTATCATTTAATCCAACACACGCTTTACCAACACTTTTTAAATTGTCTGCACTTCTGCTATTCCTCAACATAGCCATAGCGGATGTAAGCTGTGAAGTGCTCTTTGCTGCTGTAATAATCCCTGTTGCCATGGAAACGAACATTTTTGATATTCCCATAGCCACAATTCCAGCAAGCGTACCTTTTAAAAGGTTTGTCTTATCAATGAATTCCACCATATTTGTGGTCGCGCCTATAATCCCGGCAAACAAATCCTCTGATATTGCGCTTGTGGATAAAGATTCTATCGCTGCTGTCAGTTCATTTGTCTTTGCCTCAATGGAATCCTGGTATACCCCATAACGTTCTATGGCACTCCCTGCACTGTTTGCAGCGACTTCCGAATATTTCAATGCGGATGAATAGTTGTTCATAAGGGCAATAAAACGCTCGCGCTGCATTGTGCCCGCAATTGCCACGCTGATAGCATTCTTTTCAACCTGAGTGAAGTCTTTCCAACGAGTGCCTACATCGTCAAGTACATCATCAAAATTTCTATATGTATCTTCTGTATCACGCAATTGGATTCCCAATCTACTCAATACTGCTTCCGTGTCGGATAGGGATTCCCCACTTTCGTCATCTATAAACCTACCTATCTTGATGTTATTCATCCGTGAATACATTGACTTGAAAGAATTGCCAATCACTGACATTGAATCCTGTGTGACTTCTCCTGCTGTTGCCATATATCCAATCAGGCGATTCATAGAAGTTCCGCTGCTATTTGCGATATTCGCGCACCTTGACATTGCCTCTGCAAGCCCTCCGGCTGACACTGCCGCTTCCAAATCTACGGAGGTAAGTTTGTCAATGATATTAATTGAATCCTCCGCCGCTATTTTATATCCCTTCAAACTGGAAATAAGGTAACTTGCGGCATCCGAACTTTCAATCATCCCAACTTTTGACAAAACCTGGGAGCTTCTTATCAGTTCATTTGTATTTGCAACACTCTCTCCCATACGGAGGAATTCATTAGCTGCTTCTGAAACTGCTTTTGTTGTGGACTTTAAATCTTTCGCCATGGAATTATAGGACTGCATCATGGCTTCCACGCCTGGATCAGATGTACCGGAAACCATCTGTATATTTGTCTTTATTTTGTCAAGCTCCTTAATCCCTGCAATGGCTTCATTTATCGCCTGTGTGACTTTCTGTACGCTCATACGCACAAGGTTCACTCCCACAGCCCCATTTATAAAGCGGTCAAAAAGGCTTTTCGTTTCTTTCTGCGTTTCCTTTAAGCTGGATATTGCCTGTGAATTGTCAATCGTTGCCTGTACAGTCGCTTTCGTCTTCTGCTGTCCGAGTTTTTTAATTTTCTTTATCGCCTGCGATGTGTCTGCATCCACTTTTATTTTAGGCTTTATGGATTTCAGGCCAGCATTCAGTTCCTTCCTCGTAGCTGCCTTATCCAATATGCCTTGGATTTTTACTTTCAGTTTCGGCTCAATGCTTTTTATATCTTTCTTAATATTAGTTAATGATTTTACTTTATCAAGCATTGCCTGTAACATCAGCATAAAATTTTCTGCCATTCAATCTCTCCTTTTCTGCACTAAAAAAGACACCCCATAAAAGGAATGTCTTTTACTTATTCTTCATTATTATTTTTTCTTAAAAACGGTAGCCGCAATCTTTACACTCAAATGTCTTACTGTTATAAGGCAAAGCAAATGTCCCAAGTGTTGCAGCAGCCATTATTTTAGATCCTTTTGTAATTTTCTTTAGAATCACCGAGTTGCAGACTGGGCAACGTGGAAGTGGAGGAGCATAACGTTCTTTTTTCTTGTATAAAATTTTTCTTACGGTATGTTCCTTACCACACCCTCTGCATGTGACAGTGATACCTTCTTTAAGTAGAACATACTGCTTGTCTACTATTTCATCAAATTTATCTAATTCTAAAGAATTATTTTCTCCACATTCGCAGCAATAAGCATTTACATTACTATACTCTGGCTCATTCTGAAAAATATCAATTATGTCAAAGTACATAACTGCATCGCCAGAATCATCTTCCTGTAAACTATCCTCATTGTTTGTATCTTTATCATCAAAAGACGCTCCACAAACAGGGCAACTTTCAAAATCTTTTGCGACTTCAAATTTGAATTCAGTACCGCATTTCTCACATGTAATTTTTGCCATACCCTACACCCCCAAACCTCTTTCTTCCATATATATTATGTTTTCATTATACCACCTCCATTTGATTGATGCAATCATATGTTTGCTTTCCTTCAATAAGTCTTTTGGCTAAGTCCTGAAAAATCTGCTATAATGAATGGGGAGTTTCATTATATACCAAAGCAGAGGTGGACTATGATACAGATATGCCAAAAAG
>CAJTFX010000032.1 GCA_910575555.1 Lachnospiraceae bacterium | reverse complement strand
AGGATTCAAAGGAAGCCCGCAGAGCAATCTTTGAATACATAGAAGGCTGGTATAACCGTAAGCGGATACATAGTTCTATTGGTTATTTGACACCACAGCAAAAGGAGGATGAGGAACTAAAAAAGCAGCATAATCTTTCGACTTTTTTTGTCCAAAGTATTGACATAGGTCCACTGTTTTCCGAAAACTGTTCCTCGTAAATCGGGGACAATACCTGTGTAATTGCCTGCTAGAATACCCTGTCAACTACTGTCGGTACTCCCAGTTTCCGAAATTCTCCTTTTGTTTCTTTAGGTATTTCTACCCTGCGGACTGGGTTGGGTTTGTATTTCCCGTCCTTTAACTGCTGGATTAGCTCCATCTGGTTATCTCTGAGAAACGGCAGAAGTTCATCTACGTTCCTCCCATCAACACCGCCTGCTCCCTTGTTTGATTTTACTTTCTTGTACACATTATTAAGATTCGTCGGTTGTAAAACCTTCTCCAACAGCCCGTCCGTCTGAAAGTCTGTGATGATGCGGTTGTTTTCAGCAATCCTCTGACAGGCGGACACTTCTGCATACTCTTTCGATTCCGTCGATACCATTTGCAGATAGTCCTCAATCTGAAGTTGTCTGTCCTTAAATCTGTCATTAGTCACATTCATTTACTCACACCTCCTAAAGTTCAGTCCTTCCCATCATGTTTGCAACCACAATGGTACTATGACTTCAGCTGACTTCTCGCCATTCGTTGTTACTACGGATTTCGTATGCATTCGTTGATGTAATTCCATCCGCTGACGAGACCTCCCCAGGTAAGAACGCAATCTTTCACTCCATCCATCTGTCACATTTACCACAGTTAGTTCTGGGTAGTTATTGGACTTCAACTTGACGTGCAGTCTTATTCCTAACTGTAGCCTGATGTGATTTCTGTTCGTCAGACCAGAGCTTTACCTCCAGCTTTCTTCAGGTTCCACCTCACGATGAACACCATTGCTCTTGGCTATACACTTCTCACTACTAGGGCGTGTTACGGACTTTCACCAATTAGATTGCACCCATACTGAGCACACAACCAAAAAATGATATCTACATTTAGTAAATACCACTTTTGACTCTATATTTCGATAGGAATAATCACAGATGTAGAAAACATATCATCTACTACATGAAAAGAAACCTCTCCCCCATAATCTTTCACAACACTTTTTATATTCTTTATTCCGAATCCATGATTCTTTTTGTCTTCTTTTGATGTTTCCCAAGTTGTATTACGCTTTAAAAATTCTACTTGACTTTCTCTTAAAGTATTTTCACATATAATAGACAAAAAGCCCTTTAGTTTTCTCACCTTTAGTTGTATTAAACATTCTACTTCTGAATCTTCCTCTTTCATAAGTTGGCATTCTCGTAAAGCATTATCAACAGTATTGGAAACAATTACACACAAATCTTCGTTTTTTATTCTTCTAAAGGCTGAAAAATCAGCAAAGACTTTAAACTCAATTTTTTTATCCAAGGCCTCTAATCTCTTTACATGTAGAACATTATCAATAAAGGTATTCCCCGTTTTATAATAACTTTGATAAATATCCAGTTTACGTTCGATTCCATCTATGTATTCTTGCTTCTGTTGATAATCCACATTCCCCCTTAACGCCTCCAAATGGTTCTTAATATCATGGGAAAGTTTTCGTATATTTTCCATATCATTGGATTGTTTAACATAATAATCATACTGCATACTTATTTCACTAATCTGCAATTTCTTTTCATTTTCAATCTTTTTAACATTCAAATAGTTCTCTAAAACCACAATATTACAAATCATTCCTCCAAACATAGCAATACATGCTATCAAAACTGTTATCTGGGAATAAATGTTATTCATCAATTTTTCTTTTTCATAATACAATTGATCTGCACATACCGCCATAACCGCAATGTTTATAAATAAAGGAAGAATAATAGTAATTGAATTTGTCGCTGTAAGAAAACTTGGAATTTTTTCTACTATATTTTTTATAGACAGATTTCCAAGAACAATAACCAATTCTGAAATAAAAATCATCACCAATTGAAATTTAGTCGGTAATTCAGCTAAAATGCTTATTTTACTATATGGATACAAAAATATGCAACTCAGTAACTGTCCTAGTAAAACTATGGATAGAAAAATGCTTCCAATAAGAAAGCAATATTTTACGTTTTGCTGAAACAAAAAATGACCTATTATTAATACAATAGCTATAATCGTTATATAGTTATACATGATATGAAAGGATGCTCCATTTTCCATCAACCTTACCAGATATAGGCTTCCTATACACAAAACATAAGAATACCCATTTATTCTTTTATTATTTACAAACTGATTTCTGTCCATAAATAAATAAAAAATCAAAAAAATATTTAATAGCGAAAATATATCCTTGAGTAAAATCTGTCCATACACTCTATACACAGCCTCCTCGTTCTGCCATTTTTCTCATAAGATTCTGCTTTCTTGAGCGGGTAATATATATTTTTCCCCCAGAGTAAAGCGTAACGGTAAGATCATGTAATGACTCAATACAATCTATATTCACAATGATTCCATTATGGCAGCGCACAAAGAAAAATGGCTCTAACCGTTCTTCCAAATCCCTCATTTTAAAGTAACCAGCTTTCTCTTCTCCATTTCTTAAATGGAACAAAACTTTTCGGTTTATAGTTTCGATATATTCTATATCCGACAAAAATAGCTTAAAATAACCATTTTCATTTTTTACTGCAATATACCTTTGTTCATATGTATTAAGTTTTCTCAGTGCTCTATTCATTTCGCAGTTTACTTGTACTTGCGTAATCGGCTTTGTAATAAAGTTCTGTACATCATACTTATAACCAGCACCCAAAAATTCATTGTGAGAAGACACAAACAAAACTATAGATTTTTCATCATGTCTTCGTATAACATCTACCAGTTCGAGACCATCCATATTAGGCATTTCAATATCTAAAAAGAATATTTGGAACTCTTCTTTTAATGCTTCCATTAATTGTAATGGCTTTGTATATTTCTTTATCAGAAAATCTTGTCCGTTTTTCTCTGCATAGATTTTCAGCATTTTCTCAATTGTATCTATAAAACACTTTTCGTCATCACATATCGCTATTTTTATCACTTTCATCACCTATTTGCCTTTGTAACATATTTTCTACCTGTACTTCACTTAATCTTCTGCCAAGCGTTAGCAAAGTGGTTTTATTTGCCTCGTCGAGTTGCTTATATATTTCCCACAGTTCTTCTCCCTGCGAAAAAAACAAATTATTCTTTTCTTCATAAATAAGAATATCGACAGGAACATGGAATATATCTGCCAATTTTATCAGAAGGTTACAAGGTATATTTACGATGCCTGCCTTCTCAATTCTACTGATTGTTTGCTGACTGGTTCCCAATCTTTCACTTAATTCTCTTTGAGAAATTCCTAATTCCTTACGCTTCTTCCTAATTATGTTCATTTTCATCACCACTTTTACTATCATTTCCGGCAAAATACCAATATAGTAAGTATTTATAATGCTTTATAATAAAAATAACGCATTTTTACTAATATATCAAGTTTTTCTTTTATTTCACCTTATTTTTTTATCATACTTATTCCATAAATCTATTTTCTTCTTTTCGAAATAGCACATATCTGGATTATGTCCATTTATCTGATTACTGTAAGCTAAATTGTTCATAATACATTTGCAACTCTGACATTTGGGGAGTATATCACATTTCAAACAAATTGTACTTTTATTTGCCAATTCTCGATATTTTTTTATTTTTCTTACGGAGACACCTCTTTCCACATCTCCTAAACACCCACTAGAATCTAAGTTTGCTGCACACCCATAGATTCCACCATCTACTTTAACATATGTTTGAATCAATCCTACTCCACAAAATCTGGAATTCTCTGATTCCTCCCCATATTTTTTTAAATCCAATACTGGTGCCCACAAAAACGCTCGTCCGCTTTCTATTCGCTTAATATAATAGCATAAAATATTTTCCCATTCCCATCCCAATTTGTCCAGCTGTTCAACTGTCCACCTATGTGTAACATTTATAGAAGTATCTACGATGCTAAAATGTAAATCTTCGACTAAATGTTTAACGGATTTGAAAGCTTCCCAATAATTATTCTGAGTAACTACATGGGCAACCTGAATAAATTGTTTTGATCTTTCTTCATACTCTCTAAAGTAATTTAAATTTCCCATTATATTTCTATAACTTCCTATACCAAATTTTGTTTTTCGATTTCTGTCATGAGTTTCCCTGAAACCGTCTATACTCAATTTTAGATGAACGCTATTATTAATAAGCCATTTCAAAATTTCATCATTCATAATCGTACCATTTGTAGTAATAGAATACGAAACAGTAATTTTTCGTTTTGTAGCCTGCTCTTCAATATACTCGACTAATTTCTGCAAAAATGCAAAACTAATTAATGCCTCTCCTCCTACAAAATCAACCCACAGCCTTTTATCCTTATGTTTTGCCGCATTTAGGAACGCAATCTCCAGCCCTTTATAGGCAATATCTTCTTTCATTTTTTGATTCGTCTTTTCTCTCAGATAACAATATGTACACTCTAAATTGCATATTTGATTTACTTCTAAAGTGATTGTATACATTTCTTTCCTCCAAAAAAGAAACCGCACAGCCTATCCTACCCGATAGGTATGCGGTTCTTTGTTTTAATTACTTTCCGACAAATATGATCCTGGGAACGGCCATGGGCAATCTGATAAACACCTCTGTGTTCTTTCCGAACAGCCGGAATAGCTTTCAATTTCTTCTTCTGTTAAATCTACTTCTTTTTGAAATTCTTCTTCTGTTTTAATATTTTGCATATCTATTACTCCTTTCATTTCTGTAAGTATGAACAAACTATACCTCTCTTTTTTCCAGATAACAATATTCCATGTATAAATTGACCATTTTTTAGCGTAAATTTTAATTTAATCGATTTCCTACATATCTGGCGAGTGCTTTCATAAATTCTTCTTTTTTATATTTACTCACTGGAATTTCTCTTACTTGCTCATTTTTGTATTTAACAAGAACATTTTCATTTTGAAATCCCTCTACATAATCAAAATTCACTATATAACTATTATGACATCGAAAAAACAACTTTTTGCTTAAGCGCTTTTCCAATTCTACCATCCTTTGATTACTTTGTACATCTCCGAATATTGTATGTAATATCAATACTTTATTCCTTGTCTGTATATAGATTATGTCGGAAATCTGAAGTGTAATCAATCCATCCTGACATTTCAAAAACAACTTTTCCTCTGCACACAATAACTTCCTTTTATACACCTTATCTAATATATTTTCCACTTTTTTATATAATAAGGGCTTTGCTAAAAAATCCTCTGCAGCTACTTCAAATCCTTTCCCCGCATTGGAAATTGTGTAATATGATGTACAAAATACAATAGAAACGTTCTCATCCATACATCTTATCTGTTCTGCTGTTTCAAATCCATCCAATTCCGGCATGGAAACGTCCAAAAAAATAATATCGAATTTACCCTTTTGAAAATTTAGCAATAATTGTGATCCACTTCCATATGAAATGATTTTAACTCCTATGTGATTTTCTTTTCCATATTTCTCAATATGACTTTCCATTTTTTTATTAAAATCTACAATATCATCACACAATCCTACTTTAATCACCCTATTCCCTGCCTTCCTCATGTGTCAATAATCGCTGAATTAAAATATCTATTGTTAATTTATTTTCTTCACAAAGTTCTTGATACTGTTTCAATAACTTCCGTTCTCTCTCCGTTATTTCATCACTATTATTTAACTCCAACTTCTCTGAACCTCTTCTTTTCTCCATGAATACATCCTCCTTATCTTTTTATAATAAATGTCCCCATTGATACTAGTCTAGTTTTCTTGTATAAATTGCCATTTTTATTGCCTACTTGGTAATCACAACATTCTTTTATTGGTGTTAGTATATAAGTGTGGACAGGAAAAGTCGAACAACCTATACTATCAAGTGAAAGAGCAAAGGAGATGAAAGACATGGCCAAAAATCTTACACTCCGGAATTCAAGCCGCAGATCGTAGAGCTGTACAATGCCGGAGGAATCTCGTATCCACAACTGGAACGTGAATATGGCGTAAATCGAAGCACTATAAGCGACTGGGTAAAACAGCTCTCCCCTATCAAAGTTTCAGATGATGAGACTGTCACCCTTAAGGAGTATAAGGCACTCCAGAAAGAGAACCAGCGCCTTAAGATCGAGCACGAAATATTACACCACAGGCGGGCAGAGCCAAAAAAGCGACCGCCATATTCGCAAAAGAACAATAACCGAAATTGCTGCATTTATCCAGAATAACTTAACCAGCTACTCTGTAACCCCGCTTTACAGTGCCTTGAAATTTCCAAGGAGTACTTATTACAAAGCTCTGGTTTGTGTACCTTCAAACAGGCAGAAAGAGCACAAAACATTTGGCCAGGAGGTAAAACGGGCGTATGAGGACTCCCAGCAACGGTATGGGGCTGTAAAAATATGCCGTATCCTTAATAATGGAGGAACACCCTGCAGCGTAAAACGAGTACAGAGACATATGGCAGAACAAGGGCTTCGTTCCATAGTGGTAAAAAAATATAAGTACCATGCCAGCCATGGCACCATACCAAACGATAAGGTGAATATCCTCAAGCGCGATTTTGAGGCGGATCCCATTCATCAAAAATGGTGTACAGACATCACATATACCCATGTGCAGAAGGAAGGATGGACTAATCTGACATCGGTTATGGACCTGTACAGCCGCAAAATCATTGGGCATGCCTATGGGACATCTATGACAGCGGATCTGGCAGTGGAAGCGGTAGAGAATGCCTGCCTAAACATCATGAATACAAAAGGGAGCATTTTGCATAGTGAAACGGGATTTGTAAAAAAATGGAATTTTGAAAAAATAAGAAAAAACGGGGCTTAGGTCTAAAAGGATAATGAGAGAAAAAGTGAGTACCAAAAAACCCCGATTTTTCGCAATGTCATTAACTTAAGGAATCTTTTACATTTAAAATTGTAAAAGGTTCCTTTTTTCTGTATCTTTACTGTATAATAGAAGCAGATAACTGATGTTTTTCTTTTAAAGGCAGGTGATTTTATGAAGGACTCTCAAAAACGCACCTGTTGTGATATCAGTTTGATCCATCAGGATGAATTCCATGACTTCTGCCGAAATGGGAATCCGTCCTCTTTTATAAGGAACAGAAAAATGCCGCTGAAGGATCTTATGTTCACCATGATCAACCGGAGGGGGATTACTTTGAGCCTGGAACTGCGAAATTATATGAAGACGGCACATCCGGGAATGGAAATATCAAAACCCGGCTATCTGAAACAGCGTATGAAATTGAATCCGCTGGCTTTTTATGAGCTCTACCGCCATCATAACAGGAGCTTTTACGCGGAACCCGGATTCTCTACCTTCCACGGATATCTAGTCCTTGCAGCGGACGGCTCAGGGATAAATATTCCTACTACAAAGGAAACCCTGGAAGAATTCGGGACATCCAGCAGGAAAGGAACAAAGCCCCAGGCATCCATAGGGCTTGGATGTCTGTATGATGTCATGAACCGGATGATTCTGGAGAGTGACTGCCGTAAATGTAAATTTGACGAAATGCGGCTTGCAGAAGAACAGCTTGGCCGTGTGCCAGAAACGATCGGCAGTTCACAGCCGTTTCTGGTCGTCATGGACAGGGGGTACCCGTCTACCCCGGCTTTTATCCGGATGATGGAGAAAGGCATCTTATTCCTTGCGCGTCTCAAATCCAGTGATTATAAAAAAGAACAGGCCGCTTTGTCGGCACCGGACACATGGGTGGATATCCACTTGGACAAAAGCCGGATCAGACATTATAAAGGAACGGATATCGGCCGGCGGATGGAGGAGATCGGGCACATTACCCTGCGGATGGTCAAAGTGCCGCTGCCGGAAAACCAGGAAGAAGTGCTCATTACAAATCTGCCATCGGAACCCTTTGGCTGCCAGCAGATAGCCGAACTGTACCATATGAGATGGGGGATTGAAACGGCATACGAGACTCTCAAAGACCGCCTGCAGATAGAGAATTTTACAGGGACCAAGCCGATCCTGCTGCTGCAGGATATATACAGCACAATCTATATCAGCAACCTTGCGGAGGACATCATCCGTGATGCCGAGGCGGAATTGGACGAAAAAGAAAGCCACCGGAAACATAAGATGATGATAAACCGGACATTGAGCATTGGGATACTGAAAAATGACCTGATCTATATCCTGCTGGAAACGGACGCGCGGAAACAGGATGAACTGTTCCATCAGATTTATGAGGACATCAGCAAGAATCTGGTTCCAATAAGACCAGACCGCCATTACCACCGGACAAAGGGGTAGCTTGCGGGGAAATATTCAAATACGCATAAAAGAGCTTATTGAGCAGAAAAGTTATAGAACATGAGCACGTCCTGCATAATAAATACAGTAGAATAGTATCAAATATTAGAATTAATTTTCCAGAACAATACCGGATGTCCTTTACCCGATGGAGGGGTGTAAAGCTATCCGGTATTGCTTTTTCTTAAGTTAATGACATTGCGATTTTTCGGGGTTTCTAAGAGGCGCAGACCGGATTTGAACCGGTGAATCAGGGTGTTGCAGACCCACGCCTTACCACTTGGCTACTGCGCCGTAACGAAATTATTGAATTGTTATCTTACTGTCCGGCAGAACCATGGTTCAATGCCTTAACTTATTATATTATAACAAACATCAAAATATTCGTCAAGATTTATATTCCATAAAATACCGGAACCGATACCTTACAGAAATGACTCCTACGGGAATCGAACCCGTGTTACCGCCGTGAAAGGGCGATGTCTTAACCGCTTGACCAAGGAGCCGTAATATTGTCAACAACAATGACAATATTACCATAACTTTATTTATTTTGCAAGTACTTTTTTTATTTTTTTGATAAAATTTCAGTACATATTTTTATCCGATTGGTACTTCATAAAACATATCTTCTGTTAATTTTTCATTCTCGCTCTGTCCGCTATTCTCTTTCCAAAAGAGCAATGCCTGGACATTTTGGGAATCTATCATCTGGCTAACGCTTACAGACACCCGATAAAGATCCGAATCTTTGCTTAGATATCCTTCACTTCCTCCATTTACAATACCTGTATAAATGTTTCCATCTTTCATTTTAATACCGGCAATCCCCGGAGGTTCTGCATAGAATGTCGCTATCCCTTTCTGTTGATTTGTTTCATCATAGTAAGGCTCCTCCACTGTTTTTCGAGGCATATGATAAATAAGATTTAATGAAATCGGTGAAATTTCTGCCTTTGTCACTATGGCGCCGGAATCTCCCAGCGCTTCTTCCATTTGATATACAGCCAGCTCGTCACTTCCCTGCAGCGTCCATGATAATTCCCATCTTCCATCCACTTCTCCTTGTACTTCAGCTTTCTCGCAGCTTCCCAGACCGGAAAATTCCACACGCACTTCTTTTCCTATGACAGTATCCATATCTTCACCAGGAGAAATCAACATACAATATTCATTTCCATCAAAGGAGCCGCCATAATTATTGGCAAATTTCCCATCAATCCATACATTGACTTCATCAAATCCTGTATCCGTATTTTTTGAAAAATCATATCCGTCCACTTGAAAGGCCAGATATGCAAATCGATTATCCACAATACTCTGCACAGATGTTACTTTTACTCCTGCATCTTCCACAGACTGCAAAGGATGATCAGACACGGCATTTTTTTCTAACAATTCCTGCTCTACTTCTGATATATGAAGAATACGTTTCAAGCTCTGACTCCAGATGTGATAAGCTTTTGCACTGACAGTCGCTGAACTAGCGTATACCACCGCTGCTGCCGCTGCACTGGCACATACCACAACTGCAAATACCGCTGCTTGCTTTCCCAATCTTGTTTTTCTTCTTTTATAAAAAATTCTTACCTTTTTTGAATCATTTGTGCTCTTAACTTCCTGTTGTATCTGCGAAAATGCATCCCTGGCTTTTCTTTGCACAATTTCCGGTATTACAACCTCCTGTTTTAATTCTTCTACCATATGATCAATTCTCATGACAGCATCCTCCCTTTTTCATCCGCCCGGCAAAGAAGGGTTAATTTCTCCCTTCCTCTTGCAAGTCTGGTCCGCACCGTTGACTCAGGAATTTCCAATATTTTACTGATTTCACTGGTTTTAAATCCCTCTACATAATACAGCATAAGCACCAAACGATATTTTTTATCCAAATGGCTTAAGGTCTCGTTCCATTCCAGATTCAATAATTCATGATTCTCAGCAGGCTTTTCCATAATCTTTTCCATAGGAATACAATTCTTCCGCCGTCGAATCTGATCATTGCATTTATTAACTAAAATGCGGGTAAGCCATGTCTTAAAATATCGTTCTTGTTTTAGAGAATCTAACTTTTCCCAACATGCCAAGATAGTATCCTGTATCGCATCTGCTGCGTCTTCATCGGAATTCAGGATGGATTTTGCAATCTTGTACATCATTTGCATCTGTCCCTGAATCAATTGTTCAAAGGCATCTGGGTTCTTTTTTTGGGCATCTCTAATTAATTGTTCCATCGTCTATTTGCTCTCTCCTTTCTTTCGGTTTCGTATATCATTTGCTATTTTCGATGTTCTATTAATTAGACGCCCACTGCCTTTAAAACGTCTCAAAAATTATCCCTTTACCACGCCTACCGTCTGCAGTTTTCGGATTGGCGTAACAAGCTCCGACTGCTGAGCCATCACTTCATCAATATCTTTATAGGCAAACCGGCATTCCTCCGGTACATCATTTTTCTTACGTTTCCCTAAAACAATTCCCTGTTCCTTTAAATCTACCATCACCTGCTCCACAGAAAAAGCCTGCATTGCCCCTGTTCTGGAATAATTTCTGCCGGCTCCGTGGGAGGATGAACAGAAGGACTCTTTGTTTCCTTTTCCTTCCACCACATAACTGTAAGAACCCATGGCTCCCGGTATCACCGCAAGCTCTCCTTCCCGCACTCTGGTAGCCCCCTTGCGGTGCACCCACACATTGGCGTCATAATGGTTTTCCAATGCGGCATAATTATGATGGCAATTGATTTCCTCTCCAAATTCCACCTTCAGGTCTGTATGTCTTTCAATGACTTCCGTTACAATTTCACACACTTTCTCCAGCATTCGCGCCCTGTTTTCAAAGGCATAATCCATTGCCAGATTCATCCAGCTGATATACTGCCGCCCTTCCCGGGACTGTACCGGCAGAAAAGCCAGGCGGTACTCATCCTTTACTTCACTGTGCCAGTTCCGGTTCAGTTCTCTGGCTGTCTCATGAAAATAATCGCAGATTGCCTTTCCCATATGGCGGCTTCCGGAATGAATCATAATACAGAGATATCCTTCTGTATCTTTTTGAAGCTCTATAAAATGATTTCCCCCGCCTAAGCTGCCCACCTGGAAATATCCGTCCTCAATGAGCGGCAGCAAGTCAGTATTTTTCTCATATTTCTCCATCTCTTCCTTTGCCCGGTCAAGGGTTTTGGACCGTTGAGGCATTTTATACCGTTCGGTATTTAAGGGAATTGTCCGCATAATATTTCCGATAATGGCCTGAATCACCGTGCCGTTACCGGTTTGGATTTCCTGTATCGCATCCATATGGATGTTAGTTGGTATAAAATCCATGCCGCAGCCGATATCAACGCCCACCGCATTGGGAATCACCGTGTCCTTTAACGCAATCACTCCGCCGATTGGCATTCCTTTGCCTGCATGGGTGTCCGGCATCAGGCAGACCCATTTATGAATAAACGGAAGCTGTGACAGGTGATATGCCTGTTCCAGACAATTTTCCTCCAACTGCTCTTTGCTTTCTAACCATACCTTTACCGGAAATCTTGTTTTTTCATTATGTAGTACAAACATATCATCCACATCCTTTCTGTTTTACTGCTGATGGGCTTATTATATACAGGATTTGGAAAATTATCATATCAAAAAGGTTGCGAACTTTTTTAAGGCCGCTGAAAGGCAGCTTTTTCGTACAGAAATTGGTCCTGCCAATATTGTTTCCTGCAAAACTTCATGGTAAACTATAGAAAACTTCTTACTTTAATACAGATGGCATTATTTCTGCACAGTTCCTAAAAACAGCTTTTATCAACTATCAGGAGAGGAAACATGTCAAATTTTCAGGAATTAATCAAAAGTTTTCCAAAAACAAGAGAATATGTCAGGGATTTCTTTGTCTACGGCTTTAAAACCCGCAATGAATTTAAGGAAAAAAGCCCCCGCACTTACGATAACGAGCGCAGACGCCTGGAAAGCTGGCTCGGCCCCTTCGTGCAGAGAGATTATGTGCCCGGCGGCTTTAATATTTCACTTGCCATCGACAGCGGCCTTTTGGATTCCAATCCCCTGTTTCGGGTATGGAAAACAAAAAGTTTTACGGACAATGACATTGTGCTTCATTTTCTGATTCTGGATCTGCTTCAGGATGGACAGTCCCTGACCGCAGAAGAACTGACAGACCGGCTGCTGACAGACTATGAGACGCTGTTTGACATTCAGACTGTCCGCCGCAAGTGCAATGCTTATGAAAAAGAAGGGCTTTTAGGCAGGGAAAAAAGCGGAAAGGCCGTCCGGTTTTTCCTGGATAATCGTCTGTCCCATTGGCTGAAATCCAATGAATCTGCCAGGGACGCCCTGGCTTTTTACCAGATGGCAGGCTGTCTTGGCATTATCGGAAATGAAATTCTGGAGCAACTGGAAAGCCAGAATCGGAGCTTTCGGGTAAAACACAGCTTTTTCGTGCATACCCTGGAAGATGAAATACTCCTGTCCCTTTTGAATGCCATGAACCGGAAATTAAACGTAGAGCTTACCATCAAAAGTTCCAAAAAAGGTCTGGAAAATACTGCAAGCTGTATCCCCCTGCAGATATTTGTCAGCGCCAGAAGCGGCAGGCGTTTTCTCTGCGGATATGTCAAAAGAAGCAAACGTTTTACCTGTTTTCGCCTGGACACTGTCAAACAGGTGGGCTGCCTGGAACCTGCGCCGGAATATGACGGTTTGCAGGAGAAACTGGAGCGAAACCGCTGCCTGCTCTGGGGCGTATCTTTTCAGGGAACGGAGCGTCATCATCTTGACACCTTAACCATGACGCTGTATGTAAAAGAGCCCCGTGAGCTCTATATCGTCGACCGCCTGAAACGGGAGGGACGAGGAGGCTCTGTCACACGGATGGGAGAAAATACCTGGCAGTACCAACGGGAGTCTTTTGACTGTAATGAAATGCTGCCCTGGGTACGAACCTTTACCGGAAGAATTCTGTCGCTGGAATGTACGGCCAAATCTGTGGAACAGCGGTTTTACCAGGATTTGGAGGATATGTATCAGATGTATCAGACAGGAGGAAACACAGATGGAACTGTTTTCTGAAATTTACAGCTGTTATTACCAGGTGATGCGCCATCTGCTGACCTGTCAGAATGCCCTTACCGCAGATGAAATCCGCAGCCGGATCTGCAAAGAAGGCTTTGAAGAAAGCCTCCTTGCCATCATTCCCAAACTGGAAAACGGAAACTGGAATTTATTTCAAAAGGAACATGAGCTTTATTTTTCCAAAATAAATTCTGAATTTCTCACACCTCTTTCCCGCCTTCAGAAATCTTATCTGAAAGCACTACTGTCTGATCCCCGCATCACGCTCTTTTTAAACCGGGAACAATTACACTCACTGGAGCATATGCTGAATTCTGTAGAGCCTCTCTGGCATCCGAAGCAAATTTACTACTTTGACCGGTTCACGGACGGCGATCCTTACACAGACGATGCTTACCGCAGCAAGTTCCGCACTCTGCTTTCTGCGCAAAAAAACCGTCAATACGCAGATATTGACTACAATTCCCCCAACGGAGCCCGGGTTCACCACTACTATGTGCCTGCGCGCCTGGAATATTCGGTAAAAAATGACAAGTTTCGGCTGCTTGCCCTGAAACATGCGAAAAATGGCAGAATGCGCCTGGAAATCCTGAATATCGCCCGCATTCAGAAGGTATGCCTGACGGACAAATTTTTCACTGGGCAGATGGATTTAAACGCCCTGATCCAGGATTCCTATTATAAAGAACCCCTCCGGCTGCATATCCTCAACAAGCGCAACGCCCTGGAACGGGCCATGCTTCATTTTGCAAATTACAAGAAAAACACCCGGAAAATCGGTGAAAACACCTATGAATGCCTGATCTATTACAATCAGGCAATGGAAACGGAATTACTGATTGAGGTTTTATCTTTTGGGCCTATGCTTAAGGTTGTGGGAAATGACAGATTTCTTAACAATTTGAAAAAAAGCTGAAAAAGCAGATGGAAATGACTTCTTAAATTATAGAAAAACAGGATGCTGATTCATTCCTCTCTTCTATAAATTTGGTTATTAAAAACCGCCAAATTTATAGCCCTTCGGAGGGTGCGCACTCGCACAAATATGTACATGCAGCAAAGCGGCCCTGCTCGGCGCAGATTAGAGTCAATTAATCGCCATCTATATAATAAAAATCTTGACAAAACCTTTACTTAGCTCTATAATAAAACAATCAATTTAAAACGATTGTTTTAGAAAGGAGTTTTCATGCCCCCGAAAGCCAAATTTACCCCAGAAGAAATCCTGCGCGCAGCCCTTGACATCACAAGGGAGCATGGCATTGGCGCCGTTACTGCCAGAGAATTGGGAAACCGGCTGGGCAGTTCCGCAAGGCCGATTTTCACTGTTTTCAAGAGTATGGAAGAAGTCAGGGAACTTATAATTCTCAAATCAAAAGAACTGTATGGACAGTATGTAGAGGAGGGGCTAAAGAGCAAACCTCCCTTCCGGGGAGTGGGAATTGCCTATATTCGCTTTGCCATGGAAGAACCCCGGCTTTTTCAGCTTTTGTTTATGAGCCCTGTCGATTCCAAAAATATCTCTGCCATCCTGCCTGTGATAGACCAGCATTATGGCAGAATCCTGCAGTCTGTACAGGAACCTTATCATCTGGACAGAAAAACTGCAGAAAAAATCTATCAGCATTTGTGGACCTATACCCATGGCATCGCCGCCATGTTTGCCACGGGGCTATGCAGTTACACTGCAGAACAGTTGGAAGAACGATTAACAGAGGTTTTTCAGGGTCTCTTGCTGTTTGAGAAAAACACTTAATTTAATCTTTTATAGCAACATGTGTAACATTTCAAACATGCTTTCCTATCAGAAAGGCAGCGCAGAATATGATTCAAATTAAAAATTTACACAAATATTACGGGACGAAAGACAGCAAAACCGAAGTGCTGAAAGGCATTTCACTGGAAATCAACGACGGAGATTTTGTAGCCATACTAGGGGCCTCTGGTTCTGGCAAATCCACCCTATTAAACGTAATTTCCGGCCTGGAACCTGCGGACGCCGGAACGGTTTGTTACAACGGCCAAAATATCTGCGGCATGAGCGACGGGGAAATCACCCTTTTTCGGAAAAAGACCATTGGATACGTGTTTCAGCAATATTTTCTGCTGCCCAATCTGAATGTGGAGAAAAATGTAAAAATGGGAGCAGATCTGGTAAAAAATAAAGACTACCGCAGTCTCATCGAGGCCGTGGGACTTGCAGGCAAAATGAAAAAGTATCCCCATGAATTAAGCGGCGGAGAGCAGCAGCGGGTATCGGTTGCACGGGCTTTGGCAAAACGTCCGAAGGTGCTGTACCTGGACGAACCAACCGGAGCGCTGGATGAAGCCACCGGCCGCCTGGTACTGGATTTAATCTGCAGTCTGAAAAAAGAATTGGCATTTACCATGGTAATGGTCACTCACAACCAGAATATTGCAGAAATGGCGGACACTGTCATCTCCATGAACAGCGGTAAAATTGTAACGCAATATCAGAATGAACATCCAAAATCCGCATATCAAATCGCATGGTAGGAGGAAGTACTATGATTGTGAATTTCAAAGATATCTACAAAATGATTGGCATGTTTATCGTAAGCTTCTGCGCCGTACTCGTTTCCACCATGTTTTTAAATTATTATCTGGATCTTATCACTGTAGAAAACCTCATAACAACAGAAGTTTCACAGATATTTTATGAAGCGCAATGCAGCACGTCAAAAGTAGTCAGCACAGTGTCCGGCGGCTGCCTGCTTTTGACTACCGTTGTTCTTTTATGTTTTGATATCAGACATTACGTTGACACCCGCCAAAAACAGCTTGGCGTTTTAAAAGCGTTGGGATACACCAGACTTACCATAGCCGGGAATTTCCGTATGTTCGGCCTTCCGGTATTTGCCGGAACCGCCCTGGGCTATGCTTTTGCCCATCTGCTGATGCCAAAATTATATGAGCTGCAGAACAAAGACGGGTATCTGCCGGAGGTTCCCATTACTTTTCACCCAAAGTTGTGCATGGCCCTCGTACTGCTTCCCACAATTTTCTTTTCTATTTTAGCAATTCTCTACAGTTACATAAAATTAAAAGTTCCTGCCCTTCAACTGATGCGGGAACAATCTGCCTATAAAATTGTTCCTGCAAAAAAAGACACTGATTTGCCCTTTTTACAGGAACTTCAAAGAAGCAATGTGAGACAGAAAAAATCCCTGATTTTTTTCATTACTTTTGCCGTATTCTGTTTCTCCGCAATGACGCAAATGTCTTTTAGTATGGATGAACTGGCAAGCCGCATGATGAGCATTATGGTTATGGCAATCGGCCTGGTTCTTGCCGTAGTTACACTGTTCATTGCCACAACTTCTGTGATCAAAGCAAACAGAAAAACCATCACCATGATGAAAGTTTTCGGCTACAGTGCAAAGGAGTGTCAAAAAGCCGTCTTAAGCGGCTACCGTCCCTGGGCATATCTGGGGTTTGCATTAGGCACTGTTTACCAGTATACGCTTTTAAAAATTGCGGTAACTATTATTTTTAAGGATATGGAAGGCGTGCCGGACTACCAGTTTGACCTCCCGGTAATGCTGATAGCCCTGGCCGTTTTCCTTATCCTCTATGAGATGCTGATGTTTTCCTATACAAAGAAAATAGAACAATTATCTGTGAAGGAGATTATGCTGGACTGAGCCCGGCATAATCCCTCCAGTCTGCTGATTTTACTTATCCAGCTTTACCTCTATCGGAACTTTTACTTATCCGGCTTTACCTCTATCGGAATATACCTCTCTTCACACCCCTCTGCCGCAACGGTAACCTCTATCATGCCTGCTTCTTCCCCGGCCCGAACCACAAACATCACATATCCGTCATAAGTCTCCCACTCTGAATCGTCATAACTTCCAAGGGATTTAGGGTCTGCGCTGCCCATTGCTTCTAATCTGCCTGCGCCTTTTACAGACACCGAAACCCTCTTTGATGCAGAAAGATTTTCTATTCCGGCACTGTCCGTTAATTTCACCGTAACGAAGGAAAGATCCTCACCGTCTGCACGCAGTTCTTTTTTATCTGCTTCTGCACAGATGTGTACTTCTTCTCCTGCCGTCGCAAGGGAAAATCTGCCGGTTTCTTTTCCATCCCGGTAGCTTACGGCTGTCAGTTCTCCCGGCTCATAAGGCACCTCAAAGGATGCGGTAAATTCATATTCCTCTCCTGCCGGCTTCCTTCCCAGGGAACGGCCGTTTAAGAAAAGCTCTGCTTCTTCTGCATCCGCATAGATATCCACCAATGCGGTTTTTCCTTCATACCCCGGCCAGGTCCAGCTTGCGATGTTATCCTTATACATCCAGGGGGTCTTAGAGCCTTTCATACCCATCCGGTTCATGCGCACCACTGCAAGATAGGGTTCTTTGCGGAGCCCGTACACTATTTCCCGCAGATAGCTGATGGGCCGGCGGTAACCCGTCAAATCCAAATCTCCGATATAGGCTGTCCGTTCCGGAAAGACACTGGAAAAATTCACAGAATCATCGTAGTGGAAAATGCCGCAGCCTGCCTCTCCCAGATAATCATACCCTGTCCAGGTGAAATCTCCCAGTACATGCGGATGCCGTTTTACAATTCCCCACAGCCTTACAATATCTGCCGGATAGGTTTCCGTACCCACAACCGTTTTATTGGGATGCAGCTCATGTTCCAGAACATGCCGTCCGGTCAGATAATTCAGCCCGATAATGTCACTGGAAGAGGAGCATCCTTCCAATGCCTCTGTCAGCAGCGGATGGGTTGCAAAATATTCCCCCCGTTCTCCTTCCATCAGGCTCATAAAACTGTTAAACCCGTTGCTGCCTTCCTGGTTTCCTTCTCCAGCCGCCTGCACAGGGCCGAATTTTTCCATAATTTCCTGCATCAGCGGTCTTAACCGGACTCCTGCAGACATCAGCCCGTTTTGCCCCATAGTGGTATAGCGGGTATGATCCAGTTCATGAATTTTATTGCACATACTGCGGTTTATGGCGGCTCCGGCTTCCGAACCGGCTTCTGAGATCTCATTTCCGGTGGAATACAAAGCTACGGAAGGATGATTGTAATCCTTTGCCACCATCCGTTCTGCCACTTCTTCCCAACATTCTTTAAAATGCAGGGCAAAATCATTGGGGTTTTTGTGGACCGTCCACATATCGCTGATTTCATCCATCACAAGCATTCCGTATTTGTCACATGCGTCCAGCATTGCTTTGCTCATAGGATGGTGGGAGCTTCGAACACTGTTAAAACCTGCCTCTTTCAATTGTCTGATTCTTCGTTCTTCCGCCTCTTTCCAGGTGTTTGCCCCTAAAATACCGTTGTCATGGTGAATACAGGTTCCCCGCAGCTTCACTTCTATTCCGTTTAAACGGAGCCCGTGGCCTGCATCCAGTAAAAGGGTGCGGATGCCGAAGTTTTCCTTCACCTCATCCAATGCTTCTGGTCTTATCCATCAATCCCCCAAAGAAAATATCTGACACTCCATCCAGTAATTTTGAAGCCATCATTAAAGTTCCGATTACCGCGCTGTTAAGCCCTACTGCATTGGTAAGATACAGCATAACAAAACTTGAAATCAGGGCATATCCGCAGTTGGACGCCATATCGCCGGAACCATAGGCAACTTTTTGATACCATTTTAAATACTTTTTTTCATTCATTTGTTTTCTCCTTTACTTTATTGGCGATAATGTATATACTTTATCTTAAGATAGATAAATTTTAGCAATATTCACCAAAAGCGACAATGTCACAAACGTCTATCTATGCACATTTTTAGTATCATATTTGTGAATAAGACTTAGAAAGGCTGCTATGAATGAAAAAGTAATACGTTCCGGAAAAACAAGCAATATTCTGGAAATCCATAACTCAGACAGTATCATCAACGCTTACTACGATATGTCTGCGCCGATACAGCTGACCCTCGCCTACTGCAGCGGCCTTCAGGATGATAAAGACTTCTATAATGTAGTTTCTGTATCTCCCAATAAAGATTATTTCTATACCTCCCGCATTGTCTCAGATTTCCATAAGTTCAATGTCCGTCCGCTGCATCAGCACAGCTTTTTTGAGCTTCTGATCGTTTTAAAAGGAAGCATCATGCAAAAGCTGGAGGACAAAAAATACCTGTATCCTGCCGGCTCCTGCTGTCTGATCAACCAGAATATTCTTCATATCGAGAAATATATCGGAGAAGCACAGCTTTTATTTATCGGTTTGTCTGTGAATTTTATTAAGGAACTGTTGGAATCCCACCGGACTGCTTATTTTCAGAAAGAAGAAACCGCTTATGACAATTCCGTGTTCCAGTTTATGAATACCAATATTCAGTCGAAAAATGAGAAAAATTATCTGGACTTTCTTCCGGCCTTTCAAAACCGCAAGAATCTGGAAAAACTGTGGAAACTCTCCGATGCTTTGATCCACTCCATGATGTTTCCGAAGTTCGGTTCCACTTATATTATTAAAGGGGTAATCTGTGAGCTTTTTCAATATCTGGATACCAAACAATTCTATCATATCAGTACGGTCAGGCTCCATTCCAGTTCCGATCAGCTTTTGTTTTCCCGTATCGGGCACCTGATGGAAGAAACAGACGGCCGCATGTCCAGATCTGCTCTGGAACATACCCTGTGCTACAGCGGAAATTATTTGAATGCCATTGTCAATAAATATACAGGTATGAATCTGCATGACTATGGCCTGACTTTTACGATGAAAAAAGCTGCATCTCTTCTGACGGATACAGATAAATCTATATCTGCCATTGAAACGCAGCTTGGCTTTACGAACCGTACGCATTTTTATAAGATGTTCAAGAATAAATACGGCGTTACGCCGGGAAAATACCGGAGTCAGATGAAAGGAGTTCAAACTTAATTTTTCCATTCTTTTATAATTTTGCAATATATTTTCCCCTGTCAGCATCCGGAATTTTCAATGCCGCCATTGCCTGCTCTGCACTGCACTTCATGGTATCCATCAGATTCCGGATTGCTTCCAGTAATGTTTCCTGTTTTGTTTCCCGCTCCTGCTTTTCAAAATCTTCTTTCATAAGTTCCTTCAATGCATCACACATAGCTTTATCACACCTCCTGATTGCCTCATAAATCTCCCTATTCGCAGAAACACTGACCTGCAGGACTGCATCTGCATTATTCCTGTCTCCCGGTTCAGACATCTGTACAGCTTTCTCTATAAATGCCCTGACATCCTCTTCTTTCACATGTTTTGATAACACACGCAAGGTACTGTGGGTTTTCTTGTCAAGCTGTTTTGTCACCACAACCTGGGTATCAAACATCGCCTGCTTTCCGCTAATATAGTATATTCCAGGATAACGCTCCTTAATCTTCAGTCCCAGATTTTTCATGGCTTCAAACAGTTCTCTTGGATAACTTTCCCTGAAAATAGAAATTGTAAGCTCTCCCGCCGGAATCTGGTCTACCGTTTCTCCCAATCCTTTATAGATACAGGCATAACCTACTGTTTTATAATAATCGTCTATGGATAAGGCGTCATCCGGATTTTTATATTCGACAACATTAAATTTCTTAAATATGTGTCCAAGTTCATTTTGTATCGTAACATCTGCAAGCTTCTTGATAATCAGCAGATCCATCCGAATTGGTTCTTTACTCAGGTTAAATTCTCTCTGAAATTCAAGATCCCCCTTGTTTGATAAAAATTCAAGCTCTGCGGCACCATAAAAACCAGGATGCCACCTGATGTTTACTGCCTCAAGAATATCTGCCACCTGCCGTCACCTCCCGCCCCATCTTTCAGAAAATATTCCCTTACAGTCTTATACTAACATCAGGAATAAAAATTAGCAAGTTATTACTTCCCTTAAATTTCCGACAAACAAAAATCCTCTGCTGCAGCTGAAACTCTACCGCAGCAAAGGATTTGTTTCTATTTATAAAAATTCAAGAACAGACGCTATGGCAGGCCCTCCTCCCACACATAATGAAGCTGCGCCATATGTAATATTCTGCCGTTTTCCTTCATAGAGAAGGCTCACCAGAATACGTATGCCAGTGGCTCCCACGGGATGGCCAAGGGCAATGCCGGAGCCATTCAGGTTCACTTTCTCCCGGCTGAGCTTCAGTTCACGTTCACAGCCGATAAACTGAGCCGCAAAGGCTTCGTTGATCTCAAAGTATTCAATATCATCCAGTGTAAGGCCGGCATATTCCGCTGCTTTGGGCAGTGCATAGACAGGCCCAAGCCCCATGTAGGCAGGGTCTACGCCAAATGACGCCGTACCCACAATTTTTGCCATCGGCTTCACCTGATATTTTTCTGCCGCTTCCTTGCTCATCAGCAAAAGAGCTGCTGCACCGTCATTAATTCCGGAGGCATTTCCCGCTGTTACTGTTCCGTCTTTTTTAAATACAGCAGGAAGATTTCCAAGGGTTTCCAGACTGCTGTTTTTGGGATGCTCGTCCTTTTCTACTACCGTAACCCTTCCTTTTCGGTCTGTAATGGCTACAGGCACGATCTCATCCTTAAACTTACCTTCTGTCTGAGCTTTTAAAGCCCTTTGATGACTCATATAGGCTAATTCATCCTGTTCCTGACGTGTAATGCCGTATTTTTCCGCAATATTTTCTGCCGTTCTTCCCATATGATAATCACAAATTGCACAATTCAAACCATCGTAGGTGATGGTATCGATCAGCTTTTGATCCCCGGATCTGATACTGCGGGCATTCGTCAGCACATAGGCCGCATTGGACATGCTTTCCATCCCGATTGCCAGACCTACCTCTGTTTTCCCCAACATAATCTGCTGACTAAGCACCTCCATAGCGCGCATACCAGAACCGCATTGCTGATCAATGGTGCAGGCATAACCGCTTTCCGGAAATCCGCATTTAATTTGAATCTGCCGGGCCGGATTACCTTTCTGGCCGCCCTTGTAAATCATTCCCGCAACAATTTCCTGTACACAGTCTTTTCCAACCCCTGCCCGTTTCATTACTTCTTCCGCAACAATACTCCCAAGCTCTACCACACCTAAAGGAGAAAGAGCCCCGCGAAAATCACCGATTGGCGTTCTCGCTGCCGATACAATATATACTTCTCTTGTTTCCATATAATTACCTCTCTTAGTATTTTCATTAAATTCCTGGTACTGCAGCGGACGTTTTATATTTGGATACGGACAGAACTGCCGGATTGCCTAATTTGCGCGTGAAAGGGCAATTCTGCAATTCCGTCCGTATTCAAATCTAAATTGTTCCCTCTTACCAAACATTATTTTTCTTGAAACGAAATACCCTCAATCATCTCTGCCGCCACATCATACGGAGTAATTTTATTTTCACTGTCAAAGACAATCTGCGCTTTCTGAACTATAATGTCTCTGGTAATGTCCATTACTTTTTCCAGTACTTCCGATTCAATTTCAATATGAATTCTTCTTCTGGCCTTTTCCTCTCTTCTGGCATATTCGTTAGGAACAACGGCTGCTATAGCCCCCATCAGCTCATTCATTCCCTTTCCTTCGCTTGCCACGGTATTGATAATCGGAGGACGTTCTTCCACAGGCATGTCTCCGAAAGAAAACTTCAATTGATTAGTAAAAAGCTCCGCATCCGGGTGATCTGATTTATTCACAATGAAAATGTTTCCGATTTCCTGTATGCCGGCTTTTGCCATCTGAATGGAATCGCCAAATCCCGGTACCAAAGCTACCAACGTCACATCTACAAAATTTGTGATTTCCGTCTCATCCTGCCCAACCCCTAGGCTTTCCACGAGAATCACGTCGAAATCAAATGTTTTGAACAAATACAACACCCGTTTCGTTCCTTCAGAAATTCCGCCGATACATCCTCTGCTGCCCAAACTGCGGATAAATACATTTGCATCTGTATTATGCGTTCCCATACGAACCCTGTCTCCAAGAACAGCGCCTCCGGAAAATGGAGAGCTTGGATCAACCGCAATCACGCCGACTTTTTTTCCCAGCTTTCGGTACTCTGTAATAATCTTGTCAGTTAATGTGGATTTACCGGCCCCTCCGGGACCGGTAATTCCAATAATAAGAGCGTGATCATTCATATTTTTATAGGCTTCATTCAATAATTCCTGCCAGCCTTTTCTGCGGTCTTCAATGACAGATATTCCCTGGGCAAAAGCTCTGCGATCTCCTGAAAGTATTTTATCCATTAACTGCTGCATCTTACTTTTTTCCATAGGCACCTCTTCATCCATCCACTGAACATGCTCAGTCCAATTTATCTTTCATATAATCCTGAATAAACTCCACAGTCTTTTCCGCCGGATATCCGGTGCCGAATGCGCCCAGAACACCCATAGCCTCCAACTGCTCTCTGTCACTGTCCGTAATGATTCCGCCGCAGATCACATGAATATCATTCTCTGCTCCCTGTTCTTTCAAACCATCCATCAGTTTCTTACAGATAATCACCAGACTGCCTGTTAAATCTGATACAGAAATAAAATCAACATTTTCGTTAATCGCTGCGTTTACAACGCCCTCTTCACTCTGAAAACGTCCGGTATAAATCGTTTCCATTCCGGCATCACGGTATACCGTCATCATGGTAAGTGCGCCTCTTTCATGAATGTCACAGCCTACTTTTGCCACTAATATTCTAATTTTCCTCATGATAAGTACTCCTTTAATGCTTCTTTAACATAATCCGGGGTTGGCAGCATATTTAATGGATCGTAGCTGATATGATAGCCAAGGCGGACGATACCAACCATCTCACCCATAGTCATACCTTCTGCAATACCATCAATCATAGCTCTTGAAACGTTTCTGCCTTCCTTTGTATCCAGATATAACCTACGGAAACAATCATAAAGTTTTTCTGTATTTCTTGCGGCTTTAAACTCATTTAACTCCTGAATCTTATCGGTGCGCATCTGCTCTGTGGGAACCTTATACGCACAGTTTTCAATCTCTTTATTGATGGGCCCGGATTCTCCCTTAAAGGAATTGACGCCTATAATCAACCGTTTGCCTTCTGCTTTTTCCCTCTGAATCTTCAGACGGTTTTCTTCCATAACCGCATTGAGCCATCCGGTTTCCAGACATTCATAAACGCCGCCTCTTTCTTCGATTTCATCCAGGAACGCCTGACATTCTTTCTCAATCTTGTCTGTCATCCACTCCAAATAATAAGAACCGCCCAAGGGATCGGCTACCAGAGGCACATTCGCCTCATGGGTAATAATGTGCTGGGTATCCAGGTTGAACATTCTGGCTTCATAGGACGGAAGCCCTACGGCCTCGTCAATACTTGAGGCGTCAATGGAACCAACGCCGCCCAGAACACAGCTTAAAATCTGCAGGGTCACACGGGCTGCATTGTTCAAAGGCTTCTGCCACTGAAGGGATAATCCGGAAGTACGGATGCCAATCTTTAACATCATGGCTTTTTCAGTGGCTGCTCCCAGTTCATCTTTAGCAATATGCGCCCACATACGGCGGATTGCCCTGAATTTTGCAATGGTTTCGAAGAAATCAGATTCCGCATCCAGAGAACAGATCATGCTGCCAAAATCATCAATGGAAATGCCTCTCTCCTTTAAGTCCCGGATGGTCTGTCTTGCAACTGCTAAAACCATACCGATTTCCTGATATGCATTCATACCGCCCTGGCAGGGATCTACCCCGTTTGGCGCAATGGCTTTCCATTTCGGCGTATGCTTCATGGCATATTCAATATGGTCCAGGCAGACACGGCGGTTAATTTCTGTGGTCCAGTCAGGGGAAGCATACACAAGCTTTGCACGAATTGGATCAGCAATTCCATTTCCTTTCAGTTTGGAAACATCCAGCCCTCTTTTCTCCATCATGGCAACAATCATGCCATGGAAGAAAATAGAGCAGGAAACATTCTGATGTGCCAGTTCAAATGTCACGCCTTCCAGTGGAATTCCTTCCAGCATTTTTTCATAAACATTAATCGCATAAGTTGACATTCCTCCGCACATCATGCTGTTCCAGGAAGCCGGATGATCCGGATCAATTCCTGACTGAATGGGTAAATCAGAAAGGAGACGAAGATCGTTCATTCCATTCTTTATGTAATCGCGAAATGCTTCATTTGTTTCTTCCGGCGTCGCATAGCTTACAATAAATGACTTCAGCCATAAACGGTTTCTGTACATTTCTTTATAAAGACCCCGGGTAAACGGAAAACTTCCCGGATCGCCCAGCGCCTCCTCATACTGATCCTCTGCAATATCCTCTGGTCTGTAAATGGTTTTTACTTTAATATGACTTTGTGTTGCGTCGCGAACCAATCCATCCGCATCACGGTCAAGATTAATTTCTTCTTTCCGGCTCTCAGCCATATGCTACCTCCTTATAAAACTGCTGTTCGTTTTCTGTTTAAAATTTAGTCTGATACAATTTTTCAAATTCATCCTTCAGCTGTTCTCTGAAATCCGGGTGAGCGATATTGATCAATGCTCTGGATCTCTGTTTCAAAGTCTTGCCTTTCAGATGTGCGATACCATATTCTGTTACTACGTAATTTACATCGTTTCTGGAAGTGGTAACGGCTGCGCCATGATCTAAGAAGGGAACAATCTTGGAAATCTTTCCGCCTGCCGCTGTGGATGTGCAGGCAATAATGGATTTTCCGCCCGGACACATGGTTGCTCCGCGTACAAAGTCTACCTGGCCGCCAACGCCGCTGATCTGTCTTGGTCCGACACTTTCTGCGCAAACCTGACCAAAGAAGTCCACCTGAACACAGGAATTTACAGAAATCACTTTATTATTTTTGGAAATGACTCTGGGGTCATTGACATAAGTAATGGGAGCCATATATACGCTTGGGTTATCATCCATAAAATCATATAATCTCTGAGTACCCATAGCAAAAGCTGCAACCAGAAGTCCTTCATTTAAACCTTTTTTCCTGCCGTTTAAAACGCCCTGCTCTACCAGCGGAACAATGCTGTCGGAAAGCATTTCACTGTGAAGGCCCAGATCTTTCTTTTTATCCATAAATAAAAGTACGGAATCCGGAATTGCGCCGATGCCTAACTGCAGGGTACAGCCATCTTCTACGAGGGAAGCGCAGTGCTCGCCAATTGCTTTTTCCACGTCTGTGATCTTGGTGGGCGGAAGCTCAATCAGGGGCCTGTCTGTTTCCACAATATAGTCAATATCAGAAATGTGGACGAAACAATCTCCATGAGAACGGGGACACTGGGCATTTGCCTCAACAATTATCATTTTTGCTGTTTCTACCGCATGTTTTGCATAGTCAACAGACAATCCCAGGCTGACATATCCATGTTTATCCGGTCTTGAGGTTTGAACAACGGCTACGTCCACCGGCAGAGGGCCGTCAAAAAAGGTTGGCATTTCATAGAAAAATCCAGGAGTAAAATCGCCTCTCGGGCCGTTAATTGCATCTCTTGTCTTTCCGCCGGCACAGAATGTATTATGTCTGAAATGCTTTGAATTCTCCGGCAGACAGTATTCAGCTTTTCCAAGGGGAATGTAATGAACGATTTCCACATTCTCATACTGCTCTTTATTTCCCACCAGGGCGTCGGTAATCGTTGTAGCTTCGCCGGCAGCGTGGGAAAACACCAGACGATCTCCAGATTTAACATGCTTTACCGCTTCTTCTGCCGTCACACATTTCTGACGGTATTCATCTCTCCAATTCATAGTTATGACCTCCTTTATTTTCACTTACGAATGTAAAATAATCTTTGTATCTCAATAGTAAAACAGAATATTTACTGTGTCTAATTCCTTATAATCATCATAAACTATACCTGATGTTATAGATTACTCCGTTCTCAGATCTGCCGAATTTAAAAAATTTATTTCTCTATCCCCAGTCTTTCCGGAATTCCCTGGTCAAAGGGATGCTTTTCTTTGCTGATCCTGGAAACATAGTCGGCAGCATTCAGCAATGCTTCACTGGGATGGTAACCGTTGAGCGCCACTTCCAGTTTCTCTGGGCGGTTCTTCAGAAAATCCAGGAGACGTTCTTCTGACAGCATTCCGTAATTCACCGCATGAAGCCCTTCATCCAGAAACAGAAGATCATACTCTTCTTTCACAGCTTTCCTGCAAATATCTTCAAAAGCATTTTCATAAAAATCCCGGGCTTTGGCCTTTTCCTGTTCCGTCATCTGAAATACAAACTTTGCGCTGTCCAGGCCGTCCATCACTGTAATATTGGGCAGGTTCCTCAAAATATTCAGCTCACTGGAATCATTTTTCTTTAAAAACTGAAACACCAAAACTTTCATGCCTGCTCCCGCCGCGCGGATACACAGACCCACCCCGCAGGTAGTTTTCCCTTTGCCGTCACCGTGATAAATATGCACGAGTCCTTTCTGCATGGCTCTTTTCCTCTCCTCCTCGCCGTATGATTAGTATAAAAAAATGTAATTATTTGCAAAAAAAACGGGCGGTCGGGAAATGCAATTTTCCACAATATATCCTGTGATTCTTTGGGTATCACAATCATATATTGTGTGTAAATTTCATTTTCCGACGGCCCCCTTCTTACAGAACGAATTTTAATACTCATCCAGAACAAAACGGCTGATTACCATTTTGTTGATCTCTGATGTTCCCTCGCCGATGGTCATCATCTTAACGTCACGGTAGAAACGCTCCACATCATATTCTTCACTGATTCCATTGGCGCCCAGAATCTGTATTGCATCGCGGCATACTTCATCCGCCATTTCTGTGGCATATAATTTACACATAGCTGCTTCTCTTGAGAAAGGCAGTCCGGCGTCTGCAAGTTTGGCAACGTTATAGCACATGCAGCGGGCAATTTCCACTTTCTGCGCCATCTCTGCGATTTTAAAGGAAACTCCCTGGAATGCTGTAATCGGCTTTCCGAATGCAAATCTTTCTTTTGCATATCTTACGGCACGCTCCAAAGCGCCCTGCGCGCCTCCGATACTAAAAGCAGAAACCATAACGCGGCCTTCATCCAGTCCTTCCAGGAAAATAGGAAGTCCCCGGTGCAGTTCGCCAACCAGATTTTCCTTGGGCACCCGGCAGTCGCTGAAGAAAAGCTGACCTGTTGAGGAGGCTCTCACGGACATTTTTACTTCTTTTGCGCCTACCTCAAATCCCGGCGCGTCACTGGGAACAAGAATCAGGCTGATACCCTTGCTGCCTTTTGCCTCACGGTCTGTTTTGCAGGCAACCAGATAATATTTTGCATCGCCCGCATTTGTGATCCAGCTCTTAGAACCATTAATCACCCATTCGTCTCCCTCTAAAACTGCATGGGTGATGGTTCCGCCTGCATCAGATCCGGACTGGGGCTCTGTCAATGCAAAGGAAAGAATATTTTTTCCTTCCACTGCGCCGGGAAGTATCATCTGTTTCTGCTCTTCTGTGGCATGACGAATCAAAGGACCCATTCCGATATCTATATGCGACTGCACAGAAATAGCAAGGGAGCAGCTGTTTCTGGCAAGCTCTTCCAATACGAGCACACCGGATAACACGCCCATGCCCAGTCCGCCGTACTCTTCCGGCACACGAGTTCCAAGCAGGCCCAGCTCTCCAAGTTTTTCAAACATTCCTTCCGGAAATTCATGGTTGCGATCCATTTCCAGAGCAATTGGAGCAATCTCTTTATCAGAAAACTCTCGTGCAAGATCTCTGACGTCACGCAAATCTTCATCTAACATAAAATCTGCAAATTTGTTCATTTTAAACCTCCTCTTTTCATTTTACTGACAAATCTCAGTTTGCCTTTCGTTTATTTGTACAATATAATTTTAACACGTCATTTCGCCCCTTGTATAATTCCTATTTTTTATAGAATTCCATACCTGACTGCATAAAATCATGCTCTGCCGCTGCAATTTTATATGCCGCGGCTATTTGTTTGACCGTCTCCAGATCTTCATTTTCTCTGCTTCCTTCACCAGCTCCTCTCTGAACTCAGGATGCGCGATGGAAATCAACGCCTCTGCCTTCTGCCATACAGAAAGGCCCTTGACATTCACCTTGCCGTACTCTGTGACTACATAATGGACATTGGCGCGGGTATCGGTAACAATAGAACCATGCTCCAGCGTGGGCCGGATTCGGGACTTAAGCGTTCCGTCTTTTCCTTTAAACGTAGAGGAAAGGCAGATAAAGCTCTTGCCTCCATTGGAGAGATAGGCGCCAAGGACAAAATCCTGCTGCCCGCCTGCGCCGCTGATATGCCTGATCCCTGCGGATTCTGCATTCACCTGGCCAAAAAGGTCGATATCCACCGCATTGTTAATAGAAATAAAGTGATCCAGTGCGGCAATGGAACGAATATCATTGGTGTAATCCACCGGAGCGCTCATAAGCTCAGGATTCTCATTCATATAATCATACATTTTTTTCGTACCAGCGCCAAAGGCATAGACCTGCCGGCCCCGGTCAATGCTTTTTTTCATTCCATTAATCTTGCCGGCGCGGGCGATATCCACAAATGCGTCCACATACATCTCTGTATGTACTCCAAGGTCTTTTAAATCAGATTCTGCGATCAGGGCTCCAACGGCATTGGGCATCCCTCCAATGCCAAGCTGCAGACAAGCCCCGTTGGGAATTTCTTCTACAATCAGATTTGCAACTGCCTGATCCACCTCTGTTGCGGTTCCTGCACCCAGCTCGCTGATGGGCGGATTCTCTCCCTCTACGATATAAGTAACGTCAGAAATATGCACGCCGCATTCCGTTCCTCCCAGGCAGCGGGGCATATTCTGATTAACCTCCACAATCACGTGTTTTGCCCTTTCACACATTGCGCCAAGATGAGAAGCGTTGGGCCCGAAATTGAAAAATCCATGTTCATCCATCGGCGCAGCCTGGAACATTACCACATCCTCCGAGCGTTCAAATTCACGGTAGTAGCGGGGCAGCTCAGAGTAGCGAAGAGGTGCATAATAAGCATAACCCCGGGCAGCCATCTTACGTTCAATGCCGGACATATGCCAGGAATTCCAGGTGAAATGCTCTCCTGCATCCTCACGCTCAAAAATTGCCAGAGGCTTCAGCAAAATGCCGCCCCTAAGATTAACATCTGTCAGTTGGTCTGTACGTTTTGCCAGCGCTCGGTCCAGAGCGTCCACTGTATTCACGCACCATCCATAATCCACCCAGTCTCCGGATTGAATCAGCTCCACTGCCTGTTTGGCAGATACAAGCTTCTGTCTGTACTCCTTTAAATAATCCATGAAAATCCCTCCTTGATATGATTAATATTTATTAAATACATAAGATTGCGGAATTGGTTCTTTCAATTTTTTTCTGTTATAATAAGATAGGTTTTTACATAATTTATAGTTGCGAGGTAAATGAAAACAATGAAAAAAATTCCGGTTCTCAATTCAATGACAAAAACAAGAAATACCCCTTATCTGAAAAACTACACTTTAAATTACACCAACACCTCAGGAAATGAAAAAATTTATGAAATGGTCAGCAACTTTGATCATGAATCTCCCGAAGATATCGGAACCCGGATTTCCGGTGTGGCTGTGGCAGGGCGGCGCAGGGATCAGATTCTTTTATGTAAAGAATTCCGCATGGGTGTGAATCAATTCGTCTACAACCTGCCGGCAGGCCATATAGAACAGGGGGAAGATGCAAAAGACTGCGCCAGAAGAGAGCTTTACGAGGAAACCGGCCTTTCCATCACTAAAATTCTGGCCGTTCTCCCTCCTTCTTTTGCCGCCCCGGATTTCAGCGATGTTTTGTCCTTTACGGTATTTGCAGAGGTGGATGGAGAATTTTCCGACCATACCGGAGCTGATGAATGGATTGAACCTGGCTTTTACACCAGAGAACAGGCCGCAGAGCTGTTAAAAACATCTCCGTTTACCATAAGGGCCCAGTTAATCACCTATTCCTTTATTCATGAAACAAACTCTTACTTCTGAAAGAAAATAGGGCTGTCTGGGAAATTCGATTCCCGGCAGCCCCATTTCTGTCATGTTATCATTTTATATTCAGCAGGATCAATCTTACCCTCTCAATAAATTCGGCAGGAACAATACGATAGACTCAAAATTTGAAAGGATTAAAACAACCAAAATTGCAATGCCAATCAGCACAAACAAATGCTTGTTGATTACAAAGCCGACCGGCTTATTCCGCAGCCTTGCAGCCACGTAAAGATTCAGTCCCAACGGGGGCGTTACAAAACCTATCGCCAGGTTTACGCACATGATAACGCCGAATGCCACCAGGTCAATTCCAAACTGATTGCACAGAGGAACCAGCATTGGGGTAACAATCAAAATTGACGCACAGGTCTCCATAAATGTACCAATCACTAACAGTAAAATATTTACCAGCAGTAAGAATACGTATTTGTTTGTTGTTACAGATGTAATTGCCTCTGCAATATGCAGCGGAATCTGCTGCCTTGTCATAACGTAGCCGTATCCTGTTGCCGCCGCAACAATAAGCATAATGTAAGCGCCGCTGACAGAGCTTTCCTTTAAAACTGTATAGAATTTCTTAAAATCCAGCTCCCGGTATATTACAAATCCAACAACAATACCATATACAGAAGCCACTGCTGCAGCTTCCGTGGGAGTGAAGATTCCTCCGTAGATACCTCCAAGAATAATAACCGGCATCAGAAGTCCCCAAACTGCATCTTTAAATGTTACCCATACTCTTTTCGCTTCAAACTTATTCTGGGATTTTACATGCTTTTTCCCATAAAAGAAACAGTAAGTAGAAAATAATAATGTCAATAATACGCCTGGCAGAATACCGCCGGTAAAAACATCCGCAATTGACGCGCCGGAAGTATTTCCGTAAACCACCATGGGAATACTGGGGGGAATGATGGAACCCAGGATACCTCCCACAGCAATGGCCGCCAACGCAAATCTTTCCTCGTAGCCTTCCTCAATCATCGCCGGAACCATAATGCTTCCGATCGCAACTACTGTTGCCGTTGCAGAACCGGAAATGGCGCCGAAAAACATACATACCAGAAAGGACACAATAGCCAGACCTCCCGGAAGCCAGCTGAACAGTGATCCCAGGAAATCACAAAGCCTTTTGGATACGCCCGTTTTTGCCATCAGGCCGCCGCAGAGAATAAACAACGGGATAGCCATCAGAGAAAATACATCACAGCCTGTATAGAATTTCTGAGCGATAGACTCCAAAGGCACGTTGGTGTATACCATTAATGGAATCAGAGAGCCCAGTGTAAGAGCCATGGCAATCGGAACTCCCAAAAAAGCGCATGCAAAGAAGATAACAAATATCATTACGGTACATCCATCCATTTATTCTGCCACCTCCTCTTTTGTCTCTTCATCCTTACCCATAATATCTTTTACCATATTCTTAATCTGTTCCACAATTGATAATCCAAAACCAATGGGCAATGAAATATACACTGTGTAAAATGGAACTTTCATCAATGGGGTCAGCTGAATGTTCCCCTGCATACTGCTCCATACCCAGCTGCCTGTCAGATAAAACAGCCAGGCAAATACTCCCAGCGTGATAAAGGATACCACAATATTTAATACCTTCTGAATGCCTTTGGGCAGCATCTGAACCAAAACATCCACACCTACATGCGCTTTCTCTCTTGTTGCAACCGCCACGCCCACATAGATGCACCATATCATAAGATACCTGGATAGCTCATCACTGATAGAAAACGGAACTCCGGCGCTCCGCAGTATTACTGCTATAAAAACGATAAAACACATAGCAAGCAGAGCAATCGCCGCAATCACTTCTTCCGCAGTACAGATAACCTTATCAAATACTTTTAAACATTTCATCAATTAATTTCCTTTCCGCTATGGACAAGACGGCATTATTTCGCCGGGTCCATATCCTTAATCTTCTGATAGATTTCAGGATCGATTAATTTTCCATCGCCTACATATGCTTCCTCAATGGCCGGAACCATAGCTTCTTTCCACTCGTCTGCATCAATTTCAACGATTTCACAGCCTGTCTCTTTAATCTTTTTAAGCATCTCTTCATTGTATTTCTGAGATTCTGCTCTCTGCCAGTCTCTTGCTTCTGCCGCTGCTTCTCTGACTGCTTTCTGCAAATCTTCATCCAGGCTGTCATAAACAACTTTACTCATCAGCAACGGAGCTGCTGCATAGAAATGATTGGTTGCTGCAATATAAGACTGAACCTGATCGATGTTGTTAGAGCCAATAACAGCCGGTGTAAGGCCTGTAGCGTTCAAAGTACCGTTCTGAAGGGCCGTGTATACTTCGGAAAATGCCATTGCAATACCGTTTGCACCCAGATTATTGTAAGCGTCTACCTGCATCTGGCTCTCCAGAGAACGAATCTTAACGCCCTTCATATCTGCCGGATGTTCCACTTTAGAATCACAGGAGATATAGTAGAACCCATTTTCCAAAAGCTCAAGACCAATCAAATCATAGTTTTCCAGGTTGTCCAACATAGTTCTGCCGATTTCGCTGTCCAGTACGCTGTAGGCATGTTCCGTATTGCTGAAAATATACGGGAAATCAAAAACCTCGAAATCATGTGTAAAATTGGAAAGGGGCGCAGCGGAAACCAATGTGAAATCCACAGAACCCATCTGAAGGGCTTCTACAACATCACGTTCATTTCCAAGCTGAGCGCTTGGGTAAACCTCAAGTGAAATTCTTCCTCCGGATTTCTCATTCATCAGTTCACCAAACTTCACGCATCCTGTGTAATAGGGATGATCCGTGGGAAGGTTTACGCCGCACGTCCAGTTATATTCTGCTTCGCCGCTTCCTGATTTCTTTGATTCGTCTGAGCCTGAAGATGTCTCTGTGCCTGTTGTGTTTTCCTTTTCACCGGAATCCTTGGATGGGCCGCCGCATCCGCTTAACAGTCCTGCTGCCAGGACACCTGACAAAATCATTGCTCCGATCTTCTTAATCTTCATAACTTGACCTCCTTATTGAAAAATTAATTTAAATGGATTATACTGATAATTATATTAGAAAACCCACCCCTTGTATAATTGCAATAAATCATAGATTTTATGATTAATCCTCATGGTAAATTTCAATTTTATCCTGCTTGGGCATGTTCCGGGCAGTTTCAGGGAATGACTGATATTATAAGAAAAGACGGAAGAGTTATCCACGGCTTCCCGACAAAAACAGACATATATTGACAGTTGCTAACTTAAATTGTTTCTTTTATAATGAATCATAATTTTAATAACTAATACTCATAGTTCCGCTTATTCAATCTGCTGCAATTTGATATTTACATTTATCCTAAAGGAAACGGAGGTTACTATGTACACACTTAATTGGAAACAGTTGGAATATTTTATTACCCTTGCTGAAATTCAGAATTATACAAAAGCTGCATCGGTTCTGAATATTACACAGCCTGCTCTCAGCCGGGCCATCAATAATCTGGAACAAAGCATTGGTATTCCGCTTTTTGAAAAAAGCGGGCGGGGAGTTAAATTAAATTTTTACGGACATGTCTTATTTCAGCATCTGCGCATTGCGCGTGATAAAATATACGAAGGAGAACGAGAAGTCCGTTCTCTTATTTCCTCTGATAAAGGACATATTTCTGTTGGTTCTCTGTATACTCTGGGTATTAACTTTCTTCCTCTGCTTCTGCGGGATTTCAATCAGGAATATCCTCAGATTACTTTTTCTTTGTATCAGCACCCAACGCGCATTTTGTTAGAGCAGCTGAATAATAACGAGATAGATATTTGTTTCTGTACAGACTTTAACAAAGATACCATCTCGGATCATTTGATGAAAACCGTTATTTCCACGGAACCTCTTTACATGTTGGTGCCCCGCACCCATCCCATGGCGGGGAAGAAATCTGCCAACCTGTATGATTTTAAAGATGACACTTTTATTCTCTTTAATAATCTCACTTTATTCCACAATGAATCCCTGAACCTTTTTTCCAAGGCCGGATTCTCTCCGCGCATTGCCTATGAGGCCAATGAGGATTCGACTGTAGCCGGATTCGTTGCCGCTGAACTGGGTGTCGCACTGATTCCTCCCATCTACGGTGTAAATATGGATCGATGCGTTCCTATCGCCCTCAACGATCCGGATGCATTCCGCACCCTTTGCATGATATATAAACCAGAAAATGAATCCATTCCGGTTGTCAACAAATTTCACAACTATGTGATATCCTGGCTTGCAGAAAACAGAGATAAAATTGCCCCCAACTATTATAAATAAATGCCAGGGATTTATTTTTTCATAACTGCAGTAACATATTTCTATTTGCATTTTGTTGTACCGACAGACAGCCATATTTTCTATGGCGATCTTCAGAAGGGAAGATAACCTACCTGTCAATTCCAATAGAAATTATAGGGCTGTCCGGGTACATGGCATAGTGATTCCGGTTTTGAATGGAATGATTATAAGACTTATTACAGTTCCTCATAATTCATATGAAATTCAGGTTCTCTTTTTTCCAGAAAGGCAGAAATTCCCTCGCCGAAATTATACTGTGTATTATTGTGATACAACAGCTTTGCTTCAAACTCAAGACCTTCCTCTAACGTCAGCTCTAATCCTCCGTTTACGCAGCGTTTTGCCGCTGAAACAGCATTTACCGGATACCGTATGATTTGCTCCGCCAGTTCACAGGCCTTTTCCATCAGTTCATTTACCGCATAAATCTCCGATATCATGCCGCATTTTTGGGCTTCGTCAGCATTTATCTTTTCATTCAGCAGCAGCATACGCATCACGCATTGACGTCCAAGCACACGCGTTACCTGCTGGGTACATCCCCATCCAGGTATCCCTCCCAGAGATGTTGTAGGCAGCCCGTAAACAGAATTATCACTGCCTATGGCAATATCACAGGCGGTAATTACCGCAAGGGCGGCTCCCAAAGCGTATCCGTTCACCGCAGCAATATACGGTTTCGGGCTATTCATAATATTTCGGACTAATTTCATGCCCAGACGATTGTAGGAATCAATATTTTCATGCTCTTTGACAGCATATAATTTTTCAGCCTTCAAATCTCCTCCTGATGAAAAAGCCTGTTTTCCTGCTCCGGTTATAATAACGCAATATATGTCAGGATCATGATTGCACTGTTCAACTTTTTCGTTCATAATTTTCAGCATATCCATTGTGATACAGTTAATTTTCTTTTCATTATCAATTGTGATAATTCCGGTATGATGATTTTTTTCACATCGAATTGTGCCCATAAAAACCTCCTCGCATACGATAAAACATTCAGAAACATGTACATAACAAAGACCATGTCAGGAAAACAACATGGTCCGGTATTTTTAAACAATTCTGCACTTTATAAAACAGCAAACTTTATATATAAACAATTTCATTAACTTCTTAACTTTTTAATCTCATCCATCATAGCAGGAAGAACCTGGAACAGATCACCAACCACTGCATAATCAGCAATGTCAAAAATAGGCGCGTCAGGGTCTCTGTTTACAGCAACGATTACATCAGCGCCGCCGATACCGGCTGCATGCTGAATAGCGCCGGAGATACCGCATGCAATGTAAAGTTTCGGTCCTACTGTTTTACCTGTCTGGCCTACCTGATGCGCATGGGCAATCCAGCCTGCATCTACAGCCGCACGGGATGCGCCGACTACGCCGCCCAGCAATTCTGCAAGCTCTTTGATAACGCCAAATCCTTCCGGACCGCCAACGCCGCGGCCGCCGGATACTATAATCTCAGCTTCCTCAAGATTAATTGCTTCGGCAACTTCTTTCACACGTTCCAGGAGTTTGGTTCTGATTTGAGACTCTTCTACATGGATCTCTTCTCTGGTGATTTTTCCTTCCCTGCCTTCTGCAAGTTCTGGCCTCTTGAATACCCCTGGACGTACCGTACCAAGCTGAGGACGGTTCTCCGGACAGAGTATCGTAGCCATCAGGTTTCCGCCAAAGGCAGGACGTGTCCAGGCCATGTTGCCGCCTTCTGCATCGTAACCAAGCTGTGTACAGTCAGCTGTCAGACCTGTATTCAGATCACATGCCATTTTCGGCCCCAGGTCACGACCATTGTTGGTTGCTCCGATTAAGATTGTAGACGGTTTATATTTGTCTACAAGAGTTTTCATGGCGATACTGTATGCATCTGTTGTATAATTGTAATATTCATCGCCCTCTACAAGAATAACTTCATCTGCGCCATACTCAATTGCCCTTTTAGCCGCCTCCTCTACCTGGCCTCCGATCACAACTGCAACAAGCTTTTCGCCCATTTCGTCCGCAAGCTGACGGCCTGGCCTCAAAAGTTCATAACCAACTGGTTTTGCAGCATTTTCTTCTGTCTCAACAAATACCCAAAGATTTTTATATTCTTCAAAACGCATGTCTAATATCCTCCTTACAGTACTTTTGCGTCAGCAAGCAGGCCGACAAGTTTGGCAGCAGAATCAGCAGCAGCTTCTTCAGCAATTTTGACACAGGACTTAGTTCTGACAGGTGTGAAAGTCTTTTTAACCTTAGTGGGAGATCCCTTCAGGCCGCAGCGTGTCAGATCGATTTTCGGCATGTCATTTGCTGTGATAACTGTAATTTCTTTCTTCCGGGACGCCATTTTGCTCTTAATGGTGGGATATCTCGGATCAAAAGCTGTCTTAACCACTGTGATCACTGCCGGTTTCTGAACGGAAATTCTGTCATATCCCTGATCGCTTTCTCTCTTAACAATAATAGAATCTCCTTCTACGCTAACCTCCGACGCATATGTAACCTGGGCAAGTCCCATATGGGCTGCAATTTCAGGGCCAACCTGGCCGGTATCGCCGTCAATGGCCTGTTTTCCGCCAAAAATAATATCGAACTTACCTTCTTTTTCTTCAATGGCCTCGATAGCGGAAGCGAGAATATAGCTGGTTGCCAGTGTATCGGAACCGCCGAACTGCCTGTCGCTGCAGAGATATGCCTTATCACCGCCCACTGCAAGACATTCTCTCAATGCATCCTTCGCCTGCTCCGGCCCCATACTCAATAATGTGATCTCTGTACCAGGGTTTGCATCTTTGATCCTGGCTGCAATTTCCAGAGCGTATGCGTCAAATGGATTAACAATACTGGGTACGCCTGCACGAATCAATGTATTCGTAACCGGATCAATCTTAATCTCTGTGGTGTCAGGTACCTGCTTCACACATACTAAGATTTTCAAAATAAATACCTCCTTCGTGTAAGTAAGCTTCGTTCATATTACGTATCTGTTATCGTATTATGAAACCGCTGAAAGCCACTATGAATATTTTATGCGGTTTCCCATATTATAATTGACGGATTCCTTAAGGACAAATGACTATATTATATGAATTTTATAAAATAATGATATAAGTCTCATTGTTTTCAGATATATAGTTTAACTGAAGAAAGGGGCTGCCGCATTACGAAATTTTTTAAAGAAGAACCCCATCCTTAAATATCATAATTTCTTTATATCCGTTTTCCTCATTTCTCGCTTTTTTCCTTCCGGAAGCAATGTCAAGAATCAGCTTCCATAACTCATCGCTGAGTTCTTCTATACTCCTGCCTTCCAGAAGTGTTCCTGCATTGAAATCAAACCAGTGCCTCTTTTTGTCAAATAAACTGGAATTGGACGCCAGCTTTATAGACGGAACGGACGTTCCCAAAGGATTCCCGCGTCCGGTCGTAAAAAGAAGAAGCTGTGCGCCGGATGCTACCAGATTTGTAATCGATACATTGTCGTTTCCCGGTCCATTCATCAGATTCAGCCCCTGCTTCCCGGCTTTCTGTCCATATTTCAACGTATCAGTTACCTGCGCATGTCCGCCTTTCTGAATACATCCCAGTGATTTTTCCTCCAGAGTTGTAATTCCGCCGGCCTTATTGCCCGGCGCCGGATTTTCATAAATCGGCTGTTCATAATTAATATAATACTGTTTAAAAGAATTGATCAGATCTACAACCTTCTCAAACGTCTCTTTGGTATCTGCGCGGTTCATCAGAATTGTCTCCGCGCCAAACATCTCCGGAACTTCAGTCAAAATGGCTGTTCCGCCTTCTTTTGCCACACGGTCTGCAATCTGTCCGCACAATGGATTAGCTGTAACCCCGGACAGGGCATCGGAACCGCCGCACTTAAACCCGATCTTCAGCTTTGATGCCGGCACTTCTGTTCGTTTATCCTTTCTGGCTGTTAAAAGCAGCTCCGCGATCAGTTCTACTCCTCTCTCAATTTCATCCGTTTCCTCCTGGGCAACCAGAAACTTGACTCTGTTCTCATCAATATCACCCAGCACCGACCTGAACTCGTTCAAATTATTGTTTTCACAGCCCAGACTGACAACCAGCACGCCGCCTGCGTTGGGATGCTTAATAATACTTGCCAAAATCTTCTGTGTTGTTTTGTGGTCTTCCCCCAACTGTGAACAGCCGGAATTATGCGGATATGCAAAAATTCCGTCACAGCTTTCACTGAATTTTTTTCCTGCGCGTTCCGCGATCATTCTCACAGTATGATTGACGCAGGATACCGTAGGAATGACCCAGATTTCATTGCGGATTCCCACTTCTCCATTATTTCTTATGTAGCCCAGGAACGTATCTTTTACCCGTTCTTTGTCTTCTGTGATTCCTGAGGTGGGCTCATACGTGTATTCCAGCATTCCATCCAGACTGGTCTGCATATTATGTGAATGTACCCATTCCCCCTTTTTCACCGCTTTTGTTGTATGTCCAATCACGTTTCCGTACTTGATCACTTCAGTTTCAGGCTCCATATCCTGAAGCGCTATCTTATGATTGACCGGAATGTCATTTTGTACCTGACAGCTGCTGCCTCCGACTGCGACTTCCATACCCGCTGTCAGTCCGTCGATTGCGATGGCAACATTGTCAAATTCATGTATCTGAATCAGTTGATGTTTATTCATGATTTTTATATGCTCCTTATCATTAATAGAATAATGTTACTAAACCTGTTGTAATTACCGGAACGAATGTCATAAGACCGAGCACCAGTAAAAGCAGCAGATAAAACGGCACCGCTTCTTTGATAAAAGCTTTCAGTTTACATTTGGTAATTCCGCAGGTCACAAACATCAGCGTTCCCATAGGCGGAGAGATCGACCCGATGGAAATGTTGAAAATGAAAATCATACCGAACTGTATCGGATCTATGCCGTAGGAAGCAGCAATGGGCGCAAGCAGCGGTCCGAGTATGATATTAATTGCATTTCCCTCTACAAACATGCCTACAAGAATTAAGAATACATTGATGATAATCAGAAACAGATATTTATTGGAAATATGCGCTAACATAAAACCTGTCAGTGTCTGCGGAATCTGCTCTTTTGTAAAGATCCAGGACAGTGCGGAAGCCGCACCCACAATCAGCATAATGGACCCGGTTGTCAGAACTGTTTCTTTGATTCCGTCAAAAAAGTTTTTCAGCGTCAGTTCTTTATAACAAATTCCCAGCAGCAGAGAATAAATAATTGCGACTGCACCTGCCTCTGTAGGCGTAAAGATTCCGATACGGATTCCGCCGATAATAATAATCGGCAGACAAAGCGGTAAAAATGCTCCCTTTAAGGACTGAAACAGCTCTTTTCCTGATACTCGTTCTGTACGAAGCGGTTCATACCCCCTTTTCCTGGATACAAACCTGACCAGTACCATCAGCGCAATGCACAACAGCGCTCCTATGCCAATGCCTGATATAAACAGTTTTCCCACAGAAATATTGGTAACCGACGCATAAATGATCATGCCGATTCCCGGAGGAATCAAAGGAGTAATCATGGCAGATGTGGCTGTAACCACAGAAGAAAATTCTTTTGAAAATCCTTTTTTCTCCATTTCCGGCACCAGCATTTTTGCTTCCATGGCAGCATCTGCCAGATTGGAACCGGACAATCCTCCCATCAGTGTAGAAAGCAGGACATTCACCTGTGCAAGACCTCCGGTCATACGCCCGGTAATCACACTGCAGAAATCCATAATTCGACTTGTAACGCCGGAATAATTCATATAGACGCCTGCTGCCACAAAAAACGGCACGGCCAGAAGGGGAATACTCTCTGTTCCTGCCACCACACGCTGCGCAATAATCAGCGTCGCCACATTAGGATTCATTGCAAAATAAGTAACGCAGCCGGCCAGGATGGAAATAAACACCGGAACCTTTAAAAACAGACACAACAAAAGAACAATCAATGTCAGTAAAACTACATTCATCCTATTCCTCTCCTTTCTGTTCCGGATGGAACATTTTCATTACAAAATACATGGTGTTGCTGACGATCATCAAAGCACATCCGGCCGGAATTGCAATATACACATATTGGCTTGGAATATGCAGAATATTCGTTACTCTGTTGGTACGGATAAACTGGTTGACCAATGCCGCTCCGTTGAGCATGAGAAAAACAATCACACCTGTTGTCACTGCAAAAATCAAAATATCGAATATCTTCTGTACTTTTTCCGGAAAAAGATCCACAATCATATCAATCGCGATATGTCCTCCGCTTCGAAATGCCGCCGATGCTCCAAAATAAATGGTCCACGTAATCATCATCAGCTGAATCTCTTCCTCCCATATAATCGGATTATTTAAAAAATAACGAAAAATTACACCTGCGAACGTTACCAGAACCAGTACGATCAGGCTCAGCCCAGCGATCAGATAATCCAGATCCAGGAGCCTGATAAACATTTTTTTCATTTTCATTCTTACCACCTGTCTTTCAGAGTGATCAGGGACAAATGCCATATGCACTGTTCCTGATCACCATCTTCTATAATGACTTTACTGAATAATGGATTTCACAGTGTCAACCAGTCCCTCAGACCACATTGCCTGAATCTCCGGATCAGAATAAAAGCTCTCTGCCGCCGCCTTGAAGTCTTCTGTGCTCACTTCATTTACGGTAACCCCTGCATCTTTCATCTTTTGCAGACATTCTTCATCGGCTTTCTGGGCCAGTTCATTCTGATATTCGCCTGCCGCTTCACAGGATTCCATCAACCAGCCCTGCTGCTCTTCTGTCAGAGAATTGAAAACATCCGCACTGATACAGATGGAGGATAAATCTCTGATATGGCCGTCCAACATAAGATTTTTGGCCACTTCGTAGTATGCTCCGCTGTATAATACTGAGATCGGATTTTCCAGTCCGTCAATCGTTCCCTGCTGCAGCGAAGTATAGACATCTGACAGAGCCATGGGAGTTGGTGTGGCGCCCAGACATTCAAATCCTTTTACATGAATCGTTGTGTTCTGTGTCCGAATCTTCATACCCTGAATATCTGCAGGAGATGTAACCGGATTGACCGTCTCTGTATGGCGCACTCCATATCTCCAGTTGCTGGCGATAATCTTAATTCCGGCATTCTCCAACTGCCCCATCTGTTCCCCGTACCAGTCGCTGGCTACCAGCTTATCCAGCTGTTCCCAGGATTCAAATAAATATGGTGCGTTCATAATGCCCAGATCTGCCGCTCCGCGGTCTGCGTAAAACGGCCCGTTTCCAATACATGCTACTGTATCTCCGGCAAGTAATTGATCCATAAGATCGGACTTATTTCCCAACTGGCCGGAAGGATATACGTTCAACTTCATAGTGCCCCCACTTAATTCATCCAGCTTCTCTGCCCAGAACAGCGCCGCCTCCTGAACCGGATCACCCGGATTATTGTCATGTCCAAAGGAAATTTCAACCACTGCCGCTCCACTTTCCGGTACAGTCTCTTCCTCTGCTGTTTCCCCCGTCGTCTCTGGATTTTCTGCAGGAGCAGAGCCAGTCGAACCGCCACAGGCGGTAACTGCCACCGCACAGACCATTGCCAATATTGCTGCCAGACTTTTCTTTTTCATTTTTCTTCTCCTTTTAATTTGAATATTTTATATATACATCTTATATATCAGATGTAGTTTTTTAAATGATCGTACGTATCAGGAAGATAACTTCTTCCTGACAGACGACCTTTGTACATTTACCTTCTAAATTGATATGTAAAATTGCGCTAACCCTTATTATATTTAAATGCGTCCTGCTGAGAACTAATAATATGATTTCTTGTGGCTTCTTCTACCTGATCCGGGTCCCTTCTGAGAAATGCATCCACAATCGCAATATGTTCCTGAATGGAACACCCCATGTCTTCATTACAGCTTGAAGTACGGATACGGATTCTCTGACTGTGATCATTTACAATATTCAGTGCATCCTTTAGAAACTGATTCTTACAGTAGCTTAAAATTTTCGTATGCAGCTCATAATCCAGAGCCATATAATAATGACGATAATCCATCTCTGCCAGTTCAAAAGGGCTGTCCTCCAAACTGTTTTTCATCTGACGAAGCCATTCTTCCGGCACTTCATGGCAAACTTCTTTTGACAAATACGGCTCATTCAGAAGTCTGGCCTGATATACAGAATAAATCATCTCCACATTAATAGGAGATACTATCGTTCCCTTTCGTGCATAAATATAAACAAATCCTTCTTTGTTCAGTCTCTGCACCGCTTCCCGGATTGGCGTCCGACTGATATTCAATTCTTCCTGAAAACGTTCTTCCACAATATCGCTCAGAGGCGCCAGTTCACCTTGTATAATCTTGTTTTTAATCTCTCTGTATGCATAATCCGACTTACTATTCATCTGTTTTTCCCCTTAAATAAATTATATAACTGATATATCTGTTATCATAATAGTAACATATCCAACGAATAAAAACAAGTTTTTCCAATTTTAGCAGTTCATGGATTCCATTCTCTTCCTGATTTTTGTACATGCTTCATAAAAAATTCCCACATCTACGGAATAAGACAAATATCTGACTCCAGCATCATTCCACATTTTCAATGTCTCCAAACTGTCGGTAAAAGTCCCCACCAGAATATTTTTTTCTCTGGCCTTATCAACAATTTTTTTCATCTGCTGTACTACCAGAGGATGTGTCGTCTGCCCCGGCGCCTCAAGGCTCTGGGACAAATCATATGGTCCTATAAACATGATATCTATCCCCTCCACTTCCATGATTTCATCCAGATTCCGGATCGCCTCCTGCCCTTCCAGCTGAACAATAACCAGAGCCTGATTAGCCGCAGAAAAATAATCTGTCCTATCCATTGCCGAATAATGTGCCGCTCTCACAAACCTGCATACGCCTCTCTCTCCCTGCGGATAAAACCTGGCCTCCCGCACGGCCGCTGCCGCTTCGTCTGCACTTGATACCTGCGGAACCTGAACGGCCGCTGCCCCCACATCCAGAGCTCTGGAAATCTCTTCATAACTGTTAACGCGAACCACCGGCAACAGTCCGGATACCTGCGCTGCACGAATGTTATTCTGCAGATGTTCCACACTAATTGGGCCATGTTCCATATCCAAAATTGCAAAATCCATACCGGCATAACCCGCTGATTCTACAAAACCCGGATCACAGGTTTTCATAAATGGTCCCAATACCCATCCATCTGCCAGTTTTTCCCGAAAATCTTTGATTAATTCCAAATTCATTTTCCTTCTCCTCTATAAATATATTTTAAATATTTATCTAATATATTAGTTGTAACATATTATCCCATAAAATACAAGACCTTTTTCACAATAAATCAAAAAATAAACGCTTAAATCTCTTTGATAAAGCGTTATGTCCAAACAGCTTTGTATATTGCCTTTCATTACACAGGAACCATCCCGGAGGTTCCGTAGACCGCAGCCTCCGGGATACATCATATGGCTTTTATTGATTTATATCTTGAAATATCAAGTGTAAACCAAGGTGGCTCTTGCATATCCTACGATTGTGACGACCGAATCTGCTCCGTTTGATGTTCCAAAAAATACCAGCATCAACCTTGTGTTCGCTTCCACCAGTCTGTTCGTCCTGATCTCGCCTCTCAGTAAAGTTCCAGCGGGCGTTGCATCAGTAATGGAAGGTGTTAGAGTAATCAACGTTTCTTCAATAGCTGAAAATATATCGCTATCCTCCTTGGCCTCGTAAAATTGTGCGCTTATCGTCATTTCAGGGTTAGCCTGAGCATACAAGTCATAGGTGGTGAAAAAAACAATCAAGTGATTAATTTCAATTTCAAAAGGAACTGAAAAGCAAAAACTGCTGGCATATCCGCCTATATCTGCCACATTCATCGTAGAGGTTAACGACGAGGAGCCCTGTCCGCTGGCACCAAAACCGACAAAAGCCGGCACACCTGAGATGCCATCCGTAATCGTTGTCATCGTAACAGGATTTACTGAATTAAAGAGGAACACTTTTTCTTCTGATGCTATACCTGCAGGGCCAGTTGGGCCGGTTGGGCCAGTCGCCCCAGTGGCTCCGGTTGCTCCATCTGCTCCGGTTGGACCTGTCGCCCCAGTAGCTCCATCTGCTCCGGTCTGGCCGGTCGCTCCGGTTGCCCCGATTGGACCTTCATCCCCCTGACACCCTTTAGGCCCTTGAGCTCCAACTGGACCAACTTCACCTTGAATGCCCTGAGGACCGGTTACGCCCTGCGGCCCCATGGCTCCGATTGGACCGGTGGGACCTGTAGGACCTGGCATTCCTCTTTGACCCTGGGGACCAACATCTCCCTGGGGGCCGGCAGGACCGGCAGGGCCAATTGGACCGGCAGGACCCGCAGGACCTATGTCTCCTTTGGGACCTTCACAGCCGGGGTCTCCTTTGGGACCTATTTCTCCACGAACCCCCTGAATACCCTGAATACCCTGTGGGCCTGCGTAGCCTCTCGGTCCGTCGCAGCCTCTCGGTCCTGTATTTCCGGTGGGTCCCACCGGTCCTGTATTTCCTCTGGGCCCCCTTGCACCTGGAACGCCTGGAATACCCTGTGGACCAATCGGACCTGGTTCTCCCCGATCGCCTTTAGGACCGGGGCAACCCATATCCCCTTTAATACCTTGAGGACCTGCCGGTCCCTGATCGCCTTTAGGTCCCATAGGACCGCGGAGACTGCACGAGGGCTGTTCCTGATTCTGATTACAGTAACATGAATTATTTTGATTCATAAAAACACTTCCTTTTTAGAAAATATAATGAAAAATACCTTTTTCATTATATAGATTATGCATTGCCCAAAAATTTGCCATATTTTGTCAAAACGTAAAAAATTATAGTGTATTGAAATACCATAAATTCCATAAGAATCCCTTATGGTTTATTCCATTAAAAAAGCCACAGCATTATACTGTGGCTAAAAAATGACAACAAAACCTGAGATCTATTGTGCCTCTTTTGATGCTTGACATTTATGTAAAGAAAACCCGCAAACGCTGATGTTAGCAAGGCTTTGATAAGGATGGTAGTAAAAAACCAGTAAAATCAAGGCTTTGCAGACAGCAGGCAGACGGTGCTTTTATAAAAAATGAATATGAAGATGGAAAAAGACGCATTTTGAGATTTGCGTCTTTTTCTATTGGGCTTTCTGCTTTACCTTGAGAAATGAGCAGACAACAGCAAACGCCATTGAATGGACTTCCATTGATGGTGTTTTTTTATTGTCTGGAAAGGAGCAGAAAAATGGAAATAACACATAAAAAAGTAAAACGAAAGGCGGTCTATGTGTGCCCTTAAATTAGGAAGCCTGTTTGATGGAATCGGTGTGTTCCCTCTTGCGGCCTCCCGTAATGGAATTATTCCCGTTTGGGCAAGCGAGATTGAAAAATCCCCAATAGCCATAACAAAACGCCACTTCCCAGACATGGAACATTTAGGGGATATTACAAAGATACACGGAGGGAACATCCCCCCTGTTCACATTATTACATTCGGTTCTCCCTGCCAGAACCTTTCTAAAATCGGAAAGCGTGAGGGACTGGCCGGAAGCAAATCAGGACTGTTTTTTCAGGCTATCAGAATTATAGAAGAAATGAGGTGTGCTACAAATGGGTTATATCCAGTTATCGCTGTTTGGGAAAACGTCATGGGAGCGTTTTCTTCAAATGACCGGATGGATTTTAGAGCCGTGCTGCAATCATTTTCCGATACCGAAATTTCAATGCCTCCTACTGGAGGATGGGCTAACGCCGGTATGGTGCGAGGGGGAAAGACTGACCTGTGCTGGCGGCTCATGGATGCCCAGTATTGGGGAAAGCCCCGGCTTGTTCAGCGAAGAAAGAGAATCTTCCTTGTGGCAGATTTTAGAGGACAGCGTTCCGCAGAAATACTATTTAAGCCCCGTGATATGTTCCCGCTTCCTCCGCCTTGCACAGACTACGGGCTGCCCGCCGCCGGAGCCAGTCGAATATCTCTTGATAAAACAAGGGGGAAAATACCCGTCATCCGCCCCTTTCAGGAACGGCGTATGCGGAGTGCTGCAAAATCAGGAAACCAGTCTGCTTTCCTCGCAAGTTTCGGACGGCCAGATGAACCTTTTCCAACTTTACTGGCAAAAGCAGTCAATATGATTTCATTCTGGTATGAGGGGGAAGAAAAAGACGGAGTTCTCCGAAATTTGACACCGGTTGAGTGTGAGCGCCTGATGGGATTACCGGAGGGGTGGACGGCATATGGAAATTTAGGACAACCCATTAGTGATAATGCACGGTGCAAAGCACTTGGAAACGCAATCGCCCTGCCGTGTGCTGATTACATCATGGCAGGAATAGCAGAAACCATACATGAATAAGAAAGGCGGTTTTGTATGACAGAGAAAAATCGTTCTCCTCCGTTGTCGGGTGGAACATCAACAGAAGCTATCGAACCAACTATATTATTTCAGAAAGGACAGGTACATCTATATGGAATTAAAATTCGTTATCCCCAACATGGAAAAGACATTCGGCAACTTGGAGTTTGCCGGAGAAGACAAAACAGAACAGAGAAGAATCAACGGACGCATGACGGTATTCTCCCGCAGCTTCAATCTGTATTCGGACGTACAGAGAGCGGATGATATTGTAGTTATCCTCCCTGCCGAAGCCGGAGAGAAACATTTTGACTTTGAGGAACGTGTGAAGCTCGTCAATCCCCGTATCACCGCAGAGGGCTATAAAATCGGCACAAGGGGCTTCACCAACTACATTTTACACGCTGACGATATGGTAAAAGCGTAAGGAAAAGGAGGACATCAGACTATGAGATTAGCAAACGGAATCGTGATTGACAAGGAAGCAACTTTCGGGGCATTGAAATTTTCTGCCCTCCGCCGTGAGGTTCACCTCCAGAATGAAGACGGCTCGGTATCAGAAGAAATCAAGGAGCGTACCTATGACTTAAAATCCAGAGGACAGGGGCGTATGATTCAGGTTTCCATCCCTGCCAGCGTGCCGTTAAAGGAGTTCGATTACAACGCAGAGGTGGAACTTATCAATCCGGTGGCAGACACCGTGGCAACGGCTACTTTTCAAGGGGCAGAGGTGGACTGGTACATCAAGGCGGAGGATATTGTCCTGAAAAAAGGGGCTGCCATGAATCCGCAGCCGCCGAAGAAAGACGCTCCCCCTGTAAAATAACAGGAACATAAGAAGAACGCGAAAGGAGGATTATTCCCATGAAGCAGCTTTTCCCCCGTGGAAAACGTATCCGTCCCACGGATAAAGACCTTGTATTTCATACTGCCCTTGCTTCTCTGCTCCCTGTCTTCCTGCTGGTTGTCCTGCTGTTTCATATCCGGCAGATTGCCAGAACCAACTGGCAGGAAGTGCCCCTCTCCCAGATAGTACAGGATGTAAACATCCCTTACCTGTTATTCAGCTTGGGCGTGGCAGGGCTGGTGTGTCTTACAGCCGTTCTTCTGTTCTGGCAATACCGCAGGGACAAAGTAAAGCAGCTCATCCACCGCCAAAAGCTGGCAAGGATGGTGTTGGAAAATAAATGGTATGAATCGGAGCAGAGAAATGAGGACGCTTTTTTCAAGGACTTGTCTTCCAGCCGTTCCAAAGAAACCATCACTTACTTTCCCAAAATCTACTACCGGATGAAACAGGGCTTGCTCCATATCCGTGTGGAAATCACCTTGGGGAAATATCAGGAACAGCTCTTAAACTTGGAGAAAAAGCTGGAAAGCGGCTTGTACTGTGAGCTGACGGATAAGGAATTAAAGGATTCCTATGTGGAGTACACCCTGCTCTATGATACCATTGCCAACCGTATCTCCATTGAGGATGTACAGGCAAAGGACGGCAGGCTCCGGCTTATGGAAAATGTCTGGTGGGAGTATGACAAGCTCCCCCATATGCTCATTGCCGGAGGAACCGGCGGCGGAAAGACTTATTTCATCCTGACCCTCATTGAAGCCCTGCTCCGCACCAACGCCGTCCTGTTCGTGTTAGACCCGAAGAACGCCGACCTTGCGGATTTACAGGCGGTTATGCCGGATGTGTACTACAAAAAGGAAGATATGCTCGCCTGCATTGACCATTTCTATGAAGAAATGATGAAACGCAGCGAAGACATGAAGCTCATGGAGAATTACCGGACAGGGGAAAACTACGCTTACTTAGGACTTCCGGCACATTTCCTTATCTTTGATGAATATGTGGCATTTATGGAAATGCTCGGCACAAAGGAAAACGCTGCTGTCCTCAACAAATTAAAACAAATCGTTATGCTTGGGCGGCAGGCTGGCTTCTTCCTGATTCTCGCCTGCCAACGTCCGGACGCAAAGTATCTGGGGGATGGAATCCGTGACCAGTTCAATTTCCGTGTAGCTCTGGGGCGGATGTCGGAAATGGGCTATGGGATGATGTTCGGGGAAACCACAAAGGACTTCTTCCTAAAGCAGATAAAAGGGCGTGGCTATGTGGATGTGGGAACCAGCGTTATTTCGGAATTTTATACGCCCCTTGTACCAAAAGGACACGATTTCCTCAAAGAAATTAAAAAGCTCATAGACAGCAGGCAGGGAGTGCAGGCGGCGTGCGGAGCGGAAGCCGCAGAAACGGACTGACCTGCTGTGGCTGGTGTGCCGCAAGGCACGCCAGCATGAACCCCTCGTATCTAACAGAGGGGTACAAATCGACAGGCAACAACCAAACAACAGGGCAGAATCCCACGGTACACAAGGGATTTTCCCCTATCCGGCGTGTGTCAACAAGGCTCTGAAAGTTGACATACGCTTTTTTAGACAGGAGGGATTTTCACTGAATGAAGAAACATGGGTACGGGATATCAAAGAGAAACGGGAAGTTTACGGTATCTCACAACAGAAACTTGCCTTAGCTGCCGGAATCACCCGTCCGTACCTGAGCGATATTGAAACGGGCAAGGCTCACCCATCCGAAGCATTACAGGAAGCCATCACGGAAGCTCTGGAACGCTTCAATCCAGACAATCCCCTTGAAATGCTCTTTGATTATGTTCGGATTCGCTTCCCCACTACGGATGTGAAGCATATCCTGGAAGACGTGCTGCGGCTAAAGCTATCTTACTTTATCCATGAAGACTATGGATTTTACTCTTACACGGAGCATTACTATCTGGGGGATATTTTCGTTCTGGTATCGCCGGAACTGGAAAAAGGGGTGCTGCTGGAACTGAAAGGGCGTGGCTGCCGCCAGTTTGAAAGCTATCTGCTGGCACAGGAACGGAGCTGGTATGAGTTTTTCATGGACGTTCTCATGGAGGACGGCGTGATGAAGCGGCTTGACCTTGCCATCAATGACAAAACGGGAATCCTGAACATTCCCCATCTGACAGAGAAGTGCCGGAATGAGGAATGTATCTCGGTCTTCCGCAGCTTCAAAAGCTACCGCAGCGGAGAACTGGTACGGCGTGAGGAAAAAGAATGTATGGGGAACACCCTGTATATCGGCTCCCTCCAAAGTGAGGTGTACTTCTGCATTTATGAAAAAGACTATGAGCAGTACAAAAAGCACGATATTCCCATTGCAGACGCAGAGGTAAAGAACCGCTTTGAAATCCGGCTGAAAAATGAGCGTGCCTTTTACGCCATCCGTGACCTGTTAGAACATGACAATCCAGAACAGACAGCCTTTCAAATCATCAACCGCTATGTCCGGTTCGTGGATAGGAACGATACGAAGCCCCGTTCTGACTGGCGTATCAATGAGGAATGGGCGTGGTTTATCGGGGAACATAGGGGAAGCCTGAAACTGACAACCAAACCGGAACCCTATTCCTTTGAACGCACCCTGCACTGGCTCTCCCATCAGGTAGCACCCACATTAAAGCTGGCTCTCCGTCTGGATAAGATGAACCACACCCAGATTGTCCATGACATCATCACCCATGCAAAGCTGACGGAGAAGCACGAAAAAATCCTGAAGCAGCAAGCCGCCGCTGCAAAGGAGGTGGTGCTTTAACGGCGGCAATCTTGAAACATAAGGAATCTTACAGGAAAGAAAGGAGCTTTTATGAATTTCGGACAGAATCTTTACAACTGGTTTTTATCCAACGCCCAGTCCCTTGTGCTGCTGGCAATCGTGGTGATTGGACTGTACCTCGGATTTAAGAGGGAATTTTCCAAACTTATCGGTTTTCTGGTGGTGTCCCTTGTAGCGGTCGGTCTGGTCTTCAATGCGGACGGTGTAAAGGACATCTTACTGGAACTGTTCAATAAGATTATCGGTGCATAGGAAACCCTTGTTACACTTCCGTTATGGAGCAAGCTCTGATTGCTTCATGGCGGAAGTCCACTAGGGGCTTGGGGAGCGTAACTCCCCAAAAGGAGCATGACAGAGAATGGAGGTGACACTGTGGAAGAAATGCGGATTTACATTGCCAACTTAGGCAAATACAATGAGGGCGAACTGGTGGGGGCATGGTTCACGCCGCCTGTGGACTTTGAGGAAGTCAAAGAGCGTATCGGTTTGAATGATGAATATGAGGAATACGCCATCCATGATTATGAGCTGCCCTTTGAGATTGACGAATATACCCCCATTGAGGAAGTCAACCGCCTGTGTGAAATGGTCAGCTCTGACGCTTAAATTAATATTTGCTCTCTTAGGGCAGCTTGGATTCAATCTTATAGACTAAACTGTCAATACGTTCCTATTTTGAACCATAAAATCCCTGTGCCCTGCTTTTTTCTTTTTTACTTTTCAC